>NZ_PCOY01000009.1 GCF_002979475.1 Microbacterium sp. MYb62 | reverse complement strand
GCAGCGCGTCGCGGTCGGTGAGAGGGTCGGGGAGTGCGGGAACTCGGGAAACAGCACCGAGCCGCACGTGCATGTTCAGGTGTCGGCGTCGCTCGCGCGCGACGCCGCGGGCATCCCCCTCGTCTTCGTCCGTACAGACGGAGGCCGGTTCGTCCCGCGCAACGGCGAGGTGGTCGACGTGTGACTCAGGTCTGCGGCCCAGCCATCTCCGCGCTCAGAGCGGTCGGCGGCAGGTGCGGATGCGGCTGCATATCGACGCGGTGCGTGCCGCAGTGCGCGCAGCGCACGTAGACGACGACGCCTTCGCTCGTCGGATGCCGCGACTCCGCGAGCCAGGCATGCTCGTGAGCTTCCGCGGCAGGGTGGACACGGGGGATCGGGAGGGTGTGCGACGAGGTCATGCATCCAGCGTGATGTAATGGTCTTATGCATCTCAACCCTTACGGAGAGTATGCGGTGCTGTTGGCCGCGTCTCTCGCGAACGACTGGCCGGAAGACCGCGCCGGGATCGTGGCGCGGACGCTCGAACTGGGGATGACGCAGACGTTCCCTCCTGCCGACGGCGACCACGAGAAGGTGAGGGTGGTCATCGACGATTGGCTCACGATCGTCGATGAACCCGACCCCGACGCGAGGGCCCTGCTGCTGAATGCCGAGCTCGCTGCGGCCGCCGCCTATCCGCGGCTCACCAACCACGACAACGAGGGGTGGCACCTGCACTACCGCGATGACGTGCCGTCACTGCCGTACGTGCTCCGAGCGATCATCAGCCTCGGCACCTCGCTGCATCTGGTCACGCGCGGGATGAGTCGACTCGGGCGCTGCCAGGCTGCTCCGTGCACGAATGTCGTCGCCGACGTGACCCGCAACGGGCGTCAGCGCTTCTGCTCCGTGCGCTGCGCCAACCGGGCGGCTGTGCGCCGACACCGGGCGCGCACCTGATCGGTGCGGTCAGGCCGTCTGTCCGGCGTGCTTCCCCTCGCCGATCTCCTCGACGAGCTTCGCGTTGAACGCCGGCAGGTCGTCGGGGGTGCGGCTCGAGACGAGCCCCTCGTCCACGACGACCTCCTCGTCGACCCATGTCGCACCCGCGTTGCGGAGATCGGTGGTCAGACTCGGATAGCTGGTGAGCGTTCGCCCGTCGACGACGTCGGCCTCGATGAGGATCCAGGCGCCGTGGCAGATGACGCCGACGGGCTTGTGCTGCTCGAAGAAGGCCCGCGCGAGGTCGATGGAGGCCTTGTCCATGCGCAGATGATCGGCGTTCACGACACCGCCGGGAAGCACGAGTGCGTCGAACTGATCCGCGGTCGTGTCGGCGGCATGCAGATCGACGGCCTGCTCGTGCCCGTTCTTGCCCGTGATGGCAGCGCCGTCCGGAGCGATCATCGTCGCGCTCGCGCCCTGCGCGGTCACGGCATCCCAGGGGCTCGTGAGTTCGCTGTCCTCGAATCCGTCCGTTGCCAGGAAGGCCACGCGGCTGCCGCTGAGAGTCATCATTCGTCCTTTCGTGGAGGGAATCGCCCGCCGTTCTCGGGGACGATTCGACCCTCTCCCGCCGGCGCCCCGGAGAGAAGGGGGTGGCCGATACGCGATGCGGGTGATACGGGGGAGGGCACGGTGGACGACGGAGCCGTGCCATGCAGATACCGACCGGGCGAGGTGCCGACGGTGCGGCGGAACGCGGCGAGGAATGAGCTGGGTGTGGAATAGCCCACCGCGCCGGCAACCCGCGACACCGGCTGTCCTTCGGCGAGTAGTGGAAGGGCGGCGCGCATGCGCAGATGTGTCCGCCACCGCTCGAAGCTCATTCCCGTGTCGTTCGGAAAAAGTCGCGTGAGCGTGCGGCGACTCAGGCCGATCGCTTCGGCGTGCGCCTCCAGACTCCGTGGATCTGCGGGATTTCTGCGCAGTGCCGCCGTCACCTGCTCCACCCGCGGATCGACCGGCGCAGGCAGGATGATCGGCGTGTCGGGCAACGGCTGGAGCAGGTCCATCACCACGGCCTCGGCGCGGGCTCGGGCCTGCTCAGCGAGGTCGGTTCGCTGCAGGTGCACGATCAGCTGGGCGAGGAGACCATCGACCGCGATCGGGGTCGGTTCCGACCACCCACGAGGGAAGGCGTCGGGGTCGAGGTAGAGGGCGGCGAGCACGGCATCCCGCGTCGCTCCCGTCGCGTGCACCACGCCCGCCGGGATCATGAGTCCGCGAGTGGGAGGCAGCACCCAGTGCGCGTCGCCGATCGTGACGCCGAGGACACCGCTGCGTGTCCACGCCAGCTGATGATGCGGATGGCTGTGCGGTTCGATCCAGTCGCCGGAGGTCAACGGGAAGCTGCCGACCACGATCGCACCTGCCGTCGACGGCACGATGCCGGCGTCGACCGCCTCCAGCCTGCGACGTGCGGACATGTTGAGAGCCTACCAACGGTTTGGCCTAAACGCGCTAAACACTGGCCCCGTAGCGGATTGTGGACAAAGGACAGCGTTCTCTACGGTCGAAGGCATGCTCCCGAATCGACCCGCCCTCCCCGCCACAGACCCGGGCACTGCGCACCGCCGGGGAACGCTGATCGTGCTGTGCTTCGTGCAGTTCATGCTGGTGCTCGACGACACCGTGGTCAATGTGGCGCTGCCCAGCATGCGGGACGACCTGGGTTTCGCCGTGCTCGACCTGGCGTGGGTCGTCAACGGGTACTTCCTCGCCTTCGGCGGGCTGTTGATCCTCGGAGGTCGGCTCGCCGACTTCCTCGGACGCCGTCGCATGTTCACCTGGGGCGTCGCTGCCTTCGGCGTGGCGAGCCTGCTCTGCGCCCTGGCGCAGGAGCCGTGGCAGCTCATCACCGGGCGTTTCGCGCAGGGGGCAGGTGCGGCCATCGCCAGTCCGGCAGCACTCGCCCTCATCATCCGGATGTTCCCCGACCCGCATGAGCGCGCCAAAGCCCTGGGCGCGTGGGGGGCCGTGGCTGCACTGGGCGCGACCACGGGGCTGGTGATCTCCGGCGTCCTGACCGGACTCGCCTCCTGGCGGTGGATCTTCCTGATCAACCTCCCCGTTGCGATCATCGCGCTGGTGCTGGTGCCTCGCATGGTTCGTGAGAGCCGAGCACCGAGGACCGGTGGTCGGATGGACATCCTCGGGGCTGTCCTCGGCACCGCGTCCGCGACCTGCATGGTGTGGGGAATCCTGCAGAACGCGGAGACGGGGTGGGGCAACGTCGGTTCGACCGCCTCGCTGCTCGCTTCGGTGGCTCTTGCGATCGTGTTTCTCGTGGTGGAGACGCGGGTGGCGCACCCGCTCGTCCCCCCGTCGTTCTTCCGGGCCCGAGTCCGCCTGATCGCGAACATCGCGACCCTGCTGACCTCGGCAGCCCTGTACGCGATGTCGTTCCTGGTCATGGTCCATATCCAGACAGTGCTGGACTACGACCCCTTCACCGCCGGAGTCGCCTACCTGCCCTATGGCGCGGGCATTCTCGTCGGCATCTGGCTGTCGAGGCATTCCGTCTCCAGACTCGGGATGCGGGTGACGCTCACGACCTCGCTGCTGGTGACATCGGCCGGCCATCTGCTCCTGGCGGGAATCGAGTCAGGCGACGACTACCTGACCGGCCTGCTGCCCGGACTCCTCGTCGTCAGCATCGGTTCCGGGCTGGCGCTTCCCGCGCTGACTTCCGCGGCCCTCTCCGGCACCGGCGATCGCGACGCGGGCCTCGGCTCGGCGATCTACACCTCGATGCAGCAGATCGGTGGGGCCATCGGCATCGCGACGCTCGTCGCCCTCGCCAGCGGACGAACCGAGACAGCGCTCTCGGATGGTCGGACGCCTGTCGAGGCGGCCACCGATGGATTCGTGCTCGGACTGCACTCCGCGGCGATACTGCTCTTCCTCGCCGCTGTCTCCGTGTTGCTCCTGCGGACGGCGCGAACGACGAAAGCAGACCACAGGCACGCGTGAAGAAACAGACCCGAGGCGGGGCCTGCGAACAGCCGACGCCGGGGAGCGAACGGGATGACACGGTGGGCCCCGTGGGGCTCGAACCCACGACCCGCGGATTAAAAGTCCGATGCTCTGCCAACTGAGCTAGAGGCCCCTCCCCAAAGTCTAGTGCGCACGACGAGGGGCCGTCGGCGACACAGTGTCGCCGACGGCCCCAATCCTTCCCGGGTTCCTCCCCCTGCCCCCGAGAAGGGCGCGTGCCGGGATCCTCCTCCCGACCGCCCCAGCTTAGGAAGCCGGGGGCATCAGGACCGAGTCGATCAGGTACACGGTCGCGTTCGCCGTCTGCACTCCACCGCAGATGACGCTGACGCCGTTGACCTTCAGGTCATCGCCGCTGCCCGTGACCTCGAGATCGGCGCCCTGCACGGTCGTGTGCATGCCGTCGATGTCGGCCGGCTCGATCTGTCCGGGGACCACGTGGTAGGTCAGGATCGAGCTCAGCGTCGCGCTGTCGGTCTTGAGAGCCTCGATGGTGGCCGGGTCGATCTTCGCGAAGGCGTCGTCGACCGGCGCGAAGACCGTGAACTCGCCACCGTTCAAGGTGTCGACGAGATCGACGTCGGGGTTGAGCTGTCCGCTGACGGCAGCGACCAGCGTGGTCAGCAGCGGGTTGTTCGATGCCGCGACCGCGACCGGGTCCTGCGACATTCCTTCGACCGAGCCCGCGCCGTCCGGCACGGCGTCGGCGTACGCCGCGCAGCCGGGGCCGACCAGGTTGGCCGCGGGATCCATCTCCGTGGGCGTCGACTCCGACGTCTCGGGTGCCTTCGGCTCTGACGACGAATCCGTGGTGCTGCCGCTGCCCATGGAACAGGCGGAGAGCAGGAACGCGCTCGCCAGGCCGAGGGTGATCGCTGCGGTGATCTTCTTCTTGGTGCTGAACATGTCGAGCTCCTTCAAGAACTGAGCCACGGCCTCTCCGTGGCGTCGAGGGCTGTTCGGAGCCCGTTCCGGATCGGATGGGACGAATCCGAGAAAACTTCGAAATCGACCCGATGACAGTTCCGAAGTGAACGGTTCGCGAGGCCGATTCCTTCACGTTCGGGTGACGTCTGCACGTGATCGGGGAGGAGATGCGGCATGCTGGGGGAGATGGTCATCGATGGGTTCGACGTTCCCGAGGACGGAGCGACGCAGGATGCTGTCGCCGACCTCCTCGTCCGCGTCGCCTCCGGTGATCAGGTTGCCTTCGCGGCTCTCTACGACACGCTCTCCTCTCGCGTGTTCGGTCTCATCCTCCGCGTGCTGATCAACCGCGCGCAGAGCGAGGAAGTGCTCCAGGAGGTGTTTCTGGAGATCTGGCAATCCGCTTCGCGCTTCGCTCCGAACAGAGGTCAGGGACGAGCGTGGATCATGACGATCGCACATCGCCGGGCCATCGATCGGGTGCGAGCTTCGCAGTCGAGCGCTGACCGGGACGTGAGAGCAGGCTTCAAGGACATCGGCGTCGCGCACGACAGTGTCGCGGAGCAGGTCGAATTGGGGATCGAGGGAGGAAAGGTCGTCCAAGCGCTCTCGGGACTTCCCGAGGCGCAGCGCGAAGCGCTCGTCCTCGCGTACTACGGCGGTTACAGTCAGAACGAGATCGCGGCTCTCGTGGGAGCGCCGCTGGGGACGATCAAGACACGGATGCGAGACGGGCTTACCCGTCTGCGCACGGCGATGGGGGTGACGGCATGAACGAGAAGGAATTCGCGGAGCTCGCAGCAGGTGCCGCGCTGCACTCGCTCTCCGCAGATGACGAGCGCCGCTATCGTGCCGCCCTCGCGGATCACCCGGAATGGCGCACCACCGTCGATGCGGATGTCGCGGCGGCCGCGTCGCTCGCCGATCCGGTCGAGTCCGTCACCGCTCCCGCGCACATCCGCTCCGCGCTGCTCGCGCAGATCGCGGACCTGCCACAGGACGGCGGCGCGGGAACCGCCGCCGTACCCGATGCGGAAGACCCCGATTCTGTCGGTCCGGCCTCTGCGCCCGTGAACGGTCCCGCGGCGACACCTTCACCGAACCCGAGACCGCGCCGGTGGGGTCGAACCGTCTTCGCTCTTGCGGCGTGCCTCGCCGTGCTCGTGGGCGTCGGCATCGGAGCGGTCGTGCTGAACCAGCAACTGAACCCTCCGGCGAGCGTCGTCGCCCTGCAGGAGATCGAAGCGGCGGGAGACGCCGAGCAGGCGACGGTCGCCCTCGACGACGGCGGGACGGCGACCGCGCACTGGTCGGCCTCGGTCGGCAAGGCCGTGCTGGTCGCCGACGGTCTTCCCGCGCCCGGGGACGGCGAGACCTACGAGCTCTGGTTCGTGCGCGGTGACGCCCCCGTGTCAGCGGGCGTCTTCGACGTCGCGGACGGAGATGCGACCGCACTCCTCGCGGGAGACATGCAGGCCGGCGATGCGATCGCGGTGACGGTCGAGCCGGCAGGCGGCTCGCCGACAGGGCAGCCCACGTCCGACCCGGTGATCGTCATCCCCACGGCGTGACCGTCGCGGATCGCGCGTACCCTGGAGTGATGCCCGAGCAGTACCACCGGCCTGTGCGCCGGCCGACGAGCGCCTTCGACAACATCGTCGGCGCACACGATCCTGCCGAGGAGACGCGCATCGCGCACGCCACGGCATCCGCCCTCTTGACCCGCGTCCGTGCGGACGAGAGCGGCGCGAGCGCCGAGCGCCTGGTGGCCTTCACCGAAGAGCACGGGATCGACGAGATCGCGGAGCTGTGGTCTAAGGCTCCTTCTCGGACGCTGCCGGGCGCACTGTGGCGTCTCTACGTGCTGCAGCTGGCGATCCATGGTGATCCGCACACCGCCGCGCTCCTGTACGACCGGGGACGGGTCGAGCTTCCCTCTGCCGACGCGGTGATCGCCGGGGCTCCCGTGCCGGCGAGTCCCGATGAGCTGGTCGCGCTGATCGACACGATCCTGCGGGGCGCGTTCCGGGGTGACTTCGCGGTGGCGCTCGACCGGGCGGCGGCGTTCTGCCGCGTGCAGGCCTCGGGCGCGACGCATGCGGCGGACGACTACGAGCCGACAGAACCCGCGCGGGCCAGCGAGCTGACCACGCGAGCGCTGCGCCTGAGCAGTTATGCGCAGGACCTGGCGGCCTCCGGAGTGCTGTGGAGGATGGGCGCTCTCGCCTGAGCCGATACGGTGTGGACGGGGCGCCCGGACAGGAAAAGACCGGGCCGCAAGAACGCCTCTCGGCGGAAGGCCGCTCAAAGCGGCAAAAATTGGAGCCCGGGGTTATGCGGCCCGGCCACTCAATTGTAACGCGATGAGACGGCGGGTATTCCCGCCATCTAGGCTCGGATCATGACCGGGCGCTTTGCACTGATGATCGATCCCGTCGCCGCCGAGGAGCAGCGCGCCGACTATGCCGACACGTTCACGCAGGTGGATGCCGCGGCCCCGGCGCTCAGCGTCGGCGAGCTGAGCACCCAGCGCGGAGATGGCGTCTTCGAGTCCATCGGCGTGATCGACGGACACGCGCAGGAGGTGGTTCCCCACCTGGAGCGGCTCGCGCACTCGGCGCGGCTGTGCGATCTTCCGGTGCCGAATCTCGCGCAGTGGCGGCAGGCCGTCGATCACGCCGCGCGTCAGCTCGGCACCGGTGAATCCGTCATCAAGTTGATCCTCAGCCGTGGGGTCGAGCACGGGCCGACGCCGACGGCCTGGGTGACCGCGGCTCCTGCATCCGACTTCTCTGCGGTGCGGGCGAACGGCGTGCGCGTCGTGACTCTCGATCGCGGATACGACCTCGGCGCGGCCGAACGGGCGCCGTGGCTGCTGCTGGGGGCGAAGACGCTCTCGTATGCGGTGAACATGGCGGCGCTGCGCGAGGCGCACCGGCGCGGTGCGGGTGACGCGATCTTCCTCTCGAGCGACGGCTTCGTGCTGGAGGCGCCGACGGCCTCGCTGATCCTCCGTTTCGGTGACCGGTTCGTCACACCGGCGCCGAACGGCGGCATCCTGCACGGCACGACGCAGCTCAGCGTGTACGATCACCTCACCGCGAAGGGCTTCGATGTCGGCTACGACCGCATCCCGGCGTCCGATCTGGCCAGGGCGGATGCCGCGTGGCTGGTGTCGAGCGTCCGCCTCGCTGCGGCGATCACGGCCATCGATGACGCCCCCCTTCCGGTCGATCACGCCCTGACCGCCGACCTGAACCGCTACCTGCTCTCGCCCCGCGACTGATCCTCGAGGCGCCGGCGCGCGAAGAGGCGCCGGAACGTGAAGAGGGCCCGGGAACCGAAGTTCCTGGGCCCTCTTCACGTGTTCCTCAACTCAACCGAAGCGGCCGGAGACGTAGTCCTCGGTCGCCTGCACGGAAGGCGTGGTGAAAATCGAGGTGGTGTCGTCGTACTCGATGAGCTTGCCGGGCTTGCCGGTGCCGGCGATGTTGAAGAATGCGGTCTTGTCCGACACGCGGCTCGCCTGCTGCATGTTGTGCGTCACGATCACGATCGTGAACTCGTTCTTGAGCTCGCCGATCAGCTCCTCGATCGCATAGGTCGAGATCGGGTCGAGAGCCGAGCAGGGCTCGTCCATCAGCAGCACCTGAGGCGACACGGCGATGGCACGGGCGATGCACAGACGCTGCTGCTGGCCGCCGGAGAGACCGGAGCCGGGCTTGTCGAGACGATCCTTGACCTCGTTCCACAGGTTCGCGCCGGTGAGCGACTTCTCGACGAGGGCGTCCTGGTCGCTCTTCGACATGCGGCTGTTGTTGAGCTTCACACCGGCGAGGACGTTCTCCTTGATCGACATCGTGGGGAACGGGTTCGGGCGCTGGAAGACCATGCCCACCTGGCGGCGCACGAGCACCGGGTCGATGCCGGGGCCGTAGAGGTCCTTGCCGTCGAGCAGCACCTCTCCCTCGACGCGGGCGCCGGGGATGACCTCGTGCATGCGGTTGAGGGTGCGCAGGAAGGTGGACTTGCCGCAGCCGGACGGGCCGATGAAGGCCGTGACGCTGCGCGGCTGGATGTCGAGGGAGACGCCCTCCACGGCGAGGAAGTCGCTGTAGTAGACGTTCAGGTCGTTGACTTCGATGCTCTTGGACACTGCAGATTCCTTGCTTGTCGGGTCGAGGGCTCAGCGGCCGGTCTTGGGGGCGAAGATCTTCGCGACGAGTCGTGCGATCAGGTTGAGCAGCATGACGATGATGATGAGCGTCAGGGCGGCTGCCCAGGCCCGCTCGACGTAGGCCTCCGCGGGAATGCCCTGGTACGCATACTGCGAGTAGGTGAACACCGGGAGGGTCTGCATACGTCCGCTGAACAGGTTGTAGTTCATGGCGTCGGTGAATCCGGCGGTGAGCAGCAGCGGGGCCGTCTCGCCGATCACGCGGGAGATCGCGAGCATGACGCCCGTCGTGATCCCGGCGATCGAGGTCGGGAGGACCACCTTGACGATCGTGAGCCACTTCGGCACGCCGAGCGCATACGACGCCTCGCGCAGTTCGTTGGGTACGAGTCGCAGCATCTCCTCGGTGGAACGCACGACGACGGGGATCATGAGCACGGCCAGGGCGACCGAGCCCGCGATGCCCATGCGCACACCGGGGCCGAAGATCAGCGCGAACACGGCATAGGCGAACAGACCGGCGACGATCGACGGGATGCCCGTCATCACGTCGACGAGGAAGGTGATGGTGCGGGCCATGCGGCCGCCCTTGCCGTACTCGACCAGGTAGACGGCCGTCATCAGGCCGATCGGGATCGAGATGATCGCCGCGGCGAGCGTGACCAGGAGCGTACCGATGATGGCGTGGAGGGCGCCGCCGCCCTCGCCGAGCACGCCGCGCATCGACGAGGAGAAGAAGAGTCCGTCGAAGCGGGCCAGCCCGTTGGCGACCACGGTGATGGCGACCGACACCAGCGGCACCATCGCGATCGCGAACGCCGAGGTGACGATGCCGGTGATCAGGCGGTCGAGCGCCTTCCGCGGGCTCTCGATGATGCGCGACATCACATAGATGAGCACCAGGTAGATGATGGCGCCGAGGACGACGGAGCCGGCGATGTTGAGCTCGGATCCGCTGGCGAGTGCCGTGATGGCGAATGGCGTGAATCCGATGAGGAGCGACAGGCCGAGAAGAGCCCAGGGCGACCAGCGGGGGAGGTGTCCTGATCGGAGCGAGAGCTGGGACGGAGCGGCGCTCGCCGTGCGAGCCGATTCGGGGGCGGTCACGGTCATGTCAGTTCGCTCCCGAGAATTCCTTGCGGCGGTTCACGAACCAGCGTGCGATCGCGTTCACCGCGAACGTCACGACGAACAGGATCAGACCGGTCGCGATGAGGATGTTGATGTTGACCTGGTACGCCTCGGGGAACGTCAGCGCGATGTTGGCTGCGATCGTGGAGGGGTTCGTGGAGGTGAGCAGCTCGAACGTGACGGCCTTGCTCACCGACAGCACCATGGCGACGGCCATGGTCTCGCCGAGCGCGCGGCCGAGACCGAGCATGGATGCGGAGACGATGCCGGAGCGCCCGAACGGCAGCACGGCCATGCGCACCATCTCCCAGCGGGTGGCGCCGAGTGCGAGGGCGGCCTCTTCGTGGAGGCGAGGGGTCTGCAGGAAGATCTCGCGGCAGATGGCGGTGATGATCGGGACGACCATGACCGCCAGCACCATGGCGGCGGTGAGGATCGTGCGTCCGGTGGGGGACACGACACCGCCGAAGAGGGGGATCCAGGAGGCGTTCGTGTTGAGCCAGGCGTAGATCGGCTGGACGGCCGGTGCGAGCACCAGGATGCCCCAGAGGCCGAACACGACCGAGGGAACTGCGGCGAGCAGATCGACGACGTATCCCAGGCCCTGGGCGAGGCGCCGTGGTGCGTAGTGGGTGATGAACAGGGCCACGCCGAGCGACAGCGGCACCGCCAGGAGGAGGGCCAGGAAGGCCGCCCAGACGGTGCCGAAGAGGAGGGGGCCGACGTAGTCCCAGAAGTTCGTCTTGAGGAGCGAGGCGTCTTCGGCGGTCGCCGTGAAGGCCGGGATCGACTGCACGATCAGGAAGATCGCGACCGCGGCCAGCGTGATCATGATCATGGACCCGGCGGCGACCGCCGTGCCGGAGAACCAGAGGTCACCGGCGCGCTTCTTCGCGACGATTCGCGTCGACGCCGGCGAGGTCGTGGCTGTCATGGGAGCTGCTTCCTGCTCAGTGGAGATCGGGGGTCTGACGCGAGCAGACGGTCTCCGGGATGCCGTGCGGCATCCCGGAGACCGTCAGTGTCTCACTTGATGAGGTCGATCGCAGCCTGTGCCTGCGTGCGCAGGTCGTCCGAGATCGGGGCGCTGCCGGCGTTGGTCGCCGCCACGTCCTGGCCCTCGGCGCTGATCGCCGTGGTGAAGAACGCCTTCGTCAGTGCCGCGACGTTCTCGTCTTCGTACTCGGCGCAGCCGATGAGGTAGCTGACGAGCAGCACGGGGTATGCGCCGTCGGCGGTCGTGGTGCGGTCGATCGCGAAGGCGAGGTCGCCGTCGGTGCGGCCGTCCTCGATCTTCGAAGCGTCGAGCGTTGCCGCAGCACCCTCGGCCGAGTGCGGCACGAACTCGTCGCCGACCTTGACGTTGACGGCCGAGAAGTCGGCGGCCTGCGAGGAGTCGATGTAGCCGATGAGGCCCTGTCCGCCCTTGACGGCGTTGGCGACGCCCGAGGTCTTCTCGGCGGACTCGCCGGCGAGGTCCGCCGGCCACTCCTCGACGCTGCCCGCGGTCCAGACGTCACCCGCGGTCTGCGAGAGGTAGTCGGTGAAGTTGCCCGTGGTGCCCGACTTGTCGGAGCGGTGCACCGGCGTGATGGCGAGGTCGGGGAGCGTGGCGTCAGGGTTGTCCGCGGCGATCGCTGCGTCGTTCCAGTTGGTGATCTTGCCGGCGAAAATCGACGCGATGGTCTCGGCGTCGAGGTTCAGCTCGTCCACGCCGTCGAGCGAGAAGACGATGGCGATCGGGGAGATGTAGGCCGGGATCTCGATGAGGTCGGAGCCGTCGACGCACGCGCCGAATCCGCCGGCCGAGATCTCGTCGGTCTTGAATGCGCGGTCGGAACCGGCGAAGTTGACCGCACCCTGCTGGAAGGACTCGCGGCCGCCGCCGGAGCCCTGCGGGTCGTACTCGACCTGGGCGTCGGGGTTGGTCTTCTGGAACTCGGCGGTCCACGCCTGGATGGCGACCTGCTGCGAGGAGGCGCCCGCGCCGACCAGGGAGCCGCTGACGGCCGCGGTGTCGGAGGTGGGTGCGTCGGTGGAACCGGTGCCTGCTTCGTTCGCGGCGCAGCCGGCGAGTGCGAGGGCGGCGACGGCGCCGATGGCGCCGATTCGTGCGATTCGGGAGATCTTCACTGTGGATCCTTCGATCTGGAATGGGTGGGGCCCGGTGCAGGGCACACAGTGACGCTATGGGCGACGGTTAACGAGACTCTCCCGAGCAGGTGAACGGCAGGTGAACGACCGGCGACTCTCTGGGGTGCTCCCGCGAGATTCCGGGGCTGGGTCGCGGAGCCGTCGAAACGTCAGACCTTGGGGATGTGCGTCTCGATCGCGATGATGCCGGATCCGGGGTTCGTGGCCGACAGATGCACGACGGAGAACGCGGCGGGCTCGAGGTCCGCCGCACTGCTCAGATACGACCCCTGGATGGTGCCGGTGGCCAGCGCGATCTCTGACAGCAGGCCGGGCAGCACTGGCCCGTGGCTGCAGAGCACGGTGGGCTTGCCGGCGCGGATACGGCGTCCGACGACGGAGCGGAGATCGGACTCGCCGTCCTCCCAGGCATCCTGGCTGATCTTCTCGGTCTTCACCGGTTTGCGGTCGAGCGCGCGGGAGAGCGGCGTGATCGTCTCGACGCAGCGCACCGCGTCACTGGTCACGATCCGGCGCACACCGAAGGCGCGCAGGGGTCCGACGATCGACTTCGCCTGCTTGCGCCCGCGCTCGGTGAGCGGTCGGGATGCGTCCGAGCCATCCCACTCCGAGCGAGGCATGGCCTTCGCATGCCGCAGCGCGATCACCGGGAACGTGCGCAGCACGCCGTCGTCGACGAGGTTCGAGAAGAAGTCGAGGATCTCGAGGTCGACGGGGTAGCTCAGTCGTGAGCGCGCCTTCTTCACACTCACCCATTCCAGCGCGGCGATCTCGCGGTTGGGGACGAACGTCGATTCCCGGATCGCGGCATCGGTCGCCTCGGCGGCCCAGTAGTGCACGACCTTCTGCTTCTGCGACGCGAGGTGATAGCGGCTCACGCCGACCGAGACACCGAGCGAGACGCGGATCCCGGTCTCCTCCTGCACCTCGCGCACGGCCGTCTCGGCGAGCATCTCGCCGGGATCGACCTTGCCCTTGGGAAGCGTGATGTCGCGGTACTTGGTGCGGTGGATCAGCAGGATCCGCAGCTTGCCCTCGACGAGGCGCCACACGACGGCCCCCGCCGCGTACACGGCTTTGTCCGTCCACTTCGAGTTCGTCGTCGTGTCGGCCGGGAGCTGCAGCTGCCGAGTGTTCATCGAACCGCCCGTGCGCGACGGCGCCGCTGGATCAACCCCATGGTCTTATCCTGCAGGTCGATGAGGGGCTTGCCCTCCGCATCGACGGCGTGGCGCTCCCACACGCCACCGGCGCCGAGGTGCCACGAGGTCGTGCCGGCATCCATCGCCAGGTCGAAGAACGTGCCGAGTTCCTTGAGATGAGCGGGGTCGGTGACGCGCACCAGGGCTTCGACGCGACGGTCGAGGTTGCGGTGCATCATGTCGGCGCTGCCGATGTAGACCTGCGGATCGCCGCCGTTCTCGAACGCGAAGATCCGCGAGTGCTCCAGGTAGCGACCCAGGATGCTGCGCACGGTGATGTTGTCGCTGATGCCGTCGAGATCGGTGCGCAGGCTGCAGATGCCGCGCACCCAGACGTCGACCTTCACTCCGGCGGCACTCGCACGGTAGAGCGCGTCGATGATCTCCTCGTCGACCATCGAGTTCACCTTGATGCGGATGTGCGCGGGGATCCCGGCTTCCGCATTCTTGCGCTCGGCATCGATCTGCCGCACGAGGCCCTTCCTCAGGTGCAGAGGCGCGACCAGGAGGCGCTTGAACTTCTTCTCGATGGCGTAGCCGCTGAGCTCGTTGAAGAGCCGCGTCAGATCCTTGCCGACCTGTGCGTCCGCGGTGAACAGCCCGAAGTCCTCGTAGATGCGGCTGGTCTTCGGGTTGTAGTTGCCGGTGCCGACGTGGGAGTAGTGCTGCAGCCTTCCCTCTTCCTCGCGGATGACGAGGGCGAGCTTGCAGTGCGTCTTCAGGCCGACGAGACCGTAGACCACGTGCACGCCGGCCTTCTCGAGCTTGCGCGCCCAGACGATGTTGTTGGCCTCGTCGAAGCGGGCCTTCACCTCGACCAGGGCCAGCACCTGCTTGCCCGCCTCCGCCGCGTCGATGAGTGCCTGCACGATGGGGCTGTCACCCGAGGTGCGGTACAGGGTCTGCTTGATCGCCAGCACGTGCGGGTCACGGGCCGCCTGCTCGAGGAAGGCCTGCACGCTCGTGGTGAACGACTCGTACGGGTGGTGCACCAGCACGTCGGACTTGCGGATCGCCTTGAAGATGTCGGCGCGGGTGCTCGATCCTGCAGGCTGGAAGGCCACGGCGGTGGTGGGCAGATGCGGCGGGTAGCGGAGGTCGGGACGGTCGATGCGGGACAAATCGAACAGGCCCCGCAGATCGAGCGGGCCGGGAAGGCGGTAGACCTCGAGGTCGGTGATGTCGAGTTCGCGGACCAGCAGGTCCATCGTGACGTCATCCATGTCGTCGGTGATCTCGAGGCGGATCGGCGGGCCGAACCGTCGCCGCAGGAGCTCGGCCTCGAGCGCCTGGATGAGGTTCTCGCTCTCGTCCTCCTCGATCTCGACGTCTTCGTTGCGGGTGAGGCGGAACGCGTGGTGGTCGAGCACCTCCATGCCGGGGAACAGATCGCCCAGGTGGTTGGCGATGAGCTCCTCCAGGCGCAGGAAGCGCTTGATCTCGCCGCCTCCTGGCACCTCGACGAAGCGCGGGAGCATGGGGGGCACCTTGAGGCGCGCGAACTCCTGACGCCCGGTGCGGGCGTTGCGGATGCGGATCGCGAGGTTCAGCGAGAGGCCGGAGATGTAGGGGAACGGGTGGGCCGGGTCGACGGCGAGCGGCATCAGCACCGGGAAGACCTGGGCCTGGAAATACTCCGAGAGGGCGGAGCGCTCGGCGTCGGTGAGCTCGGACCACTCCATGATCTCGACACCGGACTCGGCCAGGGCGGGGCGCACCAGCGAGATCCAGGCGTCCGCGTGGCGCAGCTGCAGCGCGTGCGCCTCGCGAGAGATGTCGGCGAGCGCGTCGACGGGGGAGCGGCCGATGTTGGTCGGCACGGCGAGACCGGTCATGATCCGACGTTTGAGGCCGGCGACGCGCACCATGAAGAACTCGTCGAGGTTGCTCGCGAAGATCGCGAGGAAGTTCGCGCGCTCGAGCTCGGGCAGTGACGGATCCTCGGCCAGCTCCAGAACGCGCTGGTTGAAGGCGAGCCAGCTCAGTTCGCGATCCAGGTAGCGGTGGTCAGGGAGCAGGGAGTCGGGCGACTCGATGGCGTCGAAGTCGTCGTCTTCGGCGTCACCGAGTCCGGCGTCGGCGAGTGCGGGATCGATCATGGGGTACATCTAAGCACCGCGAGGTGACGCTCGTGTGAACGGAGCCGTCCGTCAGTGGGCTCCGACGAGACTCTCGTCCTCGTTCACGTTGAAGCGGTAGCCGACATTGCGCACCGTGCCGATGATCTGCTCCTGGTCGCCGAGTTTCGCCCTGAGTCGTCGCACGTGCACGTCGACCGTACGGGTGCCGCCGAAGTAGTCGTAGCCCCAGACCTCGCTGAGCAGCTGTTCGCGGGTGAACACCCGGGAGGGGTGCGTGGCAAGGAAGTGCAGCAGTTGGAACTCCTTGTAAGTGAGATCCAGGGGTCTGCCGCGCAGCTTCGCCGAGTACGACTGCTCGTCGATCGTGACACCGGACGCCTGCACGCGTGCGGGCTCGGCGACCTCGTCGCGACGGGCCAGCGCGAGACGGAGCCGGGCGTCGATCTCGGCCGGGCCGGCGGTGACGAGCAGCACGTCGTCGATCCCCCAGTCGCCGGAGAGGGCGCTCATCCCTCCTTCTGTGACCACGAGCAGCAGCGGGGCGTCCTGACCGGTGGCCCGCAGCAGCCGACACAGTGACTTCGCGGCGACCAGATCATGACGGCCGTCGACGATCACGACGTCGTAGTCGGGGGCGTTGACCAGCTGGGCGGGCTCTGCAGGGATCTGACGCGTGCGATGGCTCAGCAGCTCGAGGGCGGGCAGCACCTGCTCCGAGAGCGGAGCGTTGGTCAGTACCAGCACCTGGGCCACGCGCACTCCTCACCGACGCGGATCGTCGTCGTGCCGCCATGATACCGGGAGCGGATGCGCAACAATGGAGACATGACGGATCCCGCACTGGCACCACGCAACGCCTTCGTCGGTGTGCTCGTCGTCTGGGTCACCGCCTTCCTCGCGACCATCGCCATCGGCATCTTCGTTCCGGAGGAGTGGCGCGTTCCGTGGCTGCTGGTGGCCTTCGGCGGTGTCGTGCTGCTGTCGTTCGCCGTGCAGCTCTGGTACGGGCGGACGCAGGGGTTCATCTTCCGGGTGGCGAGCAGCGTCACCGGGGGTCTGCTGCTGATGGGCATCATCTCGGTCGGTTTCGGCCTCGCGGCATTGATCCCCGCCTGACATCGGCGTCGCGCGGTAAGGTGGAGCACATGGACCTCATGGCGCTCGAAATCTTCTTCATCGGCCTGCTGGGCCTCGCGAGCCTCGCTATCGTCTTCGTCTCGGCAGTGGTGCTGCGCAACCTCTTCCGCGGCCAGCGCTGACGCGATCGTGATCGAACTCCCCACAGACCTCCCCGCCGACATCGTTCCGTTCGCGTGGCTGATCGGCGTGTGGGAGGGCACCGGCGTCATCGACTATCCGGTCGGCGACGATCGTCTGCAGGGCGAGTTCACGCATCGGGTCAGTTTCAGCCATGACGGCGGCCCCTTCCTGAACTACTCCGGCACGGCGACGTTCCTCACCGAAGACGGCGCCCCGGCTGCCGCCCTGCTCGCCGAGACCGGTTTCTGGCGGCTCGCCCGACCGGCGACAGCCGCGGATCCCGGCCCCGCGCTGCTCCCGCCGACGGCACCCACCGTCACCCGCACGGTCGACGACGTCGAGGAGTTGCGCGCTCCGAGCGGCGGATTCCCGATCGAGGTCTCGCTCGCGCATGCAGACGGCGCCCTCGAGCTCTACATCGGCGAGATCAACGGCCCGCGCATCGACATCGGCTCGGATGCGGTCGTGCGCAGCGCGGGCGCGAAGGTTCACACGGCCTCTTCGCGCATGTACGGCCTCGTCGACGGGCATCTTCTGTGGGCATGGGACATCGCCGCCCTCGGCACCCCGCTGCGCTCGCACGCCTCGGCGCGACTGGCCAAGGTCTGACGTGTCGGGTTTCGCGGGGATCGACGGCGTCGTGTCCGACGGAGACACGATCGCGCATTTCGGTGACGCCTTCCGCGAGCAGCGTCGTCTTGCCGATGGTGCCGCTCTCGCGCCCCTCGGGGACCGTGCGGTGATCGAGGTCGCCGGTCCCGAACGGCTGACCTGGCTCGACTCCATCACTTCGCAGGCCGTCGGTCATCTGGCTCCCGGCGACAGCACCGAGCTTCTCGTGCTCGACCCGCAGGGTCGCGTCGAGCATGCCGCGGGGGTCTTCGACGACGGCGCATCGACCTGGCTCATCGCCGACGCCGGCGATGCCGAGGCACTCGCGGGATGGCTGACTCGCATGAAGTTCCGCACGCAGGCCACCGTCGAGATCCGCTCCGATCTCGTGCTGGTCGGCTACATCGATGGGGGAACGGTCGCGTCGACGGCATCTGCTGCGGCTTTCGCCCCGAACGGCGTGCCCCTCGTCTGGGCGGACCCATGGCAGCGCATCAGCGCCGGAGGGCACCAGTACGCCGAGGTGGCCGCGCATCCTGCCGCCGACTTCTCGTGGCGCGTCGCGATCCTGACCGGCGAGGGCGCGGATGCGCTCGTCACGGCGCTCGACCGTGAGGCACTCGCGGGTCTTCTGGCCGCCGAGGCGCTGCGCGTCGCGGCGTGGCGTCCGCGTTGGACGACCGAGGTCGACGAGCGTTCCCTGCCGCATGAGTCCGACTGGATCCGCAGCGCGGTGCACCTGAACAAGGGGTGCTATCGCGGGCAGGAGACCGTCGCGAAGGTGCACAACCTCGGACATCCGCCCCGTCGTCTCGCCGCGCTCCACCTCGACGGCAGCGATGCGGTCCTGCCCGAGCCCGGTGCGCCGGTCTTCTCCGGTGACGACGAGGTCGGACACCTCACCTCCGTGGTCCGTCACCATGAAGACGGCCCGATCGCCCTTGCGATCCTGTCCCGTCGCGCGCCGATCGGCGACCTCGTGGTGCGTGCTGACGGCATCGACATCGCGGCCTCCCAGCAGGTGATCGTGCCGGCAGATGCGGGCGCCATGGCCGACATCCCGCGACTCACGCGGCTGTCGCGGCGGCCCTCTGCGCCGGATCCGCGCGACTCCCGCACGGGTATCTGAGTCAGGTGGAACGGGGAGCGACAGCCTCCCAGGGCAGCGTGAGCTCGCCCAACCGCCAGCGGGTGCGCCCGCCGAGCACGGGCCATCCCTGTCCGCGGAGGGCGGCGACGGCGGCGAGGAATCGCTGGGTGGCGCCGAACGTCGACAGCGGGGCCGCATGATCCCATTCGCGGTCGAGATCGACGAGCAGCGCGTGGATGCGCTCACCGGGGACGTTGCGGTGGATCAGCGCCTTCGGCAGGCGCTCGGCGACGATGCTCGGATGCTCGAGGTCGGCGAGTCGCAGCGAGATCGTGAAGCGCAGGGGAACAGCGTGCGTGTCGACATCGATCCAGCTGGCGATGCGGCCGATCTCGTCGCAGGTGCCCTCGAAGAGCAGACCGCGCGGTGCCAGGCGTGATGCCATCCGACTCCACGCGTCGGGGACGTCCTCTTCGTCGTACTGGCGCAGCACGTTCATGGCGCGGATGACCGCGGCCTTCCGCGCGCCCGGGAGCGGCACCTCGAATCCTCCGCGCGCGAACGAGACCGGCAGGTCGGCAGCGAAGGGTGTATGCCCGGCACGCACCTCGGCGAGCTGCGCGTCGGCAGTCGCGACGCGGGCGGGGTCGATCTCGAGTCCGCGGACCTCGACATCGCCGCGCACGCGCACGAGGCGGGTCGCGAGCTCGAGCGCGGTCACGCCGCTGGCACCGTAGCCGAGGTCGACGACCAGGGGATCGGGTGCTTTCCGCAGGGCATCGCTCGCGGCGATCCAGCGATCGTTGCGCCGCAGTCGGTTGGTCCCCGTCGTCCCGCGGGTGGGCCGACCGAGGGGAGATGACGCCATGTCTCCATCCTCCCAGCATCCGACTCGGGCGCCGCGTCCCGGGCAGATAAACTGACGGCATGACTGCGACGCGCACCCTCATCCTGCTCCGCCACGGCCGGAGCGAGTGGAACGAACTGAACCTGTTCACCGGTTGGGTGGACGTCCGCCTCAACGCGCAGGGCGAGAAGGAGGCGCGCCGCGGCGGCGAGCTGCTGGCCGAGTCCGGCATCCTTCCCGACGTGCTGCACACGTCGCTGCTGAGCCGCGCGATCCAGACGGCGAACATCGCGCTCGACGCCGCCGATCGCCTGTGGATCCCGGTGACCCGCTCCTGGCGGCTCAACGAGCGTCACTACGGTGCGCTCCAGGGCAAGGACAAGGCGCAGACGCTCGAGGAGTTCGGCCCCGAGCAGTTCCAGCTGTGGCGTCGCTCGTTCGACGTGCCGCCGCCCGTGCTCGACGATGAGAGCGAGTTCAGTCAGGTGAACGACGTCCGCTACGTCGGCATCGACGGCGAGGTACCGCGCACCGAGTCGCTCAAGCTCGTCATCGACCGTCTTCTGCCGTACTGGGAGAGCGCGATCGTCCCCGACCTCGAGGCCGGCAAGACCGTTCTCGTCACAGCGCACGGCAACTCGCTGCGTGGTCTCGTGAAGCACCTCGAGGGCATCAGCGACGACGACATCGCCGAGCTCAACATCCCCACCGGAATCCCGCTCGTGTACGAGCTCGATGGGAACAACGTGCCGACCGGTCCCGGCCGCTATCTCGACCCCGAGGCTGCGGCCGCGGGTGCCGCCGCCGTCGCGGCGCAGGGCAAGAAGTAGGAGCTTCCGCAGAACACGGAGAAGCCCCCGATGCGAGTGCATCGGGGGCTTCGTCGTCGTCGAAGCGCGCGTCAGGCGTGACCGAGCTCCTGCTGCTCCAGCTCCTGCTGCTCGACGGCGAGGGGGATGTCCTCCTCCTCGACCGCCCAGTCGCCGGTGGCGAGGTAGACGACCTTCTTGGCGACCGCGACCGCGTGGTCGGCGAAGCGCTCGTGGTAGCGGCTGGCGAGCGTGGCGTCGACGGTCGCGGTGGCCTCGCCCTTCCAGTTGTCGCTGAGCACCTTCTCGAAGACGGTGGCGTGCAGCTCATCGACGTCGTCGTCCGCGTTGCGGATCGCGTCGGCGAATCGCAGGTCCTGCGTGCGCAGCAGCTCGGAAAGCGTGCGGGCGACCTCGACGTCCAATTCGCCCATCTTCACGAAGGTGCCCTTGAGGCCCTTCGGGATGGCGCGCTCGGGGAAGCGGAGGCGGGCGAGCTGCGCGATGTGCTCGGACATGTCACCCATGCGCTCGAGCGAGGCGCTCACGCGCAGTGCGGTGACGACGATGCGCAGATCGCGGGCGACCGGCTGCTGGCGGGCGAGGATCTCGATGGCCTGCTCGTCGAGCGCGACGGCAAGCTCGTCGATCTTCGCGTCGTCGGCGATGACCTCTTCGGCCAGGGCGACGTCGCTGGTGGCGAATGCCCTGGTGGCCTTGTCGATCGAGACCGTGACGAGGTCGGCGATCTCGACCAGGCGGTTCTGGAGGTCCTCGAGGGACTGGTGGAAGACTTCGCGCATGTTGGGGCGCAACCTTTCATTCGGATCTCGGCTGTGGCAGCGCGAGACGGCGGGTCGTCCGCACGAGAGCAGGTCCGTGCTCCCGCACAGGCCCGAAGCGATTGTCTGCTTCGAAGGTTAACGAACGGTGCCCAGCACGTGAATAGTACTTCTCCTGTTCCCGTCAGGGCGCGGAAACCCGCCGGACGGACGGTGAACGCACTCTACGCTGGAGTCATGACCTTGCCGCAGCTCGCGCTGTCTTCGCTCGCCATCGGGCTGGTGATCGGCGTCGGCCTCTCCCTGCTCGTCGTGTGGGCGTATCGCGCCCGAGCACGGGTGCAGGAGGAGACATCGCTGGCGATTCCGGCCGGCATCACCGATGTGCTGCGCAGCATGGATGACGCCGCGGCGATCGTCGATACCTCGGGCCTCGTGCTCGCCTCCTCGCAGGCCGCGGCCCGATTCGGCATCGAGGTCGGCTCCACGCTCGAGAATCCGGAACTCCGCCAGCTCGTACGAGGGGTCAGGGAGGCCGGAGGCTCCGTCACGGAGTCGATGCGCATCACCAGGGGCGGGCTGAGTCTCGACCCACGCCTCGTGTCTGCCCGTGCGAGCGTGATCGGCGCGCGACTGGTGCTGCTGATCATCCGCGATGTCACCGAGCAGGAGCGCCTCGATCAGATGCGGCGGGACTTCGTGGCGAATACGAGCCATGAACTCAAGACGCCGGTCGGAGCGGTGAGCCTTCTCGCCGAAGCCATCGAATCCGCTGCCGACGATCCGGCGCAGGTGCGCATCTTCGCGGCACGGATCTCGGCGGAGGCCGGGCGACTCGGACAGCTCACCGGGCGCATCATGAGCCTCTCCCGGCTCCAAGCCGAGGACGGCCTGGCGAAGGTGGGGCCGGTCTCGATCGACGAGGTGATCGCCTCCTCCATCGAGGCTCACGTCGTGCAGTCCGATTCCGCCGGTGTCGATCTCGCGAGAGGCGGCGACCGCGGCGTCTGGGTGCGTGGTGACGCGCAGATCCTGATCGAGGCCGTCGGCAACCTGATCGCCAACGCGATCGTCTACTCGCCCCGTGGATCCCGCGTCGGAGTAGGTGTGCGTGCCGAGGACGGCGTGGTCGAGATCGCGGTGTCCGACCAGGGGATCGGCATCGCCGAGGCGGATCGCGAGCGCATCTTCGAACGGTTCTATCGGGCCGACGAGGCCCGTTCACGACGCACCGGAGGAACCGGACTCGGTCTCTCCATCGTGAAGCACGCCACCCAGCGTCACGGCGGAGAGGTACGACTGTGGTCCCGTCCTGGACGGGGATCCACCTTCACGATCCGTCTGCCTCGGATCGACGCCCCGGACAACGCCGATGCGGGCAAGAAGAGCAAGAAGAAGCGTGCGCGCAAAGCGGCCAAGACCGCCGCATCCGCGCGCGTTCGAAACGGAGAGAGAGCATGACCCGAATCCTTCTCGTCGAAGACGAGCCCGACCTCGCCGATCCGCTCGCCTATCTCCTGCGCCGCGAGGGATACGAGGTGGAGATCGCGGAAGACGGCCCCGGTGCGCTGGCGGCGTTCCGCGAGCGCGGTGCGGACATCGTGCTCCTCGACCTGATGCTGCCGGGGATGCCGGGCACCGAGGTGTGCCGGCAGATCCGTTCGACGTCCGCCGTGCCGATCATCATGCTCACGGCGAAGGACTCCGAGGTGGACATCGTCGTGGGCCTCGAGCTGGGAGCCGACGACTACATCACGAAGCCGTACTCGTCCCGCGAGCTGCTCGCGCGCATGCGCGCCGTCCTGCGCCGGGTCGTGCAGGCGGAGAACGAGCTCGACGAGCGCGTGCTCGACGGCGGACGGGTCTCGCTCGACATCGATCGGCATACCGTCTCCGTCGCCGGTGACCAGATCAACATGCCCCTGAAGGAGTTCGAGCTGCTCGAGGTCCTGATGCGCAACTCGGGGCGCGTCCTCACCCGCGGCCAGCTCATCGATCGGGTGTGGGGGAGCGACTACTTCGGGGACACCAAGACCCTCGACGTGCACATCAAGCGCATCCGTTCGCGCATCGAGGAGAACCCGAGCGAGCCGGTCATGCTCGTCACCGTGCGCGGGCTGGGCTATCGCTTCGAGGGCTGACGGTCCGACCGAAAGAGAAGAGGCCGGTACCCCGCGGGGTACCGGCCTCTTCTCTGTGCTGCTCGTCAGTTCGAGGGCGCCGGTGCGGCCGTGTCCGTCGGAAGCGGCGTCGGGGTGGACGCCTTCTCGGACGGGACGAGGTCCGCGTAGTAGGGGAGGGAGCCGTCGAGGACGGGCACCTCTGCCTTGACACCCGTGGAGTCGCCCGACTGGAAGTGCATCTCGACGGTGGCACCCGGCTTGGTGTCGAGCCCGTCGATGCGCAGCGGCTCCTCGTCGGCGCCGAGGCTCACGCGTCCGCCCGCGGGGACGGTGACGGTGAGCGGGTCGAGATCCCCGACCGTGATGGTGAGCGTCTCGCTCTCCTCGGTGGGGTTCACGACCGCCGCGATCAGGTTGCCGATCGAGCCGTCCTCGGTGGCGATGACCAGGACGTTGCGGACGTCGATGGGGCCGTCGGCGTCGGAGATGTTCACACCGTCGGAAGCCGGGTACTCGATCTTCGTCGACTGGGGGGTGATGAATGTGCACCCGGTCGCGCCGAGCAGAACGAGGGCGCTGAGGGCTGCAGACGCAACAAGGCGCGATTTCACGGGTCCTCCTGAGGTCCGGCGGGATATCCGCATCCATTCTATGGGTAAGTCGTGACGGCTCCTGGTCCAGGGGGCGCGAACCTTAGCGCATATCCCCTGTGGTATCCTTGAGGTTGCCGAAAGGACACGTTTTTATGCTTTTTGAGGTTGGCGAGACCGTCGTCTATCCCCACCATGGCGCTGCGACCATCATCGAGGTCAAGGAGCGCATCATCAAGGGTGAGGCGAAGAAATACCTGAAGCTCAACGTCACCCAGGGCGATCTCATCATCGAGGTCCCCGCGGAGAATGTCGACCTGGTCGGCGTTCGCGACGTCATCGGCAAGGAAGGCCTCGATCATGTCTTCGAGGTGCTGCGAGCACCCTTCACAGAAGAGCCCACCAACTGGTCGCGCCGGTACAAGGCGAACCTCGAGAAGCTCGCCTCCGGCGATGTGATCAAGGTGAGTGAGGTCGTCCGCGACCTGTGGCGTCGCGATCAGGACCGCGGACTCTCCGCGGGCGAGAAGCGGATGCTGGCCAAGGCTCGGCAGATCCTCATCTCCGAGCTCGCGCTCGCGGAGAAGACCGACGAGGACAAGGCGGGCGCTCTGCTCGACGAGGTGCTCGCTTCCTGAGCTCCTTCACGGTGAAAGGCGGATGCTTCGGCATCCGCCTTTCGTCGTCTTCGCCGGTAACGTGATGCTGTGACCATCATCCCCGTCCCCCGTACAGCGATCATCGTCGTGGCCGCGGGTTCCGGTACGCGACTGGCGGCCGGCGCTCCGAAGGCCTTCGTCGGCATCGATGCCCGGTCCGTCCTCCGTCATGTCCTCGAGGGCGTGTTCGCGGCCGCTCCGGCGCAGGTGATCGTGGTAGCTCCGGTCGGGCTCGAAGGTGATGCCGAGACGGAGCTGCGCGCAGCGGCCGGAGAACGCGTCGATCTGGGTCGCGTGGTGACCGGTGGCTCGACCCGTCAACAGTCGGTCGCGGCGGGGCTCGCGGCGCTCTGGGGCGACATCGACACCGTCCTCGTCCATGACGCCGCGCGCGCCCTCACGCCGCCGTCGCAGATCGATGCCGTCGCCGCGGCCGTGACACCCGAGGTCGGCGTCATCCCGGCGCTTCCCGTCGTCGACACGCTCAAGAAGGTCGCCTCCGGCGCCGTGGTCGCCGCGGTCGATCGCTCCGAGCTCGCCGCCGCACAGACGCCACAGGGCTTCCCGCGGGCCTTGCTCGAGGCCGCGTACTCCGCAGCCCTGGCGGGAGGGATCGAGTACACCGACGACGCGGCGCTGTTCGCCGCCGCCGGCCACTCGGTGCGGTACATCGACGGCTCGCCCAGGGCCTTCAAGATCACCACGCCCACCGACCTCGAGCGCGCCAGGCACCTGCTCGCTCCGTCGGTTGCTGCATCCCCCATCCCGCGGGTGGGCATCGGGACCGACGTCCACGCCTTCGGGGGCGAGGGAAACCTCTGGCTCGCCGGCCTCGAATGGCCGGGTGAGCAGCCGTTGTCCGGACACTCGGACGGAGACGCCGTCGCTCATGCGATCGTCGACGCGCTCCTGGGTGCTGCCGGGCTGGGGGACATCGGCGAGCATTTCGGCACGGCTCATCCCGAGTATGCGGGGGCGCACGCCGAGGTGTTCCTCGCTCGCACCCGCGAGCTGCTGACAGAAGCCGGTTTCCGGATCGGGAACGTCTCCGTGCAGATGCAGGGGAACAGGCCGCGTTTCAGTCCCCGGCGGGTCGAGGCCGAGGGCGTGCTGTCCGCGGTGCTGGGCGCACCGGTGTCGGTGACGGCGACGACGACTGATCGGCTCGGGTTCCCGGGTCGTGGCGAGGGAATCTCAGTGACCGCCGTCGCGTCGGTGGTGTCGAGCGGACCCACCGCCGGATGACGTGCGGCAGGGGTGCTCCCCTGATCGGACCGCATATCGTCACAACCGCGGTGAATCCGGCCCAGGGGGCTGGCGCTCAGCAGCCGCCGAGTAGGCTTGAGCGGTGACACTCCGCCTCTACGACACCCGCGCACAGCAGCTGCGCGACTTCGTGCCTCTCGATCCCGAGAACATCACGATGTACGTGTGCGGACCCACGGTGCAGTCCGGCCCGCACATCGGGCACGTCAGGGCGGCCCTGAGCTTCGATCTCCTGCGCCGGTGGTTGGATCATCGCTACGGCCGCGTCACCTTCGTGCGCAACGTCACCGACATCGATGACAAGGTGCTCGCGAATGCCACCGATGCCGAGCCGTGGTGGGCGCTCGCCTACCGGATGGAGCAGGAGTTCACCGCGGCGTATGCCGGGGTCGGCATCCTTCCGCCGACGTACGAACCCCGTGCCACGGCATCCGTCCCGCAGATGCAGGAGCTCATCGCGGTGTTGATCGAGCGCGGACACGCGTATCCCGCGCCCGACGGGTCCGGCGACGTGTACTTCGACGTGCGGTCCTGGTCGGAGTACGGCGCGCTGACGCACCAATCGCTCGATGCCATGGAGGCCGCGGAGGACGCCGACCCGCGTGGCAAGCGCAATCCGCAGGATTTCGCGCTCTGGAAGGGCGCCAAGCCCGATGAGCCGAAGGATGCGACATGGGCATCGCCCTGGGGTGCAGGGCGTCCCGGCTGGCACATCGAGTGCTCCGCGATGTCCAAGCGCTATCTCGGCGCCGAGTTCGACATCCATGGCGGTGGGCTCGACCTGCGCTTCCCGCACCACGAGAACGAACTCGCGCAGTCGACGGCCGCCGGCGACGGCTTCGCCCGCTACTGGGTGCACAACGGACTCGTGACCGTCGACGGACAGAAGATGTCGAAGTCCCTGGGCAACTTCACCCTCGCAGCCGACGTGCTCACCGCGCAGGACGCGCTGGTGGTGCGCTATGCGCTCGCCGCCGCGCACTACCGTTCGAGCCTCGATCTCGGCGAGTCGTCGTGGACGGAGGCTGAGGCGGCCCTCAGCCGCATCGGCACTTTCATCGCCCGCGTTCGTCGTACGCTGTCCGGCGAGCCGGACGACGCACGCATCGGAGAGATCCCCGAGGCGTTCGCCGTAGCCATGGATGACGACCTCGGTGTGCCTCAGGCGCTCGCCGTCCTGCACGAGACGGTGCGTCGGGGTAACACGGCGATCGATGCCGGAGCGGACGAGGAGGCCTGGGCCGCATTCGTGCAGGTGGACGCCATGGTCCGCCTTCTCGGCTTCGACGAACTCATGTCGAGCGGGGGAGACGTCGCCGAACACCGGACGCTGGACGCTCTCGTCCAGACGATGATCACGCAGCGCGCGCAGGCCCGCGCTGACAAGGACTGGGCGGCGGCGGATCGCATCCGAGATGCGATCGCCGCCGCAGGAATCACGCTGGAGGACACTCCGGCCGGAACTCATTGGAGTATCGATGGTTAAGCCACAGCGCCCCGGCGCGAGCAACGGCAAGAAGAAGGGCCCCACCAAGGGCACCGGCGGGCTCGGGCGCAAGGCGCTCGAAGGCCGCGGGCCGACCCCGAAGGCCGAGGACCGCGCCTGGCACCCGGCGGGCAAGCGCAAGGCTGCGGCCGAGCGCTACGCCGCGGCGACGGGCGGCAAGGGTCGTCCCGGCGGGAGCCGTCCGGGCTCCGGCGGCGGGTCGAACCGCGCGCCGAAGGCCAAGGCAGGAGATGACACCGAGAACGTCACCGGTCGTAACTCTGTCCTCGAGGCTTTGAGGGCGAAGATCCCGGCGACGGCGTTCTACATCGCGCAGCGCGTCGAGATGGACGACCGTGTGAAGGAGATGCTCGCGATCGCCACGAATCGCGGGATCCCGGTGATGGAGGTCACGCGTCCGGAGCTGGATCGCATGGCCGGGTTCGACGGCGTGCACCAGGGTGTCGCGATCAAGGTGCCGCCGTACGAGTACGCGCACCCGCAGGATCTGCTCGAGCAGGTCATCGACCGCGGCGACGTGCCGTTGTTCGTCGCGCTCGACGGCATCACCGACCCCCGTAACCTCGGTGCGATCATCCGCTCCACGGCGGCGTTCGGCGGCCACGGCATCATCCTTCCCCAGCGCCGCTCGGCGGGTGTCAACTCCGCTGCCTGGAAGACCAGCGCCGGAGCAGTCGCCCGCACCCCCGTCGCGCTGGCCACCAACCTCACCACGCAGCTCAAGGAGTTCAAGAAGCAGGGTGTGTTCGTGCTCGGCCTCGACGGCGACGGCGATGTGTCGCTTCCCGAGCTGCAGTTGGCTGATCGGCCTGTCGTGATCGTGGTCGGATCGGAGGGCAAGGGCCTGTCGCGTCTGGTCTCCGAGACCTGCGACCAGATCGTCTCGATCCCGATCTCCGCGGCGACCGAATCGCTGAACGCCGGCATCGCGACATCCGTCGCGCTCTACCAGGTCGCGTCGCTCCGCGCCGCGAAGAAGTAGACCACTCGGGAAGGCAGACCATGGCTCGCATCATCGTGCTCGGGGGAACCGGTTACGCCGGTCGTCACATCGTCGCAGAGGCGGTGAGCCGCGGCCACGCGGTGATCGCGATCTCCCGCTCCGCGCCCAGCGATCCGGTTGCGGGAGCCGCGTACGTGCAGGGGTCCGCCCTCGACCTCGCGCCACTCGCAGACGCGTTCGTCGGAGCGGATGCGGTGGTGTCGGCGCTGTCGCCGCGTGGAGACATGGCCGATCGTGCGCTGGACGCGCTGGCGAACGTCGTCGAGCGGATCGCGGGCACGGAGACGCGTCTCGGTGTCGTCGGCGGCGCCGGCGGCAGCCTGATCGCTCCCGGCGGCCCTCGGCTGTTCGACCAGGGCTTCCCCGAGGAGTACAAGCACGAGGCGCAGGTCGGCATCGACTCTCTCGCGCTCCTCGAGAAGACGGATCCGGGCCTCGACTGGTTCTTCATCCACCCGGCCGAGGTGTTCGGACCGTGGGCCGAGGGCGAGCGCACCGGTCGCTACCGTGACGGGGGCGACGTGATCGTCCGTGACGCGGAGGGCAAGTCGTATATCTCGGGCGCGGACTTCGCTGTCGCCGTGGTCGATGAGATCGAGCAGGGCCGCCACCATCGCGAACGGTTCACCGTCGGTCACTGAGCCCGTACCGAGGCCGACGGAGCGTCGAACGCTCAGACGAGGTCACGCCAGTCGACGTCCTCGTCCTCGTCTGACACCGGCGTCACACCGGTGATCACGGGAAGACTCATCGTCTCGGTCGGCGGCCCCATGATGGTCGCCTCATCACGCCGATGGCGCAGCACCTCGTTGATGTAGCTCGTCAGGACCTCGGCGAGGGGGATGGCCCGCCCCTGTGCCTGCGACAGATACCAGCGGTGCTCCAGCACCTGATGGAAGACCTCAGCGGGCTCGAGCTTGGCGCGCAGCTCGTAGGGGATCGCACGCACGACAGGCTCGAACACGCGGGTGAGCCATTCGTGCGCGTACATCTCCTCGTCGGCCCACTGCTTCGTCGAGCGTGCGCGGAACTCGTCGAGGTCGTTGAGCAGGCGCCTGGCCTGGTTCTCCTCGACGTCCAGGCCCGTGAGACGGATGAGGCGGCGCTGATGGTGGCCGGCATCCACGACTTTCGGCTGGATCTCCACGACGGTGCCGTCGGCGGTCGTCGACATCGACATCTCGTCGATGTCGAACCCGAGCGCGTTGAGGCGCTCCACCCGCTCGGTGATGCGCCACGTCTCTGCGGCGGAGAACGATTCCTGCGCCGTGAGCTCCGCCCACAGCGAGCGATAGGAGGAGACGATGCCGTCGGCGATCGCGATGGCATCCACTCCGTGCTCGAGTCTTCCGCCTGCCGCGAGGTCCATGATCTCCCCGGCGATGTTCGTGCGGGCGAGATCGAGGTCGTAGGCGCGCTGACCGTCGGTGAGTCCCTCCTCGTGCAGCTCTCCGGTCTCGGCATCGACCAGGTAGGCGGCGAAGGCGCCGGCGTCGCGGCGGAACAGCGTGTTCGACAGCGAGACGTCGCCCCAGTAGAAGCCGACGTTGTGCAGGCGCACCAGCAGCAGCGCGAGGGCGTCGACCAGGCGGTTGGCGGTGTCCGGGCGCAGGACGCGCGTGAACAGGGCGCGATACGGCATCGAGAAGCGGAGGTGCGAGGTGACCAGAGCCGCGGGGAGCGGGTCGCCGTGGGCGTCGGTACGCCCGGCGATCACGGCGACCCGGTCGACGCAGGGCACGTCGAGGCGCGCGAGGTTGCCGAGCATGTCGTACTCGCGCTGCGCCATCTCCGCCGTGGTCTCCTTCACGGCGACGACGCGACCGGAGAGGTCGGCGAAGCGCACGAGGTGCCGGGAGAGGCCCTTGGGGAGCGAGACGATGTGCTCGGACGGCCACTTCGCGAGAGTGGTGGACCAAGGGAGGGCGAGCAGCCCCGGATCGATCTTGCTGGCGGTGATCCGCAGCGAATCGTGCATGACGCTCCCTGGATGAGTGATGGACGAAAAGACGCGGCGCAGGCGACCGAAGTCAGCCTGCGCCGCGTCTGTGGTTCCGATCAGGCGGAGACGACCGGCTTGTCGTTCAGGCGCTCGCCGGACTCGATGTCGAACGCGTGCACGTGGCCCGCGTTCGCGGCGAGCGTGACCGTCTCGCCGGCGTTCGGGTGGCTGCGGCCGTCGACGCGGGCGACGATGTCGCTGCGCTTGCCGTTGATCTCGGTGTGGCCGTAGAGGTAGCCGTCCGCGCCGAGCTCCTCGACCAGGTCGACGACGACGGGCAGGCCCTTGCCGTCGGCCGGTCCGACCGTGATGTCCTCCGGGCGCACGCCGACCGTGACCTGGCTGCCGTTCGCACGGCCCACCGTGTCGCGATCGAGCGGGACGATCTCGGAGCCGAAGCGGATTCCGCCGTCGGCGAGGTCGGCGGCGAACAGGTTCATCGCGGGCGAGCCGATGAAGCCGGCCACGAAGACGTTGTTCGGCTTCTCGTACAGGTCACGCGGCGAGCCGACCTGCTGGAGCAGGCCGTCCTTGAGGACCGCGATGCGGTCGCCCATGGTGAGCGCCTCGGTCTGGTCGTGGGTGACGTAGACCGTGGTGACGCCGAGGCGACGCTGCAGCGACGCGATCTGCGTACGCGTCTGGACGCGGAGCTTGGCGTCGAGGTTCGACAGCGGCTCGTCCATGAGGAACACCTGCGGCTGACGCACGATGGCGCGGCCCATGGCGACACGCTGACGCTGACCACCCGAGAGGGCCTTCGGCTTGCGGGTCAGGTACGGCTCGAGGTCGAGGAGCTTGGCGGCCTCGAGCACGCGAGCGGCGCGCTCTTCCTTGCCGACGCCGGCGATCTTGAGCGCGAAGCCCATGTTCTCGGCGACGGTCATGTGCGGGTACAGCGCGTAGTTCTGGAAGACCATCGCGATGTCGCGGTCCTTCGGCGGAACGTCGGTCACATCGCGGTCGCCGATGAGGATGCGGCCGGCGTTGACCTCTTCGAGGCCGGCCAGCATGCGGAGGGACGTGGACTTACCGCAACCGGAAGGACCGACGAGAACGAGGAACTCGCCGTCACCGACCTCGAGGTTCAGCTTGTCGACGGCCGGACGGGTTCCGCCGGGGTAGAGGCGGGTGGCCTCGTCGAAAGTCACAGATGCCATTGCTGTTTCTCCTTCACCGGCAGGTACGTGCCGGACGATCCGTAGTGATGAAGCGGTGGGATGAGCCACCGTGACCCGTCATTGGGTCGGGATCAGTATGACATGAAAGGCGGTACCTGGGTATTTCTCAGCCTCACTGGCTAGCATCGAACTCGGCCGTGCTCAGCGGCGATCGTTGCTGAGCGGCGGTAGGGGCCAACCCGGACCCCCGGAGACACAAGAGGAACGATGTCGAGCGACGAAACGCCGAACGTCCCCACGCCTCGCAATTCCCGCGAGGCCGTGCGGGAGAAGGCACAGAAAGTGCACGCCCAGCAGTCGAGGGCGCGCCTCATGCGACGGATCATCATCGGCGCCGTCGCGGTCGTCGCCGTGGGCGCGATCGGCACCGCGGTGACTCTTGCGGTGTCGTCGCAGGTGTCGAAGCCCCGACTCACCCCCACGGGGATGCAGTCGGACGGTGTCGTCGTGACGGACATCACCGCCGTCGCGGGGTCCGATGAGCTCCCGGCGACTCCGGCCCCGGAGACGAGCGAGGCCGGCACCCCCACCGAACCGACCCCGGAGCCCACGGCTTCCGAGAAGGTCGACATCCACGTCTACGTCGATTACCTGTCTCCGGACGCCGGAAAGTTCGAGCGCGCCAACGCCCGTCAGTTCGCCGGGTGGATCAACGAGGGTGCGGTCACGGTCAGCTACCACCCGGTCGCGTTGCTCACCGCCAGCTCGAACGGCACCAAGTACTCGCTGCGCTCCGCGGCCGCGGCGGCGTGCGTCGCCACCCACTCGCCCGCGCAGTTCTACGCGTTCAACCACGACCTGCTCGACGACCAGCCCGAGGTCGGCAGCGATGGCTTCTCCGATGAGGAGCTGGCCAACCTCGCCGGCGCCGTCGGCGTCGACAACCCGAAGGCCGTGCGCTCCTGCATCGAGGACGGCGACTTCGTCGGCTGGGCGAAGGACGCGACCACGCGCGCGCTCGACGGGCCCCTCGCCGGTTCCAAGGACCTGGTGCTGACGGCAGCCCCCATGGTCGTCGCGAACGGCGAAGCGTACGTCGGTGCCCTCGACGACCCCGCCGAGTTCTCGCAGTTCGTGCTCAGCGTCGCCAGCGACGCGTCCCGCGAGACGCAGTCCCCGACGCCGACGGCGTCGTCCACGCCCGCTCCGTAGGTCGGAGCAGGCCCGATGCCATCGCTAAGCTGGTGGCATCCGCCGACTTGGCGCAATTGGTAGCGCACCGTACTTGTAATACGGGGGTTACGGGTTCGAGTCCCGTAGTCGGCTCAAGAAACACCAGGTCAGAACAAAGAAAATCGCCCCGGCTCCTTCGTGGAGTCGGGGCGATTCGTTGTTTATCCATGGTTTTCAGGTGAACAGCTTGGACAGAACAAGTCCGGCAGCAGGGCCGCGGTGCACCTCGTCGGCGTAGTGCAGGCGCGTGGTGCGCTCGTCCTCGTGGCCGAGCTGCTCCTTCGCGGCCTGGATGCCGAGCTCGTCGCGCATCACCGTCGCGACCGTCTTGCGGAAGCTCTTCGGCGTCGTGCCCTTCCAGGGCGTATCGCGCAGCGCCTCGCGCCAGGAGGTGCGGTAGTTGTTCGGATGGCGGAACGTGCCGACGCTCGATGCGAAGACGAACGCCGAGTACGACGCGACGCGACGGCGCAGCAGCATATCGACGACATGGTCGGGAAGCTCCAACTCGCGATAACCGGCATCCGACTTCGTGAACTCCTGCACGAAGAACTTCCCGTCGCGGTCCTGCGCGATCGTCCGGCGGATCGTGACGCGTTTCGCATCAAGGTCGAGCTGATCCCACTGCAGGGCGAGCAGCTCGCCGGTGCGGATGCCGCTGCCGATGATCATGTCGGTGGTGTCGAGCAGCTCGCTCGCGCGCGGACGCCGCCGTCGGCGATCGTCCTCGGGACGCGGTTCAGTGCCGGCGTCCCACTCCTCGAAGCGTGCGCGCATCGAGCGCACGACGTCGAGGTTTGGTGCGGCACGCTTCGCGACGCGCTTCGCCTTCTCGGGCGCGGGGACGTCGGTCATCGGGTTGGGCCGTACTGCGCCGTGACGGGCGGCGAGGGTGAACATTCCTCGGAGCACGACGTGCGCCGTCGTCGCCGACCCCGCGCCCGACGATTTCGTCAGCGACGTGATGAACCGGTCCAGACGTGGCACGGTCACCTCGATCAGACGCACGGAACCGAGGCCCGGTGCGATGTGCTTCTCGATCGCGTTCATGTAGATCCGAATTGATCCCTCGGCGAGACGCGTCTTCGTGTCCAGCCATGCCGTCGCGAGGTCGCTCACGAGGGAGTCGGGCGTGAGGATCTCGCTCGCCGGCGCGAGCCGCTTCTTCAGCGCCTTGACGAGATTGCGCTCGGCGTCCGCGCCGGTGCGGCCGCTGCGCTGCATCAGCCGAGTGATCCCGTCCGAGTCGCGGTAATACGCGATCGCGGTCGGCTTGCCCTTCACGGTCGCCCGGCGGATCCGCCCCCAGGTCTCCAGCTCGAGCGGCGGGCGAGGCATCAGCCGGCCTCGACCCGATGCGCGAACTGCGCGAGGCCCATCCGTGGACGGACATAGGTTGCGAGGTCCGTGCGCAAGAGTGTGCTGCGATAGATCACGACGAACTCGTCCGGGACGTTGAGGTCGATCGCCATCGACGTGATGTGTCCGTCGCGAGCTCGCTCCGCCTCCGCGTATGCAGCGGGGGTGATGAGCCGCTGCACGGCCCAGAGATTCGCGTCGCGTTCCTGGCGCTTGCGGATCGGACCGAAGTCCGTCGGGAGATGGCCTAGAACATGGTGCCCGATCTCGTGATGCATCACGCCATTCAGGACGCGTCCCCGCATCCCCGGCGTCAGATCGATGTGGTTCGACTCGGGCGCGTACCCGCTGCGGTGGACTCCACGCTTTTCGCGGACTTCGAGGCCAAGGTCGGCGGCGAGGTTCCAAGCAGCGAGCGGCATCAGGGAAGACCCATCGGGATGGTGCGATGGATGGTGCGTAGATGCTTCTCGTTCATGGTGTGACCCCTCCGGTCATGCGTGGTCGTAGTCAGTGTCGTGACCATCGGGGAACTCATTGATCGAGTCGTTGGCCACGAGGCCGTAATCATCTCGGCGACCAGCGACATTTGCGGATCCAACGACTCGCTCGGCGATGTCGATCACTTCTGCGGGCGAAATGCCGAGGGCGCGGCAGAGCGAGAACAGCGCATGCATGGGGATGTCGCGCTTGTCATTGAGGTAGTTCAGGACGGCGCTCTTCGACAGTCGCGTCTCGCGCACAAGCGCGTCGATTGTGATCTGAACACGGCCGCGCTGGGCGCGAAGCTCCGCTGCTACGGCGGCGTTGAACTCGTCTCCGGTGGTCTCCATGCGAGAACCATATCACCGCATTGGGCACTCATAGTAGTCAAAATGGGATTTTAGTTTTCGCTTGGAGTTGACAGGTGTTCGGACGCAGACCTATGGTCGTCGTATGAACACCGCGCAGGAAGTTGCATCGCTCATCAAGGCCGCAATGGATGCCGCCGAGCGAACCCCTTCATGGGTATCGCGGAAGGCGGCGATTGCTCTCACAACCCTCAACCGCAAGCTCGAAGGCGGGGCCGACTTCACGGTTAGCGAAGTGCGTCGAATCGCGGTAGCGCTTCGCGTCCCCGCCTCCTCACTGCTGCCGCACGACTTCTTCGTGGAGGCGATCGCATCATGAGCGACGCGACGCAGGCCGCGCCTGTTCACTCCGGCGCTCGGCGCGGTCCGGTCCTCACGACTCGCGATGCTGCGAAGTACTGCGGGATCGCCTACCAGACTCTGCGAAATCACCTCGCGGCCAAGACAGGCCCGAAGAAGTTCAAGCAGGGCGCTCTCAATGTGTTCTACCCGGTCGATCTCGACGCGTGGCTCGCAACGCGCGTCACCGACCCTGAGGCGGTGGCCTCATGAGCGAGCATCTCCTCGACAGCGTCCCGCATGATGATGGCCGCGGCCATGATTCGTTCTTCCCGCGTCATATCCATACCGCCGAGCCTAAGGCGACTTCAGGCGTCCTCCGCCGTGCTTTCCGTCGCGTGGTTGGCGCGGATCTCAGCGTCGATCCCGAGAGCCTTCGCAAGATCCCAGGCTCCGATGTTCGGCTTGATGTAGCGGTCGACGAGGGCAGCGAGATTGCTGTTGGTCGCCTTGTCGAGCGAGAGATCGCCCGACTGTTCCGGACGAGCGAGGGTGGAGATGACGGCGGAACTCGGGCGAACGAGGACGCTCTTCACTTCGCTGCCGTCCTCGGTGCGAATCCAGATCGTCTCTCCGCGACTACCGGCCGCGGCAATCACCCGTTCCCAGAGCATGATCACAGGCGCGGGGGCCGTGATGGTGAATCCATCGATGGTGATGCTGCTGTCAGCGGTCAGAGTGCTCATGGTTCTCCTTCGAAAGGTGCCTCGGACGTCCTACCGTCCGGGGTCTCTGACCTGATCGTAGGGGAAGCGTCCGGCGCGGATGCGGTTCTCGCAACGCCCGCGCCGGACGCGCCTTCATACTCCCGGTCTGTGCTCAGCCTCATGCTGTGGGTGGTCGCGGTCGGGTATGCCGCCGTAGGTGTAACGCTCGTCTATGTCGCCTGCGTGCTCGCCCCCTGGGGGCTGCTGCTCCTGATCCTCGCGATCGGTGCGCTCGCCGCCGCCGCGCTCTGCGGCTTCGTCGCCTTCGGTATCTCGCGCCTTGAGGCGGATCCGGCATGAGCGCGCTCGAGGTGTTCAACTTCGCGGACTTCGGATCGATGACGCATCACATCGAGGCGCTCGGCGCTGCACCACTCGCAGGCGTCGAGAAGCACGTCTACGTGATCGAGGTCGGCAACGTCGGCGTCAAGGTCGGGATCACCGAGCAGCCGCGCAAGCGCATCCAGGCACACGCTCGGGCTGCTCGCGCACACGGACATGAACTCGGACGAATCGCGGTCACGGAGGCGTGCGAGAACGCCCGCGCCAATGAGCGTGAGTTGATCGCGCTCGGCGGCGATGGCAACCGGAGCGAGTACCTCTCGCTCGACTTCGACGTGGTGCTCGCCGCGATGCGTTCGCTCGTGATCGAGCGCGCGGACGCTGAGTGGCACGCCGCGCGCGCTGAGGGCGTCAAGAACCTGTTCGCCAATCTGCTGTTCGGGGGAGCGCGATGAGTGCCATCACTGGATTCCACTTCGAGGGTGCGCCCGTTCGCACCGTCGTGCTCGACGGCGAGCCCTGGTTCGTCGCGAAGGATGCGTGCGACGTGCTCGGTATCACGAAGTACCGCGACGCCACCGCGCAGCTCGACAGCGACGAAAGGGCGTCCGCGGCCGTGGACACCCTTGGTGGCCGCCAGCAGATGGCGATCGTGAGCGAGGCCGGGCTGTTCGCTCTGATGCTCATCAGTCGATCGCCGAAGGTCCGCGAGTTCCGCCGCTGGGTGACGCATGAGGTACTGCCGTCGATCCGCCGGACCGGCGCCTACATCGTGCCCGAGACGCCCGAGCAGCTGATGGCGCGCGCCGTTGTCCAGGCGCAGGAGATCATCGCCCGCAAGGACGAGCAGATCGCCGTGCTCGCACCGATGGCAGAGGCATGGGAAGAGATCGCCGACGCCGGCACCGACTACGCGGTCCGCGACGTCGCCCCGATGCTCTCCCGTGCGGGCATCGAGACCGGCCCGCAGCGCCTGTTCGACACACTCCACGAGCTCGGCTGGATCTACCGCGGCGAGAAGCAGCGGTGGACCCCGTACGCGAAGGCGGTCGACGCCGGATACCTCAAGGTCCGCGCGATGCCCCCGTACCGCGACCGCGACACCGGCGATCTCAAGCCTGCAGCCCCGCAGGTGCGCATCACCCCGAAGGGCATCGAACGCCTCCGCGTCCGCCTCGGCGCCGGCGCACTCACCCACTGACCCCGCACACGAAAGCGGGGCGCCCGCTGCAACGGACGCCCCACCGAGAACGAAAGGCAAGCACATGCCTCAGTCACAGGATACCGACGAGAACGTCGTCCCGGTGGACGACTTCACTCCGCGCCCCGCGGGCACGCACGTCAGTGTCATCACCCGCACGACTCCGATCGTCCCGGAGCGCCGCGGCATGTGGCCGCTCGCCCCGTGGCGCTGGGTGCTGCTGGTCACCGGCCTCGCGCTCGCCGCAGTCTGCGGCGTCCCGGCCGCGGATCCCATCATCAACGGCGCCGACCTCGGCGTCCTCATCAGCCTGGCGATCTTCGTCGCCGCATTCACCCCCGGGAGGGACTGACCATGACCCCGCAGATCACGACGTCCCGCCTCGTCGTCCCCGAAGACGCACCCCGCGCCGTGTGGATGCTCGAGCGCGGTCAAGGGCCGACCGCATCCGAGATCTGGGCGATCGCCCGCGGCGGAATCAAGACGTGGCGACGCATCCTCGAGCAGAAGATGAACGGCTCGACGTTTGGTGGCACGAAGGCCACCCGCGCCGGATCCGCGCGCGAGGCCGCCCTCATCGAGGAGGCCGATGACTTCCTCGACGAGGTCACCCCGAACAGCGCACTCTGGGCGTCGCTGCAGAACGAGCGGATCCGTGCGACCCCGGACGCCACGGGCCGACTGCGCGGGAAGCTCTGCGTCGTCGAGGTGAAGTCTCACGAGCATGGCTACAAGGGCGACCCGTTCCCGATGGATCATCGCGCGCAGCTCGTGCTGCAGCGGTTCGTGCTCGGCGCGGAGCTCGCCCTCTACGGCGCCGAGGTGCGCGACGAGGACGACATGCCTCCGATGGGCGGCGCCGAGTGGCAGTTCCTCCCGGACGACGAGGAGCACCGCGAGCTGCTCGCGTTCCTGCTCTACCGTGCCGAGCAGTTCCTCGCTTGGTGGGACGCCGGATGCCCTGACGTCGACGACCTGCACCCCGACGTGCAGAAGGCGCTCGACGAGTGGGCGCCCGCGAAGCGCGCTCTCGACGAAGCGGCCGCCGCGGAGAAGACCGCAAGCGCCGCACTGCGGGAGGCGATCGCCGGGAACTATCCGCACGCCGCGCGCTTCGGCGCGATCGCCATGGGCGAGGCAGGCGGCTTCCAGCTCATCCCGTCGTCGACCGTGTCGATCGACGAGGCCAGGTGGAAGACCGAAGCCCCCGAAACGCACGCCGAAGCGCAGCGCCTGCGCACGGAGCTCGCCGTGCTCGAGGCGACCGCGAAGAAGCACTACCCGAAGACGACGCCGAAGGCGCCGTCGCTGCGATTCCAGGAGGTCGAGAATGTCGACTGAACTCATCGAGAAGAAGACCATCGGCGAGGTCGAGCACATCGTGCACGCCTCGGGTGAGTGGGACGGCACCGGGCCGGTCGAGTTCTCCGACGACGGCGTGACCTGGGTGCAGGCGTGGGCGCCGACCATCGAGTTCGCCGCCGACGGATCCCCGATCCGTGTCGAGATCGCACACCCGGAGTTCGCCCGCGTCGAGGTCCACCGCAAGGGCGTCCGGATCCCGACAACGGTCACGATCCGCTGGTCCGAGCAATACCCCGCCGCGTCCGAGGAATGGTCCGCGAAGTGGGACCGATCGCCGATGCGCCACCTCGGCCGCACCGTGCGCATGGTCGCCTTCCGGCAGACGTTCCGTGACCTTCTCGGCGACCTCCGCATCGAGGAGGAGATCGACGAACGCGACCTGCCCGCGGACGTCGCGCCGCAGGCAGCGGCGGACGCGCCCGCCGCGCGCGACTGGGATGCGGAGATCGCCGCCGCCGAGACCATCGAGCAGATCGACCAGGTCGAAACGGATGCCCGCGCCGCACGCGCCTTCACCCCGAACGCCGCCGGCACCGCTCGTCACCGCGCCCTGCGCGCCCGCCGCAAGGCGATCGTCGAATCCGCCTGGGCGCTCGATCACACCAGCGCGTCGACGCCCGAACCTGAAGCCGCGCCCGCGCCCGCGCCCGCGGCTGCCGAGCGGCCCGCGCCGCGGGATTACCTGCCGCCGCAGAACCGCGCCGACCGCCGTGCTGCGCGCCGCAAGAAGGGGCGCCGCTGATGTACACGAACCCCGTGACCGGCGAGGTCATGACGACCGAAGCCGCGACGTTCGCCATCAAGGCGGGCGCGCAGCTGCTCGACTACCAGCCCACCAACCCGACTGAGATGGAGTACTTCATCCGCGAAACGGTCGGGCTGATGGAGAAGTTGCCCGACGTGATGCTCGAGATCAACGCCCGCCGCTACAACGCCGAGCGCGCCTACATCGCGAAGAAGCAGACGCAGCTCGCCCACTACGGCCGCAACAACGTCCCCGCGACCTTCGCGCGCGCGATGGCCGACACTGACGCGCAGAACGAACTCGAGGCATGGCACAACGTCAAGGCCGAGTATCACTACGCCGCCGGCACCGAGCGCGCCCTGCGCACGAAGGTCAACTCGATGCTCAACATCAACCGCGCGATCGCCGCGCAGTTCGGAGCGCACCGATGAGCGTCGACACGAGATCCATCCGTGCTGGCTTCCCGGCCGCTCTGTTCAAGAGCGCGCGCCAATCCTTTGCCACGAATCCGCGCTCCCAGTCCGTCAGCTCATCGAGATGTCGCTGGATCTCCGCGGTATCGACCTCGCCGTGCTTCCAATCACTCAGGAGCATCAGGGCCGCCGAAGCCGCGTACGAGAGCTGTGCGCGCCCCCGGTTTGCGTCTCGCAGCACGATCGCAACAACCAGCTCGAGTACCGGATACTCGTCCTTGCTGAACACAGACTCCGCGACGTTGGCGGCAGCCACGAAGTCTGTCACCCTCCGGTTCCGTTCTGCACGATTCGCGCGATCAGTTGCGATTGCGTCCACCATCGTCAGCGCCAGCATCAGGTTCGCCAGAGCGACGTCCTTGCGCTCCTGCCGGGCAGCGTGGCGCTCACCGCGCGCGATCGAAACCGCGATGAGCGCACTGATGATGATCGCGGCGGCGGGGACGAGCACGGAACCCACGAGGTCGAGGGGCTGCTCGACAACGACTGTGATCGGCGTGGTGAACATGCCCCGCACTCTATCGGGGGTGACCCGATGAGCGCGCCGACGACGGAGACTCGCAACGCGGTCTACCAGCGCGACGAGCGCCGATGCGCTGCATGCGGTGTGCTCGTGCTCACGTTCCAGCACCGCCGAGCGGTCGGCATGGGCGGCTCGAAGAACGTCCCCTCGCCCGTCGACGGCCTCTCGCTCTGCGCGTTCTGCAATGCCGCCTGCGAGGGCGCACTGCAGGCTCAGGCGCTCCGATTCGGGTGGAAGGTCCGCCGCTGGGTGACTCACCCGGAGCGCGTGCCGGTCTTCTACCCGATCGAGATGGCGTGGTACCGCTTCGAGGGCGTGGTCCGCATCCGGATCTCTCGTGCCGTCGCGATGGAGATGGGCTGCAGTGTCTACGGCGCTGAGTGGCTGGCCTGGCATGAGGCGATCGCATGAACATGACGACGGACGAAATGCGGGCAAAGCTCACGTACTCGCGCGATCGGCTCAAGGCGGCACAGCACGCCAAAGAGCAGGCCGAGCGCCTATCGGCTTCCGCGCACGAGATGGGCGGCGGCATCCCCGGCTTCGGCGGATCCGGCAATCAGAGGGCCGCAGGTCAGGTTCGCGGTGCCCATGATCGTGCTTACCGTGCACATCAGGAGGCCGACGAGCGCATCCAGAAGTGGTCGCACCGAGTCCGGTCGCTCGAGCGGCGGATCGCTGAAGCGGAGCGAGTGCACTTCACGCGCGACGACCTGACCGGCGCCGAGTTCATCCACGACGGGATCTCGTGGCGCCAGGTGCGCAAGATCAACGCGAAGACCGTGTCCGTTGAGACCGGCTACTCCTGGGTCGACCGGGTTCCCTTCGAGAAGATCCGAAGCGTGCGACCGGAGGTGAAGCGGTGAGCATAATCAGCGAGGCATTCAACGCGTGGCGGGAGTGCCGCGCCGAGTACGACGACACCCTCTATGCGCTGTTCGTCGCCGCGGAGGAGGCCACGCGCGGCGCGATGCTGAACGCTCGCGGTCGGGAGAAGGGTATCGACCCGTTCTCGCTGTTCATGGGCAACCAGACCCGCGCGCTCGCGTACGCCTCTGAGGAGCTCATCGAGCACTGGGAGAAGCACCCGCGGATCACGTTCGCGAAGTTCGAGCGTGCGTGGCAGCGGCAGCGCGAGGCCGAGCTCATCGAGGACGCCGCATGAGCGCCGTGCTCGCCGTCGCGCCGACTGAGGCCGAGGAGAAGGAGTGGACGCCGAACCGTGAGGTCACGCTCGAGCGTCTCAGGATCGTCGCCATGATGCACGAGGGCTGGCCGCAGTGCCGCCTCTGCGGGCAGACGGTGTACCGCCTCGACACGTTCGGCCTCTGCTCCAAGACGACCGAGTCGCACCGGCATCGCCGCGGCGACTTCACGCCCGTGAAGAAGGCGAGGAAGCGATGAGCGCGATGCCGAAGTTCGCGATGACGTATGTCGTCGTCTGGGCGGACGAACACGGCCCGGGACGTCACGTGCTGAAGGTCGGCCGGGCCTGGCGATTCTCCCGCGTGCAGGAGATGACCGTCTCGGGCGGACAGGTCGTGGTGCTCGCGCGGGGCACGGATGCGTCGTGGGAGACGGAGGCGCTGCGGATGCTGCGTCGCTGGTTCCCGCAGGCGTTCGCCTCGGAGCTCGAGGCGCGGCGGTTGCTGTTCCGTGGCCGCGGGTGGACGGAGTGTTTCGAGGTCGACGACGAGCACCTGCAGCTCGCGATCGATCTGGTGTTCGAAGGGTTTGCGAAGGGAAGCGATCAGGGTGTCAACGAGGAGCGTGCAGCGGCGGATCAGCGCGGAGGACATGCGGTGGCCGGGCTACCTGCGCGCGCCGCACGAGGCGAAGCCGACAGCGATGGGGCTGTGGACAACGGCGACGGACCCGCTCGGTCGGTGCGAGCTGGTGCCGGAGTTGATCGCCGCCGCGATCTATCCGGGCGAAGCGGCGACGGATCTGGTCGTCGATCATCTGCTGATGCTCGCGGACTCCGGGTTCCTGACGATCTACGAGGAGCGCGGGTCGGAGTGGATCGCGCTTCGGCGCCCGCTGCGCGTGGATGCGCGCCTCGCGTCGTCGGATGCTCCGGAGCCGCCACGCGAACATTCGCGAACGTTCGCGGCTGTGGGGGGAGCGGGCGAGCGGGCGCGGGCGAGGGTGCGATCCGAGGGTGCCGAGCGGTCGGGGGAGTGGGAGTCGTGGGAGCGGGAGCAGGAGACCCGGTCACGGCCGCCCCGCCGGCCTCTGCTGCTCGATGCTCCGCCCATCGGATGCCCGGACCACCCCAGCGGTCGCCGGGAGGACTGCGGACCCTGCGGCACGTACCGCCGCCGCCACGATCGCTGGCTCGCGCAGGAGCGCTACACGCTGCAGATGACCGAGTACGAGCAGACCCAAGAGACAGAGGAGGCCTGGGGTGGAGATCCATTCTGACGCTCTCGCCGGCTTCATCGTCCTCACGGCGATGAGGTTCGCCAAGGACCGCACGTTCCGGCTTCGGCTACTGGCTGAGGCCGACGAAACGCCACGAGAGACCGCATACAAGATCCGCCGCGACGCGATGGTCGCGGCTCAGAGGAGAACAGCATCATGAGGATCACGATCGAGCACGAGGACGGCAACACCGTCACCGGCACACCTGAGGACGTTCTGAACCACGGGCACTTGATGCCGGGATGGGAGTACCGCAGCACCGAGCCGGTGACGCTCGACGATGTGAGCGAGGCCACCAGCCTCAAAGAGTTGATCGACGAGGCGCGAAGCGAGGGCGTCTGGTGTTGCGAGGACGGATGCGGCAGCGGTGCGTGCGAGACGTGCCCTTGCTGCTCGGCGGGCTGGTGCGTGTCTGGGGTCGACGGCATTCCTGATGCCCCGGAGGATCGCGAGCGGTGGCTCGACGTCGCGGCCGAACATAACCCGGTCGCCGCCGCTCTCCAAGCCGCTGAGGGCGTGCGCTGATGGCCGGCGAGACCGTGATCACCGTCGTCGGCAACCTGACCGCCGACCCCGAACTGCGCTTCACGCAGAACGGCCTCCCGGTGGCGAACTTCACCATCGCGAGCACGCCCCGCACGATGAAGGACGGCGAGTGGAAGGACGGCGACCCGCTGTTTCTCCGGGCGTCCGTCTGGCGGGAGTTCGCTGACCACGTCGCCGGGTCGCTCACGAAGGGCATGCGTGTCATCGCTCAGGGCCGCCTCCGTCATCGCTCCTACCAGGATCGCGAGGGCAATCAGCGCACGGCGATCGAGCTCGAGGTCGATGAGATCGGCCCGAGTCTCCGGTACGCGACGGCGCAGGTCACCCGCACCGCCCGGACGGCCGACGCGAAGGGGTCAGCGGCGCAGCCGTCGAACGAGGAGCAGTGGGCGACCACGGAACCGTCAGCAGAGGGGGCATGGGGAGATGACACACCGTTCTGAGGATGAGGACACCTGCAAGTGGTGCCACGGGAAGCTGTCGCTGATCGTGTCCCGTGATCCGGATGAGGAGGTCGACTGCGTCTGCACCGATCGAGTGGAGGTGGAGCATGTCTGACCGCTACTGCATCCGTGGATGCCTCCGGCGCGGCGAGCACTTCGCGGTCTGCGACCGCAACGGCGAGGACTACAAGGGGGACAACCCGTGCCCTGGATGCGCGCAGGTCGATGCTCGGGACGGGGTGCTGATCTGTGAGCGCTGCTACCGGAGTCTGCGCCGGCACCTCGAGGATGCTGCGGACATCGTCGGTCACCTCCGCTCGATCGCAGACCCGACGAAGGCCGCGGTGTTCGATCGGATCCGGGTGCAGTCGTCGTCGATCGAGATCCCGGCTCCCGTGGCTGCTGACCTGATCGACGCATCGAATGACATCACGACGACGTTGAACATGTGGGCGAACCACGTCGCGGGGGAGGACCGGCCCGGTGCTGGTCTCCCGGCCGGTGCGATGGCGGATGCCGCGCATGATGTGGTGCAGCTCGCCGTCGATGTGATCCTCGAGGACCTCGACCGCCTGGCGAACGACTCGCATCAGGTCTACTCGCTCTGTGAGGGCGTGATGGTCGTGCACAAGGATGCCCCGGACGTGTGGACGGTCGCGGATGCCGCCGTGCGCTGGCCGCTCGAAGACTCACCCCGGTGGGCGCAGGCCGCATGCCCGGTGTGCGACCTGATGGCCGTCCGGATTCAGCCTGGCCGCAACGGCCGCCCCTCCCGGTATCGGTGCACGACCGAGGACTGCGACTGGGAAGCGAACTCGAAGGACGACGGCGGCCTGTGGGCGTCGGTGTTCGCGGAGCCGGCCCCGGCCGAGGTGCGACCGCATGACCCGCGCTGGCTGACCCTCGCGGATGCTGCACGCCTCGTGGAGCGCACTACGGGCACGGTCCGCAACTGGGTGACGCAGAACCTTCTCGCACCGCAGATGGGCCGGTACTGGCAGGACGACGTGCTCGCCGTCGCAGCGCAGAAGAGGGGAGAGGCTGCATGAGTACCTGGCTGACTCTCACGGAGGCCGCGAAGCGTATCCAGGGTGATGCGGCGCTCGCGTCTGCTGAGCGGCGTATCCGCCGGTGGGTGGAGTCCGGTGACCTGAAACCGCTCGCCGGCCGCTTCCGTGCGGCGGACGTCCTTGCCACTGAGAAGAAGATGCGGTCGCGTCGCGGCCGCCCACGCAAGCATGCACAGATTGGGAATTAGCCAATGGCTATTCACTCTGAGGGAATTAACCCGACCGGCGACGAGCGGGAAGCGCTGCTCCGCGATCTGTACACGCTCCGCGGGTGGAGCGGCGGAGACGTCGCGCGCCGCATCGAGATCATCGATCGCGCTATGGCTGCTCTGGGCCATCCCGAGGTGCCAGAGCCGAGCGCCGACTGGGATCGCGTGCACGATCGGCCCGCGGACGTCTACACGCCTCCGGAGGATCGTGTAGCCCGCCCGGAGCCGCAGGGCGAACCGTCCGACGCGGGCGTGGGCTGGTTCGAGTGGTTCAAGATGCCGGAGAACACGACGGAGATCGCGTACGTCCATGAGAGCGGAGAGGTCTTCGACCCGGTCCGAGGATGGAACCCGGTCGAGTTCACCATCGCCGCAGCGGAAGGCCGCGTGCACCGCCTGGTGCGGGCTGGGGGTGTGCGATGAGCGTCGAGACACTACCGGGCCGTGAGGAGTGCCCTGGCACTCTGCAGTGGTCCGCATTCGGTGCGAGCTACCCGGACACCGTGTGCGCCTCCGTGGTCACGTGGGAAGGCGGCTACCAGGGGCACGGCCTCTGCGACGCCGACGCCGACTTCCGTGAGGGTGACATCCCGTGCCCGTTCTGCGACCCCGACGGCTTCATCGACTACGAGTGGTCGGTCAGCGACGGCGAGACGGTGATCCTCTGGTCGCACGACGAGCAAGCCGTCCACCCGGACACCGAGATCCACTTCCACGACGGCCAGGCGCTGTGGTGGACCGCGACGCATCCCGAGCGGGGCGAGGAGAGAGTGCTGTTCCGCTCGATCATCGACCGCTGGGACGCCGTTGAGGAAGGGCAGGTAGAGCGATGAGCGAGCAGATGAGGCCGACAACCCAGAGCGTGCAGGTGTGCGATCTGTGCGGCAAGCCGGTGGACACCTACGGTCATCGTGACTGGTCAGCGCTGAACATCGGCCACGCCCCGCTGAGCGCGAGCGGCCCACGCGAGCCTAAGAAGAAGGCGTTCGTGTTTTGGCGGAAGCGAGGCGGCGACCGGGCCAGCGGTGCGCCGCAGGGTGACTACCGAGAGTGGCGGTGGGACTTCCATGGCGAGTGCTTGGTGAAGGCACTCATGCCGCTCGTCACGGACGAGGCGCGAACGACTGCAGGTGCCGCTGTGCAGGGCTGAGCGCACGGCAAAGAGCCCCGGACCTCGCTCAGAGGTCCGGGGCTTTCGCTATGTGTTCACCCGTTGGCGATGGGCGGCCCTGCGTAGTGTCGCTCGAATCCGCAGGCGCCGCACGTCACCCGTGTCCGCGCTGACCGCGTGTATCTCGCCGGCTCGTACTTCTGCTCGACGTTGGTGGATCCGCATTCCTGGCACTTCATGAGCTTCCCCGTTCTACCTGTCGCCTCGTCGCTGCAGGTGCTTTCACGTTACGACTCCTCCACGACAGGCCCTCGATCTCTTGTGGATAGCTTTTGTGCGGAGCGACCGGGATTGATCTCATCTGACCAAAGAAATGTGTCAAACGTGTCCAGATGGTGTGTTAAGCTGTGCTTGCACCTGAACTATGACCCGAAGCCTCGCCGATCTGGCGGGGCTTTCGTCGTTCTCGGGTGGAGGCACTGGAGGCATCCGGACTACCGCACATGATGCGCGGGTGAGTGACCGCTCCGCTGCTGATCTCCGCTGGCCTAACGGCAGGGCGCGCGGTTCTGGTCCGCGAGGTCGAGGTTCGAGTCCTCGGTGGAGAGCATCGTCTTCCGGCTCGCCTTCGCTGCGGCGCACATACCTCGCGCGTGGGCTGAGCGAGCCGGACGCTCTCGAGCGGGGGTCGATCCGTGGCTGCTGGTGTACCTGGCCGGTCTACCGCTCAGCACCGGAAGAACCGCGCTGATCTGCGGAAGCTCACCGCTGAGCACAACCTCCCGTGCGCACTGTGCGGCGAGGCGATCGACACGAACCTGCCTCGCACCGACCCGGACTCATTCGAGTACGACCACCGGCAATCGATCAAGACGCACCCTGAGCTCGCTGACGACCCCGCGAACGGGCAGCCGTCGCACAAGCGGTGCAACAGGAACAAGGGCGCTGGCGACGCGCGCCCCGGCCTCGGCGATCCGTCCGAGGTCTGGTGACTCCGAGAGGACACGATCATGGCACGCAAGCTGAAGGCTCAGGGTGGACCGCTCGACGGGCGCACCGTCATCGTCCACGAGACCCAGAAGACGTTCACCCACCACGGCGACACGGACGGTCACTACAAAGTGAACGAGAAGTCCGTGACGTGGCAGCCGAACACCAAGCCGGCCGAGGAGACCGCACCGAAGACGGCGCGCACCTCCAAGGCGAAGAGCGCACCGAAACCGCAGGTACCCGCACCCGCGGACGCCCCGGTCGATCAGGGTGCAGCGAGCGCCGGCTGATGACCGCCTGGCCTGCGTCCCTCGGCATCAAGGTCCGACTGCGTGTCGATGCTGGCATTCGTGAGGACACTCTCGTCGAGGTCGGTCACGGTGACCTCGACATGCGAGTCCCGGTCGAGATGACGCACACACCAGGTGTCGGCATCACGTTCACCATGGACACAGCCGACCTCACGCGTCGCATCGGAGCCGCTGCTCACGCGTTCGAGGCCGCCGTCGAAGACAGCATCCAGTCCGGAGAGTTCACAGACTGAGAGGGCACACGCGCACAGGGGTAGGGGCCTCGAAATCTCTACCGCTGTGCCCCAAAGACGAGCACCGGCAGTGATCTATCCCCCTCCGGACGGCAGTGTCCCATGTCCCACCATCGGGAGGTGGTCATCATGGCCATGACTCCCGAGGAGAAGCGGCAGCGTGAGCGCGAGCGGAAACGCCGCCAGCGCGCGGCCGCACGGGAGAAGCCGAAGCTCGCTGCGCTCCCTCAGATTGGTCCTGGCGGGAAGTCGGACGGCGGGACAGAAGGTGGGACACGAGGCGGGACAGATGCGCCGGCCGATGACTTCGACATCAGCAACGAGGACGCCGCTCGCGCGGTGCTCCGCGGGCTCACGATTCCGGAGTCTGCGAAGTGGCGTGCCGCGCTCGTTCTGCAGCTCGCCCGCGACCTCGACGCACCCATGGCTATCCCGCAGCGGGCAGGACTCGCAGCGCGATACACCGAGAACCTCGACGCGCTGATCGCAGCCGCACGGCCTCGCGAGCGGGACGAGCTCGACGAGCTGCGCCGCCTGTTCTACAGCGGGGGTACCAGTGGCATCGACGACGACCCGGAGGCGCCCAAGCGCGCCGCCCGCAAGAAGGCGTAGCACCCGGCCGGCTCGGCTTCGTGGGCACATGGTGCCGCGAGTCTTCACCCCGCCTCGGCGTCGACTCACTCCGAAGACGTCGGCCGGGTACGCGGCGATCCACTTCGCGATGTGGCTGCACCTGCAGCTCGTAGACAGCCGCCACGCCGAGCTCGCCCCCAAGCTGAACCCCTGGCAGCGGTGGTTCCTGATCCACGCGCTCGAGCTGAACGAAGACGGCTCGTACCGCTTCAAGACCGTCCTGCTCTGGGTCGCGCGACAGAACGGCAAGACGTTCATCGTCGCGCTGCTGATCCTGTTCCGGATGTACGTCGACGGCGACGCGCAGGTGATCGGCGTCGCGCAGAAGCTCGCCACGGCCAAGAAGACATACGAGCATGCGCAGAAGATCATCGACGCAATCCCGCGCCTCGCGAAGGAACGCGGCAAGACGAACGCGATCAACGGCGAACTCTGGTTCGAGCTCACCGGCGGACAGCGCTACTGGGTCGACTCGGCCGAGAACGGCGGCCGCGGCCTCACGTTCGATCTCGTCTTCGTCGACGAGATCCTGAAGCACAAGACGTTCAAGGCCTGGTCCGCACTGTCGAAGACCACCGCCGCGCGCCGACGCTCGCAGCTCATCGCCGCGGCGAACACCGGCGACATGGACGCCATCGTCCAGCGCCACCTCCACAAGATGGCGATCGACGCCATCGAGGCAGGCGACGACGAGACGACGATCGGCCTGTTCTGGTGGTCGCCGCCTCCGGGGATGCCGCTCGACGGTCCCGAGGCGTGGGCGTACTCGAACCCGTCGATGAACTACAACCTCCCGCAGGAGAACCTCTTCGCGTACTGGGCATCCGACCCGGCGCCGGTGTTCGCCTCCGAGGTCGGGAACGTCTTTGTCGACTCGTCGACGGGCGGACCGTTCCAGCCGGGGAAATGGCTCGAGGGATTCGACCGTCTGTCGAAGCGGCGCGAGGGCGCACCGGTGTACCTCTGCATCGAGGTCTCCGCCGATCGCACCTGGGCACACATCGCGTTCGCCTCCGTTCGCGAGGATGGGAACGCGCACGTCGGAATCATGCGCTCAAGGCCCGGCACCGACTGGGTCGTCCCGTGGTTGACGGATCCCGAGCGGCGTTTCACGCCGGCGGCGATCACGTTCCAGACACGAGGCGCGCCGGTCTCGTCGCTGTTCTCCGAGTTCGAAGCGACCGACTTCGAGATCGTCGAATGGGGCGGTGCTGACCTGGGCCGCGCAACGGGCATGCTACTCGATGGCGTGAACCTCGGGAAGGTGTTCCACCGCGCGCAGCCCGTGCTCGACGTGGCCGCCGGCACGGCGGTTATGAAGCGCCTCGGTGACGGTTACGTCGTCGATCGCATCGGCTCACCTGGCGACGCGTCCCCGATCTCCGGGGTCGCGGGCGCCTACTGGCTGCTCAAGAACCCGCCCGAGGATGGCACGTCCATCTACGAGGAGCGCGGGCTCGCCACTGTCTAAGAGAGGCGAACATCATGGCCCGACCCGATCGACTCATCCGATCGATGATCCGCACCCGCTACATCGTCACGCTGAACACCGAGGAGACCTTCGAGGGCGTCCTCATCGACGCCGACGAAAGCCATCTCGTGCTCGCCGACGTCGTCAGCCTGGCCGCCAACGGCGACCGCCTCGGCGTCGACGGGCACGTGTGGCTTCCCCGCCCTGCTGTGAAGTACATGCAGACATTGACCGTCTAGGAGGTCGAGTTGCTCCTCTCAAACGGATCGATGGTCGGCGTCACTCCGCAGTCCGTCGACTACGCAGACAGCACGTCCACCTATGCGCACGGCGTCTACGGCGGGAACAGCCACGTCCCGCTCGTCGGGTCGTGGTCGGCGTACGGCGAGATCTACACCCGGCAGCTGTGGGTCGGCGTCGTCGTCCGCAAGCTCGCCATGGCGACGGCGCGGAACCGCTTCGAGATCAAGAAGCGCGACGGCTCCGGTGGCGAGAAGGACGAGAGCGGCAACCTTGCCGAGCTCATGGCCCGCCCCAACGATCGCCTCTCCGGATTCGAGCTGTGGCAGTGGACCTCCTCGACGTACGACATCTACGGTGAGGCGTTCTGGCTGAAGCTGCGCGACCTCGACGGCCGCGTCCGCGAGCTGCACCCGATCCACCCGACGAACGTCGTCGTCAAGCGGAACGACGACGGCGACGTCGTCTTCTCCTATCGTGGGCGCGCCGACATCGAGTGGCCCGAGGACGACGTCGTCGTCTTCAAGAACTACAACCCGGAGAACCTGCGGCGCGGCCTCTCGAACCTCGAGGGCCTGCGGATGACGTTGCTCAACGAGGACGCATCCCGGCGTGCCACGGCATCCTGGTGGAACCGGGGCGCTCGGCCGTCGCTCGTCGTGAAGCACCCGAAGACCCTGTCCGATGCCGCGATCAACCGGTTGTCGTCGCAGATCGACGCGCAGTACAGCGGCAGCGACAACGCCGGTCGGCCCCTGGTGCTCGAAGAGGCCATGGAAGCGACCGTCGTGCAGCTCTCCGCCGAGGAGATGCAGTACATCGAGTCGCGGAAGCTGAACCGTGAAGAGGTCTGCGGGGCGTACGACGTCCCGCCGCCCGTGGTGCACATCCTCGACCAGGCCACCTTCTCGAACATCACCGAGCAGTTGCGGTCGATGTACCGCGACACCATGGCGCCGCGGTTCGAGATGTTCGAGTCCGTCGTCGATCATCAGCTTGTCCCGGACTTCTACAAGGCCGACGTGTTCACGAAGTTCAACATGGACGACGTGCTGCGCGGCGACTTCGAGACGCGCGCGACCGCGGTGGCGGCGCTGATCGAGCGGGGAGTTATGCGCCCGTCCGAGGCGCGGCCGCTGTTCAACCTTCCGCCTGCCGGCCCCGAGTCCGAAGTCCTGTACGCGAACGCCGCGCTACTCCCGCTCGGGAGCACCGCACCGAGGCCGCAGCAGGTTGCGACCGACGGAACGCTGATGGCTCAGCCCGTCGAGGAGCGATCGGTGCCCACTGTGCGCCGCCGCTCGACGACGTTCCGATCCATCATGGGCCGGATCTCGCGTGTGAAGGCGAACGCCGAAGACACCCGGGATGCTCTCACCGAAGAGCACCGGAAAGCCCTCGGCGAGTTCTTCACAGAGCAGCGTGACGCGGTGATCGCCGCGGCCGCGTCGAAGGCATCCGGCGTGTTCAACGCCACCGACTGGGACGAACCGCTCACCGAGCTACTCACGACGCTTTCCACCGCCACCGCCTCGGCGGTCGGCGCGAAGGCTGCGTCGGATCTCGGCGGCACATACGACCCGGCAACCGTCGAGGCATGGATCGCCACGGATGCGAAGGACTCGGCCCGGAAGATCAACCGGACCACGTCCGATCGGATCGACGCGGCGATCGCGGACATGGAAGACGAAGACTCCCTCGAGGACGCAGTCGGAAGGCTGTTCGACGAGGGCACCCTCGCCAACCGTGCCGACGAAGTCGCCGTCTCCCGGATGGCCACCGTCGTCGGTTTCGCGACCCTCGTGGCCGGCCAGCAAGTCGCTGTCGAGCGTGAAGTCCGTGTCGTGAAGACGTGGAACGCGAGCAGCTCGAACCCGCGGTCCTCTCACGCGCAGATGGACGGCGAGACGGTCGGCATCGACGAGCTGTTCTCGAACGGCATGAACGCACCCGGCGACCCCGCCGGTGGCGCCGATGAAGTCGCCGGCTGCATGTGCGGTCTGACGATCACCGTGGAGTAGGAGACGCAATGAACATCATCCGGAAGGACGCGGCCATCGCGTCCACAGGATCGGCCGACGACTTCCCGGGCACCTTCGAGGTGATCCTCTCGGCGCCGACACTCGACCGCGACGGCGACACGCTCAAGGCCGACGAGTGGGTGATGCCGCTCCCCGAGCACATCACGTTCGACTCCGACCACGGCATGTCCGTGGCGACGACGGTCGGATCTGGCGTGCCGCGCATCGACGAGGAGACCGGGAACCTGATCGTCGCGGGGACATACAGCTCCCTGCCGCGCGCACAGGAGGTGCGGACCCTCGTCAACGAGGGGCACATCCGCACCACCTCGGTCGCGTTCATGTCGATCAAGAGCGCCAAGAGTGCCGGAGCGAAGCGCGAGCTTCTCAACGGCGCCTTCGTGGCGATCCCCTCGAACCGTGAGGCCGTCGTGCTGTCGTCGAAGTCCGCGACCCAGAAGGTCGGGGCGCGCAACAGCACCGCGGACTCCGAGCTCATCCAGGCGATCCTCGACGCAGCCCTCGCCCTCGGCGGGACACTCCCGGCCGAGAAGGCCCTGCAGAATCGGCCCACGCTGAAGACGCTCGCCGGGTCGCTCGAGGCCGTGCAGGAGCGCGCCCGCGAGGCGGTTCGCGACGCCAACCCCGGCATGTGGGTGTGGCTGCGCGGCACGATCCCGGATGCCGACGGCGGCGGCACCCTGGTGTTCGAGGTCGAAGACCCCGACACCTACGAGACCGAGCTCTACCGCCAGAGCTACACCGACGACGGCCTGACCATCACCCTCGAGGGTGATCGTTCGACCGTGGGAGTGACAGAAGTGCTCACTCCCGACCCTGAGAGATCAGAGTCCGCAGAGTCCCCCGACGGCGACGACGAGACCCCCGCGACCGGCGCAGCCGCCCCCGTCGCCGGCGTCCGGTCGACCCCCTCCGGCGATGAAGCGGCTGCAGAACTCCAGGTCCGCGCGGCCCGAATCCGGGCCTCGCTTGCCATCGCAGTCCCATCATCTGAGGAGTAAGAAATGAGCACGAAGCTGAAGGAGGCTCAGGACAAGGTCCGCGAGCTCTCGCAGAAGGCCCTCGCCGTGGCCGAGAACCACGGCGGCCTGTACAAGTCGTTCGCCGAGCAGAAGGCGGCGCTCGACCCGCTCGAGGCCGACATCAAGACGGCGACCGAGGAGGTGCAGAACCTCGAGGAGATCGAGGCGAAGCGCAAGCAGTTCGCCGCCTCCGCAGGCGGCGGAAGCCTCGACAACGCGGCAGCCGACGAGCGGTCCGAGGCGGTCGCGAAGTCGTTCGGCCAGCAGTTCGTCGAGTCCGCGGCGTACAAGTCGCTCATCGAGCGCGGGCTGAAGGGCAGCAACTGGGCGTCGGGAGACGTCGAGCTGAAGGCACCGCTGCTGGAAGGCACCGTCGGCGCACCCGGCGGCGGCTACCAGGTCAGCAACCAGGCCGCCGTGCAGAGCGGCATCGTCGAGCAGCGGTTCCGTCAGCTGACGATCGCCGACCTGTTCCCCTCGGGCAACACGACCTCACCGCTCATCCGGTACCTGGTCGAGTCCGTCGTGACCAACGGCGCCGCAGCGGTGCTCGAGGGCGGCGTCAAGCCCGAGTCGGCGCTGGCCTTCACGAAGGTCGACGAGGTGCTCCACAAGATCGCCACGTTCCTGCCGATCTCGGACGAGATGCTCGAGGACTGGGCGCAGGCCCTCTCCTACATCGACGCCCGCCTCACGCTGTTCGTGAAGCTCGCCGAAGAGGCGCAGCTGCTCAACGGTGACGGCACCGGCGCCAACCTCGTCGGCCTGCTGAACCGCCCGGGCCTCGCACCCGCCGTGGTCCGCGGCACCGCGCCGTCGGCGGCGGACGACAACGCGATGGATGCCATCTATCGCCAGATCACCCGCATCCGCACGACGCAGTTCCTCGAGCCCGACGCGGTCGTCATCGACCCGCTCGGCTGGGAGGGCATCGTCCTGTCGAAGAACGAGATGGGTGCGTACTACGCAGCCGGTCCCTTCGTGCAGGAGGCCACCCCCTCGCTGTGGGGCAAGCGCGTCGTCAGCACCCCCGCCATCGCGGAGAACACGGCCCTCGTGGGCGCGTTCGCTCAGGGCGGCCAGGTGTTCCGCAAGGGCGGCATCACCGTCGAGGCGAGCAACAGCCACGCCGACTACTTCCAGAAGAACCTCACGGCTCTTCGCGCGGAAGAGCGTCTCGCGCTGGCCGTCTACCGCCCCGGCGCCTTCGGCCAGGTCACGAACCTCCAGGGCGCGTGACCCACGGGAGCGCCCGGCCAAGCACGGCCGGGCGCTCCCCGATCTGAGGAGAAGATCCCATGAGCATCAAGATCGAAGACGAGGTCACCACGCCGGTCAGCACGGGCGCGGTCGAGTTCGACGGTGGCCCGGTGACGACGAAGCTCGTCGCCGACAACCGCAGCACGGATGCGGTCAAGTACGTCGCACCCGGCACGACCGAGATCACCTACCCGGCCGAAGCCGTCGTCGCCTTCGGCGGCAGCGACGAGCCGGTCGTGACGAGCGTGTCGTGGCTGTCCGACGTGCAGACGAAGCCCGTCACGGCACCGGAGATCCCGGAGCCGAAGCAGGCACCCAAGCGCGCGCAGACGAAGCGCGTGACGAAGTCCACCAAGAAGGCCGCAGCCGACAGCGCTGCAGCCGAGTAGGGAAGGGGCCGGGGATGGATCCGTTCGCGACCAAGGAGCAGATGGCCCAGCGTTCGCAGGGTGCCATCCCCGCCTCAACCCCCTTCCTCGACGACGAGCTGAAAGCCGCCAGCGCACTCATCCGCGGCTATTGCCGGTGGCACGTCGCGAAGCGCGAGGCCGGTCTCGTCTACCGCGCGCGGACGCGATTCCGTGAAGAGGTCTGGCTGCCGGCGATGCAGATCGCGTCGCTGGAGGAGGTATCGATCAACGGCATCGCGGTCACCGACCCGGCCGCGATCGACTTTGACCCCGCCACGGGGTGGGTGAACATCCGGTCCACGGCAGCCATCATCAAGTTCACCGCCGGTTATGAGGTCGTCCCCGCCGACATCGTGTCCCTGACTCTGCAGATTGCCGCGCGCGCCCTCGGATCGCCCCTCGGCTTCGTCCGTGAGCAGGCGGGCGGCGTCGGCGTCACGCACTCACAGATCACGTCGAACGTCGCCGGGGGATCAGTGCTGTTCCCGCACGAGATGGCGCAGCTCGACGCATACAAGATCGGGTGGATGGCATGATCACCGGCGCAGTCGCGCGGCACACCATCGCCCGCGAGCGGCCCGCGATGGTCGACGACAACCGCGGCGGCACCGAAGCGGACTTCACCGGCGTCGAGCCGGTCGACCTCCCGGGATGGGCGCTCGATGCGGGGAACACGCTCGCTGACGAGCAGAACCGCGACGGCGCACTCATCCAGTGGACCGCGCGCGGACCGTACGGCGCCGACGTCGAACGCCACGACCGCATCACCGTGTTCGGTGATCAGTTCCAGATCGACGGCGCTGTCCGCCGACAGCCGGGACCGAGCGCGACGACGTCGCACACAATCCTGCTGCTGAAGATGTGGGAGGGCTGATGCCGATCAAGAGCGTGCGGATCAAGCTGAACCGCGCCGGCGTGCAGCAATTACTCACCTCGCAGGTGGTCACCGACGACCTCACGAAGCGAGGCGAGCGCATGGCGGCCGCAGCCGGCGAGGGCGTCGAAGCGACCACCACGCGCAACCGCGACCGCACGGTCGTGTTCGTCCGCACTGAGACCTTCGACGCCATGCGCGCCGAGGCCGAAGACCGGACCCTCACACGCGCTATCGACGCCGGGAGGTGAGCACCATCGAGCTCCTCATCCCCGCCGACGTCGAGGTAGCCAGCCTCGACCACGTGTCCCTGCACCTGCCCGACCACGGGTTCCCGAACGTCACGAAGGCGAAGGGCACCCTCGGCACGAAACTGCCGAAGAAGAATCCGAAGCCGCCCGAGTTCGGTCGACTGTTCTCCACCGGTGGCCCGCCTCGCGACCTCGTTACTGACTCGCCGACCTTGGTGGTCGAGGGGTATGCGGAGCAGGAGCAGCGTGCACGCGATCTGTGCGCGCTGATGGTCGCGATCATCGAAGCCGCAGGCCGTTCGGGCATGCTCGGCACCGAGATCGTCTACCGCGCTCGAGCAACCTCCCTTCCGGGGAATCTGCCGCACCCGCAGGTGCCGAGCCACTTCCGTTTCACCGCCATGATCTCCGTCGACCTCCGCAGGAAGACGGCCTAGGTTCCTCAACCCGCACCGCCCGACCGGGCGGCGTTTCGTCATGCCTGAAAGGGGCACAGCAATGGGAGTCAACTCCAAGGACGTCTTCGTCGGCGCCCCAGATCAGCAGGTCACCGGTGCAATCCTCACCGGCCCCGAGACCGACGTCATCCCCGAGACGATCGACGACTTCGTCTACACCGGTCTCGACGACTCCGGCTACGTCGGCGAGGACGGCGTGACAATCACGCCGACCGAGTCGACCGAGTCGATCCGGGACTGGTCGCTCAAGGTCATCCGCAAGGTGCTGACCGAGTTCGACGCGACCCTCGCGTGGGCGCATCTCGCGCTCGACGAGTTCTCGCTGAAGAACTACATGGGCGACGACAACGTCGAGGTGACGGCCGCGACCGCGACGAAGGGCACGCTAACGCGTGCAGCCATCGCTGGCGAGGCCCGCCCGACGAAGGCCTGGTACTTCAAGATCAAGGACGGCGACCGCCGCGCCGTGGTCTTCGTGCCGCACGGCCAGGTCACCGAGCGCGGCGAGATCGCTCTGCTCGCGTCCGCTGCGATCACTCTCCCGGTGACCCTGACGACCTACCCGGACACCGCGGGCAAGTCGATCTACATCTACCTCGACGACGGCGTCGTCTCGGCCTGAGCTGAAATACCGGCGCGGCCGAGTGACGGGAACCCATTCGGTCGCGCCGCCCAACCCCCTCGGTTCCCAGAGAGCAGGTTCCCATGATGGAGAAGTTTCACCACACGTTGCCCGACGGTCACGAGCTCGTGCTCCCGCGCTTCGAGAACGTCCCGGTCGGAGTGATCCGCAAGGCGCGACGCCTCGACCAGGCAGATCAGGTGTTCACGATCCTCGAAGAGATCATGTCGCCCGCCGACCTCGAGCATGTCGACAAGCTCGACCGCTCCGAGTTCAACGTGGTCGTGCGTGCGTGGCGCGAAGGGTCGTCGATCGAGCCGGGGGAATCTTCGGCCTCCTCGACCTCGTAGACGAGCATCAGGAGGCCATCGAGTTCGAGCTGCTCGTCATCGGCCGTCGTCTCGCCGAGCTGTCGACGGCGGCGCTCTCCTGGCGTGATCTGTTCGTGCTCGTGCGCCGCTGGCAGAAGACACCCGGTAACGCGTTCGCTGCCGTGATGCACGGTGGTGAGGTGCCGTCCTGGTCCGAGCAGGTGCTCGCGGTCATCGTCGACATGCTCAACGGCATCGCGTTCATCCTCCGCAAGGGCAAGGGATCCCGACCGAAGCGCCTTCAGCGCTGGTGGGAGAAGCGCAAGCAGCAGAAGTTCGGTCGCGAGCCGATCCCGCTGTCGAAGTTCGACGCCTGGTGGGAGTCCGCCAGCAAGAAGTGATCGGGGGTGTCGGATGCCTGAAGGTGTCGAGCTCGCAACCGCATGGGTCCGTCTGGTCCCGACGGTCGAGGGCATCACCGAGCAGCTGACCAAGGAGTTCGCACCGGCCGAGCAGGCCGGTGCGGACTCCGGCAAGAAGGCGGGATCTGCCTGGTCGGCTCAGGTCAAGGGCGCGATCGGCGTCGCCGCGATCGGCACCGCTGTCGTCGGAGCGTTCAAGGGGCTCTACGAGGTCGGCGCCGTCTTCGACGACGTCACCGACACGATCCGCGCCGGGACAGGTGCGCAGGGCGAGGCTCTCGACGGGCTCGTGCAGGTCGCGAAGAACGTTGGCACCTCCGTGCCCGCATCGTTCGATCAGATCGGCGGCACGGTTGCCGATCTCAACACCCGACTCGGTCTGAGCGGCGAAACCCTCACGACGGTCGCAGCTCAGTACCTCGAAGCCGGACGCATCCTCGAGCAGGACGTCGACATCGCAGGCACGACGGCCGCGTTCAACGCTTTCAAGGTCGAGGGCGACGCAGTGTCCGGCGCGATGGACACTCTGTTCCAGGTGTCGCAGGCCACCGGTGTCGGCATGAACGAACTCGCCTCCGGCGTGCAGTCCGCGGCGCCCGCGCTGCAGAACCTCGGCTTCACGTTCGAGGACTCCGTCGCGCTGATGGGCTCGCTCGACAAGGCGGGTCTGAACAGCCAGCAGGTGCTCGCGTCTCTGTCGAAGGGGCTCGTCACTCTGGCGAAGGACGGCGAGGAGCCGCAGGCCGCGTTCGAGCGTGTCACCGGTGAGATCCAGTCGTTCGTCGATCAGGGCAACACGGCCGCCGCGCTCGACCTCGCCTCGCAGGTGTTCGGCACCCGCGGCGCATCCCAGTTCATCGGAGCGCTGCAGTCCGGCGTCGTGAACCTCGAAGACATGCAGGCCGCCGTAGGCGCGACAGGGGACACGATCCTCGGCGTCGCCGGCGAGACGGCGGATGCCGCCGAGCAGTGGCAGATGCTGAAGAACAAGGCACTCGAAGCGCTCGAGCCCATCGGCTCCGCGATCTTCGGTGCGCTCGGCGATGGCCTGTCTTGGGTGAACTCGCTCCTCGACGGCGCCGACTTCTCCGCCTTCGCTGAGTTGCTCGGCTACCTGTCACCGCTGAGTGTGATCTTCCAGGCGATCCAGCCGCTGCTCCCGCAGATCATGGGCGTACTCGGTCCGGCGCTGCAGTCGGTGATGTCGGCCATGCTGCCCGTGCTGCAGACCGTCGTGGGCGTGTTCTCCGAACTGCTCGCGACGATCCTGCCGCCGCTGCTGCCGATCATCACGATGCTCGCCGATCTCATCGGCCAGGTGCTGCTCGCGGTCACCCCACTGCTGCCACCGCTGATGATGCTGATCGAAGCGATCTTCCCGATCCTCGGCGCCGTCATCACCGCACTGATGCCCATCTTCGAGGGCGTCGTCAACATGTTGAGCACCATCCTCATCCCCGTGGTGAATATGCTCGTCGATGTCCTCGCGGGCGTCATCGAGTTCCTTACCGGCGTCTTCACCGGCGACTGGGAGAAGGCATGGGGCGGGATCCTCTCGATTTTCGAGGGCATCTGGAACGGCCTCGGCGACATCTTCATGGGCGTGCTGAACGGCGTCATCGACCTCATCAACGGCTTCCTCGGCAGTCTCAACGAGGTCGGCAACTTCGTCTCCGACGTGACCGGCGGAACGATCTCCTTCGAGGTCGGGAAGATCCCGCATCTCGCCGACGGAGCGACCGTGCTCCCGCGGCGCGGCGGCACGCTCGCGGTGCTCGCTGAGGCGGGCCGCCCGGAGTCTGTCGTGGACACAGGGCTGCTGAACCGGGCGCTCGAGGACGGGATCGCTGGTGGGGCCGGTGGCGGGACTCAGGGGCCGCTGGTGGTCGTGAATCCTGCACCGCGGATGGATGAGACCACGATCGGTCTCATCGCCGCGCAAGAGATCAACAAGCAGCTTCGGGGGTGACCTGTGCGCGGTATTCGAGGCGCGATGATCGCTGGCCGGACCTTCCATGGTGACTACGCGCGCAGCGTGGTGAAGAAGGGTCTGTTCCTCGACCCGGACGGGATCAAGGGGTGGTTGGGCGGGGGGACGTGGCGGCGCGAGGAGATCGCGAAGCCGAACGGGTTCGGGGCGTTCAACCTGCCCGGCCAGCTCCCGCAGAAGGTCATTCCGGTGTCGGGGTCGCTGATCGTCCACGACCGGTTCGACCTGGCCCACGAGATGAAGGTGCTGTCGGGGATCCTCGGCGACGGGCTCGCACACCGGATGTCCGTCGTCGACCACGACGGCACGACGTTCCGTGACGTCGGGTTGGCGATCTCCCCGGACATCGTTGAGGTCGACGCGATCACCGCCCGATTCACGATGTCCGTGTGGGCCGCGGACCCGCGCGCGTACGGCGAAACGAACTACATCCCCGCCGGTGGACAGGCCGTCCACTACGGCAATGTCGCAGCGTTCCCCGTCCTCACCGTGAGGGCGACCACGACGATGGCCGGGTACACGATCCTCGGCCCGGGCGGGAAGCAGTACGTCGTCACGCAGACCCTCCCGGCGGGGTCGACCGCGCAGATCGACATGCGCACCGGGTGGATGACGCGCGGCGGCGTGCAGCAGCTCGGCGCTGTCGCACGTGCCGACACGTGGAGCATCCCGGGCGGGCAGCCCGTGACGCAGACGCTCGTCCCCGCATCCGGGACCGGTGTCCTTACCGCCGAGGTGATCGACACGTTCATCTGAGAGGAGACGCCGTGGCCTGGTCGCACGTGATCTGCAACACTCTGACCGGGGAGCGGATCCTCCCCGTGTTCCCTTCCGGCGGCCAGTGGGCCACTGGACTGAACGGGAACATCGGCGCCGGCAGCCACCCCTTCCAGACCCGCGACGGATCGCTGAGCGCCGCGACGTGGCGAAGCCTGATGGCGCCATGGTCGCGGACACTCGTGTCCTGTTGGGATGACGTCCCGCAGCACGCGGGAATCATCATGGGCCATGAATACAACGCCTCCAGCGGGATGCTTATTGTTAGCCATGCGGAGTTCCGGTCGGTGTTCTCGCGCCGACTCGTGACATCCGGTGCGACCTACACGCCTTCGGGAGCATTCGCCGTTGCGGGGAAGTCGCTGCGAGGGCTCGCTCGTGCGGTGATCGCGCGGTACACGTCGGGGATCGGCGCCGGTTTTGACTTCCCCGTGGCGCTCCCGGCTGACGAGGCGGGCAGCGAGTCGCGGCGGTGGCCGTTCTACGAGTTCGCCACCGCCGAGGATCTGCTATCGGAGATCGAGAAGGCCGATGGCGGGCCTGACATTTACTTCCGGCCACGATGGTCCCCGACCACAGGCCGACTCGAATGGGTCGCCGAGATCGGGTCGCCGACGCTCACAGGTCCCGCTGTCGAGTGGGTAGTCGGTGCTGAGGATGCCGCGATGATGGGCGTCGCGCAGCGCACCGACGCGACGAAGACGCTGACGGGAATCGTCGCGCTCGGCAAAGGATCCGAGCAGGACATGAAGCTCGGATTCGCTGGCGGTCTCGGGACGTTCCCCGTGTGGCTCGACGCCACCCGGTCGTACAAGTCCATCGGCGTCGCGACTCAACTGGACGCCCGAGCGCTAGGCGAGCTGCGGTCCGTGGAGAAACCCACAGTGCAGATGTCCGTGAGGGACATCCCCGCGGGACTGGCGTTCCCGAATCTGCGCGTCGGCTCGCGGCTGACGCTGCTGGTGTCCGGTGACACGTTCCTTGACGACGGACCCCGCGCTCTCCGAGTGATCGGCCTGTCGGGTGGGGTCGGGGAGACGATCGGAGTGCAGGCGATATGACCGCGATCGATGACCTCAACGACATCAAGGCCGAGCTCAGCGGCCTGAGGCAACGCGTGCGGGAGCTGGAAACTGGGACGCCTCAACAGTCGATGTCGATCACCGAAGGGCGGATGCGCTTCATCGGTGGGCTGCTGCGCATAGACTCCGGTGGCCGCGTCGAGATCGTGGGTTTCCTCCAGATACAGGGGCAGGCTGACATCATCGGTCCCGTGACGATCTCGGGAGACACTCACTCGACCGGTGAGTGGACGCAGGTCGGACCCTGGCATCTGAACGGCGACGGCTCGATCGCGGGCGACGTCGACATCACGGGTGACCTCAACCTGCTCTCGGACCTCATCGTCTCCTCGCTCGGTCGGATCAAGGTCGGCGGCATGACATTCGATCCGAGCATCGCCGGAGGGGCAGTCACCTTCCCCAATGGCGCTCAGGTCTTCACGAACGGTTCCACGATCCAGGTGTACCTCGGGAACGGAGTCGTTCAGGTGAGCGATTCCGAGGTGAAGATGCAGCTCGGAGGTACCTCGCTGCGGCTGACGTCGGGGCACATCTACGGCGCAGGCATGGCGACGAAGTCGGTCGCGTCTGTGCCAGGCGGCTTCCTGAACGCGATCGTCTACGACTCGGGCGAGTGGAAGCGGTTGATCTAGGCGAAGGCCGGGCAGTACGAGAGGATCGCCCCGCCCATAATCGCGCTGGTGTCGTAGTAGCCGCCGGTGGATGGGTGGGCCGTCTCGCCTTCCACGACTCGAACATCTTCCAGTGCGACGCCTGATTCGAGTTGACGGCAGGCTTCGTGGCCGGCATCGATCAGCTGCTTATCGGTGGCCCTCGGGATCTGCGTCTCCGGGAGTAGGGTCTTCCGGACGTACGCGAGGAACGCCGTGTCCGGATCGCTGATCTCAGGGGGCGCAGTCTCGGCGCTGAGCGGCGCGGCGCTTTCCACCGGCGAGGCAGATTCGGTCGCCGCAGGTGCTGCGCGCTCGTCTCCCGACCCTGGTGTCGTTCCGGCGCATCCTGTCAGAGCTACCGCTACTAGTGCCGCCAGAATGGCGGCTGTTACCTTGGGCATGTCGATCCTCCAATGATCGGCGTCTGGCCCTCATCAGTTACCGCTGATGGGGGCCTTCTTAGTGCCCGGAGTCTACCGCGATCATTCGATCGCATGGAAGGGGTCCGGAATGGCTCTGGTCACGTTCAAGCTGAACACCTACGCGATGGCGAAGATGACTGGCTACTTCCCGCGGTTGCGGTTTCAGCCGACCACGGTGTCGACGCTCACCGGCGGGGGTAACTCGTACCTGTTTCCGACGCAGTCAATCTCGGTGGTGATCGCTGCGGACAACGAATCGTGCAGTGCGAACCTTGCTCCGTCGTCGTGGACGAGGCCGAACGTCTTGTACCGGCTCATCATCGAATGGCTGGATGCGGCGGGGAACTTCTCATACCAGGACGTGCTCCCTTGGCTGCTTTTCGTGCCGCCCGCAGGAGGCACGCTGGACGAACTCCTCGCGTTGCCCTCCAATCCGTACCAGGCGTACATCGGCGACGTTCCGCCCAATGAATGGACACCACCGATCCCGACAATCCCGGGTACGTGGTGGCTCGATTCCGATCCGGAGTCTCCGACCTTCGGGCATCTGCATGAGTGGGAGTGACACATGGTCTGGGTAGACAAGCTCAACATCCGCGGTCCCGAAGGTCCCGAAGGTCCCGAAGGTCCGCAGGGACTGCCCGGCGCGGGTGCTGTCCCTGCCGATGCTGCGGTCGCCGGATACGTGGGCACTGCGGGAACTTCTGAGACGCGGACGGCACTCGACGCGCGGTACGCCCGGGTGCTCACACCCGAGCAGTTCGGCGCTGTTGGCGATGGGATCGCCGACGACACCACCGCCCTGCAGGCGCTCCTCGCTGCTGTGCAAGATGGCGACACGATCCTCGGTCGTGCGGATGGGCGGTACCTGTTCACCACGAACCTGAATCTCACCGGCAAGGACCGGTGGGAGTGGTCCGGCGGAGTGTATCTCTTCGCCTCTCTGCAGGTGGGAATCAAGGGATCCGTCGTCGCGATCCGCCTGAACCAGTGCGACGACGCGTGGATGCACGACATCCGTGTGGAGAGCCTGACGCAGGCTCAGCAGCACAACGGCGTCAGCGTGGAGAACAGCGTCGGAACGGTCCTCGAGCGGGTCGTTGCATATGACTTCCGTTGGGTCGGACTCGGTGTGAGCGGGAGCAGCCGCGACGTGACCTTGGTGGACTGTCAGGGGCTTCGCTGCTACGTAGGCGGGTTCCTCAACTCGACCACCGCCGGGGTGAAAATCCGCGGCGGACGTTACTCGTCCGAGTGGTCCAAGACGCAGGAGTTCATCGACAAGGGTGGCATCTGGGACCCCACGTCGCTCTACTACGACGGCCTGATCGTCGGCGGCAACGAGTGGCTCATCGACGGTGTCACGCTCGATGACAACGGGCAGTCCGGCGTGTACGGAGGCGGCGGCAACTTCGGTGGCGTGGTCTCCAATTGCGTCGTCACCCGCAACTGGAACAAGGGCATCGACTTCGGCGTCGTCGGCGCGGTCACCCCGGAGAACGCGATCGATCAGCTCGTGTTCTCCGGCAACACGGTCAAGGGCAACAAGACGGGCGACATCCACCTGTCGGATGCCACTCGCTGTCTCATCATCGGGAACCGTGTGGAGACGACTGAGCCGACGTTCGGGATCGGCCTCAACGGTGCATCGCAGGGGAATACGATCCTCGGAAACCGCATCCGGTCGACTGCAGCCAACGCCGCGATCTTCGTCAACACGACCGCGACCGGCAACCACGTGCTCCACAACCCGGTCTCGGCATCGACGGCGTATTCGGTGAACGCGGCGGCCAACGTCCTCACATCCCTGACGGGCACGACCATCTCCCACAAGAGCGCACTCACCGTCGATCTCGCGGCGAACAGCGGGTTCGAGGGACGGCTTGCGCTCTCGGTGACGGCCTCCGCTGACAACACCTACGCGCAGATCGCATCGAACATGCCGGTTCGGTTCGCCGATGGTGGCGGAGTCCGGAAGCAGATCCAGGTGGGCGGTGTGCAGTCGACGGCACCGATCATCCCTCAGGGTGGCAACACGGCATCGCGACCAACTATGGCCTCGGGTGGTGACTTCGGAGCGTTCTACTTCGACCTCACGCTCGGGAAGCCGATCTTCTGGAACGGCACCGTCTGGAAGGACGCTGCCGGAGCGACTGTCTAGCTGGAGATCGAGGCGGGCTCGGGAGACTTCTTCCGGGTCCGCTTCGCTGGCAGATCCTTCAGCCGCATCGCCCACTTCTCGACGCCGTGCCAGGAGCACCACGCGAGTATCGCCGCACCGACCAGAGACAGGGCGATGTAGATTGCGAGCTTGTGCTGCAGTCCGGCCGCGCCGAGCACCTGCTGCACGGGCCATCCGTAGAGGTACAAACCATATGAGTAGTCGTTCTTCGCGCCGACGCGGTGGAACCACTGAGGGAGCGCGGTAGCGACCCAGATCGTCGCGTAGATGAACGCGGGGATGCCGATGAGATGGAACCCGCCGAACCACAGCGTGATGATGAGGACGACGCTCGAGCCGACTCCATACGTGTGCCGGAGCGGGATGCGCTCGCTGTATACCGCCGCGGTCGCTCCGAGCATGAACACCCATCCGAGGGTGACCATCTTGTCGTCGAACAGCGGCACGACGGAGACGGCGGCTCCGGACGTGATGAGCGTGGCGATCTGCAGGATCCCGAACACTCCCGCCACGACGGCGACCATGAACCGGGCGCCGCTGAGGATGCCGAAAGCGGCCAGTGCGCCGATCATCACGTAGCAGAGCAGCTCGTATGACAGGGACCACAGCGAGCCATTGACAGCCCCGGCGAGGCTCGGGTTGCTCGGGGATACTCCGAGCGGCACGGGGGCGAAGAGGTCGTGGATATCCCATTGACGAATCCAGAGCGTCGCGTTCTTCACCACGTAGCCGAGCGGCCCGTTCTCGCCCGTCCAGAAGTCGCTGAGATCGCGACCGGCGGATGCCCAGACGATCGGCGAGATCACGAACGCCGAGACGACAAGGGCTACCCAGTAGGCCGGGTACAGGCGGAGGACGCGGTGCCAGGCGAAGCGGCCGGCGCGGAGTCGTGCTGCGGACTTCGTGACCACGTAGCCGCTGATTCCAAGGAACCCATATACGGCGAGCAACCCGATGTGGACCTGACCGTTCCACCAACCCCAAGAGGGGTCACCGCCGCGCCCGCTTAGCGGGAACGCGTGGGACACGATCACGGCTGCGGCGAAAACGAGGCGGAGCGCTCCGAAGGAGTTCTGCTTTCCGTTCAAGCCGTCGCGGATCGAACGGACGTCTGATTGCACATCGAGACTCTATCGGCTCACAGATGCCCCCCAACACCTGACCCCCAACCCACGAAGCCCCGGTCACAGCGCCGGGGTTTCGTCATGAAAGGACCCATCATGGGCTACCAGCGTCCGTCCGCCACGTCCGCGATCTCCGACTCGTGGCAGGGCCACAAGAACCGCCGGCCCCCGTCGCAGGAGCCGGGCACGGACTACCCGTGCGCCTACGGGTCGAGCATCGTCGCCCCCTTCGACGGCACCGTCGCCGAAGTGAAGACCTCGAGCAGTGGGGCAACCGGCCGATTCGTCACGATCGACTTCGTCGACGGACGCCGCGCCCGCGCACTGCACCTTTCCCGGGTGCTGGTCAGCGCCGGGCAGAAGGTCACGCGCGGCCAGGAGATCGCGAAGTCCGGTGCCTCGGCGAACGGGCGCGACTGGGGCGTCGGCGCTCACGTGCATGAGACGCTCTTCCCCTCACACCGGTACGTGTTCGGGCCGAACGGGACGCTCGACTTCGAGCGGTACGTCGGCGCCGGCGGATCCGCATCGTTCGTCCAGGTCGTCGCCGACCGGCAAAACTATCTCAACGCGGCGCGGGGTGAGCGGCTCGTCGTCGACGGGCTGTTCGGCGCGGCCACCCGCGACGCGATCAAGCGCTACCAGACGTACCTCAAGAGCCGCGGCTGGTACACCGGCGCGATCGATGGCGACTGGGGTGCAGGCACGCAGGCCGGGCACGACAACGCGTACGCCGAGTGGGTGCGCGCCACGCAGGCGCCGCCCGCACCGCAGTTCCACACGGCGACCGTCGCGGACATCGCATCCCTGCCGAACACCCGCGGCCTGCAGAAGATCGCCCGGCTCTACGGCTACAAGGGCGCCTTCGACAACCAGTTCGGGGCCAGTTCGCGGGCGGGCATGCAGGCGTTCCTGAACCACAACTACGGTGGGTCGCTCGCCGCCTGGCTCCGCGCCAAGTGGGGCTACGTCGGCAACGACCAGTGGGGGCCGGTCATGGCCGCCGCTGCGACCCGCGCCGACACCGCGAACTGGGCGGCGCTCTGATGCGCCGCGGCAACATCCAGCACGGGCGGAAGCGGCGGATGCCGTGGAGCGTGCGCGCGCCGATCATCATCCTTGCTCTTCTGATCCCGGTCCTGGTCTGGGAGCTGACGCTGTTCGGGGGTGCCTGATGGGTCGACTGTGGCGTGCGTCGATCTGGCACCCGGATGCCATCCCGCCTGACGAGTGGAAGTACCGCTCGCTGAAGCGCATCTGGCTCCCGGTGTATGACCTGATCGCGATCGGCGCGGGAATCTGGGCTGCCCTGTTCGGATCTCCCGTGCTCCACGAGCTCTTCGACGAGCCACTCATCGACACCATGGGGATCCTCCTCGCGGTCGTGTCGACGGTCTGCCTGCTGGGCGTCGCGTTCCCGCGGCTCTGGCAGTGGGAGATCTGCGGGAAGGCGCTGCTCGTCGGGCTCCTCGCGGCCTACGCGGGGGCGGTGGTGCTGTTCCGCGCGAACCCCACCGCGTCCGCAGGCTTCGTCGCCTTCATCATCGTTCTCGCGCTGCCTCTCCCGATCTTCCGCCTGGCGCTGCTGGGTGAGGAGATCAAGGAGCGGCGAGAGGAGGGCGCCTGAATGGATGCGCAGACGATCATCGCCATCATCGGCGCCGCTGCGCTCGTGTTCGGCGGCATTCTGACCTTCCTCGCCACCCGCGGAAAGACGAAGACCGACGCGAAGACGGCCCTCGACGCACGCATCGACGCACGTGTGAGCGAGCAGCTCGAAGGCGCATGGACCGAGATCACCACGCTGAAGGCCGACGTGGCGACGCTCACCGAGAAAGACCGCCTCAAGTCCTCCGCGTTCGCGCGCATCCTGCGCGCCATCGCCCGCCAGTGGCCCACCGACCACGGCCCCGACCTCGACCCGTCCGACATCGCACTGATCGAAGACACCATCCCGCCGACGTGGCTGCGCCGGCCCCGCACCACCATCGAAGGAGAACCCACCCCATGAACAAGATTTGGTTCCCGCTGCAGCGGGCCATCCGCACTGCTGTGCAGGTGATCGTCGGCGGCGCGGCCGTGCTCGCGACGGTCGTGATCGTCGCGCCACAGATCATCGACGCCGTCGCCGACGTCGTGCCCGGCCCCGTCATCGCCTGGGCGACCGCCGCGATCGCGACCCTCGCCGCGGTCAGCGCCGCGATCGCGCGCGTGATGGCGATCCCCACCGTCGACGAGTGGCTCCGCAAGTTCGGCGCCGGCTCCGCACCCACCGGCGCAGTCGCCTTCCGCGGCCCTGACGGAAACGCCACCGGCCTCACCCGTCGACAGTGGCGCGCGATGCTCGACGGCGCAGACACCGGCACCGACGACGCTGCACAGCTCCGCAACGCGATCTCTGACCACAACGGTCGCATCGGACTCTGAAACGAAGAACCCCCACCCGGCTTCGGTCGGGTGGGGGTTCTTCGTCGTTTCAGGCGGTTCGGACGTAGAGCATCTGCCAGCCTTCCGGGACTTGCGCCTCGAGCGCGGCCATGTCGGCGGCTTCGATCTCCCGGAAGCCGTCGCGGCGTTCGAACTTCCCCTCGACGGAGCGCACGGACTCACCGGTCTTCATCGTGGGCTTGGCGGACACGAGGTCCCACCCATCAGGTGCCTGTGCGTGGAGCTGTGCACGGACGTCCGCGATGTCTTCGCCTTCGAGCGTGATGGCGTGCTTCTCGACGGGGCGGATGAGTCCAATGAGCATCAGGCCAGCCTAGGACGCGGCGCTGCTGTGCAGGAGCACGCCGGGCGTCGTGTGGTGGGGTGCTACGCGGCGGCGTTGCCCGAGTGCGATCGCATCCGCCATGTCGAGAGGGAGGGCGCGGAGCGCCTCCGTGAGCGTGCTCGTGTACTCGTCTTCGTAGTAGCCGATCCAGCTACCAGCCTCGGCCGCGAGGAGATCCAGGCGGTCTCCGGCTGTGGCGTAGAGCTCGGCGATCACCGGGTCCGGGTCGTCGGTGTAACGGTTCCTTGACATGACGGTGCTGATGTCGATGCTGAGTATGACGTCGGGGTGCAGGCCTCGTGAGGGCATGGCCGGGTGTTCCTTCCCCCGGCCGAGAGGTTCGATTCTATGTCGCGGCATCCGACATCGCTGTCGGTGGTCGGTGGCAGGATCGGTGACCGTGACGCCTGCTGACATCCTCGCCTTCGAAGCTGCCCACCCTGTTCACACGCCCTCGAAGGAGGAGCGGATCCGCCGAGAGCTCGGCATCACCCCGACGCGCTACGTCGTGTTGCTCGGGCGCGCTGCTGCCTCGGCCGACGGGATCAGGGCGGACGCGATCACTGCTCGACGCGTCCGCGATCGGGCGACGACGCGCGCTGCCGAGCGGGTGCGCAGGACTGCGGCCTGATCCGCAGAACCGCCTCGTGGATCCATGGTTTAGTCATGGTTTTGAAGACGTACATACCTGTACCTGGATGTACCGCTTCGACGGAAATCACGCGAAAGGTGCATGCAAGTACAGGCACGTACAAGGCATCCTTCAAACGGGGGTTACGGGTTCGAGTCCCGTAGTCGGCTCCGCACACGAAGGCCTGCACCCCTTGGAAACACTGGGGATGCGGGCCTTTGTCGTATCTAGGCGAGGAGTGCCGCCCACGATTTGCCCACACTCTGCGCCGGGCTGCGGCCTCGAGGTTCGCAGAGACGGAGCTTGGGGAATTGCGAAGGACGTCGGTGAGCCTAGAGTCGCGGTGTGACAATGACGGTGCCGTTTACTTCACTCCCCCTCTCGCAATCTGACGTCTCATATGGCTACGGACCCGATTCGGTTCCGCGTCCTGGAGTCGCTCCTGGTGTAGTAGAGGAACTACTGCTCGAGAACAGCGAACGGTTCCCTGGCACTCAGCGGAAGATCTGGATACATTCCCCCGCTGGCCACTCGCGAGACATGTCCAGTGCTGTGATGTTCTTCAACGACGGCTGGTGGTACCTAGATCCAGAGGCAGCGGTGCGGGCTGCGATCGCTCTGGACAACCTTGCCGCGGACGGCTCAGTGCCGCCGATGATCAGCGTTTTCGTGGACCCTGGGACGATCGACGTAGACGGGGCGGTCACACCGCTGGCGTATCGTTGGCTCCGTGCAGCCCCGACGTGAACCCCGAGGATGGGTGGTTTCTCTGCCCCTCCTGCTCGGCATTCCTGTCGGCAGTCTTCTCGGCATGGGGATCGGCGCTGCTGCCGGCGACCCGGGCCTCGGTGCCGCGATCGGGTGCCCTGCGGGCTTGATGATCGGCTTGATCTGGACCATCATCTGGGAGCAGTTGCGCCGCCGCGAGAGGGTCTGACGCCTCTACGCCTTCCTGCTTCACCGACACCACGGATTGGCGTCGCGTCGGCACGCGAGCACGTCGTCGGCGTGCGTACGCTGCGAGGGGAGAAGCGACGAGCAGTCTCCGGAATGGCCTAGCTGATTCCCAGGCCGTAGGTGAACCAGACCATCATCCCGAGGGCGAAGAACAGCACGGGGCCGCCGATCAGCAGACACAGTGTGACGATCGCGGGGCGCTTGCGCTCGCGACGCACCAACGAAGCAATCGCGAGACCAGCCCCGATGAGGTACGAGCCGACGCCGAGCACTCGGGCGGCGACGGAGGCGAACGCACCGCCGACCAGTCCGCCGCTGAAGGTGAAGAACAGGACCAGCGCCCACATCGCGACGACCGTGATGAGCGCGGCACGTCCCAGTCGGGGTCGTGGTCCCAGCGGCTTCAAGGGGAGGTCGACCATGCGCTCACACTATCAACGTGTTCGGAAGGTGACGGTGGCCGCTTCGATCTCCTCGCGGAGGCCTTCCAGGGCGATCACGTCGTCTTCTGATCCTGGATGGGGCGCCATGAACCACCGCGCATACTCCTCGATCTCCACCAGCCGCCACTCCAGGTCGAAGAGCTCGAGCAGGTCCGTATCGACCGTGAAATCCGTTCGCACGCTCTCCGGTAGATCGCGAAGGTCTCTTTCCGGAGGAGCGATGGCGAGCGTCTCCCAGTCGACGAGACGCAGCTCGTGATCGTCGAGGAACTGGTTCGCATGGTGGGGTTCCCCGTGGGTGGGCACCCAGCGGTCGCGTCGGCTGCGTGCGTGGGCGATCAGCTCGGCATACCGCTTCTCCCAGTCGTGGAGGTCGGCACGAGCACCGGAGATCGTTCGGTGGGCATCGCTGGACAGGGGGCCGGCCGTCCACGGCGCGGCGAGTCGGGTCGACAGTCGTTCGGCGAATCCGGGTGCGACCCGGGGGAACCACTTCGGCGCGCTGGGAGGCACCGGGCTTCGATGCAGTTCCGCTAGTAGGGCGGCGACCCGGTGCGCATGAGGCGAAGCGCACGCTTCCGTCTCGTCCGGTGACCGTCCCTCCAGCCATGGCGTCACGCTCAGCAGCCCGCTGCCCGTAGACACCGCGACCTCTCCTGAGCGGGTGAGACGGGGGAGGACTGCGCCGCCGAAGCCCCCTTCGGCGAGCTCGAGGACACCTCGATAGGCAGCCCGGATCAGCGGCGCGGTGCGAAACCCCGATGGCACGTCGAGCGTGGCGAACAGCACCGGGCCGGACGATCCGTCGATGCGCCAGTGGTGGGCACCGAAGCCGACCGGAAGGTATGTCGCCTGCGCGGCATCGGGCGCCCATGTCGACCGGACCGCCTGAAGCACCTCGTCGGCGCTCGGGCCCTCCGGCGGTGTGTGCATCCTGTCATCCTGCCACGGGCGGATTCAGAACAATCGTGAGTGCCGGAAGCATCAGCGATGGCGAAGGGCTCCTCCGAAAGCGTCCGATCGCGCAAGGCCAGGTTCGCGCCTCGCGGCGGATGTCGCAACGATCAGCACGCGTTCCGTGGAGGGCGGGACCTACGGCGTATCGAGGACTTCATCGATCAGGCTGATGCCGCCCGTCGAGCTCGCCGAGTGCATCAGGTCCTGAATCCACTTCGGGTTCAGTTGCGGAGCCTCCGGATCTTCGAACGTGAAGCGGAGCGGAATCGAGGGGTGCAGCCAGATCGTGGAACGTCCGGCCCGCTCACCCTCGGGATGCCGCCAGGACAGTGTGAAGCTCTCGTTGCGACGGAGCTTCGTGGCGATGACGACCTTCAGGTGTGCGAGTGCACGGTCTTCGATATGGATCTCGTCGCCGTTGCCGTACTGGATCGTTCCCATATCAGAACACTATCCGGACCCGGCAGTGGCCGACGGGTGGGTGACCGCGCGAGAGCGGCGAGAGCATTCCGATGTATCGCGCTAGGCGGTGATATGTTACTAGGCATACGGTTTCCTGGTGGATTCAAGGCGGGTCGCACCAGGTCGAAGACGGCGCAGGTGGCCGACTCCCCGCCAGCGGCCACCTGCGCTTCCCACCTCGCGCGGGGTCTCGGAGCACCCTGGAGGAGCACAGTATGAGCAGCTCGCCCGACATCGCAATGGCCACGCCGGCGTGGCAGCACGACTATCCGTACACCACGAAGCTCTCGCGAACGGCGTACGAACGCGAGAAGCGGTTGCTGCAGATCGAGCTCCTCAAGCTCCAAGCCCACATCAAGCAGTCGTCGGAGCGCGTGCTCATTCTCTTCGAAGGGCGCGATGCCGCGGGGAAGGGCGGCGCGATCAAGCGGTTCATGGAGCACCTGAATCCACGGGGCGCGCGGGTCGTCGCGCTCGACAAACCCACGGATACCGAGCGGACGCAGTGGTACTTCCAGCGGTATGTCGCGCATCTTCCGTCCGGTGGCGAGATCGTGCTGATGGACCGATCCTGGTACAACAGAGCCGGGGTCGAACGGGTCATGGGCTACTGCTCGTCCGTCGAGTACGACGAGTTCATGCAGACGGCGCCGGAATTCGAGCGGATGCTGGTCGGCTCCGGCATCCGGCTCATCAAGCTCTGGTTCTCGGTAGGGGAGGCAGAGCAGCGGCGCCGCTTCACGCGTCGCAGCGAGGATCCGGTCAAGCAGTGGAAGCTCAGCCCCACCGACCTCGCGAGCGTCGATCGTTGGGCTGACTACACGGCGGCGAAGGAGGCGATGTTCTTCCACACGGACACGCCGGCTCACCCGTGGATCGTCATCAAGTCGAACGACAAGAAGCGCGCGCGGCTCGAAGCGATGCGATGCGTCCTCGCGCGCTTCGACTATCCGGGCAAGGACCCGATGATCGCCCATGCTCCGGACGCGCGGCTCGTCGGTCGCCCTTCGCAGATCTACGACGAAGGCGAGACGCCGAACTAGAGCGCGGGAAGTCGAAATGCGACGTCATGCGGGAATGCCGGGGGCGCGACCCGCGGTTGTGTTCGACATGACTCGTATCGGCACCAGTGACCTTGATGTCCTCCCGCTCGCGCTCGGCGGCAATGTGTTCGGCTGGACGGCCGATCGCGACGCCTCCTTCGCGGTTCTCGACGCTTTCGTGGACGGGGGCGGCGACTTCATCGACACCGCCGATTCCTACAGCTCCTGGGTGCCCGGCAACGAGGGCGGGGAGAGCGAGACGATCGTGGGGGAGTGGCTGGCCTCCCGCAAGCCTTCCGGAGTCGTCGTCGCGACCAAGGTGAGCCAGCACCCGCAGTTCCGCGGACTCGCCGCGTCGAACGTGCGCAGGGCCGCCGAGGCCTCGCTCGCCCGCCTGGGCGTCGAGGAGATCGACCTCTATTACGCGCATTTCGATGACGAGAGCGTTCCGCTGGAGGAGACGGTCGGCGCATTCGGTCAGCTCGTGGAAGACGGTCTCGTGCGGCACGTGGCCATCTCGAACTATTCTGCCGAGCGCATCCGGGAATGGGTCGAGATCGCTCATCGCATCGATACAGCGCTGCCCGTGGCGGTGCAGCCGCACTACAACCTCGTGCATCGGAACGACGTCGAAGACACGATCATCCCCGTCGCCGAGGAGTTCGAGCTCGGACTCATCCCGTACTACTCGCTGGCGAGCGGATTCCTGACCGGCAAATACCGGTCCACGGATGCCGAGGGGCAGAGCTCGCCGCGAGCCCAGGGGGCTGCGAAGTACGCCACGCCCGCGGGGCTGCGGATCATCGATGCGCTCGAGGAGATCGGTCATGCCCACGGCGCTTCCGTCGCGGCGACCTCGCTCGCCTGGCTCCGCGCGCAGCCCACGGTGGTCGCGCCGATCGCGAGCGCCCGGACGATCGAGCAGGTCCCCGATCTACTCGCCGGTGCCCGTCTCGAACTCTCTGCCGATGAGGTGCAGACACTCGATCGCGTCTCGGAATGGACCCCCGCGCGAGCGTGACGCCGCGGAGCTAGTCTCCGACCACGCCGAGTCGATGCGCCACGATCACCGCGTGGATGCGATCGCGGGCGCCGAGTTTCGCCAGGACCCGACCGACATGGGTCTTCACCGTGGACTCTCCCACGTACAGCGTCTGGGCGATCTCGGCGTTGGTCAGGCCGCGCCCGATCGCGACGAAGACGTCGCGCTCCCGGTCGGTGAGCGACGCGAGCGCCGCCGTCTCCGCCGCGGCCGGGCCGGAGGAAGGACTCTCGAGCCGAGGGCTCACGTGCTCCAGCAGCATCCTCGTGATCCGCGGAGAGAGTGCGGCGTCGCCGCGGTGCACGGCGCGCACCGCGGAGATCATCTCGTGGCGCTGCGCATCCTTCAGAAGGAAACCGCTCGCACCCGCACGGATCGCGCCGAACGCGTACTCGTCGAGATCGAAGGTGGTCAGCACGAGCACCTTGGTCTGGGGACGATCGCGGATGATCGCTTCGGTGGCGGCGATCCCGTCCAGCTCCGGCATCCGGATGTCCATGAGAACCAGATCGGGGGCGAGGACGGCGCTCTGGGCGATGGCGGCTCTCCCGTCACCGGCCTCTCCGACCACGACGATGTCGTCCTCGGCCTCGAGCACCATCCGGAAGCCGACGCGGATCAGCTCCTGATCGTCGACCAGGAGCACTCGTATCGCCTGTGTCATCGCTTGTTCTCCCTGGTCGCGTCGAACGGAGTGGGGGCGCTTCCCCTCGAGGGGAGCACCGCGCGGAGTATCCATCGCCCGCCATCGGCCGGCGCGGAGCGCAGTGTGCCGTGCACGTGGGCGGCGCGCTCGGACAGTCCGCGCACCCCGAAGCCATCCGATCCGATCTCGCCCGAGATGCCGTCGTTCACGATCTCGATCGTCACCGTCTGGGGCGTGTATTCCAGACGCACCGTGATCGTGCTCGCCGTCGGCGCATGGCGCATGGCGTTCGTGACGCCTTCCTGCACGATGCGTCCGATCGCATGGGCGACAGCGGGGGAGACATCGGACTGTCCGACGACCGTCAGCAGGGCCGGATATCCGGCCCGTTGTGCGGCTTCGACCGTATCGCGGGGCGGCACGGGCTGCAGCGGAGCCAGTGGCAACGGCGACTCGTCGTCTCGGAGCACTCCCAGCATCGACCGCATCTCGGTGAGTGCCGACCTGGCGGTGTCGGCGACCGAGGTCACAGCCTTGCGGGCCTGCTCGCGGTCGGGGGTCGCCGCCGCCCCCTCGGACAGAGCGACGATCACGGTCAGGGAGTGCGAGACGATGTCGTGCATCTCGCGAGCGATGCGGGCGCGCTCAGAGGCGGCGGCGAGCTGGGCCTGTTGATCGCGCTCGATCAGCAGCTGACGGGAGCGGTCGATGACGGCAGCGAGGTAGCGTTTGCGTTCGCCGACGTTCACCCCGACGAGCGTGCCGATCAGGCCGAGAGCGACATAGCTGAGTGCGGTGTCGAGTCCGATCTGCTGAGCCGTCGCACCGGTCAGCGTGGATGAGCGGACGAGCATGAGCAACCCGGTCAGGCTGAGGAACCAGGCGGCACCGATCCCGTAGAACACCCACGCCGTGCGCGATGACTTGTACACCGCCAGGCCGTAGCAGGCGACGAGAAGGAGGACGACGCCACCAGACAGGCCGGTGAACAGGCCGACCGTCCCCAGGACGACCGACGCGATGAAGGGGCCCATCGGTGCCCGTCGGCGCCACAGGAGCGTGCTGCATCCGGCGACGACCATCGTCAGGCTCGCGACATTGAGTGCGATGTACGTGGCTTCGGGCATCGTCGAATTCGAGATGGCCGAGGCCGGAGAGAGCGAGAGGACGAGACAGAGCAGGGTGAGAAGCACGTCGGCGAGGAACGGATGGCGCGCCCAGAACCGCCGGAACAGTCCTGGGGCACGCGGAAGCCGCAGCTCCTCGTCCTCACGGATCGAGTCACTGCGGCTTCGCGTTCTGCTCACAGAGCGACTTTACGCGTCACGGGTGCGCAGCACGCCCCAGGCAGCGAGCGCCCCACCCGCGACCCAGCAGGCGAGGGTCAGGAATGCCACGGGAGCGTCGAGCGCTGCACCGGCGCCGGGCATGATCGCGCTGCGCGCGGCTGCATCCGGGAGGTAGGCAGCGGCCTCCAGGACCCAGGCCCACGCCTCACCGCCGAGGGAGAAGAAGTTCGTCACGATCGGAAGGACGAACAGGACGCCGATGGTCGCGGCGATCGCGCCGGCCCCGGAGCGCAGGATGAACCCGAACGAGACGCCGATCAGGGCGAAGACGGCCATGGACAGGGACGCCACCACGACCGGCAGGATCGACGCCGTAGGATCCGACCAGTCGATTCCCTGATCGCGCGGCGCGACGATGATCGAGACGGCGACCGCGGAGACGAAGAAGATCACCAGCGACGAGACGAACAGGAACAGTGCGAGCACGATCGACTTCGCCGCCAGCACCGAACCGCGGATCGGGTTGGCCGTGAGAGTCGAGCGGATCATTCCCGTCGAGTACTCGCCGGTGACCGAGATCGCGCCGATGATGCCGGCGAGAAGCATGGTGAACTGGATCGGCATGACGACGGCCTGGATCGGGTCGAAGTCCGGCACGTCGACCGCGAAGGCGATGAGCACGGCGATCCCGACGGTGAGGGCGGCGGCGACGCCGATCGACCACCATGTCGAGCGCAGAGTGGCGAGCTTGATCCACTCGCCGCGCAGCGCGCGCACGAACGTCAGCCGTCGACCGGTGTCGACGCGCGGACGCGTGGCGGCGGGAGCCTGTGTCGTGGTCATGAGATCTCCTTGGTGCGGTACTCGACGGAGTCGCCGGTGAGTGCGAGGTAGGCGTCTTCGAGCGAACCGGTCGTCGGTGTGAGCTCGTGCAGCGCGATGCCGCGTTCGGCCGCGAGGTCGCCGATGCGTGCAGCGGGCAGCCCGACGATGTCGAGCAGATCGGGGGCAGAGCTCACGATCTCGACGTCCGGACCGCCGACGGCGGCAGCCAGGTCGGTCGGCCGCGGCGTGCGCACCCGCACGGTGTTCCGCGTCCAGGAGCGCACCAGCTCGGCCAGCGGAGCATCCGCGAGCACTCGGCCTCGGCCCATCACGATGACATGATCGGCGGTCTGCGCCATCTCGCTCATCAGATGGCTCGAGAGGAGCACGGTGCGTCCCTCGGACGCCGCGTGACGGACGAACTGGCGGACCCAGCGGACGCCCTCGGGATCGAGTCCGTTCACGGGCTCATCGAGGATCAGCGTGTGCGGGTCGCCGAGCAGAGCCGACGCGATGCCGAGGCGCTGGCCCATGCCGAGTGAGAAACCTCCCGCGCGCTTGCGGGCCACGGATCCGATGCCCGCGAGGTCGATGACCTCGTCGACGCGGGACGAGGGGATTCCGTGGGTCGCGGCCATCGCGCGGAGGTGGTTGCGTGCGGTGCGGCCGGTGTGGACCGCCTTCGCGTCGAGAAGCACGCCGACCTCGGTGAGCGGTGCGCGGAGCTTGCGGTACTCGCGTCCGGCGATGGTGGCGCGCCCGGACGTCGGGCGGTCGAGGCCGACGATCATCCGCATCGTGGTCGACTTCCCGGCACCGTTGGGGCCGAGGAAGCCGGTGACGCTGCCCGGCTTCACCGTGAACGACACGTCATCGACGGCCGTCTTGTCTCCGAACCTCTTCGTGAGGCCTTCTGCTGTGATCATGGGGTCAACGTTACGGAGCGACCCCGGCGTCGCGCGTCCTCCTCAGGTACACATCTGCGAGCACGACGTCCGACCGGCGACGGATATCCGCGGCTCAGGCCCGCGGACGGGCCCGCACGCGCGAGGCCATCTCATCGGAGGCGAGGATGGCCTCGTCGATGATCTCTCGCGACGCCGGTGCCGTCAGCCAGTCGTGACTCAACGAGGCGGGGACCAGCAGCGGCATCCGATCGTGCAGATCCACGAGGTGCGCGGGGGCCGGGCGCATCACGATCGAGTAGCACGTGAACCACTCACCGTCGGCGGTGCGGCCACGTTGCGTGACCGCCGCCATGCCGAACAGGGTGCCGTCGTCGATGATGAACTCGTTCCACTGCCGCGACGGCTTCTGCATCTCGTACCAGCTCGTCGCGGGGACGATCGCGCGCGCCTTGGCCCCGCCCGGACGCTCCTGCAGACGCTCGGAGCGGGTGTTGATGGACGGGAACTTCGCGGGCTCGCCGTTCACCAGGAAGCCCCACCACGCAGGTTCCAGGGTCGGTGCGGCATCGGGCTGCACGACCAGGGGATTGAGGTTTCTCAGGTTCTTGCCGGTCGGGCGGACGGTCTCGCCCGCGTTCTCCTGTGCCCACGCACGCAGGCCCTCGAGGACCGCGTCGTCGGCCGCGGCGAGGAGTTCCGCATCGGTGAACCGGGGATCGAGACCATAGCTCGCGCACATGCCGCCAGCGTAGCCCCGGGGGCCGACATCCGTCCCGCGCGGGAGGCCGCAGCCACTCGGATAGGGTCGACAGGTGCCAGAGCCCCGTCGTCTTCCTGCCCCCGTCGCCCTGGGCGGAGCTGTGGCGATCGGCGTCATGACAGCGGTCCAGGCGCGGATCAACGGCGTGCTCGGTGTGCGCGTCGACGACGGGATCGTCGCCGGACTCATCTCCTTCTCCGTCGGACTCGTGGCACTGGCGATCGTGATCTCGTGCCTCCCGTCGGCCCGTCGAGGAGCAGCGCGGCTGTGGAGCGGTATCCGACAGCACACGATTCCGTTCTGGATGCTCCTCGGTGGCGCCTGCGGCGCGCTCACGGTGTCCACGCAGGGGATCACCGCCGGAGTGCTCGGCGTCTCGCTTTTCACCGTCGGGGTTGTGGCCGGGCAGACCCTGCACGGCCTGGTGCTCGATCGGATCGGGTTCGGTCCGGCCGGCGTCGTCGCGGTCACTCCGGGCCGCGTCCTCGGCGGCCTGCTCGCGCTCGCCGCCGTCGGCATCTCGCTCTCGGGCGACGTGCTGGCTTCCGCGCCGTTGTGGATGCTGCTGCTGCCGTTCGCGGCCGGTGTCGGCATCGCGTGGCAGGCGGCGACCAACGGGCGTCTCGCGCAGCGGGTGCGATCCCCGCTCGCCGCGACCCTGATGAGCTTCATCGCCGGCACCGTGGTCCTCGCGCTGGCGACAGGCGTGAGCGTCGCGTTCCGCGGTGCGCCCGATGCGTTGCCCGTCGAACCCTGGCTCTACTTCGGCGGCTTCCTCGGCGCCGCCTACATCCTCCTCGGCGCGTTCATCGTGGCGCAGACCGGCGTGCTGCTGATGGGGCTGGGATCCGTGCTCGGGCAGCTGGTGACCTCGGTCGTCATCGACCTCATGTGGCCGCCTGCGGCAGGGCCCGCGCTCTGGCAGGTGCTCGCGATGGTCGTCGTCGCGGTGGCGTCGGTCGTCGTCGCCGTGCCGTGGCGTCGACGGCGCTGACGACCTACTTCTTCGCCTTCTTCGCGCCGGCCTTGGGCATGCGGGTGACGAGCTTGCGTGCGTCCACGGCTTTGCGACGGCCCGGCTTCTTCCCCTCGGGCTTCGCGCCCACGTAGAGCCAGCCGAGGAGTTCCTCGTTCTTGCCGAGACCATGGGCCTTCGCGACGGCCTTGGTGCGCGTGTGATGGCCGGTGCGCCAGATGACACCCCACCCGGCCTCGTCGAGGAGCAGGCTCAGCGTGTGCGCGACACCGGACGCGACGGCCTCCTGCTCCCATCGCGGTACCTTCTCGCTCTTCTGGTAGCTGGCGACGACGGCGATGAGCAGCGGTGCGCGCAGCGGCTTCGACGACGGCGAGGAATCGCCCTGCGCCTTGGCGATGGCAGCGCCGAGCACCTCGCGATCGGCGCCGCGCAGTTCGATCAGCCGCCACGGGCGCAGCGACGAGTGATCGGCGACGCGGCCGGCCGCGGCGACGAGCGTGAGCAATTCATCGCGGGTGGGCGCCGTGTCTCCGACCTTCGACCAGGACTGACGTGAGCGGACGGCGTCGAGGGCACTCACGAGGCGTCGGGGGTGAAGTTCAGCGCGATCGAGTTCATGCAGTAGCGGTCCCCGGTCGGAGTCCCGAACCCGTCGGGGAAGACATGGCCCAGGTGCGAGCCGCAGTTGGCGCATCGCACCTCGGTGCGCACCATCCCGAGGCTGTCGTCTTCGATCAGCTCGACCGCGTCGGGGCGGACCGACTCGTAGAAGCTCGGCCATCCGCATCCGGAATCGAACTTCGTCCCGCTCTTGAAGAGCTCGGCGTCGCACGCACCGCAGGTGTAGAGCCCCGCGCGCTCCTCGTCGAGCAGTTCACCGGTCCAGGCCCGTTCGGTCGCGGCCTGACGCAGCACGGCGTACTGCTCCTCACCGAGCTCCTCGCGCCATTCGTCTTCGGTCTTGTCCACGCTGTACGACATGTGTCCTCCTGAGTCGCCTCCATTCTCCCTCGTGCGACGAGGTCACGGGTGCTCCGGGTCAGAATGGACGGATGACGGATGCTGTGCAGGAGCGCTACGCACGATTCGCCCGTGACGAGGCGCCAGGCCGCAGCGCGCTCTACGCGGAGTGGGCGGCCGGGGTGGCAGCCGACGGCGAGGTGCGAGACATCCTGCAGCGGATCCCCGAGACGCGGAGGCAGCCGCCCCTCGTGTTCGCCGTGACGCGCATGCTCGGCGCCACGTCGTCCGGCTATCCGGTCTGGCGTCGCTTCGTGATCCGGAACGCGGAGGCCGTGGTCGCGGAGTGCGCGAACCGGAGCCTGCAGACGAACGAGCCGCTCCGACTCGCTGCGCTGCTTCCGGGGCTGTCCGAGATCGAGGGGCCGATCGCGCTGCTCGAGCTCGGGGCGTCTGCCGGGCTCTGCCTCTATCCCGACCGGTACTCGTATCGGTTCGTGGGCGAGGACGGCTCCCTTCGCCTCGCGGTCGATCCCGTGGACGGCCCGTCGACCGTCGTGCTGGAGAGTCGAGTGATCGGCCCGCTGCCGCCGCTGCGGATCCCCGAGGTCGTGTGGAGGGCCGGCATCGATCTGGCACCGCTCGATGCCGCGGACGAACAGGATCGACGGTGGCTGCGCGGCCTCGTGTGGCCGGGGGAGACCGGGCGCGAAGAGCGTATCGATGCCGCTCTCGACATCGCGGCGTCGGATCCGCCTCTTCTCGTGGCGGGCGACGCCCTCGCGCACCTCGAGGCCGTCGCCGCCGCAGCGCCGCAGGACGCCACGCTCGTGGTCACGACTCCCGGCGTTCTGGTGCACATTCCGCGAGCGGAGCGGAGCGCGCTCGTCGAGAGGATCATGCGCCTCCAGGCTCGTTGGATCACGATCGATCCGCCGGGTGCGCTCGATGTCTGGGAGCCGGCGGTTGATGCGAACGGCGGGGAGGGGTTCGTCGTCGCGATCGACGGACGTGTGCGTTCCGCAGCGGATCCGCTCGGGCGCTGGTGGGAGTGGCGCGCGGCCGTCCCGCCGGATGCGTCCTAACCTGGATCCATGCTCGGAGACCTCACGGAGCGCGATCGCGCGATCCTCGCCCTGGAGGCCGCATGGCCGCGCCACGGCGGGGCGAAGGAAGAGGTCATCCGGGTCCAGCTCGGCATGAGCGCCGCCCGCTACTACCAGCTCCTCGGGCGGCTAATCGAGTCGGACGTCGCGCTGGAGTACGACCCGATGCTGGTGCGCAGGCTGCGCCGGATCCGCGACACGCGAGCACGGAGGCGGTCGGCGCGCACGCCGGGTTTCGTCGGCTGAGACCGTCGGGTCGAGCCGAGGCGGTGGTTCCGCCCGCGCCGCGGAACGGATTGACAGGAACGTGCCGCTAGCATCGAGGGGTGTCCAAGCCCTCCCGTGATCGCTTCGATGACGTTCCCCGTTCCTCCGGACGTGTCGGAGCGCACCGCGCCGAAGCCCCGGGAATGAACGGCTGGGTCGTGCTCCTGTGGTCGTTCGTCGCCGCACTCGTGCTCATCATCGCCGGAATCTTCGGCTCGCTCGTCGTCATGGGGCGCATCTCGCTCTTCCCCGAGACGGCGCCGAGCGTCGTGCCGACGCCGGTGGAGACCGGGGTGGTCGACACCAACTACTCCGTCATGATCCTGAATGCGACGCCCGAGGAGGGCCTCGACGCCCAGATGAGCGACACCCTCGTCAACAACGGCTGGGCCGCTGACACCGTCTTCGCGAGCGACAGCGAGAGCGAGGACTTCGCCACGACGACGGTGTACTACGTCGATGCCGAGGACGAACTCGCCGCGATCGGCCTCGCTGGCGTGATCGGCGGTGCGGAAGTGCGCCAGAGCGACTTCTACGCCGAGCTCAACGACACCGGAGCCAAGCAGCTGACGATCGTGATCGGCCTCGACCGAACCGCGTCAGCGCCCGAGACGTCGGATGAGGCTCCCGCCTCCTGACGACGGTGTGCGCCGCGTGTCGGGCGGCTTGCACTCGAAGGTGTCGAGTGCCAGAATGGCGTTAGCACTCTCATACTCTGAGTGCTAAACCCAACGTCTACGTCCAGGAGGGACGAAAAAACTCATGGCAAAGATCATTGCTTTCGATGAGGAGGCCCGCCGCGGCCTCGAGCGCGGCCTCAACATCCTGGCCGACGCGGTCAAGGTGACCCTCGGCCCGCGCGGTCGCAACGTCGTCCTCGAGAAGAAGTGGGGCGCCCCCACGATCACGAACGACGGTGTCTCCATCGCCAAGGAGATCGAGCTGGACGACCCGTACGAGAAGATCGGCGCGGAGCTCGTCAAGGAGGTCGCCAAGAAGACCGACGACGTCGCGGGCGATGGCACCACCACCGCCACGGTGCTCGCTCAGGCACTGGTCCGCGAGGGTCTGCGCAACGTCGCAGCCGGCGCCGACCCGATCTCGCTCAAGCGCGGCATCGAGAAGGCCGTCGCCGCGATCACCGAGGAGCTGCTCGCCAGCGCCAAGGAGATCGACTCGAAGGAGCAGATCGCCGCCACGGCATCCATCTCCGCTGCTGACCCCGCGATCGGCGAGCTCATCGCCGAGGCGATCGACAAGGTCGGCAAGGAAGGTGTCGTCACCGTCGAGGAGTCGCAGACGTTCGGCACCGAGCTGGAGCTCACCGAGGGCATGCGCTTCGACAAGGGCTACCTGAACCCGTACTTCGTCACGGACCCGGAGCGCCAGGAAGCCGTCTTCGAGGACCCGTACATCCTCATCGCGAACCAGAAGGTCTCGAACATCAAGGACCTTCTGCCCATCGTCGACAAGGTGATCCAGGACGGCAAGGAGCTCGTCATTATCGCCGAGGACGTCGAGGGTGAAGCCCTCGCGACGCTCGTGCTGAACAAGCTCAAGGGCATCTTCAAGTCGGTCGCCGTCAAGGCTCCCGGCTTCGGCGACCGTCGCAAGGCGCAGCTGCAGGACATCGCGATCCTCACCGGTGGTCAGGTCATCACCGAAGAGGTCGGCCTCAAGCTGGAGAACGCCACGCTCGACCTGCTGGGTCGTGCACGCAAGGTGATCGTCACCAAGGACGAGACCACGATCGTCGAGGGTGCCGGCGAGGCAGACCAGATCGAGGGTCGCGTCACGCAGATCCGTCGCGAGATCGAGAACACCGACAGCGACTACGACCGCGAGAAGCTGCAGGAGCGCCTGGCGAAGCTCGCCGGTGGCGTCGCCGTCATCAAGGCCGGCGCAGCGACCGAAGTCGAGCTCAAGGAGCGCAAGCACCGCATCGAGGACGCCGTTCGCAACGCGAAAGCAGCCGTCGAGGAGGGCATCGTCCCCGGTGGTGGCGTCGCGCTGATCCAGTCCGGCACGAAGGCCCTCGACAGCCTGTCGCTGACGGGTGACGAGGCGACCGGCGCGAACATCGTGCGCGTCGCGATCGAAGCTCCGCTCAAGCAGATCGCGCTGAACGCCGGTCTCGAGCCGGGCGTCGTCGCGAACAAGGTCTCCGAGCTCCCCGCCGGTCAGGGCCTCAACGCGGCCACGGGCGAGTACGTCGACATGTTCGGCGCAGGCATCATCGACCCGGCCAAGGTGACCCGCTCGGCGCTGCAGAACGCAGCCTCGATCGCGGCTCTCTTCCTCACCACCGAGGTCGTCGTGGCTGACAAGCCCGAGAAGGCTGCTGCTCCCATGGGTGACCCGTCGGGTGGCATGGACTTCTGATCCAGCCCTCATGAAAGAACGCCCCCGGCTTCGGCCGGGGGCGTTCTGCGTTCCGCGGGCCGAGGATCACATCTCGGAGACCAGGGACCGCTCAGCGGAACAGACTGGCCGAGTACTGATCGGCGTCGGCGTACTGGGAGGCGACCGAGCCGAGTGAGGTGCCGATCGAGTCGAGCACCTGCTCGACGTGGAGCTGGGCACCCTGCCACTGCTCGGCGCAGTTCTGGAAGGCATTGGACGCGGTGCCGACCCAGGACGACTGCAGCTGCCGGAGCTGGGCCATGAGCGTCGCCGACTCGCTCTGGAGCCGCTCGATGGTGGCGCGCGTGGCGCCGTGGGCCGCCTGAACGGCTTCGGTGTCGACGGTGAAGACAGACATGGAACTCCTTCTGTTGTGGAGTTTCGACGCTAGGCTCACGATCGACCCGGCACCCGGTTCTTCTTCACCGTCCGCCGGTCTCTGTGCAGAACCGGCGAGGCCTAGCAGTCGTGCAGGGCGCTCAGGGCAGCTCGAGCCGATCGAGCGGCTGCGTGTCCTCGAGAAGGTGCGCGGGCGTGGCGCGCGCAGGCGCCAGCGGGAGGGTCACCGTGAAAGTCGCTCCCCCACCGGGTGTCTCCGAGACGTCGACGCCACCGTGCAGGGCCTTCATGATCGATGCGACGATCGCGAGACCGAGTCCCGACCCCCCGGTCTCCCGGGCGCGCGAGGTGTCGGCGCGCCAGAAGCGTTCGAAGATCTGCTCACGGATCTGCGGGGGGATGCCCTCACCATGATCGACGATCGAAATGCTCCCGGTGCCGCTGACCCGATCCGAATCGACGACGATCTCGATCGGCCCGTCTTCGGGGGAGAAGCGGCGTGCGTTGCCCAGAAGGTTGGTGACGACCTGTCGCACCTTGTTCTCCTCACCGAGCACGATCGGCGGGGTGCGGACGGGGAGGTCGGGCACTTCGGTGAAGTCGATGGCCGGAGCCTCCTCCTGCGACTGCCGGGGGCGTCGACGAAGCCGCGAGAGGGGCGTGCGTGACAGGCCGCGCGGGGCGGGCGGAGTCGGCGGCTCCTGCGGAGCGCTCTCTCGCAGGGGGATCGTGGCCTTGTTGGATGCGGTGCGGTCGATGACAGTCACCGTCCGTCCAGGGGCTGCGGCCCGCAGATCGAGGGCGGCGTCCCGCGCGATCGGTCGCAGATCGAGCGGGATGATCTCGGGCTCGCGTTCTTCGTCGAGGCGGGCGAGCGCCAGGAGGTCTTCCACCAGGACGCCCATTCGGATGGCTTCCTTCTCGATGCGCTCCATCGCCCGCGCCGTGTCCTCCTCGCCCTTGATCGCGCCCATCCGGTAGAGCTCCGCATAACCGCGAACGCTCACCAGCGGCGTGCGCAGCTCGTGGCTCGCGTCGCCGATGAATCGCCGCATGTGCTGCACGGTGCGATCGCGCTGCGCGAGGGAACGGTCGACACGATCGAGCATGGTGTTGATCGCGGTGTTCAGGCGGCCGACCTCCGTGGTGGGCTCGAGGTCGGTCAGTCGCTGGCGGAAGTCGCCGGCTGCGATCGACATCGCCGTGGCTTCGACCTGCCCGAGTCGTCGGAAGGTGAGAGTGACGAGTCCCCGTGTCAGCAGAGCGGCGATCAGGATCGTGATCAGGGCGATCGTGATGTAGATCCCGAAGTACTGACTGATGATGCGATCCGCCGGAGCCAGGGGCAGCGCGACCATCTGGACCCGCAGGATACCGCCGTCCGAGTTCACCACGGCGACGGCGGCGTGGAACACCTCGCCGTCCGCGCCCGGCAGCTCGAGGATCTTGTCGGCGCTGGCGTTCGCCTCCGCGAGCGAGTACTCGGGTGGGAACAGCGGCGCCTTGCTCGAGGTGCCTCGTGCGGTCGCGCGGAGCGCGCCCGCGGCATCGTAGATCGCGAAGGAGAAGTCCCGAGGCTGCTCCTCGCGGGGCGTGTACGTCGTGACGCCGTCGACGGTGTCGGTGTCGAAGTAGCGCTCGGCGAGGTCGCTCGACACCAGCGCGGGGAGCTGCGCGTCGATGTTCTCGACGAGGGCGGAGCGCAGGATCGGCACGGTGCCGATTCCTGCGACGAGAAGGCCGAGAGCCAGCACGGCCACGGTGACCCCCGTGACCTTCGCCCGCAGGCTGATGCGACGCCACCAGCTGGTGACCGCATCGGGCTTGTGCGCCATGCGGTCCTCCCTGATACGGCGATCACGCCGTGCGGCGGCGTGCGTGGTGATGCGCTGGTCGTCAGACCGTCTTGCCGACCTTCAGCATGTAGCCGAAGCCGCGCTTGGTCTGGATGAGCGACTCCTCCGTGTGCGGGTCGATCTTGCGACGCAGGTAGGAGATGTAGCTCTCGACGATGCCCGCATCGCCGTTGAAGTCGTACTCCCACACGTGGTCGAGGATCTGTGCCTTCGACAGCACGCGGTTCGGATTGAGCATCAGGTACCGCAGCAGTTTGAACTCGGTCGGACTCAGCTCGATCGGCTCCTTGCCCACGTGGACGTCATGCGTGTCCTGGTCCATGGAGAGTTCGCCGGCACGGATGATCGACTCCTCGTCGGCCTGCATCGTGCGGCGGAGGATCGCCTGCGCTCTGGCGACGATCTCGTCGAGGCTGAACGGCTTCGTGACATAGTCGTCGCCGCCGGCGTTGAGGCCCTCGATCTTGTCCTCGGTGCCGTCCTTCGCCGTCAGGAACAGGATCGGAGCAGTGAACCCGGCGCCGCGAAGGCGCTTGGTCACGCTGAACCCGTTCATGTCCGGGAGCATGACGTCCAGGATGATGAGGTCCGGCTCCTCTTCGAGGACGGCCGAGATCGTGGCGGCGCCGTTGGCGACCGTCTTCACCTGGAATCCGGCGAAGCTGAGACCCGTGGAGAGCAGGTCGCGGATGTTGGGTTCGTCATCGACGACCAGGATGCGCGGAGCAGTCATGTCCCCATTATGGTGACTCCGGCCATGTGGATGCTGACTATTGTGCGGAACGGCGCGGAGACGCCTCCTTCACGGCGCGTCGCGGTGGCTCGGTGGGCTCCGGAGATCGACGTCGTCCCGTGGTCGGATGCGCCGCACAGGTCGAGCGGGGAGGATCGATGCATGAGTTCGAACGAGGACGACATCGCCGCCCCCGCATCCGCCTCCTTGCTGGAGCCTTCGCCGCCTGCAGAGCACCTCGCCTACCACCGCCTGGCGCGGCTGAGGCCGCGGTATCGCTGGTGGCGGATGCTGCTGACGGGGCTCGTCGGCGTCGCGCTCTACATCGCCATCCTGATGCTGATCATCGTGCCGCTGATCGTCCTGTCGATGTTCGTCCCCGGCCTGGGCGCCGAGATGCAGGTCCTCCTCGCGACGCTGCAGTACTTCGATCTCGATCGGCCGTGGCTCCTCGTCGCGATGGTGCTTCCGCTGATCCTGATGATCCCCGCACTGCTGCTGGCATCGCGCATCATCGAAGGGCCCGGGGTGGGACTGCTGTCTTCCGTCACGGGGCGCCTGCGGATGGCCTGGCTCGGCAAGAGCCTGCTGCTGGGGGCCGCGGTGTTCGCGGTCTACTACGCGGTCGTGTTCGGCTGGTCGGCTCTCACAGGTGACGCGATCGTCGTGGACTTCACGCATCCGGGAATCTGGGTCATGGTGCTGCTCGTGCTGGTGCTGATCCCCTTCCAGGCCGCTGCCGAGGAGTACGTCTTCCGCGGGTACCTGATGCAACTCGTCGGCGGATGGCTGCGCCATCCGGCATTCGCGATCCTGCTTCCCGTGCCACTGTTCGTGCTCGGCCACGGGTATGACGTCTGGGGAGCGGCCAGCGTGGGCATGTTCGCGATCGTCGCCGCTTGGCTGACGTGGCGGACCGGCGGGCTCGAGGCGGCCATCTCCCTGCACATCGTCAACAACGTGCTCATCTTCCTGCTCGGCTCCGTGGCGCTGGTCGACGCCAACGCCACCTCGGGAACTCCCGTCGACCTGCTCGCGTCAGGGCTCGCGATGATCGTGTACGCCGTGCTGGCCGATCGCTGGGCAGGGAAGCTCGGGATCGCGCGGACGGCGGGCATCGCGCCTCGCGCGGCATCCTTCACCGCCGGCCGGAACGGAACCCATCAGTTGGATCGCGTTCTGCGCGGCTGAGCCGCTCGGCGTCGATCGTCGTGCGGTCAGGCGGCGATCGCGTCGGAGTCCATGATCGTGTAGCTGTACCCCTGCTCGGCCAGGAAGCGCTGGCGATTCTGGGCGTAGTCCTGGTCGATCGTGTCGCGCGCGACGAGCGTGTAGAAGCTCGCGGTGTGTCCCGACTGCTTCGGGCGGAGAAGACGGCCCAGGCGCTGCGCCTCCTCTTGGCGCGAACCGAAGGATCCGGACACCTGGATGGCGACCGAGGCCTCCGGCAGATCGATCGAGAAGTTCGCCACCTTCGAGACCACGAGCAGCGAGATGTCGCCTTCTCGGAACGCGCGGTACAGCTCCTCACGCTCGTCGACAGGGGTCGCGCCGGTGATCTGGGGCGCGTTCAGCGCCTCGGACAGCGACTCGAGTTGATCGAGATACTGTCCGATCACGAGGATGCGCTCGCCCTCGTGCTTCGCGATGAGCTCGCGTACGGCCTGGACCTTGGCGGGCGCGGACGCTGCCAGCCGATACCGCTCGTCGTCCGTCGCTGCGGCGTACTCGAGCCGGTCGCTCGGCGGAAGATCGACGCGCACCTCGTAGCAGGCGGCGGGGGAGATGAATCCCTGCGCTTCGATCTGCTTCCAGGGAGCATCGAAGCGCTTGGGGCCGATGAGGCTGAAGACGTCGCCCTCGCGTCCGTCCTCGCGCACGAGGGTCGCCGTGAGGCCGATCCGGCGGCGGGCCTGCAGGTCGGCGGTGAGCTTGAAGACCGGAGCCGGCAGCAGGTGGACCTCGTCGTAGACGATGAGCCCCCAGTCGAGCGCGTCGAGCAGCGCCAGGTGCGCATACTCGCCCTTACGCTTCGCGGTCAGGATCTGATACGTCGCGATCGTCACCGGCTTGACCTCCTTGGCCTGGCCGGAGTACTCGCCGATCTCCTCGGCGGTCAGACTGGTGCGCTTGAGCAGCTCGTCGCGCCACTGCCGAGCCGAGACGGTGTTCGTGACGAGGATCAGTGTCGTGGTCTTGGTCGCCGCCATCGCGCCGGCGCCGACGATCGTCTTGCCCGCCCCACAGGGAAGCACCACGACGCCCGAGCCGTCCTTCGAGAACGCGTCGACCGCATCCTGCTGGTACGGCCGGATGTGCCAGCCGTCCTCGGCGAGGTCGATCTCGTGCGGAGTGCCCGGGGTATACCCGGCGAGGTCTTCGGCGGGCCACCCGATCTTCAGAAGCTCCTGTTTGATCTGTCCTCGGGCCCAGGCGTCGACGACGAACGTCTCCGGAGTGGGGTGCCCGATGAGCAGCGGCTGGATGCGCTTGTTGTTCGCGACCTGCGCCAGCACGGCAGGGTCGGACGAGCGCAGGATCAGAGTTCCCTCGTCATCGCGTTCGATGACCAGACGCCCGTAGCGGTTCACCGTCTCGCGCAGATCGACCGACACCGAGGGTGGAACGGGGAAGCGCGACCAGCGGTCGAGCGTCTCGAGCATGTCCTCGGCGGTGTGGCCTGCGGCCCGCGCGTTCCACAGGCCGAGCCGAGTGATCCGGTACGTGTGGATGTGTTCGGGCGCACGCTCCAGCTCGGCGAAGATCGCGAGTTCGTGGCGGGCGCTCTCGGCGTCGGCATGGGCGACTTCGAGCAGCACGGTGCGATCGCTCTGGACGATCAGGGGGCCATCAGACATAGCTCACCAGTTTACCGCTCGCGGAGCGCACCGGGCCTACGGCGCGACGATCGTCGCGGCGAGGATGCTGGACACCGGGAGCGTCCGTTCCACATCGGCCGCGCGGTCGCGTCCACGGAGTCTGCCACCGCCGATGCCGGTCGCTTCGAGCAGCAGCTCTCTCTTCGAGCCGTCCGGCATGCCGACGGTGACCTGCAGGACGGACTTCGCACGCACAGCCGCCTCGAGCTCGCGGTCGAGCCATGCGGCGTCGGCATCCGGCCCCTGGTGAGAACGGAGGCGCGCGATCAGCGGCATCACGTCTGTGGACTCGATACTGGGCATCGGAGCCGGAGGCGCGGGGTGGCGCTCTCGCACGAGGAGGGTGCCGTCCGCGCCGACGAGAGTCGCCGGGTACCGTGCGTCGGTGAGCGCCCAGTACACCGTCTCGCGGCTGACGCGGGTGGTGAGCGACTCGACGTGATTGGTGAGGGCGAGGGGGCGCAGCGATTGGTCGACCGCCATCGCGTCGATGATGTGGGGGTCGGAGCTCTCGATCCGTGTGCGCCCCGTCTCCTCATCGGTCGAGACGCGGACCAGGCCGTGTCGTTGCGCGGTCTGCGAGATCAGATAGCCGAGGGGCTGGGGAATGCCCGTGAGCGAGACGGTCGTCAGGAAGTCGAGGATCGACTGCTCCGTCTCGCCCGCGACGAAGGCATGTGCCACGGATTCGGAGGTGAAACGGTACGACGATGCCTGGGCGGCGGATTCGCGGGCAGCGATCGCGCGCAGCCGTACATCCAATGCGGGCTCCAGTGGTCCGGGGGCGATCGCCGTGAGGTCGTTCTGCAGGAAGATGCGGTCGACCTCGGCGGGCAGCAGTCGAACCAGCTCAGCGGGATCGGCGGGGCCTCCCCGGCGCAGACCTGCGGCCCAGTCGGGTTCGGTCCCGTCCTCTGCGATCAGTCCGAGCAGGCGAGCGGACTCCTGCAGGGCGCCGGAGCGCTCCGCCCACGCCGGATCCCAGGGGTGCGCGGAGGGCCATGCCTCGGGAGGGATCCATCCGCCGGTCTCCGAACGGATACCGCGAGGGAGGGCGTCACGGAAGGCTGTCGCCAGCAGCGCCCATCGGTCGGCGGCGGAGGAGCGCAGCCAGTCCTCTGCCGTCTGGCTCGACCGCAATCGGCGGTCCGCGGCGACGGCGAGGCCGGCCTGGAGAGCGATCGCGGCGAGAGCGTCGACGATGTCCACCGGTACGCCCGCGTCGGCGAGCTGGCGCTTCTCGCCGGCGCTGATCCCGCCCCCGGTGAGCAGCGCGAACGGGCTCTCCCTGGCGATGAGGAGCAGGTCGGCCAGCACGGCCACTGTCGTGAAGGCACGCTCGGCTGCATGCGCCGATGCGGTCTCCGAAGACCGGGGCGCCGGCTCCGGCGCGGGAGCGGCGGATGCGGAGCGTCCCGCGAGCGCGGTCACCACCGGCGGATAGGGTGTTCCGTCCGGACGCAGGAGAGCGAGTGCCGTCAACCGCTCCTCCTCGGGCCCGGCTCCGTGGCCGGATGCCGCCGCGAGCAGCGCCATCGCCTCGGACGCGGTCAGCGTCGGAAGCACTCGAGTCAACGACGCCGGGTCGAGCAGAGCCTCCGCGGCATCGAAGAAGTCCTGCCATGGGGCATCCGCTCGTACGCCTCGGGCGCCGAGAAGGAGGCGGAGGTCGTCATCGCTCGCCGCCGCCAGCCAATCCGCCAGCGGTCGCGCGTGAGTGCTCATGGCCGATGCCTCAGGAACGCGAAGACGCGCGGCCCTTTCGAATGAAACTCATCGTCAGGAGCGCGATGATCATGAGGAAGGCGACCGGCAGCCCCCAGTACGGGATCGCCGCGATGACAGGCCAGGCACCTTCGCCGAAGGCGGCTTGACCCATTCCGAGCGCGGTGCCGATGATGATGGCGAAGAAGCAGACCACGGATGCCGCGGCTATTCCGAGCGCGGTGAACGCCAGGATACGATCCACCCGGCGGATGGGAACCTCCGGTTCGGAATTCTGCGTGCTCATCCGCCTCAGCCTACTCGCACCGTGACCTTCGGTTCCGCGCGCCCCGCGACCGGTAGGCTGGAGACACGCGCATGAGCGCGTCCACTGTTCTGCATTTCGATCCCAGCGAGGTTCTCCCATGCCCACCGGCAAGGTCAGGTTCTACGACGAAGACAAGGGTTTCGGCTTCATCGCCAGCGATGACGGCCAGGACGTCTTCCTGCACGCCTCTGCGATGCCCGCGGGCGCCGCTGTGAAGGCGGGTGCGCGCGTGGAGTTCGGCGTGGCCGACGGGAAGCGCGGCCTGCAGGCGCTTTCGGTGCGCGTGCTCGAAGCGCCGCCCAGCCTCTCCAAGGCCAAGCGCAAGCCGGCCGACGACATGGCGATCATCGTCGAAGACCTCGTGAAGCTCCTCGACGGCATCGGCGGGGATCTGCGCCGTGGGCGCTACCCCTCCTCCGGACACGGCCGCAAGATCGCGGCCGTCCTGCGCAAGGTCGCTGATGACCTCGAAGCCTGACGCCGACGCGCGTCTCCTCGACGCCCACGATCTCGCGCTCGCCGCACTGCACGAGATCACTCCGGCGTCCACCGTCGGACCCGCTGCGGGATACCTCGCGGAAGAGGACGGTTCGGTCTCGCTGCGATTCGAGAACCGGCTCGCCGGCTATCCCGGGTGGTACTGGACCGTGACGGTCGCGCGAGTGGACGACGAAGAGCCGACAGTGCTCGAAGTCGAGCTGCTTCCGGGGGACGGTGCGCTCCTCGCGCCCGAGTGGGTGCCGTGGGCGGAGCGTCTGGCCGAGTACCGGGCGCATCAGCTGGAGCTCACCGAGGCGGCAGCCGCAGCCGATGGCGCGACGAGCGACGCCGATGCTCTCGACGATCTCCTAGACGACGATGACGACGATGACGACGATCTCGACGACGGCGAAGCGGACATCCTGCACGCCGGCGACCTCGACGGCGTGGACATCGACGAGCTCGACGACGACGCGGACGACGACGACGCGGACGACGAGGACGACGAGGACGCGGACGACGAGGACGCGGAAGACGACGACTCGGAAGACGACGACGCCGACGTCCTGGATGCGGACGCCGGCGAGGTCGACGAGGAGGAGTGACCCCGAGCGCTCAGACGCTCAGGTTCTCCAGCACGTAGTCGATCGATCGCGTCAGCTGACGCACGTCGTCCGGCTCGATCGAGACGAACGTCGCCACGCGCAGCTGGTTGCGTCCGAGCTTGCGGTAGGGCTCCGTGTCGACGATGCCGTTCGCCCGCAGGGTCTTCGCGATCGCCGTGGCGTCGATGCTGTCATCGAAGTCGATGGTCGCGACCACGGGGGAGCGGTGCGCGGCTTCGGCGACGAACGGCGTCGCGACGGCAGATGCCTCGGCCCAGTCGTAGAGCACCGAGGAGGATTCCGCCGTCCCGGCCGCAGCCCAGGCGAGACCGCCGTTGTCGAGGATCCATTCGAGCTGGCTGTCCAGCAGCTGCAGCGTCACGAGCGCCGGAGTGTTGAGCGTCTGGTTGAGCCGCGAGTTGTCGACCGCATTCTTCAGGCTCAGGAACTCGGGGATGTAGCGTCCGGATGCCGCGATGCGCTCGATGCGCTCGATCGCGGCGGGTGAGACCGCGGCGAACCACAGGCCTCCGTCCGAGCCGAGGTTCTTCTGCGGCGCGAAGTAATAGACGTCGGCCTGGGCCGCGTCGAACTCGATGCCGCCGGCGGCGCTCGTCGCATCGATGACGGTCAGTGCGCCGTCAGCGGCCACACGCTGGATGGGGGCCGCGACACCGGTCGACGTCTCGTTGTGGGGCCACGCGTACACGTCGACGCCCTCCACGATCTCTGCGACGGTGAGGGAGCCGGGCTCGGCCTTGCGCACGTCGGGTGCCTCGAGCCAGGGAGCGCCGGCGGAAGCGGCGAACTTGCCTCCGAACTCGCCGAACACGAGGTTCTGGCTGCGCTTCTCGATGAGGCCGAAGGCCGCGGCGTCCCAGAAAGCCGTGGATCCGCCGTTGCCCAGGATGATCTCGTACCCCTCCGGCACGCGGAACAGCGCGGCGAGCCGTTCGCGGATGCTGCCGACCAGGTTCTTCACCGGGGCCTGGCGGTGCGAAGTCCCCAGGATCGTCGCCCCCGAGGCGATGAGCGCCTCGAGCTGCGCGGGGCGCACCTTCGAGGGGCCGCAGCCGAAGCGGCCGTCAGTGGGCAGGAGGTCACGGGGAATCTCGATCGCCATGCGTCGATTCTAGGGGGCGCTCCGCATATCGTCCGACCGGCGTCGGCCTGATGTCCGTCCGGGAATGTAGGCTTGCCTAAGAACCTCGGAGGGCCTGCACATGACCGATCTGATCGACACCACGGAGATGTATCTCCGCACCATCCTCGAACTCGAGGAGGAGAACATCGTGCCGCTGCGCGCGCGTATCTCCGAGCGTCTCGGCCACTCCGGTCCGACCGTCTCGCAGACCGTCGGGCGCATGGAGCGTGACGGTCTCGTCATCGTCTCCGAAGACCGCACGCTCGAGCTGACCGAGGCCGGCCGTCGCAAGGCCGTCGACGTGATGCGCAAGCACCGTCTCGCCGAACGCCTGCTGTCCGACGTGATCGGTCTCGACTGGGCGTTCGTGCACGAAGAGGCCTGCCGCTGGGAGCACGTGATGAGCGAGCAGGTGGAGCGTCGTCTGGTCGAATTGCTCGGACACCCCACGGAGTCGCCGTACGGCAACCCGATCCCGGGCCTCGACCAGCTCGGAGATCTGCCGGCCCGCACCTTCGACGAGGGCGTCATCGGTCTCGTCCAGCGTTTGAACGCGGCGGGCGAGCCCGTCGAGGGCACGGTCCGTCGCCTCGCCGAGCCTGCTCAGGTCGACCCCGAGCTGCTCGAGCAGCTGCGCGACGCGGGAGTGGTTCCGGGCGCGCACGGTGACTTCCGGTTCAGCGAGGGCTATGTCCTCATCCAGATGGACGGCAAGGAAGATGGGCTCGAGCTGCCCGTCGAGCTGGCGTCGCACATCTTCCTGGTGGGCGAACCCGCCTGATCCGGTGCGGGATCCGGCGTGCGATCAGCGCACGTCGACGCCCTTCCGGAGGCTTCTGCGACGATTGTCAGTTTCCCAGGGTGACATGATCGTTATCTTCCGGTAACCTCGGTCAGGTCGCCAGCGAAGAAGCCCGCTGGAGATGAATCCGCGAAGATCGCCTTCCAGGCTCGTCGTCTTCACGGCAAGAACGCACAAAGTACCCGAGCTACATTCGTGCCACGAGAGCAGAGTGCCGACGAGCCAGCGCTACCCGAAAGCGCGAGGGCCCAGGAGGACCACGTTTTGGCCGCAGACATCGAACCGCCCGCGAAGAAGACATCTGAAGACCGAGTACCAGCCCGCCGGACAGGCGCGCGAGTGAATGCTCGAACGGCCGTCAAGCCACTCCGATCCATCGCCATCTTCGGGGCCGTCGGTGCACTGGTCGCAGGCATCGCCCTCCCGGCGTTCGCCTCGTCGAAGCCGTCCGAGGCCGCTCCCACGACGCTGCAGCAGCTGGCCGCGGTCGATGCGCAGTCGCTGGTCGTCGCCTCGCAGGCGACCGCCGCCCCGTTGAGCCGGGGCACGTTCAGCGCCACGACGCCCGAGGAGATCGCGAAGAAGAAGGCCGAAGAGGCTGCGGCTGCACGTGCTGCCGCTGCCGCCGCGACCACGGCGTCGACGTCGTCCCGTTTCAACACCGCGGGGTATGCACTCACCTCACCGGGCTCCGGTGAGGTCCGTTACCCGCTTCCCATGGGCTCCTGGAACGTCAGCCGCACGGTCGGCGGCGCTCACAACGGCGCTGACATGCTCGCCCCCGCCGGCACCCCGATCTACGCGGCCGCCGCCGGCGTCGTGCGCGCCTCTGCCGAGAGCATCGGTGGCTACGGCGTCTGCGTCATGCTCGACAGTGTCGTCGGTGGACAGCGCGTGCAGACCACGTACGGCCACATGCTGTACAACTCCCGCCAGGTTCAGGTCGGCCAGACCGTCGCCGCCGGACAGCTGATCGGCTATGTCGGCAGCACGGGCCGCTCGACCGCCAACCACCTCCACTTCGAGGTCTGGATCAACGGCGGCCTGGTCGAGCCGATGTCCTGGCTCTCGGTCAACGCCGGCTGATTCCCGGACACGCCTCCGTCCATTCACCCGCCGTTTCGCCCTGCGCTCAGCGAGATGGGTTAGCCTGATCCCGTTGTCGTACAGGTGGGAGAGGCTGATGGAGCGAATACCGAGCATCCGAACCATGGATGCCCTCGGTCGTCACGTCCTTCTGCATAGCCCGCAGGGATGCCACGGCGTTGCCGTGCGCGAAAGGCGCTGTCTTTAGACGGCGCCTTTTTTCATCCCCGCGATCGCTCTGCCTCCTGCACGACCTCGTGTGAGTCGAGAGTGCCGGGAAGCCGTCCCGGCGGATCGAGAGGATGACGAATGCGCACACTGGTCCTGAATGCCGGATACGAGCCGCTCGCGATCGTGTCGTTCAAACGAGCCCTGGTGCTCGTCATGAACGACAAGGCGACCGTGATCGAACGTGTGGAGGAAGACCCCGTCTGGGGCACCCACGGCGTCTACGACCGCCCGGCGGTCATCATCCTGGCCCGATACGTCCGGGTGCCGACGAGCAGACGTGTGCCGGTCACGCGTCGAGGAGTCCTCCGCCGCGACAACCACCGTTGCGGTTACTGCGGGAAGGCGGCATCGACGATCGACCACGTGCTGCCGCGTTCGCGCGGGGGAGCCGATTCCTGGGAGAACCTCGTCGCCTGCTGTCTGCGCTGCAACAACGTCAAGAGCGATCGCACCCCGCAGGAGATGCGGTGGCAGCTGCGTTTCACCCCACGCCCCCCGCACGGCACGGCGTGGACCGTGCGTGGAACCGAGCGCAGTGACCCGCGATGGGAGCCCTATCTGGCACTGGCCGCGTGACGGACATCATCGCGGAAGCACGTCGTGCCCTCGCGTCCTCCATCGGTCCCTCCACGCGCCGCGAGGTGGCGGAGGCGAGGAACGATCCGGGAGGGGCGCGCGGAGCCTCCGACCGACGGGGCCCGCTGACCAGGGCCTGAGACGTCGAAGAGGGGCCACCCTCCGGGCGGCCCCTCTTCGACGTCGTGCCCTCGACAGGATTCGAACCTGCGACCTGCCCTTTAGGAGAGGGCTGCTCTATCCCCTGAGCTACGAGGGCGTGCGTCCAGTCTAGGCGACCGGCCGCACGCCGCCGTGTTTCAGTCCTCCCCGCGCCGCCACAGTTTCGACGGCCACCAGATCGCCTTGCCGATGTCGTACGTCAGAGCCGGGACGAGAAGCGAACGGACGACGAAGGTGTCGAGCAGCACCCCGAAAGCGACGATGAACGCCAACTGCACGAGGAACAGGATCGGGATGACCGACAACGCGGCGAACGTCGCCGCGAGAACGAGGCCCGCGGAGGTGATGACCCCGCCCGTGATCAACAGTCCGCGCAGGATCCCCTCCCTCGTGCCGTGCGCCTTCGATTCCTCTCGGACGCGCGTCATCAGGAAGATGTTGTAGTCGATGCCGAGCGCGACGAGGAACACGAATCCGAACAGCGGAACGGCCGGATCGGCCCCGGGGAAGTCGAAGATCCCGTTGAAGACGAGCGCCGACACACCCATGGCTGTGCCGAAGGACAGAACGGTCGTCAGGATCAGCAGAACAGGCGCGAGGATCGAGCGCAGCAGCAGCATCAGGATGAACATGATCACGACGAGGATGACGGGAATGATGAGATTCCGGTCGTGGATGGAGGCGTCGTTGGTGTCGATCGAGGTCGCGGTCACGCCGCCGACGAGGGCGTCCAGGTCGTCGAGGTCGCCACGGAGCTCTCGCACCGTGGCAGCTGCGGCCTCGGAGTCTGCGGCATCCGTCAGCGTTCCCTGCAGCAGAACGTCGCCGTCGACCGTGGTGGGGTCGGGCGCTGGCGTGCCGGGAGGGCCGACCGCGGTGATCCCGTCTTCGGTCACGGGAGCCGCGCCACTGGGAGAGTCGGCGGCCGTCACCGAGACGGCGTCGATGCCATCGTTCTGGAGCATGACGTTCGCGGCATCCTGCAGATGCTGTTCGTCGACCACCACGTAGGCCGGGCTGCCGGAGCCTCCCGGGAAGTGCTCGCCCAACGCCACCTGGCCGTCGCGCGCCTCGGAAGCGCCGAGGACCAGATCGGATTGAGGTACGCCGTCCGCATCGAGCTGGGTGATCCCGGCGGCTCCGGCGAGGAGGACGAGAGTCGTCACGATCCAGATCACACGCGGACGCCGCTTGATGAGACGCGCGAGGCGCGCCCACAATCCGGTCGTGCGCATACCGTGCTCCGCAGCGACGACCTCGGGTTCGAAACGCGGACGGCGCGGCCAGAACACCGCGCGGCCGAAAAGCAGCAGCAGCGAAGGCAGCAGCGTCAGTGCCGAGAGCATCGCGAACACGATCCCGATCGCCGCCACCGGCCCCAGCGTGCTGTTCGACTTCAGATCGCTCAGCAACAGGCACAGGAGACCGGCGATCACGGTGCCGCCCGAGGCGACGATGGGTTCGACGGAGCCCTTCCAGGCGGCGATGACAGCGGTGCCCTTGTCCTGTGCGACCCGCAGCTCCTCACGGAATCGGGCGACGAAGAGCAGGGCATAGTCGGTGGCGGCGCCGATCACGAGGATGAAGAGGATGCCCTGCGTCTGCCCGCTGAGCAGCAGCACCTCGAATTTCGCGAGCCACCACACGACGAGCAGGGCGACGCAGAGGGCGAACAGACTCGTCGAGAGCACGACGATGGGCAGCAGGAACGAGCGGTACACGAGCACGAGGATGACCAGCACGGCGAGGAGCGCGACACCCAGGAGCAGGCCGTCGATGCCGGCGAAACCGGCCACCAGATCGGCGCTGAACCCTGCGGGCCCCGTGATGTAGACCGAGATGTGGTCGGGAACGGCGGCACGCAGCTCATCGCCGAGAGCGGCTGTCGCATCGGCGAGCTCGGCATCGCCGTCGATCGGGATGAACGCCTGAACCGCCCGCCCGTCGTCAGAAGGGAGGGCCGGGGATACGTCGTCCCCGACCCCCTCGACGTTCGGGGCATCCGCGACGGCATCCGAGATCGCGTCGAGCTCTGCGTCGGTGAGCTCGTCTTCGGAGGTGAACACGGCGATGGCCGGGATGGAATCGCTGTCGTTGAACTCGCCGAGCAGCTGCTGCACCTGGGTCGCGTCCGCCGACTCGGGGAGGTAGGTGGTCTGCTCGTTGGATGACACCTCGTCGACCTTGCCGAAGAGCGGCCCGCCGAGGGAGGCGCCCACCAGCCACACGAGGATCAGAGCCACGGGGAGGAAGACGCGCACCCACGAGTGGCGTCGCGAACGCTCCCTGATCGGCGGAGTCGGCGTGGGGTCGGGGCGGGACATCGGGTTCCTTTCGGCGGAGATGGTTCGGAGGTCAGGCGACCCACGCGAGGATGAGGATCATCGTCGCGAGGAAACCGGCGAAGTAGTTCAGGGCGATGAACCGTCGCCATGCACGGTTGGTGGAGGCAGAGGTCTCGTCCGTGACGTTCCACCACGGGGCCGCGTTCACGACATACGGAAGCGCGAGCGCCGCAGCGAGCGGCCCCGGCCACGGCGTCAGGAGCATCGCCGCGCCCGCGATCACCCACAGGGAGAGCGACAGGCGTACCGTCGCGCGAGCGCCGATGACGGTCGCGACCGATGAGATCTCCGCCTCGCGGTCCGGGGCGATGTCCTGCACGGCTCCGAAAGCGTGGGCGGCCATGCCCCAGAGGAAGAACGCGGTGAGCGTGAGGACCGTGCCGGAGGTGACCGGCGCCTCCGCCAGGGCGAGTCCGACGATCGCCGGGCTCACGAAGTGGGTGCTCGAGGTGACGGAGTCGAGGAAAGGGCGCTCTTTGAAACGGAGGATCGGCGCCGAGTACGCGATCACCGCGAACACGCTCACCGCCAGCCAGAACCAGGACGTCGGATTTCCGACGATCACGAGGTAGACGAGGAAGGGAAGATTCGTCGCGGCCGCCGCCCACAGCGTCGCCCGGTGGATGCGAGGGGCGAGGAGCGCGCCCTCGATCCCGCCCTTGCGAGGATTCGCCAGGTCCGACGCGTAGTCGAACACGTCGTTGATGCCGTACATCGCCAGGTTGTAGGGGATGAGGAAATACAGGGTCCCGATCACGAAGGTGGCGTCGAGTTCTCGTGTGCTGAGAAGGTAGGCCGCAGCGAACGGGAACGCCGTGTTGATCCAGCTGATCGGTCGCGACGACAGCACGATCTGCGCGAAGTCCGCCCCGAAGGAGCGCGAGGGGGCCGAGCCGGCACTCACCGGGAATCCTCGTCGTCGTCGGGCCGTGGGTCGCGCGCTCGCCGTCGTGATCGCAGCGCCGTCCACACGGCCGGGAGGAGCAGCGCGCCCGCGAGCGGGTACGCGAAGTCCTCGATGGGAGCCAGACCGATGTGCACGCCGAGCAGCGGATCCTGCGCGTAGTGGAACAGTCCGCTCCCGATCATCGCGGTGTCGAACACGGCGGTGAGGATGAACAGCACCACGACGGTCAGCAGTACGGCGGATGGCATGGGACCGCGTCGACGGCTGGCGACGGACAGGACGACGCCTCCGATCACCGCCACGAGGAGGAAGCACGCGGCGAGCTGCGGGTAGGTCATGACCGACCGCCCTTCGTGCGGCGCCGCTCCCTGAGCCGGCCGAGGATGCGCGCTGTCCCGGTGTAGATGACCATCGTGCACACCACGAGGAAGAGCAGGAACACCGGCTCTTCGATGGGCAGCTCGGGCGCGAACACCAGTCCCGTCGCGATCGCGGCATCGCCACGTAGGAAGATGCCGTTGGCGATGCCCGCCACGTCCCACACGAGGAAGAACACGAGTCCGATCGCCGTCACGACCAGGGCCGACACCGGATCCCGCCAGAAGAACAGGCGGAACCGCCGATCCAGAAGCAGCATGCAGCCCAGCGACACCAGGAGGGCGGTGAGGTACAGGGCGCCCATCAGGACCGCTCCGTTTCGACGGCAGAATGCCGAGGCACCGGGAGCGGGCCGGGAGAGTGATCACCGCGGATGCGCTTGAGGACGAGCTCCGCGCTGATGAGGCACATCGGGACCCCGACGCCGGGAGCGGTGGTGGCGCCGGCGTAGAAGAGGCCCCGCACCCGCTTGGACGCGTTCTGTGCGCGGAACATGGCGCTCTGGGAGAGGATGTGGGCGGGCCCCAGCATCCCTCCCCGCCAGGAGCGATAGTCGTCGCGAAAGTCCGCCGGCCCCTTCGTCTCGCGCAGGACGATGCGTTCGCGGAGATCGGGGATCCGTGCCCAGGTCGAGATCTGGTCGATCGCGGCGTCGGCGGCGCGCTCGACCTCGGGTGATCCGGCACCCTCCGAGCCTCCGTGGCCGAGATCGACGTCCGCCGGGACCGGGACCAGCACGAAGAGGTTCTCGTGGCGGGCCGGCGCGACCTCGGCATCTGTCGCGCTCGGGCGGCAGACATAGATCGATGCCGGAACGGGGACGGACGGCGAGGGGCCGAAGATCGCGTCGAAGTTCGCGTCCCAGTCGTCGGTGAAGAACAGAGAGTGGTGAGGGAGTTCGGGGAGCGCCCCGCGCACACCGAGCATCACGAGCACGCCGCCGGGCCCGCTGGTACGTCGGGCCCACCAGGACTCGGGGTACGACTGGAGCGATCGCGGAAGCAGCGCGGTCTCGGTGTGATGTAGATCTGCGGCGGAGACAACGATGTCGGCGCTCTCGACGTGCGTGTCACCCGTGGCGTCGAGCCAGCCGACGCCGGTCACGTGGGTGCGACCGTTCCCATCCTGTGTACGGATGCCCGTGACGTCGGCCCCGGTCACGATGCGAACCCCGGCGCCGAGGGCGAGCGCTTCGATCCTTTCGATCACGCGCCAGAACCCGCCCTGAGGGTAGCTCACGCCTTGATCGAGGTCGAGCGCGCTCATCAGGTGATACATCGCCGGGGCCGTCCGCGGGTCGGTGCCGAGGAAGACCGCCGGGTAGCCCAGGATCTGGCGGACGACCGGGTGGCGGAAGCGGCGCGCCGCGAAGGACTGCAACCGTGTGCCGAGCAGCGTGGAGAGGCGGGGCAGCGCACGCAGCACCTCGGGAGTGAGCAGCGACCGCATCCTGGTGAACGGGTTGTAGAGGAAGTACTTCTGCGCCATGACGCCGGCGTGCCGCGCGGAATCGAGATAGGCGTCGAGTGCATCCGTGGAGTCCGGCTCGAGACCTTCGAAGAGTCGGGTGACCTGGTCTCGACCCGCGGGGACCGTGACCGGAGCCTGCGTCGCAACCGACGACTTCGGGGAGCCGAAGACCCGATATCCGGGGTCGAGCAGAGTGAGTTCGAGCTGTTCCGCGGTCGTGGTCCCCATCATCGCGAAGAAGTGGTCGAAGACCTCCGGCATCAGGTACCACGAGGGGCCGGAGTCGAAGCGGAAACCGTCGCGTTCGATCGTTCCGGCTCGCCCACCGACACGGTCGTTCTTCTCGAGGACGATGACCTCGTGCCCATCTCGCGCGAGCAGGCCCGCCGTCGCCAGCCCCGCGACACCCGCTCCGATCACCACCACCCGGCTCATCGGTCGCGTTCCATCGCGGTGACGACGACCGCGCGAGCGGCGAGTGCGGCCTTGACCGGATCCGGCACCCGAACGCGTCGGCGGTAGAGCTCATCGACGGGGGTCTTCGCCACGCGCCGAGTGAGCGAGGAGAAGAGGGCGTGGGCGCTGCGGACGGCGGCGCGGGCGTCCTTGGGCAGGAGGGGGATCGCCACGGCAGCATCCGCCAGCTGCCGGAGAACCGTGTCGACCCAGTCATCCCGCTGGCTGTCGGTCAGGCGATCCGATCCGCCGAGGTACCCGCGGTGCAGACGATCCGTGTCATCCGCGAGATCGCGCAGGAAGTTCACGTTCTGGAACGCGGCACCGAGCTGGCGTGCCCCGCGTCGGAGGGTCACGAGGTCGTCGTCGGTGTGATCCGTGCCGCGGAGGAACACCTGCAGACACATGAGTCCGACGACCTCGGCTGAGCCGTAGACGTAGGCCGCATGGGCCTCGGCGTCGTAGGCGGCGAAGCCGGAATTGCCCGCGATGTCGGCGCGCATCGAGTCGAAGAAGGGCTGGGTCAGGTCCTCGTCGATGCCGCATTCCCGTGCGGTGCGAGCGAACGCGTGCAGGATCAGATCGCTGCTGTACCCGCTGCGCATCGAGCGGTGGGTCTCGGCGACGTACGAGTCGAGGGCCGCGGACTGGGCAGTGCTGTCGAGGCCGGCTTCCGCCGCCACCCCGTCGACGATCTCGTCGGCGATGCGCACCATCGCGTAGATGTTCCGCACATGCTGCCGATGGCGGTCACCGAGAAGGCGCGTCGCGAGACCGAACGACGTCGAGTAGGTGCGGATGACGTCGGTGGTGGCGATCTCCGCTGTGCGGTTGAACCGGCGCAGCGCTGTGTCCTCGGACCGATCAGCGGGGTTCGCGGTCATCGGACGCGGCTTTCGACACGGCAGGCGAGCGCCCGAATGGTCTGCCCGGCCGCTGCCGGCAGGGAGCCGTCGGACTCCGCGTCGACCAGCATGGCCGACACGGTGTCGAGATGCTCCTGCACCAGGCCGCGCACGAAGCTCTCGGCGCCGCAGTCGCGCAGCCTGTCGCGGGTCTCTGCGCCCTCCGTCGTGCTCAGATCCGCGCGGCCGAAGTGCAGATCGATGGCCTCCCACTGGCTCGTCATGCGGGCATACGCGATGATCGCGGTCTCTTTGCCTTCTCGGAGATCGGAGAAGGCGTCCTTCCCGTGCTCATCCGGGTCGCCGAACACCGACAGCAGGTCATCCTGCAGCTGATACGCGAGACCGAGGTGCCGACCGATGGACGTGAGTCGCTCCTCGGTGGCAGGGGAGGACCCCGCGAGAACCGCAGCGGCGCGCAGGGGGAGGACGAAGGAGTAGGTCGACGTCTTGTCGGCGCTCGTCGACAGGATCGTGCGGAGATCGGGTGCGATGATCCCGTCGCTCAATGCGACATCGGCGTGCTCCCCGGCCACCGTCTCGAAGATCGTCTGCTCCAGCAGGGCGAGCAGGCGCTCCCTGGCCTCGGGGCCGATGTCCGCGCGCGCGAATCCCAGTACCGCGGACGACAGCAGCAGGTCGCCGAGGAGGATCGCGCTCGAACGGGCCCAGTGCAGAGCGGGTTCCACCGGCTCGCCGGGTCGTCGTGCGGCGAGCGCTCCGATCAGGTTCGGTCCGCGCCGTCGGATCAGATCCCCGTCGATCACATCGTCGTGGAGGAGGAACGAGAAGTGGAGGAGCTCGACGTGGGCGGCGACGTCGACCGCGCAGCGTGTCTCCTCCGTCGAGAGCGGCTCCGGGGCGAGCGCTTGCACGAGCTCCATGAGCAGCCGCGGGCGTATTAGCTTTCCGCCGAGGGCATGTGCCTCCGCCGCCTCCCACAGCCCGACGAATTCGCGCCCGTACGGGGCGGCCGCCGCGCGTCGTTCCGCGAAGCGCTGTCGTAACGCCTCTTCGATCTGTGTCCCGAGGGATTCCTCCGTCGTCGTCGCCCCCACGGTCAGACCTCGCCGAGCTGTCGCAGGAGGGGGAGCTGCTCGACCAGCCAGGGGCTGAAGGCGAACGGCGTGTGTGTGACGGCCGCGATCAGAGCGTCGACGTCGACCCAGATCCACTCGGAGACCTCGTCGGGGTTGGCCGTGGGCTGGCCGTCGATGACAGCGACGTGCACCGGACAGATCTCGTTCTCGACGATGCCGCTGGCGTCGACAGCCCGGTAGCGATACGCGGGGAGAGCGAGGCGGACGTCGGAGACGTCGATGCCGAGCTCGTCGAGGCCGTGTCGCCGCACGGCGTCGGGCATCCGCTCATCCGGCCGGGGGTGTCCGCAGAAGCTGTTCGTCCAGACGCCGGGCCAGGTGCGCTTCACCAGTGCCCGCCGCGTGAGGAGGAGTCGGCCGGCGGGGTCGAGGACGTAGCACGAGAACGCGAGGTGCAGCGGGGTGTCGCTCGTGTGGACTTCGCTCTTGGGAAGCGTGCCGACAGCGGTCCCGTCTTCGGCGAGGAGGGTCACGTCATCCATGGCATCTCCTTGACCTCAGCCCTCGAAATTTAGCTAACTTAGTGAGTAATCAACTTAGCATGAAACTGTTGGTGTGTAACATGATCGCATGGACACGGAGCCCGGCACCACCCCGCGCTCGGGCGCGGAGGCACCGCTCCCTCCAGTCGAGGCGACGGGGAGCCGGTCGGGCGCGACTCCGGACGGGTTGACCCACGCGGCGATCTACGACGTGGAAGCCAGCGATCCACGAAGCACGTTGATCGATCGGACGGGTGTTCCCCCGGAGGAGCTGAAGCAGATCGCCCGGCTCATGGAGTCTCTCGCCGGCCTCCGCGAAGCGGAGCAGACGCTCTCCCAGGCGTCCCGGCGGTACATGCGTCTGAACGAGACGGACATGCGCGCGCTGCACTACCTCATCGTCTGCGCGAACCGGAACCTGGTGGCGACGCCGGGGGGCATCGCCCATCATCTCGGCGTCTCGACCGCGGCCACCACGAAGCTCCTCGACCGCCTGGAACAGGGCGGTCACATCACCCGGGCACCGCACCCGACAGATCGTCGGGCGCTCCACATCAGCATCACTCCGGAGACCCGCCTCGCGGCGATGGAGACCGTCGGGCGTCAGCAGGCCAAGCGCTTCTACGCCGCTGCCCGGCTGTCGCCCGCCGAGAGAGATGTGGTCATCCGGTTCCTCGTGGACATGACGCAGGAGATCACTCTGCGCGACGAGCCCTGGCTGCAGGAGACGGCGGGCTAGCTCGCTGCGGGAAAGCGGTTCAGGCGCAGATCAATGCGCCGCGTTGTAGGCATCCACGATCGGAGCGGGAATGCGACCGCGCTCCGAAAGGGTGTAACCGTTCTCGTTCGCCCACGCGCGGATCGCCGCGACCTCGGGATTGCGCGCCGGACGCTTGCGGGGTGCAGACGCACGAACAGTCTGCGAAGAGCCGGCCCGTCGCCCTGCGGAGATATAGGGCTCGAGCGCCTTTCGCAATTCATCCGCGTGCGCCGAATTCAGGTCGATCTCGTAGGAGGCGCTATTGAGCGAGAAATGAACGGTCTCGCCTTCGCCGACCTCCAGGACGCTGCCATCGATGTCGTCGACCAGCTGGTGCACAATTCTTCTCGCCATGAAGGGGACTTTACTCTCCGAGAGGAAATGCGACAAGACGACAGGAGGGCGTGACGTCACAATTCACTTCGGCGCCGGTCAGGGAAGGAGACCGGCGCGACGTGCACGGGTGACGGCGGCATGGCGAGTGGAGGCATCCAGCTTCGACATCGCGGTGCCCAGATAGGCCTTGACCGTGCCCTCGCGCAAGCCGAGTTGCGCGGCGATCTCCGCGTTGGTCGATCCGAGTGCGGCGCAGGCGAGCACATCGGTCTCCCGAGGAGAAAGATGGATCGTCGGCACCGAACCCGTCGTGGTCGGTGCCGCATCGCCCGCCAGCGTCATCAACCGGCGCTCGACCTGCGCGATGCGGGCGCGGATGTCGGCGTCATCGACCGAGGCCGCGATGCTACGCAGCTCCGCGAAGCTCTCGCGCAGCTCTTCGCGCTGCGGAGGAGCGACGGCATCGCCCCCGAGTGGGGTCGTCTGCAATCGTCGCTGAACCTCGTCTCGGATGCGCAGCTCGTCGGCGACGGACTGTGCCACCTGCATGGCAGGGGCGGTGGTGACTCCGCCGACCTGCTCCTCGTCCCACCCGCCCGCGTAGAGGACTCCCCGGGACCGTCCCTGCACGATGATCGGCAGCGCGAGCAGCGTGCGCAGGCCCTCACCGAGGACGAACACGTCGTAGTCGTGCGTGATCTGCTGGGACGACCCGTAGTCGCTCGTCATCCGGGGGCGGAGCTCCATCATCGCCCGTCCGCCCAGTCCGCGTTCAGGGCGTACTCGCAGACCGTCGAGCGATCGTGTGCGGGCGCCGACGATGCTGGTCACGCTCACGACGCCCTCTTCGATGAGCCCGCCGAATGCGACAGGGAAGCGCGTGCGCCTGGCGAGCTCGCGCACGGCATTGGCGACGAGTTCTGCCTCGGTTTCGCGGGGGGTGACTGAGCTCACGACTACCTACTTCCGGGGGTGACGATGCAGTTCCCCGTTTCGTAGCGTCGACCCTACCATTCGCACGATCGAGTCGTGCGGGTAACCGGACATGTGGCAAGGAGGCCCCATGAGCGACCAGACGCACGCAGATTCCCACGGCGCGATCGACTACATCGCCGTCGAGCAGTCGCCGAGATTCCTGACTTTGAAACGCACCCAGCGATCGTTCATCTTCCCGCTCGCCGCGTTCTTCCTCGTCTGGTATTTCGTCTATGTGCTTCTGGCGGCTTTCGCCCCCGAATTCATGGGCCAGCGAGTGTGGGGCGACATCACCATCGGACTTCTCCTCGGTCTCGGACAGTTCGTGACGACATTCGGGATCACGATGGCGTACGTCTCTTTCGCCAATAGAAAACTGGATCCGCTCGCGACCGAGATCCGCGAAGAGCTCGAGAAGGCGCAGGGCGCGGCATGAACGGAATTCGCCTGGCTGCGGATCAGGCCGCGCTCGAGATAAACCCCGTCTTCAACATCTCGATCTTCCTGGCGTTCGTCGCGGTGACGCTCTTCATCGTGATCAGGGCCAGCCGCAACAACAAGACCGCGGCCGACTACTACGCGGCCGGACGATCCTTCACAGGTCCGCAGAACGGATTCGCGATCGCCGGCGACTACCTCTCCGCCGCCTCTTTTCTCGGCATCTGCGGCGCGATCGCGATCAACGGGTATGACGGCTTCCTCTACTCGATCGGATTCCTGGTCGCGTGGCTGGTCGCTCTGCTCCTGGTCGCGGAGCTGATGCGCAACACCGGCAAGTTCACGATGGCGGATGTGCTGTCGTTCCGCCTCAATCAGCGTCCGGTGCGGATGGCCGCTGCGATCACCACGTTGGCGGTGTGCTTCTTCTATCTGCTGGCGCAGATGGCGGGGGCCGGCGGGCTGGTGTCGCTGCTGCTCGGCATCGACGGCCGGGTCGGTCAGTCGATCGTCATCGCCGTCGTCGGGGTGCTCATGATCGTGTACGTGCTGATCGGAGGGATGAAGGGGACGACCTGGGTGCAGATCGTCAAGGCGTTCCTTCTCATCGGCGGAGCCCTGGGGATGACGGTATGGGTGCTCGCGATCAACGGGTTCAGTCTCAACACGCTTCTCGAGGCGGCCGTCGCCAACTCCGACAAGGGGGATGCGATCCTGGCTCCGGGGCTGCAGTACGGGGCGAACCCCTGGGACTTCCTGTCCCTGGGGATGGCCCTCGTGCTGGGCACCGCGGGGCTGCCCCACGTGCTCATGCGCTTCTACACGGTGCCGACCGCGAAAGAGGCACGCCGCTCGGTCGTCTGGGCGATCTGGCTCATCGGCGGCTTCTATCTGCTCACGCTGGTGCTCGGCTACGGCGCCGGAGCGCTCGTCGGGGCCGACGTCATCGCGGCCGCTCCGGGCGGCGTCAACTCCGCGGCGCCGCTGCTGGCGCTCCGCCTCGGCGGACCGGTGCTGCTCGGCTTCATCTCGGCGGTGGCCTTCGCGACCATCCTCGCCGTGGTCGCCGGCCTCACGATCACCGCGGCGGCATCCTTCGCGCATGACATCTATGCGAACGTGATTCAGAAGGGGCGCAAGGACGTCGAGGGCAAGCCGGTCGAAGCCGACCCGAACGGGGAAGTGCGCGTCGCTCGTCGCACCGTCATCGTGATCGGCATCCTGGCGATCCTCGGCGGCATCGGAGCGCAGGGGCAGAACATCGCCTTCCTGGTCGCCTTGGCGTTCGCGGTCGCCGCCTCGGCGAACCTCCCCACCATCCTGTATTCGCTGTTCTGGCGACGGTTCACGACCCGTGGTGCGGTGTGGAGCATGTACGGCGGACTGGGCTCGGCGATCCTGCTGATCATCCTCTCGCCGGTCTTCTCGGGGACGCCGACGTCGATGATCCCCGGGATCGACATCGCGATATGGCCGCTCAACAACCCCGGCATCATCTCGATCCCGCTCGGCTTCCTGCTCGGATGGCTCGGCACGATCACCAGCACTCGGAAGGAGTCCCCACAGCTCGCTGCGGAGATGGAGGTGCGCTCGCTCACGGGCTTCGGTGCCGAGAAGGCCGTCGAGCACTGAGGTGTCGTCATCGGACCGAGCATGATGCGTGGGCCCGGCGGCCTACTCGCCGGGCCCACGCATCGCTCGGGACGGCTCAGCCCGCCTCGAGGTCGAGGAGGAACCGCTTGCGCTCGGGGTGCGCGCCGTAGTGCCCCGCGCTGCCGTCGGATCGCACGACGCGATGGACCGGCACGATGATCGAGAACGGCGTGATCCGGCACGCTGTGCCGACGGCGCGTGCGGCACCGGGGTGCCCGGCGAGGACCGCGACCTCCCCGTAGCTCATCGTCTCTCCCCACTCGATCGTGCAGATCGTCTGCAGGGCGTTCAAGGCGAATCCGTCGACGAGTCGCCAGTCGAGTCGGAGATGTTCCTCGAAACGCACCGGCTCGCCATCGAAGTACTCGGCGAGGAGATGTGCCAGCTCGTCTGCGGCCCCCGGGTCGGGTTCGGGTACGGCCCGAAGCTGTCGAGAGATTCCTTCGAGAAGCCAGGGCACGTGAGGATCTTCGGACTCGGAGAGGTCGAATCGCACGATGCCCTCGTCGGAGAACACCGCGAGGGCATCGCCGAACGGGGTCGGAGCGAAGTCGTAGCGGAAGGTCATGCCCCTATCCTGACCGGGGTGACCGACCACGCGGCGCGTGCCTGCCGAGGAGAGTGGAGAACGCGAGCAGCGCGAGCACAGGGGAGGAGGAGTGCGGAAGGCCGTGAAACGGCGGGAATTCGGCGGAAACCCGCCTGGGATACGTCATCTCCGGGGGTCGCGCGCCTAGGGTGTCATTGTGTGGCGACGTGAAAGCAAGTCTGCGGAGGACACAGCGGTGGAGACTGCTGTGTCGATCGGCGATCTGCGCGTCACCGACACCGGCATCCAGATCGCGCACGCTGCCGAAGCCGAACGCAGTCGGCTGAGGGCCGAGGCCGCCGATCTCGGAGGCCCGTCGCCCCTGGTCAGCTTCCGGGACGGCCAGGAGTCGGGCATCGACATCTCGAAGGCGCATCCCGGCAGCCTGCCGCAGTTCATCACCGGCAAGTCGACGCTCCTCTCGAACCTCTTCCGCGACGAGGTGGGTCTGCGCACCGCGCGACTGGCCGCGGAGCGCATCACCGCCAAGAACACCGAGTTGCGCACCGTGCGCGGGATCGAGGCGGTGCATCTCGCCGTCGGCGTCGCCCGGTGGCGCATCGGGGGAGCGGAGTTCGCCGCACCGGTACTGCTGCGCCCGCTGGCGATCCGGCGCCACCACTCGGATTTCGAGCTCAAGCTCCAGGGAACGTTCGAGGTGAACCCGGAGCTCGCCCGCATCGCGCGCGATCACTTCGGGCTCTCCATCGATGCCGCGGCGCTCGCCGCCCTCGCCTATGACGGCGGCGTCTTCAAGCCGCAGCCCGTGATCGACAGCCTCCGTGCCATGACGCGGTCGATCGACACGTTCTCCGTCGAACCCCGACTGGTGGTCTCGACGTTCGCGGATGTCTCCGGCGTCATGTCCCGCGATGCGGGCAGCCTCGACCATCCGATGCTGAATGCCCTCGCCGGCCATGTGGGGGACCGCGAGCGGGTGACCGCGCCTCGAGCCGTGCCGCACCACATCGGCCCCGACGACCGCGCTCCCGCATCGGACAACCTCCTCCTCGACGCGGATGCCGAGCAGGAGGCGGTCCTCGCCCGCATCGCAGCGGGGCACTCGCTCACGGTGGCGACGCTCCCGGGAACCGGCGGAACGCAAACCGTGATCAATGCGCTCGGAGAGCTGGTGCGCGGTGGCAAGCGCGTGCTCGTGGTGTCGGCGCGCCGGTCGACCCTCGACGGGGTGCGCCACCGGCTTGCCGGAATCGGGTTGGACAGCCTGGCGATCTCCCCGGCGAGTGTGCGGCGCGACCTGGTCAGGGCGATCGGTCGGAACGAGAAGGCCACGGCTCCCAAGGTCAGCGACGTCGACGATGCGCTCGTGCGCCTGCGCACCGTGCTCCGTGACTACCGTCAGGCGCTCAGCGCCCCCGTCGCGGGGATGGACGCCTCGGTTCTCGACGCGACCCGCCAGCTCACCAGACTCGCGTCTCTCAAGGTCCCGCCTTCCACGACGGCGCGCCTCGGACCGGATGCGCTGCGTCGCCTCGCCGCCGACCGGACGGAGGCCGCAGAGGCGCTCGCGCAGGCGGCGCGTCTCGGGGAGTTCCGCTTCGGACCGGATGACTCCCCCTGGTACGGCGTGACCTTCGCCAGCACCGAGGCGGCGAGGGCCGCGCACGAGCTTGCCGGCCGATTGCACTCCCAGAGCGTCCCCGCCCTCCTCGAACGCGGCTACGAGCTGATCGCCCAGACGCACATGCGGCCGTTCTCGACCATCGATGAGCTCGGCGAATACCTGCGACTGCTGCAGGGGATCCGAGACTCCCTCGATCGCTTCAGCCCGACGGTGTTCGAGCGTCCCCTGGGGGAACTCATCCAGGCGCACGGTTCGCGCCGCGATGCCCCAGGTCTCTCCGGGGCGAACAGGCGGCGGCTGCGTCGACTCGCCAAGGAGTACGTCCGTCCGGGTGTCCACGTCACCGAGATGCATGAGGCCCTGCTCCGGATCCAGGCGCAGCGCACCCAGTGGCAGCGCTGTGTCGAGGCCGGTGTCGCGCCGGAGATCCCGCTCGGTCTCGCCGACGTGTATGTCTCCTGGCAGCGGGTCGAAGCCGAGCTCGCCGAACTCGATGTGGCGCTGGGACGCCGCGAGCCTCTGGCATCGCTCCCCGTCGCGCGTCTCGTGCGCACACTCGCCGGACTCGCCGCGAAGTCGGATGTCTTCGAGAACCTCGTGGAGCGCGCCCAGCTGCGTGACCGTCTCGCTCTCCTCGGGCTGGAGCCTCTTCTCGCTGAGCTGTCGGTCCGCCATGTGTCCGAGTCGCAGGTGGGGGAGGAGCTGGAGTTCGCCTGGTGGCAGTCGCTCCTCGAACGCGCCCTGCAGGACAACCGCGCGCTTCTCGGTGCGAACACCGCGGTCGTGGATCGCCTCGAGCGGGACTTCCGACTCGTCGACGAGGCCCACGCCGCCATGGCAGGACCGCTGCTGGCGTGGCAGCTCGCCAACCAGTGGCGGATCGCCATCGTGGACGAGCCGGTGCAGTCGCAGCATCTGCGCCGCGCGCTGACCCAGCCGTCGACGACGACCGCGCAGGTCGTCAGTGCGGCACCGGCACTCGTCGACGTGCTCGGACCGGTCTGGATCTCGTCGCCGTACCTCGTGCCGGAGATCCCGGATTCCGTGGAGTTCGACACGGTGCTCCTGGTCGATGCCGCGGCGATCAACCTGGCGGAGGCGGCACCGGCGATCCGTCGAGCGCGCCAGATCGTGGCGTTCGGCGATCCCGTCACCCAGCGGCCGACTCCTTTCCGCATCGCGGTCGACCCGGATGAGTCGTGGGAGGCGGAAGTGCCCTTCGATGATGTCTCCGCGTTCGAGCGTCTGTCCGAGCTCCTGCCCGTGATGACACTGACCCGCAGCTACCGAGCGGGCGGCGAGGATCTGGCCGAGCTCATCAACGACGCCTTCTACGGCGGCGAGATCGTGTCGCTGCCGTGGGCTGGCTCGTATCTCGGGCGCGGAAGCCTCACGGTCGACTACGTGGAAGGCGGCACGGGAACTCCCGATCCCGTCTCCGGCGCCGTCGAGAGCCCCGATGCCGAGGTCGCCCGCGTGGTCACCCTCGTGGTCGAGCATGCCGTGCATCGGCCGGCCGAGTCGCTCATGGTCGTGACGGCCAGTGCCCGCCACGCCGAGAGGGTGCGCGCCGCGGTCACCTCGGCCTTCGCGGGCCGGTCCGACGTCGCCGACTTCGTCGGTCGCGACACGGCGGAGCCCTTCGCCGTCCTCACCCTCGAAGAGTCGGTGGCGGAGAGCCGAGACCGCGTCATCTTCTCGCTCGGATTCGGCCTCACCAAGCACGGTCGCGTCCTGAGCGATTTCGGGGATCTCTCCACGCCCGACGGAGAGCGTCTGCTCACCGTGGGGATGACGAGGGCACGGCGTTCGATGGTCATCGTCTCGTCGATCCGCCCCTCGTCCTTCGACGACGGGCGCCTCGAGCACGGAGCCGCGACCCTGATGTCGATCCTCGGCGGACTCGCCGCTCGCAGCAGGGATGCCCGGCTGGAGGATCTCGCCGATCCGCTGACCCTCGCTCTCGCACGGGAGCTGCGGCGCCTCGGAGCATCCGTCGACGTCGACTACCGCGGTCTGCTTCCCCTCGTCGCGCAGTACGGCGGCAAGGCCGTCGTCATCGAGTCCGACCCGGAGTCCCGGGGCGAGTCCCTGCGGGAGACGCTGCGGCTGCGACCCCATGTGCTGCGTCGTCTGGGCTGGCACTACGTACGTGTGCATGCGTTCGATCTGTACAGCGATCCGGCCACGGCGGCGACGCGCATCGCCGCGGTCCTGGGCATCTCCGACTCGGCTCCCCGCGCCGAGAACGACACCCAGCCGATAGACATCGTCGACACGCAGAATGACTGACGGATCCGACGCGACGCCGCGCCAGCGGGTGGTGCGGGTGCCCGGCTCTCGGCGTGCGCGTCTGACGCCGGTTCCCGGGAGCGATCCGGAGCCGGAGTCCGGCCCCGTCGAGGCGTCGCCTCCGCCCGTGCGCCCCCGGGGAGCCAAAGGGCCGAACGACGAGCAGCTGATCCAGGACGTGCCGCCTCACTATTGAGGTCCCGTCCGCCCGCCGGCCTCCTTCCGACCGGGAGGCACGAACGAGAGACGCACGCCCCCTCCGAAGAGGGAACGTGCGTCTCGAATGCGTGTCGAGCGGTCAGGCGCCGCGCTGAGCCTTGAGCAGGTCGCGGATCTCGACGAGCAGCTCGGCTTCGCTCGCGGCGGCCGGCTCCTCCTCCGGCTCTTCCGCCGGAGTGCCCTTGCGTGCTTCGACGTGCGCCTTGAAGGTGTTCATCGGCAGGACGAAGACGAAGTAGACGACAGCCGCGACGGCGAGGAAGCTGATGATCGCCGTGATCAGGTCGCCGATCGGGAACACGACCGTCTCGCCGTAGATGCTCTGCACCGGGATGCCGAAGTTTCCGGCGGCATCCGCTTTGAGGAAGAGCGAGATGAGCGGGTTGATGATGCTGTTGACGACTGCCGTCACGATCGCGGTGAACGCGGTGCCGATGACGACGGCGACGGCCAGGTCGATGACGTTGCCGCGGAGCAGGAAGTCCTTGAAACCTTTGAGCATGGGATCCCCCAACAGATCAGCGCCTCAGGAAGAGGCCGGAGTCGACGCAGCCGCCGGTTTGGCGCTCGTCGTCGATTCCGTCTTCGATGATGCCGAAGCATCCGACGATCCACCGGATTTGGCGCGCGAGTCCGTGCGATAGAAGCCGGAGCCGTTGAAGGTGACGCCGATCGAGCCGTACTGCTTGCGCAATGCGCCACCGCACTCCGGGCATACCGTGAGCGCGTCGTCGGCGAAGCTCTGCACGGCGTCGAACTTGTGCCCGCACGTCGTGCAGGCATAGGCGTAGGTGGGCATGGGGTTCCTTGCAGATCAGCGTCGCGGGGGCGACAGGGTGAGGGTCTGCGACGGGGTGACGACGCCGTTCACCGGCTGGTCGTGCACCTCTCGCGGAAGTTCGTCGAGTACCTCGGAATCATAGATGACGGCGTAGACAGGCGGGCACTTCTCCATCGAGCCGATCGTCTTGTCGAAGTAGCCGCGGCCCCAGCCCATGCGCATCCCGGTGCGGTCGACAGCGGCAGCGGGGACGATCATCAGATCCACGTCGTTGACGGCGATCGGACCGAGGACCTCGCCGGTCGGCTCCGGGAGGCCGAACAGTCCTTCCGAGATCTCGTCGCCGTCGGTCGCCACCGCCCAGTCCAGGAGCCCGTCGGCGCGAGTGACCGGGAGGAGCACGCGGATGCCCCGACGCACGGCCCTCGTCACGAAGTCACGGGTGCCCGGCTCGGTGGTGGTGGAGAGGAAGCACGAGATCGAGCGCGCATCGAGCTCGTCGACCAGAGCGTCGAGACGCTCGCCGATCGCCGCCGCTGCAGCCTCGCGCTGCGGGTCGGAGAGAAGCTGGCGTCGTTCGCGGAGCTCGGCGCGGAGTGCGCGTTTCGCGTGTTCGACGTCGTTCGCCATGGCTCCGAGTCTACGGCGATGCTCACCGCTAGGCTGGGAGGATGGTTGACCATAAGATCAAGGCCGTCATTCCCGCGGCGGGGCTGGGGACGCGCTTCCTGCCCGCGACGAAGGCGATGCCGAAAGAGATGCTGCCTGTCGTCGACAAGCCGGCGATCCAGTACGTCGTCGAAGAGGCGGCGGATGCCGGTATCGACGACATCCTCGTCATCATCGGCCGCAACAAGAACGCCATCTCCAACCACTTCGACTCCGTTCCGGAGCTCGAGGTGAAGCTCATGGAGAAGGGCGACACGGGGCGGCTCGAGCGTGTGATGAAGTCGAGCGACCTCGCCGACATCCACTTCGTCCGTCAGGGCGAGCCGAAGGGGCTCGGGCACGCGGTGCTGCGCGCCCGCACCCATGTGGGAGACAGCTCGTTCGCCGTCCTCCTCGGCGACGACCTCATCGACGAACGCGATCCGCTCCTGACCGAGATGATCGCCGAGCACGAACGCTCCGGCGCTGCGGTGATCGCGTTGATGGAGGTCGATCCCGCCAACATCCACATGTACGGCGCCGCAGCCGTCGAGTCGATCGAGGGGTCCGACGCGGTCCGGGTGACCGGCCTCGTCGAGAAGCCCGCGCAGGAGGATGCGCCCTCGAACCTCGCGATCATCGGGCGCTACGTGCTCCCGGCGTCGGTGTTCGAGATCCTCGAGCGCACCGAGCCCGGCAAGGGCGGCGAGATCCAACTGACCGACGCGCTCGAGGAGATGGCCACCGATCCCGACGGCCCCGGCGTCGTCGGCGTCGTCTTCGGCGGCCGTCGCTACGATACGGGCGATCGCGTGGACTACATCAAGGCGATCGTGCAGCTCGCGTCGGACCGGGACGATCTCGGTCCCGAGCTGCGCCCCTGGCTCAAGGAGTTCGCGGAACGCCTCTAGGCGACTCCGCGGGCGTCGGTGCGGCATGGATCTGGCGGCAGGAATGCGACACGGACCCATCGAACTGCGGCTCGTCCGTGCGAAGGATGCCCGGCCGCTGCAGCACGAGCTGCTGGCGAACAGGTCCTGGCTCCAACCATGGGAGGCGACGGTCCCGTACGGGTCGGTCTCGTTCGACATGCGACTCAGCATCCGTCGTCTTCTCCAGCAGTACCGCGACGGCTCGGGCTACCCGTTCGTCATGGAGTACGACGGCGAGATCGCCGGGCAGCTCAACGTCTGGGGGGTCGCTCGGGGCTCGCTGTGCTCGGCGACGATCGGATACTGGGTGAGCGAGCGCTTCGCCGGCCGGGGGATCACCCCGACGGCGGTCGCGCTCGCCACCGATGCCTGCTTCACGGAGTACGGGCTCCATCGGATGGAGATCTGCATCCGCCCGGAGAACGTGGCGAGCCTGCGTGTCGTGCAGAAGCTCGGCTTCCGCTACGAGGGGCTGCGTCGTCGCTACATCCACATCGATGGGGACTGGCGTGATCACTATGCGTTCGCGCTCACGAGGGAAGACGTCCCCCAGGGTGTGCTCGCACGATGGCTCAGCGGTCAGGTTCCGACCGAGGCCGCGACCGTGCCGCCGTCCGACCGAATCGCCCACTGAGGCGCCTCCACGGGTGAGTATCCGCAGGGAGTCGTCGCGACACGCGCCCTCCTGTACGGCGCTGTCCCCTCTCAGCCCTTAGCGTGGTGAACATGGACGGGCCGGTGCTGAGCGGGGGAGTGATCGTGCTCGTCGCCGTGCTCCTCTGGATGCTCTATCTGCTTCCGTCGTGGCGGGGGCGATTTCAGTACAACGCCTCCGAGCGCAACGCCGTTCGTCTGAACCAGGCCCTGCGCGTTCTCGCCGAGACGAGTGAGACCCCGGGCGAAGTGCGCTTCGAATTGAACGCGCGCACCGCCCTCGCGCAGCAGAAGCTGGCGAAACGGGTGCAGTCCGAGCGGGAGGCCGCTGAACTCGAGAGTCTTCGTGAGGAACTCGCCGCGACCAGGGCCGACCCCGTGATCCGTCGTGCACGAGCGCGCAGAAGGGTCCGCGTGGCGGCGACCACCACGGTGCTGCTCGGGTTCGTCGCCGCAGGCTTCGGTGTGTGGCAGCTTCTCGCCGTCGGGAGCTCGCTGCTGCTCTGGATCGGCGGAGTCATGGTCGTGATCGCCGGCATCACGCTGCAGAGAATGGCGGCCGTCGCGACCAGAGTCGCCCGTGCCACCCACGTGGTCACCCGTGCGTCGACGCCGCGTGTCGCCCCCGAGCTGCATGACCAGGGGCCGGCGACGTGGACGCCTCGTCCACTGCCGGAGCCGTTGGTGTCTGTGTCGGGGTCGCGTGCGCAGGCTGCGCAGGCCCAGATCGAGGCGCAGGAGCAGCGTCGGAAGGCAGCAAGGCTCGCCGAGCTGCGTGAGCGGGCCGAGCAGATGGCCCCCGAAGCCCCGGTCGCTCTGCCGGCCGCCTCATCGCCGTACGCGCGGATGGGATTCGTCGACGACGCCGAGATCGAGGCGCACGTGCGCGATCTGCTCTCGCGCCGCGCTGCGGGCTGACCGGCCGCGACGCGAACAGCTCTTCCGCCGTGATAGCGTAGATGTCGTTCACGGGCCTATGGCGCAGTTGGTAGCGCGCCTCGTTCGCATCGAGGAGGTCAGGGGTTCGAATCCCCTTAGGTCCACAGAACAGAAGAGCCCCGGTGAGAACCGGGGCTCTTCTCTTTTCCCTCTTCGTTCGTCTCCTCGCCGCGTTCCGGGCTGCGCGTCATCGCCGACAAGCGGTCGAACGGCGCGGGTAGGGCGTCCGGCATGACCGGAGCCGCCGACGCCGACGACGATCAGACCCTGATCGCGCAGGGAGAAGCGCTGCGCGCTGGCGATGCCGACACTGCCTACGCACGTCTGGAACGTGCTGCAGAGCAGGGGAGCGGGGAGGCGATGCCGAAGCGAGCTGCCCACCTCGGGATCCTGGCATTGAACGCCGGAGAGGAAGCGGAGGCGGACTCCTGGCTCGAGGCTTCCGCGAACGGCGGTCTCTCCGAGGCCTTGTTCACGAGGGGGCCTCGAGCGGAGGAGAGGGGAGACCTGGGAGTGCGCGAAAGTGGTTCCGTGCCGCAGCCGAGGCCGGCGACGAGGCCGCGCCGTCCCGGTCGGCCACGCTCCCGCACGGAAAAACGGGCGACACGCCCGGCGGTCAGCCCTGATTTGCCGGATCCCCGGGATCCGCGTAACTTATTACTTGTTCGCCCCAAACGGTTGAGCGGAGGTCCTCGGACCGGCTCCCGTCAAGTAACGAACACCTCCCGAATCCGAAACACTCACAGAGTGAACAGGATGAAGGTGCTGATCCGTTCCCACGGTCAGGCCGAAGAAACTCGGACTTGACAACGGAAGCGAGATCGGTAAGATAGAGAAGTTGCCCTGCGGGCCTGGCTGTGATGGCTGGGTCGTGGGAGCATCCGATCCTTGAGAACTCAACA
>NZ_PCOY01000008.1 GCF_002979475.1 Microbacterium sp. MYb62 | reverse complement strand
GGCCCCCGTCACCCATCACCCGTCACCCGTCTCATCACCCGTCGGCAGTCTCACCCGTCGGCCGACACGCCAGATGTCGGATACTTCGCCCCGTTTCGTCCGACATCTGGCGTGTCGGCCCCGGAAACGTCGATCCGCAATCACCGCCCCGAGCCCCGAGCCACGAAAGGCACCTCATGTCCTCCTCCCGCACCACGCTCCGCACCACCGGGGTCGCCGTCCGTGCGATGCTCGTCCTCACCCTCGTGCTCGGCGTCGGATACACGCTGCTCGTCACGGGCATCGGCCAGCTGCTGCTGCCCGGGCAGGCGAACGGCTCGCTGCTCCTCGACGACAAGGGCAGCGCGCTGATCGGCCAGTCCTTCACGGATGCCGACGGCGAGGCCCTGCCGGGGTACTTCCAGTCGCGGCCCTCCGCGGCGGGCGACGGCTACGACGGTGCCGGCTCCAGCGGCAGCAACCTCGGCCCGGAGAACCCCGACCTGGTCGCGGCGATCGCGGAGCGAAAGGCCGCGATCGCCGAGCGCGAGGGCATCGAACCGTCGCAGATACCGGCCGACGCTGTCACGGCATCCGGCTCGGGCCTCGACCCGCACATCAGCGTCGCCTACGCACTGCTGCAGGTGCCGCGTGTCGCCGACGCCCGAGGGCTCGGCGAGCAGGAGGTGCGCGACCTCGTGGAGTCTAGGATTCAAGGGCGGGATCTGGGATTCCTCGGCACGGAACGGATCAACGTCGCCGAACTCAACCTCGCGCTCGACGAACGGGAGGGCGAATGACCGCAGCACCGCTTCGTCGACCTCACGGCCACCCGCGCCGAGGGCGGCTCCGGGTGCTCCTCGGCGCCGCCCCCGGCGTCGGCAAGACCTACGAGATGCTCGCCGAGGGGCGACGTGTCCTCGAAGAGGGCCACGACGTCGTCATCGCGATCGTCGAGACGCACGACCGCGCGGCTACCCACGCCCAGACCGTCGGCATCCCCGAGGTTCCACGTCGAGTCGATCTCCACCGCGGTATCGCGCTGACCGAGCTCGACATCGATGCCGTGCTCGAACGCGCGCCCGAGATCGCCCTGGTCGACGAGCTGGCGCACACGAACGCCCCCGGCTCGCGCAACGCGAAGCGCTGGCAAGACGTCGACGAGCTGCTCGATGCGGGGATCGACGTCGTCACGACCGTCAACGTGCAGCACATCGAATCCCTCAACGCCGTCGTCGAGAAGATCACCGGCATCGCGCAGCAGGAGACGATCCCGGATGCCGTGGTCCGCGCCGCCGACGAGATCGAGGTCGTCGACCTCGCCCCGCAATCGCTGCGCGATCGGCTGTCGGCGGGGCTGGTCTACCCGGCCGAGCGGATCGACGCCGCCCTGTCGAACTACTTCCGCCTCGGCAACCTCACCGCACTGCGCGAGCTCGCCCTGCTGTGGCTCGCCGACGAGGTCGACAGCGCCCTGCGCAGTTACCGTGCGGAGCAAGGCATCGAGGGGAGCTGGCAGGCCAGGGAACGTGTCGTCGTCGCACTGACCGGCGGCCCTGAAGGCGAGACGCTGCTCCGTCGCGGCGCCAGGATCGCCGCGCGCTCCGCCGGCGGGGAGCTGCTCGCCGTCCACATCTCCGCCCAGGACGGTCTGCGCGACGAGACCCCTGGCGCTCTCGCCGCGCAGCGCACGCTCGTGGAATCGCTCGGCGGCTCGTACCATCAAGTCGTCGGCGACGACATCCCGGCCACCCTCGTCGAGTTCGCACAGGGCGCCGATGCCACCCAGCTCGTGATCGGCGTCAGCAGGCGCAGCCGGCTCACCGCGGCGCTCACGGGACCGGGCATCGGCTCGGAGGTCATCCGCCGCTCGGGCGACATCGACGTGCACATCGTCACGCATGCCGCAGCCGGCGGACGGATGGTCCTGCCCCGCATCACCGGCGGAGCACTGGGCTGGCGTCGGCAGCTCCTCGGCTTCGGCGTCGCCCTCGTCTTCGGACCGATCCTGTCGTGGATCATGTTCACGTTCCGCAGCCCGGAATCGATCACCGCCGAGGTACTCGCGTATCAGCTGCTCGTCGTCGTCGTGGCACTGATCGGCGGCATCCGCCCGGCTGTCTTCGCGGCCGTGCTCTCGGGTGTCACGCTCGACTTCCTCTTCGTCGCGCCGCTCTTCACCATCACGATCGCCCATCCGCTGCACGTGCTCGCCCTCGCCCTCTACGTCCTGATCGCGATCCTGGTGAGCATCATCGTCGATCAGGCGGCTCGGCGAGCCCGCACCGCTCAGCGTGCCGCCGCCGAGGCCGAGCTGCTCGCCGCGGTCGCCGGCAACGTGCTCCGCGGCGACAATGCCGTGCTGGCCCTGGTCAGCCGTACCCGCGAGGCGTTCGGTCTGAGCGGCGTGCGGCTGCTGGCGCCCGACGGCGATGTGCTCGCCAGCGACGGCGAGCCGGTGGCCGACGGCCGCGCCACGACGATCCCGGTCGGGCTCGTCCCCGGCGGCGGACCGCGTGCGGTGCTGGAGCTGAACGGCGAGCCCCTGGCCGGACCGGAGCGTCGCCTGTTGGACGCGATCGTCGCGCAGCTGTCGGCGGCGATCGAGCACACCGACCTGCGGGCGACGGCGAGTGAGGCCGAAGCCCTGGCCGAGACCGATCAGGTGCGCAGCGCGCTGCTGTCGGCGGTCAGCCACGACCTGCGCCGCCCGCTCGCCTCGGCGGTCGCGGCGATCGGCGGTCTGCGCGGCGCGCACGGGCTCTCGGCGTCCGATCGCGCCGAGCTGCTCGCCACCGCCGACGAGAGCCTCGCGACGCTGTCGACCCTGGTCACCGACCTCCTCGATGTGAGCCGCGTGCAGGCGGGCGTGCTCGCTGTGTCCTCCTCCCGGATGGATGCCGCCGGCAGTGTGCTCGCCGCCGTCGACGAACTGGGCCTGGGACCGGGCGACGTCGAGCTGGCCCTCGACCCCGACCTGCCCCCGCTGCACGCCGACCCCGTGCTGCTGCTGCGCGTGCTGGTGAACGTGATCGCCAACGCGCACCGGCACTCCCCCGACGACACACGGGTCATCGTCTCCACGAGCGCGCTCGGCGATCGCGCCGAGATCCGCATCATCGACCGCGGCGAAGGCGTCTCGCCCGAGCGGCGCGACCGCATCTTCCAGCCGTTCCAGCGCTTCGGCGACACCGACAACACGACGGGACTCGGCCTCGGACTCGCCCTGTCGCGCGGATTCACCGAGGGCATGGGCGGTACCCTGACACCCGAGGACACCCCTGGCGGAGGCCTCACCATGGTCATCTCCCTGCCGCTGGCGGCAGGACTCGCCGACACGGAGGGCACGGAGTGAAGCTCCTCATCGCCGATGACGACCCGCAGATGGTGCGGGCGCTGCGGATCACGCTCGCCGCGCACGGCTACGAGGTGGTGGTGGCCCCCGACGGAGCTGCAGCCATCGCCGCCGCCGCGCAGACCCACCCCGACCTCATCATGCTCGACCTGGGCATGCCGCGCCTCGACGGCATCGAGGTGATCCAGGCCCTGCGCGGTTGGACGAACGTGCCGATCATCGTGGTGTCCGGTCGCACGGGCTCGGCCGACAAGGTCGAGGCGCTCGATGCCGGCGCGGACGACTTCGTGACCAAGCCCTTCCAGGTCGATGAGCTGCTGGCCCGTCTGCGTGCCCTCTCGCGCCGCTCCCTCCCGGCGAGCGGCGAGTCGACCGTGTCGTTCGGCGAAGTCGTGGTCGACCTCGCGACCAAGACCGTGACCCGCGGCGGGGCGCGCGTGCATCTGACTCCGACCGAGTGGCGGATGCTGGAGCATCTGTCCCGGCATCCGGGCGCCCTCGTCACCCGGCAGGATCTGCTGAAGGAGATCTGGGGCAGCGAGCAGGTGTCCGACTCCGGCTACCTACGGCTGTACATGTCGCAGCTGCGCAAGAAGCTCGAGCAGGAGCCGGGTGCGCCCGCGCACCTGCTCACCGAAGCGGGGATGGGCTACCGGCTCGTGCTCTGAGGTGCGGCACGACGGCGGCGCAGCGATGCGACGACCGCGACCAGCACCAGCACGACGGCGACGACGATCGCGGTGATGGCGGTCGGGACGCTCTCGGGCTCTCCGGTGAGGCGTCCGACGGCGAGCCAGGCCAAGCCCCAGGCCGTCGCGAGGGCGGGGGCGATGCGTCCGGTGATCCACGCGGTGGCTGCTCCGATCACCAGGACGACGGCGAGCACGGCGACGGCCCAGGCATCCGCCGCCTGCGCCCAACTCTCCGGGGCGATCTGCGTCAGCCACGCGGCCGTGTTCGCCACCGTCGCGATCGTGACCCAGCCGAAGTGCAGCCCGTTCGCACCATCGGTGAGGATGCGATCCGCGAGAGTGCGGGCGGGGAACCGGCCCAGCACCACGATCACCCGCGCGAGCACGGCCAGTAGCAGCGCGATCCCGACGACGGTGAGCCACAGCGTCAGATATCGTGCGGTCACCAGCCACAGGCCGTTCAGCACCATCGATGCCGCGATCCACCCACCGACGGCCTGCTGACGGGGGTCCTGCCGCTGCGCCGGGAACGCCTGCCACACGGTGTACGCGATCAGGCCGAGGTAGATGAGCGACCAGATCGAGAACGCCGGACCCGCCGGCGCGAGGTACGACCCCTGAGCGGAGAGCGCGCCGTCTTGCAGGTCGTCGACGGATGCTCCGCCGAAGGCTCCCGCGCCGATGGCGGCCGCGATCACCATGAATGTCGCTGCTGCGATGACCAGCGACTGACGACCTATGCCGTTCGTGCGTGATTCCATGGCTCGCACGCTACGTGTGACGGGTTCCGGACGCATCGGGGTTGACACTCCCGAACGGTTTCGGTAACCAGGTGAGACAAATGCCGAGCATCCCGCTCGCGGGAGCGCAACCGTCTTGCGCCCCACGATGAGACTGGGGAGGATCGGCGCATGGCATACATCACCGTCGGCAACGAGAACAGCACCCCGATCGAGCTCTACTACGAAGACCAGGGGGCCGGTCAGCCCGTCGTCCTGATCCACGGCTACCCGCTGAACGGTCACAGCTGGGAGCGCCAGACGCGCGAACTCCTCACTCAGGGCTACCGCGTCATCACCTACGACCGCCGCGGGTTCGGCCAGTCCTCCAAGGTGAACGCCGGGTACGACTACGACACCTTCGCCGCCGACCTGAACACCGTGCTCGAGACCCTCGACCTGCGCGACGTCGTGCTCGTCGGCTTCTCGATGGGCACCGGAGAGCTCGCCCGCTACGTCGCCCGCTACGGCCATGAGCGCGTCGCGAAGCTCGCCTTCCTCGCCTCGCTCGAGCCGTTCCTCGTGCAGCGTGACGACAACCCGGAGGGTGTGCCGCAGGAGGTCTTCGACGGCATCGAAGCCGCGGCGAAGGGCGACCGCTTCGCGTGGTTCACCGACTTCTTCTCGAACTTCTACAACCTCGACGAGAACCTCGGCGCACGCATCAGCGAGCAGGCCGTGTCCGGCAGCTGGAACGTGGCGATCGGCAGCGCCCCCGTGGCCGCGTACGCGGTCGTCTCGGCGTGGATCGAGGACTTCCGCTCCGACGTCGAAGCCGTCCGCGCGGCGGGCAAGCCCACGTTGATCCTGCACGGCACGAAGGACAACATCCTCCCGATCGACGCGACAGCACGCCGCTTCCACCAGGCGGTACCGGATGCCGACTACGTCGAGGTCGAGGGCGCCCCGCACGGCCTGCTCTGGACCCACGCCGACGAGGTCAACGCCGCACTGAAGGCCTTCCTCGCGAAGTAGTCCTGCGTCGCGGCGTCCCCCACCCGCATCCGCCACGGAGTGGACCTGCGAGAACCCCCGCGTGAAGCCGCACTCAGCCGCGCATCGCGACACCGCGGCGCCAGTAGCCCATGAAGGCCACCTGCCCACGGTCGATGCCGAGGTCCTTGACCAGGTGGCGGCGCAGAGTGGTGACCACGCCGCTCTCCCCCGCGATCCAGAAGTAGCGTTCGGCCGGGGCCTCCGCTGCGGCGATGTCCTCGCCGAGTCCGGAGTAGTCCGGCGTCTCCCACAGCAGGTCCTCGCCGTCGATGTCCTTCACGCGGATCTCGTCCGCGGCGTCGGCATCGCCGAGGTATCCGAGCACAGCGGGGATCAGTCGGAGCCCGTGCGGCTCACCGGCGTCGCGCGGCAGCCAGTGCACCTCGACACCGGAGGGCACGTCGATGCGCAGGATGTCGGCGGGAGAGGGCACCTCGATGAACGCGACGCCGCGCAGGTCGCGGGGGGCGTCCTCGAGGATGCGGGCGATCGCCGGAGCTGCCGTCTCATCACCCGCGAGCACGACCGAAGACGCGGTGCCGGGGGCGAACTCGGCGCCTCCATGAGCCTCGACGTCCACGCCGCGGCGCGGTCCGACCAGGTAGAGCTCCTGCCCGACCGCGGCCTGGCTCGCCCACAGCGACGCGGGCCCCGTCAGACCCGGCTCGAGGTGCAGGACGAAGTCGACGTCCACCTCGGTGCCGGCGTCGGGGTCGTCGCGCACGTCCCGCACCGAGTACGTGCGCATGGATCCGCGCTCCTCCTCTGGTACCGCGAGGAACGACTGCCACCAGTCGTCCGATGACCGGTCGAGCGCCGGGAGCAGGCCGGAGGCCGGAGGGAAGACCAGCTTGATCCGGCTGTCGAACACCTCACCTGGTGTGCAGAACTCGAACAGCTCGTCTCCGCCGAAGGTCACCCGCACGAACGAGGGCGAGACGCGCACGACGGCTCGCACCTCGGCACGGGTGAGGATGTAGGTCGGACGCTCGGTCGTGGTCGTCTCAACGGACATGATGCCTCCCGATGGGTGTGACCATCGGCTTGCCGGAGACCGGGTCGATGGTGATCTGATTGGCGAGGCCGAAGACCTCTTCGACGAGCTGGGCGGTGACGACGTCCTGCGGGACGCCCGTCGCGTGCACCCGACCGTCTTTCATGGCGACCAACTCGTCGGCGTAGCGGGCTGCGAGGTTGAGATCGTGCAGCACCATGACGATGGTCGTCCCGCGCGAGACGCTCAAGTCTGTGAGCAGGTCGAGCACCTCGACCTGGTGCGCGACGTCGAGGAACGTGGTCGGCTCGTCCAGCAGCAGGATGTCGGTCTCCTGCGCGAGGGCCATCGCGATCCAGACGCGCTGCCGCTGGCCCCCCGAGAGCTCATCGACGCTGCGGTCGGCGAGGTCGGAGATGCCGGTCGCGTCGAGGGCGTCCGCCACCACCTCGTAGTCGTGCGTGCTCCACCGGGCGAGCATCTTCTGATGCGGGTGCCGTCCACGGCCGACCAGATCGGCGACAGCGATGCCTTCCGGTGCGACGGGAGACTGCGGGAGCAGGCCGAGGATGCGTGCGACCTCCTTGGTGGGGCGGGCGTGCACCGACTTGCCGTCGAGCACGATCTGTCCGTCGCTCGGCGACAGCAGACGGGCCAGCGAGCGCAGCAGCGTCGACTTGCCGCATCCGTTCGCTCCCACGATGGTCGTGATCCGCCCGGGGGCGATCTGCAGGTCGAGGCCGTCGATGATCGTGCGGTCGCCGTAGGCGAGCGTCACCCCTTCGGCGGACAGGCTGTGCGAGACGGTCATAGCGAACCCCCGGAGCGGTTGGTGCGGATGAGCAGGTAGATCAGGTACGGCGCGCCGACCACGCCGGTGATGACGCCGACGGGGTAGCGGGTGCCGAAGGCGAACTGGCCGATCAGGTCGCCGCCGAGAACGAGCACGGCGCCGACGAACGCCGAGGGCAGGAGCAGGTTGGCCCCGGGACCCGTGATGCGGGCGGCGATGGGACCGGCCATGAACGCGACGAACGCGATCGGACCGGTCGCTGCCGTCGCGAACGCGAGCAGGGCGACCGCGCCGAGGATGAGCAGCAGGCGCGTGGCGTTCACCCGGATGCCGAGACCGGCCGCGGAGTCGTCGCCGAGCTGGAGAGCGCCGAGTGCGCGACCCTGCGACAGCATCAGCGGCACGATGATCACCGCGGCGATCGCCATCGGCAGCACACGCTCCCAAGAGGCGTTGTTGAGGCTTCCGGTCAGCCACTGCATCGCGGTCTGGATGTCCCAGTTCGCGGCGCGCGACAGCATGTACGAGATGACGCTCTGCAGCATCGCGGCGACACCGATGCCGATCAGGATCAGGCGGGTGCCGGCGAAGCCGCCCTTGATCGAGAGCAGGTAGATCGCGAAGGCGGTGACGACGGCACCGCCGAGGGCGAGCAGCGATACGACCGGCCCGTTCGCCGAGAGCACGACGATGCCGAAGACCGCAGCAGCCCCGGCGCCGTTCGAGATGCCGATGATGTCGGGCGAGGCGAGCGGGTTGCGCAGCATCGTCTGGAAGCACACACCCGCCATGCCGAACGCGATCCCGGTGAGGACCGCGAGCACCGCCCGCGGCAGGCGCAGGTCGCCGACCGTGAACGAGGCGCCGGGAACGGTCTCCCCGAGGATCACGCGGATCACCTCGTCGAGCGAGTAGAACGTGTTGCCCACCATGAGGGCGACCGTGAACAGCACCAGCAGCAGGATGCCGAGCACGACGGTCGCGATCGCGTGGCGGCGGTGGCGCGCGCGACGGCCCGCGACGATGCGCGCGACCCGGGCGGATGCCGGCTCGTCGGCGCGGTCGAGGGTGTGCTCGGTGCGCTCGGTCGTGCTCATAGCTCACGCACCTTCTGCCGACGGACGATCCAGATGAAGAAGGGGGCGCCGATGATGGCGGTGATGATGCCGACCTGGATCTCTTCCGACGACGGGGCGATCACACGGCCGACGATGTCGCTCGCGGTCAGCAGCGCCGCGCCGGCGATGGCCGAGAACGGCAGCAGCCAACGGTGATCGGTGCCCACCAGCATCCGGCACATGTGCGGGACGATGAGGCCGACGAAGCCGATGGGCCCGGCGATCGCCGTCGCCGCACCCGCGAGGATCACCGCACCCAGGGCGGAGATCATGCGCGTGCGGAACACGTTCTCCCCGAGGCCCTTGGCCATCTCGTCGCCGAGGGCGAGGGAGTTCATGCCGCGGGAACAGAGGAAGCAGATGAGAGCGCCGACCGCGAGGACCGGCGCAGTGAGGGCGATACGCGGCCACTCCGCACCGCCGACACCGCCGATCTGCCAGGACTGGAACGTCTGCAGCAGGTCGACGCGGGGCAGCATGACGGCGCTGATCAGCGAGGCGAAGGCGGCGGAGGTCGCGGCTCCGGCGAGAGCGAGCTTGAGCGGCGTCGCGCCACCACGTCCGAGTGATCCGACCGCGTAGACGAACACGGCGGCGATCCCGGCTCCGGCGATCGCGAACCCCATCTGCCCGTAGGGGTTGCTGAGCCCGAAGAAGGCGATGCCGCACACGACGGCCAGCGAGGCCCCGTTCGAGACGCCGAGGATGCCGGGGTCGGCGATGGGGTTGCGTGTCACGGCCTGCATGGTCGCACCGGAGAGAGCGAGCGCGGCACCGACGAGGAGGGCGAGCACGGTGCGCGGGATGCGCTTGACGATCGCGGCCTGGGAGATCGTGTCGGTGTGGCCGGTGAGGGCCGCGACGATGTCGTCGAACGAGACCGCGCGCACGCCGAACGAGATCGACAGGATGCTGAGGACGACGAGCACCACGACTCCGACGAGGAGCCAGATGGTTCGCACCAGCACCGGGCGCCGCAGGTCTGCGGCACCCGGCGCGGGGGCGATGGCTGTTGCTGAGGTCACTGAGGATTCACTCCGCGGACGCGGATCGAACGGCTACGGAGCGAGCGGTGCAGCCAGGAGTGCGAGGTAGTCGCTGAGGCCCCACGGGATGGACAGCGGCGACGGGTTCGCGGACGCGGCGACCGGCGTCGCGTTGGGGAGGATCGCGATGCGGCCCTCGGCGATGGCCGGGATCTTCGACAGCAGCGGGTCGGCCTGGAGCTGAGGGATGAGCGAGTCGTCGCCGTAGGTGACGAACAGGTCCACGTCGGCGAACTTCGCGACCTCTTCCGCGCTGACCGTCAGGTCGAACTTCTCGGTGTCTGCGGTGTCTTCGACGATCGACGGGAACGGCAGACCGAGGTTGTCGTGGAGGTATCCGGGACGCGTGTCGATCGCCGTGTAGTAGCCGATCTGGCTCAGGTCGGCCGGGTCGAGGTATGCGAACAGGACCTTCTTGTCCTTCAGCACGCTGTTCGCCTCGAGCGCCTTCTCGGCATCGGCGTGCAGGTCGTCGATCAGTGCTTCGCCCTCATCCTCGAGGCCGAGTGCCTTCGAGTTCATCTCGATCATGTCGTCGACCGAGGTGCCCCAGGCGACCTCGGGATAGGCGATGACCGGCGCGATCTTGGAGAGGGTGTCGTACTCCTCCTGGGTGAGACCGGAGTAGGCGGCCAGGATCACGTCGGGCTCGGTGTCTGCCACGGCCTCGTAGTCGATGCCGTCCGTCTCGTCGAAGAGGACCGGCGTCTCGGCGCCCAGCTCGTCGAGCTTCTCTTCGACCCAGGGCAGCACACCGTTGTCGTCGTCATCGCCCCAGCTGGCCTTGCTCATGCCGACCGGGACGATGCCGAGCGCCAGCGGCACCTCGTGGTTCGCCCAGGCGACCGTCGCGATGCGCTCGGGCTTCTCGGAGATGGTGGTCTCGCCATAGGCGTGCTCCACCGTGACGGGGAAGGCATCTGCGGAGGCGGGGTTGCCGCCGACCGTCGAAGTCGACTCCGGGGTGGAGGACGCGCAAGCGGACAGGCCGACGGCGAGTGCAGCAGCCGCGCCGATGGCGAGGATTCGAGAGGTGCGCACAGGCGTTCCCTTCGGGTTCGGGGTGGGGCATCGACGCGTGAGATGCGTCGTGTCTTTGGTAAGCCTGGCCTAATCTAACACGGAGGTTAGGGGCACCTCACTCCGGGATCGCGACCGTGATACCCACCACGGGTACACGAAAAACCGGCCGGATCCGTGAGGATCCGACCGGTTTCAGGAAGTCAGCGCGCGCTCAGAGAGCGCGGATGTTCGCCGCCTGCATGCCCTTGGGGCCACGCTCAGCGTCGAATTCGACCTTCTGGTTCTCGCGGAGCTCCTTGAAACCGGAGCCGGCGATAGCCGAGTAGTGGGCGAAGAGGTCGTCCGAGCCGTCATCGGGAGCGATGAAGCCGAAGCCCTTTTCCGCGTTGAACCATTTCACAGTGCCAGTGGCCATGTGTTTCTACTTTCTGTTGACTTAGCCGTTTACACGGCCTACGCCGAATCGGAACATCCGACACGCGCGCTCTGTCACGCTACCACGACAGGCTGACGAGTAGCACTGAACGTCGGATTCTTCTGCAGAAGCGCTGCCTCGGTGCGTGTGCTGACACCGAGTTTGCGCAGCACGGCCGAGACATGGACGCTCACGGTCTTGACGCTGATGAACAGGCGCTCGCCGATCTGCCTGTTGCTCAGGCCCTCGGCGATGAGATCGAGCACCTGCTGCTCCCTCGCGGTGAGCAGGTCGGCGCCGGCCGAGGACACGGCAGGTGCGCGGAACCCGAGTCCGGCGTCGGTGGCGAACCGCGCGACAGCAGCCTGCAGCTGCGCGTGCCCCAGCCTCTCGGCGATCTCGGCCGCCTCGGCGAGCATGGTCGACGCCGCGACACGATCGCCCTCGTGCACCTGCATCCGCGCTCGTTCGAGCCGGAGGACGACACGGAACGTGACCGGCACGTCGTCGCCGTCGGCGCGGTGCAGTGCGTCGTCGAGAGCGTGCGGTCGCGGGTCGAGCAGCGCATCGAGGATCGTCGACCAGGCGTCCTGCTGCAACTGCTCCGGCTGTGCGATCCAGGAGGCGCGGATCGCGACGGATGCGGTCGTGACGTCGGCCCCCTCGGCGCGCAGCTCAGCGATGATCGCCCCGGCCTCCAGCAGCAGGCGACGCTGGTGCAGCAGTGCGGGCTTGTCGTCTCGCAGCATCTCGAGGATCGCGTCGAGCGCCCCGCGAAGGTCTCCCGCGCTCTCCGCCACCGCGACCGTCATCATCACCCGGTCGTACCAGATCTGTCGCTCCGAGACGCCCGTCTCCTCGAACGCCGGCAGCCACTCCTTCAACATCTCCGCGGCCTCGGCCGAGCGACCACGCCACGCGAGTACACGCACGCGTGTCATGCTCATGTACATGCGGAAGACACGGAGCGTCCCCTGCACGAAGTCGCGCGACAGCATCTCCTCGACCCGGTCGATCTCGCCGAGTTCGAGCAGCGGCACGACCATGTTCTGCGCCATGATCGAGCCGGAGGTGCGTTCGACACGGAGCTCTCGTGCCCGCCGCAGGCCTTGCTCCGCAACCTCGACCGCCTCGCGGTAGCGGCCGAGCAGCGTGAGCAGATCCGAGTAGTTCACCCGGTATCTCATCTCGGCATCGGATCCGGTCGCGAGCAGGTGGGCTCGTTCGTACTCCCGAACGCCCGCCTCGACCTCGCCCAGGTGCGCCAACGATCCCCCGCGCACATTGGCCGCGATCGACAGCTGGTCCGTGGACTCCGCCTCGGCCGCTCCGCGCTCCGCTTCATCGGCGAGCCGGATGGCCTCCTGCCGATCACCGGCGATCATGTGGCGACTCGCGAGCCGGTTGAGCAGCTCGGCGCGGAAGACCTCATCGTCGACATGCTCCTCGGCGATGTCGAGCGCCTGCTGCAGCAGCGGGATCGCCCCGAGACGGCCGAGATTGACGAGGTAGAGCGCCTTGTTGCGCAGCAGTCGCGCATGCAGTCTCGGCTCGACCGTCTCGGGATCGACCTCTGCGAGAGCGACGTTCGTGACGGTCAGCGCACGCTCGCCGTCACCCGCATTGCGCAGGATCGAGCCGAGCACGAGAAGCAGATCGATGCGTTCGACCCGCGCCGCCGCCGCCGCATCGGGCACGAGCGGCCACAGTTCGAGCACCAGTTCACCGAAGCGGGCAGCGCTCGCGAACGCATACTGCGCCTTCGCGTGGCGCATCGCGTCGGCGGCGGCGATCAGGGCCTTCCGATCGTCTTGCGCGAGCTGCCAGTGGTACGCGAGCGCAGCGGCATCACCGCTGTCGGAACCCGCGCACTGCGCCTCGAGCGTCTCGGCGTAGGCGCGGTGCAGGCGCGCCCGCTCACCCGGAAGCAGATCGTCGTGCACGGCTTCGCGCAGGAGGGCGTGCCGGAACCGGTAGTCGTCGTCGACCACCACGAGGATGCCGCTGCGCGTCGCCTCGCGGATCGCCTCGTCGAGCCGCTGTTCCGGAAGGTCGCCGAGGCGCGTGATCAGGGGATGGGTCAGCGGGCGTTCGGCGCCGGAGACGACCTGCACGACGTGACGCGCGTCGTCGCCGAGCCGGTCGAACCGAGCGAGCAGAAGGTCGCGCAGCCCGTCGGGGAGGGGGCCGCTCGCGCACCCCGCGATCTCCTCGATGAAGAAGGGGACGCCTTCCGCCCTCTCCTGCATGCGACCGAGCGCGGTCTCGGTGAGGGGATGGCCGATGATCTGCTCGGCCATCTCGCGCACCGCGTCTTCATCGAGTCTGGCGAGGGTGAGGCGCTCGAGCAGACGGGCCCTGGTGGCCTCGCCGATGAAACGGCTCACGGCATCGCCGCGGCGCACGTCGTCGGTGCGGCAGGTGATGAGCAGCAGGATGCGGCCGCGCCCGAGCGCGCGCAACAGGAAGGAGAGGATGGCGAGGGTCGACTCATCCGCCCAGTGCAGGTCTTCGACCACGAGGACCTGGGGGGCGCGTTCGGCCGCCGCCTCGATGAGGGAGGCGATCGCGTCGCGGAGGCGCTCCGGACTCGTGCGATCGCGGTCGGTCGGGGAGTCGACGAGTTCGGGGAGCAGCATGCCGAGCGCCTCGGCGCCAACCCCGACCGATTCGCGCACCCGTTCGACGCCCATGTGCGTGACGATCGAGCGGAGGATGCCGGTGAGCGGACCGTACGGCGTGCGCGAAGCGCCGAGATCGAGGCACCAGCCCACGTGCACGTCGGCGGTCTGGGCGATCTCGGCGGCGAACTCGCGCAGCAGCCGCGACTTGCCGATCCCGGCCTCGCCCTCGACGAGCAGGGCCGCTGGCACGCCGTCGCGCACCCCGGCGAACGACCGGCGCACCTCGTCGAGCTCGGCCACGCGGCCGACCATCGCGGCATTCGGCGCGGAAGGAGGCATGGATTCATCGTGCCACTCCCCACCGACATTCGGGGCGGTCCGTGATCCGCTCTGAGCGGCGACGACGCTCACCTCGCCGGAGCCGCCGCCTGATCGCACACCGTGGCCGTGCGCGCCGTGGCGGTGCGTGCCGTGGCGACCTTCGCGGTGGCCCGCTCCGATGCTGCGCCGAGTACTCGGCGCAGCATCCGTCGGAGCACTCCCTCCGGACGGGGGACGATCTGATCCGTGTGCTCGATGAGGAAGCGGCGCCGGGCGGCGGCGCGCTCGATCTGCTCCTGCTCGAACAGGGTGATCTGGCGGCTGAGATACGGGTGCTCGTACATGGGGTTCTCCTCGACGGTTCGCTGTATCCCTACACTCCGCTCTGAGGCACCCCCGCGACATCGGACAGATGCCCTATCTTTCGCACCCCGACATCTTTCGCACCCCGACGAGGAGGGATGCCGAAACAGGCCTTCCGGCGGGATCAGGCCGATTCGCGCGAGAACGGCCTGATCCCGCGCGTTCGCCTGATCCCGCGAGGGCGGCGCGAACCGTCCCGCGAGGGCAGCGCGCTCCGCGACGCGCGCTCACGGGAGCAGCGACGGGCGCGCCGACGGACGGGACCCCGCGGGCACGAGGATCGCGAGCACGCGGACGAGGGTCGCCATCCACAGCAGCCCGAGACCGACGACGACCGCCTCGACGACCGTGGCCGAGTACAGCCCGAACGGGACCCACAGCACGACGGCGATCACGACGAGCGTGCCGACGCCGACCGACGTGATCAGGAGCGCACGCGGGGTACCGGGGATCACCGACGTGGTGCGCCCGGCGGCGAGGGCGAACAGCACGAGCGTCGCGAACGCTGCGATGTCGTGCGGAAGCGGCACGCGGTGCAGAGGGAGCAGTCCGACCGCCGCGAGCGCGACGCCGGTGGCCGCCCACAGCACCACGACCACCGCGATGCGCGCGAGTGCGGCGTCTCCGAGCATCCGGTGCAGGTCGCGGCCGATGTACGAGCCGACCGTCGCGACCAGGAGACCGGCGACGACGAGCGTGCCGTTGAACGCCCACGATCCCGAGCCCAGCTGCGAGAAATTCTCCTCCCACCAGCGCGGGTCGGTCGCCGTGACCATCGCGAACAGGGTGCCGATCACGAGGAAGCCGAACAGGAGTGCGGCGAGATCGGCTGTGCGCAGGTCGACGCCGGCCCCGAAGGCGAACCGCCCACCGACCGCCGAGGCCACGCCCGTGAGCAGGCCTCCACCGATCGCCGCGAGCCGCAGCCCCTGGAGACCCGCGGCGAGGATCTCGGCGGTGAGGAGGACCCCCATCACCGTGACCGCTCCGAACGCGACGGTCAGGGCGATCGACGAGAGATCGGACACCACCGCCTGCCAGCGCGGCATCGCCGCCGTCTCCCCGCGGCGGTGCAGGAGGGTGCTCGTGAGGAAGGCGGCGGCGGCGACCACTCCCGCGATCGCCGCGACCGGCATCGCGAGCGAGTCCTCGCCGGTGAGGGGGCGCGCGTCTCGTCCGAGGAACAGCATCCCGGCGAGCGTGCCGACGACGAAGCAGAGCACGGTCGCCCAGACCGCTCGCGTCTCGCCGCGCAGCTTCGCCTCCCGCTCCATCTGCTCATGCAAGCACGCACCTGGGACCTCGGGAAGCCCCGGATGCGGCGATCAGCCGTCGCAGCGACCGCGTCGGTTCGCGGCCGTCACGCGTGCTGCAGCGCCTTGGGGGTGAAGTAGCCGACTTCGCCGGTTTCATCCTCGACGCCGAAGATGAACTGTCCGGACGGCGTCGCGCAGATGTCGATGACCGTTCCGCGTGAGCGAGGGGTGACGACTTCGTCGCCCGGTCGGAATCTCGTCTTCGTCATGGCGCGATCGTGCAGCGGGGGGCACTCGAAGCCGCGTCGCCGCCGGCCGCGGGACTACCGTGGAGGTCATGCGCATCCCCGCCGCGATCCGCGCCTCCCAGCGCTCTCCGCTGCTGCAGGTCGTGAAGTCGGCCGCGGCGACGATCGCCGCGTGGCTCATCGCCGGATGGGTGTTCCCCGCACAGCTCCCGGTCTTCGCCGCCATCGCCGCGCTGCTGGTGGTGCAGCCCAGCGTCAACCAGTCGCTGTCGAAGGCGCTCGAACGCAGCATCGGGGTGATCGCCGGCGTGGTGATCGCCGTCGCCCTCGGGCTGCTGCTCGGATCGCCGAGCTGGATCGTACTGCTCGCGATCGTCGTGGCGATGCTGGTCGCCTGGATCTTCCGGGCCTCTCCCGGCACCGGCAACCAGGTCGCGATCTCGGCGATGCTCGTGCTGGCGCTGGGGTCGTCGAGCCCGGAGTACGCCTTCGCGCGCATCGTCGAGACCCTGATCGGGGTCGTGATCGGGATCGTCGTGAACGCGTCGATCGTGCCCCCGGTGCTGGTCGAGCCGGCGCGGCGCGACGTGGGACTGCTCGGGCGCGAGCTCGCCGCCAGCCTCGATCGTCTCGCCGACGCGCTGCCCGAGCCGCAGACCCCGGCGCGGCTGCAGGAGCTCATGCTGGAGGTTCGGCTGCTGCGCCCGATGAAGGATGCCGCCGACGCCTCCATCGCGGCGGGCGAGGAGTCGCTCACCCTGAACCCGCGGCGTTCGACCCATCGCGCCGACCTGCGCGAGATGCGGGCGCTCCTCGACCGCCTGTCCCCCATCGTCACGCAGACGATCGGCATGACCCGCGCGTACTTCGATCACTACGACGACACGATCGGCGAAGAGCCCGCTGTCGTCGCGATCGCCGAGCAGCTGCGGCGGGCAGGGCACGACGTGCGGCTCGCCGTGCAGATCGCCGAGGCATCGCCGGAGCCCGACGACATGACCTCGGCGATCCCCGCGCTCACCGCGCCCCTCGTGAACCGTCCGCCGTCGTCGCAGCACTGGATCCTGATCGGATCGCTCATGGAGGACCTGCGCCGTATCCGGGGCGAACTCGTCGACGAGGACTGATCGCGACGCCCACGCCTACGCTGGAAGCATGTCCGACATGACCGTCCCTGAGGCATTGGGCGAGCTCGCGGCGCTCGAAGATCCGAAGATGCGCGCCGCCAACGAGAAGCGCGGCGACGACCACGGCATCAATCTCAGCCGGATGCGCGCGCTGGCGAAGCGGATCAAGACCGACCAGCCCCTCGCGCAGGAGCTGTGGGCGACCGGCGAGACGCCCGCGCGCCTGCTGGCCCTGCTGATCTGCCGCCCCCGTGACTTCACGGCCGACGAGCTCGACGCCATGCTGCGCGAGACCCGCCCGCCGAAGGTCAACGACTGGTTCGTCAACTACGTCGCCAAGAAGTCGCCCCTCGCCGAGGAGATGCGGCTGCGCTGGTTCGCCGACCCCGACCCGACCGTCGCCGCTGCCGCGTGGTCGCTCACGACCGTGCGGGTGATGAAAGATGCCGACGGCCTCGACCTGCCCCACCTGCTCGATCTGATCGAACGCGACATGAAGGATGCGCCTGCACGCCCGCAGTGGGCCATGAACGAGACGCTCGCGAACATCGGCATCTTCCACCCCGAACACCGGGCGAGGGCGCGGGAGATCGGCGAGCGTCTGCAGGTCCTCGCCGACTACCCCACCGCGCCCGGCTGCACCTCGCCCTTCGCACCGAGCTGGATCGACGAGATCGTGCGGCGCCGCGAGGGCTGAGCGGTCACTCAGCCTCCGACCGCATCAGGCGATCACGCCGCATCAGGCGAGTTCCGCGCCGATCGGCCTGTTCACGCGCGTCAGCCTGAGGCGGCGAGCGACTCGTCCGGCGACCCTCGGGGGAGGAGGCTCCCGTGGCGTGTCCCGCACGGGTCTCCTCGCACAGTCGGTAACGTTATACACTTTATTCACTCGCAGGCGCACGGCGGTGACCGCAATGGGTGGTCTCCGGCACCTGCGATCGAATCTGGGGATCACCACCATGGCAACGCAAGACGAATTGAACGCGCTCATCACCGCTGTCGCGAACGACATCAACGGCTTCATCGGAGCATCCGTCGTGGATGTCGAATCCGGCCTCCCGCTCGCCTCGAACTCGGTCCGTCCCGACTTCGACCTCGATGTCGCCAGCGCCTACAACAGCGAGATGGTGAAGAACAAGAGGAAGACGATCGATGCTCTCCGCCTCGATGCCCACCTCGAAGACATGCTGCTCACGCTCGACACGCAGCTCCACCTGCTCAAGATGGTCGACGACGACACGTTCATCTACCTCGCGGCCGACCGCCAGGCGACGAACATCGCGCTCCTCCGCTCCTCCGTGAACCGCCACGTGGCGGCTCTGAACACTTGATCGGCACGGCCGTCCGAGACAGCGGTCTCGGGAACGGCTCGTCGGTGCACGCCACGGTGTCGGACAGGACGGAGAGACGCGAGCGTCGGCGGCGCGTCGATCTCCCGACGCGCTATCGACTCGTCTTCGCCGGGCCCGTCGGCGCGGGCAAGACCACGGCCGTCCGCGTGTTGAGCGATGTGCTCCCGGTCGACACCGATGTCCCGATCTCCGCGGCGTCCGCCGAGTACGGTGACGGCGACAAGACCACCACCACGGTCGGCCTCGACTACGGCGTGTGGAAACCCACCGCAGAGATCTCGGTCGCCCTTGTCGGCGTCCCCGGCCAGGACCGCTTCGCGTCGGCCCGACAGAGGTCCACCTCGCCGAACACCCGCGTCCTCCTCTGGTTGCGCGCCGATCGAGGAGGTCTCGTCGACGATGCCGCCTCCTGGCTCCCGCGGTTCGCCGGCGACCACGATCGTCTGGTGATCGCGGTCAGCCACTGCGCGGACGGGACGCTCGACGCGGTGCGCCGGTCGCTCGCCGAGCTCCTCGATGTGCACGGGCTCCCCGCGACGCGGGTGGTCGCCGCTGACGCGCGCGACCGCGAAAGCGTCATCCGCGCGGCCAGCGCCGCACTCGACCTTCCGGAGGAAGAGTCATGACGACCCCCACCAGCCCCGACGACGCTGCGCCCGCGGACGGCCCGTCACACGTCGACGACGCGATGCTCATGCACCCCGCGCTCGCGGCGGACTGGGCGCTCTGGTCGGGGGTCGTGAGCCACGCCGCGCTCGCCCGTCTGCGCCGGCTCGACGAACGCTTTCCCGAGCTGACGACGGCCGTCCTGTCGACCGCCGACGGTCAGCACATCGCCTCGGTCGGCGTCGACGACGAGACCGGAGAGCGCCTGGCCGCGATGAACGGCTCGCTGTTCGGCGTCGCCAGAGCGGAGGCCGAGATCATCTCCGGAGGAACCGAGCCGAGTCTCTCCGCCGTGGTCTCGGTATCGATCGGGCAGAGTCAGCTGTCGCTGCTCAGCTTCCTCCTCGCGCCGTACGGTCAGCTGCTGCTCTCGGTGTCCGCGAGCGGGGTGCAGCTGGGAACCGTGATCGTGCAGGCGCGCTCCGCCGCGTACGAGCTCATCACCGCGCTCGGACTCGCCGGTGCACCGGCGTGAGGCTGGCTACGCTGAGGCCATGAGCACCCACATCGCTGCAGCGCCCGGTCAGATCGCCCCCATCGTCTTGTTCCCGGGTGATCCGCTGCGGGCGAAGTGGATCGCCGAGACCTTCCTCGACGACGCCGAGCTGTACTCCGAGACCCGCGGGATGCTGGGGTTCACCGGCACCTGGGAAGGACACCGCATCTCGGTGCAGGGCTCGGGCATGGGACAGCCGTCGATGGCGATCTATGCGAACGAGCTCTTCGACTCCTACGACGTGCAGACGATCGTGCGGGTGGGGTCGTGCGGAGCTCTGACCGAACGGGTCAAGGTGCGCGACATCATCATCGCGAACGGCGCCAGCACCGATTCCGGCATCAACCGGGTGCGCTTCCACGGTCTCGACTACGCACCGGTCGCCGACTTCGGACTGCTGCGCGCCGCAGTGGAGGCGAGCGAGGCCGAACCTCTGGAGTCGACCGTGCACGTGGGCCCGCTCTTCTCGAGCGACCAGTTCTACAGCACACGCCCCGAGCTCATGGAGCCGTTCGTGCAGCACGGCATCCTCGGCGTCGAGATGGAGGCGGCCGGGCTGTACACGCTCGCGGCCTCCTACGGACGACGCGCCCTCGCGATCTGCACCGTCAGCGACCACATCGTCACGGGCGAGGCGACGAGCGCTCAGGAGCGCGAGCAGACGTTCGGCGACATGATCCGCATCGCCCTGCGCGCCGCGACCGCGGTCTGATCCACCGCGCGCGCGATCAGGCAGACGTGCCGCATCAGGCGGGTTCTGGAAGAAATCGCCTGATACGACGCGGATGCCTGATCTCGCCGTGGGTCCGTCGGCCCTCGAAGCAGCGGATCGCTACGGGGTGTCACCGACGGCGTGCGGACGCGGCAGCGCCAGCATCGTGCCGGTGTCCGTGAACTCCTGCTGGATCTCGTCGTCGTGCTTGTACGTGACCAGGCTCACGCCGACCGCCGCGATCAGAGCGAACACGAAGGCGGGAAGCAGTTCGTAGAGCCCGGTGTCGAGGGCCTTCCAGATGAACACCGTCGCAGCACCGACGAACATCCCCGCCAATGCGCCCCAGTTGGTGAGCTTGCGCCAGTAGAGGCTGAGCAGGATGACCGGTCCGAACGCGGCGCCGAATCCCGCCCACGCGAACGAGACGAGTCCGAGGATCGTGTCGTTCGGGGTGATCGCCAGCACCGCGGCGACGACCGCGACACCGAGCACGCCGAGACGCCCCATCAGCATGAGCGTCTTCTGCGACGGCGGCGTGCGCCGGAAGACCCCGTACAGGTCCTCGACGAGAGCCGAGGAGCACACGATCAGCTGACTGGAGATCGTGCTCATGATCGCCGCGAGCACCGCCGCCAGCACGAGACCGGCGACGAACGGATGCAGCAGCGTCTGCGACATCAGCAGCACCACGGTCTCCGGGTTGGCGAGATCGACACCCGTCTTGGCGATGTAGGCGATGCCGACGAGACCCGACAGCACCGCGCCGCCGAGGGAGACGATCATCCAGGAGATGCCGATGCGTCGCGCGCTCTTCGCCTCCTGCGGCGAACGCAGCGCCATGAACCGCACGATGATGTGCGGCTGCCCGAAGTATCCGAGACCCCAGGCGAGCGACGAGACGATCGCGAGGATGGTGCCGCCCGTGAGCGCTGTTCCGGAGAGCATCGAGAGGTGATCCGGCGCGACCTCGTTGATGAGCTCTCCGGTCTCGGCCAGGCCGCCGATGGCGACGATCGCGGCGACGGGGATCACGATCAGCGCGATCACCATCATGAGCCCCTGCACGACGTCGGTCAGCGAGGCCCCGAGGAACCCGCCGAAGAGCGTGTACGCGAGGGTGACACCCGTCACCAGCAGCATCCCCGTCAGATAGTCGCCGTTGAACGAGCTCTCGAAGAAGACACCGCCGGCGACCATTCCCGAGGAGATGTAGAGGGTGAAGAACACGAGGATGACGACACCGGAGACCACGCGCAGCAGTCGCGTCGTGTCGCGGAGCCGGTTCTCGAAGAAGCTCGGGACCGTGATGGAGTTGCGCGACACCTGCGTGTAGGCGCGCAGCCGCGGAGCGACGAGCAGCCAGTTCAGGTAGGCGCCGATGGTCAGGCCGATCGCGATCCACGCCTCGATGAGACCGGAGACGTAGATCGCGCCGGGGAGCCCCATCACCAGCCACCCGGACATGTCGGAGGCACCGGCGCTGAGCGCGGCCACCCACGGCGGAAGATTCCGTCCGCCGAGCATGTAGTCCTCATGATCGCCGGTTCGTCGGAACGCGATCCAGCCGATGAGCAGCATCGCCGCGAAGTACACACCCAGTGCTGCGAAAGTGAAGATCTGGTCGGGCATCGTCGTCCCCCCTCGCGGTGAGGTCACCGCATCCGGTCGTCGTTCGATGATGCCAAGGGAGGGTGCCTGTGCCCAGAGCCTCCTCGGCGCGGCGGCACTTCGGCCCGATCGGTGAGATCAGGCACTCCTGTCGCATCAGGCGATCGAACCGTGAATCTGCCTGATCTCGCGTGTTCGCCTGATCTGGCGGGCGGCGGACGGACGGGCCGAAAAGTCGCAGGCACTCTCGGATGGGATGATCGAGGGACCATGAACTCCACTCCGCGGCTCGACCCCGCCCTCGTTCCGGACGCCGCGGATCCGGATGCCGTCTACCTCGCCTTCGTCGAATGGGCGGAATCGACGGGCATCAGCCTGTACCCCGCGCAGGACGAGGCGGTCATCGAGATCGTCTCCGGCAACAACCTGATCCTCTCCACTCCCACCGGCACCGGGAAGTCGCTCGTCGCGATCGGCGCACACTTCACCGCCCTCGTGGCCGGGCGCCGCACCTACTACACCGCACCGATCAAAGCCCTCGTGAGCGAGAAGTTCTTCGCCCTGGTCGACGTGTTCGGCGCCGAGAACGTCGGCATGGTCACGGGCGATTCCTCGGTGAACCCCGACGCGCCGATCATCTGCTGCACGGCAGAGATCCTCGCGAACCTCTCCCTGCGTCAGGGCACCGATGCCGACGTCGGCCAGGTCGTGATGGACGAGTTCCACTTCTACGCCGACCCCGACCGCGGATGGGCGTGGCAGGTGCCGCTGCTCGAGCTGCCGCAGGCACAGTTCATCCTGATGTCGGCGACTCTCGGCGACGTCACCGAGCTCGCAGCCGACCTCACCCGCCGCACCGGGCGCGAGACGGCCACCGTCACCGGAGTCGAGCGTCCCGTCCCCCTGCACTTCTTCTATGAGACGACGCCGATCCACGAGACCATCGACGACCTACTGAGCACCGGACAGGCGCCGATCTACGTCGTGCACTTCTCCCAGGCCGCGGCCATGGAGCGGGCTCAAGCACTGTCGAGCACGAAGGTCGCCACCCGTGAGCAGCGGGACGAGATCGCCGCGCTGATCGCCGAATTCCGATTCACGACCGCGTTCGGCAAGACGCTCTCGCGCTTCCTGCGTGCAGGGATCGGCGTGCATCACGCCGGGATGCTGCCGAAGTACCGCCGCCTGGTCGAACAGCTCGCCCAGCGCGGGCTGCTGCGCGTGATCTGCGGCACCGACACTCTCGGCGTGGGCATCAACGTGCCGATCCGCACCGTGCTGCTCACCGCGCTCACGAAGTTCGACGGCACCAGGATGCGGCAGCTGAACGCCCGCGAGTTCCATCAGATCGCGGGACGAGCCGGCCGTGCGGGCTACGACACCGCCGGCACCGTTGTCGCCCAGGCTCCGGAGCACGAGAGCGAGAACGTCGCGGCGGTGAAGAAGGCCGGCGACGACCCGAAGAAGAAGCGCAAGATCGTGCGCAAGAAGGCGCCGGGCGGCTTCGTGTCGTGGGGCGAGCCATCGTTCCGCAAGCTCATCGACGCGGTCCCGGAGACCCTGACCTCGCACATGCAGATCACGAGCGCCATGATGCTCAACGTGATCGCCCGCGGCGGCGACGTGTTCGCGAACATGCGTGCGCTGGTATATGACAACCATGAGCCGCGGAAGCGGCAGCGCGAGCTCGCGCTGCGGGCGATCGGCATCTACCGCACGCTCCGCGAATCCGGCATCGTCGAGAAGACGGCGGCGGGCGATATCCGCCTCACGGTCGACCTGCAGCCGAACTTCGCGCTCAACCAGCCGCTGTCCCCGTTCGCCCTCGCCGCGTTCGAGCTGCTCGACCCCGATCCCGCGGCCGGCACGGGAACCGGCTCCTATGCACTGGACATGATCTCGATCGTGGAGTCGACGCTCGACGACCCGCGGGCCGTGTTGAGCCAGCAGGAGTTCCTCGCCCGTGGCGAAGCGGTCGCCGTCATGAAGTCCGAGGGCATCGAGTACGACGAGCGCATGGAGCTGCTCGAGCAGATCACCTACCCGAAGCCCCTCGACGAGCTGCTCAGCGCCGCCTTCGAGATGTTCAGCGCTGCGCAGCCCTGGATCCGGGACTTCGAGCTGCGCCCCAAGGCGGTCGTCCGCGACATGTATGAACGCGCCATGTCGTTCGGGGAATATGTCGCCTATTACAAGATCGCACGCTCCGAGGGCGTGGTGCTGCGTTACCTCTCCGATGCCTACCGTGCGGCCTCGCAGACCATCCCCGAAGAACTCAAGGACGAAGATCTCCGCGACCTCATCGAATGGCTCGGCGAGCTCGTCCGCCAGGTCGACTCGAGCCTGCTCGACGAGTGGGAGGAGCTGATCGCCGGCGTCGACAACGGACGCTTCGACCCGCACGCGCCCGACGAGCCGATCATCCCGCCCGCACCCAAGCGCCTCACGAGCAACATCCGCGCCTTCCGCATCCTGGTGCGCAACGAGCTCTTCCGCCGGGTGCAGCTGGCGGCGAGGGAAGACGTGGACGCACTGGCCGAGCTCGATCCGGGCTTCGGTGCCGACGCCTGGTCCGACGCTCTCGACGGATACTTCGCCGACCACGACGAGATCCTCACCGGAGGGGACGCCCGCAGCTCGAAGCTGCTGATCCTCACCGAAGGCGCCACCGCCTGGACCGCCCGCCAGATCCTCGACGACCCCGCCGGCGACCACGACTGGGGCATCTCCGCGACGATCGACCTCGCCGCCTCCGACGAAGCCGGCCAGGCGGTCGTCACGGTCACCGACGTCGACCGGCTGTAGCTTTCCGTCCTCACTCGCGCACCGACGTCGAGGGCGCAGCCCCCGAGTATTTGCCGCACGGCGGACATCGTCCGGACGACGTGTGTCGCACGCGTCGCCCGGACAGGCGCCGGGATCAGGCGAACGCGTCGGGGTACAGCGCCTCCGCGATCCGATGGACGACCGAGATGTTGCCGAGAGTGCCGGGGAACGTGTCGGACGTGGAGATGGCGATCAGTCGACCGTCCTTCACCGCGGGCATGTCGGGGAACGTCGCGGTCAGGTATGCCCGGGTCGCCGCCTCGTGCTCGGGGTCGGTCACCGCGAAGACGAGTGCTTCCGGAGCCTCGGTCGCGAGGGCCTCCGGGCTGATCTCCGCCGCGAAGAAGTCGGCGAATGCCGGATCCTCGGGGGTGAACACGGTGTCCGCGCCCGCACGCCGCAGGATGTCGTACTCGATGCCGGCGCCGACCGCCGTCAGGGTCGTCCCGTCGACGTAGACCTGCGCCACCCGCAGCCGGTCGTCGACCGGCGCCACCGCGGTGTCCACGACCGCGAGCTCGGCCTCCGCCTCCGCCACGAGAGCGGCAGCCTCCTCCTCGACGTCGAAGATCGTGCCGAGGTTGTCGAGGTCGATGAACAGATCGTCGACGGTGCCCTCCATGCGCCGATCGAAGCATCCGCCGGTGGCGACATAGGCGGCGACCCCGGCCTCCTCCAGCTGCTCGATGCTGGCGAATCCCTGCTCGGCCGTGAACTCGTACGTCGTCGGCGAGTAGACGAAGTCGGGCTCGACCGCGAGGAGCGCTTCGCGGTTGGGCGGAGTGTCCGCACCGAGCACCGGAACCCCCTCCGCGAGACCGGCCACATCATCGGGCAGCGCCTGCACGGTCGCCTGCGCCTGTCCGACGAGGCTGTCGGCCAGACCGAGGCGCAACAGCAGCTCGGTCTGAGAGGGATGCAGGCCCACCGCGGCGCCGGGCGTCTCCGGCACCACGACGGTGCGTCCGCAGTTCTCGATCGTGCGTGCCCCACCGGTCGATTCCGCGGGCGCGTTCGAGGTGACGCTCGCGCCGCAGGCGGTCAGACCGAGCACGCTCAGCCCTCCCAGGGCCGCCACGAGGATGCGGGCGGATCGCGTTCGGTATGTCATTCGGTTCTCCTTGCTGGTGTCGACGAGCGGGTCCCGTCGACAGGGGGTCGGGGGTGGAAGGTCATCGCACGGGCGCCCGTGCCCTCTTCGAAGGCGACGCGGGCCGTCACCTGGAACACGTCGCTCACGAGCTCCGGGGTGAGCACAGCCGCCGGGTGCCCGAAGGCGACGAGGCGCCCCTCGTCGAGCACGGCGATGTCGTCGCAGAAGGAGGCGGCGATGTTCAGGTCGTGCAGAGCGGCGACCACGGTCTTGCCGAGGCCCGAGACCACGCGCATCAGGTCGAGCTGGTGCGAGATGTCGAGGTGGTTGGTCGGTTCGTCGAGGATGAGGATCTCACCGTCCTGGGCGAGAGCGCGCGCGAGCATCACGCGCTGCCGCTGCCCCCCGGAGAGCTGTCGCATCAGCCGCTCCCCGAGATCGGCGACATCTGCCGCCCGGAGGGATTCGTCGACGATCCGATGGTCGTCCGGGGAGTCGCGGGTGAACGGTGCGCGGTGCGGCGCGCGGCCGACGAGCACCGTCTCGCGCACGGTGAGGTCGAACTCGGACGGGGCGTCCTGGAGCATCACCGAGACCGTCCTCGCGAGCGCCCGCGGGGCGAAGTCCGCCACGTCCGCCCCGTCGACGGTGACACGTCCTCGGAGCGGCCGCCTGCCGCTGAACAAGGTGCGCAGCAGGGTCGACTTGCCGCTGCCGTTGGGCCCGATCAGCCCGACGATCCGTCCGGAGTCGATCGTCAGGTCGATCCCGTGGAGCACCGTGCGATCGCCACGGGCGACGTCGACTCCGTGGAAGGCGATGGTCATCGGTCGATCCCCGCCTTCTCGCCGCCGCGCCGCATCAACCACAGGAAGAATGGGGCGCCCACGAACGCGGTGAGGATGCCGAGCGGGATCTCGGAGGGCGCGGCCACCGTCCGCGCCAGCAGATCGGCGATCATCAGGAACAGCATTCCCGCGAGCACCGTGATCGGGAGCATGCGCCGGTGGTCCGAGCCGACGAGGATACGTGCGACATGCGGCACCACGAGTCCGACGAAGCCGATCCCCCCGCTCACCGCCACGATCGCCCCGGTCAGCAGCGAGGCGATGACGAGGAGCAGTCCGCGCAGCCGCGTCGTGCGCACCCCGACGGCGAGGGCCGACTCGTCGCCGGCGAGCAGCGCGTTCATCTGCCGCGTGAGGCCGAGCACGGCCACGCAGGCGATGACGAGCGCGATCGCGGGGATCAGCAGTGACGACATGGTCGCGGCCGACACGCTTCCGAGCAGGAAGAACATCACGCTCACGACGTTCTGCGCGTCGGTGGTGATGGTGAGGTAGCTCGTCACCGCGCTCAGGAGGGATCCGAGGGCGACGCCGGCGAGGATCATCCTGGTCGGCGACAGCTCGCCGCGCCGCCGGGCCAGGAGTGCGACGAGGATGCAGGCGACGACCGCTCCGGCGAAGGCGGCGCCGCTCATGGTGAGCCCGGCGAACGCCGCCCCACCGGAGACGATGACGAGCACCGCACCGACGCTCGCCCCGGAGGAGACGCCGAGGATGTAGGGCTCGGCGAGCGGGTTGCGGACGACGACCTGCATGATCGCCCCCGCGAGCGCGAGGCCTGCGCCGGCGAGCCCGGCGAGGAGGGCCCTGGGCAGGCGGAACTGCCACACCGCCTGGTCCTGCAGGGTCGACAGGCTGCCGTCGGACATCCACGGCATGTCGGGGACGAGGTGCCCGATCACGATGCGAGCCGCGTCGACGACGCTCACCTCCACCTGGCCGGTCGCCGCGGAGACGACCAGCACGACCAGGATCGTCGCGGCCAGCGCGACGATCAGCGTCGCCGGCGCGAACGTGCGCCAGACGGAGCGGAAGGCGGGGCGGCGTCGGGCGGGTGCCGCTCGTGACGCACGGTCGGGGGCGCCGACGATCGGGGCGGATGTCGAAGGAGGCATATCCAGCACCATAGTAGATATTGAGAATCATTATCATCTAGGCTCGATTCGTCCGTCATCCCTCGCACCCGCCCGGAGGCCGCCCCGTGATGATCGTGCCCGCTCTCTGGCGGGAGGCCCGCGCTTTTCCCCGCGCACTGTCGGTGAGCGTGCTCCTGCTCCTCCTCGTGTTCGCGACCCACCTCGTCCAGGCCGGAGCCCTCGCGCTGTCATTGGCAGCTTTCATCGGCGGAGACCTGCGCGGGGCGCTCCTGGGTGGTGCGGCGATCCTCGGCGCGGGCCTCCTGCACCTCCTCCTGGCCCCCGCGCAGGCTGCCGCGGCCGCCGCGCTCGGAGGCCGCGTGCGCGAACGCCTGCGGCGTCGGGCCGTCACCGCCGCCCTCGTCCCCCGCCATCTGCACGACTCCGCACGACGCGACGGCTCGATCCAGGCCACACTCGGAGACGGGGTCGACGGCACCGACGCGTACGTGTCGAGGTACATCCCGGCCGTGGCGCAGCTGGCGATCGGCAGCCTGATCGCGGTCACGCTCCTCGCCGTCGTCTCGCCGGCGGCGGCGGTGTGCGCGTCGGCCGGCGTTCTCCTGGCCGTCTTCGGCCCGATGGCGTGGAAGCGGATGCTGGCCCGCCGCAGCGGCGAGCACTGGGACGGGTACGAGGCGCTCAGCAGCGACATGCTGGAGACGCTCCGCGCGATGGCGACGCTGCGCATGCTGGGCGACGTCGCCGGCACCCGCACCCTGCTGCACGACCGCTCGGAGGCACTGCGGCGCGCCACGGAGCGGGTGATGCGCTCCTCCCTCGCGGAAACCGCCGTGACCGACTTCGCCGTGCAGGCCGGATATGTCGCCGCCGTCTTCGTGGCCGTGATCGACGTCATGACCGGGAGTTCGACGGCCGTCGAGGTGTACCTCATCCTCCTCCTCGCATCCGAGGCCTTCCGCCCGGTGCGCGACCTCTCCCGCAGCTGGCACGCCGGATTCCTCGGACTGACCGCCGTGCCGGGCCTCGCCGCGCTCGGGGCGTTCGACTCCTCTCCCGCGCGCACCGAGTCGGCTCCCCGGGCGGAGAACACGGGGACTCCCCCGGGGCGCGCGGACGTGCTGCAGGTGTCGGGGCTGTCCTTCCGCTACCCGGATGCGGCGTACGACGTCCTCCACGACGTCGACCTGCGCGTCGAGCGCGGAGCCGTTCACGCGATCGTCGGCGCCTCCGGGTCTGGCAAGTCGACGCTGTTCGATCTACTCCTCGGATTCCTCACCCCGTCGTCCGGCACGATCGACCTCGACGGACGCCCGCTCCGTCCGGCCGATGTCGCCGTGGTCTCCCAGCGTCCCGTGCTGTTCGCCGGCACCATCCGCGAGAACGTCGACCTCTTCGGCGCCGACGACGCCGAACTCGACGCCGCGTGCGCCGCCGCCGGGATCCTCGACGAGATCAGAGCACTCCCCGGAGGCTTCGACACCCCGGTCGCGGAGGCCGGAGCGAGCCTCTCGGGCGGGCAGCGGCAGCGGCTGGCTCTCGCTCGCGCCCTCCTGGCACGCAGGCCCGTCCTCCTCGTCGACGAGCCGACGAGCGCCCTCGACGACCGCGGTGCGCTGACCGTCGCCGAGACGCTCGAGCGTGTGGCCGCCGACCGCATCGTCGTCATGATCAGCCACCGCCCCGAGGCACTGGACCGCGTGACCGAGGTGCGCGTGCTGCACGAGGGAACGCTGCGAAAGGCCCCCGCGTGAAGGATCCAGGCGAGGGAGGCTCCGAGCCCGTGACGGTGTTCGCCCGTCTGCTCCCGCCGCTGCGTCCGGAATGGCGACGGATCGCGGGAAGCTATGCGATCGGGACGACGAGCGCTCTCGCGCTGACCGCGATCGTCGTGCTCGCAGCACTCGGCGTCGGGGGCGCCGTCGTCCACGGGACCTGGCCGTCGGCCACGTGGTGGGTCACCCTCGCCGTGCTGGTGGCGCTGCGCGCGGTCCTCACCTGGCGGGAGATGGATGTCTCGCACGCCCTCGCCTACCGCGTGCTGGCCCGGCTGCGGATGGCACTGTTCGACACCTATTCCCGGAGCATCCCCGGCCGACGCCGCGAGCATTCGGGTCGTGCCGCCGCGGTGGTCATGACCGACATCGAGAAGCTCGAGTTCTTCTACGCGCACACGCTCGCCCAGATCGGCACCGCCGTCACCCTCTTCCTGCTCTCACTGGCCGGCGCCGCGATCATCCTCCCCGCCGCGGCCGGCGTCGTGCTTCTCGGAGGCACGGTCGTCGCGCTCACCGCCCTCCTGGGGGCTGCCCCGGCGCGGCGGCTCGGTGCACGCGAGCAGCAGGAACGCGAGCGGCAGTCCCAGACGCTCGTCGACGCCCTCGGCGCGATGCGCGAGATCCTCGCGTACGGACTGCGGGAACGCGTCGTGCACGAGATCTCGCAGGGGACGCGACGGGCGACCCGACTCGCAGGCCGACGGACGGTCGTGACCGCAGCGATCGACGCGACCCGCGAGCTGGTGCTCACCGTCGTCATCATCGGCATCATGCTCGTGGCACTCGCGACCGGCGGCAGCGGGGTGATTCCCGCAGGAGCGGACACCGCCGCCGTGCTCCCCGCCCTCGTCGCGCTCGCCGTGACCGGTGTGGCGGCCCTCGGCGAAGCAGCCCGCACCCTCACGGAGCTCCACCCCCTCACGGCGAGCGCCCGGCGGGTGGGCGAAGCGCTCTCACGATCCGCCGTGGTGGCGGACGTCGTCGATCCGATCGCGCTGCCGGATGAGCCGCTCGGTCTCCGTTTCGACGACGTCGCCTTCTCGTACGACGACCGCACCCCGGTGCTGCGCGCCTGGTCGATGCACATCCCCCCGGCCGCGCACGTCGGCATCGCGGGGTCTTCCGGCGCCGGGAAGAGCACCGTCATCACCCTCGCGGCGCGCCTCTGGGATCCGACAGACGGCGTCGTGTCCCTCGTCGACGCCGCAGGACGCCGGTATCCGCTGAGCCGTATCGCGGACGACGATCTGCGACGCGCGGTCACGGTGGTGGAGCAGGATCCTGTGCTGTTCCACGGCACGGTGCGGGAGAACCTGTTGCGCGGCACCCGGCACCGCGGCGATTCCACCCTCCGCGACGTCCTCGCCCGGGTGGGTCCCCTCGACGGGATCAGCCTCGACGATCGGATCGGGGAGCACGGCGTCCGGCTCTCCGGCGGTCAGCGTGCACGCCTCGCGCTGGCCAGGGCGCTCGTCCGTGAGCCGCGGGTGCTGATCGTCGACGAGGTCACCGCGAGCCTGGACCCCGCGACCGAACGACGGATCTCCGACGTCCTCGCCGCGTTCGAGGGCACGGTACTGGTCGCCTCGCACCGGAGGGAGACGCTGGAGCGCCTGCCCCGCGTCATCCGACTCTCCGGCTGAGAGCCCCGCGGCCGGCATCCGGCCGCCGTGCGTCGGCTCAGGCCTGCATGACCGCGAGCACGTTGCCCGCGGGGTCGCGGAACCACGCGATGTCGGGCCCCTGTCCGTTGCCGCGCACGATCCCACGGGCGTCGGAGGGGAACTCGTCGTCACCGTAGATCTTGGTCTGCACCCCACGCTCGATGAGCTCGTCGACCGCGGCATCGACATCCGCCACCGGGAAGTTCAGGATCGTGAAGCTCGCCGGCGTGTGGTTCGGCTTCGAGTACACGAGGATCGATCCGCCGCTCGGCAGTCGCAGGTCGAGGAAGCCCATCGCATTCACCTCGACGTCGAGTCCGAGAGTCGTGCCGTAGAACTCTTTCGCGGCGTCGATGTCGTCGACGCTGAAACCGCTGAACGCGTTGTCCGCTGTGAAGGCCGCCATGTCTCCATGGTCCGCCGTCCCCCGCCGATTGTCGAGGCCTTCACCGCACGAGTCGAGGGGCCAGACGATCGGTCACCTGCAGCGGATCGAACAGCGCCCCGAGCCCGACGCGCACGAGGAGCGCCTGCACGCCGAGACAGGTCGCGATCACGACCCCGGTCAGCAGCACCGGACCGACCGCCTCGAGCACCGGCGACGTCCGCCATCCGGCAGCGCGGAGCCCCGCATCGATGAACGCGAGCGGCATCATGTGCAGCACGTAGATCGGAAGGGTCCGCCGACCGATCCAGCGCAGCGGACGAGCGACCGCCCCGACGTGGCGGTCGAGGAGCACGCTCGACGCCACCCCGAGGGCCACCGCGAGCAGGGCGAGTGCCGGCCACACCCCGAGCCAGAGCCGGATGCCGAGCACCGCCACGATCGCGAGCGCACCGACGTATACGACCGCCAGCGCGAGTGCGCCGACCGCCCGGATGTCCTTCGCGAAGCGCTCCACCACCGCGCGCAGACGAAGCCCGACGAGGAAGAAGAACAGGTTCTGCACCAGCTGCCAGAGGTTTCCGAGGTCGGGGATCAGCCCCGTGCCGGCGACCGCCGCGATCACGAACGCGACCGGCAGCACGACGACGGTCGGGAGCGCGCGGGTCAGGCGCCCGATCGCGAGGTACACGGCGAGCGCGAGCAGATACCAGAGGTTCGTCGGGCTGATCGTGAGCTGCGCGATCAGCTCCCACCCGCTGGTCGCCCGCGCGGTGTCGAAGTCCGGTGTCAGGGCGAGCACGAAGGTCTGGATGAGCACCCACACCACGTAGAGCAGTGCGAGCCGTGCGGCCCGCCGCCGCCAGGAGATCGACTCCCGGTCGAGCACCGCCCGAGCGGCGAAGACTCCGGAGACGAGGAAGAACAGCGGGATCCGCAGCGGCAGCAGCTGGGCGTTCAGCGTCACCCAGAGGTCGGTCACCGCTCCGGCGCCGGCGAGGTCGACCGCATGCTTGGTGACCACATGCCAGAGCACGACGAGGATGATGCAGATCCCCTTCGCGACGTCGGGCCACCCGACGCGTACCGGCCCGGGGGCCGTCATGACGCCGCACGCACGAGCCGCGCCACGAGGTCGACATAGGTCACGCCGACCGCCGCGAACATCCGCGGAACCTGGGACGCGGCCGTCAGACCCGGCATCGTGTTCACCTCGTTCAGCACCGGCCCCCGGTCGGTGAGGAAGAAGTCCATCCGCGCGACGCCGTCGCACCCGAGGGCGTCGAACACGGCGATCGCCGCCCGTTTGAGCGCGGTGACCTCGGCCGCCTCCAGCGACGCCGGCACCGTGAACCGCGCGCTGCCGTCGTACTTCGTCGCCGTGTCGAAGAGCCCGGTGGCGTGGATCTCAAGAGGTGGCCCGGCCCAGCGGATGCCGCCCTTCTCGCGCAGCACGGCCACGTCGATCTCGCGTCCCCGCACGACCTCTTCCACCAGGATCCGCCGGTCGAAGCGCGCCGCCTCGCGCAGCGCCGCGAGCAGCTGTCCCTCCTGTGTCACGAGGCCCACGCCGTGGCTCGATCCGGACGACACCGGCTTCACCACCACCTCGCCCTCGAACTCCACATCGCCGATGTCGTCCGCCGCGACCAGTCGTCCGCGGGCGGTGCGCACGCCCACCGCATCCGCCACCAGCTTGGTGGTCCACTTGTCCATGCCGACGGCGCCGGCCCGCAGCCCCGAACCGACCACGCGCACCCCGGCGAGCGCGCACAGCGCCGCGAGGGCGCCGTCCTCCCCGAGGGCGCCGTGCACCGCGGGGAAGACCACGTCGGCGCGGGTGAGCAGCGGGACCGCGAGCGCCAGCGACTCGGCGACCGAGCCCCCGTGCGGGCGACCGTCGACGCGCCAGATGCCGTCACGGTCGATCGTCACCGTCGTGACCTCGTGGTCGCCCATCCGCAGGGCCGCGGCGACCGCTGCGGCGGAGGCCAGCGACACCTCGTGCTCGGCGTTCTGCCCGCCGCCGATGACCAGGACCTTCGTCGTCATGCCACGCTCCTCTGCACTCGCGTCCCGATGCCCGTGACGACGGTGTGCGGAATCGTGCCCGCCCATCGCGCCCACTCCTGCACCGAGGGCACCGCTCCCCCTCCCGGCCCGAACACGGTCGCGACCGCACCGCGCGGGAGATGCGCCGACCCGGTGTCGACCACGATCTGGTCCATCGACACCCGACCGACGATCGGATGCCGGACGCCGTCGATCTCCACGCCGGCGCCGGATGCGAGCTCCCGAGGGATGCCGTCGGCGTATCCGACTCCGACGACGCTCAGATGCGTCTCCCGGTCGGTGAGGTGTGCGGCGCCGTACCCGACGGCCGTCCCCGCGGGCACGAGCGCACTGTGCACGACGGGCGCGGTCCACCGCGAAGCCCCGACCAGTGCGGTGGTCTCGGAAGGGTCGATGCCGACCAGTCCCGCCCCGATCCGCACCATGCCGAAGTGCGTCGCGGGATCGGTCAGTGCCCCTGACGTCGCGGCGAGGTGCACGAGCACCGGCCCGAGGCCCGCACGCAGCACGGCATCCCTCCCCTGTCTCATGCGCAGCACCGCCGCCGCGTTGGCCGCCGGATCACCCTCGTCCGCCCGCGGCAGATGCCCCATCACTCCGACGACCTCGATCCTGCCGCGACCGAGGCGAGCCCGCCGGAACAGTTCCGGCCACTCGTCGAGCGGGCACCCGCCGCGCGTCATCCCGGTGTCCAGCTGCAGATGCACGCGCAGCGGATCCGCGGCATCGGCGATCAGCTGCCCCAGCTCCTCCACGGAGCCGACGGCGATGTCCACACGGTGGACGGCCGCTGCCTCCGCGTCGATGCCCGAGGGGTTGAGCCACGAGAGGATCGGCACCGTGAGCCCGGCCTCGCGGAGCATCACGGCTTCGGCGACATCGGTGACGCCGAGCCACTCGGCTCCGGCGGCGACGGCGGCCCGAGCGACGGTGACGGCACCGTGCCCGTACCCGTCGGCCTTCACCACGGCCATGATCGGGACGGTGGTCACGGCTCGGACGCGATGCAGGTTCTCGGCGACCGCATCGGTGAGGGTGCACAGCGTCGGCGCGTGCAGGCGGGAGAGCGACGCGCGTTCCGGCGCGAGAAGAGTGGTCATCGCTGCGTCCTCGGGTCCTCGGTGGGGTCGGCCATCATCTCGGGGCATCCCTCGTCGACGGCATCCGGCCGCAGCTCGTAGTGCCACGCCTCGTTGGCGTAGATCTGACACAGCCCGTAGCGCGATCCGCGCTGCGCGAGCCAGTCGAGGGCGGACCACGGTCCGAGGTCGACGGCGTCGCCCGTCACGTGCTCGGAGGTCTCCGGGGTGGCCACCCAGCGCCGGGCCTCGTCTTCCGAGCCGTACTGGGCGATCGCATCCTGCAGCATCCGCGCCTGCAGCGCCGGGGTGCGCCATCCGCTGTTGACGCGGAAGGTGATGCCCTCGCCCTCCGCATCCGACGCGGCACGCTGCAGCGCCGCGAGCAGGGCGGGGTCGAGGTTGCCGACGGCGGCCCTGTCCACGTCGAAGACGGTCGGCTGATCGCCGTCGCGGATCACCCCGTCGGCCTCGCTCGGAGCGATGACCGAGCCGGTGATGTCCTCGGTCGGCACGGGCGTCGGGGCGGGCGCCGGTCCGACGTTCGTCGCATCCGCGAAAGCCACGGACAACGACTGCTGCACCGCGAAGGCGAGGATCACGGCGGCGGCGAGCGCGGCCAGCGTGCCGATGAGCCGGCGGCGGCGGCGCACTCGCGGCGGGAGGGAGGTGGTGCTGGTGTTCATGTTCCCAGTGAAGAAGGGGGCCGGTTGCGAGGGCGTATGCGCTTTTCCATATGCTCGCGATATACCGCAGTGCGTAGGATCGCAGCCATGCGCGTACTGATCGTCGAGGACGAGCCCTACCTCGCCGAGGCGGTACGCGATGGCCTGCGCCTGGAGGCGATCGCGGCCGACATCGCAGGAGACGGCGACACCGCACTGGAGCTTCTGCACATCAACTCCTACGACATCGCCGTGCTCGACCGCGACGTGCCAGGCCCCTCCGGCGACGACATCGCCCGGTGGATCGTGACCTCGGGCAGCGGCATCCCGATCCTGATGCTCACCGCCGCCGACCGCCTCGACGACAAGGCGACCGGGTTCGAGATCGGGGCGGACGACTACCTGACCAAGCCCTTCGAGCTGCGGGAGCTGGTGCTGCGCCTGCGCGCGCTCGATCGCCGCAGGCAGCGCAGCCGACCGCCCGTGCTGGAGATGGCGGGGCTCCGCCTCGACCCGTTCCGCCGCGAGGTGTACCGCGAGGACCGCTACGTGGCCCTGACCCGCAAGCAGTTCGCCGTGCTGGAGGTGCTCGTCGATGCCGAGGGCGGGGTGGTCAGCGCCGAGGAGCTGCTCGAGCGTGCGTGGGACGAGAACGCCGATCCGTTCACGAACGCCGTGCGCATCACGGTGTCGTCGCTGCGCAAACGACTCGGCGAGCCGTGGCTGATCCTCACCGTGCCCGGTGTCGGATATCGGATCGGGGCGGATGCGGATGCGTAGGCGCCGGGGGATGAGCGCCCGCCTCAAGCTCACGCTCAGCTATGCGGGTATCGTCGTGGTCTCCGGCATCCTGCTGATGGCGGCCGTCGCGTTCTTCCTGTTGCGGTATGTACCCGACTCCGTCGACTTCTATCCCAACCGGGGCGACCTGAGCAAGGTTTTCGTGCCCGTCGCCTCGGCGGTCATGGTGGTTCTGCTGGCACTCGGCCTCGGCGGCGGGTGGCTGCTCGCCGGACGGATGCTGGCACCGCTCGAGCGCATCGGCGACGCGGCCCGACTCGCCGCGCAGGGCTCGCTCTCGCACCGGATCGCACTCCCCGGAGCGGGGGACGAGTTCCGCGACCTGGCCGATGTGTTCGACTCGATGCTCGAGCAGCTCGAGGCTCATGTGTCCGAGCAGCAGCGGTTCGCCGCGAACGCCTCGCATGAGCTGCGCACACCGCTCGCGATCTCGCAGACTCTGCTCGAAGTCGCCCGCGACGACCCCGATCGCGATGTCGATGCGCTGATCCGGCGCCTGCAGGAGGTCAACACCCGTGCGATCGACCTGACCGAAGCGCTGCTGCTGCTCAGTCGCGCAGACCAGCGGGCGTTCCCGCGGGAGATCGTCGACCTCTCCCTCCTCGCCGAAGGAGCGGTGGAGGCGCTGGTGCCGCTCGCCGACCGTCGCGGCGTCGCGGTGGAGGTGGGCGGTGCCGCCGCACCGGTGCTCGGGTCATCGGCACTCCTGCCGCAGCTGATCACCAATCTCGTGCTCAATGCGATCGTGCACAACCTGTCATCCGGGGGATCCGTCGCCGTGCGCACGCATGCGATGCCGAACGCGGTCGCGCTGGTCGTCGAGAACACCGGTGAGCCGCTGCCGGCGCATCGCGTGGCGACCCTCGTCGAGCCGTTCCAGCGCGGCGCCGAGCGCACCCGCGGCGACGACCATGCCGGGGCGGGGCTCGGCCTCGCGATCGTCGACCGCATCACCCGGGCCCACGGCGGCGCCCTCGTGCTGACTCCGCGCGCCGAGGGCGGTCTGATCGTGACGGTGTGGCTGCCGCACCCGTACCCGGCGACGTTCCCCGCCTGATCCGTCGCGGCCGTCATCCGCTTGCGAATCGCGCACGTGGTCCCGTTCTGCGCCCGGAAGGGACCTCGTGCGCGATGCGAGGGAACCTCGGCTCAGGCCACCCGAGGGTCACGCGTCGCGGCGAGCTCGCGGCCGTAGATGCGGGCCTCGGCCTCGGCGTTCTCCTTCAGTTCACGGGCGGTGTCGGCGAAGGCGTCGAGTGCCGGGTTCACGCCGACGAGCGTGAACGGACGCTGCACGACGCGCAGGTCGAGGCCCCAGACGTCTTCGAGCACGCGGCGCAGCCAGCCCGTCGAATGGTCCCAGCCCTCCTTGGGCGAGCCGGGCGCGTAGTTGCCGCCGAGCACCGTCACCAGCGTCGCGGGCTTGCCGTTCAGTGCGGTGCCGGTCGGGTCGATGCGCCCGTCGGTGTACGCCAGGTCGAACCAGGTCTTGAAGTGCTGCGAGACGCCGTAGTTGTACAGGGGCACCGCGAACAGCAGCGCGTCGGCGCCGATCAGCTCGTCGGCGAATCGCGTGGCGAGAGCTCGGGCGTCGTTCTGGGCGGGGGTGCGCTGTGCTTCGTCGATGAAACCGCCGGTCACGGCATCCGCCCAGACGGTCGCGGGCACCGGGTCACTCGCCAGGTCGCGGCGGGTGACGGTCGAGTCGGGGTGGGACGCGGTCCACTCGGCCTCGACGAGGTCGGCGAGCGCACGGCTGGCGGACGACGCGGGAAGGATGCTGGCATCCAGGCGGAACAGGGACATAGGCCTACCTCTCGTTTTCACAGTCGCTAGGTTTTTCTTAGCGGCATCGGTTAACGTAGCACGGGTAGGATGGGGCCATGACCGAGGTCGACGAAGTGCGGCAGGTGTGCGATGCCGCCGTCACACTGGCCTTCAGCGTGCTCGGAAAACGATGGAACGGCATGATCGTGTCGTCACTCGGCGGGGGTCCCTCGACCTTCGTCGCATTGCGCCGCGCGGTCGCGGGCATCAGTGACACCGTGCTCTCCGACCGACTGGCCGAGCTCGCCGATGCCGGACTCGTCGTCCGCACGGTCGACGCCGGCCCTCCGATCACCGTGTCCTACGCGCTCACACCCAGCGGCGAGGGGCTCCTGCCGATCCTCGACCAGCTCGGCCGCTGGGCCTCGGCGAACCTCGGCGAACGCGCGCGCTGACGCCGCCCGCGCTCACCAGGGGCTGGGTTCGTAATCCTTCAGGAAGACGCCGTGGATGTCTTCGCCGGCCTCGCCGCGCACGATCGGGTCGTACACGCGGGCGGCGCCGTCGACCAGGTCGAGCGGGGCGTGGAAGCCCTCCTCCGCGAGGCGCACCTTCGTGTAGTGCGGGCGCTCGTCGGTGATCCATCCGGTGTCGACGGCGGTCATCAGGATGCCGTCGGTCTCGAGCATCTCGCCGGCGCTGGTGCGCGTGAGCATGTTGAGCGCGGCCTTGGCCATGTTCGTGTGCGGGTGCCCCGGCCCCTTGTAGCGGCGCGAGAACTGCCCCTCCATCGCCGACACGTTCACGACGTACTTGCGTGGAGAATCGGATGCCGCCATCGAGGCGCGCAGGCGGCTGATCAGCAGGAACGGTGCGGTCGTGTTGGCGAGCTGCACCTCGAGCATCTCGAGCGGGTCGACCTGCTCGATCGACTGCACCCAGCTGTTCACCCGGTTCACGTCGGGCACGAGCCCACCGGCGTCGATCGCGGTGCCGTCGGCATGCTTCTCGAGCGACGACGACCCCGGCGCCATCGCGAGACGTGCCAGATCTTCGGCCGTGAGCGCCTGCCCGCCCTGCTCGGCGACGGTGCCGCCGAGGGCCGCGACCGACAGCAGCGGATGCGCGTCGACCGATGCCTGCAGCGCCTGCGGGTGCGGATCGGCGGTGTGACCGAACGTCTCCATCTCGGGCAGCGGTCCGTCGGGCAGCGGCTGCAGCTCGGCATCCGCGAGCAGCGAATAGGCGCCGGGCGAGCGCCGCACGGTCTGCGCGGCGTTGTTGATGAGGATGTCGAGCGGCCCCTGCGCCGCGACCGAGTCGGCGAGGCCGATCACCTGGGCGGGGTCGCGCAGGTCGATGCCGACCACGCGGAGGCGGTGCAGCCAGTCGGCCGAGTCGGGCAGGGCCGAGAAGCGACGCACGGCGTCGCGCGGGAAGCGGGTGGTGATGGTGGTGTGCGCACCGTCGCGCAGCAGCCGCAGCGCGATGTGCATGCCGATCTTCGCGCGGCCGCCCGTGAGCAGGGCGCGCTTGCCGGTGAGGTCGGTGCGGGCGTTGCGCTTGCCGTGGCTGAAGCGGGCGCAGTCCGGGCAGAGCTGGTGGTAGAACGCGTCGACCTGCGTGTACGGCTGCTTGCAGATGTAGCAGTTGCGGGGCTTGAGCAGCTCCCCCGCGATGGGGGCGTCCACCACGCTGGTGGCGAGGTCGTTGCCGCGGGTCTCGTCGTCGATGCGGTCGGGTGCTCCGGTGGCGGTGCGGGCGACCACGGCCTTGTCGGCCTCGGCGATCGCGTCGCGGATCTCCTTGCGGCGCACGCGCTTGACGGCCTTGAACATCGCCGCGGTCGCGTGCCGCACGGCGACGAAGTCCGGGTGCTCGTTGTCGATCTTGTGCAGCTCGGCCAGCACGCGCAGTGTCGTGGCGAGATCGTCGGGGTCGACGCCCGGTCCGAGGTCGGGTGCAGAGTCGGAGGGGGCGTCGGTCATTGTGCCGATTTTACTCCAGTGCCCTGGGGGTACGCCCGACGTGCACGCGCCTCCCCGCCGCCGAGTGCACGGCTTGTCGCCGAGTGCACGACGTATCGACGCAGGGAAGCCGTGCACTCGGCAGATTCCCGTGCACTCGACGGCGACCGAACGCGGACGCCTGAACCTCGACCTTGATATGCAAGCATGGGCTTGCCTATCATGGAAGCCATGGCCGATCTGTTCCGTGCACTCGACGACGAGACGAGGCGCCTCATCCTCGACGAGCTGTCGGTTCGCGACGAGCAGACGCTCTTCGAGATCTGCACGACGTTGACGATGCGGCACGGCCTCACTCTGACCCGTCAGGCGGTCTCGCAGCACCTCACGGTGCTCGAATCCGCCGGGCTGATCTCCACGGAGCGGCGTGGCCGTTCCAAATTCCACTACTTCCACCCCGAGCCCCTCGCCCGCATCGCCGAGCGGTGGCCGAACACACGGAGCACCCCATGAGAATCGAACTGACCAGCATCTTCGTCGACGACCAGCGCAAAGCCCTGACCTTCTACACCGACGTGCTCGGCTTCACGAAGCACCACGACATCCCGCTCGGCGATGCCGCCTGGCTCACGGTGAAGTCGCCCGAGGCGCCGGAGGGGCCGGAACTCCTGCTCGAGCCCGCGGGCCACCCGGCGGTCAAGCCCTACCGCGACGCACTCGTCGAAGACGGCATCCCGCTCGCGCAGTTCACGGTCGACGACCTCGACGCCGAGCACACGCGCCTGAGCGGGCTCGGCGTCGTCTTCACGCAGCCGCCGACCGACATCGGCGACGCCTGGGTCGCTGTGCTCGACGACACCTGCGGCAACCTCATCCAGCTGATCCAGATGAAGAGCACCTGACCGCGGCTACGCGATGCCCCCGCCGTCCACGACGAGCGCCGACCCCGTGACGTACGAGGAGTCGTCGCTCGCCAGCCAGACCACGGCCTGAGCGACCTCGCTCGGCTCCCCCATCCGGCGCAGCGGACGGTCGGCGGCCTCCGCGAGGAAGGCGTTCGTGTCCTGCGCGAGCTGACGGGCCTCGTCACGCAGCATCCCGGTGTTCACATCTCCGGGGTTGACCGAGTTCACGCGGATACCGGCGGGGCCATGGTCGATCGCGAGTGCACGGGTCATGTTCACGACCGCGCCCTTCGACGCGCAGTACGAGATCGCCTGGCCGCCGCCTTTGAGGCCCCAGCCCGATCCGGTGTTGATGATCGAGCCGCCTCCGGCCGCCTCCATCACGGGGACGATGTGCTTGCACATCAGGAAGATCGAGCGCACGTTCACGCCGAAGACGCGGTCCCACTCCTCCACGGTCGTCTCGACGGCGGTGGTGCGGCGGATGATGCCGGCGTTGTTGAAGACGATGTTCACGCCGCCGAGCTCGGCGAGCGAGGTGGCGATGACCCGTTCGATGTCGGGTTCGCTCGCCACGTCGGCCGCGATCGCGATGGCCGTGCCGCCGGCGGTGCGGATCTCCTCCGCGACGGCGTCGGCCGCATCCGCATTCAGATCGACGACGGCGACCGCCGCGCCCTCCGCGGCGAGCGCGAGTGACGTGGCACGACCGATCCCGCCGGCGCCGCCGGTGACGATGGCCTTCTTGTTCTCGAGACGCATGGGGTGTCCTTTCGGGTTCGTTCAGAGGGGGAGTCAGATGGTGGTCAGTTCGGGGGCGCTCACGGCATAGAGGCTGGTGATGCCGACGCCGGTGACGATGCGGACATGGCCGGCGAGTCTCTCATCCAGTTGCGCGTCGCCGGTGTCGACGAGGAGGGGACGGCCGTGCAGGTCGATGAGCTTCTGCTCGGGCGCGACCACGAGGAGCGGGTCGTCGCCGAGGGCCCACAGGACGGATGCCGAGAGCTGCTGGTTGCCGCGCCCGAGCAGGAATCCCTGCCCGCCGATCACGGTGATGACGGCCTGCGCCGGGCCACGAGCGATCTCGGCGAGGAGTTCCTGCTCGCTCGCGCCGCGGATGATGACGCTGCCGTCGAGGACGACATCCACGCCGAGCGGGGATCCTCCGATGCCCAGTTGGCGGGCGATCTCGGCGGTCGTGCCGCCCGGCCCGAGCAGATACCGGACGCTCGGCAGCATGCGGGCGACGGCACCACAGGCCGCGGCTTCGACGGCCGCAGCCTCGGTCGCGGGTGTCGGGGCCTTGCGCGCCTGGGTGCGACCGGCACGATAGGGCACCCGGAGCATGCCGTACAGCGTCGGGTCGACGCGGGCGCGGCGCATCGCGGCCTCGTCGATGTCGAGCACCTCGCGCTCCTCGGTCGGCAGTCCGCCGTGATCGATCCAGTCCGCGGCGATGGCTCCGGCTGCACGCGGGCTGACCGCGAACACGGGCGAGTACATCTTCACTCCGGCCGGGACTCCGAGCACCGCCGGTATCCCCGCCGCCGGATCCTCTTCGTGCAGGAGCACCTGTCGGGAGGTTCCCTCCGCAGCCACGGAATCCCCGCCATTTCCTCCGACATCCGTCGCGCCGCCCGACGGATGCTCCGCCGTCCCGAGCCCCGCGACAGCATCCCGCAATGTCCCGTCCCCGCCGACCACGAGGATCAGCTCGACCCCGGACGCCGCGAGCGCCGCCACCGCACGCGACGTGTCCACAGCACCCGTCGCCCCCGCCTGCTCCCCCGCCCGCGCCCGCTCATCCCCGCTGAGTGCACCGGTTATCGCTGAGTGCACGGGATCTCGACGTGAAGAGGCGGTGCACTCGGCGGCAAGCCGTGCACTCGGCAACCCCGCACCCACCACACGCGGCCCCGGCCACACCACGCGCGGCACCAGCCCCGCAGCGCGCACGGCATCGGCGCCCATCGCACCGGCGGCAGTCGCCACCACGAGCCCGGGATGCCGCTGGGCGAGCGCCGTCAGGGCGAGGGCCGCCCGCTCCTGCACGCGCGAACGGGCGCCGCGCGCGCGGGCGAGACGCTGCACGTCCGCACCGTCGGAGCCGGCGAGGCCCGCGGGCCCGCCGACACCGGCGACAGGGTTGACGACGAGTCCGATCACGACGCGACGGACTCCGCGGGGAAGCGGCGCACGGAGCCCACCGAAGGGTACTTCCGCTGATACGCGCGCCACGTGATCGCCCACCGGTCCGGGTCGTCCAGATCGTTGTGGTGCGTGTGGTGCACGGTCTGGTTGTGCGGGGCGGTGCGCACCACCTCGGGCGACTCCCGTGCCTCGCGCGCCACTTCGGCGAGGGTCGCCACGTACTCGTCGAGCTCGGCCATCGAGTACGACTCGGTCGGCTCGAGCGTGAACGGCTGCGGCACCACGTAGGGGTGGTGACTGGTCCAGTAGTGCATGCCGAAGTCGGTCATGCGCACGCCGATCTCCTCCGACGAGATGCCGGTCTCCTGGTACAGCTCCTCCCACGAGTAGCGCACCTGCTCGATGCGGCGACGCCCGGTGGCGTACGGCGCCGAAGCTCCGGGAATCGCCAGGACACGCGCCATCAGATAGTTGTTGTTCAGCACGGCGGTCTCGGCGGCGGCGAGCAGCCCCTCGGCCCCGAGCGCCATGATCCACGAGTAGGCCTTCACGAGCGCGGGGATGACGCCGAAGAACGGGCCGACCGCCCCGATCGACAACTCCCCACCCTCGGCCACCGCGAAGGTCCCATCGTCGTCGCGCACCACCCGCGGTCCCGGCAGGAACGGTGCCAGCGCCGCGCTCACGGCGTTCGCGCCCGAACCCGGTCCGCCGCTGCCGTGCGGGGTGCCGAAGGTCTTGTGCAGGTTGAAGTGGCACACGTCGAAGCCGGCGTCGCGGGCGCGCGTGACGCCGAGGATGCCGTTCGCGTTGGCCTGGTCGTACGAGGCGAGAGCACCCACCGCGTGCGCGGCATCCACCCACTCCCGGATCGCCGGGTTGTAGATGCCGGTGTCCTCGGGGTTGGTGACCATGATCGCCGCGGTGCGGGGCGACAGCGCGGCCTTCAGCGCGTCGAGTGACGGGTAGCCCTCGACGTCGGGGTAGACCGTGATGATCTCGTACCCCGCGGCCTTCGCGGCGGCCGCGTTCGAGGGGTGGCTGAAGATCGTGGTGATGACCTCGCGGCGCTGCTCACCCTCGCCGTTGGCCTCGTGGAAGGCGCGGATCATGGCGACGTTCGACCAGATCGCCGCCGATCCGCCCTGCGTGTGCAGCGAGACCTCGTCCATGCCGGAGATCTCGGCGAGCATCCGCTCGAGCTGCCAGACGACCTCGAGCACGCCCTGCGCATCGGCCGGATCCTGGTGCGGGTGCATCGCGGTGAGCTGCGGGGTGTTCGCGAGCTGGTCGTTGATCTTCGGCGCGTACTTCATGGTGCAGGTGCCCTGGCCGATGTCGACGTTGAAGTCGGCGCCGAGGTTCTCCTGCGACAGGCGCAGGTAGTGCTTGAGCACGCGCATCTGCCCCATCTCGGGCAGCTTCGGCTTCGCGGCACGACGCAGGGAGGCGGGCAGCGCGGCGACCACGTCGCCCACCGCTTCGCGCACCCCGGGCTCGACCTGCGAGACCAGCACGCCGCGTTCGCCGGGCGTGGTCAGCTCGAAGATGATCGGCTCGTCCCAGCGAGCCTGCTGGAAGCGGCGCAGCGCCGGCTTCGGGGCGACGGGGAGACTCACTTCGTCTCCTCCTTGCAGTCGTCGCTCAGTACGTCGCATCGGTTCTGCTCCTTCGTGCTGAGATCGGATGCCGTGACCTCGGCGAGCGCGCCCGCCAGGGTGTCGATGTCGGCCTGAGAGGTGAGTTCGGTGACGCAGACGAGCAGGCGGTGCTCTCCGACGACGACGCCGGGTTCGATGCCCTGGGCGCGGAGCGCCGTGACGACCGCGTCGGCCGTGACGTCGGCGAAGGTCACCGTGAACTCGCGCAGGTGCACGGCGTCGTCGTCGAGCGCGATGCCGGGCACCGCGGCGAGCGTCTGCTGGGCATACCGGGTGCGGGCGAGAAGCACGTCACCGAGCTCGGCCATGCCGGCGGGTCCCATCAGCGCGAGGTAGACCCCGGCGGCGATGCCCCAGAGGGCCGCGGCCGTGCCGACCCATTCCTTCCCCTCCTCGCGGTGCGCGAACGAGGTGCGGTCGTACGCCACGTCGCCGAAGCCGTACTCGCCGGGCACGTCGGTGGTCGCGAGTCCGAAGAGCCGGGACGGCATCTCCATCACGAAAGCGGGGTCGTCATGCACGGCGATGAAGCCGCCGTGGGCGCCGCCGAACCACTGGTGCAGGCCGAGGGACTGGATGTCGCCGGTGACGATGTCGGCTCCCGAGACCGAGGGCGGGGTGAGGATGCCGTAGCCGATGGGGTCGGTGCCGACCACGAGCACGGCACCTGCCGCGTGTGCGGCATCCGCGATCTCCTGCAGCGCCGCTTCGACCGCGCCGGTGGCGCTGGGCGTCTCGACCCAGACCGCGGCCACGTCGCCGGCCAGTGCCGCGCGAACGGCGGTCACGTCGGCCGTGCCGCCGACGGTCGGCAGGAGCTCGAGCGTCAGGTGCGCGCGGACGTAGTCGTGCACCTTCGCGAGCTTCGCCGGAAGCACGTCGCTGACGACCAGCACGCGACCGCGACCGGTGAGCCGCCCCGCCATCGCGAGGCCGGTCGCCGTCGCCTGGTAGCCGTCGTACGTCGGCACGTTCACGACGTCCATCTCGAGCAGCTCGGCCATCAGCGACTGGTACTGGAACAGCGCCTGGAAGCGGCCGTGGTCCTCGTAGGGTTCGCCGGCATAGGCGGTCAGGAACTCGCTACGGCCGATGACCTCGTCGACGACCGCGGGCACATAGTGGTTGTAGGTACCCGCGCCGAGGAAGCTCAGCCGCTCCTCGGTCGAGCGGTTCTTGGCGAGCAGCCCGCGCACATGACGGGCGAGATCCTGCTCCGCGAGGAACGGCGCGGGCAGGTCGAGCGGCCGGCCGAGCCGAAGCGATTCCGGGATGTCGGCGTAGAACTCGTCGACCGACGCGGCACCGACGGCCGCGAGCATCGCCGCTCGCGACTCCGGGGCGGTGTTGGGGATGTACGGATGCACGAACGGGGCGGTCATGCGTCCTCCTTCTCATCGTTGTCACGCGCAGACGCGATCAGGGTGGCAAAGGGGATGGACTCGGCGCGGGGCGCGGCGAGCACGGCGACGCCGTAGCGGTCGAGCTCCAGTCGGCCCGCATGACCGATGCCGGTGAGCAGGTCGACGGCCGGGGACGGGATCTCGAACGCGACGGGCGTGCGCCCGTGGTTCAGGTAGAACGTGTAGTCGGTGGTGTCGTCGGCGCGGGTGACGACCTCCACCTCGACGTCGGTGTGTTCGCGTGCGGGGACGCCGGCGGCGCGCAGCACGTCGCGGAAGATCGGCAGCAGGCCCGCCGGGTCGACCATCGCGCTGACATACCAGGCCGAGCCGCCGCCCGCCGTGCGACGCGTCACCGCGGGCAGTCCGTCGAGCTCGCCGCCGGCATAGGTCCCGCGCACGTCGACGTCGTCGTCGGCTTCGAGCCATTCGCTCCACGAGGGCACGGTCAGGGTCTCGCCGGCGTAGTCGATGCGCGCGGTGAGACCGTCGGCGATCGGCCACTGCTCGTCGACCTCGATGCCGAGCAGGTCGCGCAGCAGTCCGGGCGCTCCGCCGTCGTGCACCTTCTCTGTGGCATCCACCACTCCCGAGAACGGTCCGACGACGAGGTGCCCTCCGCGCTCCACGAAGGCACGCAGCGCCTCGGCCTGCGGCTGCTCCACGATGTAGAGGTTCGGCACCACGACCACGTCGTACGCGTCGAAGGGGCCGGTGGCGCGAGCGGTATCCACCGGCTGGCCGAGCGTGTAGAGCGCTCGATGCCAGGCGCGCGCCTGCTGCGCCCACTGCAGCCTCTGCGAGGGCAGCGACTCGACGGCGCTGGTGCCCCACCACGAGTCCCAGTCCACGACCAGCGCGACTCGTGAGCGCACGCGGGTGCCGCGCACCTGCTCGAGTTTCTTCAGCTCCCACCCCAGCGCCTTGGTCTCCTGGAAGCTTCGCGAGCGCTCTCCGCGGTGCCCGAGCATCGAGGAGTGGAACTTCTCCTGGCCGTACTTGGCCTGGCGCCACTGGAAGAACATCACCGCGTCGGAACCGTGCGCGACGGCCTGCAGACTCTCGATGCGGATCTTGCCCGGCGCCTTCGGCACGTTCACGTCACGCCAGCTGGTCGCACTCGCCGACGACTCCAGCAGCAGCCACGGCTGTCCGCCCTTGAGCGAGCGCATGAGCCCGTAGTTGAGGGCGGCGCCGACGTGCGACGTCGGATCCGCGGGCTCGGGGTAGGCGTCGTCGGTCACGACGTCTTCGACCGCCGCGAAGTCCCAGTAGTCCAGGTCGCGGAACATGCTCATGAAGTTCGTCGTCACCGCGATGTCGGGGGTGACCTCGCGCAGGACGTCGATCTCCACCTGGAAGAGCTCCAGCAGTGCGTCGGAGGAGAAGCGCTCGAAGTCGAGCAGTTTGGTGGGGTTGATGGGGCCCGGCGCCTTCTTCGGCGTCTCGATGTGCTCCCAGGAGGTGTAGCGCTGCCCCCACACGTTCACGCCCCAGGCTCCGTTGAGTCCGTCGAGGTCGCCGTAACGGTCCTGCAGCCAGCGTCGGAAGTGCCGGGCCGACTCGGGGCACCAGCAGCGCGACGTGTGGTCGCCGTACTCGTTCGAGATGTGCCACATCGCGAGCCCGGGATGCTCGCCGTAGCGCTCGGCCATCGCCCGGGTCATGCGGGCGACGTTCTCGCGCCAGATCGGCGACGAGGGGCAGTAGGTCTGCCGGGATCCGAATTCGAGCCGGTGTCCGTCGGCGTCCCACGGCGCCATCTCGGGGTGCGCGCGCAGCAGCCAGGACGGCGGGGTCGCGGTGGCGGTCGCGAGGTCGATCGCGATGCCCGCCTCCCACAGCAGGTCGATGATGCGGTCGAGCCATGCCCAGTCGTAGACGCCGGGTTCGGGCTCCAGCTGCGGCCAGCTGAAGATCGGCAGGCTCACCATGTTCACGCCGGCTTCGCGCATCAGGCGGATGTCTTCGTGCCAGGTCTCCTCCGACCACTGGTCGGGGTTGTAGTCGCCACCATAGGCGAGGGCATCGAGACGGACGCGTCGGATGGGCTGTTCGCCATCGGGTGCGGGCACGAAGTCTCCTCTCTGAGTCGTCACCGGCTGATCGCGGCGTTGCGCTGGTGCAAATCCGCGATCGGCTGTATTCTGTATACACACACTAGGACGTCGCCCGAGGCCCGTCAACCCATAGGCTGACGGGCAGGCGGCAGAAGAGGGGACGCATGGCGATCGAACGCAAGAACCTGCGCTCGCAGGTTCGGCAAGAGCTGCTGACCCGCATGCGAGCGGGACTCGTACAGCCCGGCGAGGGCATCAACGAGGTGCAGCTCGCCACCGAACTCGGGGTCAGCCGCACACCGCTGCGCGAAGCTCTGATCGCCCTCGAGTCCGAAGGGCAGATCGAGAGCGAGAACGGCAAGGGCTTCCGGTTCGTCCCGCTCAGCGCCTCGGAGTTCCGCGATCTCGCGCCGGTCATGGCCGCCCTCGAGAGCCTCGCGCTCGAGCTGAGCCCTCCCGAGGAGCTGCGCCGCATCGGTGGCCAGCTCAAGGAGATGGCCGACGCGTTCGCCGACGAGCTCGTGGAGCATCAGCTCGTCATCACGAAGGACGACGAGTGGCACAGCGTGATGCTGTCGGCCTGCCCGAACGCCCGACTCCTGGCCGTGATCGACAGCGTACGCAGCTCGTTCCACCGTTACGAGTCGCTGCTCGTCCCCGAAGACGTCAAGGTCGAGCGCGTCGCCGCCGAGCACGCCGAGATCGCCCGACACCTCGCCGCCGGCGACATCCCGGCCGCCGTCGAGGCCCTCAAGCTCAACTGGATGCACGGCATGCAGCGCATCCTCGACAACGCGACGAGCTCCTACTTCACCGAGTAGTGCCCGGCGAGCTCGGGCAGGGCTAGACACTCCTTCCTCGCCGTTTCACCAGTGCTTGCTCGCCGTTTCACCAGTGCTTGCTCGCCGTTTCACCAGTGCTTGCTCGCCGTTTCACCACCCCTAGCTCGCCGTTCCACCAGGAGCCTTCGCGCTTTCTCGCCGCCGTCAGGCATCGCGGACCGAATCTGTCCGCATGACCCGGAAGGGTGAGAGTCACCACGAAGAAGGGACTCCTCATGACAATCCTGGTCAGCGGCGCGACGGGCACGGTCGGACGCCACATCGTCAGCCAACTGGTGGAACGCGGCGAGAGCGTGCGCGCCCTCTCCCGCGATCCTCAGCGCGCGAACCTCCCCGCGGGCGTCGATGTCGTCCGCGGCGACCTCACCGACGTCGAGGCGTTCGGTCGGGCGGTCGACGGCTGCAGCGGCGTGCACTTCATCACGTTCAACGGCGAATTCGGCGAGACCCTCACCAACGGTGTCGAGCTCGTCGCCGCGACGCAGGCCGCAGGGGTGCGGCGCGTGAGCGTGCTCGGCGGATGGGACGAGAGCACCCTCGAACCGGCACTGCGGGACGGTGGCCTCGATTGGGCTCTGCTGGCACCGGTCGAATTCATGTCGAACGCACGGGAGTGGGCTCCGGAGATCGTGTCCGACCGTCGCGTGCGCACGCTGGCGGATTGGCCGAGCGCGATGGTCCACGAGGCCGATATCGCGGCGGTCGCCGTGGAGGTGCTGCTCGGCGCCCCCGCGGACGGTCGGACGTACTATCTGACCGGGCCGGAGGCGCTCACCCCGGCCGAGCGCACGACGCGCATCGCCGAGGCCCTCGGCGAACAGGTCACGTGGATCCGGCTCACCGAAGACGAGGAGCGGGATCGACTGCGCGCCTTCGGGTACGACGAGGGATACGTCGAGTTCGGCGTCGAGCTCGCGAAGAACCCTCCCGCGATCGGCCAGGCGGTGCAGGACACGGTGACGCGCCTCACGGGTCGACCCGGCCGCACGTTCGCCCAGTGGGCGCGTGAGAACGTCGAGCTGTTCCGCGCCTGACGATCCCGGATGCACGAGTGACGGGCCCCTCTCCGACGAGGGGCCCGTCACCGGGATCGGGAGGTCCCCCTAGTCGCGCATGCTCCCGGTCGAGGCACGGAGCTCGTCGACCGTGGCGACACGGAGGCTGCGTCCGCGCGTCTCCGGCCCCAGGAACGTCGCCACCGCGCCGATGATGCAGGCCCCGATGATGAAGACCGCGACCAGCCAGGACGATCCGCCGGCCGCCGCCACGAGCGCCACCGCGATCAGCGGTGTGAATCCACCGGAGATGGCACCGGCGACCTCGCGGCTGAACGCGAGACCCGTGAAGCGTGCGCGACTCGTGAACAGCTCCGAGAAGTAGGCGCCCTGAGGCCCGAACATCGCGCCGACCCCGAGGCTCAGGCTCGCCGTCACCGCGACGGCGACCGCGAACGGCGTCTGCAGGCCGTCGATGATGAGGAAGTACGGGTAGGCGAACACCGCCGAGAAGATGATGCCGGCGAGCACGACGGGCTTCCGCCCGATGCGATCCGAGAGCGCGCCGAACAGGGGCAGTGTCACCATCGTGACCGCGGTCCCGATGGTGACCGCGATCGGCCCCACACTGTTGGCCAGCATCAGCGTGCTCGTGAGGTAGGCGGCGATGAAGGTCAGGTTGATGTAGGCGATGACGTTCTGCGGCGTCTGGGTGCCGATGAGCACGAGCATGCCGCGCCATTCCTTCGTGAACACCTCGCGCAGCGGAGCCACCGGGGCCTCGTCCTGCTCGACGGCCTGCTGGAACGCGGGGGTCTCGGTCAGCCGCAGCCGGATGATCAGTGCGACGACGACGACGAGGATGCTGCCGGCGAACGGGATGCGCCACCCCCAGGCCAGGAAGTCCTCTTCGGGGAGCGAGGAGACGAGCGCGAAAGCACCGGAGGCGAGGAGGAGCCCGAGGTAGACACCGACGGCCGGCCATGCGCCCTGCAGGCCACGACGTCGGGGGTCGGCATGCTCGACGGAGAAGATCGCCGCGCCGCCGAACTCGGCGCCGGCGCCGATCCCCTGGACGAGGCGCAGGAGGATCAGGAGGACCGGCGCCCAGAGCCCGATCTGCGCATAGGTGGGGATGAACGCCATCAGCACGGTCGAGATGCCCATGATCATCAGCGTCAGCACGAGCACGTACTTGCGCCCGAAGTGATCGCCCAGGCGCCCGAAGATGAGCCCTCCGAGCGGGCGGATGATGTATCCGAGCCCGAACGCGGCGAAGGCCACCATGGTGCCCACCAGCGGGTCATCGTTCACGAAGATGATGCGGTTGAAGACCAGCGCCGCGGCCGTGCCGTAGAGGTAGAAGTCGTACCACTCGAGTGCGGAGCCGACGAGCGCGGCGGCGGCGACGCCGCGGGATCCGGTCTTCTTCTCGCCCGACGGCGTCGGCTGCTGCGCGGGTGTGCGGGTGGGGGATGACATCTTCGTCCTTTCGTGATGGCGAGCGCCATCTGCTCAACGATGAGCGGGGTGGGGTGATGCGGGTCGTGCGTTCAGGCGACGGTGCGATCGTCGAGCGCGTCGAGGTTCCAGTCGATGCCGAGTCCGGGGGTCATCGGCGCGAGGGCGTGCCCGTCCTCGATCCTGATCTCACTGTCGGTCACGGCGCGCAGTTGCGGGATGTGCTCGACGAAGCGACCGTTGGGGATCGCGGCGGCAAGGCTCACGTGCAGCTCCATGAGGAAGTGCGGGCTCACCTGCACGTTGAACGCCTCCGCGAGGTGGGCGACCTTGAGCCAGGGGGTGATGCCTCCGATCCGGGCGACATCGACCTGCACGATCCCTGCCGCACCCCGCTCCAGGTACTCGCGGAAGTGACCGAGCGAGTACATCGACTCGCCGACCGCGATCGGGATGCTGGTCGACTGGGCGAGGCGGACGTGGCCGGTCACGTCGTCGGCGGGAAGCGGCTCCTCGAACCAGCTGAGGTCGAACGGCTCGAACGCGTGCGCCCGGCGCACCGCCTCGGCCGAGGTCATGCTCTGGTTGGCGTCGACCATGATCTCGATGTTCGGACCGACGGCGTCGCGCACGGCGGCGATGCGACTCGCATCCTCGGCGATGCTCGGTTTCCCGACCTTGATCTTCACGCCCTTCCAGCCCCTGCTCGCCGATGCGCGCGCCTCTTCCACGAGCTCGTCGACGGACACGTGCAGCCACCCGCCTTCGGTGTCGTAGAGCGGCACGTCGCGACGGTTCCCGCCGGCGATCATCCACAGCGGCTGCGCGGCACGCTGCGCCCGGATGTCCCACAGAGCGGTGTCGACCGCGGCGAGGGCGAGGGCGGTGATGACGCCGACCGACGTGGCCCGCGTGGAGTCGTAGAGCCGCCGCCACAGGTGCTCGACGAGGCGCGAGTCCTCGCCGACGAGCACGGCCAGGAGGTGCTCGTTGAGCATCGAGAGCGTCGCGCGGCCTCCCGTGCCGATCGTGTAGGAGTAGCCCCGACCGGTGAGCCCGTCAGCGGTCTCGATCGTGACGACGATGGTCTCCTGCTTGAGGAAGGACTGCATGGCGTCGGTACGGACCTTCTCCACCTCGATGTCGACCAGGCGGGCGGTTGCGGCGGTGATGAGGGTCACGGTATCTCTTCCTCGAGGATGTCAAAATCAAATTCAATTTGATTCTGCGACCGTACGCGCTTCCCTGTTCGCCTGTCAAATGCCGGCCCCACCCGCATGATCGACGCGCGGCCTCCGCACTAGGATTGCGGGCATGGTGCGAGTGGACGACAGGCGGGATCCCGACGATCCCTCACTCGCCGAGAACGTCTACGAAGGACTCGTGTCCCTCATCCTCAGCAACGAGTTGCCCGCCGACGCCCGGGTCAACATCAATGCGCTCGGCAAGCGTCTCGACGTCTCACCGACACCCATCCGGGAAGCACTGACGCGACTCGAAGATGCCGGGCTGGTGCGCAAGACGCACCTCAAGGGCTATCGCACCACGCCGGTGCTCACCGCACGCGAGCTGGCCGACCTCTACGATCTCCGCCTGCTGCTGGAACCCGTGTCCGCACGCCGTGCCGCCGAACGCGCGACCGCTGCAGAGCGCGAAGCGCTGGCAGCCGAGCTGCACCGGTACGCGCATGCCCCCCGATCGGCCGATCTGACCGACTACGCCAGATTCAGCCAGCACGACGCGCTGCTGCACCAGCTGATCGCCCGGGCGTCGGGGAACATCGCGGTCGCCCGAGCGCTCGAGCGGACGCATTTCCATCTCCATGCGTTCCGACTGGCCTACGACGTCGAGACCGGGGAGGCCACGCTCGAGGAGCACGTGCGGATCGTCGAGACGATCCTCTCGGGCGACGGCGACGGTGCCGAAGCCGCCATGGCCCAGCATCTGCGCACAGCGCAGGAACGGCTGGCATCACGCACCCGCGGATAGCCGATCGCGGACCAACCGATATTTCACGGCCCTTCCGGGTGCATTTCCGTCGCATGCATGATGGACTCATGGTTTCGGGCACGGGCGCCCGCCCGCTTCACGGTCGGCCCGAAGCGAGGGATGGATCATGGACTCCGAGATCACCGCCCGACACTTCGAGGGGATCGAGTTCGTCGACACCCGCATCGACCACGATGAGACGGGCTTCGATGCGATCCCCCGCGCGATGGCGGCGGCGTACGGCACAACGGCCGGCGCATCGCTGCCCCTCGACCCGCAGCTCGGCGAACTCGTCCGGCTCCTCGTGGCCGTGAACAGCAGGTGCGCATACTGCACGATCCTCCATGCGCAGGAGGCACGGCGCCTCGGCATCCCTTCGGTGAAGGTCGACGTCATCTCGGCCTGGCGCGAATCGTCGCAGTTCGCCGAAACCGAGACGGCGGCCTTCGCGTACGCGGAGGCACTCTCCGGCCTGCGTCAGGGCGACATCCAGTCCGCGCACGACGAGCTTCGCCGGCACTTCGACGATGCCGCCATCGAGACGCTGACGATGGTGATCATCAACATGGACGTCTGGACCCGGCTGTTCCTCGCACGGGGGCACACGCCGCGGAGTACCGCCTGACACGCAGGATCCCATCCACCGACAGGAGGAACATCATGGCCGTGATATCCCGAGGTTTCGGTGCTCGCCGCAGGGAGAGCACCCCCGAACTCCCGCCAGGGCAGTACCTCACCGAAGACTTCCCCGTACTCTCGGCCGGGCCGACGCCGAACATCCACATGTCGGAGTGGAGCTTCGGCATCCGCAACGAGGTCGGCGAGGTCGTCTCCTGGACGTGGGATCAGCTGCACGAGCTGCCCATCGAAGACGTGCACACCGACATCCACTGCGTGACGCGATGGTCGAAGCTCGGCACCTCCTGGCGTGGGGTGTCTCTCGACACGCTCTTCGCGGGGGTCGACACCGCCGCCTCCTTCGCGATGGCGCACTCGTACGGCGGGTACACCACCAACGTCGCCCTCGACGATCTCCTCGGCGGGCAGTCGTGGATCGCGTTCGAGTTCGAGGGTGAACCGCTCGACCCGGAGCACGGCGGACCCGCGCGGCTGATCGTGCCGCACCTCTACTTCTGGAAGAGCGCGAAGTGGCTCAGGGCCCTCACGCTGATGGAGGAGGATGCTCCGGGGTTCTGGGAGCAGAACGGCTACAACATGCACGGCGATCCGTGGACGGAGGAACGCTATTGGTGACGGTGGGCGGCTGGCGTGAAGCGCGGGTGACGGGCGCACACGCCGAGACGGATTCGGCCCGCACGATCCGGCTCAGCGTGCCGGGCTGGCCGGGGAGCGACCCGGGACAGCACGTCGATGTGCGGCTCACCGCCGAAGACGGCTACCAGGCGGTCCGCTCCTACTCGCTCGCCTCCTTCGGGGACAGCGAGACGATCGAACTCGCGGTCGACGAGATCCCCGACGGCGAGGTCTCCCCCTATCTGGTGCGGGACGTCCGTGTCGGCGACGAGCTCGAGGTGAAAGGCCCCCTGGGGAGATTCTTCGTGTGGCGTCCGGAGATGCCCGGTCCCGTGCAGCTCATCGCCGGCGGTTCCGGCATCGTGCCCCTGATGTCGATGGTGCGGGCAGCTCAGTCCACCGGGGCGACCGACTCGGTGCGGCTGCTGTACTCGGTGCGCACCCCGCACGAGGCCCTCTACCGCAGCGAGCTCGATGCGGCACCCGCAGGTGCCGCAGCGGATGTGCGATGGGCGTTCACCCGTTCCGCTCCCGACGGATGGTCGGGGGCCGTCGGACGCGTCACCGAAGAGGTGCTCCGGGATGCGACCTGGCCGCCGGATCGCGCTCCCCTGGTCTTCGTGTGCGGGCCCACCGGGTTCGTCGAACATGTGGCCGACCTGCTGGTCGGTCTCGGACACGCGCCGGAACGTGTGCGCACCGAACGATTCGGAGGAAAGTGATGGATGCTGCCGCCCCCGCTCAGACCGTCGACGGAAACGCGATCGCGGGCATGCTCTGGGACCTCTTCGGCGCCGACGTCACCGCACTGGTCGGCACCTGCGGTGGATGCGGCTCGCTCGCGGCCTTCGCGGAGGCCGTCGTCGAGCTGGATCGCCACGCCGCGATCGTGCGGTGCCGCACCTGCACCCGCACCCTCTTCACCGTGCTGCAGTCCCCCGACGGCACGTCGATGCGCGTCGGACTGCTGCATGCGGTCCGCTCCTCCGGCTAGCCCCTGCCTTCTCCTCCCCTTCGCCTCGTCCTCCGCCCGTCACCCCTTCACCGCACCCCCGAGCAGCCCCGCGACGAACTGCTTCTGGAAGATCAGGAACAGCAGGAGCAGGGGCAGGGTCGCCAGCAGCGACCCCAGCATGAGGCCGGAGTAGTCCACGCGGCTCATCCCGATCATGGTGTTCAGCGCGACCGGCACCGTGTAGTTCGCCTCGGTGTTGAGCATGAGCAGCGGCCAGATGAACGCATTCCACTGACTGATGAACGTGTAGATCACGAGCGCCGCGATCTGCGGCTTCGCGACCGGCAGCACGATCCGATAGAACGTCCGCAGCTCGCCGGCTCCGTCGATCCTGGCCGCCTCGATCAGGCTCGGCGGGAAGTCGAGGAACCCCTGCCTCATGAGGAAGATCCCGAACGCGTTCGCCAGGAACGGCAGGATGACGGCCTGATAGGTGTCGATCCATCCCATGCCGGCCATGATCTGGAACAGCGGGACGAGCAGCACCTGCATGGGGATCATCATCGTGACGAGCACGAGGGCGAGCAGCAGACCCCGCCCACGGAACCGGTAGGTGGCGAGCCCGTAGCCGCACATGATGCTGACGATCGAGCTGAACACCGTGTAGATCACCGCGATCAGCAGACTGTTGAGCATCACGCGGCTGAAGCCGATGCTCTCCTCCAGGCGGGCGAGGTTCTCCCACAGCGCATCGCCGGGGAGCACCGGCAGCGGCGTGCCGAACAGTTCCGAACTCGGATGCGTCGATGCGATGACCATCCACAGGAACGGGATGATCGACACCACCGAGGCGACGATGAGCAGGAGATAGAGCGGAAGCCGCAGCATCCGCGAACGGGCACCGCGCTCGCCCGCCCCGAGGCTGCGCGTGTCTCTGCCGGAGGTGACCAGGGTGCGGGTGGCGAGATCTGTCATGGCTTCTCCCTCATGACCCGGAACTGCACGACGGCGATGATCGCGGTGATCAGCACCAGCATCCAGGCGATGGCGGATGCGTAGCCGAAGTCGAACTGCCGGAACCCGACCTTGTAGAGGTAGAGCACCGGGGTGAGCGTGGCGTCGTTGGGGCCGCCACCGGTGAGGATGAAGTTCTCGTCGAACAGCTGCAGCGCGCCGATCGTGGAGGTGATCCCCGTGAAGATCAGCACCGGTCGCAGCTGCGGCAGCACGACGCTCCAGAACGTCTGCCAGCGCCCGGCGCCGTCGACCTTGGCCGCCTCGTAGAGCTCGGGCGGGATGGACTGCAGGCCGGCGAGGATGATGACCATGTTGTAGCCGGTCCATCGCCAGGTCACCGCCGCGATCACGGAGACGCGCGCCCACCACTCGTTGTTCAGCCAGTCGATCGGGGCGATGCCGATCACGCCGATCATCTGGTTCACGGCGCCGCCGTCCGTGGCGAGCAGCACACGGAACACCACGGCGTACGCGACGAGCGTGGTGACCGCGGGGAGGAAGGTGAGCAGACGGAATCCCGACCGCCACCGCAGCCACGACTGGTTGAGCAGGTAGGCGAGACCCACCGCGAGAACCATCATCAGTGGCACCTGGACGACGAGGATGAGGCCCGCGTTGAACAGGCTCTTCGCGATCAGCGGGTCGGAGAACAGCCGCGCGTACTGCCCGACCCCGACGAAGCTCGTGACGCCGCCCTCGGTGCGGAACAGGCTCTGCCAGAGCGAGGCACCCAGCGGGTAGGCGAAGAAGAACAGGAGCAGGGCGGCGGCGGGCAGCACGAACCAGCGTCCGGCCCTGCCCGGGTCCAGCCGCCGTCGGCCGGACCCGGACGAGGTGGCGGAGGTCATGGCTGCGTCGCGACCTCTCGACCGGTCGACGTCGCGAGCTGCTTCGCGGCGTCGGCGAGCACGGTGGCCGGGTCGGCGCCGTTCAGCACGGCCGCGGACACGGCATTCGCGACGATGTCGGACGCCTCCGCGCTGTCGGACGTGTAGACGATCGGCGGGATCTGCCCCGTGAGCTCTGCGAAGGTCTCATAGACCGGCTGACCACCGAAGTACTCGACCGGCTTCGAGAAGTAGTCCGACTCCAGGGCGGGCAGGTAGGAGGGGAACAGGCCCTCGTTCGTCATCATCGACACCTGGTTCTCGGCATCCGCGAGCACGAAGTCGACGAAGGCCGCGGCGAGTTGCGGGTTCTTCGCCTGGGCAGGCACCGCGAGCCCGGAGCCGCCGTTGTTCGAGGTGCGGGCGCCACCCTCGTCGAACACGGGCAGCGGGAGCACCGCGTACTTCCCCGACAGTTCGGGAGCATCGCCCTGCAGCGTGCCGATCCACCAGACGGCATCGGCGGTCACGGCGGAGTCGCCGTCCTTCGCGGAGGTGACCCGGCCATCCCATCCCGTGACGTTCTTGATGAGGCCGGCCTGGTTCATCCCCTGCAGCATCGTGAGCACGCGCACGGCCTCCGGGGAGTCGAGCGTGATCTCACCCGCCTCGTTGAAGAGCCCCTGCCCCAGCTGCTGCAGCAGCATCTGGAAGCCGCCGCCCGCGGAGAGGTCGGTGGAGAGCAGCGTGTGGCCGGCCTTCTCCTTGATGACCGTGCCTGCCGCGATCAGGTCGTCCCAGGTCTCGACGGCCTCGATGTCGACCCCGGCCTGCTCGACGATATCCGTGCGGTAGTACAGCGCGACGGTGCCGGAGTCCCAGGGGGCGATGCGCAGCGAGCCGTCGGCATCCGACCCCGCCGACCATTTGAACGGATCGAAGTCGGCCTCGTCGTCGCCCAGGATCGGGTTCAGCTCGAGCATGCCCTGCGGGAACTGCGTGATGTAACCGGGCGCGGCATCCGTCTCGATCGTGACCATGTCGGGCAGCCCGGTGCCGGCCTGGAAGCCGACCGACATCTTGTCGTAGGCGTTGTCGTAGCCCACGTCGACGACGTTCACGCTCGTGCCCTCGTGCGCCTTCTCGAAGTCGGCGGCCAGACGCTCCAATGCCACGGCGCCGACATCCCACGACCAGACGGTGATGTCCCCGTCGAGTTTCGCATCCGGGTCCAGGACCACCGTGGAACCGCCGGTGGGCACACCTCCGGCAGCGCATCCGGCGAGCGCGATCCCGATCGCCGCGAGCGCCGCGATGCCTGTGATCTTCTTCTTCATGTCTGACTCCTTCGTCGTCCTGAATATTGAATACAGCTGAGTTCCGCAGTGTTCCGGTCACATTTCCTGCCGCCGCCCGACCCGGCGAGCGACAGAGATCGCGACCGGAGCGGATGCCGTCAGCTGAGCTGCACGGCGAGGTCGATGAACAGCGCCGCCGACCAGCCGAACGCGGTGGTCGCGCGGTCGGCCTTGAAGCCCGTGCGCGGATTGAAGTACTCGTGCGGGCCGCCGCCGTGGATCACGAGGGCGACGATCTGCTCCCGCAGCTCCCGCGCCCGCTCGGCATAGCCCGACGCCTCCAGCCCCTCGGCCACCAGCATGCTCGTGTTCACCCACACCGGACCGCGCCACATGCGCTCGTCCGAGAAGTCCGGGTCGGACGCCGCGACCGTGGGCAGACCCCACTCCAGCCCGAAGCGCTCCGGGTCGTCGACGGCGGAACGCAGTGCCTCGGCGATCGGAGCCGGCAGCGTGCCCGTGAGCAGCGGCATCAGCCCGACGACCGTGTCGCTGAGCTGCGGCTCACCGCTGCCGAACGCGAGGAAGCGCCCCCGGCCCTGATCCCACATGCGCAGCAGCAGTTCCTGTGTGGCAGCCGCCCGCTCGCGGAACCGCGCCACGTCGGCGGCCGGCTCGTACCTCTGCAGCAGGGAGGCGAGCTCCAGATCCTGCCGCACGAGGTAGGCGCCGAGGTCGGGGGCCGCAGTCGGCAGCGGACCGTCGAAGATCGGACTGTCGTCGAGGCCGGAGGAATACGGATGCCCGTACTCCGGCATCCCGTCATGGTCGAGGTCACTGCCCGCGAACCACCAGTCCTGCGAACGCACGATGCGCGCCAGTTGCGTGCGCGCATAGTCGGGCGCATCCTCGATCTCGAGCACCTTGCGCAGCGCCCACGCGGCGAGCGGAGGCTTGGTCAAGGGCACCGGCGCACTCGGATCGGCGATCTGCGATCCGGCGCGGCGCAGGTTGGCGCGGTCGCTCTCTGGCAGGTCATCGCTGGTCGCCAGCACTCCGAGCTCGTGCACGACATCGGGCAGCTGCCCGTCGGGCTGCGGGAACCGGAACGCGATGTCGAGCTGTTCGCGCGCGAGCTCCGGGTCGCCATGCCGCAGTCCCACGGCGATGAAGTACGCGTCCCACTGCCACAGGCCGACGTAGCCGATCTTCGACGGCACGATCGCCCTGGCGTCTCCGAGGGAGGGCAGCTCGACGATGTTCGCACCGAGCACCCACCAGCAGAAGGCGGTCATCTCCTGCAGGTCGTCGCGCACGGTCGGACACTTCGCGAACCAGTCGGCCCAGATCGCCTCGGTCGCGATGAGCGCCGCGGCGTGGTCGCCCGGCTCGACGGCGACGGTGCGGTCGGCGGCGATCCGGAGCAGGATGCCGTCGCCGAGGGGATGCTCCTCCGTCCGCCCGTCGGGGTGCGTCAGGCGCACCCGCAGGCCGGGGGCTCCGCCCACACTCAGCGTCGAGGGGTCGGCGAACGTGAGGGTGGCGCCCTTCGTCTCGCTCCGCTCGCTCAGGGACCGGGGAGAGGCGCTTGGTTCCTGAGCGAGGAGCGGAGCGACGAGACGAAGGGCCCCGCCGAACGACACCCGCGCCGGAAGCACGTCCGTCACCGGGAGCACGGTCCCGTCCGCATCCAGGATCTCGATACCATCGAGCACCCGGCACTCCGACAGGCGCCGCTCGTACTCCGAGGTGTGCACGCGCACGCCCTCGCCGTCTTCGGCCCGGAACACGAGCACGCGCGACCGCGGCAGCGTGAACGGTGCGGAGACCAGGTCGAGGTGACGCCCTGCGAGGGCGGCGGCATCCGTCATCATCGTCCTCCGAGTCCCGAGGCGGCCATGCTGTTGAGGATCTTGCGCTGACCGATCACGAACACGATCAGCATCGGTACGGTCGCGATCGCGGAGGCCGCCATCACGAGTCCGTAGTTGATGGAACCGAACTGCCCCTGGAACGAGGTCAGCAGGAGGGGCACCGTGAAGAGGTCCGGCGTGTTCAACAGGACCAGCGGGAACAGGAAGGCGTTCCAGACGCCGAGCGCGGTGATGATGCTGAGCGCCGCGAGACCGGGCTTGAGGTTCGGCAGCACGATGCTCCAGAAGATGCGCCAGCGGCCGGCGCCGTCGACGAGCGCGGCCTCCTCGAGTTCCCGCGGCAGGGCGAGGACGAACTGCCGCATCAGGAACACGGCGAACGGGTTCGCGATCATGCCGGGAACGATCAGGGCGAGGTGGGAGTCCACCCACCCGAGCTGCGACATCAGCAGGTAGAACGGGATGAGCGTCACCTGCGCGGGGATCATCTGCGTCGCGAGGAACACGATGAACAGCACCTTGCTGCCTTTGAACCGGATCCGCGCGAACGCATAGCCGGCCATCGACGCCGTGATGAGCGTGCCGACGACCACGAGCACCGCGATGTAGGCGCTGTTCAGATACGCCTGCCCGAACGGCACGGCGTTCCACGCGTCGGTGTAGTTCTGCACCGTCCAGGGGTTCGGCAGGAATTCGAGCGGGTTCTTCAACAGCTGCGGCAGGGTCTTGAACGACGTGAGCAGCATCCACACGAACGGGAAGACCATCGCGATGCCGGCGACGATCAGGACCACGTGCAGCAGGGTCGAGCCGGCGCGACGTCGCGCGCGGTCGACACCGGGACCGCCGCGTCCGCGCGGTCGGTACCCGGGGGCGGTGATCGCGACCGTCGAGTCTGTGGGCGGCCCGCCGGGCTGGGTGAGGGGCGGTGTCTGGATGGTCATGCGGGGTCATCCTCGTAGTGGACGAACTTCTTCTGCGCGGCGAACTGGATGGCGGTGATGACGAGCGTCAGCACGAGCAGGATGATGCTGGCCGCACTCGACAGACCGAACTCGAACCGCCCGAAGCCGAGATCGAAGATGTGATAGACGATCGTGCGCGTGGCGTTGTCGGGGCCGCCGCCGGAGACGAGCACGTACACCGTGTCGAAGGTCTGCAGCGAGGAGATGAAGGCGATCACCGACGAGAAGAAGATGATCGGCGACAGCAGGGGGAGCCGGATGCTGACGAACAGCCGCCAGGCGCCGGCGCCGTCGATGCGGGCGGCTTCGATGACCGAGGGTGAGATGTTCTGCAGGCCGGCGAGGAAGATGATGACGTTGAGGCCCACCGACGACCAGATCGTGACGATGCACACGGCGAGGAGCGCGAGCTTCGGGTCCTGCAGCCAGTCCGGCGGGGTGATGCCGAAGATCTTCGAGATCGTCGTGGACAGCAGCCCGTCGGCGCGGAACATCTGCTGCCAGATCATCGCCACGGCGACGGTCGAGGTGACCACCGGCGCGAAGAAGAGGATCAGGTAGAGCGTGCGGGTCTTGAGCCTCTCCAGCGCGATCGCGACGACGACCGCGAGCGTCAGGCCGATCGGCACCGTGATGACGGCGATCAGCAGGGTGTTGATGATCGAGCGGCCGAGCAGCGGATCCTGCAGCTGCTCGACGAAGTTGGCCAGACCCACCCACTTCAGGTCGCTGAGTCCGTCCCACTCCGCGAAGGCGAGCACGAGGCTCGCGGCGAAGGGCAGCACGACGAACAGCCCCATGCCGATCAACTGCGGCGCGACGAAGACGTATCCCCATCGCCGGTCACGGCGACGCCAGGCCGCCTCCGCGCGGAGGGGGAGGGCGGATGCCGCAGGGCCGGCCTGCGGCATCCGTCCGTTCTCGGTGAGGGTGGTCACTCCTACTTCTCCGACCGTTCCTTGATCACGTCGGCGATGGTGTCGAGCGTGGCCTGAGCGTCGGTCTTGCCCTCGTAGAGCTTCTGGAACTCCTCCGCGATCGCGACGGGGAGTCCGGGGACCCTGGCCTCCGCCGGGTAGTCCTCGAAGCCGATGTCGCGCATGTCGAGGAACGTCTGCGCGTGTGCCGGGTAGTCCCCCTCGAGTACGACGTCGTCGGCGCCCTTGATGGACGGGACGGCGTTGCCGCCGCCCTCCAGGCGGAACGTCTGCCCTTCGGCCGACAGGAACTCGGTCCAGAACGTGAAGGCCGCGTCCTTCACCTTGGTCTTGCCGTTGATCGCGAGGAACGAGGTGGCGACGCCCGTGGGCGCGGCGACGCCGTCGGGCGTCGGCCACGGCACGATGTCGTAGCTGTCCTGCTCGCCCGTCGCGTTGACCGTGCCGATCGTGTACCGGCCCTGCACGAAGAAGCCGGCCTTGTGCGTCACGAACATGCTGTCGGCGCCGGCGCCGTCGGGGAGGGTGTCCGCCACCACGAAGGTCCCGTCCTGGAACAGCTCGCCGAACTGCTGCATCGCCGCGACGGTCGCGGGGTCGTCGTTCGCGACGAACGTGCCGGAGTCGTCGTACGGGGCGTCGAGGCCCTGCGACGACAGCCAGCTCCAGTGCGTCGCCCAGTAGTTCCAGTACATGGTGCCGGCCAACCCCGCATCGTGGAGCTGGGCGTTCATCTCGAGGAACTTGTCGGTGGTCCACTCGCCGTTCTCGGCCAGAGTCGCCGGGTCCTCGGTGATGCCGGCCGCGGCGAGAGCCTGCTTGTCGTACCAGAACACGTCGGGGTTCGAGTCGTTGGGTGCGGCGTACACCTCGCCGTCGTGCTCCGCGGCGCCGAAGAGGCCGGGGAAGAAGTCGTCCTTCTTGGTCTTGCTGTCCTTCGACTCCATCAGGTCGTCCAGAGGCATGAGACGGTTCGAGTCGACGAACTGGCCGATCATGTCGTCTCCCACGTAGAACACGTCCGGCGCGGTGTTGCTGGTGAGCTGCGCCAGCAGCTTGGAGTGGTAGTCGCCGTAGCTCGCGACGGGCTGCAGCTTGACCGTGATGTCGGGGTGGCGCTCCATGAAGTCCTTGTTGAACTCCTGGTAACGGGTGAGCTCGTCTGCGGTGCCCCAGGTGGACCAGACGACGGTGGCGTTGCCATCCGCGTCGACGCCGCCTCCGCCGCCCCCACCGCTGCACGCGGCGAGTCCGAGTACCAGAGCGCCGGCGGCACCCAGTGCCAGATACCGCGTCACGTTCGCACGTGCCATCTCGCTACCTCTTTCATCATTGGAAGATCAGGTCGGGATCGCCCCTTCGGGCGTACTGGTATTCTGTATACAGAACGCAATCCTGTCAAGGATGCACGGCTCGGTTCCGGCATCGAGACCTTCTCGTGACGTGCGACCTGCGCAGGCCGCAGACTTGTCTCATGACCGATTCCGACCCGCACCTGCTCGGCCCCGACCTCCTGCCGACGCCGTTCACCGCCGCCGAGATCCGTGACGCCACCGGAACCGGGAAGCTGATCCGGCTTCTCCTGGAGGGTCCGGACGGCCCGCTCGGCGAGCATGTCAACCGCTTCCGCGACACCGACGAGGAGGGCGCGACCCTGGATCGCTGGGCGGCGGAGGATCCGAACGCCGTCGTCTCGAATCGGGTGACCTGGGCCGAGCTGCAGGGCCACGCCGCGTTCGATGCCGGCACGACGAGTGTCTCGACGGTGGCGCTGAGCGCCCCGCTCGGCGAGCTCACCTGCCGCAGATACGACACCGACGACGGCGTCTTCTGGTTCTCGATCGACCATCCCGGCATGCCGGTGCAGTACGAGGCCGACGGTATGCGCACCACGGTGCTGAGCATCGAACAGGAATGACCCACCCGGGCACGCCGGAGGGCGGACCGCTTTCGCGACCCGCCCTCCGGATGGATGCTCAGTGCCCGGCGGCGCCGACCACCACGAACTCGTTCGGCACGACGTCGAGAGTCGCTTCCGCCGACACCTCGCCGGAGTGCAGGTCGACCGCGAGGATGCGGTCCTTCGCCGGCTCCGTCACGTAGGCGATATCGCCCACCACGTGCAATCCGGGGTGCGGCTGCTGCCACTCGGTGGGGCTCTCCCACGGATCGATGACGTCCCAGGCGTCGACGAGAGCACCGGATTCGTCCAGCAGCGACAGGGAGCCGTCGGCACCGAGCACCACGACGTGGCCGTGTCCGTCACGGCCGACGCCGCGCCAGGTGTACTCCGTGCCTTCCGGCAGGTCGACGATCGACATCGTCCGGTCGGTGGTGTCGATCCGGGCGAGCTTCGTCAGCAGGTAGCCCTCCTGGTCGGGGTCGGTCTTGTAGTCGCCGAACGCGATCGCGCTCGTGTCGGTCACGTAGGCGTTCCCGGTGCGCCCGAACTCGTCGGGGGCTTCGATCTTGGTGAAGGCGCCGTCGGCGAAGAGCAGCACGCCGTCTTCGCACCCGAACATCACGACCTCGCCCTTCAGCGCGCCCTCTCCGTGCACGCTCGGGCACTGCTCGTTGCGAGCGAGCTCGGAGCCGTCCGCGGCGAGATGCCGCACTCCGGTGCGCTCCTCGGAGGTGCCGATGGTGGCGAGGACCGTGCCATCGGAGAGCTCGAGCGCGACGCCGTGATGCGCGGCCTCCGACGCGATCGTGTCGACCTCGGGCTCGGCGCCGGTGCCGACGGCATCGGTGTCGAACACCCGCACCTCACCCGTGCCGTCGTCGAACAGCGCGGTGCGGCCGGCGTGCGGGACCGCATGCCCGGCCGCGACGGCGGGGAACACCTCGCCCGTGAACTCGACGGCGTCGGAGGCCAGACCGGTGTCGAGCACGTGGAAACCGTCTTCAGCGGTGACGAACACGTGACCGTCGTGATCGCCGGCGCCGTTGACGCGCAGGAAACCATCGAGTTCGACCCCGTCGATGGTCTCGAGCGTCTCGCCGTCGAGCACGAGCACGCCGCCGTCGTACGTCACGGCGATGCGGGTGTCCCCCTCATGGTGGTCTTCCGATGCGGCGGTATCGGCGCTCTCGGCGTCGGGTCCTGGGGTCGCACATCCGGCGAGCGCCATGGCGGCGATCACGCCGAGGGCGCCGATCGCGAGGCGGCTGCGGGGTCGGGTCATGAGATGGTCTCTCTTTCTTCTGGGTGGGTGCGCGGGATGCGCGACGACGATCGGGGGCGTCGAGGGTTCAGCCGACCTGCTGGACGAACCACGGGTCCAGCTCGGCGAAGGTGCGGGTGACGCGCCCATCGGCGAGGTCGATCTCGTGCACGGCTCCGGTCGCGGGGTCGGTGACGTAGGCATGGCGTGCGTCGATGATCAGCTGCACGCGGTCTCGCAACGCGGAGTCGGCGACGGACGCCGCCAGTACGGGCTCGCTGCGCACGAGCACCACACCATCCGCGGCGAGCACCCGCACGCGTCCCTCGGCGTCGATCGCGACCGTGCGACTGTCGTCATCGCCGAGAGCGGACGCACGCAGGAGCGGCACATCGGAGGGCAGCAGCATCCACTGCCGCTGCCGCACGTCGAGCAGCCAGGCCCCCCGATCGCCCGCAGTCCCGGCGAGATCGGGGCGATCAGGGCGTCCGGACAGCAGCATCGCCGGCGTCGCTCCCTCAGGGTGGGGGACGGTCTCGACGGCGATGACCCCACCGACGTCGCGGGTGAACAGCACGGCGCCTTCCCCGCAGGTGAACACGACCCCGACGCGGGTGACGTCGGCGTCACTCGCCTCGGCGCACGCCGCGCCCGCGCCGGCCGAGGAGTCGCCGGTCGAGGAGTCGCCGGCGACGTCGAGCACCTCGATCGTCTCGCCTCCGGTGGGGATGAGCAGATGCCCGGCGAACGGCACGACGGGCCCGGTGGCGGCGGCCGTCACACGAGGAGCATCCGTCAGAGCCGAGGCGAGCTCGTCGTGGGCGATGACGACGACCTCCCCTCCCTCGAAGGACACGGAGGTCAGCCGTCCTCCCCCGGCGACGCGCACGTCGCCCTCGCCGTCGAGCACCCCGAGCACGCGGGGCCGGCCGAGGAAGGAGTGGGTGTGGTCTCCGTGCGGGACGGTCCAACGGGCGGTGTCGATCACCTCGACGGAGATGGCGCCCTCCTCATCGAGGGCGCGGTAGACGAGTCGCCCGTCCCCGAAGACACCGCTGACGTCGTGCCGGCCGCGGGTGAGCTCGGAGCGCTCCTCGGTGTCGAGATCGAGCAGCGTGACGCCGCCACGTCGATCCGCGATCACCAGGGCGGTCGCCGGAGCGGGCACCTCGGCGGCGCCGCCGTCGTCGATGCCGTGCGCGTCCGGCGCGGCGGAAGCCGACGGCGGGGGAGTCGCGACGGGCGCACAGGCGGTGGCGCCGAGCAGGAGCGCGAGCGCGGCGGCGACGGAGGCGGTGCGATGCGAAGGAGGGAGGTTCATGACTCTGTCACCTTATTGAGAACGATTCTCGTTATCAAATCGGGTTTCCGCGGAGGCCCGGATGCCGGCGAGGTCTCCCGTCCGACCCGCCAGGCGCGCGAAGCTCTCGAACGTCCATACCCCGGCGTAGGGTCGCACCATGAGCAGCACAGCAGCCGTCGAATGTCCGGGGGTCGTCCCCTCCTATCTGCTCGCGCGCCTGGCCGAGTCGGGGCGCTTCCCCAAGGCCGCCGCCGCCGCGCGACAGACGCTGACCGCCGGTCGCCCGCCGTTCCGCGCCCGCATCGACCTGTCGATCGACGAGAACGGCGACCTCGTGGCACAGCTGTCCGACGCCCCGAACCGCACGATCAGCGATGCCGGCAACACGCAGCAGCTGCCCGGTGCCGTGGTGCGCGGCGAAGACGACGCCCCGGTCGACGACTCGGCCGTCAACGAGGCCTTCGACGGACTCGGGGCCACGTTCGAGATGCTGCTGTCGGCGTTCGACCGCAACTCCCTCGACGATGCCGGCGCTCCCCTCGACGCGACCGTGCACTACGGCATCGACTACGACAACGCGTTCTGGGACGGCGAGCGCATGGTGTTCGGTGACGGCGACGGCGAGGTGTTCCAGCACTTCACCGGCTCGCTCACGGTCATCGGACACGAACTCGCGCACGGCGTCGTGCAGCACACCGCGAACCTCGAGTACCAGGGACAGCCCGGCGCGCTGAACGAGTCGATCGCCGACGTGTTCGGCGCCCTGACCGAGCAGTACGCCCTCGGCCAGACCGCCGACCAGGCGACGTGGCTCATCGGCGCCGAGATCTTCACCGACGCCGTCGAGGGTGCGGCCCTGCGCTCGATGATCGCGCCCGGCACCGCCTACGACGACGACGAACTCGGCAGAGACCCGCAGCCCGACCACATGAGCGGCTTCGTCCGCACGACCGAGGACAACGGCGGGGTGCACATCAACTCCGGCATCCCCAATCGCGCGTTCGCCCTGTTCGCGACCGACCTCGGCGGCAAGGCCTGGGAGCGCGCGGGCACCGTCTGGTACCGGGCACTCACCGGGGGGCTCTCGAGCACAGCGACTTTCACGGACTTCGCCGATGCCACGGTCGCCACGGCCACCGCGATCGACGCCGCCACGGCCGCCGCGGCTCGACGCGCCTGGAGGACCGTGGGAGTCTATGAGGATGAGCGAGGCCCCTCCACCGACTGACGCGCAGGTCGTGATCGCGGTGGTGCGCTCGGGAGGCATCGCCGGCATCCGTCGTCAGTGGCGGGTCGAAGCGGAGTCCGACGACGCCGTGGAGTGGATCGATCTCATCGACCGCTGCCCGTGGGACCAGGAGGCGGATGCCGGCTCCGGCGCCGACCGATTCGTGTGGAGCATCCGGGCGCGCACGCCTTCGGAGCGTCGGGAGCGCGAACTGCCGGACTCCGCGCTCGACGGCCCCTGGCGTGCGCTCGTCGAAGCGGTGCGCGCAGCCTCGGGCTGAGGGCGTCGACCGCGAGCCGCGGCATCCGATCAATCCCGTGTGAATCCGGCCTCGCGGAGGGAGCACGGGTTCACAATGGAACCCATGGGACTGTTCCAGCACAAGCCTGAAGAAGAAGAGAACCAGTGGGTTCTGCCCTCTGAGCCGCTCGAGCGCTCCGAGGCGGACGTGCTCGACACCGCACCCGTCGTCGATCCGCTCTCCATCGGCCTCGGCGCCGAGACCAGCGGTGATCTGAGCTCGGTCCTGTTCCCCGTCGCACCTCCCGCCCCCGAGGGCGAGTCGACCGAGAACGCCGCTCCGGAGGACGACGATCCCGCAGACGACTGATCGAGCGCCGTCGCCTCCCGGGCTCAGCCTCGGGCTTCGCCCAGCCGCCAGTACCCCGAGAACGTGATGCGATCCTTCGAGACACCGAGATCGACGAGGTACCGGCGAAGCTCCTGCACGGCGAGACGCTCGCCGCAGACCCAGGCGTAGTCGATCACCTCGGGGAGGTCGGCGGCCCGCACGGCCTGCTGCAGCCGGACACCAGGGGCCTCCCCCCGACGCTCGACCCAGGTGACGTGGCCGAAGAGATCCTGCTTCTCGGCGGCATCCGAGATCTCGATGAAGACGTGCGTCTCGGGCGTCCGGGTCGTCTCCAGGATGCGGGCGATCGCCGGGAGAGACGACTCATCGCCGATGATCACCCGCGCACGCGTCTCCGGCAGAGGCGCATACAGCGCCGTGCACTCGCGGATGCCGAGAGCCGAGCCCACCTGCGCCCGCCCGGCGAATCGCGTTCCCGGACCCTCGTCGCCGTGCACGACGAAGTCGACGTCGATCTCGCGGTCATCGGGGCGGTGGTCGCGCAGGGTGTACCAGCGCAGATCGGGCCGCTCCTCTTCGGGAATGGCCGCGACCGCCGCGCGGATGTTCTCCGTGCCGTCGTTGACGGGCAGCACGAGCGGGGCGCTCTCCTCGCGCGGCAGCAGGAGACCGAGATACTCGTCGGGTCCAGCGGGCGCATAGTCGGCGAGCTCCTCGGCCGTGATCGTGAGCCGTCGCATGTGCGGGGTGAGATCGCGCACCGCGGTGACCCTGGCGGCGAAGACGCGGGCTCCGGTGCGGCGAGGACGCTGCGGAGGACGGACGCGGTTGACGGTGTGCTCAGCCACGCCGAGCCCCCTCTCTCCAGAGCAGCCACAGGAAGAACGCGCCGCCGACGGTGATCGTGACGACGCCGACGGGAATCGGCGCCGGGAAGATGTTCTGCGCGAGCAGGTCGCTCGTGAGCAGCAGCAGCGCGCCCACGAGCCCCGAGGCGAGGAAGCTGGTCGCGCCGGTCAGACGTCGCGCGATGTGCGGGGCGATCAGCGCGACGAACGAGATCGGACCGGCGGTGGCGACCGCGACGGCGACGAGCAGCGTGGCGGCGGCGAGAAGGATCCACCGAGCCCGCACGGTCCGCACGCCCAGCGCGGTCGAGACGCTGTCGCCGAGCGCCATCATGCGAGCATCGGGCGCGGCCTTGATGAGCAACGGGATGATCAGGAGCAGCGCGATCAGAGCCGGGAGGAGATCCCCCCACCCGCGCCCCTGCAGCGAGCCGACAAGCCAGGTCTGCGCCGTGGTGGCGCTGGCGACGAATACCTGAGTCAGCACGTAGTCGACGACGGCCATGGCGGTCGCCGACAGTGCGACACCGGTGAGGATCAGCTGCACGCCGTGGAGTCCGGATCGCGCGGTGAACAGCACGATCACCCCGGCGATCACGAGGGCGCCGACCACGGCGCCGAGGGCCGCCTGCGCCAAGGACCCACCGAGCACCAGCATCACGACGACCGCACCGACCGAGGCGCCGCTGCTGATGCCGATCACGTCGGGGCTGGCGAGCGGGTTGCGGGTGAGGCTCTGGAACACGGCGCCGGCGACGGCCAGGCTCGCGCCGACCACGATCGCGACGAGGCTGCGCGGCAGGCGCCGCCCGAGCACGAAGAATCCGTCGAGCCGCTCCGGCGGGCGCCCGAGCAGCGTCTCGATCAGCGCCACCGGGGTCACGGTGTACTCGCCGATCATGAGCGCGGCGACCAGCAGCACGAGCAGGGCAGCGGCGAGGATGCCGCACACGACCGCCGTGCGATGACTGAACCGCAACGACCAGCGCGCACCGCGCAGCACGCGGTCATCGGCGGTGAGGGCTTCGGTGCGCAGACTCACGACAGCCCCGACGTCCGCTTGCCCACGACGAAGCCGATCAACAGCGGCCCGCCGATCAGCGCGGTCACGATGCCGACCTGCACCTCGCCGCCTCCGCCGATCACGCGGCCGAGCGTGTCGGCCAGCAGCAGCATCGCGGGAGCCGCGAGCAGTGACAGCGGGAGCACCACGCGAAGGTCGGGGCCCACGAGTCGGCGCAGCAGATGCGGGATGACGAGGCCGACGAACGCGATGGGTCCGGCGATCGCGGTCGCCGTGCCGCACAGGAGCGTGACGGCGACGAGCACGAGCGCACGCACCACCCCCGGCTTGACCCCCAGGGCGACGGCGCTGTCGTCGCCGAGCGCCATCAGGTTCAGCGCGGGGCCGAGCAGCAGGGCGAGGATCACGCCGACCACGATGAGCGCGACCAGCGGCAGCGCCTCCTCGACCGGCCGTGCGGTGAGCGAGCCGACCCGCCAGAACCGGAACGCGTCGAGCACGGTCTCGTCGGTCAGCACGATCGCCTGCGAGACACCGGCGAGGATGGCGGAGAAGGCGACTCCCGCGAGGATGAGCCGCACGGGCGAACCGGCGGCGAACCGGGTGCCGGAGAACCAGAAGATCACCGCGGAGGCCAGGGCGGCACCGGCGAGAGCAAGCCAGATCGTGCCGCCGACGCCGAGCACCCCGAGCACGCTCATGCCCGCGACCACGCCGAAGGAGGCGCCGGCGCTGACCCCGAGCATCCCGGGGTCGGCGATCGGATTGCGGGTGAGAGCCTGCATCAGAACACCCGCTGCGCCGAGGGCGACGCCGCAGATCACGGCGTTCACCGTGCGGGTGACGCGCAGCTCGCCGACGATGTTGAGGACGTTCTGGTCGCCCGTGCCGAACAGCGAGAGCACGACCTCGTCGAGGGGCACGAAGCGCGCACCGACGGCGAGGCTCAGTGCCAGCGAGAGGGCCAGCACGGCCGCCACCAGCGCGATGCTGATCCAGATCGGGAGTCGGGACGCCGCGACCGGAGCGCGACGGCGCTCGACGACGGCGGGTGCGGAACTCATATTTGGTTAGCCTAACCAACTATCGGTAGTGTCGTTGCACGTGAACAGACCTCTCCGAACTCGATTCCGTCCGCTCGCCACCGCCGCCGCATCCCTGGCTGCGATCGCTCTGATCGCCACCGGCTGCTCCAGCACTCCCGCTGCCGAGGAATCCGCGCCCGCCGCAGACGATGCCGGCTACACCGTCGAGCACGCGATGGGTGAGACCGACTTCGAGAAGGTTCCCGAGAAGATCGTCGTCCTCGACTCCCCGCAGATGGACGCCCTGGTTGCGCTGGGCATCACGCCCGTCGGCGCCCCCGAGATCGGCGCCGGCCGTGGTTTCCCGGCCTATCTCGTCGACGACCTCGAGGGCACGGAATCGATCGGATTCATCGCCGAGCCCGACGTCGACGCGATCGCGAACCTCGCCCCCGACCTGATCATCGGGTCGAAGGTGCGCCACGAGGCGCTCTACGAGGAGCTGTCGGCGATCGCGCCCACCGTCTTCTCGGAGGACACCGGCACCAACTGGACCGAGCAGGCCGAGCTGACCGCCGCCGCCGTGAACCAGAGCGACAAGATGGACGAGCTCATCAAGGGCGTCGAGGACCGTGCGGCCGAGGTCGGCGAGGCGGTCGGGGCCGAGGGCACCACCGCGTCGATCGTGCGCTTCCGCGCCGACAACTTCCGTCTGTACGGCCCCGGCACGTTCTCGGGCTCGCTGCTCACCGACATGGGCTTCGACCTCGGTGCCGACCGTGACTGGAACGAGTACTCCATGATGGAGCTCAGCCCCGAGCTCTACGAGCAGGTCGACGGTGACGTGGTGTTCTACATGAGCCCGGGCGGCGACCCGACCGCGACCACGCAGGCGCAGATCACCGGCCTGTGGGGCGCACAGCCCGGACCCGCCGGCGACAAGGCGTTCGAGGTCGAGGACGACACGTGGATGGTGGGCATCGGCGTGATCGGTGCGAACCTGGTGATCGACCAGGTCGAGGACCTGCTCGGCTGACCCTTTCGAATCGCCCGAACGACTCCTTCTCCCCGCGAAACGGAGCGGTTCGGGCGATTCGGACACCCGGAGGAACCATGACCACGCCGCATCCGGCCGTCGAAGCCCGCGGACTCGTCGTCGCCTACGACGGCAAGGTCGTCGTCGACGGCGTCGACCTCGCGCTGCCCGAAGGCTCGTTCACCGTCATCCTCGGCCCGAACGCCTCGGGCAAGTCGACCGTGCTGCGCACCCTCGCCCGTGTGCTGAAGCCCGAAGCCGGCGACGTGCTGTTCGACGGCCGCGCGCTCGGCGAGTACGGCTCGAAGGAGCTCGCTCGACGGATGGGCCTGCTGCCGCAGGACGCGATCGCCCCCGAAGGGATGCGAGTCGCCGATCTGGTCTCACGCGGCAGATACCCCCACCACTCGGCGCTCCAGCGCTGGACCTCCACCGACGACACGGCCACGCGCGACGCCCTGGCCGCGACGAACACCGCCGACCTCGCGGAGCGCTACGTCGACCAGCTCTCCGGTGGACAGCGGCAGCGGGTGTGGGTGGCCCTGCTGCTCGCCCAGCAGACCCCGGTGATGCTGCTCGACGAGCCGACCACTTTCCTCGACATCGCCCACCAGTACGAGCTGCTCGATCTGCTGCGCACCCTCAACCGCCAGGGCAAGACCGTGATCGCCGTGCTGCACGACCTCAACCAGGCCGCGCGCTACGCCGACAACCTCGTGCTCATGAAGGAGGGCCGGGTGGTCGCCACCGGTACCCCTTCCGCACTGATCACCGCCGAACGCGTCGGCGAGGTGTTCGGCATCGACGCGGTCGTGACCCCCGACCCCGTCACCGGGACCCCCATGGTGGTGCGCCGGTGAGAAGGGGCTCGTCGCCCACCGTTACGGTGGAAGGATGACGATCACCGCCGCCGCAGACGGCTCCGCCCTGGGCAACCCCGGCCCCAACGGCTGGGCCTGGTACATCGACGACGATAACTGGGCGGCCGGCGGTTCCCCGCACGGCACGAACAATCAGGGCGAGCTGCGGGCGGTTCTCGAGCTGCTGCGCGCGACGGCGGGCACCGACGAGAAGCTGCTGATCGAGTGCGACAGCCGCTACGTGATCGACTCCGTGACGAAGTGGATGCCGGGGTGGAAGCGCAAGGGCTGGCGCAAGTCCGACGGTGGACCCGTGCTCAACCGCGACCTGCTGGAGGGCATCGACGAGGCGATCCGTGGCCGTGACGTCGAGTTCTCCTGGGTCAAGGGGCATGCCGGGCACCCGCTCAACGAGGCCGCCGACGAGCGCGCGAACGCCGCGGCCAAGGCGTACCAGGCGAAGCAGGAGCCGCGGAGGGGGCCCGGCTTCACGCTCGCCACGGATGCCGGAGGCGCGGTGGCCGCGTCGGCGCCGATCGCCGCATCCGCCGCTGCACCGGATTCCGCGCGCACCGGCGGCTCCCGCGCCGTCACGACGGACGACCGCCGCACCTCGACGGTCTCGGCGGCCGCGGCATCCGCTCCGTCTCCGGCGGCAACCGCGAGCCTGGCCGAGCCCCTGTGGGCCGAGGCCTCCGATCTCCTCGACGGCCTGGACGCTCCGGACGACGACCCGATCGAGCTGCGCATCCCGCTCTCTGCCGACGAGCACGCACGGCTGCGCGACCGCGCCGAGTCCCAGGGCGTCTCGCTCGAAGAAGCCCTTCGTCGCCTGATCTGACCCGCGGGCGAGGCGTCGCCCTCACCCCGGATGCTCCGGGCGCGCGCCGATCCCGACGAAGCGCCCGGTGATCCGCGTCAGTCGCGGGTGATCGCGCAGCATCCGCAGTGCTCGGGGCAGCGGGGAGCCCGCGTCGCTCGATGACAGCACCGGCCCTTGCAGACGGCGCTGCACCGCCTGGGTGACGAGCACCGGCCAGGCGCGGCGACGCTGCACCCTGCGCAGGTCGGCGGGGCGCGGAACGCGCTGGGCCAGCACAGGACCGAGGATGCGCGCGGTGGCGACGGCATCCTGGATGGCGAGGTTGATGCCCACCCCACCGGCCGGGGACATGGCATGGGCGGAATCTCCTATGCAGAGCAGCCCGTCGACGTGCCATCGACGCAGCCGCTCCAGGCGCACCCGCAGAAGGTGCACGTCTTCCGGGACGAGGTCGGCCGTCGCCTCTCCGAGACGTGCGGAGATGCGGCCGAGGCGTTCCTTCATCCGGCGCAGATCGTCGGCGGAGCCGGTCCACGTCCCTGCCGGGATCACATGCGCGCTCTGGAAGAAGTCGGTGCGATCGATCGTGATCACCATGCCCGCCCCCGCCTGGATGAACGGATGATGGTCGCCGGCCGTCTTCGGCACCCGGAACCAGAGCACGTCCATGGCCGCCGCCACGCCGACCGGCGTCAGCCCGGCCGCGGCGCGGAGCTCCGAGTCGCGCCCGGAAGCATCGACGACGAGTCGGGCGCGCACCTCGATCGTCCCGTCGGGCCCGGCGCCGGTGACGCCGACGATCCGTCCGTCCTCGCGCACGACGTCGTCGAGGCGGGTCGACCGCAGCAGCCGGAAGCCGGGGAACCGTTCCGCGGCGCCGGCGAGCAGATCGAGGAAGTCCCACTGCGGCATGAACGTCATCACCTTCCGCGATGTCGGCAGGTGGGAGAAGTCGGCCAGCGTGAGCTCGGTGCCATGCCAGCTGAGCGTGACCCGCGACATGTCGGCGTGAGGCCGCGCGAGGAACTCGTCGAGCAGGCCGATCTCGCCCAGAAGCTCCTGCGTCGAGGGATGGATCGTGTCGCCGCGGAAGTCGCGGAGGAAGTCGGCGTGCTTCTCGACCACGGTGACGTCGAGCCCCTGACGCGCGAGGAGCAGTCCGAGCATGAGACCGGCGGGGCCGCCTCCGGCGATGACGCAGTCGGTGTCGATTCGCGTGTCCATGGGGAAAGCGTCGTGCGTCGGGTGCGACGATGCGAGCATGGTCAATAAATCGGCTGGACGCCCGCGCGGACCGTCGACCGTGCGCGGGAGGCTTCTGCAGGCTGCTCAGGAGCACTTCGAGCGGGGAGATCTTGCCGCGCTCTCCTCACGCCGACTGGCCGCCGAGGTGGGCGTCAGTCACACACTGGTCAATTATCATTTCGGGTCGCGCGATGAGCTCGTCGCGACGGCGATCGCGTTGCGGGCCGCCCCGCACGACGTCATCGCGCTGTCCCGCGGGCGCGACGGCCACGGTCCCATCGATCCCTCACGGCTGGCGCACGGCATCCTCGCGGTGTGGGAGCATCCGGAGCACGGCCCGCGCCTCGCGCATTTCGCACGACGACTCGCCTCCCGCGACGGCTCGGCCGCCTCGATCACCGCCTACATCCAGGCCTCCGTCTACGAGCCGCTCGTCGACGACTTCGGTCGCGAGCAGGCGCGCAGGATGGCGGTCGCGATCGTCGGATTCCTCTTCGGCCGCTACGTGCTGGCGCTGCCGATGTTCGCCGGACTCTCCCGTGACGATGCCGGCCGCCTCCTCCTCTCGATGATCCGATGACCGCCGATCCCCCGCGACACGGCGGAAGCTCGGAGATCTGATCCGTAGACTCGGCGGATGACGGAATGGGTGGTGACGCAGCGGTGAAGGCCCGCACCGTCTTCGGCCTGCTCCGCCTCGGCGCGGCCGCCGTCTGCCTGGTGGCGCTCATCCACCGGCTCAGCTGGGGACTCGCGTCGAACACCATCGCGAGCCAGAACTTCTTCGCGTACCTGACCAACCAGTCGAACATCGCGTTCGTCGTGCTCCTGACCATCGCCGGCATCATCGCGCTGCGCCGCGCCAGGGATCCGCGGTGGCTCACCGTCGCTCTGGCGCTCGTCCTGACCTGGACGATCACGGCGGGACTGGTGTTCGCGATCCTCGTCTGGCAGGCCGGGATCCGCGGCATCCGCATCGATGTGCCGTGGTCGGATCAGGTGCTGCACTTCTGGCTTCCCGCGGTGACGGTCGCCGCGTGGGCACTGGCACCGGGGCACCGTTCCGTTCCGTGGAGGGTGATCCCGGTGACACTCGCCTACCCGGTGCTCTGGGGCGTGGCCACGATGATCCGCGGGCCGTTGATCGGCTGGTATCCGTACTACTTCCTCGATCCGCGGCAGGTGAGCGGGCCGATGGAGTTCGTGGCGTCGTCCGCGATCGCCCTCGGCACGTTCGCGGTCGTGGCCACCCTGCTCGTGCTCATCAGCCGGATGCCGCTGCCGCGGCGATTGCGTACGGATGCCGAGGAGAGTCCGAGCGCGCCGGACGCGGCGCGGATCGGCGAGCGCGTGGGTCAGACGTAGAGCGCGAGCGAGGCGAGTGCGGCCTCGATCGCCTCCTCCTCGTCGAGCCCCGCGAACTCCGCGGCTGCGGCCCCTCCGACGATGCCGACGAGCACGTTCTCACCGGTCGCGGGGCGCAGGTTGATCCAGGTCGGGATCACCACGTCGGCACCGACAGCGTGCCAGATCGCATGCTCGTCGTCCCAGAACGGCTCGTCCCACCGGAGCCAGACGGTCTCGATCGCGCCCATGCCGAGCGCCGAGACCGCCCCCCGGTTGGAGAACGGGAGGGGCGGGTCGAACTCGATGCTGCGATCCTGGAGCACACCGAGCGGCACGGTCACGATGACGCGGTCGAACGACAGCGCCTCCCCGGTGCCGAGGCGGACGCTCACCCCGGTGTCGTCGTATGCGAGGCGGGCGACAGGGGAGTTGAGCCCCACTTCGACGCCGTCGAGTGCCTGCTCGATGAACGGCGTGACGTCGTCGGTCGCGGCCTTCAGGTCATCCGTGGGCAGCGGCGGTGCGAACCAGCTCGACAGCTCGTCGGCGCCCGCGCCGGTGCGGGCGGCGAGGATCGCGAGCAGGGCCGCGGTCGCGGGGTCAGCAGGGTCGACGCCCGCAGCGGTCAGGGCATCGGTGACCGAAGAGTCTTCGGGGGCGGCCTGCGCCGTCGTGATCGCCGCGTCGAACGGCTGGGGATCGACCGGGTCGGTGTCGCCTTCGGGGCTGCGCCAGAGTTCACCGGCCAGCTCGACGACGCCGACCTCTCCGCTGCTCATCCGTTCGAGCACCTCGGCATCGTCGGCGCCGAAGAGCCAGGCGCCGAGTTGCACGGGCAGCGGCCACGTATCGTCGACACGCGAGTAGACCCGTCCGCCGACGCGGTCTCTGGCCTCGAAGACCGTCACCTGCATGCCGCCCTCGGCGAGCATCGCGGCGGCCGTGGCCCCGGCGAGCCCTGCACCCACGACCGCGATCCGCTCCCCCGAGGTCGCCGGGATCAGCAGCTCTTCGGCCGCGCGCGCGCCCGAGCTGATCGCGCCGCGCACCGTGCCGGGGGCGTCCTCATCGGTCGCCTCGCCCGCGAAGAACAGACGTCCGTCGACGGGCTTGCCCAGCGCGAGACGCGTGCCGGCGAGCGCGCCGACGGGTGTGAAGCTGGCGGCGCCGAGCGCGAAGGGGTCGGTGGTCCAGGTGCTGCGGATGCTGCCGGCTGCGGCGGGGACGCCGGGCGGAGGCTCGGGTTCGCGCGTGCGGGTGGGCGTCGGCGTGGGCGCGGGTTCCGGCGTGCAGGAGGCGAGAAGCACCGAAGCGACGCCGGCTCCGGCGCCGAGGAGCAGAGTGCGGCGCGTGATCCTCATCGTGTCGCCACTTTATCCCGCGCAGCCGGGTTCCGCCTGTCGGGCGCCGGTTGTCGGACTCGCCGGCGCAGGCGAAAACGCCGGATCAGGCGGTCTCCTCGGAGAACCGCCTGATCCAGCGTGAGGGCCTGCAGCGACGACGGATGCCGCGCTCAGACCGAGAGCAGCTCCCGCTCCAGGCGAGCGAACGACGACTCCATGCCGTCGGCCATGCCGGTGGCGAGGATCATGTCGCGCGTCTCCTTGTCGGGGTACTCGATGAGCAGCGTGACCAGCGTCGCGCCGTCCTCCTCGTAGAGATTCAGATCGTTGAGGGTCTCGGTCGGCAGGCCCTGCATCCGCTCGGTGCTGACCGCGCGGCGCGGGGCGTCGATCAGGAGCGCCTCCCCCTCGAAGCCGAACGGCTGCCCCTCGGTGTCGCCGACCGGCGCCCAGGAGTTCCGGTACGACTGGCCCACCTCGGTCGCGGCGACGCACTCCGTCATCTCCCACCCGTCGGGACCGAGCATCCACTTGCGGATGAGGTCGGGCTCGAAGTGGGCGCGCCAGACCAGCTCGCGCGGCCCCTCGACCAGGCGGGTGATGCGCACGTGGGTGTCGTCGAGCAGCTCCACGCGCGTGCCCTTGCCCTGTGCGTACTCGCGGAGGTCTTGCAGCACGGCGTCGAGCTGCGCCATGGCCATCTTGATGCCCTCGACCTGGCCCATCTCGACGACCTGCTCCAGCGCGTCGACCGAGTCGAAGTGGCTCGTCGTGATCATGCGGGTGCCGTCGGGGGTCGAGTCGAACGAGAACGACATCCGCTGGGCCGGGAAGCCGTCGAGCGGTTTGCCGCTCTCGTCGACGAACGAGTCGATGACCTCGAAACTGTGCGGCGCGTCGATCGAGACGAACTCCCAGGCCCCGGAGGACTTCTCGCCGCGCGGACCGTTCATCGAGTAGACCGCGCGTCCGCCGACCGTGTGGTCCCAGGCGGTGAACGTGGCCGGCCAGCCGGGAGGGCCCCAGAAGCGCTCGAGCTGACGCGGGTCGGAGTAGGCGCTCCAGACGCGCTCGACCGGCGCGGCGAAATCGGCGACGACGGTCATGGTCAGGTTCTCGGCATCGGTGGTGACGTCGGTGACAGGCATTTCAGTCTCCTTGTTCGTTCTTCGTGGTGTCGCTGTTGTCGGATGTCCCGGACCGAGGCGTCTCGGCCAGCAGGTCGTCGAGCCGGGCGATGCGCGACCGCCACAGCTCTTCGTATCGGGCGAGGAGCGCCCTGGCGCGGGCGATCATCTCGGGGTTCGCGCGGACGAGCCGCTCGCGTCCCTCGGCGCGCTTGACGATGAGGTTCGCGGCCTCCAGCACGGCGACGTGCTTCTGCACCGCGGCGAACGACATCGCGTATTCGGAGGCGAGGGTCGAGACGGACTGCTCCCGCTCGATCGTCCGGCGCAGGATGTCGCGCCGGGTCGACGTCGCCAGTGCGTGGAAGACACGGTCGACCTCCGCTTCGCTCAGCTCTCGTTGTGTAACCATTTGGTTGTACGTTATGCCTGGGCGGAGGGGATGTCAAGGGGCGCCCGCGGATCGGACCAGCCGGTCCACATCGAAAACGTCGTCCTCTTGCTCGTCACGCCCGCGTGAAGTGCAAGACGGTCGTTCCGCCGGGCAAGGGTGTGACCCCGGCCCGTGTCCACATGGTCGGTTCGAACGTCGCGTCTGCTCCCCAGAGAGGAATTCCGGTTCCGATCGTGAGGGGGCTGAGCTTCACGACCAGCTCATCGATCTCGGAACGGAGTGCGGCTGCGAGCGCACCACCTCCGATGAGCCAGATCCCGCCTCCCGCTTCGTTCTTCAAGGCGCGGACGCGCTCGACCGGGTCGTGCCGGACGAGTTCGATGGCGGGGTCGGGGAGCGTCTCGAGAGTCGTCGAGAACACGAGGTGCCGCAAGTGCGGATACGCATTCGGCACACCCGCCGCGAGCCCGATCTCGTAGGTGCGGCGACCCTCCAGCACCGTGTCGAATCGCGAGCCGCGCTCCGTGATGCCGAGCGCCTCGCGGGCGACGGACGGCAGCGTCTCGGGGTACTCCTCCGTGAGGAATCGGATGTAGTCGTCGGTCACGGGCCAGAATCCGTCAGGCCCGGTGGGATCGTCGCCGCTGGGCCCGGCGATGAAGCCGTCGAGGGACGCTGCTATCAAGTACGTGAGTCTGCGGGTGGCCGTCATGGGGTGCTCCTCGGCGTGCTGTCTGCAACCACTATGGCTGTAGTTGGCGTCTGGATATGAAAGTAGTACTACGGATGAAGTGGTGTCAAGTGCAGACCGATGAGCGCGCCCGGGCGGCGTCGGACACATCGCGCCGTCTCCTTGCACCGGACTCAGGGCCGGAATGCACGCTGCGCGTGGCGGTCCCCGTCGAAGGTCTCCGATGCCGACCAGCGGAAGACCTGCTCCTCTCCGTTCAGCGTCAATCGCACGTGGTCCTCGGCGACGCGAACGTCGGCCGCGTCCGCGGTCAGGGCCTCGAAGCCGCGATCCCGGCGCAGAGCGCACTGCCAGGCGATGACGACGTCTCCGCGCACCGGCGCCGTGGTCACCCGAGGGTAGGCAGCATGCTCTCCCAGCGCCGTGCCACCCGCGACCCTCTCGATCCCGGCCTCCACCGGCAGCGGCGCGCCACTGCCTTCCGCGTCCGATCCCGTCGTCGCGCTCCAGGCCCCGAGCCAGCGGATCCCGGCCCACACACCGGCCGCGCCGACCGCAGCCGCGCGGTCGGAAGACACCTGCACGCTCGAACCACGGTCGTCGTCCTCTTCCCACGACACCGCCGCACCGCTCACCGTCAGCCGCAGGCCCGCGGCACCTCGCACCCGGGCGACGTACACCGTCGCGTCGTCGCCCACGTGGGCCGAGACCGCGGTCTCGACCTGGCGCCCTGCCGCATCGAGGGCGCGCGTGACGGCACCTCCCCGCGGCGTGACGGTCGCGGTCGACGCCGCTCGATGCACGGCTCCCTCGATCGTCAGGTCGCAGTCCCGCTGCCCCTCCCCGCACACCGGCGCGGTCGCCGTGGAGAACTGCAGCCGGCGGTACAGATGGTCATCGCGGGTGGGATGCCCGTCGCTGCCGAAGTTGTGCAGCGTCACGAGCCCGTCGCGGCTCTCCACCAGCCAGCGTGGAGCAGGGATGCTCACGCGTACATCGCTGTGCTCCGAGAGCATCGGCGACTCCGTGTCCGTCCAGATCGCGTCGTCCGGCGCGAGGAGCAGCCCGAGGAAGCCCTTGCTCGCCCAGTACGGGGACCCGGATCCGCTGTACGACTGCACGATGTCAGCCGCAGGCGCCGCCCGCCACCCCAGGGACAGGATGCCGTCGTCGAGCACCCCCTGGTCGGTGAAGTGCCGCAGCGTGCCGCTGGCGATCCGTCGCATCCGCGAGAGCGGGAGGGCGTCCACCCCCTCCCACCGCGCCATCCAGAACGGCGCGGTGACTCCCCAGCGATAGATGAGCGAGCGTCCCATCAGCACCGGAGCACCGTCACGCGAGAACAGATGCTGATAGCCGACGAGGAAGGCCCCCAGCCGCTTCCGGTACTCCGCTCGGCGGTCATCCAGACGCGTGCCGAGCATCCGGGCGATGAAGAACGGGTACCAGTGGAAGGCGTAGGCGTTGTAGTGGTCGAACCGCCGACCGTCACCGTCGGTGTACCAGCCGTCGCCGCGGTACCAGTCCTCCATGCGGTCGAGTGCGTTCTCGACGAGCGCCCGCCGATCCCGGAGCCCGACGCTCGTCGTGAAGGCGGCGAGCGTCGCGCCGAGCAGCACATGGTTGTTGTCGGCGCACCAGGTGCCCGCCGCATCGTCGAACCACGCGCAGATCCCCGCCTTCGTGGCGTCGTCCAGGGGCTCCCAGAGCTGGGGCCGCGCGACGTGCAGGCCGATCGCGACGGCCGCAGCCTCCACGGTGGGTTGGCTGTGGTCGGACAGGCGCGGCCAGAGCCGCCCCGCCACACCGCGTCTCAACGCCTCACGCCAGTGCGCCGCCTCGCTGCCGGTGTGCGCCGGAGCACCGGCGATCCGCAGAGCGGCGAGCAGGAACGTCCGCGCGAACCCCTCCAGCCGATCGACGGGAGACGACGACCCGTCCCCCGCGAAGTCCACGAGCGCCCCGCCCTCCAGGGCGTGGGCGCGAGCGGAGGAGAGCAGCCGATCGGCCGCGGCCTCCCAATGCGCGCGGGCGTACCCGGTGTAGGGCGAGAGCTCGTGGTCGAGGTCGGGCATCCAGTGCGGTGAGGGGCGGAGAAGGCGGGGCATCCCTCCATCGTGCGTGCCGCGGAGCAGAGGATTACAGACCAAAGGACGTTGATTCCTCCGGTGCGTGCCCGCTTGGATCGAGGCGAGTCACTGCACAGAGGAGCACACATGCCCGCGCACCCCCACATCGTCGTCGTCATGGCCGACCAGTTCCGCGCGTCCGCCCTGGGACTGCTCGGCGAGGATCCCGTCACGACGCCGCACCTGGACCGCCTCGCACGCGAAGGCCGCCTCGTGCGCCATGCGGTCAGCTGCTACCCCGTGTGCAGCCCGCACCGCGCGATGTTCCTCACGGGCCTGCGTCCCGCCGACAACGGCGTCACCCTCAATCTCAACTCCGAGACGGCGACGGACGGGGTCGGACTGCGCGACGACCTCCCGACCTGGGCGAGCATCCTCCGATCGCACGGATATCGGACGGGCTACATCGGCAAATGGCACCTGGAGCAGCCGACTCCCGAAGACGAGATTCACGGCGAGGGACGGCGCTCCGACGGCAAGGTCTGGGATGCGTGGTCACCGCCCGCACGCCGCTTCGGCTTCGACTTCTGGTACTCCTACGGGGCCGCCGATCGGCACTTGGCACCCCACTACTGGCGTGGAGACGCGGAACGCGGCGAGCGCATCGATGTGGAGCAGTGGTCGGCGGAGCACGAGATCGACGTGGCGATCGACTTCATCCGCACGACACGGACGGATGACGCGCCGTTCGCTCTCATGGTCTCGCTCAATCCGCCCCATCAGCCCTTCGATCAGGTGCCGGATGAGTATCGCGCCCTCTACGCCGATCGCGACTCCGCGCAGTTGCTCACCCGTCCCAACGTGCCCCGCGATGCCTCGCCCGGCTCTGATGCGGCGGTCGCCGTGGACCAGGCCGCCGGCATCGCCGCCGACTACTTCGCCGCCGTCTCCGGGGTCGACGCCCAGATCGGCCGCCTCGTCGCGGCTCTGGACGCCCTCCGCGAGGAGGCCGGCTCGAGCGCTCCCTCGCCCGTGCTGATGTTCACCTCCGACCACGGCATGCAGCTGGGCAGCCAGGGCCTCCTGTACAAGAACGTGGGATACGAGGAGTCGATGCGCATCCCCCTGATCGTCCACGCCCCGGGGACGATTCCGGAAGGGGAGAGCGGCGAGCTGATCGATTCCCTGGGTTTCGCTCCGACCCTGCTGGGCCTCGCCGGTCTCGATCGGGCGATCCCGTCGGCCATGGCCGGTCGGGACAGCTCAGGGGCGCTCCGCGGGACCACCCCGGAGGCAGCCGATCCGGAGGCGCTCTACTACCGCTATCCCTCGCGCGGCGACGACAGCAGCGCCCGTGGCATCCGCACCCGCTGCGACAAGCTCATCGCGACCTGGGATCCGTCCGCCGGTCTGCGCCTCGAGTACTTCGACCTGACCGACGACCCGTACGAACTCCGCAGCCTCCCAGACGCGGAAGGCGCAGCGCGGCTCGCCGACCGGCTGATGACAGTCCTCCACGACGTCGGCGACGACTTCGCGGGCCTCGCGGCGCTCCGGGAGGCGTTCTCCGCCGCGAGCTGACGGCTCAGACCGGTCCTGGCGCGGCGAGCCCCATCTCCGCGCGCCACCGCTGATGCCGCGCGAGCAGGTCATCCACGATCTCGGGATGCGCGCTCGCGACGTCATGCTGCTCGCCGGGGTCGACGCGAAGGTCGAAGAGCTGGAGCCCGTCTCCCGGCTCGGTGTGCTCGACCGCGCGGACGTAACGGGCGGTCGGGGAGGCCGCATCGAACCAGCTCAGCTTCCACGGGCCGCGACGCACCGCCCACTGCCATCCGCACTCCCAGTGCAGATCGCGCGCCTCGTCGGGCGGCGTGCCGCGCAGGATCGGCCGCAGGTCGGTGCCGTCGCTGAACGGTCGGGGCGCGACACCGGCGGCCGCGGCGATCGTGGGGGCGAGATCGAGAGCGCTGACCGGGACGTCGATGGTCGCCCCCTGCGGCGAGACCCCCGGCCACCGCACCAGGAAGGGCACGCGGACGCCGCCCTCCCACACCGTGTACTTCGAGCCGCGCAGCGCCCCGTTGTCGCCGTAGTTGCACTGCGATCCGCCGTTGTCGGTGAGGTAGACGACGATAGTGTCCTCCGCGAGCCCCGCCTGGTCGAGGTGATCCAGGACCCGCCCGATCTCGCGATCCATCAGTTCGAGCTGTGCCAGGTAGAAGGCGCGCCCGTCGGGGAGGCGAGGGCTGATCGCACCGTCGTACCAGTCCAGATACTCGCTCGCCCCCGGGTCCCAGTCGGAGATCTCGGGAAGCCCCCGCGCTGCCCGCTCGTCGTCGGGAAGCTGCCAGCAGAAGTTGTGCACGGCGTTGAAGGCGACCATCGCGAAGAACGGTTCGTGTTCGTGCCGCTCGATGAAGCCGATCGCGCGCTCGGCGATCTCGGTCGTGGTGAACCCGTCGAACGCGGCGGGTTCCGTGCCAGACCAGAACGGCTGCACTCCCATGGCCTCGGCGGACTGCCCGTACGCCTCGACGGCTTCCGGGGTGTGATGCCGATAGTGCAGTCGACCCATCGACTGCCCCGCCAGGCCGTAGAACGACTCGTCGAAGCCGTGCCGGGGCGGGGCGCCCCGATCCTTCTCGGTCTCCGAGCCGTAGTGCACCTTTCCGAAGTAGCCGGTCGCGTAACCGGCGGAGCGCACCTGCTCGGCGATCGTCGGGACATCGCCGATCTCGGCGGAGTCGAACCACAGCGCTCCCCAGCGCTGCTGATACTGCCCGGAGATGATCGCCGCGCGCGACGGGGAGCAGATGGGAGCGGTGACGTACGCATCCGAGAAGGTCGCGCCTTCGGCGGCGAGACGATCGAGCGCCGGGGTGCGAACACCCGGGGTCCCCAGCGCCGACCGGTCCGCGTAGCCGTGGTCGTCCGAGACGATCAACAGGATGTTGGGAGCACGCCGCGTCATGCGCAACCGTCCCACGCAGGAGCGCCGAAGGCCAGATACGGGTCATCATCCAGCGGAGCGACCTGTCCTGCGCCCGTCACAGGCAGGCGGGAGCCGTCGCGCCGCGTGTCGTGCACGTGGGCATCGAACCATTCCGCGAGACGCCGACGCATCGCGGCGATCTCGCCCCGGCGGTCGTCGTCGTCGATCAGGTTGCGTCGCTCACCCGGGTCGAGGATCAGGTCGTAGAACTCGTGCGGACCGAACGGGTATCGATGCACGTACTTGCGACCCGCGCTGCGGATCATGCGCGCGGGCCCGTACTCGGTGTGCACGACGACGTCACGCTCCTCGTCCTCGTGCCCCTCAGGTCCGACTCCGCGCAGCACGTCCGCCATGCGGCGCCCTGGCCCCTCCTCGAAGGGCGCGGGATCCAGCCCGACGAGGTCGAGCAGCGTGGGCGCGAAGTCGTAGGCGCTCACGAGGACATCGCTCACCCCACCCGGGGGCACGCGTCCCGGCGCACTGACGATGAACGGCACCAGGACCGACTCGTCGTACATGTTGATCGGGAACGTCCCGTTGCCCTTGCCCCAGATGCCGTGATGTCCGGCGTTGAAGCCGTTGTCGCTCGTGAACACGATCACGGTCTCGCCCTCGATCCCCTGGGCGCGCACGCTGTCGAGGATCCGCCCGATCGCGGCGTCCATCGCCGTGACCGCGGCGAAGTAGCCGATGAGAGCCTCCCGCGCATCGGGTTCACCGCCGATCGGAGCGCCGTCGAGGGTCTGCTGCCAGGGGTGCGCGGCCTCCTGGGGACAGCTCTCGAAAGCGCAGTCCCGATACAGCGCGGTGTACTCCTCGGGATGCTGACCCGCGAACGGCTTGTGCGGAGCCGTGAAGTTCACGGCGAGGAAGAACGGGGAATCCCCGTCCGCCTCGTCTTCGATGAACGAGATCGCGTCGTCGGCGATCACGTCGGTCAGATACCCCTCGACGTTCACGGCGAGGCCGTCGCGATACATGAGTGCCCGGTCGTAGCTGCTCCCGCCCCCGTGGAGCGCGAACCAGTGCACGAACCCGCGGCGCGGTACATCGCTCGCCCCGAGATGCCATTTTCCGCTGAGGCCCAGCCGGTAGCCGGCATCGGCCAGTGCATCCGTGAACGTCGACATGCCCGCCAGGTAGTCGGTGCTCTCGGCGCCCGCATGCGGACCGTCGAGATAGTCGTGCACACCGTGCTGCGAGGGGACCCGCGCGGTGAGCAGCGACGCCCGCGCGGGCGAGCACACCGGCGATGCGCAGAAGAAGCGCGACAGCCGCACTCCTCCCGCGGCCAGGGCATCGATCACGGGAGTGCGGATCTCGGTGTTGCCCGCCGCTCCCAGCGCCCACGGGCCCTGATCGTCGCTGACGATCATGATGATGTTCGGCGAATCCTGTCGCGCCGACCTCATACAGTCACCCGTGACAGCATCGGGATCTGCTGCGAGCGCTGCACCACGGCCGATTCGTAGCTGGCCAGGACCAGTTCGACGACGTGTCGCGCGTGTTCCAGCGGCACGGCGGGGGCCTCCCCGTCGATCACGCCGAGGAAGTCCGCCAGCTGTGCCGTGAAAGCGTGCTGGATGTCGTCGGGGTGCGGTTCTCGCACCCGACGCGTCTGCCCGTCGCTGCGGACGAGCGTGCCCACCCGCGGATCCGTTTCGATGACGCCTCTCTCGCAGACGATGGTGAGGGAATCGCTGTGCGTCGGCGCGTCGCTGACGACCGCGATGGTCACACCGACCCCGTTGGCCAGTCGCAGGGCGATCATGCCGTCGGTCTCGACGGGGACGCCGAATCGCTGTGCCACGCTCGCGCTCACGTCGACCGCCCGCGCACCGCCGAACCACAGAGAGCGGTCGAGACAATGCCCACCGATGTTGAGGAGCGCGCCGCCGCCCGCGATCGACCGGGAGAAGAACCACTCGGGACGTCTGCCCGGTCGGTAGTCGGTGCTGCGATGGTCGCGGATCATCACGACGTCGCCGAGATCGCCCGCGGCCAGCACGTCGCGCGCCATCACCTTGTCGGGAAGGAAGTGCTGGATGTGCCCGATCGCGAGCCCGACCCCCGCATCGCGGGTCTCCTGCACCATGAGGTCGCAATCCTGCAGGCTCGTCGCCATCGGCTTCTCGACCAGCACGTGCTTGCCGGCACGCGCCGCGTCGACCGTCATCGGCAGATGCAGGGAGTGCGGGGTGTTCACGATCACCGCGTCGACGTCGGAGCTCTCGACGAGCGCCCGGTAGTCGGTGTGGATCCGCACGCCGTCGACGCCCTGCACCGCTCTCGCCGCGGCGGTCTCATCGATGTCGCAGACGGCGGTCAGCCGCGCCCCCGGCAGGGCCTCCGCGGCGGCGACGTGATACTTCGCGACGGCGCCGGCGCCGATCAATCCGATACGCATGAAACTCCTCGTTGTTCACTCGGGCGCGGTGGCGCCGCAGGAGCGGCGGATCACGATACGCGGCCGAAGCCTGATCTGGTGCAGCGGGCAGTCGTCGCCCTCGATGAGACGACGCAGCAGCACGTCGGCGGCCATCCGTCCGATGCGGTACTTGGGAGGGGCGACAGCGCTGAGGGGGACCTCGGCGAGATCGGCGACCTCGTCGTCGTAGGAGACGAGGGCGATGTCGCCGGGAACGGTCAGCCCTCCGCGACGAATCGCGCCCTGCAGCAGGGTCGCCTCACGGTCGCCGAAGACGAGGGCCGCAGTCGCCTCGAGCGCACGAAGCTGTTCGAACGCCCCCTGCGCGGAGTCGGCCTCCCACGCGGACTTGGGCAGCGCGTATTCGAGCCCGGCGGCGAGGCCGAGCTCCTGGATCGCGTGCCGGTAGCCGCTCAGGATCGCGGGTCCGGTCGGGGTGCGCTCGCGCATCAGCAGTGCGATGCGCTCATGGCCCAGAGCAGCGAGGTGCTGCACCGCGTCGTAGGCCCCGCCGCGATGGTCCGAGCAGACATGCTCGGTGCGGTCGCGCGGGCCGGCGTCCATGAGGCTCCGCTCCACCATCACGACCGGCACCGGCAGCCGCATCAGCTCCTCCGCACGCCCGCGGGGATCATCGATCTCGGTCATCGTCGGCGAGAGGAGCAGTCCGTCGACACCGGCGTCGAGCAGCGATTCGATCGCGGCGTCCTCTTTCGTCCAGTCGTAGCGGTAGGTCACCAGCTGCAGTGTCGCGCCCGCGGCGGAGAGCGATTCGTCGATGCCCTGGAGCACGCGCGGATAGTAGAGCTGGGTGTCGGGCAGCAGCACGCCGATGCGCCGACGCACGCGCTCTTCACGCGGGCGGACATGTGCGACGAAGCTCCCGGCACCCTGCCGGCGCACGACGACGCCCTCGGCCACCAGGTCGTCGAAGGCGCGACGGACCGTGGTCAGGGAGTATCCGGTCTCATCGGTGAGCTGCTGCTCGGTCGGCAGCTTCTCTCCGGCGGTCCAGGTGCCGGCGCGGATCCCGCGGCGCAGTTCGTCGGCGAGCGCCTCGAACTTCAGGCCCTTCGAATCCGCATCGCGAATCACTGATCGTCGTACCGCCACGGCTGTCCCCTTCCTGCCTCACCTCTCTGAAGTCTGCCTGCCGAGAAGATAGGAATAAAGAAGTATTCGCAGCGAGAAGTCCCCCCGCATGAGGCCCACCCGCGCCGATTCCCGAAATCGGAAGGGTCCATTTCCGGATTACTCCTTGAATACTCTCTCCGCGACTTGTTTGAGTCGAGCTTCCGGGGCGAAGTGGCCCCGCCGTGAAAGGAAATCCGATGGCGAAGATCCGTACGTTCTCTGCACTCGCTCTCGTCGGCGTTCTGGCGGTCTCCGCCAGCGGATGCGCTTCCGCCGCCGGCGGTTCGTCGAGCGAGACCCTCACCTACTGGTCCATGTGGAAGGAGGGTGAGGCGCAGCAGAAGGTCGTGGCAGCCGCGATCGCCGACTTCGAGAAGGAGACCGGCATCGAGGTCGACGTGCAGTGGCAGGGACGAGACAACATCAAGAAGGTCGTCCCGACCCTCAACACCAACAAGGTGCCCGACCTGGTCGACGGCTCGTTCGCGAAGCTCGCCCCGATCCTCGCCGAGACCGGTCAGGCGAAGTCGCTCGAGGAGGCGTACGACGCCGAGGTCGACGGCGAAGCGGTCTCGGACCTGATCCCCCGCGCCTACCTCGACGTCGATTCGCTGTCCGTCGAAGGCGGCGACGCCCCGTGGATGCTCCCCTACTCGCTCACGAGCGACGCGATCTGGTTCAATGCGGCTGCGCACCCCGAGTTCGTCGACGGCGCTCCCCAGGACTGGTCGGAGTTCATCGGCGCCCTCGATGCGATCAAGGCCGGCGGCGAGACCCCGTTCGCGGTCGACGGCGACGTGTCGGGCTACAACGCGTACTGGTACACGACCGCGATGGTCCGCGTCGCGGGGCCCGGATCGCTCAAGGAGATCGCCGAGGACCCGACCGGGGAAGGTTGGGACTCGCCGGAGGCGCTCGAAGCGGCCGAGCTCGTCGAGGAACTGGTGCAGGGCGACTACTTCATCTCGGGCTACAACGCGAGCAAGTGGCCGGCGCAGCAGCAGGCCTGGGCGGACAACAAGGCGGCGCTGCTCTTCAACGGCACCTGGATCCCCACCGAGACCGGCCCCTACGCCGCGGAGGGGTTCGAATACTCGTCCTTCCCGTTCCCGACCGTCGACGGGGGCAGCAACGCCCAGCGCGCGGACTTCGTCGGGTTCGCGGTCCCGTCCCGCGCGAAGAACTCCGCTGCCGCGCAGCAGTTCGCCGCGTACTTCCTCGGCAAGACCTACCAGGACCAGCTGGGCAGCGACGCGAAGATCATCCCGATCCGCGCGGACGCCACGGTGAGCCCGGAGATGTCGACCGTCAAGGCGGCTCTCGACTCCGCCGACGGCTACTACCAGCAGAACGACGGGATCAGCTTCCCGGGCTACACGGAGAAGCTGCTCTGGCCCACGATCGACCAGCTGGTGCTCGGGAAGATCTCCGCCGCGGAGTTCGTGGCAGAGATGAAGAGCGGCCAGATCGACTACTGGAAGCAGAACTCATGACACGGGTCGCCGCGCCGATGCCGCGTCCGACCGCGAGCCGGACCGCTCCTCGGCAGATCCGCACCAGGGGCAACGCGATCGATCGCGCGCGCAAACGCCTCTTCGTCCCCTTCGTGGGGCCGGCGTTCCTGCTCTACACCGTGCTGTTCGTCGTCCCTGCCTGCTACGCGGTCTGGATCAGCTTCAACAAGTGGGCAGGCGCCGGCCCGATGGAGTTCGTCGGCCTCGGCAACTACGTGCGCCTGTTCTCCGACAAGCTGTTCCTGCAGTCCTTCGGCAACACGCTGCTGCTGCTGTTCGTCGTGGGCATCGCGATCTTCGCGATCTCCTTCGGCCTCACGCTGGTGCTGCGCGACATGACAGGACGCAAGATCGCCCGTTCGGTGATCTTCTTCCCGCATCTCGTGAACGCGATGATCTTCGGCGTGCTCGCCGGGTTCATCTTCAACCCGGGCGGGCTGGTCAACAGCCTGCTCGCCGTGTTCGGGGTCGACGAACCGCCCGCCTGGCTGTCCCACGACAACCTCTTCCCGCTGATCATGGTGATGATGACGTGGGTCACCACGGGCTATTTCACGACGATCCTCATGGCCGGTGTCGACCGGATTCCTCCGTACTACTACGAGGACTGCGCGCTGGCGGGGGCCAACGCCTTCCAGCGTCTGCGCTACGTGATCCTCCCGCTCACGTGGGATGTGTTCGGCACGTGCGCGGTGCTGTGGACGATCTCCTCGGTGAAGATCTTCGAGATCATCTGGGTCTTCGGCGGGTCCACCGGGGCGGGCATGCCTCCGACGCAGACCTGGACGACCGCGGTCTACACCTACGTGACCGCCTTCTCGGGCGAGTCCGTCCCCGCGTATGGCGCGGCGTCGGCGTCGGCCGTCCTCTCGCTCGCACTGGTCTCGGTGCTCGTGTTGCTTTTGCGTCGCGTCATGAAGCGCGACGCGGTGGAGTTCTAGGAGAAATCGTGACCACCACTGACATGCTCCCCACGCCCTCGCTGACCACCGAAGCCGTCGTCGTCCCGCCCGAGAGGCGGCGTCGGCGTCGCCCCGGCGCGGCGATCGGTCGCGAGCGCAGCCTGCTGCGCGGCATCGGTCTCGTGCTCCTGTGGGCCTTCGTCGCCCTGAACATCGCCTGGATGGCGTGGATGGTCGTCCAGGCCTTCCGCGACACGCGATCGATCCTCAGCGATCCGTGGGGGATGCCCACCTCGCTCGACCCGATCAACTTCGTCACCGCGTGGACGGTCGGAGACTTCGCCACCGCCACGATGAACAGCGTCGTCACCACCGTCGTGTCGTCGTTCCTCACGGTGCTCCTGGCGGCCCCGGCCGCCTACTACCTCAGCCGCGTGGAGAACCGTTTCACGAGCTCACTGACGATGTACTTCGTCCTCGGGCTCGGGATCCCCGCGCAGGTCATCCTGATCCCCTTGTTCGTGATGCTGAACGAGGTCTACCTGACCGACAGCCTGATCGGGCTGAACCTCGTCTACATCGGCGTCTCGATGCCCTTCACCGTGTTCCTCCTGACGGCCTTCTTCCGGTCGCTGCCGATTGAGCTCGAGGAAGCGGCGGCGCTGGACGGCACGACCGCGTTCGGCACCTTCTGGCGGATCACCCTGCCGCTCGCGAAGGGCGGGATCCTCACGGCGTTCGTGCTCCAGGTGATCTCGCACTGGAATGAGACGCTGCTCGCGCTCACGCTTCTGCAGTCCACCAGCAACTACACGCTGCCGGTCGCACTCATCTCGTTCATCCAGCAGCAGACCTACTCCGGCGCCGACTGGGGCGGACTGTTCGCGGGGCTGTGCATCGTGGTGCTGCCCATGCTCGCCATCTACCTGTGGCTCGGCCGCCGACTGACGGAGGGGCTCACGTTGGGTATGGGCAAGTGACGCGAGAGCTGCCCGTCTCGGGTCGTCGCCCGAACATCCTGCTCGTGATGGCGGACCAGCTCGCAGCCCACGTCCTCGATCGGGATCCCGGAGGCGTTCGCACCCCGCACCTCGACCGGCTGCGTGCCTCCGGGGCCGACTTCGCGCGGGCGTACGTGTCGTTCCCGCTCTGCGTGCCGTCCAGGGCGAGCCTGCTCACCGGACGGATGCCCCACGAGGTCGGAGTCGACGGAAACCGTCCTGCGGATGCCGTCGAACCCGGCACACGCTCCGACAGCCTCGGGCATCTCCTGTCCGCCGCGGGATACGACTGCGCCTACGCGGGCAAATGGCATGCGACGACACCGGAGCCTCCCGAAGACGCCGGCTTCCGAGTGATCCATCCCTTCGGCGATGAGGGTCTCGTCGACGCCTGCTCCTCGTGGATGGCGGAGCGTGAGGTGGCAGACGCGCCGTTCCTGCTGGTGGCGTCCTTCGACGACCCGCACACCATCTGCGAGTATGCGCGCAACCAGCCGCTGCCCTATGGGAATGTCGAACTCGGCGATGTGCGCGACGCTCCGGCTCTGCCCCTCAACTTCGCACCCGGCCCCTATGAATCACAGGCGGTGCGCGACGAGCGGTCTCGCGCCGCACTGTCGTATGGAACGCTCGACTACGGCCCGGACGACTGGCGGCAGTATCGTGCGGCGTACCGCCGGCTGATCGAGCGCTTCGACGCGCATCTGGGCGATCTGCTGGCGGGCCTGGAAGCGTCGGGGCATGCGGATGCGACGATCGTGATCGTGACGAGCGATCACGGCGACGGCGACGGCGCCCACGGCTGGAATCAGAAGACGGCTCTCTTCGAGGAGTGCGTGCGCGTGCCGTTGCTCGTGAGCGGCCCCGGCGTCGCTCCGGGGGTGCGATCCGTCCCGGTCTCGGCCAGCATCGACATCCTGCCGACGTTGCTGCAGCTGTCGTCGACGCCTCGTCCGCCCGGCCTCACGGGCGTCCCCCTCCGCATCGCCGAAGCGGCGGACAGCGCGGACGCACACGATCGTCGCGTCGTCGTCGAGACGCTCTTCGATCACGTCTCCCCTCCTCGCACGCGCGGACGTGCGCTCTACCACGGGCGCCACAAGTACGTCGTCTACAGCGGGGGCCGGCATCGCGAGCAGCTCTTCGACATCGAGGCCGATCCGGGGGAGATGCGCAACCTCGTGGTGGAGTCCGCATACGACGCCGTCCTCGAAGACCTGCGGGGGCACCTGTACGAGTGGTGCTCCGCGTCGGACGATCGCGACTTCCTCAAGTACCTCGTGCTGCCCGCCCACGCCGCGCACGAGGCGCATCGCGAGATCTTCGCGAAGCCCTACTGACCGCACCGAAGGCGCGCAGGACGACGGCGTTCCTGCGCCCGGCCAACGATCTCACCTGACGTCGAGGTCGAGCCTCGGCGGGGAAGAAACGGTGCGCACCGGAGTCAGCCTGTCCGTCCCTCACGGCCGGCAGGCCGCGCAAGGGTGGCCAACGTCACCGCGAGGTGCTCGAAGCCTGCCTTCGCCGCCGGATCGATCAGCCACTGGAGCACGGCTCCGTTCAGCAGCGCAAGACACACCGAGCCGACCTTCTCCGCATCCGACGCGGTCACGAGATCGCGGGGGACGGCGAGGACGACGGCCGTGAGGTCCACCCGCGCGCGCTCGTAGGTGGAGCGGTACTGGTCGCGCACCTCCGCCGAGAACTCGGCCTGGGCGTACGCCTGCACGCTGGCTGCGACGACGCGGCGCTCGTCCGCATCGGCGGCGAGGATCGCGCTCAGGAACCGCTCCAGCCGATCGGCCGGCGTTCCGACGTCGACACCGTCGGCCGCCTCGGCGATGCGATCGCCCCATCCTTCGATGAGTTGGATCAAGGCCGCATTCATCAGCGCATCCTTCGAGCCGAAGTGATAGCCGATCGACGCGAGGTTCGCACCCGGAGAGGCGGCGACGATGTCCCGCGCGGTGGTGTGCGCGAAGCCGCGCTCGATGAGACATACCCGTGCTCCTTCGAGCAGACGCTCCCGCTGTCCCATGCGACGATGCTAGCGCAGTTCATGTACAGGTGTGTTATACATATGTCTTATACATTTGTATATCTACGGAAATGAGAGACAGCATGCCCGAAGACCACTCCCTGCTGGCACCGCCGCAGCACGCGCCGGCGATCCCGATCGCGATCGACTGGGACGACGCATCCCGCACGGTCGAGACGGTTCTCACGACCCATCTGTGGGCGGCTCCCCCACTCGAACGCGGTGCCCCCGCCCATGACCGCGCGTTCGAGGCGCTCCGGGACCTGAAGGTGGACTACGCACGCTTCCTCCCCTGGTTCTCCAATCCGCTGGTCTCGGTGCCGGCGCTGTCCGCGCCGACCGAGACGCACACCTCCTGGGACTTCTCGCGACTCGACCCCTACGTCGAGGACTTCCTGAGCGCGGCCGAGGGGCGTCCGGTCGTCGCGAACTTCGCCACCATCCCGCACTGGATGTTCGTGGGAGGCGATCAGGTCGACATCGGACCGGATCGGGACCACATCCATTGGGACTACGAACAGGGCGAACAGTTTCGCGATGAGACGCTCGAGGAGGTCGCCGACTACTTCTTCCGCATCGCGAGCTGGTACATCGCCGGAGGCTTCGTCGACGAACTCGGCGTACGCCACGAGTCCGGACACCGGTACAGGTTCGCGCAGTGGGAGGTGCTCTGCGAGCCCGATCTGAACCGTCGCATGACCCCCGAGACATACACGCGCCTCTACGACGCCGTCGTGACACGCCTGCGCACCCTCGATCCCGAGATGACGTTCGTCGGCCTGTCGCTCAGCCACGTGCATCACGACCCCGAGTACTTCTGGTACTTCCTCGACCCGGCCAATCACGCCCCGGGCATCCCCCTCGACGCATTCTCGGTGCACTTCTACGCCTCCCCCGACATCGTGAACCCGTTCGGACCGGAGGGAAACCCCCCACCCGCCCACTGGGAGACCGCCTTCTTCACGCAAGCCGACGGGTTCATCGAGCAGTTGCGCTACATCCGGTCGATCGCGGATCGCCTCTCGCCCGACACGCGCATGCTGCTGAACGAGATCGGCACCTACCCCTCGGACGTGATGAATCCGAGCCCGTCGATCCCCTCGGAGTACTGGCCGCTCAGTGCGACGGTGCAGTCCTACCTCTGGGCACGCAGCCTCGAGATCGGCGCCGACCTGTTCGGTGTTGCCGAGTTCAACGGCTATCCCGGCATGATCCCGGGCACGTCCCTCGTCGACTGGGAGACCGGCGAGCCGAATGCTCGCTATCGCGCGCTGAAGCTCCTCGTCGACAGCGTGCGCCTCGGCGATGTGATCGCACCGACGACCACCGGGTATCCCGGGTTCCCGGACGCGCGCGTTCATGCACAAGCCTTCACGGGAGCCGACGGAGCGCGTGCCGTGGTGCTCGTGAACAAGCGGGGCGTGCCGGTCGACGTCGAGGTGGCCGACTGGAGCGGTTCATCGACCCTCCGCTCCGTCGACGTGATATCGGGGGATCACGAGCCGCACGAGCGCGAGATGACCGAAGGCAGACTCACCCTCGAGCCGCACGCGACCGCCGTGCTCGCGCGACGCTGATTCTGAGTAACGCGGGGTCGGCGCCACCGAGACGCAAGGCGCCGACCCCGTGCTCGCCGCCGATGCCGATCCTCACAGCATCGCCGTGAGCACCCCGCCATCCGCGCGGACAGCCGCCCCGTTGGTCGCCGAGGCGCGGGGACTCGCGAGATACGCGACGAGAGCCGCCACCTCGATCGGGTCGAGGAAGCGTTCGATCAGCGAGGTGCGGTTCTGGCCGATGATGGCCTGCTTCATGGCTTCCGCCGGCAGCTCCTGCGCCTGGGCCAGCGCCTCGACCGCCGCCACCACGCCGTCGGAGTAGGTCGGCCCGCCCAGCACGGTGTTCACGGTGACGGCGGTGCCACGGGTGAGCTTCGCCAGGCCGTTGCCGAGGGCGATCATCGCCGCCTTGGTCGCCCCGTAGTGCACCATGTCGGCGGGGACGTTGACCCCCGATTCGCTGCTGACGAAGATGACCCGCCCCCACCCTCGCTCGAGCATCCCGCCGAGAAGGTGCCGCGACAGCCGGACGCCGCTCATGACGTTGACCTGGAAGTAGCGCTCCCACTCGTCATCGCCGACCGTGTCGAACTCCGCGAGGCCGAACAGCCCCACGTTGTTGACGAGGATGTCGACCTCGCCGAGCGCATCGAGGAGCCGTGCCACCTCCTCCGGCTTCGCGAAGTCCGCGACGACACCGGATGCGGTCACCCTCGGGTGCGCAGCGCGCAGGCGCTCGACCGCCGCGTCGACCGCCACCGCGTCGCGGCCGTTCACGATCACGCGTACGCCCTCGGCGGCGAGCGCATCGGCGATCGCGTATCCTATCCCTCGGCTCGACCCGCTGATGAATGCCGTCCTGCCCTGCAGTCGCAAATCCATTGTGTTCTCCCGTTCCCGCCGTCGAAGAGCCTATTCACTTGCTCAGGAAAGTCACTCTAGAGCAGTTGACTTGCCGAGGAAAGTCAGCAATGCCGGAAATCCGGGCCTGATGGCATACCCTGGACGCATGCCCGAGCAGTCGAGTCCCGCACCGTTGAGTGACGAGCACCTGGAGATCTGGGCGTCCGTCGCCACCCTGTTGGAGCGCCTTCCGACGGCGCTCGACGCGCAGCTGCAGCGCGACAGCGGCCTCACGCACTTCGAGCACGGCATCCTCTTCGCCCTCGACTCCGCACCGGAGCGCCGGCTGCGGCTCAGCATCCTCGCCGCCTATGCGAGCTGCACACTGTCCCGGCTGTCGCGTGCGATCTCGCGACTGGAGTCCCAGGGATGGGTGCGTCGAGAGATCGACGCGACCGACGGACGCTTCACCCTCGGCGTGCTGACGGACGACGGCCACGCGAAGGTCGTCGAGTCCACGCCGGGTCATCAGGCGCTGGTGCAGCGGCTCGTCTTCGACACGCTCACCGCCGCTCAGGCGCGGCAGCTGGGGACGATCAGCCGGCGCATCTCCGCGGCGATCAGCACCGAGCCGACCTGGACGCCCACATGACGGAGACCCGGGACAGCTTCCATTCACGTGAATCCACCTCGTCCTTTCCGGCGTAGGCTGGAGGGAAGGACGGACCGTCCGAGAAGATCTCCCGGCACCGCGCCCGCCCGGAAGTGGAGTCACTCGTGGCTCAGTACGATGTCTCGAACCGCTCGGCGATCGTGACGGGAGCCGGCAGCGGAATCGGACGCTCGACCGCTCTCCTGCTGGCGAAGAACGGCGCATCGGTCGTGGTCAACGACCTGAATGCGGAGCACGCGAACGCGGTCGTCGAAGAGATCCGCGCCGCCGGTGGTACCGCAGAGGCGTCGGTCGGCGATGCGACGGATGCCGCATGGATCGCCTCCTCGATCGAGCTCGCCAACTCGCTCGCACCGCTGCGCATCGGCGTCAACAACGCCGGCATCGGCGGCGCCAGCGCTCCGACGGCCGAGTACGAGGACGAGGCGTGGGACAAGGTCATCGCGATCAACCTCAACGCGGTGTTCCGCAACATGAAGGCGCAGATCCCGTCGATCCTCGCGAACGGCGGCGGCTCGGTCGTCAACATCGCATCGATTCTCGGCAGCGTCGGCTTCGCCGGTTCCCCCGCCTATGTCACCGCCAAGCACGGCGTGGTCGGTATGACCAAGTCCGCGGCGCTCGAGTACTCCGCGAAGGGCGTTCGCGTGAACTCGGTCGGCCCCGGCTTCATCGACACACCACTGCTCGCGAACATGGGCGACGAGGCGAAGGACTTCCTCGTGAGCAAGCACCCGATCGGACGTCTGGGCCAGGCCGACGAGGTCGCGAACCTCATCGTCTTCCTCGCCAGCGACGCCGCGAGCTTCATCACCGGCAGCTACCACCTGGTCGACGGCGGCTACACCGCCCTCTGACGCCTACAGCCCTTCCGCGATCTCCTTGATCGCGGCGAGGCGGCGGTCCCACTCGCGCCCGATCACGTCGAGCTTCTCCGCCGTGGCGGAGAGCTCCGCACCGATGACGCGGAAGCGCACCTCGCGCCCCACCCGCACGGGCTCGACGAGGCCCACTTCCTGGAGCACGGCGAGGTGCTTCGCGATCGCCTGTCGCGACACCGGAAGGCGACCGGCGAGGGCGGATGCCGACGCATCCCCCTCGCCGAGAGCCGTCAGGATGCTCCAGCGCGTCGCGTCCGCGAGCGCCGCGAACATGGGCAGGAGGGTTGCTGCGGTCACGCTTCCCCCTCGACGAGGGCGACCATCTTGTCGAGCTCGAGATCCCAACCGGTGCGGTGCGATTCGAGGTTGGCGATCGGGTCGGACGTGCGCTCGAAACCGCTCTCGACGACCGTGAGCCGGGTTCCGCCGTCGGCCTCCTCGAGCGTGAAGGTGAAGGTGGTCGAGGTGGATTCGTCGATGCTCTCCGGCAGCTTTCCGAGCGCGTCGTCGTTGTTCCAGCGGTACGTGATGCGCCGCGGCTCGTCGTACTCCTCGATCCGCAGCGGGATCACGTCGTAGTCGGGGAACGTCATCGTGCCGGTCGCGCCGGCACCGGCGCCGTCGAGCACGGTGCGCCCGAACCAGCGGGAGACGTGCTCAGGCTCGGCCACAGCTCGCCACACCTTGTCGACGGGTGCGGCGATCTGGATGCTGCGTCGAACCGAGAAGGTCTCCTCGTCGACGACGGATGCCTCGTTATGGGTCATGTTCACCATGATGGGTCCTTTCCTGGTTTCCCGCATGTACCGCCGGCCGATCGACCAGCTGCAACTCTAGAGTTGCACATGCTCAAAGCCAGCACAACCCCCGGGTTGCATTCGGCGGCTACTCACTCCCGGGGTCGACGCCTCTCGAGGAACCCCGCCAGCAGCACGGCGACGAGCGCGGCGACCGGGGCGACCAGCAGCCCCGCCCGCAGACTCTCGTTCTCGGCGATGTACCCGACGAACGGGGGCGAGAGCAGGAAGCCGAGGCGCAACAGCCACGACACGATGGTGAGCCCGACGCCCGCCCGCAACCCCGGCAGCTCGTCCGCCGCATGCATCGCCGCGGGGATCAGTGTCGCGATGCCGAAGCCCACCGCTGCGAACCCGAGGATCGTGCCCGGCACCGTCGGGAAGGCGAGAGCGAGCGTCATGCCGACCGCCGCGATGACGCCACCGACCCTGGCGACCCATCGCTGCCCGAAGCGGTCGGTGAGGGGATCGCCGATGATGCGGCCGACGAACTGCGCACCGACCAGGGCGATGAAGCCGAGCGGCGCGATCGCCGCCGCGGCCCCGAGAGAATCGGCGAGGTAGAGGGTGGCCCACGAGTTCCCGGCATCCTCGGCGACGGCGCCGGCCATCGCGATGAGGGTCAGCGCGATGATCGCGATGACGGTGCGGGGCGTCACGCCGCGACGCAGCGCCCCCTTCAGGTCAGCGGGTTCAGCCGCGGCATCCGTCTCGACATCGTCGCGACCCGGCAGGCAGAACCGGAGTGCGACCAGGGCGACGGTGGCGAACACGGCCGTCGAGATGCCGAGGTGCACCCCCAGGGGCAGCCGCAGCGCGATCGCGACGGCGGCCATCACGCCACCGAGCACGGCGCCGATCGACCAGATCGCATGGAAGCCGTTGATGATCGAGCGACCGAACCGCCGCTGCACCCGAAGACCGTGCGCGTTCTGTGCGACATCGGTGATCGCATCAGACGCTCCGCCGAGGAACAGCGCGACGGCGAACAGCACACCCGACGGCGCGAGTGCCGCCGACAGCAGCCCGAGACTCGTGAGCACGGTGCCGATGACCGCGATGCGCGCCGACCCGAATCGGCGGATCAGCACAGCCGCCAGGAGTCCCGCGGCGATCGCGCCGGCGGGGAATGCGGCGATCGCGAAGCCGTAGCCGAGGTTGTCGAGCCCGAGCCCCGACTTGATCTCCGGGTACCGCGGCAGGATGTTCGCGAACAGCGCCCCGTTGGTCAGGAAAAGCGCGGAGACGGCGACGCGCGCACGTCGGGATGCCCGATCCGGGGCCGCGCGTCGAATCGATTCGATGGAAGGCATGTCTACGATCGTACGATGCTCTCGGGGTCGCCGCCGACACGGGTCGCGCGACCCCCTCCTCTCCCGACTCGCACCCGGTTCGCCACTCGCGCTCCCTACCGACCGTCACCGCACCCCGCAACCCCGTTCCTCACATCCGCGGCTCGACCTACGCTCGTGCCATGCCCGAACTCACCCAGCCCACCGGCCGCGAAGAGGCCCTGCGTGCCGTCCCCCGCGATGACGGATCCGCGCCCCGCGTCCTGGTGCTCGGGGCGACCGGATACATCGGCGGACGACTGACCCCGCGCCTGCGCAACGCCGGCTACCGGGTGCGCGTGCTGGCGCGCGACGCGGCGCGTGCGGCATCCTTCCCCTGGGGTCCCGACTGCGAGATCGTCGAGGGCTCGGCGGACGATGCGGATGCCGTCGCCGAGGCCATGGAAGACGTCGACGTCGTGTACTACCTCATCCACTCGATGTCGGCGGGCAAGAGCTTCGAGGAGAGCGACGAACGGGCGGCGACGACGGTGGCGGATGCTGCCGCGGAAGCGGGCGTCCGGCGCATCGTCTATCTCGGCGGACTGCATCCTGATGACGCCGAGCTCTCCCCGCATCTGCGTTCGCGGGTGCGCGTGGGCGAGATCTTCCTGCGCTCGGGCGTGCCGACCCTCGTGCTGCAGGCGGGCGTCGTGATCGGATCGGGGTCGGCGTCGTTCGAGATGATCCGACATCTCACCGACGTACTGCCCTACATGCCGGCGCCGAAGTGGGTGCGCAACCGCATCCAGCCGATCGCCGTGCGCGACGTGCTGCACTACCTGCTCGGCGCCGCACGGGTGGATGCCGACGTGAACCGGGCCGTCGACATCGGCGGGCCCGACGTGCTGCGGTACGGCCAGATGATGAACGGGTATGCGGTCGAGGCGGGACTGCCCCAGCGCGCCATCGCGGCCCTGCCCGTGCTGACCCCGGGACTCGCCTCGCACTGGGTGAACCTGGTGACCCCGGTGCCGCGGTCGATCGCCCGACCGCTCGTCGCGTCGCTGCAGAACGAGTGCATCATGAAGGACCACGCGGTCGACGAGCTGATCCCCCGCCCCGAAGACGGCCTGACCCCGTACCGACGCGCTGTCGACCTCGCCCTCGGTCGGGTGCGGGGCGACACCATCGAGACGAGCTGGCAGGACTCCGAGGTCTCCGGCGCCCCGAGCGATCCGCTGCCGAGCGACCCGGAATGGGCGGGTCGCACCGTGTTCACCGACTCGCGCTCGGTGACCACGAGCGCTTCGCCCGCGGAGCTGTGGCGCGTGATCCTCGGCATCGGCGGGGAGAACGGCTGGTACTCCTCCCCGCTGCTGTGGGCGGTGCGCGGGTGGATGGACCGGCTCGTCGGCGGCGTCGGGCTCAGCCGCGGGCGGCGCAGCCGCACCGCCGCACGCGTGGGCGATGCGATCGACTTCTGGCGCGTCGAGGCCGTGGAGACGACGGATGCCGGATCACTGCTGCGTCTCCGCGCCGAGATGAAGGTGCCCGGCGAGGCGTGGCTCGAGCTGCGCGCGGTGCCCGACGACGCTTCCGACCGCGGTGGCGCCCGGTTTGAGCAGCGCGCGATCTTCTTCCCCCGAGGACTCACCGGCCGGCTCTACTGGCTGGCCGTGCTGCCCTTCCACGGACTGATCTTCGCGGGCATGGCGGCGCGCATCACGGCCGCCGCCGAGGGCATGGCCCCCTCGGCGCCCGACGCGGAGGCGGCCCCGAGCGTCACCGGCAGCGCGGGCTCAGGCCGTCCTGCCGATTCAGGCCGTCCCGCCGATTCAGGCCGATCCACGGGCACGCTGCCTGATCCCGCGTGATCGCCTGATCCCACGAGCGGCCGCACGGAGCGGTCGAGTCAGTCCGCGCGCGGCCGTTCCGTCGCACCCGTGGTGTCCGCGGCACCGGCGGCATCCCGGGCGGCGGCGCCATCGTCGAGCGCCGCATCCACGACGGCATCCACCTCGGCCGGCGGGATGATGTCGATCGCTTCGGTGGCGGCCTCGTAGACCTCGGCGAGCGTGTCGTCGACGGTCGACTCATCGATCCAGGCGAGGTCGTCCTCGGAATGGTCGTACTCGACGGGCACCAGCGCGAAGTCGTCGCCGTACTCTTCGAGCCCCGACATGACGCTGTGCCGCACGGCCGCCTTGGCATAGCGCTCACGCAGGATCAGCGGATCACGCCGCAGGTCCTTCATGAAGGTGATCATCATGAACGCCATGATGATCGCGAACGGCAGCGCCGCGATGATCGTCACGTTCTGCAGCGACTTCAGGCCGCTCCCCTCCTCACCGGAGACGAGCAGGACCGCGGCGATGACGCCGACGAGCGAGCCCCAGACGATCGTCACCCAGCGGGTCGGCTCCGGCCGCCCCTGCTGCGACAGGGTGCCCATCACCAGTGACGACGAGTCCGCACCGGTGATGAAGAAGATCGAGATCAGCAGGATGAGCAGGATGCTGGTGATCAGCGGGAACGGCAGGTTCTCCAGCACGCCGAAGAGCACTTCCTCCGGCGGGTCGACCGTGAGCCCCGCTCCGTCCATCTGCTGCTGGATGGCGGTGGATCCGAAGATCGCGAACCACACGAGGGAGATGGCCGACGGCACGAGGATCACGACCGACACGAACTGGCGCAGCGTCCGTCCGCGCGAGATCTTGGCGATGAACATGCCAACGAACGGCGACCACGAGATCCACCATGCCCAGTAGAAGATCGTCCAGCCCGACAGGAATGCCTGAGCCTCGTCACCCTGAGATGCCGAGCGCGCGATCATCTGCGGCAGATCCCCGACGAACTGCACCGCGACGGAGGGGATCACGTTCAGGATCAGCATCGTCGGACCCACGAAGAACACGAAGAAGGCGAGGACGAGCGCCATGACCGCGTTGATGTTCGACAGCGCGCGGATGCCCTTGGAGACGCCGGAGACCGCCGACGCGATGAAGCACGCGGTGAGCAGGGCGATGACCGCGATCAGCACCCCGTTGCCGAGTTCGCCGATCCCGCTGACGAGCTCGACGCCGTGTCCGATCTGCAGCGCACCCAGACCGAGCGAGGCCGCGGTGCCGAAGAGCGTGACGATGATGGCGAAGATGTCGATCGTGCGGCCGATCGGCCCGGCAGTACGGCCCTCGCCCAGGAGCGGCGCGAAGATCGAGGAGATCAGCGGCGCACGTCCGCGGCGGAAGGCGCCGTAGGCGATCGCCCCGCCGACGAGCGCGTAGAACGACCACGCCTGCGGACCCCAGTGATAGAGCACCTGCGCCTGCGCCGTGTGCATCGCCTCGAGGGTGTTCGCCTCGACGGTTCCGGGCGGCGGGTTCTCGAAGAACGTCAGCGGTTCGGCGGCGCCCCAGAAGACGAGCCCGATGCCCATTCCGGCGGCGAACAGCATCGAGATCCAGGAGAACATCGAGAACTGCGGTTCTTCGTCGTCGCGACCGAGGGGGATGCGGCCGTAGCGGCTGAAGCCGACGAACAGCATGAACACCAGGACGATCGTGGCGACGGTGGTGAAGAAGAAGCCGAAGTAGTCGACGACCCAGGCGAGCACTGCCGAAGTGGTGCCCGCGAGGTTGTCGCCGGCGAACACACCCCAGGCGATGAAGGCGACGACGAGCGTGAGTGCGACACCGAACACGAGCGGGTCGGTGCGGTAGGTGCGGCCGGTCTCCTCGACCGAGACGCCGGGAACGAGTGCCGGATGGACGCTGCGCGGCGGGACCGCCACGATGTCGCGCACGATCTTTCGCGCGGTCTCGCCGGCCTTGGTCGGGACGCGGTTGGTACCCGTGCCGACGGCGTCCGTCCGGGGGCGCGGAGGGTTCTTTCCTGCGGAGCGTGCGTGGGGCTTCTCGTCAGGGGTCTCCATGGCATCCCATCCTGTCATGTGAGGTGTCTGCCCGCAGGGGTGCGAGAACCCCGACGATCCGTGCGATCCCCGGCGGATCGGGGCGCGACGCGCCGGACGGATGCCGGATGGTCCGGGTTTCCCGGGCGTGCCGCTTCGACCATGGCCGCTCGCGCGTCGGGTTCAGGCCGTCACTCGAGAACGGGCCGTCACGCGAGAACAGGCCGATTTCCGCGCCACGTGCCTGATCCGGCGTGATGGCCTGACCTCATGCGCCCACGCACGACGACGGGAAACGGCGGGAGCAGGCTCCCGAGCGGGTCCCACCCGGAAGGCGACTAGCGCGGGCGTCGACCGACGCCCGCGAACAGGGAGTGCAGCAGCGGGAGCACCGAGACGCAGAGCAGGGTGATGCCCAGCGGCGGCACGGCGGGAACCAGCAGCGCCCCGCCGATGAGCAGCGCGGCGAAGAGCACCCCCGAGGCGATGCGACGGGCGATGCCCTCGAGGCGGTCGAGCCGGCGTTCCAGCCGCGAGGTGTCGAACGAGACGTTGCCCTCGTCGATGCGGGTGATGATCCTGTCGATGCGACCGGGCAGACGCCAGGTCGTGCTCATGGTGCTCATCGCCTGGCTCGCGAACGCCTGCACGATGTTGCCGCTCTCGTCGCGCAGTAGACGCCCGGCGTAGGGCTCGGCCGCATCCCACACGTTGAAGGCGGGATCGAGTCCGCTGCACATGCCCGACGTCAGCGACACGGCGCGGATGAGCAGCAGCATGTTCTCGGGCAGCTGCAGGGGGAGCGAACGCACCATGTCGCCGAACTCCTCGGCGAAGTCGCGGAACTCCCGCGGATCGACCTTGCTCAGCTCGGCGAACCCCATACCGCCGAAGCGGGCGAACAGCGCGGTCAGCGCGCGTTCGAGCTCGTTGGTGTCGGCGGAGGGCAGCAGCACGCCGATCTCCTGTGCGGCGGCGACGAGGCCACGGCTGTCGCGACCGGCGACCGCGATCAGAAGGGTGCGCAGGCCGTCGCGGAGGCTCGCAGGGATCTCGGCCATCATCCCGAAGTCGATGAAGGTAAGGCGGAACGCCCGCCCCGACTCCCCCGGCGCCGAAGGGACCGGCGTCACGAAGATGTTGCCGGGGTGCGGGTCGGCGTGCACGAAGCTGTGCGTGAACACCTGGTCGAACATGACCTCGGCGAACACCGCGGCGACCTCCGACGGGTCGATGCCGGCGGCGCGCAGCGCGTCGGTGTCGTTGATCTTGATCGCCGTGACGTCGGACAGCGTGAGCACCCGACGTGTCGAGCGTTCCCACACGATCTCCGGGGTGTCGACGCGGGGATCGTCGGCGAAGTTCTCGCGGAAGCGCTCGGCGCTCGCGGCCTCGTGCAGGTAGTCGATCTCCTCGAGGCTGGTGGCGGCGAACTCCTCGACGAGCGCGGGGGCGTCGACCCGGTCGGCGACCAGGCGCACACGGGTGAGCCAGCGGCCGACGCGGCGGAGCGCGGCGAGGTCGACCGCCACGATCCCGTCGATGCCGGGGCGCTGCACCTTCACCACGACGTCTTCGAGTCCGGTGTCAGCGGCATCGAGGGCGGAGAGCCTGGCGCGGTGCACCTGTCCGAGGGATGCCGCCGCGACCGGGGTGTCGTCGAACCAGGCGTAGGCGCGGTCGAGCGGGATGCCCAACTCGGCCTCGGCGAGCGCGCGGATCGCCGGGGTCGGCACGGCGGGGACCTCGTCCTGCAGCCCTTCGAGTTCCTTCGTGATCTCCGGGGGCAGCACGTCGAGGCGCGAGGACATGAACTGTCCGACCTTGATCATGAGGCCGCCGAGCTCGACCGCGAGGGCGTGGAAGCGCCGCGCGAACTTCTGCATCCGCTGACCGCGCGTGCGCTCCGCGATCCCCCCCATGCCGAAGCGCGGGAGGACGAGTTCGAACCACCAGATCTTGAGGAATTCCCGACCCGCGAACGACAGGATGCGGCGGTACCTGGCGCGGTGGGCGCCCTGTGCCGCAGCATCCGTCATCGTGTGATCCCTTCGCGGGTCCTCACTCGATGCCGCACTGCGCGGTCAGTCCTGCGCGAGGATCGAGTACAGCCTACGGCGGGCCTCGTCGAGGACCTCGATCGTCTGCTGCACCTGCTCGGGCGAACCGCTGCGTCCCACCTGGGCCGCAGCGGCGGCGAGGTCGACACCGGCCTTGGGCAGGGCGTGGAAGCGGGCGCTGTCGCGGTTGCCGTCCTTGTTCGACGACGTCTCCCACGGGGCAGGGCTCTCGGAGCTCTCCTCGGCGATGGCGCGACCGGCCTCGGTGAGCGAGTAGGTCTTGCGACCGTTCTGCTCCTCGGCCTCGATGAGTCCTTCATCGGCGAGCAGCTGCAGCGTCGGGTACACGGAGCCGGCGCTCGGCTTCCAGGTGCCGCCGCTGCGCTCGGCGATCTCGTTGATGATCTGGTAGCCGTGCATCGGCTTCTCGGCGAGCAGCGAGAGCACGGCGGTGCGGACGTCGCCGCGGGCCATGCGCGAGCCGCCGGAGGGGCGGGATTCGAAAGACTTGCGGAGCTGGTCCATCGCCTCGAAGATCGCGGATGCCGGGCCGCCGGGGCCCGTGCCGAAGCCGGATCCGCCGAAGAGTCCGCCGGGTCCGCCGGTGCTCCCGGGGCCGCCGTCGCCGCCGAACGGGTTGGAGGGGAATGCGTTGTTCATGATGACCTCCTGCTGTGGTGAACGATACTCAACGATATATCGTTCAGGCTGAAGGTTGGGTGGGAGTTCGGGCGGGAGTTTCAGGAGACGTTGGAACCGTGGATGACGCCCCACGTCTTCCTGGTCGCATCCAGCAGAACGGGCAGCTCCGCGTGGGGCGCGGCACGTCCGGCGGCGACGCACCCGTGATAGCCGCAGGAATGCACCAGATACTCCTGCCCGCCCGCGGGCTCCGGAAGGCGCAGCTGCAGTTGGTATCGGACGCTCTCGTCCGTCGTCTCGAACGCCGCGACCACGGGGAGGTCGACGGGCACTCCCGTCTCCTTCAGCGTGATCGTCGCGTGCGCACTGACGCCCGCGTTGATCCAGAGCCCGATCCCCAGCAGCACGATGAGCAGGCAGGCGAACCCGAGCAGCACCAACGACCACCACCAGCCGAACAGGGCGGGAACGCTCACCGCGAAGCCGATCACCCCCGAGGCGACCAGGAGACCCGCCGTGATGCGCTGTCCTACTGCTCCCCGACGGCTCGTCAGGTCGATCTGGGTCCACTCGGGAGGCACGGCACCGGGCATGGCACCCACTGTAGGCCCGCGCCACCTTCAGGGGGTCAGCAGGGTGAGGATCTCGGCGCCGTCGGCGGTGATCGCGATCGTGTGCTCGCTGTGGGCGGTTCGACACCCGGTCGCGCTGCGCAGGGTCCAGCCGTCTGCGTCGGTGCGGAGTTCGTCGGTGTCGGCCATGACCCACGGCTCGAGCGCGAGCAGGAGTCCCGGACGGAGCTTGTATCCGCGCCCCGGACGCCCGTCGTTCGCGACGTGAGGATCCTGATGCATGGTGGAGCCGATGCCGTGGCCGCCGAACTCGAGGTTGATCGGATACCCCGCGGCGGAAAGGACCGAACCGATCGCGTGCGAGAGGTCGCCGATGCGCGCGCCCGGACGCGCGGCGGCGATACCTGCGGCGAGCGCCCGCTCGGTCGCTGCGATCATGGCGAGATCCTCCGGCGCCGGCGTTGCGCCGATCACGAAGCTGAGGGCCGCATCGGCGGAGACGCCGCGCAGGGTGACCGCGAGGTCGAGCGTGAGCAGGTCGCCGTCGGCGAGCCGGTAGTCGTGCGGCATCCCGTGCAGCACGGCGTCGTTCACCGCGGTGCAGACGTAGTGACCGAACGGGCCCCGCCCGAAGGAGGGCGCGTAGTCGACGTAGCAGGATTCCGCTCCGGCATCCTCGATCATCCGACGGGCCTGACGGTCGAGGTCGAGCAGATTCACTCCGACCACGGCGCGAGCCTTCAGCGCGTGCAGGATGTCGCCGACGAGCGCTCCGGCCGCTCGGGCGCGAGCGAGCTCGTCGGTATTCAGGATCTCGATCATGAGTTTCTTCCGTGATGGACCAATAACTATCCCGGTAATACTATCCCGGTATTAGAATGGGCACCATGATGGTCCGGATGCCGCTGACCCCGGCGGAAGTCGAACGCGGCGAGCGCCTCGGTGCCCTGCTGCGACAGGCACGCGGCGAGAGGTCGATGCTGAGCGTCGCACTCGACGCCGGCATCTCGCCGGAGACCCTGCGGAAGATCGAGTCCGGCCGCGTGGCCACCCCCGCGTTCTCGACGATCGCCGCGATCGCGGACGTGCTGGGCATCTCACTCGATGCGGTGTGGTCTGAGATCGGTTCACGCGCCGGCGAGGCCGGAACGCGACGCATCGCCTCCTGAGCGCCGCCGACGCTGCTTCGCCGCGGCCGCTGCACACACCCGGGCGGAGCGCAAGCCTGGTGACCCCGCACAGGAAGTCATGTTTAGCTCTGCGGATTGTCGACTTGGGGGAGTGAGACGTTTGTCGCAGAGCATTCAGCCGGAGAGCAGCAACACCTCGGGAACCATTCGCGTGAGCGTGGTCGTTCCGGTGTTCCAGCCAGGACCGTCGTTCGACGATCTCATCGCGTCGCTCGATCGACAGACCCTGGAGTCCACGGCATTCGAGGTCCTCCTGTGCGACGACGGGTCGGGCGAGCCGACCGGCGAGCGTCTTGCCGACGTCGCCCGCACCCGGCCGAATGTGCGGGTGCTCTCGCTGGCGCACTCCGGATGGCCGGGCATGCCCCGCAACCACGGGATCGATGCTGCGCGCGGGACGTACGTGCAGTTCGTCGACCAGGACGACTACCTGTTCGACGGCGCTCTCGAGAGCCTCTGCGACTACGCCGATCTGCATGACTCCGATGTCGTCGTCGGCAAGGAGGTGGGTATCGAGCGCGCCCTTCCGCGCCGGATCTTCCGGCAGGACATCCCTCGCGCCACTCTCGGGACCGATCCGCTTCTCGAGATGCTCACGCCGCACAAGATGTTCCGCACGTCGTTCCTGCGGGAGAACGGCATCCGCTTCCCCGAGGGGCGCGTGCGGCTGGAGGATCACCTCTTCGTCATGCAGGCGTATTTCGCCGCGTCGACGATCTCGATCCTGGCGAGTGAACCCTGCTACGCGTGGGTGAAACAGCCCGGGAGCGCGAGCTCCTCCCGCATCGATCCGGAAACCTACTTCCCGCATCTCGAGACGGTGCTCGACCTCGTCGAGGCGCACACGGAACCCGGTCGACTGCGCGATCGGCTCCTGCGGCACTGGTTCCGCGGCAAGATCCTGAAGCGCGTGGCAGGTCGGCGCCTGGTGAAGTACCCCGACGAGTACCGCGACCGCCTGCTCGACGTGGTGACACCGCTGGTGCAGAAGAGGTTCGGTCCCGGTGTCGATGCCGGCCTCGGCCTCCCGCATCGGGTCCGCGCCGCCTTGCTTCGCGCCGATCGTCGCGACGACCTCCTCCGCCTGGCGGAGTTCGAGACCGGTCTCACCTGTCGGGCCGTGGTGACCTCGGCCCGCTGGTCGCGCGGAGGCGGGCTGCACCTCACGCTCCGCATCACGATCACCCGTGACGGTGAGGACGCCTTGGTGTTCGAGTCGTCACCTTCGACCTCGACCGCCCCCTCGGCCTCGACCACCCCGTCAGGCTCGGGGGCGACCTCGACCGTCCCGTCAGGCTCGGGGGCGAAGAAGTCGACCCGACTTACCTCGCTGCCCCTGTCGTCGACCGAGGGCCTGCCCGCCGACCTCCTGATCGCCGACCGCGAGCTGCGCAACGACCGTGTTGATCTCGCCCTCCGCGAGGCGGCAACCGGCGAGGAGCGCTCCCTCGCCGGTCGGCGTCCCGGTCGCCTCGACGCGGTCGGTATCGCGATCGACCCCCTGAAGGTGTTCGGCCCGGACGACGAGTCGCACGGCGGCCCTCTCACCGTGAAGGTCCGGCGGGCCGGCTGGACCTTCGAGGTCCCCCTCGAAGCCAGCTCGGCCGTTCTCGACCGCGTCGGCCGGTCGCCGATCCTGGCGGGCCGCCCGTGCACCCTATCCGCGACTCGAGGCGGAGCGGTGGAGCTGCACCGCGAGTGGCCGGGTGGCGCAGCCCAGGACTTCGCCGGCCGCACGGCTCGACGGCTCCGCAGCTTCGCGCGCCGACACTGATCTCCCCGGAGCCGAGACACCGCCGATCCGAGACACCGCCGACCCGGGACACCCCGATCCGAGACACCCCGATCCGAGACACCCCGACGACGCGCCGCCGCGGCACGCACGCCGTGTCACGGCTTGCCCCATCGAACGAATAACGATAGATTTCCATTGTTCTTCGATGAAGGGTTGCATCATGGGAAAGGTGACGATCGTCGTCCTGCGCATCGTGATCGCGGTGGCGCTGCTCGGCTCGCTGGCGGTGCAGGCACTCATCGTGCCGCTGCTCTGGCTGGACCTCGCCGAGGAGGAGCTGTGGGGCCGGATCACCCTCGTGTCTCTCGTCGTGCTCGGCGTCGGCACGCTCCAGGTCTTCGGGGTGTGCGTGTGGATGCTTCTGACGAAGGTGCGGCGCGGATCGATCTTCTCCGAGTCCTCCTTCCGATATGTCGACGTGATCATCGGCGCGATCATCGTCGCCGCGATTCTCACGTGGATACTGGCGGCACTCCTCGCACCCGGGTCGATGGCCCCCGGTGTCGTGGCGCTGACCGGCGGGGCCGGGGTCGTGCTGGCCGGGATGGCGCTGCTCGTCGTCGTGATGAAGGCGCTGCTGCGCCAGGCGATCGATCGCGACGCCGAGGCGCGGTCCCTGCGCTCCGAGCTCGACAACGAGGTGATCTGATGCCCGTCGTGGTCGACATCGACGTGATGATGGCGCGACGGAAGATGAGCGTCGGAGAGCTCGCCGATCGGATAGGCATCACGCCGACGAACCTCGCGGTGCTGAAGAACGGTCGAGCCAAGGCCGTCCGGTTCACGACGCTCGATGCGCTCTGCGCAGCGCTCGAGTGCCAGCCGGGCGACCTGCTGCGGTGGGAGCCTGGGACCTCCGTCGAGGGCACGAGCTGACGGCCCCTTCCTGATCACCGCAGCGCCGCCGCGGCGATTGTGCGCATCGCCGGGGTGATCTCGCCGAACGCCCCCGGCGACGAGAGTGCGCACAGACCCTCGACCACATGCCGCACCGCGTACGGGGCGTCCGACCCGCGCGCCCCGTGCGACCGCGGCGACCACTCCGTGAACTCCGGCACGCCAACGGTGCCGACGGTGGCCGCCCCCTCGCCGAGGGCGACCAGTGCGGGGAGGTCGGCGAAGGTCGCGGCCGTTCCATCGGCGAGGGCGAGCAGGGCGAGGGTGACTTCGCGCGGCTGGGCAGCGTGGAAGAACCCCGCTCGACCGATGTCGCGCACCACCGCGATGAGACGCGGGAGCGCCCGCGTCTCTCCGTCGGCCAACGACTGCCCGAGGTTCGTGACGACGACGCGGCCCCGCAGTCGACGTATCGCCCTCGTCCGGCGTGCGAGAAGGAGGAGCGCGTCGACGGGGTCGGCGAGTCCCGGCGGCGTCGCCTCCGGCCAGCCGAGGGCACCGGCGACTTCCGCCACGAAGACGCGGGGCATCCAGCCGTCGGCCGGATCCTGCTCGACGCCGTCGGTGCCGATCCGCGCGATCAGCGCCTGCAATCCCGCGGTCGCCGATTCCGCAACAGTGTCCTCCAGGCGAGGCTCGCGGAGGACTCCGGATTCCTCGAGATGCGCGACGAGGGACAGCCGACGCGCCGGGGGAAGCTCCTCGCACAGGCGCGCGAGCGGCGGAACGGCGAGGAGGGCGTACGCGCGGTCCATGGCGGACGGGTCGAAGTGCGGCTGCACCAGGCCGAAGCGCTGCGCGAGTTCGAACGTCACATGGTCCGCACGGAAGGGAGGCCTGCGCACCTGCCACCCTTCGGCCTCCACCGGCGCACCGATCCGATCACCGATCCGATCACCGATCCGATCACCGATTCGATCGCCGATTCGATCGCCGGACGGATCGTCGGCATCCACTCCTCCACGGGGAACCACGGTGACCCGCGGGTCGCCCATCCTGGCCTCGAACGGCCCGCGGACCACCACGTCGACGGCGTCCGAGACCCCCGGTATCGCCACCCGCTGCGCCCTCGGCCTCCAGGGTGCGAGATCGATGAGACGCGCCGGTTCCTCCCCGGCATCGAGCTCCGGACCCTCGGGTTCGATGCCGAGGCTCAGGCGATAGGCCTCGACGATCCAGTAAGACGGCGCATCCCGCGGAACCCCGATGATCCGCGTCAGCTCCGGGCGACCCTCCACCGACATCTCGACGTGCAGGGCCGAGGCGAGGTGGACGTGCTCTGAGAGGTTCATGCCGGCAAGGCTAGATCGCCACCGGATCCCTCCTGAACCACTGATCCACGGGCCGTCGAGAACTCGTCGAGGTGACCGTTCGTGCAGGAGCAGTCGCGCGCAGAAGGAGCGCACGGACCTTCCGTGCGCGGAGCCCCGCAGCGCGGAGAGGGCCCACTCCCCGCACCACGGGTTCCTCGTGTTCTCCGATCAGCGCAGCACGAACTCGACCGTCGTGACGTTGCCGGCGACGTCGTGGACGAGGAGCGTGTTCTCGCCCTGCACTCCCCCGAACACCCCCGGCTTCACGAAGTTGAGGTCGGACCAGGCGTTGTCCGTCAGATCCTTCACGACGCCGTTGAGCTCGACCCGGTCGATCTTGCCCGCATCGTGGAGCTTGTAGCTGACCCTGTCGTAGCCCGCCGCATCGCCGACCGTGAACGAATCGCCGGTCTTGACAGTCACGGTGGGAGCCGTGGCGTCGACCGTCACATCGAACGTCGAGGTCTTCGAGATGTTTCCGGCAGCATCCTGCGCGTTGTACTTGACCGTGTACGCGCCATCGGGGAGCGTCACCGTCGCCACGTGCGAGCCGCTCGCGCCGGTGGCAGGGGACTGCGTGCTCTTGACGAGCTTCCCGCCCTGGTAGATGTTCGCGACGATGCGCGCGAGGGCCACCTCGTCGGTCGCGTCGACCCGGATGTCGATGACCTTCGACGGGCCTGCCGTCGAAGGGCTGACGAGCGTGACCTGCGGACGGGTGGTGTCCGGCACCTGTCCGGCGACGAACGCGACCGAGGTCGGCTCGGAGCGGTTGCCGTACATGTCGACGGCGGTGACCTCGGCGATGTAGCTCGTGCCCTTCGTGAGGGTGATCAGCGGGGCATCGGCCTGGCGTCCGTTGCGGATCGCGAGCGGGATCTCGAGGATGCTCGGTCGAGGCGCGATCTGGAAGTCGGCGAGCACCTTCGCGCCTGCCCGGATCGGCAGTGCCTCGACGCCGGTGACCGCATCGCGGACCCGCACGTCGTAGCCGTAGACGGATTCGTCATCGGTGGCAGCGGGGACGCGGAGGACGTCGGCGCCGGCAGCCGTCACGACGTGCTCCGGCGCCCCCTGCTGCACCGGGGCGACGGTGTCGCGCGCAGCCGAGGTGTAGTCGAAGTTCGCGCGCACCTCTTCGGGCGTGCTGCCGTCGAGGCGGACCGTCCAGGTGGGGCCGGCAAGCGTGCCCGCACTCGTGAACGGGTAGTCGGCCTGATACGCGCCCCACGTGCCGTTCGTGTAGGTGCGGTCCTGCTCGGCGGCGAAGTTGATCCGGTCAATCTCGGTGCGATCGGCGTAGACCTCGACGTACAGAGCCTGTGCAGTGGGGATCGTGAACTCGTCCCAGAGCGCGTTGCCGTAGATCTGGTACGCGTCGTGCGGGGTCTCGGTGTACGACATCGACCCGTCGTTGACGGCTGTGAACGCGCCCTGCCAGATGGAGCGCTCGTCGTTCAGGTGCAGGTGCGAATGGCCCGAGAAGTAGACCGCCTGCGGGAAGGCGGAGAGGTCGCTCGTGAGCGTCGCGTTCGACGCCTGGGCGCCGTCGTAGACCGTGTTCGCGGTGGGACGGTGGCCGACGACGAAGATCGGCCGGTGGAGGGCATCCGGCTCGGCGGACAGCGCGGCCAGGCGCCCCTGCAGCCAGGTGCGCTGCGCTCCCGAGTACCGTTCCGTGTCGATCACGAGGAACGTCTGGTCGTCGATCTTCTTCTCGTAGTAGCCACCGGACGCGTTGGGGAACCAGTCGCCGTAATACTTCGCCATGTCGGCATTGCCCACGTCGTGGTTGCCGTGCGACATCAGGATCGGGGTGTCGTCGAGGCCGAGGCGATCGAGGTTCTCGTCGAAGATCGTCTTCACGACCTGGTGGTCGGACGCGGTGTCGTTGTTGTTGTCGTTGATCTGGTCGCCGTTGGAGATGATCAGGTCGGGGTCGGGGTTGATCGACGCGAGGGTGTCGAAGTGGCTGCTCCAGATGCCGCGGTTCTTCTCGGTGAGGGCGGACGTGTGCACGTCGCTCATCACGAAGAACGACAGCAGCGGCTCCTCGTCGGTCTTGATGATGTAGCCCTCGATCTCGGCGGGAGAGGTGGCGCCGTCCTTGATCGAGACGGCGGCGAGGTTCGTCGTCTCGTCGATGACGAGCGGCCGGGTGTAGACCGGGCTCTTCGCGGTCGGCGTGGATCCGTCGAGCGTGTACCTGATCTGGGCGCCCTGAGCTGCGGTGAGCGCGACGGTGGTCGACTGGGTGTATCGGCCGCCTTCCTGGCTGAACGTCGGCGCCGCCGGCGCATCGGCGGCGTTCGCCGCGGTGACGGGGAACGCGACGGCGGCGGCGACGGCCGCGAGCGCGCACACCCCTGCGATCTGTCTCTTCACTTGATCCTCTTCCACGTGTCTATCTACGACGCACCGAACCGGTGCTGAAAGCGACGCTAGGGAGCCGTTCGAGACAGGGAACGGCGAAAACAGGAACGTTAGGTAAACAACTTCACGGTCGGAGCGCCAGATGCTCGGGAAAGAAGTAAATACAAGATCACGGTCGCGTCAGGCGGCGATGTCGAAGCGTGCGCGTCCGCCGAGCCTGGGCGTGCGCGCGGGGTCGACGTAGTCGGGTGGGATGAACCACACCCGTCTGAGCGCACCACCCCCGTCGATGTGGATCTCCCACCCGTTGTCGTGGATGCGGTGATGACACGTCTCACACAGCAGCACCCCGTTGGAGAGATCTGTTGGTCCGTGATCGCGTTTCCACCACCGGATGTGATGCGCCTTCGTCATCTCCGGCGGCAACCCGCACATCGCACACCCACCATCCCGCTCCACCAACGCCAACCGCTGCGCCTTGGTGAACAACCGCTTCTCCCGCCCCCAATCGAGAATCTCACTCGCACCCCCGAGCACACACGGGACCACACCTCCCCCGGCCGCCATCCGCCGCGCCGCCCCGACACTGACCGGCTCATCGACCCCGTCGACCGTCGCCGACCCCGCCCCGGATTCCAGGTCGTCAAGACTCATGCGCACGATCATGGTCGCCCCGGCCAGCGGCACCCGCTGCGCACACCCGAGAACATGAGCACAGAACACCGCCAACGCGTCCGCCTGGATCATCGGCACCGTCCGCCGATCCGCATCCGCCGACTCCGGGTCGGGCGCATCCTGACGCGCCGCGAACGCCGCCGTCACGTATCCGCGGATCGCCGTCACGACCGGCGCCGCCGTCTCCGCATCCAGCACCGCATTCAGATGCACCATGCCATCACGCTCGAACATCGTCAGCGCACGCTTGCTCCGACGCTCCTCCTCCTTCGGCTCGACCCCATCCGGGTCCAGCCACGCCTCCGCACGCACCACCAGCTTGCGGACATCGTCGAGCGCCAAACCCTGCGCCTTATCGGCGAGCACCCGCTCCCCCTCGGCGATGCGCTCCAGTCCCGCAGCCACCCGACACCGATCCAACAACCCGACGATCATCGCCGCCGCCTGCGCACCGAGCCCACCGGAAGCCAGCGCCTCACGCACGAGCGGGTACTTCGCCGGCAATCGCGCCCCGATCAGGTCCGTGCGCGGCGCCGTCGCCTCGCCGACCTTCACGAGACGCTGCGCATCACCCGTCGATACACCCGTCGTCGCCGCGATCAACTTCGCCGGACTCCGAAACCCCTGCTGCTTCGCGAGACTCCCCGCCCCCAACTCCGCACGCGACTCCCGCGAGATCCCCGCCGCCACCTCCACATGCACCGCATCCAACCGGCGCTGCAACACGCCGATCGCATCGTTCACGGCGATCAACTGCGCCCGAGACAGATCACCGGACTCATCCGCGCTCGACCAAGCCAGGTCGAGGTGAGTCATCGCCTCGTGCAACCCGGTCAGTGTGGACATGCTTGATTTTATCGCGTTTCAGCGTCACATTCGAAGTTATACACAGGTGGATGCCGGAATTTCGGGGGATTCGGAGGGCTCACTTCCGTAGACCTTCTCCATAGCGAGCATTTATCTCGTATTTATCAACGAATCGCGACCGGGTGAGCGCGGCGATCGGGAGGTCTTCGTCGACGAGGACGCCGAGCGCGAGTGTCCCGCACGCCGTTCCGCATTGCTTCTGCACGCCTCGCCGCTCAGGCGCGGGTTCGAGGCCGCGCCCGGAAACCGGGGCCCGACGCCGAGCGATGCGCGACTCGGATCGGGCCTGAGCTGCTCCATCAGATCGTTGCGCTTCTTCTGCGATCCGAACATCCCGATCTCTCCCCTGCACAGGCGGCGGAATCGCGGCCGGGGCGCTTCACCTCACCGCGATCGCATGTCGCGGCCGTGCCGCCCGGCAGCATCGCCGACCCGGCGTGGATATGCCCTGCGCGTCAGCTCCGCGCGCGCCCCGCCAGCAGCTCCTCGAGTCGCGCAGCTTCACCCTCCGGCATCGCATACCCGTGCTCGGCCGCGGGATACACGCCGCCGCGCACCTCGTCCGCATACGCCTCGACGCCTGCGATCGCGGCACTGCGCAGATCGGCGTAGCGCTTGACGAACTTGGCCGCGCCACCGTCGTAGAGGCCGAGCAGGTCGTGGAACACGAGCACCTGCCCGTCGGCATCCGCACCCGCCCCGATGCCGATCACGGGGATGTCTAGCAGCGGAACCAGGGCAGCCGTGACCTCGGAGGGCACCGCTTCGACGACGAGCACCGAGCATCCGGCATCCTGCAGCGCGAGGGCGTCGTCGATCACGGCGAGAGCGGCTTCGGCGGTGCGTCCCTGTGCGCGGTAGCCGCCGAGTGCGGTGGCCGTCTGCGGGGTGAGTCCGACGTGCCCGACGACGGGGATGCCGGCCTGTACGAGGGCTCTGGCGCGGTCGACGGTCGTGCCGGCGCGTTCGATCTTCACGAGGTCGCAGCCCGCCTCTTTGATGAAGCGCTGGGCGGTGGCGATGGCGAGCTCGTCGGAGGCCTCGTACGACCCGAAGGGCAGGTCGCCCACGAGCAGCGGGACCGTCAGTCCCCGCCGCACGGCCTTCGTCAGCATCAGCATCTCGTCGATCGTGACCGGCACGGTGCTGTCGTAGCCGAGCACGGTCATCGCGGCCGAGTCACCCACGAGCACCATGTCGACGCCGGCGGCTTCGACGATCTGCGCGCTCGGGTGGTCGTAGGCGGTGACCATGACGATCGGCTCGCCGGCATCCTTCTTCGCGGCGAGGGAGGCGAGCGTGATGCGGGGGCGAGGGGCGGCGTGGGCGCTCATGCGCTGACCTCCGTGAGCAGGCGGTCGACGGCGTCGTCGACCTGGATGATGGCGTTGGCGCGGTCGACGTGCACGACGACGGGCTCGTAGGTCGCGAGGTCTTCGCGCGAGTAGTCGGCGTAGGAGATGACGATGATGGTGTCGCCCGCGTGCACGAGGCGGGCGGCAGCGCCGTTGACCTGGATCACGCCGGATCCGCGTTCCCCGGTGAGCGTGTAGGTCTCGAAGCGGGCGCCGTTGTCGACGTCGACGACGTGCACCTGCTCGTGCGGAAGGATGTCGGCGGCCTCGAGCAGGATGGGGTCGATCGTGATCGAGCCGACGTAGTGCAGGTCGCTGGCGGTGACGGTCGCACGGTGGATCTTCGACTTGAGCATGGTGCGTCGCATCAGGCGTCGCCCTTCGGATCGGTGGGGTTCGCGGCGGGCGCGGAGAGGAGGTGGTTGTCGATCAGCCGGGCGGCCCCGACATGGGCGGCGACGGCGAGGAGAGCATCCCGATCGAGGCGGGTGACGGTCTGCAGCGTCTCGGCGTCGCGGAGTTCCAGATACTCGGGAGTGATTCCCGCGTCGTCGAGCTCGCGGCGCGCGGCGGAGAGGATGCGGTCGACATCGCGCTCCCCGGACTCCGACACGGCGGCCGCGGCGTCGAGGGCGCGGTTCAGTGCGGTCGCCTGTGCGCGAGCATCCGGATCGAGGTAGACGTTCCGCGAGCTCATGGCGAGCCCGTCGGCCTCGCGCACGATCGGGCAGGTGACGATCCGCACGTCGAGGTCGAGGTCGCGCACGACCCGGCGGACGACGAGCACCTGTTGCGCGTCCTTCTGGCCGAAGTAGGCGGCGTCCGGTCGGACGATTCCGAACAGTTTGGTGACGACGGTCGCGACGCCGTCGAAGTGGTGCGCTCCGCGGCTCGCGCCGTCGAGCACATCGGTGAGTCCCGCGACGTGGATGTTGGTCGCGAACCCCTCGGGGTAGATCTCGGATGCCGCGGGGGCGACGAGGATGTCGACGCCTTCGGCCTCGGCGAGAGCGGCATCGCGGGCCTCGTCGCGGGGGTAGGCGCCGAGGTCTTCGTTCGCGCCGAACTGGGTCGGGTTGACGAAGAGCGAGACGACGACGAGGTCGGAGGCCGCGCGCGCGGCGCGCATGAGCGAGAGGTGTCCCTCGTGGAAGGCGCCCATCGTGGGGACGAGGCCGACGGTGCGGTTCGCGAGCCGAGCGTCGCGGACGGCCGCGCGCACCTCGGGGATCGTGCGGAGGATTCTCATGCCGGGGACTCCTCGGGCGTGTGAGGTGCGGGGGCGGGGCGGTCGGCGATGGCGCGGGTCGCCGCGGCGAGAGCGTCGAACAGGTTCTCGAGGTCGACGGCTCCGGCCGCGGCGCGCTGCCGGGCGACGGTCGCCTGATCGCCGCGGGCGATGGGTCCGGTGAGAACCGCGGCCGCTCCGCTTGCGGCCCAGTTCTCGACCGTCCGGCGCACGAGCGGGGCGAGGAGCTGACGGGCCTCGTCGCGCGGGATACTCGCGGAGGCGGCGAGCTGCTCGGCGGCATCGAGCACGGTGAGGAGGAAGTTCGAGGCGAACGAGGCGGCCGCGTGATAGCTCGCGCGGTGCGCGTCGTCGACCGGGAACGGATGGGCGCCGAGGGTGCGGGCGAGCTGCTCGGCGACCGTCAGGGCTTCGGCCGTGCGGCCGGCGATCGCCGCGCCGATGCCGTGGAACACGTCGGGCGTCTCCGCGCCGGTGAAGGTCTGCAGCGGATGGATACTGAAGTCGACGTCGGTGAGCGGGGTGGCGCCGGAGACATGGCCGATGAGCCGCGCGTGGGGCCGAGCCACGAAGGCGACGGCCGGAATCGCCGCGTCGGGCACGCAGAGCAGCGCGATGTCGACGTTCGGCATCGACTGATCGCGTCGGAGGGGGCCGAGCACGTCGAAGCCCGCGGCGCGCAGCGCCCGCGCGAGGACGCCGCCGAGACGACCGGCGCCGACGATGGCGAAGGTCGTTCCCGGCGCGAGCGAAGAGGTGGTCTGCATGTCGATTCCCCGGGCTGAGAGCGGAAGCTCGGATGCCAGAAGTATCCGCCTCGCGCGGCATCGGCTCCAAATCTGGGAGCGATATGCAATCCTGTTTGGGCTAATTAGTTCTCACTATGCACAGGATTGCGGGAAATGAGCTTGCTTATCGCTCTCGACGATCATGTTGAGGTGTGACCTCACCCGCAGCCGACGCTACGAGCAGAAGTCCGTCGCGAAGCGCTCGAACTCCTCGGGACTCACGACCGGGTCATCGGAGGAATCGTAGATGTCGGAGGCGTAGGTCCCGATGGCTGTGAGCACCTCGCCGGGTTCCACCGCCGCCAGTTCGCTCGCCCCGAACATGGCGGAGGCGGCGTTCTCGCCGTTGTCCCCGAAAGCCGTCACCCTCCACAGCACGTCCTTCCCGAGGGTCCGCTCCCGGAACGGCATGTCGACGTCGGCCGCACCGATGATCGGCGTCGAGAGGGCGAACTCCTTGTCCTCGACGTTCATCCACCCCTTGTCGTCGGACGCGCCCTCCCGGTTGGGCGGGAAGGAGTTGACGGCGTCGAGGGAGAGCAGATCGACGGACCCATGACAGAGGCGCACGAGCACCCTGAGCGAGCCGTCCTCCTCCCGGAGCAGGCCGAGGGTTCCCGTCTCCGCAGGAGTGCACGCGGTCAGCGCCAGCCTCGGAGCGAGGAGCAGTAACGCGGCGGCGTGCCGTCTTCTCATGAGGGCACGCTATCCGTGTGCACACCCCCGCTGCCGCGAACGTCGCGCAATCGTGATCGCGGGATGCGGGTCGCCTACAGCACCGAGTCGACCGGACCGGGGAGAGCGCGTCGAGGTCGTCGCAGCGTCAGCATCCGTCGTCGTTCGTTGGAAGGTGGCGATGCGTCGTCAGCCACGCGCGAGCATGCCCTCGACGTCGCGAGTCCAGGTGATGTTCGAACTGTCTCGGAAAGACATCCCGAGGATGCGACGTTTCCTCGATTTCGTCACAGGGCGGATCTCTTCTTCGAACGAGCGCAGCCGGGACGCGTACTCCCATCCATATGCCTCCGGGCTCTCCTCGAGATAGTAGGCACCGGGAGGGAGGATCGTGAGACGTACCGGAGGCCGCTCGGCCTCGTTGGCGCCGGTGACTCGGACGACCACGTCGTAGATCGCCTGCTCCGAGGAGTTCACCACCACCACGCCGTAGAAGTCCCGGTCGCCGATCCGCGTCGCCACCCACGCGAAGGCCTTGCTCGCCTGTGATTGCAGCTCGCGGGCCGCCGCGGCCTCGTCTCGCTTCGCTTCGATGCCGAACAGGCGACCGGCATGTTTCGCCCCGGCGATGGCGGCGATGAGTGCCCCGATGGCGGTGAGGGCGGTGACCACATCTGCGAGGGATCCAAGCTGCATGCGGTCACTGTATGAGCGGCAACCGACGCTCATACAGTCGACAGGCGGGATTCGCACGACGGAATACCGGTACGCCCCGGCGCCTCTCGGCTTCTTCCTGAACGCAGAGGGGTGACCCCCGGCTACCGTGCTGGTCATGACCTCATCAGAGCATTCGCGAACCCCCGCAGCGAAGGACGAATGGAGCTTCGGCCGATTCATCTGCACTCACGCCGCCGCAGTATCCGTCGTCTCGTTCATGATCGTGTCCGCGATCACCGTCCTCATGCCCCAGCCGAAGACGGCGACAGAGCTCGTCATCTGGCTCGGGCTCGGAGTCGGGCTTCTGTCGCTCGGCGCCAGCGCAGCCCGACTGGCAGGCCATCGTGCCGTGCGCTGGCCGGGCGAGGAATCCCCCCGATGGATGCCCGAGGGCGACGACGAGTGGGCACGCCAGGAGCGCGACCGGAGGAGGAGAGAAGAGCAAGCCGAGCTGGCGACGCGGGCAGGCTACGACTACCTCGGCAAGCTGCTCGCCCTTTACGCGGCCCTGTTCGCGCTCATCGCCACAGGGTTCCACCTGCTCGGCGTGAGTCTCGGTTGATGCGCCACCGCTGGCGCGATCGAGACATCACGGTCAGGACATGGGTGTGATCTCAACGCTGATGATGCCGAAGGGGAAGGGGCTGAAGATCGACCAGGATCCTGAGGAGAAGCCCTCGATCGGCGTCATCAGGAACCACACGTTCGACACGACGATCGCGACGACCACGAGCAGGCCCGCTCCCTGGATCGCGCGTTCGAGGATCCGCAGCGCCGCGCGTTCGTCGGATGCCTTCATCACGCGGCCGATCGCGAACAGGACGATCAGAGCGATGCCCACATAGACCAGCGGGCTCGGACCGAGCGACAGCTGCACGCACATGGGGGCCTCGTCGACCGGACGGCCGGATGCGTCGATGAACCCGCCGTTTCCGTCGACGCCGCCAGGACAATAGCCCCGGCTGCCGGACATGAAGGCCGGGAAGAGGACGGCGATGATCAACGTCCAGATCAGAGTTCGACGGATCCCCGCGACCACCACGACTCCGGGGAGTCCGACGAAAGCTGCATCCTTCGGCGGGGTCTGAGCGAGAGGCAAGGCGGTCTCCTTTGCGGGCGATGCTCTTCATCATGGCGGAGGAGGGGACGAGGTGGAAGGGCTGAGCAGCGTGCGCCCGCGCGACCCGCATCTCCGAGACACCGGGCTCTGAACGAATTCAATGCGTGGCGGTCAACAGGTGGGTTTGAGTAGCGATCCAGCTCGCAGGAGTGCACATCGGTCTTACGCGACGGAGATCCTCACTCCTTCAAGGTCAGCAATAGTCGCAGACCCCATTGGGCGGTAGCACCATCCCGCATCCCGGGGTCGGGCAGATTCGACGCTCTGCTTCTTCTCGCCTGCGCTGTCGCGAGTTCCGTCCGCCGTCGCGGAGCTTGTTGTAAGGGAAAGCGATGCCGTCCTGCGTGCCATCGTCGTTCTTGAACCACACGTATCCCTTGTTGATCCAAGCAGTCGGTCGAGATCCTCCACGGGGAATCATCGCAATGTACTGACGACTAGGCGGGAGGTAGAACGTCACGAAATTGCGGCTCGCGACGAAATCTCGCGCGGCGTTGATGTTCTCGACCGCGAGACGAAAAGCGTTTAGCGCAGCCTCAAAGGAGTCGAACGTCAGCCGCCCCTCCTTCGAGTCCAACCCCTCGATTGCGTACCCCAAGTCACTCAGCCAACGAGCAGCCCCCTGTTTGCCGCCCGAGAAGTCATCAGGCGTGAGTCGCGTACCGAACTGGCGCTCATATGCCGCCGCGAAAACAGCCTTCGAGTCGTAATTTCCCGTCTCGGTTACGAGGAAGTACTCCTTTGCTTCGCCAAATCCGTACCGCTCAAGAAAAGCGAAGCGGCCGATACGGTCGAACTCGTCAAGCGCATCCTCGACGGCGTTACGGTCGGTGAGAGTGGAGATCGCTGACATGCTCAGATGCTAGCGGAGCTGACCCCGGCCCCAGTGAGCGGCCAGTGCGGATTGCCGTTGCACCATGACCTATCCCACCTCCGCCGCGGAGGTTGCATTGACATCGATGGATGCAGTCTTCGACAGCACGATCCTGCTCTTCCCGCACGGCATCGGCAAGGAGGTGAGGCAGAAGATCACTGCGGTGGAGCGAGCGATCGCCTACATCCGCACCAAAGACGTAGAGCCGGTGAGCGCAGACGCAGTTGCGCAGATCGCTGGGATGTCGGCATGAGCCGGAGATGACGTCGCTCTCCTAGACTCGCAACAGCTACGTCGAAGGAGAACGATGGACAAGGAAGTCAAGCGCGCTGCACGCGCACGCGCCGCTCTAGAGCTTCTTAAGGAGCGTGTTCCGGAGGGGGAGTATCTCCCGGTATCCGCCATCTGGGCAGCGTGCCTTGACCGCGTCCCGCTCACCCCGTACGAGTTGGAGCTCAAATCGCACAACCGGCCGCGAGGTGAGATCGACTGGCGATGGTCGAGCGCTGACCTCGTTGCGGCCGGGTGGCTTCGCAAGAACCCGTCAGGGATCGGCGAATGGGCAATCACTCCTGAGGGCGCCGCAGCTCTCAGCGCTCACCCCGGCGACTCCTTCCTTCTCGAAGCACAGCGCCGGTATGCGCTCGGCCGCGCGGCGCTGCGCGATGAGATCGAGCAAGCTCTGCCCGAACGCTGGGTCAGCACTGACAGTGCACAGCGCAAGCTCCTCGCGGCCGCCGACGTGATCGTCCAGGAGGGGCTTCGCAAAGGTATGTCTGCGTTCGCCCCTGGGCGCGAGGTCTGGAGCAGCGACAACATCCGCGAAGTGCACGCGCTCTGGGATGCCGCGGAGGCTACCGAAGGGAAGGGCTTTACGGGGAACCTTGCGCTCCAGTTCGCCGATGCCACCGACGACCAGCGTCTCCTCATGGCCGAAATCATCGCACTCCAGGTGCTGCCGGTCGGCTGGATCATCGGCCACGCCAAGAAGCGAGAGCGCGTCGAATCGATGCTGAAGACGATGCGGCATCCGGTCGAGATTCCGCAGGTCTTCGATGAGGCATTCGGCGGCGGTGCGTTCAACCCCGGCCAAGGGATGCAGTCCCATATCAACAAGGCGATCACCATCATTCTCGACGTTCTCGTGGCTTGGACGGAGCTTGATGATGACGAGCAGCTCGAGGCGCTCGAGGATCCACGAAAGTGGCGCGATCTCGTCCTGGGATCGGATGCGGGATTCCCAACGCAGAGGTATGCCCTGCTCTACTTGGTGCACCCTGGGTTCTTCGGACCGATTGTGTCGACCGATCATCGCCGTCTCATCCGCGAGGCCTTCATCGGTGAGATCGGCGGGGAGTTCTCCGATGACGCCGACTCAGATTTGCAGCGCATTCAGATCGCGCTTCAGCTCAAGGCGGGCAAGCCCGTGAATGTGTACGACGAGCCACTTCGCGGCCGGTGGCATCCTGATGCGCAGCAGGATGACCATGAGCTTCCGCACGACGACGGTGAAACCGACGATGTCGTGAGCGCGGACCCCCGCGGGTTCCTCCCCTCCGAGGTCGACCTCACAGAGCTCGCCGGCGCGACCCACCTGCACGAGGCATGGCTCGGAAAGGTCACGAGCGCGCTGCACCGTCGCGGTCAGGTGATCCTCTACGGCCCTCCCGGAACGGGCAAGACCTACGTCGCCCGCGCGTTGGCCGACCGGCTCGGCAAACCCGGAAGCGTAGTGAAGCGCATCCAGTTCCATCCGTCGTACACCTATGAGGACTTCTTCGCCGGATACCGCCCAGTGACGGATGCCGCGGGGCAGCTGTCCTTCTCTCTCACGCGCGGCCCGCTTCGAGAGATCGCGGATGAAGCGCGCAAGAATCCGGATGTCCCGCACGTGCTGATGATCGACGAGATCAACCGCGCGAACCTCAGCAAGGTGTTCGGCGAGCTGTACTACCTGCTCGAGTATCGGGACGATGCGATCGACGTACTTTACGCCGGGTCGGGCGACGATGGCGGGAAGTCGTTCAGCCTCCCCGCGAACGTGCTGATTATCGGAACCATGAACACCGCCGACAGGTCGATCGCGCTGCTCGACTCGGCGATGCGCCGCCGGTTCGCATTCTTCGAGTTGCATCCGGATGTCGCTCCGGTGAAGGGCATCCTCGGCCGGTGGTCGGAGCAGCATCCGCAGACACTGCCGGTCGCCGCGCTGTTCGAGCTGTTGAACGAGAGCATCCGCGATCGCGAGGATCGCATCGGCCCGAGCCACTTGCTCCGGACGGACGACTTGGGCGAAGACGACCTGCGTGCCGTGTGGGAGGAGAGCATCATGCCTCTGCTCGAAGAACGGCACATCGGCACGGGCGTCGACGTGCATGTGAGGTACGGGCTGGATGCTCTGCTCACAATCGTCACCACGGACACGGACCCAACGCCCGAGACATGAGCTCGGTCATGGTCGAGCCTCGCGTCGAGGACATCGCCGAGAAGGGCGAGTCTTTCGTCGCGCTCACCGGGTCGCAGGCTGCGTGTCTGCAAGGGCTGAGGTTCTGTCGGGTCTCGCCGACGTCGGATTCGGGCATCTGGCGGGTCACGGACGTGACGCGCGTCGGTGTGGTCGCGATCGATGATGTGCGTCTGATCGTGCGACCAAAGACGCCGTTGCGAAGTCTCATCTTCATGGCCTCCTACTCCGGCTTGCAGGCCGAGGTGGATGATGCGTCGTTCGCATTCGAAGCCGATCAGGATCTCCCTGCCGCGCTGGCCTCAGCGCTGATACGGGCAGTCGGGGACGCGACGGGCCGAGGGATGCTCAAGGGGTATGTCTCCGTCGAGGAGACGGGCACCGTGATTCGCGGTCGCTGGGACATCGCTCGCCAGCTCAAGGTGCGGCCCGGTATCCCCGTGCCGGTGGAGCTCACCTACGACGACTACACCGAGGATGTTGCGGAGAACAGGATCCTCAAGGCCGCGCTGCGCGCGCTGGTACGACTGGAGCAGCTTCCGCGGCGGGTGGTCGACAAGTTCGGTCCGCTCCTGGGGTTGTTCTCCGAGGTATCGGATCTGCGTGTGACGGGCCCGGTCATGCTGCCCGCGGAGTCGCGGTTGAACGCGCACTACCAGCCCGCCCTCCGCCTCGCCCGATGGGTTCTCGAGGCGACATCGTGGGCACACGCCGAGGGTGCGAGCTCGGGGTCCGCATTCTTGCTCAACGTGGCGAAGGTGTACGAAGACTTCGTTGGGCGAGTTCTTCAGGCGACGCTGCATCCGGAGGGATTCGATGTCGATCTGCAGGTGTCGGACTGGCGGTTGGACACCGACGGGAAGATCCGGATGCGTCCGGACATCGTGATCTCGCGGCAAGGGCGAGTGGTCGCGGTTGCGGATACGAAGTACAAGGTGTGGGGCGAGAGCGACGGGTCGCCGCCGAACGCAGATGTATATCAGGCGCTCGCGTACGTCGTGACGGCGGGGGTGCGTGAGGTACATCTGCTGTATGTGTCGGGGGATGTTGAGCCGCGGCGGTATGAGATTGCGGCGACGGGGACCACGGTTGTGGCGCATGCGGTGGATGTGAGTGGGGAGCCGGACGAGCTGGTGACGCGACTGAAGAGGCTTAGCGCGACGCTGGTCCCCGCTATGGCGCTCCCGCCCAGTGTCGGCATCGACCGATAGCTTGGGAGTGAGCGCGACTATACGAATCGCGCCACCCTGCGCAGGAGACGAACACCATGGCACCGACCACCAAAGAGGGCCAGCGCGCCGAGTTGCACAAGACGATCTGGCGGATCGCGAATGATCTGCGGGGATCTGTCGACGGCTGGGACTTCAAGTCCTACGTGCTCGGCATGCTCTTCTACCGATTCATCTCCGAGAACCTGACGGCGTACCTCAATAAAAGCGAGCACGAGGCGGGCGACGCTGAGTTTGACTACGCCCAGCTCCCGGACGCCGCGGCCGAGTTCGGGCGCGCAGAGACGGTGGCCGAAAAGGGCTTCTACATCATCCCGTCGGAGCTCTTCGCGAACGTCCGCGCTCGCGCGGCGTCGGACGAGAACCTGAACGAGACGCTGGAGCGGGTGTTCAAGAACATCGAGGGTTCGGCTCTCGGCACGGATAGCGAGGATGACGTCAAGGGGCTCTTCGACGACCTCGACGTCAACAGCAACAAGCTCGGCGCGACGGTGCCCAAACGCAACAAGACGCTGGCCAAGCTGCTGGATGCCATCGGGGACCTGCCGCTCGGTGATCTTCAAGACAACTCGATCGACCTGTTCGGCGACGCCTACGAGTACCTCATGCAGATGTACGCAGCCAACGCCGGGAAGTCGGGGGGCGAGTACTACACGCCGCAGGAAGTCTCTGAGCTGCTGGCGCGCATCACCGTGCTCGGAAAGACCTCAGTGAACAAGGTCTACGACCCGGCTGCCGGCTCCGGCTCGCTACTGCTGAAGTTCGCGAAGGTGCTCGGCAAGGAAAACGTCCGTGAGGGCTTCTACGGTCAGGAGATCAACCTGACGACGTACAATCTGGCGCGCATCAACATGTTCCTACATGACATCAACTACGCCGAGTTCAACCTCGCGCACGGCGACACGCTCATCGACCCGGCTCATTGGGACGACGAACCGTTCGAGGCGATCGTCTCCAATCCGCCCTACTCAATCAAGTGGGACGGCGATGCGAACCCGCTCCTGATCAACGACGAGCGCTTCGCGCCGGCCGGAGTACTTGCACCAAAGTCGAAGGCCGATCTCGCCTTCACGATGCACATTCTCAGCTGGCTCGCCGTGAACGGCACCGCGGCGATCGTCGAGTTCCCTGGCGTCCTTTACCGGGGCGGCGCAGAGCAGAAGATTCGCCAGTACCTCATCGACAACAACTACGTCGATGCCGTCATTCAGCTTCCTGCAGATCTCTTCTTCGGCACGACCATCGCGACGTGCATCATCGTGTTGAAGAAGTCCAAGTCCGACAATTCAGTGCTCTTTATCGACGCCTCGGCCGAATTCAAGCGCGTCGGAAACAAGAACAAGCTGACGCAGGACCACCAGCAGAAAATCCTGATGACCCTCGAAGCGCGCGCCCACGAGGCTCACTATTCGGCGCGGGTCGCGAACGCAGACATCGCTGCGAACAGCTACAACATGTCTGTGCCGTCCTACGTCGAGGCCGAGGACACTCGCGAGGTTATCGACATCACGGCGCTGAACGCGGAGCTCGCACAGATCGTCGCCCGCCAGGCGGAGCTTCGACACTCGATTGATGCGATCGTGGCGGATCTGGACGGCTCCAAGTGAGCCGCATTGGCGAGCTGATCCAGGAGCTGGCGCCCGCGGGAGTGCGTCACGCCGCGCTATCCGATGTCGCCGAGTACTCGCAGACCCGGGTTGACGCGGCGACTCTCGATGAAGCGAGCTTCGTGGGTGTCGATAACCTCGTCGCAGACAAAGGGGGGCGCGTTGAGGCAACATACCTGCCGAACACGGCCCGCCTGACCGCGTATAAGCCAGGTGACATTCTGCTTGGAAACATTCGCCCGTACTTGAAGAAGGTCTGGCTCGCGACGAACGAGGGCGGGTGCAGTGGCGACGTTCTGGCGATTCGCATCAAAGAACAGAACCGGGAGGAACTCGACGCCGAGTTTCTCTACTACCTGCTCTCATCAGACGGCTTCTTCTCCTTCAATATGCAGCACGCCAAGGGCGCAAAGATGCCGCGAGGCAACAAGATTGCGATCCTGAGCTATAGAATTCCCGTCCCACCTCCCAGCATTCAGCGTGAGATCGTGAGAATTCTGGATCAGTTCACACAGCTGGAGGCAGAACTGGAGGCGGAGCTGGAGGCCCGTCGGCAGCAGTATGCCTACTTCAGCGAATTGCTCCTGACGCCACGGGATGTCGTCCGTACTGCGGCTCTCGGCGAACTATTGCTCGAAGTCATCGACCATCGGGGGAAAACGCCGAAGAAGCTTGGAGGGGACTGGGCCACGAAGGGACACCGTGTTGTCTCGGCAATCAACTTCAAGGGCGGCGGGATCGACAACAACGACCACCACTACATCAGCGAGGAAATCTTCGCCAAGTGGATGAAGGTTCCGCTCTATCCTGGCGACGTTTTGCTTACGTCTGAAGCGCCGCTCGGATCCGTCGCCATTATCGAGAGTCCTGTCGATTGGGCGATCGGGCAGCGTGTCTTTGGTCTTCGCCCAAATCCGTCGTTCTTGCACTCGCGATACTTGTTTCATCTGCTTCGCGCTGGCGCTCCACGGGGTGAACTATTGGCTCGATCGACCGGATCGACAGTCTCTGGTATTCGTCAGGCTGAGCTCGTCAAAGTGTCCATGAATCTACCAACCTTGGCCGAGCAGGAGCGAGTCGCCGACGTGCTGGACAATTTCGCCTCGTTGGTTGGCGACCTGCGGGTAGGACTTCCCGCGGAGCTTATGGCTCGCCGCAAGCAATACGAGTACTACCGCGACAAGCTCCTGACATTCCCCGAGGCGGCATCATGAGCGACGCCCCTGGCCGCAAGTACGACCCGATCGCCATGTCCGCGGAGAGCACCGTCGTTGCGGAGTACGTTCCCGATCCCGCTCAGGCGACGGCGTATCAGTCGGAAGCCGACCTCGAGCGCGAGGTGATTCGCCTATTGCAGTTGCAGGCGTACGAGTACCTTCCGATCACAACGGAAGCGCAGCTCATCGCGAACCTGCGCACGCAGCTCGAGGCGTTAAACGGCATCACCTTCACCGCCGTGGAGTGGGACGACTTCTTCAAGAACAAAGTCGCCAGCCAGAACGACGGCATCGCCGAGAAGACGATCCGGGTCCAAGAGGATCACGTTCAGATCCTGACGCGCGATGACGGTTCGACGAAGAACGTGATGCTCATCGACAAGAAGAACATCCACAACAACCGCCTTCAGGTCATCAACCAGTACGAGATCGGGCAACACGAAGGCGGCGCGAAACACGCCAACCGCTATGACGTGACAGTGCTGGTCAACGGCCTGCCGATGGTGCACATCGAGCTCAAGCGCCGCGGCGTCGACATCCGCGAGGCATTCAATCAGATCAACCGCTACCAGCGGGACAGCTTCTGGGCTGGTTCCGGCCTGTTCGAGTACGTCCAGCTCTTCGTGATCAGCAACGGCACACTGACCAAGTACTACTCCAACACGACGCGCAACCGACACATCGATGAGAACAGGAAAACCACGGGGAGCAAAAAGAAGACCAGTAACAGCTTCGAGTTCACGTCGTGGTGGGCGGACGCGCGGAACAAGCCGATTCAGGAGCTGACAGCGTTCGTGAATACCTTCTTTGCAAAGCACGCGCTGCTGAACATCCTGACGAAGTACTGCGTGCTCACGGTCGACCACGACCTGCTGGTCATGCGTCCGTATCAGATCGTCGCGACGGAGCGGATCCTGCAGCGCATCGACATCGCCACCAACCACAAGCGTCTCGGTACGGTCGAGGCCGGCGGGTATGTCTGGCATACGACTGGTTCGGGCAAGACGCTCACGTCGTTTAAGACCGCGCAACTTGCCTCGAAACAAGCCAGAGTCGACAAGGTGCTGTTCGTCGTCGACCGCAAGGACCTCGACTACCAGACGATGCGCGAGTACGACCGCTTCGAGAAGGGCGCCGCGAACTCGAACGCGTCGACCGCGGTGCTGAAGAAGCAGCTCGAGGACTCGAACGCGCGGATCATAATCACGACGATCCAGAAGCTCTCGAATTTCATCCGCGCCAATAAGGGCCACGAGATCTACTCTGGTCACGTCGTGATCATCTTCGACGAGTGCCATCGTTCGCAGTTCGGTGACATGCACACCGACATCACCCGGGCATTCAAGCGCTACAACCTCTTCGGGTTCACTGGCACGCCCATCTTCGCCGCCAACTCGGGATCCGGGGGCAACCCCCAGCTCAAGACCACTGAGCAGGCGTTTGGTGACAAGCTGCACACTTACACGATCGTCGACGCGATCACCGACAAGAACGTCCTGCCATTCCGAATCGACTACATCAATACCGTCAAGGTCGGCGATCCAGACGACAAGCAGGTGTCGTCCATCGATACCGAGAAGGCGCTACTCGACTCACGACGCATCAGCGAGATCGTCACGTACACGCTTGAGCACTTCGATCAGAAGACCAAGCGTGCTTCAAACTACGAACACTCCGTCGTTACAAACGTCGCTGAGTCCGTCCGCACCAGGCGGCGTGCCGAGGCGTTGCGCGAGAAGAAGCGTGTCCGCGGTTTCAACGCGATCTTCGCGACAGCATCAATCGAGGCGGCCCGCCGCTACTACAACCATTTCCAGATTCAACAGCAGGATCTAACACCAGATCGCCGCCTGAAGGTCGGCATCATCTTCTCGTATGGTGCCAATGATGCGCCGGATGAGGACATGCTCGACGATGAAGCGTTCGATACAGATGGGCTCTCATCCGACAATCGCGCGTTCTTGGAAGATGCCATCCAGGACTACAACGACATGTTCGGGACGAGCTACGACACGAGTGCCGACAAGTTCCAGAACTACTACAAGGACTTGTCGCAGCGGATGAAGAACCGCGAGCTCGACCTGGTCATCGTCGTCAACATGTTCCTGACCGGCTTCGATGCCACGACGCTCAACACGCTCTTCGTCGACAAGAACCTCCGGTCCCACGGCCTCATCCAGGCCTACTCGCGCACAAACCGCATCCTGAACTCCGTCAAGACCTACGGCAACATCGTTTCGTTCCGGAACCTTGAGGATGCGACCAACACCGCCCTCGAGCTGTTCGGCAATAGGGATGCCCGTGGAGCCGTTCTCCTCAAGCCATACCACGACTACTACGGCGACTATGTTGAGAAGGTCACGGAGCTTCTGCAGCACTTCCCGCTCGGCACCCAGATCATCGGCGAGTCGGCGCAGAAGGATTTCATCGCGCTGTTCGGAGCCATCCTGCGACTCCAGAACATCCTCACCTCCTTCGATGACTTCGAGGGTCAGAATCCCCTGACAGAACGTCAGGCGCAGGACTATCGCAGCTGGTATCTCGACTTCTACGCCGAGTTCCGCAAAGACCGCGACTCGGACAAAGAGCTCATCAACGACGACGTCGTGTTCGAGATCGAGCTGATCAAGCAGGTCGAGATCAACGTCGACTACATCCTGATGCTCGTCGAGAAGTACCGCACCAGCTTCGGAGACGGCGAAGACAAGGAGATTCGCGCCGAGATCACCCGCGCGGTCGACGCCAGCCCGAGCCTGCGCAGCAAGCGCGACCTCGTCGAAGACTTCGTTGACTCGGTCTCTGTGACCGGCGCCGTCGACGAACAATGGAAGGCTTTCGTGGCGGCGAAGCGCGACGCCGAGCTTGAAACACTGATCTCCGATCAGAAGCTCCGTCCCGATGAAACGCGCGCGTTCATCGAGGCAGCGTTCCGCGATGGCCAGCTCCGGACGACAGGGACCGCCATCACGAAGATTCTTCCGCCGGTATCGCGGTTCGCTGTGGAGGGCGGGCATGGCGAGAAGAAGCGGACCGCCATCGAGGCACTCGCGCGCTTCTTCGAGCGGTTCTTCGGGTTGGGCTCGGGGAGCGACTCCTAACGTCTAGCGATCTCGTGGGTGTCTCGTCTTCCGGGCATACGTCCGCAGGGCGGCCGGAGAAGAGTAACGGCGATCGCTATTTACCCGCGGGGCCCCGAACCGTTCCCCCGAGCTAACCTGCTGCGCCACCCGCCGCAGCGCCAGCAACAACGGCTCCACCAACACCGACCCCAACACCACGTACCGCACCGCCGCTTCCGCAGACTCCTCCGGCACCCCCGCGATCTCCGCATCCGCAATCCGCCGCATGCTCGCGAGGTACTCCGCCATCGCCGCATCCGGCACGATGAAGCCGACGCGCTCCAATCCCTGCAGCGCCCGTGCGACCGCGTGCAGCACTGCCTCGTCGCACATCCCCGGCTTCCACCCGAGCCCCGCCACAAGAGCCTCAGCGTCCGTCAGATCCAAAGACTCATCCACCGGCGGAGTGATCGCCGCATGCGCCATCCCGAGCAGGTTGTGTGCGTTCTCTGGAGGCTCGTCGAGCGCAGCCAGCACCCGCCGCGTCTCAGCGATACTCACGCCCGCGTCGAGCAGCGCCCGGATCACCCGCAACCGCTCCACGTGCTTCTCGCCGTACGCGGCCTGAGTCGCAGACGACCGCTCACCCTCGGGCAGCAGCCCCTCGCGCAGGTAGTACTTGATCGTCGGCACGGTCACGCCGGTCTGGGCTGACAGTTCGGAAATTCTCATGACCACCTCTTGACTTCGATAGTAGCGCTATCCATTATCGATAGTGACACTATCTAACCAAGGAGTCATCATGTCGAAAGTCATCACGGGCCGCATGACCCACCGCCACGAGGGCGAGCTCGTCGTGTTCCACATCGGGATGCAGATCAACCGCTGGTGGCGCCCCGACCTGTGGATGCCAGCCTTCTTCGCCATGCCGGGGATGCTGCGCGAACTCAGCACCGACCCCGACTCGGGCATGCTCGGCTACCACCTGCTCTTCGGCTCGGGCGGACCCTACGTCGTGCAGTACTGGTCATCCGTCGACAAGCTCTACGCCTACGCGTCCAGCCCGAACCAGGAGCACCGCCCCGCCTGGACCGCCTTCAACCGCGCAGCCCGCAAGGCTCCGGGAGCGGTCGGCATCTGGCACGAGACGTTCCGCGTCGACACCGCCGAGAGCGTGTACGTCTCGACGAAACCGATGGGGTTGCCGAAGGCGACGGAGCTCGTCGAGGTCGGCAAGCGGCACGACCGGGCTCAGGCGCGGTTCGCGGATGGGCGGACGGATGCGAAGATGTCCGAGCCGGCGCAGTAAGCGCGCCCGTTCGACACTCCACACGGCGATCGTCCGACCAAGAACCCACTACCCTCACACCATGCCCACCGATCGCCCGCGCGCCTGGATCTTCGACGTCGACGGCACCCTCGCCCTCATCGGCGACCGCTCGCCGTACGATATGCGAAACGTGGCGATCGACACCCCGAACCACCCGGTCGTCGTCGCAGCACAGGCCTTCGCCGCCCACCCCGACGTCGATGCGCTCATCGTCGTCTCTGGCCGCGACGAGACCGCACGACGCTCCACCGAAGCCTGGCTGACGTTCAACGAGATCCCGTTCGACCGCCTCCTGCTCCGGAGAACCGGCGACCAGCGCGCCGACAACATCGTCAAGGCCGAGATCTACGACGCTCACATCGAACCGCACTTCACGGTCATCGGCGTCGTCGACGACCGTCGCAGCGTGGTCGAGATGTGGCGGTCTCGCGGATTGGTGTGCTTCCAGGTGGCCGAGGGCAACTTCTAGCCGCCATCAGCCCGAGTGCGTCGACTACGTCGACTACGTCAACCGTTCTGGCCTGTTCCCAGCGAGCGCTTGGGCGACGACGTAGTCCAGGTCGCTCTCGGGCAGTTCCTCGACGATGCCGCTGTTCGAACGGAACACATCCTCCAACTCGCGCAACAGCGGTCCGTCCTGCTCGTTGGTTTCCGGCGAACGGATCGCGAATCGCGCGTTTGAGACCAGAGATTCGAGCTCGGCGATCGGTCGCGGGCCGTTGGCATCACGATTCCGCCTCACGACGTCATACAGATCTCGCCAGAGCTTTTCTCGTCGCGCAGCAGCCAGGATGAGCTCACCTGCTTCAGCCGGGGTGGGGTTCTCAGTTGTCATGCGATGACCCTCTCACATCGCACCCAGGGCGCGACGTCGAGAGCTACGCCGCAATCCCCCGCAGCAACCGCACCACCGTCTCCTCGACCCGCTCCGCACTCAACGGCTGCCCGATCAGCGCGGAGTATGACGCCATGGCGATGAACTGATCCGCGATCGCGGCAGCATCCACATCCGCCCGGACGTCCCCTTCCGCACGCCCGCGCGCCACCCGCTCCGCCACCCACTCGCGGATCGGCGCCGCCAACCGCTCGTTCAGCACGAGCCCCAACTCGGGATCGGCCGCGGTCACCTCGATCAGCGCCCGCGCCAGCGCCACCCCTTCCGGCCGAGCCAGCCCGGCGGACACCGCCGTGAACCACGCCCGAAGATCGGCGCCGAGGTCCGGCGTCATGGGGACCACAGCGTCGGCATCCGGGATCGACCCCTCGAGCAGCGCCTCGCCGAGGATCGCGGCCTTCGACGGCCACCACCGGTAGATCGTCTGCTTCGACACCTCCGCCGACTCCGCGAGGCCTTCGATCGTCACGGACTCGTACCCGTCTGCGGCGAGCGCGCGCCGCATCGCCTCCAGCACGGATTGACGGGCCTTTTCACTGCGAGGACGGGGCACCCTTCGAGCGTAGTCAGGCGTACACTGGAATATAAGTAGACGCACCGTTGCGAAACCGCAGGAACCCCGAACAAGGAGAAAGAGCATGGCCCTCACCGCACACTCCACCATCGGCGACTGGATGAACGACCCGACCGGCGGGCCTCTCATCCGCGGACTCTTCCAGCAGACGGGCGCCGACCCCGAACTCCTCACCCCCGTGCTCGGCCTGCCGCTGCAGCAGCTCGTCGCCATGAGCCAGGGCCAGCTCCCCCAGTCGGTCGTCAACGACCTCGTGCGCGCGGCCAACGGCGGCGAGATCCCCGAAGACGACGCCTCCGAGGGCTGGACCGAGAAGGTCACCTCCGGCCGCTTCGCCGGCAAGACCGTGATCGTCACCGGTGCCGCCTCCGGCATCGGCAAGGCCACCGCCTCGCGCATCGCCCGCGAAGGCGGACGCGTGATCGCCAGCGACATCGCCGCCGAGAAGCTCGACGCCCTCAAGTCCGAGCTCCCGGATGCCGACATCGTCACGGTCGCCGGCGACCTCACGAAGCAAGACGCGATCGACGCCGTCCTCGCCGCCGCGGGTGACCGCATCGACGGCCTCGCGAACGTCGCCGGCATCAACGACGACTTCTCCCCCGCGGGCGAGACCCCGGATGCTGTCTGGGACCGGGTGATCGCGATCAACCTGACCGCTCCGTTCAAGCTCATGCGCGCGGTCATCCCCGTCATGGAGGCAGCCGGTCACGGTGCGATCCTCAACGTCTCGAGCGAAGCGGGCCTGCGCGGCAACGCCTCGGGCAACGCCTACACGGCCAGCAAGCACGGCATCATCGGCGTCACCAAGTCCGCCGCCTTCATGTACGGGCCGAAGGGCATCCGCGTGAACTCCGTCGCCCCCGGCGGCGTCGCCACCGGCATCCCGATGCCCCCGAACATGTCCGAGTACGGTTCTGGCCGCCTGGCTCCATTCCAGCAGTCCATCCCGACGGTGGCGACGGCCGAGCACCTGGCCGCATCCATCACGTTCCTGCTGTCGGACGACGCCGTGAACATCAACGGGGCCATCCTCGCCTCGGACGGCGGATGGTCGGTGCAGTAAGCCGCACCCGCGAAGCCAACGCCCCCGCCGACCCGAACGGCGGGGGCGTTTCGCATCTGCCCGAGACCTCATGGCGTCAGGTATTCAGCCCGACGATCTATGAGTCGCTGCCTCCACTTTCGCGGTCACGACGCCTCATCTTCATGTCGGTCGCGACCTCCCAGGCGACGCACGCCCAGATCGGGGCCACTGACACCGGCCCCAGCCAGTCGGGCCCGCCCCCATTGTTGATGTAGAGCACGTTCCCCACCACTGCGATGACGATCGCCGCGATGAAGGCCGCCAGACGCAGCGGCGAGAACAGGACGTGAAGTCGCGTGCGCATCGAGTACGTGTACAAGTTCGCGTTCATCTGCATGCGTACGTTCCGTACCACGGGATGATGAGGCTCACCCCAGGGATGTAGGTGAGAAAGCCCTCGAGGCACCTCTTCGGGCTCGAGTTCTGCGCGACGCCTGCCGTGTAGACGGCCGGCCCCGACGTAGCCAAGCAGCCGGCCCCGAAGGCCGCGGCGCCGGCAGGACCGCCCAGTGCCGCTCCCGCCCCGGCGCAGACCCCCGTGATGCCACTGGCACCCCACCCGCCATTCGCGATGGTCGCCGTCTCCGCGCGATTCCATCGAACTCGGACTTGAATCGGGCTCGTGAATCCCCACGTCGGGTCAGCTACGACCGGAAAGGCTGCGCCCGCCGTGTCGACTTCCTGAGTCAAGATCCCGTTGGAGACGACGTAGGTGGTGGGAACCGTGTTCCCGTCCGCATCGACCGCCCATGCCGGCTCCACCTGACCGACGACGGCGGCAACCTCGCCGGCGGTGCCGGCGACCTCGAGGGCACGTGTCAACTCCACACTCCCGTCGGGAAGGACCTCGGCGTTGACTCCTTCCGGCAGCGGATAGTCGAAGCTCGTCGCGTGCGACTCGTCCCAGAGGACCGTGGATATCCGCACACCGCCCTGCAGGGGGGTCACGGCCACGTCGGGGTGCCCGTCCTCACCGGTGTAGACCGTGGATCCATCCGCAGTCGTCATCCCTTGGTCGGTGAAGACCCCGATTGGCGTAGCGACGGTGAAGTCCAGGCCATCAGCCACTTGCACCACCACGCCCTCAGCCGCATCCTTCGGCACGTTCACATCGACAGCAGAACCTCCCGAAGCAGCAGTAGCTGAAACGCCAGCCGAATCGACGGCCTCGGCGACCAGAGCCGAGACGTCAGCGGGCGTGGCCGAGTCAGGCGACAGCGAATCATCGGCAATCGCTGGTGCCGCAAACAACGCGGCCCCCGATACCGACAGCATCGAAACTGATGCAGCGAGCAGATACCTCTTCTTGCGGATCATGGCGAGCTCCCTTCGTGAAATGTGCCGCACTGCGGCGGTTCACGATGGACAGTGGCACAAAGAAGGTCATATTGCACTCATATGTGGCGTTGAGTGCCGGAATATCGCCTGTGCACGGAGTCGGAGCTGAGCGATGAATGCGCAACTCGGCGGTCTTGTCGGCCCCACGCCGCCATGGCTCGCGGATCTCCCTGCCCCATCTCCTCACGACGTCAGATGCGAACCTTCGCGCGCCCCTACACTCGACCTCATGCTGAAGCTCGCCTCGATCGTGATCCGCGTGACGGACCTCCCCGCGCAGACGCGCTTCTGGAAAGCGGCCCTCGACTACATCGAACGCGACCCCGCGGAAGACGACTGGGTCGTGCTGAAGCCGCGTGACGCCGATGCCCCCTGCATCTCCCTCGATGCCCATCGCTCCGAGCGCGTGCTGCCTCCGCGCATCCACCTCGACATCTACGCCGAGGATCAGGCCGCCGAGGTGCGCCGACTCACCGAGCTGGGCGCGAGCGAGGTGCACTGGGACGGTCGGCCGGCCGACGCCGACTACATGATCATGGAAGACCCGGAAGGGAACCGCTTCTGCATCGTCGACCGACCCGGCTGGTCGGGGTGGGAGCACGAAGGCGCGTGACCGCGGCCCGGGTGCGCGATCGCCGCTGCGCGACTACAGCCGGCCTGGCTGCCCACCCCGCGCCACCGCCTGCCGATGAGACGACAACGCCGCGCGCACGGCCGAGTAGATCACCAGCCACAGGATGAGGGTTCCGATCAGGAACACCGCGGCGTAGAAGAAGATGAAGAGGACAACGCTGTCACCGAACATGCGCCCAGAGTACCCAGTCGCTCCCACGACGTGCTCGTCGCGCGGTCCCGGAGCGTGATCCGCAGGGGACGAACCAGGCATCGCAACGGTGTTGCCTTGTCCTCGAGGTCCGGGTATACACGACAGAACCGCGCCGCCGGAGACCCCGCGGCGCCTCCTCGTGAGACCGGAACAGGAGTGCATGCGATGAACGACAGGAATCCCGCCGACAGGGAACAGGCCGACAGGGTTCATGACATTCCCGGAGCGGACCACCACCGGCTGCGCCTCTCCGGAGGCACCGAACTCTCCTACTACACCGCAGGCGACCCGAGCCGCCCGGCAGTTCTGCTGCTGCACGGCTTCCCCTCCTCCGCGCTGACGTTCCGCGACGTCATCCCCGCACTGGCCGAGGTCGCGTACGTGATCGCGCCCGACCTGCCGGGCTTCGGGGAATCGGATGTCCTCCCGACAGCCACCTTCCCCGCCCTCGCGGAAGCCGTCACCGAACTGCTCGACGCGCTCGAAGTGAGACAGCGGTACGTCTACCTCCACGACTACGGCGCACCGGTGGGACTCCAGATCGCGATGAGCGACCCCGCGTCGGTGCTCGGCCTGATCATCCAGAACGCCAACGCCCACCACACCGGATTCGGCCCCGAGTGGGCGGCGACACTCGAATCGTGGGAGCACCCGAGCGAGGAGAACACGAACGCCGCCACCGCGCACCTCACGCACGACGGCACACGGGATCAGTACATCGCCGGCCTCCCCGCGGACGTCGCCGAACACATCTCACCCGCCGTCTGGGAGCAGGACTGGCACGTGATGCAGCTGCCGGGTCGGCTCGACGCGCAACGGGCGCTCAACGCCGACTACGCGAACCACGCCGCGCGGTTCGACGAGATCGCCGAATACCTGGCGCGCACGCAGCCGCGAGCGCTCCTCCTGTGGGGGCGCCACGACGCCTTCTTCGACCTCGCCGAGGTGGAATCGTGGATGCGCGACCTCCCGCGCATGGAGGCTCACGTGTTCGACGCCGGGCACTTCCTGCTCGAAACGCATGCCCCCGAGGCGGCGGCGCTCATGGTCGACTTCCTGAAGGCCGGCGACGACTCCACTGCATGAGCGGGACCCCGCGTCAGCGACAGAGCGCCTGCTCAGCCGGCGCGCACGCCCATCCGTGCGACAGCGGCACGAACCAGGGCGGCGTTCCCCGGCGCGGGGGAACCGTCGGGCAGGAGGAGGGTGTCTTCCAGCCCGATCCGCGAGTCCCGTCCGAACTCGACGGCCAGGTCGAACACCGGCCACGCCGAACCCTCCTCGCCGTGCAGCAGGATCGGAAGACCGGGCTCCTCCAGCTCGACGTGCGCGATCATCCCCTCGGCGTGATCACGCAGCGTCGCGGCCGGCTCGTCCGGCAGCTCGATCAGCACCCGCAGGCACTGCCCGCGCACCGGCGAACGTTTCCACACCCCGAAGCCCGCGGCATCCCACAACCCGGCCTCGACGGCCACTCCCCGGCGCAGCAACAGCGCGGCTACCTCGTCGGCACCGGCCTCATGCCAGTTCACCGACGCGTGATCGGGCAACTCCGTCCACGCCTCGATCGCGGCGAGACGACGCTCGACGTCGGGCTCGGCCCACGCCCCGGTGGTCACCCCCACCGGAACCCCCGGGCTCGCGGCGCGAGCCGCCCACACCCACCGCGCGACGTCGTCGGCGGCCAGGCTGTCACGGCCCGCAGCATCCTTCGGGTGCACGTGCACCTCGTGCGCCCCGGCGACGACGGCACGGGCAGCGTCATCGACGACGACGGACGCATCGGCACTCAGCCACGGATGCTCCGCCGCCTCGCGGGCCCCGTTGACACATGCCTGCAACAGCATTCGTCGCTCTGCGGCCGCGCCGGCACTCGAATCGGAAGCCGCGGCCATCACCCGATCAGCTCGCGCGGGTGCAGATCGTAGGCGTGGGCGTCTTTCGACGGACCCTCCTCGGAGCGCACGGTGTGCGCGACCTGACGCGCGACCGCCGCACTGCGACCGACCTTCACCGCCTCGTCTTCGCTCTCGAAGCTGCTGCCCAGCGTCTGGGATTCCCCTTCGATGCGGTTGAACCAGATGCCGTTGCGGTGGAACGTCTCGATATCGCCTGCGGACATGCGCGATCCCTTCTCTTGCATCCTTTCTACGCCACGGAACCGACATCGGCAGAGGGCCTTGACACCCTCTTCCGCGGCATCCGACCCCGCGACTCTCAGGACGTGAGAGCCGTTCTCCGCACCGCATCCCCCATCGCCGCGAACGCCTCTTCCAGGATCGGTCGGGGTGTCGCGAACACCACGCGCACGAAGCCCTCCGCCCCTCGCCCCAGCAGACGCCCCTCGGTGAGCACGACCCCCGCCTCCTCCCGGAAGAACTCGGCCGGCGGACCGGGGATCCCCAGCGCCCTGGTGTCGATCCAGCCGATGTAGGTCGCCTCGGGCGCACGGTACACGGCCCCCGGCAGGTGCTCGTCCACGAGTCGCGCGAGCTCGCGCCGCGAACCGTCGAGATACCCGATCACATCGGTCAGCCACGGCTTCCCCGACCGATACGCCGCCGACGACGCCACGACGCCGAGCGTCGACGCCCCGTGCTGCACCGCGAATCCGAACCGCTTGTACTGCTCCTGATCCGCATCGTTCGAGGTGATCAGCTGTGCGGTCTTCAACCCGGGGATGTTCCAGGCCTTCGAGGCGCTCGTCCCCGTCACCGTGTGGGCGGCCGTCGCCGCCGACACCGAGGCGTACGGCACGAACGGCGCACCGTCGTATCGCAACGGCGCATGGATCTCGTCCGCGAACACCCGCCCGCCGTGGCGCTCGACGATCTCGGCGATCGCCACGAGCTCCTCACGCCCCGCGATCGTGCCGGTGGGGTTGTGCGGGTTGCAGAGCACGAGCGTCCGCGCCCCCGCGACGAACGCCTCCTCGATGCACTGCAGGTCGTGTTGCCAGCGCCCATCGACCTCGGAGCCCGGAACCTCGATGACCGGATGTCCGATCGCGGGCAGGTATGTCAGAAACGGCATATATGCGGGAGTCGGCACGATCACCGGCGAACCGGCCGGCGCATACTCCTGCACCGCGACGCCGAGAGCCGCCATCACATCGGACACCGGATGCACGCGCTCCGGATCAACCGCCCACCCGTACTCGTCGCGCATCCAGTCGGCGGTCGCCTCGCCGAGTTCCGCGGCCTGCGGCGGCGAGAGGTAGCCGAGGTTCTCGTCGTCGATCGCCCGGTGCAGTGCCTCGGCGATCTCGGGAGCGACCCCGAAGTCCATCTCCGCCACCCAGGCCCCGATCCGCCCCGGATGCAGACTCCACTTGCGACTCTGCGGCCGATCGAGGTGTAGGCGGGTGCGCGCATCGAACGGATGCGACGGAGGAGCGGAGGGCTTCGCGGTCATGATCGAGGTTCCCGCCGGGTCAGCCGGCGGTGCCGGTACAGGACGGGCGCACGGCGCGGATCTCGGACACGGGGAACTCCATTCACAGCAGGGTCCGACCAATCTACGGACGGCCCCGCGCCGTCGCATCTCGCGTTTCCGTCCGTGACGCCGCGAACGCGGCGACCGCGTGCGCAATTATCTCCTGCCACCCCGCGACGACCCCCGAGATCCGGGGCTCGCTGGTAACGTTCCCTTGATCGACGGCACCACATCTCGGAGGGCAGTGATGAGCGAACGAGCGCGCCGCCCGACCGTCAAAGAGGTCGCCCTCCGCGCGGGCGTCAGCCCCATGACCGTGTCGCGCACACTCTCGGGCGGACTCAACGTCAAGCCCGACGTGCAGCAGCGCGTGATGGAGGCCGTCGCCGAACTCGGCTATCACCGCAACGAGAACGCCCGCAGCCTCCGCCCTGGTCACAGCAGCGGCCTCATCGGCGTCGCGATCACGAACATCGCGAACCCGTACTACAGCACCTTCGCACTCGGCGTGGAGGAGGAGGCGGCGCTCACCGGCCGCCGCATCCTGCTCGGCAACACGTCGGAGGATGCCGCGCGCGAAGCCGACCTCGTCGGCGACTTCCTCGGCCGCCGCGTCGACGGGCTCATCGTGGTCCCCGCCGGCACGACCTCCGCCCACCTCGCCCACTCGCAGAGCCAGGGCGTGCCCGTCGTGCTCGCCTCCCGCCGCATCGAGGGTCTCGCCGCCGACAGCGTCGTGCTCGCCGACGACGACGGTGCCTACCGCGGAACGATCGCCCTCCTCGACCGCGGCCACACCCGCATCGGCTACCTCGGCAATGCGCTGTCGATCTTCACCGGCGAGCGTCGCTACGCAGGATTCGCCCGCGCGCTCGACGAACGCGGCGTCGCCGTCGACCCGCACCTGGTCGCCGCGAACCAGCAGACCGTCGATCAGGCCAGGGAAGCGACGCGCACTCTTCTGCGCGTCGAGAATCCGCCGACCGCGATCTTCTGCGCGAACAACCGCAACGCGATCGGAGCGCTCAAGGAGATCAGCACCCAGCTCAACGCCGGGTCGGGCACCGTGGCCGATTTCCCCGAGATCATGAGCTTCGACGACTTCGAGCTCGCGGAGTTGTCGCCGGTCCCGATCAGCGTGATCGACCACGACCCCCGCGAACTCGGCCGCACCGCCACCCGCCTGCTGCTCGACCGGCTCGATGGCGGAAAGCTCGACGCCCCCGCCCGCGAGATCGAGTTGCCGGTGTCGCTGCGCGGGGTGCGCTGAGACGCTTAACCCACTGTCGCACTCACGGGGAGATCTCGTAGTGTCGGATTTCGCTGAAATCTAGCCCCCCGTGGAAGGAGAATTTGCCTCCCCCCGGCGCGGAGCCGAACGGCAAACCCAGCTGAGAGATTGCGTCCACGCTGAACGGAGAGAGGTGTCGCGCCAGGCGTTGGAGTCCAGCCATCAGCGGGAGCCGTTCAAGCATGGGGTCCCTCGGCAGGCTTGGCAGGACGCTACCTACATACCGCCTAAAGTCCTCAGCGCCCAGGATTTGTGAGGCGACTCTCTCCAATACCTGAATCCCATCGCTGTAGCGCTGCGGACTCTGCCGATGAAGCACGCGGAACGCACTAGCCATTGTTCCGATCCCGTACCCAACTTGCTCACGCGTCGCGCCGTGGCCAGCGCCGTTATGGAGGATAAGTCCGGCAACGCCGAGCCCAAGCCGGGCGTGGTTCTGAAGCAGTTCGATGCGAGCGAGCTCATTGAGGTACACACGAATCGCGCTCCTAGAGTCCTGCGTCGTAGTCAGGAGCGGAATGATCCCCTTCGCATACTCGAGGGCGTGCTGTGAATCAGTCTTCCGTGTCACACTCAGGTACGTGATACGAGGCTCCAGAAGTTCAGGGGCTCCCTTGATAGCTCCGGTACAGGCCGCCCTGGCCACTCTGGTGTCGTCGATGCTTTTGCCCAACAGGTACGCGTCCTGGTAGTCCGCTCTTTCCGCACCGGCTACCCGGAGTCGGGCACCCGCCCGAGCGCACGCCTCTGCTACATCCGTAAGTCGCCCGTTCTTCCGCAACCAATCGACCGCGTGCTGGGCGATTATCGGATGCCTCGCGTAAACGTGCCGCCCCGCGAAGGTGATACTCGCCTCGCGTCCAAGCGCGTTGAGGACAGATACGTTCTCAAGCGAATCATCGAAGTTGACCATCTCGCCGACGAGGACTCGCGTCGCGCCCCGAAGGTTCGCGCCGTTCGAATCCAGTGTCGCCTGCATGAAACAGATTGCACCGAAGACGTCCGCGAGAGTAAGTAGAGTGCCAGCACGCGCCGGAGTCCGAACGAGACGATTCATGAGCTCATCGATACGCGCGGACAACGCCTTGGATTCGTGAACCGCGAGCACCGCCCCGAACAAGGTCGACCTCGCCTGGTGATGTTGCGCGCGCGCTTTTGCAATCAGGTCTTCCCGTACCTCGGTGCTCACCAACTCTCGATCTCCGCGCCTGATCGTGATCCCTAGGCTGTCCCACCCTTCGGCGAGCAGAGCGGCATCAGTGTCACTCAGCCCATCGAACAACACGGGATCGATTTGCCGGGTGACGCTCGCAGGCAACGACCACCACAATCGATCATGCGACGCCAGAAGAAGAATCGTGCGCTCGGACCTGTCCGCGCGTAACAGAACCTCGATATCTGAGCGCGCGAGATCGGCCTCGTCTATGCAGAAAACGGCACTGCCCAAGCTCGGTCTCTCATTTGCGAGCCAGTCTTCACTAAGTGCCGGCGCCCCGGGAGCACGCCACAGTACGGTCCAATCAGTGTCGCCAGCCAACTCCATCGCGACTTGACGCAAGGCCATCGACTTGCCCTCACCTATCGGCCCCAACGCAACTAGACCCGCTGTGGTCGTGCCACTCGACATGCGGCTTCTGGCCTCGAACAAAAGTTCTCGACCTGGTGACAAGAGCGGCCAACGACCAGCGACCCCGTCAGACCAGGAGGGCTGAGCTCCCTCGAAGAACTCGCGGGGTGGTCGATACTCGTCTACTTGCACCGGCAGCCGTGTCCATCCTCGGGGCGACGCAAGGGTGGGCGAGGCCGCCCTCAGACCGATCGGGGCGTCGAACAGCGTGGCAGCGTCGATCCCGGAGTACACGTGGAACCCGGGCATCCCATGCAGCCTTTGGATGGAGCCTCCCGCCTCTTCGAGTTTTGGGGCGTGTGAGCACCACACAACCTCCGCGCTCAACACACTCGGAGACGCCGCGTGCCGCTCAAGCACCCGCATGAAGGAGTCTTCCCACCCTCCATAGCCGAGCACAAGGACGTTCGCATCCGTAAAAAGAGCGCTCAACAGTTCCTCTAGTTTTGCCCGCGGCGCAGCGATCTGGTTCAGGGCATTGATGCTCCAAGGTTCGGCAAAGTAGCCATGGATATGAATCACCGGCACCGACATCATGTTTCGTAGGTGCGCCCGACTTGGCGGATCGTCGAATGAAACAGGAATCGGATCGGCTATGAGGCCGCTCCCACGCAGCGCTACCTCAATCAATGGATCGAAATTGGTCGTAATGATCGGCCCACGGATTTCCGCGGGGAGGCGCGCGTAGAACTCCGCGAGGTCGCGATGCGCTTTCGGTAGCTTCCAGCGACGCTCGCGCACGGCGGTGCGCACGTCGTCCGTTTCCTGCCAGTCCTCGTCAAGGGCTTCGAGCACGGCGGCTCTAATGATCGACGTCAGAGCCTTGTCCCCGCGTTGCCTCGAGACTGCCTCAGCCGCCTGCTGGTACTTCAGATAGTCGGGGGTATCGGCCGCCCAACGTGCTCGTAGGCCCTGCGCGACGGAATCGCTCAAGGCGATAAGAAAACGTTCCGTCATTTCTTGAGTCGAGGCCACCGACCCACGACTAACACCGGAGCCGACAACCGTCAGAAGGGTCCCCGCGCCGCCTTGCGCGATGTGAGTCAACCTTTCGCGTAGGTCCTTCAAATCGTTGCGGGAACCAGGCTCGGCGGTCATTCTTCCCCTTAGGCGTTCTTGGGCATTAGACACAACCTAGTAGAGCGCTCACACGTCATGACGACATGCGGACATGAATCCTGAAGGTTTCGGTCTCGCCCTCGCAACAGAAGTGTTGACACCCCCACATTGCGTTGATAACGTTACCAATCATTGACGGGGCAGTCGAATGAGGCGACGAGGAGGCCGGATGGAGCTGTGCATCGATTTCGGGGGCACCGAGATCAAGCTCGCCCTGATCGACGGCGGCAGCATGGTCGCCGCGGGCAGCATCCCCGTCCTGGGCAGCGCCGCCGACCTCGCCGCGGCCGCCACCTGTGCACGCGGACTCCTCGCCGAGAACGGGCGATCCGCCGACGCCGCGGGCATCGCGGTACCGGGCGTCGTCGACCCGACCACCGGACGCATGCGGCACGCCAACGCCAAGTACGACTTCCTCGAGGGCTTCGACCTGCACGCGTGGGCGATGGCGGAGTTCGGACTTGCGGCCGTCGTCGAGAACGACGCCCGCGCCGCCCTCATCGGCGAGACCTCGACCGGCAGCGCGGCCGGCGAGCGCGACACCGTGCTCGTCACCCTCGGCACCGGCATCGGCACCGCGGCGATGATCGACGGCACCCCGCTGCGCGGACGCACCGGGCACGCCGGCATCCTCGGCGGACACCTCACGGTCGACATCGACGGCCCCCTCTGCCCGTGCGGGAACCTCGGATGCGGTGAGGCGCTCGCGAGCACGAGGGCGCTCCCCGACGCGGTCACCATGACCGAGGTCTTCACGACCGACACGCACCCCGCGCTCCGCGAGCGCTTCCTGCACGTGTGGGGCGCCGTGGTCACCTCGCTCGTGCACTCGTACGACCCGACCGTTGTGGTGCTGTCCGGCGGGATCCTGCGCGCCGGCGACGCGGTCCGCGCCCCGATCGAGGCTCACGTGCGCCGACACCTCTGGCCCTCGATGACACCCCCGCGCTTCGTCGTCCCGCCCGAGCCCGAACTCTCCGTCGCCCGCGGACTCAGCGTCCTCGCCCGCGCCACGACCACTCACACCGCAACACCGCAGGAGGAACAGTGACCACGCCGATCAGCGACATGCACGAAGGGCACACGACCCGAGGTCGCTACGACACCCAGCCCACCGTGGCCCTGCCGGAGGGCGAGCGCATCCTCCGCGGCGCCGAGGGCTGGACCGCCGCCGCCGAACTCGCCGAGGCCTGCGCCCGCGTGACCGGCGCCGGCCCCGTGCTGCTCGTCGACACCTACCCGGGAGTCGACGTCCCCGTCCTCACGGAGCAGGTGCGCCAGGCGCTGCCGGAGTGGAGCATCGTCGACGTCGAGAGCGCCGCCCGCCCGGTCGCGGAGGTCGAGCAGCTGATCACCCCGAACCTCACCGACGACCGTGTCTTCGGCGTCATGAGCCACTTCACCCTGACCGACTTCTACGACGCCGCGAAGCTCGACGATCTCGCGGGCAGCATCACCCAGAGCCCGACCGTCGTGATCGGCTGGGGCGCCGCCCTCCTCTCCCCGCGCCTCGACGATTCCACGGTCACCGTGCTCGTCGACATGGCCCGATGGGAGATCCAGCTGCGCCAGCGCCAGGGGGCGACGAACTGGCGCGCCGACAATGCCTCCGAAGACAACCTGCGCAAGTACAAGCGCGGCTTCTTCGTCGAGTGGCGCGTGGCCGACCGCCACAAGCGCAGCCTCTTCGAGACGGTCGATTTCGTGCTCGACGGCAATGCGATCGCCCCGGCCGAACAGCATCCGGACTCCCCGGAAGCGGGCATGATCACCGGCGCCGCCTTCCGGCAGGCCCTGGAGGATGCCGCGCTCCGCCCCTTCCGCGTCGTGCCGTTCTTCGACCCCGGCGTGTGGGGCGGGCAGTGGATGAAGAACCTCATGGGCCTCGATCCGTCGAAGGACAACTATGCGTGGTGCTTCGACTGCGTGCCGGAGGAGAACTCGCTGCTGCTGGAAGGGGAGGGCGGCGTGATCGAGATCCCCGCACTCGACCTCGTCTTCAGCCGCCCGGTCGATCTGCTCGGCGCGAAGACGTTCTCGCGCTTCGGCGCCGAGTTCCCGATCCGCTTCGACTTCCTCGACACGATGGACGGCGGCAACCTCAGCCTGCAGGTGCATCCGCTGACGGACTACATCCAGAACACGTTCGGCATGCACTACACGCAGGACGAGAGCTACTACATGCTCGATGCGGGCGACGACGCCGTCGTGTATCTGGGCACCAAGGAGGGCATCGACCGCACCGAGATGTTGCAGGATCTGGCGACGGCGCAGGACGGCGAGCATCCGTTCCCCGCCGACAAGTACGTCAACTCGTTCCCGGCCCGCAAGCACGACCACTTCGCGATCCCCGCCGGCACCGTGCACTGCTCCGGCGCGAACTCGATGGTGCTGGAGATCTCGGCGACGCCGTTCATCTTCACCTTCAAGCTCTGGGACTGGGGCCGCGTCGGCCTCGACGGTATCCCCCGCCCCGTGCACCTCGACCACGGCGCCCGCAACATCCAGTGGGACCGCGACACCACCTGGGTCGGCGACAACCTCCTCGGCCAGGTCGAGACCATCCGCACCGAGGGCGATGTGACCGAGGAGAGCACGGGCCTGCACGAGCTCGAGTTCATCGAGGTGCGTCGGCACTGGTTCACCCGAGCCGCCGACCACGACACCGAGGGCACGGTCAACGTGCTCAACCTGGTCGAGGGAGACGAGGTGCAGGTCGTCAGTCCGACCGGCGCGTTCGAGCCCTTCGTGATCCACTACGCCGAGACGTTCATCGTGCCGGCCGCCGTGGGTGCGTACCGGATCGAGCGCACCGAGAACTCGCGCAGCGCCCGCTTCGCGACCGTCAAGGCCTACGTGCGCGGCTCGCGCACGAGCGACAACTGAACACAGCGACCCGCAATGCCGTACCCATCGCCGGGGACTCCCACCACAGGAATCCCTTGCACCGCACTCATCACCTTGGTAGCGTGAATCCAGATTTCTGGTAACGATACCAAACGAACAAGGGAGTTCTGAATGATTTCGCGACGCACGATCGCCGCCGCCGCGGCCGGTCTCCTCCTCGGCACCCTGGCGCTCGCCGGATGCTCCGGCGACTCCGGTTCCGGAGACTCCGGCGAGGTGACCGGCACGCTCAACTTCTACACCGACAAGGCGGCGTGGAAGCCCGACTTCGAGTCGCTCAACGAGGTCAGCGGCGAGGCCGTCGACATCACCCTCAAGACCACCGGCTACTCGGACGCCAACCAGTACGACGCCTTCATCAAGCAGTCGTTCCGCACCGACAAGTCGCCCGGCCTGTTCACCTGGCACACCGGCGACTCGCTCAAGCAGCTGGTCGACGAGGGCCTGGTCGCCGAGACCACCGACATCTGGACCAAGGCCGTCGACGAGGGCTGGGTGAGCGAAGACCTGCGCGACAGCTACACCTTCGACGACAAGCAGTACTGCGTGCCGATGAACATCGCCTACTGGATCATGTTCTACAACAAGGCCGCCTTCGCCGACAACGGCGTCGAAGTGCCCACCACCTGGGACGAGCTGAACACCGCCGCGGAGACGCTGAAGGACGGCGGGGTCACTCCGTACTACCAGACCAGCGTGCTCTTCACCTTCCAGTGGTTCCAGCACCTGGTCGCCTCGACCGACCCCGACCTGTACGCCGGACTCACCACGGGCGACGTGAAGTACACCGACCCCGAGATCGTCGACGTCATGAACGTGTGGCTCGAGGAGCAGGAGAACGGCTGGTTCAGCGACGCGGGCAGCACGACCGATCCCGCCGTCGGCCTCAAGCAGGGCGACTACGCCATGATCAACTTCGGCACGTTCTTCGCGGGCAACCTCGAAGGCGCGGGCATGACCACCGACGACTACGGGATGTTCGCCATCCCGGCCGTCAGCGACGACCTCGACGCCACCCCGGTGGCCGTCGAATCGGGCCCGATCTGCACAGCCGAGAACTCGAAGCAGCGCGACCTCGGCCTCGCCTACGCCGAGTGGTGGATGTCGCCCGACGCGCAGACCGCCTGGAACGACGCGCACGGCGACGTCGCCTTCAACCCCAAGGCGAAGGTCTCCGACCCCGCTCTCGCCGAGCTCGGCACCGAGATCGCCGGGGACGACTACATGCTGTACGACCGGTTCTTCGAGGCCATGCCCACCGAGATCGTGACCACCGCGATCGAGCAGTTCGGCGCCTTCAACGCCAACCCCGGCGACCCGATGCCGTTCCTGGAGAAGATCCAGGCCACCGCTGACAAGTACTGGGCAGAGCAGGAGTAAGCGGGCGGATGGCGCATCAGAAGACGCCGTACCAGTGGTCCGCCCGGGGCTTCATCGCCCCGGGCGTGATCCTGGTCGCAGTCCTGCTCTACCTCCCCCTGCTGTGGACGGTGTTCCTCAGCTTCACGAAATACAACGGGCTCGGGAGCCCGAAGTGGATCGGCCTCGACAACTACGTCGAGATGCTGACCGACGGCGACTTCGTGGGCTCGGCGATGAACACCGTGCTCTGGGTGATCGGCACCCTGATCATCCCGGTCGGCATCGGCCTCGCGATCGCGCTGCTCACCTGGAACCTCGGCGGCGGCATCTGGCTGCGCCTGCCCTTCCTCATCCCCTATGCCCTCTCCGGCATCGGCGTCGGCGTGGTGTGGTCGTTCATCCTCTCCTCCGGCGGGGCGCTCGACCAGGCCCTGGCCGCGTTCGGCGTGACCGACCCGCCGCGGTGGCTGCTGGATGCTCCGCTCAACACGATCGTCATGATCATCGCCTCGTCGTGGCAGGGCGTCGGCGTGAACGCGCTGCTGTTCACGATCGGGCTGCAGGCCATCCCGAAAGAGCCGCTCGAGGCCGCGCGCATCGACGGCGCCGGCGGCGTGCGACTGTTCACCAGCATCCTCTGGCCGATGCTGCGCCCCCTCACGGCGGTGGTCGTCGGGCTCTCGATCGTCGCGAGCCTGAAGACCTTCGACATCGTCTGGGGCATGACCAAGGGCGGACCGGGCACGGTCTCGGAGACCCTGGCGCTGACGATGTACAAGGAGACGTTCGTGAACAGCGACTACGGCCTCGGCTCGGCGATCGCGGTGTTCCTCACCGTCATCACCCTGGTCGCGTCGGTGCTGTACCTGCGTCAGCAGCTCTCCCCGAAGAAGGAGATGTGATGTCGAAAGTCATCAGAACGGCCGTCCTCATCATCCTCGGACTCGTGTGGCTGCTGCCCGCGTACCTCCTCGTCGTGAACGCGATGAAAGATCCGCTCACCTTCACCTCGAAGGAGTCCTGGATCCCGACCGACTTCCACCTGTTCGAGAACTTCGCCGACGCGTTCGCGCTCTCCGGCATCGGCGACAGCATCCTGAGCACCCTGATCTACTCGATCGTCTCGCCGACCATCGCTGTACTCGTGGGTGCCGCCGCCGGGTTCGCGATCGTGGCCCTGCGGCTCAAGCGCGGGTTCCTGTGGTTCGTCGTGATCTTCGGCGGCACGGTGTTCCCGCTGCAGATGGTGCTGCTGCCGCTGTTCGACGCATACTCGCGCATCGGACTCTTCGACACCCGCGTGGGCATGGTGATCATCTACACGGTGATCTCCATCCCGTTCTCGGCGTTCGTGATGCGCAACTTCTTCACCGGCGTCGCGCACAACGTGTTCGAGGCCGCGGTGCTCGACGGCGCCACCACCTGGCGCATCTTCGTGCGCCTGTACCTGCCGATGGCGTCGAGTGCCCTGGTCGCGATCTTCATCCTGCAGGCCACGTTCGTGTGGAACGACCTGCTGCTCGGCCTCACGCTCAGCCAGTCCGACGACATCCGCCCCATCATCACGACCCTGTCCGGCATGCAGAGCACCTATGGCGGCGCGCAGATGTCGGTCGTGCTCGCCGCGGCCGTGCTCGTCTCGCTTCCCACCGTGGTGCTGTTCCTGTGCACCCAGCGGTTCTTCGCCAAGGGCCTCGCGCTCGGACAGTACTGACCCCTCTCTCCCGCCCCTCGAAAGGCATCATGCAGCCCCTCATCCCCACCGTCGATGACCTCGCCGCCGATGCGGTGACCCATCACTACGACGACATGATCGCGCCCACCGGCCTCACCAACATGCTCGGCACCGTGCGCGTCGACCACGACCTGACCGCGGTGAGTGCCGTGCAGTTCCCACCCGTGTCGCAGGGGCTCACCCAGACCGGGGTGCTGTTCGTCGACGGACGGCTGTTCGCGTCGTACGGCGTGCCCGTCACCCACGAGTGGCGGGCGGACCGGGTGGTGCGGCGGGCGACCGTGGGTGAGCTCGAGATCGAGACCACGACGGTGTGCGTGCCGGGGAAGACCGCGGTGGCGATCGACATCGCCGTGCGCAACACCGGGGAAACGGACCGGGAGGTGCGGATCGGGCTCTCGGCGGCCGCGCGGGTGACGCGCTCGGCCGACGCCTGGCTCGACGCCGAATCGCCGTCGGAACGCGACACCGCGACCGTGGACGGCGAGCGCCTGCTGTTCTCCTCGGCGGATGCCGCGGCGTGGAGCATGCAGGGGATCATCGGAGGCTCGGCGGCACTGAGCGGCGTGGCCGAGCTGCCGGACGCGTTCGACACGGGCATCGGCGGCAACGGACGCGGCGGCGAGCTGGCTGTGGTGCTCGCGGTGCCGGCCGGGGCCGTCGCGCGCACCGCGTACGTGCAGGCGGTCGGGACCTCTCGGGACGACGCGGCGCGCACGTATGCGGCCGTGACCGCCGACGTCTCAGGCGCCGTCGCCGCGGCCGAGGAGTTCTGGAACAACCAGCTGCGGGGCGCCTTCGACCCCGACGACGGCGAGTTCTCCGGGGCGCTGCCGGTGCTGGAGACGGCATCCGCGCCGCTGCGCCGCCTGTACTGGTGGGCGGCGCTGGGCGTGATCTGGTTCCGCCGCGATTTCGCCGGCAACGTGCTCGGCCGCTCCTACGACACCCTCATGCCCAACTACTGGGGCACCACCACGTTCATCTGGGACTACAGCCTCAGCTCGGTCAGTCACGCGCTGCTCGACCCCGCCGAGATGCGGAACCAGGTGCGGCACTGGATCTCGCTCGACATCCACTCGCACTTCGGCACCTCCTCGCTCACCGGAGGCCCGGTCGGGCGCTGGTACTCGGTGAACGACTACGCCATGACCAGGCTCGTGCACGACTACGTGCGTTTCACCGGCGACACCGCCTTCCTCGACGAGATCGTCGGCGACCACACGATCGCCGAGTCGGTGCGGCAGTGGGCGACGGCCTGGAAGACGCTGCGCCGAGACACTCCCCTCGCCGACTACGGGGAGATCGACAACCTGCTCGAATGCGTCAGCTCGTACACGCACGAGGTCGCGAGCCTCAACGCCGCGAACGTCTGGAGCATGCGGACGGCCGCCGCACTCGCCGAGTTGCAGGGCGACTCCGCTGCCGGAGCGGAACTGCGTGCCGAGGCCGACGCACTGCTCCCCGCCGTGATCGAGCGCTACCTCCCCGGGCAGGGGATCTTCGCGGCAGGACAGCCCGACGGCACCGTGCTGCCGGTGCGGCACTGCTACGACTTCAGCGTCGTCGGCACCACGATCGCCGAAGACCTCGCCCCCGGCATCCGCGACGACATGGTCTCGTTCTTCCAGCGCGAGCTGCAGACCGAGAACTGGATGCGGGCGCTCTCGCCCTGGGACCCCGACGCCAGCTACAGCCCTCGACCCGACCACCAGTGGAACGGCGCCTACCCCGCCTGGCCCGCCGACGCCGGACGCGCCCTCGCCGCGCTCGGGGCGCCCGAGGTGCTCACGTCGTGGATCGAGGGGCTGTCACGCACGGCGAACCAGGGCCCGATGGGGCAGGCGCACTTCGTCGAGGAGGCCGTGCCCGGCATCAACGGCGGCGCCCGCAAGGCCCCGCCGCAGCTGCCGTACATCATCGACTGGTCGTGCTCGTCGTCGGGCGCCTGGATCGAGCTCGTGATCGAGGCCCTGTTCGGCGTCTCGGTCGCGACGGACGGAACGGTGCGCGCGGCCGGATGCGTCGCCGCGCTCGACCCGCACGCCGTGCTGCACGGGCTGCGCGTCGGCGATCGGACCTACGACATCGACGCGTCGGGAGGGATCTCCGAGACTCCCGGGCGCTGAACACGACCGCCGGACCACTGCACGAACCGCAGGACCACGCTGTACCCCACACGAACACGAAGGAGTGATCGAGATGAGAAGACGCATGATCGCGGCGGGGCTCGCCGCCGCATCCCTCTGCGCGGGAGCCCTGTTCGCCGCCCCGGCGAGCGCGGCCGTTCCCGCCGGAGGCGGGCACGGCAACGGACATGGCCCCGGTCAGTGCTCGCTGGTAGACAAGACGCTCACGGCGACATCGAGCGTGAACCAGGGACTGACCGACACGTTCACGACCTACGGGAACACGGGCGGCGCGTGGACCGGCGGTGACAGCACCTACTCGCTGCCGCTCGGCAAGGGGAAGACCGGCTGGTTCTTCTCGGACACTTTCCTCGGCACCGTGAACCCCGACGGCTCCCGTCCTTCCGACTCCCCGTTCGTGAACAACTCCGTCGTGGTGCAGGACCGCCGCGGAGGGCTCTCGACCATCACGGGCGGCACCCCGGATGACCCGGCCGGCATCATCCCGCCCGAGCCCGACGGCAAGTGGTACTGGATCGGCGACCCGACACCCGGCCGCGACGGCACCGTGCAGGTACCGCTGCTGCAGTTCGCGCGCACCGGCACCGGCCAGTGGGACTTCGCGTGGACGGCGAACCGCCTCGCCACGCTCGACGGCCAGACGCTGCAGCTCGACGGCATCGTGGATCTTCCTTCCGCGACCGGCATCAACTGGGGATCCTGGACGCTCGAAGAACGCGGCACGACCTACATCTACGGCATCGCCGACCCCGGCGGAGTGCGCTCGGCGTACGTCGCGAAGGTGCAGGGCGAAGACGGGTTGAAGGGCACGTGGACGTATTGGAACGGCACGACCTGGTCGGGGGCCGAGACGGATGCCGTGCCCGTGGTGCCGTCCGTGGCCAACGAGTTCAGTGTCGCCCCCTTCCGCGACGGCTACCTGCTGGTGACGCAGGACACGTCCGAGCTGTTCAGCACCCGCATCGTCGCGCGCATGTCCTGCTCTCCCACCGGACCGTTCACCGATCCGGTCGAGCTGTACCGCACACCCGAGACGGGGGCGCTCGGCAGTTACGGCGACCCCGACGTGTTCACCTACAACGCGCACGAGCATCCGAATCTGCGGCAGGGCAACCGCATCCTCGTGTCGTACAACGTGAACACCTTCGACAATGTCGGCGACGTGTACGACGACGCCTCGATCTACCGGCCGCGGTTCATCGACGTGCAGCTGCAGGTGAGCCGTTGACCGACGACCGCGCGGCGCTCCGGGGGCTCCTCGCCTCCGGGGCGCCGGTCACCTGGGTGTTCACAGGCGACTCGATCACGCACGGGCTGATCCACACGCGCGGGGCTCGCAACTCCGTCGACCACCTGCACGAGCTGATCCGCGGCGATGCCGGCCGGGTGCAGGATGCCGTGATCAACACGGCGATCACGGGGTGGCGGGCCGACCTGATCCTGGGCGACTTCGACCGTCGCGTCACGCGCTGGCGGCCCGACGTGGTGACGCTCATGATCGGCACGAACGACTGCACCACCGAGTGGCTCGACCCGGTGATCGAGGTGTCGGCGTTCGCGGAGTCGATCACGGAGTTCGTGCGGCGGGTGCGGGAGCTCGGGGCGGTGCCCGTGCTGCAGACGCCGCCGACCGTCGACCTGCTGCACGCCCCCGACCGGGCACGCATCGGCGAGTTCGCGCAGGCGATCCGGGATGCGGCCGCGCGGGACGGGGTGGTGGTCGTGGACCACTACGCCGCGTTCGCGGAGTTCCCGGCGGGGACCGGCCCGGGCAACGAGGGCACGCCGTGGGGGCTGCTCGACGACGCGTTCCACCCGAGCGCCGCGGGGCATGCCCTGCTCGCGCTCGGGTGGGCCGAGGCGGTCGGGTTCGGCGGTGCCGGTGGGTCCGTGGCCGCCGGTTCCGGGTCTCGCGTGCTCACGGATCTGGCGGCGCGGGTGGCCGTGGCACGGCATCCGCAGTGGCCACCCGCGTGATGCGCGGCCGTCGCGGTGTGGAGGCCGCCGACGGTCAGCCGGCCTGCACGTCGAGCACCCAGGTCACGCCGAAGCGGTCGGTGAGCATGCCGAAGCCCGCCGACCATGCCGAGGCCGCCAGCGGTTCGATGACCGTCGCGCCCTCGGCCAGGCCGTCCCAGTAGCGCTGGATCTCGTCGAACGAGTCGGCGCGCAATGACTGGAAGAACGTGCGATCGGTGATGGTCGCCCCGTTCTCGCGGTGCGTGGTCCCCGCCGTCGCCGCCGGGTCAGCGTCGTCCGTGCCCGGGATGTCGTAGGCCATCAGGCGGATGCCGTCGGCCGACTCGAGCTGCCCGAACACGATCCTGTCGAAGCCGGGCACCCCTTCGGGCATGCCGAACTGCCCGTAGGTCGCGGCAGTGATCTCGCCGCCGAACACGGAACGGTAGAACTCGAGCGCCTGCCGAGCCGTGCCGCGGAAGTTCAGGTGGGTCGTGGTGGTGATGGTCATGTGGTGTCTCCTTCTTCGCTGCGATCCGCCAGTCGGAACCGCTTCGATGACGACGATCACAGGGGTAGCGGTCGGTTTCTGTCCGCTACTACGGGCAGACTGCATCACATGATCGGAAGTTCGTCCCGGATGCTCGCGCTGCTGTCGCTGCTGCAGACACCGCGCGAGTGGCCGGGCCATGTGCTCGCCGAGCGGCTGGAGGTCAGCCCGCGCACGGTGCGCCGCGACGTCGATCGGCTGCGGGAGCTGGGCTACCGGATCGAGGCGGTCAAGGGCCCTTACGGCGGTTACCGCCTCGAAGCCGGATCCGAGTTGCCGCCGCTGCTGTTCGACGATGACCAGGCCGTCGCGATCGCCGTGGCACTGCAGACCGTTCCGTCGAGCGGGATCGACATCGAGGAAGGTGCGGCGCGGGCGCTCGCCACCGTGCGGCAGGTGATGCCCTCGCGACTGCGGCACCGTGTCGACGGCATCCGGTTCTCGGGCGCCGCCGCCGATGTGCGCGTCGATCCGGCGGTGCTCGAGGCGGCGAGCGCAGCTGTCCGCGACCGCCAGGTGCTGCGCTTCGACTACGGCTCCGACCCCGACCGCCCGGCCCGTCGCACCGAACCGCACGCGGTGGTCGCCCGCGAGGGACGCTGGTACCTGCTCGCGTGGGACCTGGAGGCTGCCGACTGGCGCACGTTCCGGCTGGATCGGATGCAGCCGCGCATCCCGACCGGACCGACGTTCACGTCGCGTCCGCTTCCCGCCACGGATGCCGCGACGTATCTGGCCGCTCGGGCGAAGGGCTCGGCGGCCGAAGACCGCTGGCCGTGCGTGGGCGAGGTCGTGATCGCGCTGCCCGCCCGCGAGGTCGCACCGTGGGTGGGCGATGGCGAGGTGGAGGAGCTCGCCGACGGCTCGTGCCTGGTCACGGTCGGCTCGTGGTCGTGGACAGGGGTGCTCGCCTCGGTCGCACGCTTCGATGCGGCTTTCGCCGTGGTCGGACCGCCGGCGCTGCGGAAGGCGGCGACCGCCCTGGCGAAGCGCTTCGCCGCGGCGTGCGACTCGTCCTCCTGAATCGTCGAGTTTCACGACCTTTCCCCATTTCCTGGAACTAGGCCATGACGGGGCGGCATCAGTGGCGAGAATCAGGGTTGCTGTCCTTATGACAAACTTTGCCATCGGTATTAGCGTGGGGGCATGGCCACGATGAACATCTCTCTTCCGGACGCGCTGAAGGACTTCGTCGAAGCCCAGGTGACCGAGCGCGGCTACAGCAACAGCAGCGAGTTCGTGCGTGAGCTGATTCGCCACGAGCAGTCTCGCGAACAGTTGCGGTCGCTCGTCATCGACGGGATGACGTCTGGGCCAGGTTCTGTGGTGGACCAGGCATACTTCGATCGCCTTCGAGACCGCGCCCACGCCGACGCGCCCGACGCGTGACCCCGCAGCGTCTCGTCACGACTCGGCGGGCCGACGAGGACATCGCCGGCGCGGTCACCCGCTATCTCGGTGACGCAGGGTCGGAGGTCGCGCTCGAGTTCATCGACGACCTCCAGCATGCGATGGGTCGACTTACCGCATACCCCTCGCTCGGATCGGCCCGCTTCGAGCTGGTGACCGAGATTCCCGACATCCGCGCCTTCACTCTGCTGCGGTTCCCGTACATCGTCATCTACACCGACGACCCGGATTCCGTGCGCGTGCATCGTGTGCTTCATACCCGGAGAGATATCGCCGCCGCCCTCGCCTCGGGTGATCGTGACGCGGCGTGGTCGCGACTCGTGCGCACCGGAAGAGTCACCCTTCCTACGAAGAAGGGCGCTCTGTCACACCTCCCACAGCAGGACACCGAGACGTCCGCGAAGGTCCTCGACGAAATCCGTGCCGACCAGATCTGACTCCGCACCCACGGGAGAGCCGCCTCACCTGCGCCGGTAGACTGAGCATGCCCCGCCGGCCCCTTCCTTTGGAGTGCGCGTGACCACCGCCCCTGCACCTTCCCCCCAGCACGTCCCCGACTCCGTCGAGAACGCGATCGCGACGCCCGAGAAGGAGCAGCCGTACGCGGCCCTCGGACTCAAGCCCGACGAGTACGAGCGCATCAAGGAGATCCTCGGCCGCCGCCCCACTTCGGGCGAGCTGGCGATGTACTCCGTCATGTGGTCGGAGCACTGCTCGTACAAGTCGTCGAAGAACTACCTGCGCCGCTTCGGCCAGAAGGTCTCCGACGAGATGAAGGAACGCCTCATGGTGGGCATGGGCCAGAACGCGGGCGTCGTCGACGTCGGCGAGGGCTGGGCCGTCACCTTCAAGGCCGAATCGCACAACCACCCGTCGTTCATCGAGCCCTTCCAGGGTGCGGCGACCGGTGTCGGCGGCATCGTCCGCGACATCATCTCGATGGGCGCGCGCCCGGTCGCGGTCATGGACGCCCTGCGCTTCGGCGCGATCGACCACCCCGACACCGCCCGGGTCGTGCACGGCGTGACGAGCGGCATCAGCTTCTACGGCAACTGCCTCGGCCTGCCCAACATCGGCGGCGAGACGGTCTTCGACTCCGTCTACCAGGCCAACCCCCTCGTGAACGCCCTCGCGGTGGGCGTACTGCGTCACGAAGACCTCAAGCTCGCCAATGCGACCGGCGTCGGCAACAAGGTCGTCCTGTTCGGTGCCCGCACGGGTGGCGACGGCATCGGCGGCGCGAGCATCCTGGCCTCGGACTCCTTCGACTCGACCGGACCGACCAAGCGTCCCGCGGTGCAGGTGGGCGACCCGTTCGCCGAGAAGGTGCTCATCGAGTGCTGCCTCGAGCTGTACCGCGGCGAGCTCGTCGAGGCCATCCAAGACCTCGGCGCCGCCGGCATCTCGTGCGCGACCAGCGAACTCGCGGCCAACGGCAACAGCGGCATGAAGGTCTCACTCGACAACGTGCTGCTGCGCGACCCCACGCTCACGGCCGAGGAGATCCTCATGTCGGAGTCGCAGGAGCGCATGATGGCGATCGTCGCGCCCGAGAGGCTCGACGCGTTCCTCGCGGTCGTGGACAAGTGGGAGGTCGAGACCTCCGTGCTCGGCGAGGTCACCGGCGACGGACGCCTCATCATCGACTGGCAGGGCGAGCGCATCGTCGACGTCGACCCCTCCACCGTCGCGGTCGACGGCCCCGTCTACGACCGTCCGGTCGCGTACCCGACGTGGATCGACGCCCTGCAGGCCGATGCTGCCGAGAACCTTCCCCGCTCGAACGACCCGGAGACGCTGCGCGAGCAGTTCCTGAATCTCGTCGCCTCGCCGAACCTGGCCGACACGAGTTGGATCACCAACCAGTACGACTACTACGTGCTCGGCAACACCGCCCTGAGCTTCCCCGACGACGCCGGCATGATCCGCGTCGATGAGGAATCCGGTCTCGGCTTCGCGGTCTCGACCGACGCCAACGGCCGCTACTGCCAGCTCGACCCGTACGCGGGCGCGCAGCTGGCCCTGGCCGAGGCATACCGCAACGTCGCCGTCACCGGTGCCGTGCCGACCGCCATCACCGACTGCCTCAACTTCGGCTCCCCCGAGAACCCCGAGGTCATGTGGCAGTTCGGTCAGACGGTCGATGGCCTGGCCGACGGATGCTACGAGCTCGGCACCCCGGTCACCGGCGGCAACGTCTCGTTCTACAACCAGACCGGCGACGTGCCGATCCACCCGACCCCGCTCGTCGGCGTGCTCGGCATCATCGACGACGTCTCACGTCGTATCCCCTCCGGATGGCAGGACGAGGGCCAGAACATCTACCTGCTCGGCACCACCTCGACCGAGCTGTCGGGCTCGGCCTGGGCCGACGTCGTGCACCAGCACCTCGGCGGTCTGCCCCCGAAGGTCGACCTCGCGGGCGAGAAGCGCCTCGCGGGCCTCCTCTCCGCCGCCCGCGACGAGTGGCTGATCTCCTCAGCCCACGACCTCTCCGAGGGCGGTCTCGCCCAGGCTCTCGCCGAGGGCGTCATGCGCTTCGGCGTCGGCGCCCGCGTCTGGCTCAACGAGATCATCGAACGCGACGGAGTGGATGCCGCATCCGCCCTGTTCTCCGAGTCGACCGGCCGCGTGCTGGTGACCGTGCCCCGCGAAGACGATGTGAAATTCCGCGGCCTCTGCGAGGGACGCGACTACCCGGTGATGCGCATCGGCGTGACGGACAGTGAGGGCGCGAAGCTCGAGGTGCAGGGCGTCTTCACCGTGTCGGCCGCCGAGCTGCGCGAGCGCTCGCAGGCCACGCTCCCCTCGTACTTCGGTCCGACGGTCACGGAGCTCAGCGCATGAGCGACGTGAGCCGGCAGAACCCGAACGAAGAGGACTACGGCGACCTCGGCGAGAAGCGCAACCGGCGCATCCGCATCATCGCCTGGACCGTCATCATCGCGCTCATCCTCGGTGGTGGCGGCGCGACGGTGCTCACGCTGCTCCTCGGCTGACGCTCAGTCTGGGCTGTCACCAGCCCGGGGCGAGCCTGCGGGACGAAGTCGTCAGTTTGTGAACACCTCGTTCACAGATCGGCGGAACGGCGGAACGTCCAGAGCACGCTCGCGCCATCGGCGACGCAGGCGTACCCTCGGGCGGGAACGGAGGCACCATGACCATCCAGCCCACGAACATCACCCGCGACGAGGACGTCGAGGGATACCTGCTGGGCTCGCCCGTGAGCATCATGCGCGAGTTCATCACGACGCCGGGGCGCGGACCGCGTCTGCACCGGCATCCGTACGCCGAGACGTTCCTGATCCACCAGGGCCGCGCGCTGTTCACGGTCGGCGAGGAGCAGGTGGTGGGCGTCGGCGGGCAGATCCTCGTCGTTCCCGCACTCGTTGCGCATCGCTTCGAGGTGCTCGACGGCGGCACATACGAAGCCACGCACATCCACGCGAATGAGCGCTTCGTCACCGAGTGGCTCGAGGAGTCGGGTCGCTGAGGCCCCCCGAGAGGACTCAGCGGGTGAAGAGGTACCGGGTCAGAGCGATGATCCCCTCGGGTCCGCTGCTCTCGCGGCCCAGCGATTCCACGATGATCGCGCCCAGGATCGCGCGGCCGATCTGTGCGATCGGTGCATCTTCGGGCAGCTGACCGTCGCGGATCCCCCCTCGCAGCCGCTCCGACAGGTGCTGCTCGACACCGAGGCTTCCGCCGAGGTGGGCACCGACCGCGGCATCTTCCGCGGCGGCCGCGACCAGGGACTGCAGCAGCGCCTGCCCCTGCGTGCTCGCAAGGATCCCGAAGACCGACTGCAGCCAGGTCTCGACATCGGCGAACAGGTCTCCCGTGTCCGGCACATCGAAGTCCACGGGGATCAGGCGCCCGTCCACCAGACAGTCGGCGATCAGCGCGCCCCGCGACGGCCACCAGCGGTAGATGGTCTGCTTGCCGACTCCGGCTTCCTTGGCGATGCCCTCGATCGTGAGCCGGTCGTACCCCTGCGCGTGGAACAGTCGTGAGGTCGCATCGAGGATCGCCTCGCGTGCCGCGGTGCTGCGCACGGGCCCGCTCCGATGCTCGTTGACCATGCACTCAGGATAGTCAAAGATCTCTAGACGAGACGTGCCGTATGATCTTTCGAGTCTGAAGGAGACCACTGTGGCATCACTGCTCTACCGTCTGGGTTCGTTCGCTGCACGCAAGGCCTGGACGGTGATCGTCTCGTGGGTCCTGATCCTCGGCATCGGCGTCGGCGCCTTCCTCACCCTCGGTGGCACGCTGAGCAACAGCTTCGACATCCCCGGCACCGCCTCCGGCGCCGTGATCGATGAACTCGCCGACAAGCTGCCCGACACCGCCGGCGGCACGGGCACGGTCGTGTACAAGACCGAAGACGGATCGCCCTTCACCGACGAGCAGAAGAAGGCGATCTCCGACCTGGCCATGAGCGCCGAAGATCTCGACGGTGTCGCCCGGGTGATCGATCCGTTCGACGCACAGCAGCAGCAGGACGACCAGGCGCAGAAACTCGCCGACGGCCAGCACCAGATCACCGACGGCCGCGCCCAGCTGGATGCCGCGCAGACGCAGCTCGACGACGGACGCGCCCAGCTCGACGCCGGCCTCGCCCAGCTCACGGCAGCCCGCACCCAGGCGGAGCAGGCCGGTGCCGGTTCCGCCCAGCTCGCCGCTCTCGACGCCCAGATCGCGGCCCTGAACGCGCAGCTGGCCCAGGTCTCGGCGCAGAACGCACAGCTCGACGAGTCGCGCCTCACGCTCGACGACAACGCCGACCAGGTGGAGCAGGGCTCGACCCTCCTCGACCTGGCTGACGGCATCGGCGTGGTCTCCGAAGACGGATCGACCGCCATCGTCAACATCTCGTTCGTCGACCCGCGCCTCGAGCTCTCTGAAGAGGTGAAGCAGGGTGCGATCGACCACTTCGAGTCCGCTCCGATCGACGGCGTCGAGGTCGACTTCGGTACCGACATCGCGCAGGGTGTGCCGGAGATCTTCGGCGTCGGCGAAGCGGTCGGGCTCGTGTTCGCCGCGATCGTCCTCATCGTGATGCTCGGCTCGCTCCTCGCCGCCGCCCTCCCGATCGTCACGGCCATCGTCGGCGTCGGAGTCGGCGTCACGGCATCCCTCGCCTTCTCCGGCGTGGTGAACATGGCCTCGGTGACCCCGGTGCTGGGGGTGATGCTCGGCCTCGCGGTCGGCATCGACTACTCGCTGTTCATCGTCAATCGACACCGCAAGCAGCTGCTCGCCGGCGTCCCGGTGCGCGAATCCATCGGCCTCGCCACGGGCACCTCCGGCACGGCCGTCGTGTTCGCCGGCACCACCGTGATCGTCGCACTGCTCGCGCTCAACGTGACCGGCGTGCCGTTCCTCGGCCTCATGGGCACGGTCGGCGCGGTCTGCGTCGCGGTCGCCGTGCTCGTCGCGATCACCCTCGCGCCGGCAATCCTCGGACTCGTCGGCACGCGCCCGCTCAGCCGTCGCGCCCGCACCACGATCGGCCAGGAGCATGCCGCGGGCAAGCCCGTGAAGCGCATGTCGACCCTCCGCGCGATCGTCACCGCGCTCGTGAGCGTCGTCGCCCTACTGATCATCGCGATCCCGGCGATGTCGATGCGACTCGGACTGCCCGACGGATCGAGCGAGCCCAGCGACTCCACCAGCTACCGCGCCTTCCAGACCGTCGACGAGCAGTTCGGCGAAGGCGCGAACGGACCGCTCCTCGTCACCGCGACCCTCGACGACGCGGTCAGCGACGACGACCTGCTCTCCACGCAGGTCACGATCGCCCAGGCCATCGCTGATCAGGATGACGTGGTGGCGGTCGCGCCCATCGCCGCATCCGACGACAACACGCTCCTCGCGTTCCAGGTCGTGCCCGAAGAGGGCCCGAACAGCGCATCCACCGAGAAGCTCGTGCAGGAACTGCGCACGATGCCGGCGATCGACGACGGGATCACCCTCGGCGTCGCGGGTCAGGCGGCCATCAACATCGACATCTCCGAGGCACTGGCCGGAGTCCTGCCGCTGTACCTCGTGGTCGTGGTCGGACTCTCGCTCCTCATCATGATCGTGGTGTTCCGCTCGCTACTCGTGCCGCTCATCGCGACGGGCGGGTTCGTGCTGTCGCTGTTCGCGACGTACGGCCTGATCGTCGCGGTGTTCCAATTCGGCTGGGGTGCCGAGATCATCGGACTGCACAGCACCGGGCCGATCCTGAGCTTCCTCCCCGTGATCCTCGTCGGCATCCTGTTCGGGCTCGCGATGGACTATCAGCTGTTCCTCGCCTCCGGCATGCGCGAGGCGTATGTGCACGGGGCCTCGGCGCGGGATGCCGTCGCCCAGGGCTTCCGTGCCGGTCGCTCGGTCGTGATCGCCGCCGCCCTCATCATGGTGTCGGTGTTCGGCGGGTTCATCTTCTCGGAGTCGACGATCATCCGCTCGATCGGATTCGGCCTCGCATTCGGTGTGCTGCTCGACGCGTTCGTGGTGCGGATGCTGCTGATGCCCGCGCTCATGCACCTGCTCGGGCGCTCGGCGTGGTGGCTGCCGCGCTGGCTCGACCGCATCCTGCCGAACGTCGACATGGAGGGCGCGGCACTCGAACGCGATCACCCCGGGATGAAGGCCGTGGCGGTTCCGACCACGACCGACTCGGTGCCGACGACCCGGACCTCCGCCTGACGCCTGCTCAGCCGGCCCGGACGTCGGCGGGGCTGCCTAGAGTGGGCGCATGACCGCCGACGCCCGTGACCGCCTGCTCGCACTGCGCGCTCAGGCCGAGGCGCGGGTGCAGGCGACGGCCGCGACGCTCGACGAACTCACTCACGACCGGGCGGGCTCGAACGACGACGACGAACACGACCCCGAGGGCGTCACGCTGTCGTCGGAGTGGTCGCGGCTGACCGGGCTCGCCGAGGCCGCAGCGTCCGAACTGCGCCAGGTCGACGATGCGCTGGCGAGGGTGGATGCCGGCACCTACGGGATCTGCGCCCACTGCGGGAAGCCCATCCCGGCCGGGCGCCTGGAGGCTCGACCGTTCGCCGAGTACTGCGTCACCTGCGCAGAGAAGCTCGGGAGATAGCCCTGACGGGGACGACGAACGCGAGTAGCATCCCACCCATGCCCATCACCCTCGAGAACGTCGGCATCGCCGTCCGCGACCTGGAAGCCACCATCTCCTTCTTCACCGACCTGGGCCTCACCGTGCTCGGGCGCGACGAGGTCAGCGGAGAGTGGGCGTCGACCGCGGTCGGTCTCGACGGCAACCACGCCAAGATCGCGGTGCTGCAGACGCCCGACGGACATGGCCAGATCGAGCTGTTCGAGTACATCCACCCCGACGCGATCGAGACCGAACCGACGCAGCCGAACGAGATCGGCATGCACCGCATCGCCTTCTCGGTCGACGACATCGACGAGTCACTCGCGATCGCCGCCCGCCACGGCTACCACCCGCTGCGCAGCGTCGCGAACTACCAGGACGTCTACAAGCTCACGTACCTCCGCGGCCCCAGCGGCATCCTCGTGATGTTCGCACAGGACCTCACGAAGAGCTGACCATCCCGCGCCAGATCACCTCGATCGCGGCGCGCAATCGGGCCACGACCGCGGGATCGCTGATCCGGTCGCCTCGCACCACGAGCTGGTAGTACGCGACCCCCGCGATGGCGTCGAAGCAGGCTTCGATGTCGAGGTCGGCACGCAGCTGGCCCCGTGCGATGCCCGTGCGGAGTGCGTTCTGCAGGGGCACCCGTCGCCGCGACACGTGCGACTCCCAGTACGTCCTCTGCAGGGCACGATCAGCCATGACCAGGCGGATGCGCTGCCGGAACCGCTCCTCGGAGTATCCGGGTGCCGAGGGGGCGACGCCGTCGGCACCGAGCCCGAGACCGGCGAGCAGCACCTCGTGCAGGTCGGCATCAGCGGGGTACTCCGGCGGCACCTCGCGCCCGACGTCGAGCGCGGCGGCGATCAGGAGCGTGAGCGACGGCCAGCGCCGATACAGGGCCGCCCGACTCACCCCGCTGCGAGCCACCACCCGCGACACCGTGACCTCCTCGCCCGCGTCGATGATCTCCAGTGTCGCCGCGACGATCTGCCCGTCGATCTCCTCATCGCGCGGACGACCGGGGCGGCGGCGAACCGCGGCCCCGGCATCCGTCGTCATCGTGCTCACGCGGCGAGCGCCCGTGCACGCAGACGGGCGATCGTGGCATCGGACAGCCCCGCGGCGCGCAGCGGCGTCAGCGGGTCGCCGTGCTGTGCGCGGAGGGTGTCGAGCAGGCTGCGCATCGACACGTCCATCGAGCCTTCGAGCAGGGAGGACGACTTGTCGAGAGCGTCGGCGTCGAAGCCCAGCGCCTTCCACATGGCGCCCATCACGGGGGCGGTGCGCGCCATGATCGCGACCATGTTGTCGCCGGTGCGGGCATAGTCGGTGACGATGTCGTCGTCTGCCGCGCCCAGCGCGAGCAGCAGCATGGCCGCGAGAACTCCCGTGCGATCGCGACCGGCGGCGCAGTGGAAGGCCGCAGCTCCCGGGGTGTGCGCGATCACGTTGAGCGCGATCACCAGCTGCGGCGCTGCGCTCTCGACCATGCGCTGGTACATCAGACCCATGGCCTCGTGGCTCAGCGTCGGGGCCTTCTCGCCCATCGACTCCCCCACATCCGCGATGAGCGGCAGGTGGTGGTACGCGACCGGATGCTCACCGAGAGGGCCGCGTCCCGTGACCGAGACCTCCAGCGGCGAGCGCAGGTCGATGATCGCGGTGAGGCCGCGGGCGACGAGCTCGTCTGCCACCTCCGAGGTGACGTATGCGAGGTCGTCGGTGCGGATGGCGAGACCTTCGCGGAGCACGCCGCCGTCGATCGCGATGCCGCCGAGGTCGCGCAGATTGACCGGCGCGCTGAGGACGAGTCCGGTGTCGATGATGGTCATGTGATTCTCCTTCGGATGAGGGCACTGCCCTGGTCGATGACCGTGACGAGCACGATGATGCAGATGATGATGGCGCTGAGGTGGCCGTAGTCGTACATGCGCATGGCCGTCGTCAGCTCGAGGCCGATGCCGCCGGCGCCGACGAGACCGAGGATGGTCGCCCCTCGCACGTTCCCCTCGAACAGCAGCAGTGTGTACGAGGTGAGCAGCGGTGCGGCCTGCGGCAGGATGCCGTACTGGATGACCTGCCGCTTCGAGGCGCCGACCGCCTCCATCGCGACGACCGGTCCGCGGTCGACCTGCTCCATCGCCTCGGCGAAGATCTTGCCGATCGAGCCGATGGAGCCGAGCGTCATGGCCAGGATGCCGGCGAACGGACCGAGCCCCACGGCCGAGACGAACATGAGCGCGAACACCAGATCGGGCACCGAGCGGATGATGTTCATCACCCAGCGCGTCGGGTAGTACAGCCACTTCGGCGCGAGAGTGGACGTGGCCCCGAACGCGACGATCAGCGACAGCACCGCCCCGAGCACCGTGCCGACCACGGCCATCTGGAACGTCTCCAACAGCAGAGCGAGGATGGTGCCGATCTTCGAGAAGTCGGGCGGGAAGAGGCGCGACAGGAACTCGCCCATGTTGATCGCACCCTCGCCGAGCTTCACGAAGTTGAACTGGGCGCCGTTGAACGACCAGATCAGCACCAGCACGGCGACCGGCAGACCGATCAGGAAGCGGGCACGCGGCACCCGGAACGCCGACTCGAGGCGGGTGCGCTCCGCGGGGTCGAGCGCGGGACGGGTCGCGCGTTCGGTTCGCGGTTCAGTGGTCGTGGTCATCGCCGTGCTCCTCGTCGTCGTACAGCGACTCGAGCGCCGCGGCATCCAGCTGCGAGGTCACGCCCGAGACGAGCATCTCGCCGTGCCGCAGCCCGACGATCCGGTCGCTGTGAGCGAGCGCGAGCGGCAGCACGTGCAGACTCACCAGCACGGGGATGCCGTCCTGTGTGGCGATCTCCCGCAGCAGGTCGAGCACCGAGCCCGCGAGCTTCGGATCGAGCGAGGCGACCGGCTCATCGGCCAGGATCACCTTCGGCTGCTGCATGAGCGCCCGGGCGATCGCGACCCGCTGCTGCTGTCCGCCCGAGAGCGAGCGTGCAGGGGCGGACGCCTTGTGGGCGATGCCGACCCGGTCGAGCAGCTCCAGCGCCCGTCGACGGTGTGCGGTCGAGAACCCGCCGGCGAGGTTGATCGGCCCGGCGCCGTGCAGGGCTCCGGTGAGCACGTTGGTCAGGACGCTGAGCCGTGGGATCAGGTTGAACTGCTGGAACACCTGACCGACCTCGGAGCGGAGGGTCCGCAGTTCGCCACGGCCGAGGTTCGTGACGTCGTGCCCGGCCACGCGCACCGAGCCGGCTGCGATCGGCGCGAACCCGGTGAGGCTGCGCATGAGCGTCGACTTGCCCGACCCCGAGGCGCCGAGCAGGGCGACCATCTCGCCGGGGAACAGGTCGAGGTCGACCCCGTCGAGCACGGTGTTCTCTCCGTACGCGACCTGCAGTCCGCGCACGGTGGCGAGGGGGAGCGTCTGACGGAGCTCGGCGGTGGGAGTGCGCCCTTCGTCTCGCTGCGCTCGCTCAGGAACCGGGGGTGTGGGCG
>NZ_PCOY01000007.1 GCF_002979475.1 Microbacterium sp. MYb62 | reverse complement strand
GAGGCCGGAGGCGGTGGAGACGCCGGATGCCGCGAGGAACGAGTCCTCGCGGCATCCGGTGATGCGCGTGCGGGGTCAGCCCGGGTGCGTCATCGACAGCAGGTCGAGCTTCTCGTCGAGCTGCTCGAGGGTGAGATCGCCGCGCTCGACGTAGCCGAGGTCGATCACGGCGTCGCGCACCGTGATGCCCTTCGCGACCGAGTGCTTGGCGATCTTCGCCGCCGCCTCGTAACCGATGAGCTTGTTCAGCGGCGTGACGATCGAGGGGCTCATGCCCGCGAACGCTGCGGCGCGCTCGGTGTTGGCCTGCAGTCCGTCGATCGTCTTGTCGGCGAGCACGCGCGACGCGTTCGACAGCAGACGGATCGACTCGAGCACTGCCGTACCCATGACCGGGATCGCGACGTTCAGCTCGAAGGAACCGGATGCTCCGGCCCAGGCGACCGTCGCGTCGTTGCCGATCACGCGGGCGCACACCATGAGCACGGCCTCGGGAACGACCGGGTTGACCTTGCCGGGCATGATCGAGGAGCCGGGCTGCAGGTCGGGGATGTGCAGCTCGCCGAGACCGGTGTTGGGACCGGAGCCCATCCAGCGCAGGTCGTTGTTGATCTTGGTCAGCGAGACCGCGATCGTGCGCAGTGCGCCGGAGGCCTCGACCAGACCGTCGCGGTTGGCCTGCGCCTCGAAGTGGTCCTTGGCCTCCGTGATCGGCAGCTCGGTCTCGGCGGCGAGCAGCGCGATGACCTTCTGCGGGAAACCGAGCGGTGTGTTGATGCCGGTGCCGACCGCGGTGCCGCCGAGCGGAACCTCGGCGACGCGGGGGAGGGCCGACTGCACGCGCTCGATGCCCAGGCGGACCTGGCGGGCGTAGCCGCCGAACTCCTGGCCGAGGGTCACCGGCGTCGCGTCCATGAGGTGCGTGCGGCCGGACTTGACCGCGTCCTTCCACAGCTCCGCCTTCGCCTCGAGGGCGACGGCGAGGTGGTCGAGCGCCGGGATGAGTGTGTCGATGAGCGCCTGGGTGACGGCGATGTGCACCGAGGTCGGGAACACGTCGTTCGACGACTGCGAGGCGTTCACGTGGTCATTGGGGTGGACGGTCGCTCCGAGGATGCGCGTCGCGAGCGTCGCCAGCACCTCGTTCATGTTCATGTTCGACGAGGTGCCGGATCCGGTCTGGTACGTGTCGACCGGGAACTCGCCGTCGTGTGCGCCCGAGGCGACCTGGTCGGCGGCCTGGGCGATCGCATCGGCGACGGCGCCGTCGAGAGTGCCGAGCTCCTTGTTGGCGAGCGCCGCGGCCTTCTTGATCCGGGCGAGGGCGGCGATCTGCGTCGACTCCAGCCCCTTGCCCGAGATCGGGAAGTTCTCCACGGCGCGCTGGGTCTGCGCTCCGTAGAGCGCGTTCACGGGCACCCGCACCTCACCCATGGTGTCGTGCTCGATGCGGTACTCGGTATCGGTCATTCCGAACCCTCCTTGGTTGCGGGGCCAGTCCCCGGGATAGCGGCGTCCTCGGTGTCGATGCCGACCGTGATCACGGGCACGGCAGTGCCCTCGGCCAGACGGTAGTTGGCGCCGACGATGCCCAGTCGACCGGCGGCGACGGCGTTGCTGATGACCTCGGACGACTGCAGCAGGTCGCTCACCGTGTTGCGCAGGTGCTCGATGCCGACGAGTTCCGAGTCGATCTCGGCCACGGTCGTCCCGCCGTTCTCGGCCAGGACCTTCCGCGCGGCGGGGACGATCGGTGCGATCAGCTTCCAGATGTGCGGAGGCAGGGGAGCGGCGTCGATCGCCGTGCCGTCGATGGCCGCGCGGACCGCTCCGCAGGAGTCGTGTGCCAGCACGACGATCAGCGGCACCTCGAGCACGGCGACGGCGTATTCCAGGCTCGCGACGATCGACTCGCCGATCACCTGGCCGGCGTTGCGCACCACGAACAGATCGCCGAGACCGAGGTCGAAGATGATCTCCGCGGCGAGCCGCGAGTCCGAGCAGCCGAACAGCGTCGCGACCGGGTGCTGCGCCACGGTCAGGTCTTTGCGGCGGGCGACGTCCTGGTTCGGGTGTCGGGGCTCGTCCTGGACGAAGCGACGGTTCCCCTCCTGCATCTGCTGCCACGCGGCGGCGGGAGTGAGCGGGTGCGTCATGAGGCCTCCGAGATGGTGCGGATCTGCGGAACGAGCGATTCGGCGAGCTCGGCGGTCGAATCCGGTGACCGTGCGCCGTAGAGCAGGATGTAGTCATCTCCCGCCTGCGTGCCGATGGCGTAGGTGACGTTGGCGTTCGACTCGGCGCTGCCCGGCTTGAAGACGTCCCACTCCAGGCCGCCGATGCGCACGGTGTCGGTCGGGGCGATGCCGTTCAGACGCTGAGGCGCCCACGAGGAGTCCGCGTCGAAGGCCTGCGCGACCTTGATGAAGCCGCGCTCCCTGTCGGACTTCGGGGCGAGGGTGACCTCCCACACGACGGTGGCGCCCCCCTGCATCTCCGCCTTGTTCGCACGCCAGAAGTCACCGAGTTCGGGGACGAGCACCGGGCGATCCATCGACGACTCGACGCCTTCCGCGACGGCGGCGACGTCGAGGGGCTTCTGCTCGACCGGTTCGCCGCGCGGGACGGCGAAGATGATGACGGCGACCACGGCGACGGTCACGAGCAGCGCCGCGACGAGATTCCTGAAGGTCTGGCTGGAGCGGTACGCCTTGCTGGACGCGGCGTTGCGTGCGGCGGTCTCGTCCGGAGTCTCGGGGCGGCCGAGTTCGGCGATGATCGGGGGCCGTTTGCTCATGATTCTCCCGCAGGCGTCTCGACGTCCGAGGCCGCGGCCCTGGCGGCGTCGAGGCGTCGCTTGGCGCCGAGGAGCCACTCCTCGCAGCGGGCGGCGAGAGCCTCACCGCGTTCCCAGAGTGCGAGCGAGTGCTCGAGGGTCGGAGAACCCTGCTCGAGCTCGGCGACGACCGTGACGAGCTCGTCTCGGGCCGCCTCGAACGACAGCGTGTCCACAGGGGTGTCGTTCAGGGCGCTCACTCCTCCATCTTACGTCGTGCGTCAGGGGCGCCCGGCTCAGGGGCCTTCGGGGATCTCGCCCTCGGACCGGGCGGTCAACGAGCCCCGGTCGAGCGTGATCGTGAGCGCGCTTCCCGTCGGGGCGTCGGCGGCATCGCGCAGGATCACGCCCCCGTCGAGGTGTGCGATCGCATAGCCGCGGGCCAGGGTCGCTGCGGGGGAGAGGGCTCTGAGCGATGCGCGGAGTTCCCCGGTGCGGCGGGCCGCGTCGTCGAGATGTCTGTTCACGGCGTCGCGGCCGCGCGCGAGCAGCAGCCACGTCTCCTGGGCGCGGGCGTCGATGATGGGAGCGGGCGAGCGCAGGACGGGGCGGGAGCGGAGCTGATCCAACTGTGCGATGTCGTGGGAGAGGCGCTGCGTGAGCCTCGTCGTGGCGCGCGACCGCAGCTGCGCGATGAGAGCGCGCTGCTCTCCGACGTCGGGCACCACCCGCTTCGCGGCGTCGGTCGGTGTCGAGGCACGGAGGTCGGCGACGTCGTCGAGCAGCGGATGATCGTTCTCGTGACCGATCGCACTCACCACCGGCGTGGATGCCGCAGCCACTGCCCGCACGAGCCTCTCGTCGCTGAAGCCGAGGAGCGTCTGCGGGTCTCCGCCTCCTCGGGCGATGACGATGACATCGACTTCAGGGTCGGCATCGAGCCGTGCGAGGGCGGCGAGGGTGTCCGGTACGCAGCGGTCGCCTTGCACCGCGGCGTACTCGGTGCGGAATCGCACCTGCGGCCATCGCAGCTCGGCATTGCGATGGACGTCCTTCTCGGCATCCGAGCGCTCACCCGTGATCAGGCCGATCACGTGGGGGAGGAACGGCAGTCGCTTCTTGCGAGCGGGGTCGAACAGTCCTTCCTGCCGCAGCTGGATGCGCAGCTTCTCGAGACGTTCGAGCTGGTCTCCCAACCCCACGTGCTTCATCGCCGAGACGGCGAAGCTGAAATCGCCGGCCTTGACGAAGTAGTCGGCCTTCACCGCGGCGACGACATGATCGCCGACGCCGATATCGGAGGGGATGCGCCCGCGCACACTGGACCACACCCTGATGGAGATCTGCGCGTCGGACCGGGTGTCCTTCAGCCGGGCGAAGACGTTGCCGGCGCGGACGTTCCATGACGTGATCTCCCCCTCGACCCAGACGGTGTTCCACCGCGCGATGAAGTCGCGGATGGTCGCGTTCAGTCGCGTGACCGAGGTCGGGGCGTCGGCCGTCGAGTCACGGGGTGCGACGGAGTCGGCCGGGGGCGTCTCGCCCTGGCCCGTCGTCGCTTCGAAGACTGTCATCCGCTCCCGTTCCCTCCCCGGAGTCTCTCCGGCCTCGCACAGCTGCGCGGCGGTAGAATTCAGGGGTGACCTCGACTGCTGTTCATCTCCCCGTCCCCCGCCTCCCACGAGTTCGTGCGGCGGCCGGGCGGCTTCAGGATAACCCGGTGGCCGGACACAAGCGGGTTCTGCTGGCTGCGCCGCGGGGGTACTGCGCCGGTGTCGACCGTGCCGTCGTGGCCGTCGAGAAGGCGCTCGAGCGCTACGGCGCCCCGGTCTACGTGCGCAAGCAGATCGTGCACAACATCCACGTCGTGACCGAGCTCGAAGCGAAGGGCGCGATCTTCGTCGAAGAGGTCGACGAGGTCCCCGAGGGGGCGCATGTCGTCTTCAGCGCGCACGGGGTGTCGCCGGCGGTGGTGAACGCGGCATCCGATCGGGGTCTGCACGCGATCGACGCGACCTGTCCTCTCGTCACCAAGGTCCACCGCGAAGCCGTGCGCTTCGCTCGCGATGACTTCGAGATCCTGCTCATCGGCCACGAAGGTCACGAGGAGGTCGAGGGCACGGCCGGCGAAGCACCGGAGCACGTCACCGTCGTGAACTCCCCGGAAGAGGCCGACACGGTCGTCGTGAAGGACCCGAACAAGGTCGTCTGGCTCTCGCAGACCACCCTCTCCGTCGACGAGACGATGGAGACGGTCAACCGTCTGCGCACGCGCTTCCCCGAACTGCAGAACCCGCCCTCCGACGACATCTGCTACGCCACGCAGAACCGCCAGGTGGCGATCAAGAAGGTCGCGGCCGGAGCAGACCTCGTGATCGTCGTCGGCTCGTCCAACTCGTCCAACAGCGTGCGCCTGGTCGAGGTCGCACTCGAGTACGGGGCGAAGGCCGCGTACCGGGTCGACTACGCCGAGGAGATCCAGCAGGAGTGGCTCGACGGGGTCGAGACGGTCGGCGTCACCAGCGGCGCCTCCGTGCCCGAGGTCCTCGTGCGCGAGGTGCTCGACGCCATCGGAGACGCCGGCTACCGCGACGTCGAGGAAGTGAAGACGGCGGAGGAGGACCTCATGTTCTCCCTGCCCAAGGAGCTTCGTCAGGACGCTGCGGGTCAGCGCGACGCACGGGCGCTCGGCGGACGTGCTTCCGGAGGAGGCGCGTAGCGTTGAGCGCCGCGGAAGCGGAGCCCACCCTCATCGGGTCGGTGCAACGCGCTCTGCGACTGGTCGACATCGTCGCCAATTCGCCTCGCCCGCTGCCCGCCAAGACGCTGGCGGCGATCACCGGGTTGACATCGGGGACCACTTACAACCTGGTGCGCACCCTCGTGCATGAGGGATACTTCACGTCCGAGCCCGATGGTCTGGTGCTCGGCTCCCGGTTTCCGTCCTTCCAGCAGCAGATCGACTCGCGGGGGGTGTTCCTGGCGCGGGTTCGCGCCGCGCTGAGGGACGTCACGGAGGATGTCGGCGCGACGGCGTATCTCTCTCGCTTCGACGACGGGGAGATGCATCTGGTCGACATCGTCGACGCGGTCCGAAACCCGCGGATCGAGTTGTGGGTGGGACTGCAGTCCAGCGCGCATGCCACCGCGTTGGGCAAGCAGATCCTGGCTGACCTGCCGGATGCCGACCGTCTCGACTATCTGTCCAGACATCGCCTGGTGGAGCTGACACGGCGCACGATCAGCGACCGCAGGACCCTGCTGACGCAGTTGGAACGCTCACCGGGGTGGACGATCGATCAGGAGGAGTACGCGATCGGTGCGACGTGTGTCGCCGTGCCGGTCATCGCTCCCGGTGTCACCGCGTCGTTGGCGATCTCGTTGCCGGCGAATCGTGCCGTGGTGGATCGAAAGCTCGTCTCGACTCTCCAGCGCACCGCGCACCGTCTCGCCCTGCAGTTGGGCGCCGACCTCCTGGGCGGCGGAAGTTCCGGAGCCGATTTCACTATCTGAAGGACGACCCCTGGCGCGGCGGCATGCGTTTTCCTATGATCGAGAGAGTAGCGGCATACATGAACGCTGCTGATCGCGCCAAGCGTCCCCAGCGCTGGCAGTCGATCTGGATGAGGAGCGTCCCCAGCGCTCCACGTCCGCGGCCCCGAGAAGTCCCCACTTCCCCGGGGCCGCTATCGTTTCCGGGGTCCACGCGGTGCGGCGCCCGCTGTGAACCGGCCGGAGCTGGTGCGGTTAGCATTGCGAGATGACCGATCAACGGCCCCAGTACGGGGAACTCGCAACTCCCGAGGAGCAGCGACGAGCCGCCGGCCTGCCGCCGCTCGAAGAGGTCGTCACGGTCCCGCCGGTGGCGCCGATCCCCGAGCCCGCGCGCGAGACGTCCGGTGCGACCGCGCCTTCCGCGAGGTCGCATCCCCTCGACCGCTTCGCGACGATCGCGATGCTCGCCTATGGACTGATCAACGTCATCATCACCGGTCTGTCGTATCTCGATCTGCCGCGCGTGATGAACGACGCGATGAACGTCCTCGGCATCGACGGGGAGTTCACGAACTTCGCAGCCGGGAAGACGTGGGGAACGATCGCGGCGGTCGTCCTCGTCGTCGGATGGGCGATCACCGCAGCGCTCTCGGTCCGTCGCCTGCGACGCGGTCGCCTCACCTGGTGGCTGCCGATCGTCGGCGCGATCGCGACCATGATCGTCGTGGTCATCTGCATCTCGGTGCCGATGACCGGAGACCCGGCGTTCATGGCGTATGTCGAGCAGATGACGACGCGCTGATCTCGCGAGCGCTGCCTGCGAAACGTCGGCACCTCGGAGACGCAGAGAAGGGGCCCGGCGATGATGCCGGGCCCCTTCTCTGCGTGTCTCGGAGAGATCAGCTCTTCGACTGGCCGTAGGAGCCCAGCTGACGAGTCGACTCGACGACGCGGGCGGCCATCGCCGACTCGGCGATCTTGCCCCAGGCGCGCGGGTCGTACTGCTTCTTGTTCCCGACCTCGCCGTCGACCTTCAGCACGCCGTCGTAGTTCTTGAACATGTAGTCGGCGATGGCACGCGTGTACGCGTACTGCGTGTCGGTGTCGATGTTCATCTTGATGACGCCGTTGGCGACCGCGAGCGCGATCTCCTCATCGGTGGAACCCGAGCCGCCGTGGAAGACGAGATCGAGCGGCTTTGCGCCCGTGTTGTACTTCGCGGCGACCTGAGCCTGGATCTCGCCGAGGAGCTCCGGACGCAGCTTCACGCCGCCGGGCTTGTAGACACCGTGCACGTTGCCGAAGGTGAGGGCCGCGATGTAGCGTCCCTGCTCGCCGAGACCGAGCGCCTGCACGGCCTGGTCGACGTCGGCGAAGGTCGTGTAGAGGGCCTCGTTCGAGCCCTCGTGCTGCACGCCGTCCTCTTCGCCGCCCACGACGCCGATCTCGACCTCGAGGATGGCGTTGATATTCTTCATGCGGGGGAGCAGGTTCTGCGCGATCTCGATGTTCTCCGCGAGGGGAACGGCCGAACCGTCCCACATGTGCGACTGGAAGATCGGGTTGCGACCGGCCTTGACCTCTTCCTCGGAGGCGGAGATCAGCGGCTCGACGAAGCCGGCGAGGGCATCCTTCGGGCAGTGGTCGGTGTGGAGCGCGACGGTGATCGGGTAGTTCTTCGCGACCTCGGTCGCGAAACGTGCGAAGGCGAGTGCGCCGGTCGCGCGTGCCTTGACGGTGTGGCCGGCGAAGTAGTCCGCACCACCCGTGGTGACCTGGATGATGCCGTCCGATCCGGCCTCGGTCAGGCCCTGGAGGACGGAGTTGATCGTCTGCGAGCTGGAGACGTTGAATGCCGGATACGCGAAGCCGCCGGCCTTCGCGCGGTCGAGCATTTCGGCGTACTGATCCGGGGTGGCGACGGGCATGAGAACTCCTGCGATAGGGAAGCCGGGACAGCTGCCACTCTATCGGGGCGCACGCGGTGATACCGCAGCCGGGACCCGACGTGAGCGCCCTCGCTCCTGTCCTGCCGTTAAGAATCGCGATTCCTTCTCCGTTTCGGCGCCGAAAGGCGAGCTGTTCGGATGCGCCGATGGCTAGGCTGACCGCATGGTGAGTCTGACAGCGGATCTGAGCCCTCTTCGTCCCGACCGCAACCTCGCGATGGAGCTGGTGCGTGCGACGGAGGCCGCGTCCATCCGTGCGGTGCCCTTCATCGGACGCGGCGCGAAGGAGGCGGCGGACGGGGCCGCGGTCGATGCGATGCGCGCGTTCCTCGGCACCGTCGACTTCCAGGGGCGCGTGGTGATCGGCGAGGGCGAGAAGGACAACGCCCCGATGCTCTTCAACGGCGAGGTCGTCGGCACCGGGCGTGGCCCGCTCTGCGATATCGCGGTCGACCCGATCGACGGAACCTCCCTCACGGCGGCCGGCCGGCAGAACGCCCTCTCCGTGATCGCGGTCTCGGATCGCGGGACGATGCTGGATGCCTCGACGGTCTTCTACATGGACAAGCTCGTCACCGGGCCCGCGGGCGTCGGTGTTGTCGACATCCGTCTGCCCATCGGCGAGAACATCCGCAAGCTCGCCGGCGCGCTCGACAAGCCCGTCGATGAGATCGTCGTCTCCGTGCTGAACCGACCACGCCATGAACAGTTGATCCAGGAGATCAGGGACGCCGGCGCCGGTACGCGACTGATGAGCGACGGTGACGTCGCCGGCGGTATCAACGCGGCTCGCCATGACGCCAGGACCGACATGTGCGTCGGTGTCGGTGGCAGCCCGGAGGGCATCGTCACGGCGTGCGCGATCAAGGCGCTCGGCGGACACATCCAGGGACGCCTCTGGCCGCGCGACGACGATGAGCGCCAGCGCGGGATCGATGCCGGCCTCGACATGGACAAGGTCTACGAGGCCGACGACCTGGTGCAGGGGAACAACACGATCTTCGTCGCGACCGGGGTCACCGACGGGCAACTCGTCGCCGGGGTCCGCCGCGAGCGCGGCTATGTGTACACGGAGAGCGTGGTGCTCCGCGGTGCATCGGGCACGCTCCGTCGCATCGCCTCGGAGCACCTCGTCTCGAAGTGGCTCTGAGCACCCGCACGAACTCTCCGGGGTGGTGGGGATCGCCGCGGAAGGACGCGGCATCGTTACCGAGCCGGTATCGCTTCGCTGCAGGACGATCCACGGTTATCGGGAGCGCCGTGTGACAATTGTCACTGGGTTTGTCGCCGTCGACGGAGCCGCCAGGCACCGCAGGCACAGGAGGGCGAACAGATGACAACGCAGCACACCAGCGGCTCCAAGGCCGCCCCGACGAAGATCGTCACGACCAACACGGGGCGCATCCTCCGGGTGAGCGCCGATGCGGGATCCGTTCCGACGCCGCCGGTGACGACGCCGCCCGCTGCGGCGACCGTCGATCCCGCGCGCCGCGCCGACGTGCTGTTCCGCGTCCGTCGCGACGAGGGACACGAGATCAGCGCCTGGTGGATGATCGGCGCATTCCTCGCCACCAGCGGTCTCGTCATCCTGTTGCTCAGCGGCGTGCCCGGCATCGCCTGATCCTGCTCCGCAACTGTGCGCTGTGAGGCGCGCGCTCGGGCCGCGGGCTCGCGTCCGCTCGAGGGCTACTGTCCGTCGAACCGGAGGCGCACGTCACCGACATCGGCGCGGACGGTGGACTCCTCCTCGTCCTCCGCGGGGTCGAGTGCGACCTGCTCCTCGGTGATGAGTTCCGGCGCCGTGAACCTTCTGGTCGCGCTCGCGGTCACGGCCGGTGCTGTCGCCAGGGCTGAGGCATCGACACCCGGGAACTGCCGCGCCGTGACGAGCACACGGGTCTCGAGAGAGCCGGCGAAGCGGTTGTAGCTGTCGACCGTGCGCTCCAGGGCTCGACGCAGGTCGTCGGCGTGCCCGGCGAGCGTGCCCAGGCGATCGTAGAGCTGGGTGCCGAGGGACAGCAGTGTGCGTGCCTCGGTCGACACATCCTGTTGAGTCCACGTGAAGGCCACCGTCTTCAGGACGGCCCAGAGGTTCACGGGCGAGGCGAGTGCCACCCGCCGGCTGAACGCATAATCGAGAAGCGTCGGATCTTCGTCGATGGCGGCCGCCAGCAGAGACTCGCTCGGCAGGAAGCAGATCACGAACTCCGGGCTCGCGTCGAGTCCGGCCCAGTAGGCCTTCTTCGCGAGCGCGTCGACGTGGGCGCGGACCGCTTTGACGTGCTTCTGCATCAGACCGCGTCGCTGTGACTCCTGCGCATCGCCACCGGGGAGCGCCGATGCTTCGAGGTACGCATCGAGAGGCACCTTGGCGTCCACGGCGATCGAGCTCCCTCCGGCGAGGCGGATGACCATGTCGGGCCGCCCCTGGCCGTGATCGGAGGAGATCGTCGCCTGCAGATCGAAGTCGATGTGCCGTGTGAGTCCGGCGGCCTCGACCACTCGCCGAAGCTGCGTCTCGCCCCAGACGCCTCGCGTGGCGGTCGAGCGCAAAGCGCCTGCGAGCGATTCCGTCGTCGCGCGCAGCGCCTCGTCGGACTCCTGGGCGCGGCGCAGCTGTTCTTCGAGTGTGCCGAACTGCGCATGCCGCTCGCGCTCGATCGCCGTGACCTTGTTCTGCATCTGCTGCAGACTCTCCCTAACCGGTGCGAGCGCGGTCAGCACGGCGTTCTGCTGCTGCACACGCTGCGCCTCGGCACGCTGTTCGTTGCGCGCGTGCTCGACCGCATCGCGGTAGAGATCGTATTGACGGTCGCGATCGTCGCGTGCGGCGGTCAGCTCGGCCTGGGTGCGCGCGAGATCGGCGGCTCCGCGCCCTGCGCGCAGGAACCAGCCCACGGCGACACCCGTCGCAAGGGCGACGAGGACGAGAACGACAGCCAGAGCATCCATGTGTTCATGATGCGGCCGGCATCCGACATTCCGATGTCGCCGCGCACAGGCGTGGCGTGTCCGCTCAGGCGACGGCGCGTTCCAGCGCCGGTGCGACGGGGGCGGTCACCCGCAGTTTCAGAGCGTCCGCCAGCGCGAAGACGTCGGCGGCACCCGCCCTGGCCGCCGCATCGATGACGATCTGCGCGCACGCGCGAGCATCGGCGAGAGCGTCGTGGTGCGAGAACTCCTCGAACCCGGCGGCCGCCGCGGCGATCGGCAGGCGGTACGAGTCGAGCGTGTAGGTCTTGCGGGCGACCTGCAGGCTGCACAGCGAGCGGTAGGGCGGGCAGAGCTGCCCGGTGGCCTCCGAGGCGCGGCGCAGCACGTTGAGGTCGAAGCCGGCGTTGTGCGCGACGAGCACGTCGGCTCCGGCGAAGGCGCAGAGACGGTCGAACTGGTCGACCCAGGTGGCTGCGGACAGCACGTCCTCCGGCTGGATGCCGTGGATGCGCACGTTCCATTCCTGGAAGTCGTCGTGTCCGGGTGGAGGCTGGATCAGCCACCCGGTGGTGGCGACGACCTCTCCGCCGCGTACGCGGACGAGCCCGACGGAACACGCGGAGGCGGGGCTGGAGTTCGCGGTCTCGAAGTCGATCGCGGTGAAGTCCAGTGGCACATCTCCACCTTCTCCCGCGTGCCCGGCGACGGGTCGAAGACTCGCCGTATGCTGGCGACATGGCTGAGGACATGGCGACGTCGTTCGGAGCACAGGCCGGGGACTACGAGGTCGGAAGGCCCGAGTACCCCTTCGAAGCAGTGGCCTGGATGCTCGAGCAGATGCCCGGGGACTCCCGCCGGATCGTCGATGTGGGCGCCGGGACGGGCAAACTCACCAGGGTGCTCGCTCAGGCTCCGGACGCCGAGGTCATCGCGATCGATCCCGATCCCGAGATGCTCGCGACTCTGCGTGACGTGGTGCCCGGTGTGCCGACGTTCGCCGGGACCGCGGAATCCCTTCCGCTCCCCGTCGCGAGCGTCGACGCCGTGGTGCTCGGGCAGGCCTGGCACTGGGTCGATCCGGTCGCGGGCTCGGCGGAGATCGGCCGCGTGGTGCGCAGCGGGGGAGTGCTCGGCCTGATCTGGAACATCCGGGACGACCGTGTCGACTGGGTGCGCCGCCTCACCGAGATCATGCACGGGAGCAACGCCGAGATCATGCTCGCCGAGGGAGGACCCGACGTCGCCGCGCCCTTCGGGCCGCTCGAGGAGAGATCGTGGGACTGGGTGCGCCCGATCACTCGCGACAGCCTGCACCGGATGGCGGCATCGCGCAGTTATGTCATCACGGCGTCGGACGTGGAGCGGGCGCGGATCCGACGGGAGATGGATGAGTTGTTCGACGGGCTCGGGCTCGACGAAGTCGGCACCATCGATCTGCCGTACGTGACCAGGGCGTTCCGCGCCGTGCGCGATTGAGGCGTCGCATCAGGCGATCTCGCCGCATCAGGCCGAGCTCGGCGGCATCCGCCTGACCCTGTGTGTCCGCCTGATCCAGAGTCCCGCCGCCGGACCGCAGGGCCGCAGGACTCGAGCCAGGTAGACTCGTGCCCCGTGGCTCTCACTATCGGTATCGTCGGTCTGCCCAACGTCGGCAAGTCCACCCTCTTCAACGCACTCACCAAGAACGACGTGCTCGCAGCGAACTATCCGTTCGCGACGATCGAGCCCAACGTCGGCGTGGTGAACCTGCCCGACCCGCGCCTGGAGAAGCTGGCGGAGATCTTCGGCAGTGAGCGGATCCTCCCCGCCGCGGTGTCGTTCGTCGACATCGCCGGCATCGTGCGCGGTGCGAGCGAGGGTGAGGGCCTGGGCAACAAGTTCCTCGCGAACATCCGTGAAGCCGACGCCATCGCGCAGGTCGTGCGCGGCTTCGCCGACGACGACGTCGTGCACGTGGACGGTGCGGTCAACCCGGCATCCGACATGGAGACGATCAACGCGGAGCTCATGCTCGCCGACCTCGAGACCGTCGACAGGGCGATCACCCGGTACGAGAAGGAAGTCCGCGGCAAGAAGATCGAGCCCGTCGTGCTCGAGACGGCGCAGAGCGCGAAGGATGCGCTGGAGCGCGGGGTGCTGCTGTCGGTCGCGGGCATCGACCTGACGCCGATCCGCGAGCTGGGCCTGCTCACCGCCAAGCCCGTCATCTTCGTCTTCAACGTCGATGAGGGTGTGCTGACGGATGCCGCGCGCAAGGAGGAGCTCGCCGCCCTCGTCGCCCCGGCGAAGGCGATCTTCCTCGACGCGAAGATCGAGTCCGAACTGATCGACCTCGACCCGGAGGATGCGGCCGAACTGCTCGCCTCGACGGGTCAGGACGAGTCGGGACTCGACCAGCTCGCCCGCATCGGCTTCGACACCCTCGGGCTGCAGACCTATCTCACGGCCGGCCCGAAGGAAGCTCGCGCCTGGACCATCCCCCAGGGCTCGAAGGCTCCGCAGGCCGCCGGCGTCATCCACACCGACTTCGAGAAGGGCTTCATCAAGGCCGAGATCGTCTCGTTCGACGACCTGGTCGAGACGGGCTCCGTCGTCGAAGCGCGGGCGAAGGGCAAGGCGCGTCTCGAGGGCAAGGACTACGTCATGCAGGACGGCGACGTCGTGGAGTTCCGTATCGGAAACACATCTGGCGGATCCAAGTAGGTCAGGTGTCCGCGCAGAGTCCTCTCGAATCCAACCTGACCGGTGATGGCCGGGCGACGACAGGCGAAGTTGCGGGTCGGGCGGTGCTTGTCGTGCCGATGGAGGACCGAGTGTGGGAGTTTCACGACAAGCCCTGGGACGTGTCCGATGAAGCTGGGTGCGAGGACTCATACTGGCCGCACGATGACCAGCCGAACGTGGAATGGTCGAAGTGGGGCATCGAGTGGGTGGAGCCCGACAGGCTCATCGAGTTCGTTCGAACGCATTGGCCCGAATTCGATGCGGAAGACATCACCGCGAAGCGGCTGCCACCGGTTGACGCACGACAATTTTCTCGTGGAGTTCCGTATCGGAAACACACCTGGCGATTCCCAATGATCGCCGACCTCGCAACTGCCTTATTCCGTCGCAGTTAGGCCTCCCGTCACGATGGGATTGATCAAGCCACCAAAACCCGACCCCGCGCTCGAAGTCTTCGACGAGGGGGTCGGTGTCCTTTCGCGCAACGGCGAGATTGCGGGACACGTCGCCACAATTCGCTCGTGGTTTTGGTCTCCGTTCAGTCCTCTGAGGCGGCAATGGTGGGTGTGGTACATCGTCGTATGGGCGGATGGTTCGCGCGAGCGATCCACGGAGGACTACCCGCCTTGGTCGGCCGTGAAGGAGATGCAGGACGGGTATCTGGAGTGGATCAGTACGGATGCCCACCGCGGCAGGTACGACTTCCACTGGCTCGATGGGCACGCCGCCGGCTTGGTGCGCGAGCGTCTGAAGATCAGTGCTGAGGACTTCTAACGGCCAGGACGGCGACGTGGTGGAGTTCCGCTTCAACAACTGACCGGCCCGGGGCGCCGGCCGCATCGGCGGGCGTTCATCCGCCCGCATGTCGCCATGCGTCGCACGACCCCGCTCATCACCGCTCGTTCGCGCCGTCGCCCGGGGCGGTCTTCGCGGTGAGCCTCACGGTTCGCCACACGGCGGCCAGGGCCAGGATGCTCATCGCGACGACGAACGCGACGTACGGGGTGGAGGTGCCCGTCTGAACGGACGACGTCACCAGGAAGCCGCCGATGAACAGACCGAGCTGCAAGGCCGACGAGTCGACGACGTCGATGATGGTGAACACCCGCACCACGTGCTGCTGACGCTCGACGATGCGGTGAGCCATCTCCAGCAACGCCAGACCGGCGTACGTCATCCCGAACGTCATCGAGATGGTGACCAGCACGACGCCGACGTGCTCGCCGACGCCCTCCGCCGACTCCCCGACCCCGACGAGGGCGATGCTGCCGGCCACCACCAGCAGCACGCCGATCATCGCCCGTGAGCCCAGACCGCCGTTGGTCGGTCGCCACACGAGAAGAGCGGCGACGACGGCGACCGTCTGGATCGCGCCGATCGCGCCGAGGTCGGCCGTCGGCCAGATCGCCGCGGAGAGGTACACCAGCCACAACGGCAGAGCACCCAGGTGAAGCGCTGCGAAGCTGCCGAGAATCCACCACAGGACAGGAGGAAGGCGCGGTGGCCGCTGTCTCGTGGGCGATTCGCGCGGTGCAGGAGTGCTCGTCGCCGGGACGGTGACGCGTCCGAAGCTCACCGCCACGCCGATGGCGATGAATGCCAGGGCGGCGAGCAGCAGCGACCTGCCGATGCCTTCGAACGCGGAGAAGACGATCAGGAATCCGGCCAGCAGTCCCCGCCCCGCCGCGTTCCACCCGGCGTTGATCCGCTGCCGGTCGCGGCTTCGGACGCGGGTGGAGAGCAGCGGCTGCCATGCCGTCACGTACAGCACGGAGATGGCGATCTCGGCTGTGATCGTCACTGCCAGAGCCGTAGCGGCGAGCCCTCCTGTGGCCCCGATCGCGACGAGCCAGGCCAGCAGCCCGCTCTGGAGTGCGGCGAGCAGCAGGAAGATCTGCACGTTGCGCCTGGCGAAGCGAAGCGGCATCCGCGCAGCCCACAGCTGAAACGGCAGTGAGAGGAGACCCAACCCGAACGCGATCCCGATGGCGGATGGTGACAGCCCCAGATTCTCGACCGCGAGGATCTGGAAGACCGCGCCGCCGTCGATCCCCAGCGCCGAAGCGAGCACGGGTTTGGTCAGCGCCACCGGGACGAACCGGCTCGCGCGCTCCGGACCTCGCGGTTCGACGTCCGGCGTGTGCACGTGAGCCTCTTTCGACGGCGGGAGAGGAGGAGGTGTTCGCCACCGGCAGTGGCAGGTGCGAGGAGCATCACTCGACACCTGCAAAGATCGTATGCTGGTTACATCTGATCCCGCAACCATCATATTCACTATGCTGGTGTTGCGGCTCGGATGCGGAGACTCGAGTGTGCAAGGCGACGACCCGGAGGTGGAGCGATGGCGAAGTCCGACACGATGACGACCGCACCGGCGTATGCGGAACTGCTCTGCGCTTTCGCGAACACGCTCGATGTGGATGTCGACGCCGACCCTCCGGAAGCGTTCCCGGATGCGGCGGCGTTGACCCGCTGGCTCCGTGGGCGCGAACTGATCGACGGGGACGAATCGGCGGATGATCGCGACCTCGACCTCGCGATCACTCTTCGCTCCGGGCTACGTGCGGCGATGACGCTGCACCATGAGCGCGATGACACGTCGCCTGTTCCCGCGTTGGACACCGCGGCCGCCGATCTCCCACTTCTGGTTGCTTTCGACGGGACCCGCCCCCGGCTGACCTCTGCGCAGCTCGGTGCTCGGGGTGGGCTCGCCCGGATCCTGGTCGCGATCGCCGAGGCGCAGGCGGAGGGCACCTGGGGGCGCGTGAAACTGTGCGCCGCAGACGACTGCCTGCTGGCGTTCTACGACGTCTCCAAGAACCGATCCCGCCAATGGTGCTCGATGGGGGAGTGCGGCAATCGACAGAAGACGCGCGCCTATCGGGCGCGTCAGCGGCAGCGTCCGGGATCCTGAACGTCTCTTTCCAGAGAGGAAAAGGAGCGCTAGAGTTGCCAACATGGAAACTGACGAATTCGAGGCCCGCAGAGCGCTCGATGCGGTCGAGGCGGCGAAGGCGCTGAACGCCGAGCGTCTGCGTCGTCCGAAGCGCTACTGGATCATGCTCGGATCGTTCCTGTCGATCTTCGCGCTCCTGCCCTACTTCTCCGGCTGGCCCCCGTTGCTGCAGTTCGCCGCTCCGCTCATCGCCGTGGTCGTGATCGCCGTCGTCGCGGCGAGGAAACAACCGACAGCGGTGAGGAAGATCAGATTGTCGGGCCGCATGTCGGCGCAGCTCATCGGATTCGCCGTGGTCGCGGGGATCCTCGCCGGCGCCAGCCGGGCGGTGTACTCCGAGCAGGGGTGGTGGTGGGTGCCGATGGTCGCAGCGATCGTCATGTTCGCTCTCGTCACGACCGTGGGACCTCTCATGGATCGCTCCTGGGCGCGCCAGGTCAGCCGCGTCCGCGAATGACGGGCTCCGCGTCACCGGTGTTCGATGCGGTGATCCACCCGATCTCGCGGCTGCGGATCTGCGCGCTGCTCGATCCCGTCACCGAAGAGGAATTCGCGACGCTGCGCGACCTCCTCCAGATGTCCGACTCCGCGTTGAGCAAACAGCTCTCGGCTCTTGCCGACGCGGGCTACGTCTCCCAACGCCGTGCAGCTCGCGGCGGGAAGAGCAGAGTGTGGGTGCAGCTCACGACCTCAGGGCGACGCGCCTTCCAGCAGCACATCACCGCACTCGCGGCACTGGCGACGCCCACGGACGGCTAGGGCTGCAGGGAGCGGGGCCGTCGGGGAACGGATGCTGCGCGCCTGATCTCACCCGCACGGGGGAGTACTCCGACACCTCCGGGGGATGGTCGAGTCGCCCGGCACGCACCAGCCTGGGGGACATGCTCTCATCGACAGACACAAGCACACGTATTCCGGCCGTCCGGTTCCTCCGTTCCCGTCGCGCGGCGGGTGGCATCGGCGCTCTCGCCCTGGTCGGGCTGGGCGTGGCCCATACGGCGACCAATGCCGTCGGCTTCGCGACGGACCCGGACGCCTCCTGGCCGCTGTTCCTGATCTTCGGCGTCGGAGTCAGCATCCTGCTGGGGGCGATCGCGGTCGTCGCCTGGCGCTTCTCACGTCACGGAGGTGGACGCATCCGGCGCGTGGCCATCGCCGTGGTGGGTTTCCTCTGCTGTCTGATGGCGATCAACGTCCTGCGGGTGCACCCTGAGATCGTTCTCTCGCCTGCCGGACCAGGGCCGTGGACGCTCGTCGGAGGCCCGGCGCTTCTGACGGCGGCGATCCTGCCGCTGCGGAGGAAAGACGATCGCGTGCGCTCATGACTCCCTGCGGCGGGTTCGGGGTGAGGTCCCACGCCCCATAATGCTCAGAGGGGGAGGAACGCCGCACGCGTCCATGACGGCGACCTGACGACATCGAGGAGGTCCCTGTGAGGCGACGGTTGATCACGATCCGCATCTGCCTGGTCATCGTCATCGTCGGGCTCGTCGTGAGCGGCGTCACCGCCTTCCCCTTGCGGGAGGAGCTCATGCTCGGGCGCGACATCCTGAGCAGCACCGGGCTGAGCACGACGTTCCCCGATCTGGCCTTCTGGGTGCAGCGGGTCGCCGAGGGGCTCGATGCGACGGCCAGGGCCTACCCGTTCCTCGCCTACGGCACGGACTGGCTGGCATTCGCCCACCTGGCCATCGCGGTCGCCTTCGTCGGCCCCCTCCTCGACCCGGTGCGCAATGTGTGGGTCACCATCTGGGGCCTCATCATGTGCGCCGGCATCGTCCCGCTGGCGCTGATCGCCGGATCGGTCCGCGGTCTGCCGATCGGATGGCAGCTCATCGACATCTCCTTCGGCGTGATCGCCGCCGTGCCGCTCGTCATCGCGTTCGTGCTGACGCGTCGGCTCGCCGGATCGCGTGCCGACGCCAGCGGGGAGGCCGCGTCCGCGCACAGCGCCAGCGGGTGACAGGATTGACGGATGACCGCAACTCTCGTGGCCCAAGGGCTGGCCGGCGGGTACGGCCATCGCACCCTGTTCGATTCGCTCGATCTGACCGTCGCGGCGGGTGACGTCGTGGGGCTCGTCGGCGCCAACGGCGCGGGGAAGTCGACGCTGCTGCGGCTGCTGGCAGGCGTCGGCGAGCCGCAGGCGGGAACGATCAGGCTCGCTCCGGCGGACGCCTTCGTCGGCTGGCTTCCGCAGGAGCACGAGCGTGTCGACGGTGAGAGCGTGACCGACTACATCGCGCGTCGCACCGGGTGCGCTGCCGCGACCCGAGACATGGATGCCGCAGCCGCCGCTCTCGGCGACCCCTCGCTCGCGGCTCCCGGCACAGATCCCGCCGACACCTACTCGATGGCGCTGGACCGCTGGCTGGCCAGCGGTGCCGCCGACCTCGACGAGCGGCTTCCCGCCGTGCTCGCCGACCTCGGCCTCGACCTGGGAGACGACCCTGCGGAGACGATGATGACGTCGTTGTCCGGTGGTCAGGCGGCCCGCGTCGGTCTCGCCGCGCTGCTGCTCTCACGGTTCGACATCGCGTTGCTGGACGAGCCGACCAATGGCCTCGACCTCGACGGCATCGAGCGGCTCGAAGCGTTCGTGCGCGGGCTCCGCGGCGGTGTCGTGGTGGTCAGCCATGACCGCGAGTTCCTCGCGCGCTGCGTGACCAGGGTGCTGGAGCTCGATCTCGCGCAGGGCAGCAACCGGGTGTTCGGCGGCGGCTACGACTCGTATCTGGAGGAACGGGCGACGGTTCGGCGGCACCAGCGCGAGAAGTACGACGAGTTCGCCGACAAGAAGGCCGACCTCGTGGCGCGCGCCCGCACGCAGCGCGAATGGTCGAGCCAGGGCGTGCGCAACGCCATGAAGAAGTCGCCCGACAACGACAAGATCAAGCGCAAGGCTTCGGCCGAGTCGAGTGAGAAACAGGCGCAGAAGGTGCGTCAGATGGAGAGCAGGATCGCCCGGCTGGAGGAGGTGGAGGAGCCGCGCAAGGAATGGCAGCTCGAGTTCACCATCGGGTCGGCGCCGCGCTCCAGCTCGGTCGTCTCGACGCTGAGCTCGGCGGTGTTCCGGCAGGGGACGTTCGAACTCGGGCCGGTGTCGCTCCAAGTGAACGCGGGGGAGAGGATCGGCATCACCGGCCCCAACGGTGCAGGGAAGTCGACGCTGCTCCGTGGGCTGCTGGGGCGGCAGCTCCCGGATGAGGGCACCGCGAGCCTCGGGGCGAGCGTGCAGATCGGTGAGATAGATCAGGCCCGTGCGCAGCTCGCCGGGTCGCAGCCGCTGGCTTCGGCATTCGAGGAGCTCGTCCCCGAGATGGCTTCGGCCGAGATCCGCACCCTCCTCGCGAAGTTCGGGCTCAAGGCCGATCATGTGACGCGCGCGGTCGATGAGCTGTCGCCGGGTGAGCGGACTCGGGCAGGGCTGGCGCTGCTGCAGGCCCGCGGCATCAACCTGCTCGTGCTCGACGAGCCGACCAACCACCTCGACCTGCCCGCGATCGAGCAGCTCGAACAGGCGCTCGAGTCCTATGAGGGGACGCTCCTGCTCGTCACCCATGATCGGCGGATGCTCGCGACCGTGCGGACCGATCGCCAGTGGCAGGTGGAGTCCGGGGCGGTCACCGAGAGCTGAGGCGAGCCGTCGGGCCCGGCCGCATGCGGTTAGGCTGGTGCACGGCGGCTCCGGCCGCGGTCCGGTCGCTGGCGTCCGCCGTGGACGTTCCGCCTGAGTTCCTGACACCGACGGCACGAGGAGATTGACGCCGATGACCGACACCCAGATCTTCGAGCCCGATGGTCGTGCGATCCCCTTCGTCGATGAGGGCGACGGACCCGTCAAACTGGTCCTGATCCAGGAGCGCGATCTCGCGGCCGACGTGCTGGGTGTGGTCGGACACTATCTCGCCGAGGAGGCGGGATTCCATGTCGTGCGCATCGGCCACCGCGCCGAGGCCAAGGGAGAGCACCCCTCGCTCGACGATCGCGTCGAGGATGCCCTCGCGGTGATCGACCGTATCGGACTCGGTGACACCTGGATCGGCGGCCATGGTTTCGGCGGCACCGTCGCGCGGGCCTTCGCCGTCGCGCACCCCGACCGCGTGAACGGCCTGGCGCTGCTCGGCGTCGAGGAGGACGGGACTCCGCTCGCACCCGTGATCCCGGTGCTCATCATCCAGGGCTCGGCCGACACGACCACGCCGCCCGCCAACGGCGAGGCCCTGCAGGCGACCGCACCGGAGCGCGCGAGTGTGAAGAGCATCGACGGCGCGGACCACCTGTTCCCGATGACGCACCCGATCGAGACCGCCGTCAACCTCGAGGAGTACCTGGACTGGGACTGAGCCCCGTCCGGTCGAGCCGCTAGCGTCCCTGGCGCTTCTTGTACGGCTTCGGCTGCCCCTTCACCGCGGGTGCACGCCCCTTGCCCTTCGAAGCCTTGGCCTTTCCCCCGGCCGGCGCGGGGGCGTTGCGCACCGGCGCGGGGGCTGCCGCGACCTCCGCCTTCGCCTCCGCGAGGAAGAGCTCGCCGACGTGCGTCAGCCGCGTCTGACCCTCGCGGTGGACCAGCGATTGCCCGACCTCGGCCTCGAGTTTGTCGATCGACGTGTACAACGACGCCAGCGGGATACCGAGCTTCTCCGCCGCCCGCGGGAAATGGAGCTCTTCCGCGAGGACGACGAAACGGCGGAGCAGAGAGATCTTCACGGTGGCCCTTCGACTATTCGCACGGGGTTGCGAGCAAGACCCAGGTTACGCGGTGCCGTGCCGCATGCGCGTCGTCGGCCGGACGCGACGGATGCCGCGACCTGATCGGCCGCGGCATCCGGAATCCTTCGGTCAGACGACCTGAGGCATGACCGCGAAAGACACGGACCCCTCGTCGTCCACACCTGCGTCGAGGATCTTGTCGTCGAGCGCGACGACGGCGGACTCGTCGAGGAAGATCCGCGTGCCGGACACCTCCACGACCTGGTCCTGAGGCTCCGGATCCGCGGCGACGAGCACAGCGAGTCGTGCGCCGCCCTCCGCGTTCTGAGGCTCGGTCGTGTGGATGCGCAGCCCGGCATCCGGGGCATCGGTCTGACGGCTCACGAGGGTCGTCACGATGGCGGAGGCGTTGTCGGTGAGGGTGAGCACGAGACTCTCCTTCCGGTTGGGGCATGCCGCGGTCGCGACATGTCCGGGCAACGATGCCGGAACCGGCGGATGCCCTCAACCCCCTTGCGCGGATTCGGAGGAGGCTCTTACCCTGCTCGCAGCTGCTTGCGCAGAAACACCTGCGCCGTCCCGTCTCCGTCGGGGACGCGCTCGTGCTCCGCATATCCGCACGACTCGTAGAGGCGGATGTTGGCCGCACTCAGGCTGCCCGTGAAGAGCTCCGCGACGGCGGCATCCGACGAGCTCTCGGCCCTCTGGAGCAGCAGTCGTCCGATCCCCTCGCCTTGCATGTCGGGAGCGATCGCGATCCTGCCGATAAGGAGCACGCCGTCCTTCTCCACGAAGCGGATCGCGCCGACGAGACGCCCTCCGATGCGCGCCGTGAACCCGGACTCGGATCGGAGCTCGGCTTCGAGCTCGGAGAGCGTCTGTGTCAGGGGCGGCATGTCGACGCTGCCGTAGATCGCCGCCTCCGAGACGAAAGCAGCGCGCTGGACGGTCAGCACCTCGCCGGCGTCGTCGTCGCTGATCGGGGAGATGACGATCTCCGGTCGCGTCCTGCTCTGTTCTCGGTCCTGGCCTTGGTCTTCGCCCACGGCGTCTGTCTCACTCACCCGAGTCACGTTCCGGGAGACGTGCGCGGAGTGTCAACCCCCTCGCCCCGGGCCGCAACCCGGGTTAGCGTCACCCGCAGGAGGTCACACCATGGCTGAAAGCACGAAGACCAAGAAGACCGGCGGCTCGACGAAGGGCGCGGTGAAGACGACCAGGCAGCAGAACGCGGAGAAGGGCTTCACAGCCTCGACGACGCTCGCGAACAACCTGCAGAGGGTGCTGGTCGACCTGCTCGATCTCGCGATCCAGGGGAAGCAGGCGCACTGGAACGTCGTGGGACGCAACTTCCGCGACACGCACCGCCAGCTCGACGAGATCATCGACGACGCACGGACGTTTAGCGACACCATCGCCGAGCGCATGCGCGCTCTGCACGCGGTTCCCGACGGACGCAGCGCGACCATCGCGAAGACGAGTTCGCTTCCCGAATTCCCGGCGGGTGAGGTGTCGACGACGGAGACGATCGACCTGGTCACCGAGCGCTTGGAGGCCGCGGTGGGGACGGTACGAGACGTGCACGATGCCGTCGACGAAGAAGACCCGACCTCGGCCGACCTCCTGCATGCCGTCATCGAGCGGCTCGAGCAGTTCGCGTGGATGGTCAGCGCGGAGAACCGGAGCCCGGCGGGGCGCTGAGCGCCCTCGCGCCCGCGGAGGACGGCGTCACTCCTGTGCGGCTCCGCGGGCGACGGGTCTGCCGCGCATGATGCGGGGCAGAGCCACCCACAGTGCTGCCACGAGGACGAGCGCCGCGACGAGCGCGACGATTCCCGCCGTGCGGTTCACCGTGAAGTCGACGATCAACGTGGTCACGCCGATGGTCAGCGCGCCGATCACGATCAGATCGATACGGACGATCCGCGCCGCGATGCGCACGAGGTCGGGCTTGCGCCGGCGTCCGAACAGCGCGCGGTGCATTCCCACGGGCGCGAGCGCGAGGATGGTCGCGACCGCCGCGAGAGCGACGAGGATGACGTACAGATCGCGTTGGAGCGCATCCATGTCGGTGAACCTCGGCTGGAAGGCGACCGCGAGGAGGAAGCCGGTGAGGATCTGCGTTCCGGTCTGCATGACGCGCAGCTCCTGCAGCAGTTCGTCCCAGTTGCGATCCGCGCGTTCGTTCGCGGTCTCGTCGCGCCCGTCGGCACGGTCGTCCAGGTCGTGGTCGCCCCGCGGAGGATCTGGTGTCATGGTCTCAGTATGGATTCCGCGCTCGAGCGTTGTCCAGATGCTTGCACCCGCAGAACGAAAGAAGGCATGATGACGCTCCCGCCGATCCGCGACTGGTGGCCCGAGCTCTCGGAAGACGGGCGTCGGGCCGTGCTCGACAGCGACACCCCGCATCTCGAGGAAGCGGTGCGGGAGGAGATCCGCGTGATCACCGGCGCCGTCGTCGGGATGGTGGAGTCGCTGAGCGACGACGACCTCGACTACGCCCGCGCCCACGCTGAAACGGACTGAGCCCCGGAACGGGAGCCTATGCCGCGTCGGGTTCGGTCGTGGCGGGACGTTCTTCACGCAGCCGCGGCTCGGTGCGCCGTTCGGGACGCACGCCCGCCTTGTCGGCGTAGAACGCCCGGATCCGGTCCATGTCGGCGGCGACGTCGCCGGTCAGATCGATCGTGGGACCGAGCCCGCTCGTCATGGTCGTGCGGTCGACGAACCCGAGGGTCACCGGCATGCCGGTCTCCCGCGCGATCCGGTAGAAGCCCGACTTCCAGTACTCGTTGCCGCCGCGGGTGCCGTCGGGCGTGACGACGAGTCCGAAGACCGTGCCGTCATGGACCTGCCCGACGACGTCGTTCACCACGCGCGCGGGATCGGTGCGATCGACGGGGATGCCGCCGAGCCGGCGCATGATCGGCCCACGCCAGCCGTGGAAGAGGCTCTTCTTCCCGAGCCAGTGCACGTCGATGTCGAGTCGCCAGGCGATGGCGAGCATCAGGACGAAATCCCAGTTGGACGTGTGGGGTGCCCCGACGAGCACGGTCGGGCGGGTGGGAGCGGCCTCGCTCACGAGCGTCCATCTGCTGAACGCCCAGAACACGCGAGCGAGGAATCGTTTGAGCATGGATCAACCGTAGGGGAGAACGGCTGTCGATCCGCTGTCGGCATCGACCTGCCCGGCTTCGGCGCCACCCGTCCGAGGCAGGCGTACGATCGAGGGATGAAGAAGACGCAGCAGGACTCCGTGCAGCAGGAAGCGCCCATCGGGCTGCAGCCGCTCCTGGACTCTCCGAACCTGCTCGAGGGCGACGCCGCCGGCTACTGCAGCAATGGCGTCTGCCACTTCCCCGCCCCGAAGGCCAAGTAAGAGGCAGACGCCATCGCAGGTCGTCTCCGGACGGTCAGTGCCCTCCGTGGAAGCCTTCGCCGGCATCGTCGGCGGGCTTGCGGACGAACGGGCTGAGCGCCACGGCGGCGAGCGAGATGATCGCCGCGATCAGGAAAGCCATCCGGGCGCCGGGGGCACCGGCCACCGCGGTCGTCAGGCCCTCCTGCTCTCCCGCATGCAGGATCGACGAGTACGTCACCAGCAGCAGCGCCACGCCCGCCGCGCCGCCGACCTGCTGCAGCGTGTTCAGCACGGCGGAACCGTGCGAGTACAGCGAGCGCTGGAGCGAACCGAGCGAGGCGGAGAACAGCGGAGTGAACGACATCGCGAGCCCGACCGACATGGCCGCCTGCACGATGATCAGGACCCACCACACGGTGTGCTCGCCGACCGTCGAGTAGAAGAACAGCGACGCCGACACCAGGATCGTGCCGGGGATGAGCAGCGGGCGGGTGCCGCGGGCATCGTAGACACGACCCATGAGCGGTCCGAGCAGACCCATCAGCAGCGAGCCGGGGAGCAGGATCAGGCCGGACTGGAGCGGGTCGAGGCCGGCGACGTTCTGCAGATACTGCGGAAGCAGTGTCAGGGTGCCGAACATCGACAGCGCCAGGATCGACATGATGATCACGGAGAGCGTGAAGTTGCTGGAGCGGAACACGCGCAGGTCGAGCAGCGCGTCGTCGATGCGCTGCAGCAGGAGCTGACGCCAGACGAACAGGCCGAGCGACAGGGCGCCGACGACCAGGGAGATGATGCCGGTGGTCTCGCCCGATCCGCCCTCGCCGCCGAACTGGCTGAGTCCGAACACGATGCCGCCGAAGCCGAGCGCGGCGAGCGGGATCGAGAGCACATCGAGCGGCACGACCCGGGTCTCACCGAGGTTCGTCATCCACTTCACACCCATGGCCAGGGCGATCAGGGCGATCGGGAGGATGATGGCGAACAGTGCACGCCAGCTCGCGAACGAGAGCACCGCACCCGCAAGGGTCGGACCGATCGCGGGTGCGAGTGAGATCACGAGGCCGACGCGACCCATCATGCGACCACGGGACTGCGGCGGGACGACGTTCATGATCGTCGTCATCAGCAGCGGCATCATGATGCCGGTACCGGCGGCCTGGATCACACGACCGACGAGCAGCACGGTGAAGCCGGGGGCGACCATCGCGACGAGGGTGCCGAGGGAGAAGGCGATCATCGCGGCGATGAAGACCTGGCGGGTCGTGAAGCGCTGCAGGATGAACCCGGTCGTCGGGATCACCACGGCCATGGTCAGCATGAAGGCGCTGGTGAGCCACTGTCCGAGCTCGGGCGGGATGCCGAGATCGGTGTTGAGATGCGGGATCGCGATCCCCATCGTGGTCTCGTTGAGGATGGCGACGAAGGCGGCGACGAGGAGCAGCCAGATCACCCGCATGTCCTTGCGGGAGATCTCGCCCCCTGTCGCGCTGGGGGGCGTCGTGATGGAGCCGGTATCGACGGCAGACATGGGCGGCCTCCAGGGCGAAGAAGAGATGGATATCGCGAGAGTTCGCAAGAGTCCTTCAGCGTAACGGCGACCGCGGACATTTCATTCCGAACTCACAGAAATCCGCTGACGGCGGATATCCCGGCGCTCCATGTCCCCGTGGCTGAGTACGCTGGCGCCATGAGCATGGGCGGCGGCATGGGCGGTGGACAGCGGGGCGGCTTCCGCGGTGTCGACGAAGACGCGCAGCGGAGATTGAACGCCGAGGCTCCGCGGATCAGCGGACTCGGTGCACGGGTGGTCTCCCTGTTCCGCGCGTATCGATGGCGCATCTTCTTCACCGGGATCCTCGTGGTCGTCGGCGCCGCGATCGCCGTCATCCCGCCCCTGATCGTGCAGCGCATCTTCGACGACGCGCTGTTCCCGGTCGACGGCGGAGGCCCGCAGCTCGAACTGCTGGCCTGGCTCGTCGCGGCGATGATCGGTCTGTTCCTGATCTCCGCGGTCCTCGGGGTCGCGCAGACCTGGCTGACGTCGACCGTCGGCAACAGCGTCACCGGCGACCTCCGCGTGCGGCTGTTCGAGCACCTCCAGGCGATGGAGCTCGGATTCTTCACACGCACCAAGACGGGCGTCATCCAGTCCCGCCTGCAGAACGACGTGGGCGGCGTCTCGGGGGTGCTGACCAACACCGTCACCAGCATCGTGGGCAACGTCGTGACCGTGATCGCCTCGCTCGTCGCGATGATCCTGATCGACTGGCGCCTGACGCTGATCGCGGTGATCATGATGCCGTTCCTCATCTTCGTCCAGCGCAAGGTGGGCCAGGTGCGGGCGCGTATCGCGGGGGAGACGCAGGAGTCGTTGTCCGAGCTCACCTCGATCACCCAGGAGACGCTGAGCGTCTCGGGCATGCTGCTGTCGAAGGCGTTCAACCGTCAGCGCACGGAGTCGGAGCGGTATCAGACGGAGAACCGCAACCAGGTGACGCTCCAGGTGCGACGGGCGATGAGCGGCCAGGGGTTCTTCGCCGTCGTCCAGGTGCTGATGGCCAGCGTGCCCGCCGTCATCTACCTCGTCTCGGGATACCTGATCGCGGGAGGCACCGGAGCGATCACCGCGGGAACCGTCGTCGCCTTCACCACGGTGCAGGCGCGGCTGCTCATGCCGCTCATGGGACTGATGCGGGTGTCGCTCGATCTGCAGACGTCGTCGGCGCTCTTCGCCCGCATCTTCGAGTACCTCGACCTGGTGCCCGAGATCGAGGACGCTCCCGACGCGATCACCGTCGACGAGGCACCGGGGCCGCGCGGGCGGATCGAATTCGCCGACGTCGTCTTCCGCTACCCGGACGCCTCGGCCGACGCCCGGCCGACGCTCGACGGCGTGTCCTTCACCGCGGAACCGGGGCAGCATGTCGCTTTCGTCGGCCCCTCCGGCGCCGGCAAGACCACGATCCTGTACCTCGCTCCGCGTCTGTACGAGGCGAAGGGCGGCGCTGTACTGTTCGCGGGCGCCGACGTGCGCGAACTCACCCAGGAGTCGATCATCGACCATGTCGGCATCGTGTCGCAGGAGACCTACCTGTTCCACGCGACGATCCGCGACAACCTCCGCTATGCCAAGCCGGACGCGACCGAGGACGAACTGATCGCGGCGTGCACGGCAGCCAACATCCACCACATCATCGCCGGCTTCGAACAGGGCTACGACACCGTCGTGGGGGAGCGCGGGTACCGGCTCTCCGGCGGGGAGAAGCAGCGCATCGCGATCGCCCGCGTGCTGCTGAAGGACCCGCCGGTGCTGCTTCTCGACGAGGCGACCTCCGCACTCGACACCGTGTCGGAGCGCGTGGTGCAGGAGGCGCTGGATGAGGCGGCGAAGGGGCGAACGACCCTGTCGATCGCGCACCGCCTCTCGACCGTGATGGGGGCTGATGTGATCCACGTGCTCGAAGCCGGACGCATCGTCGAGTCGGGGACGCACTCCGAGCTGCTCGCGCACGGCGGGCTCTATGCCGAACTCGCCGCCGAGCAGGTGGCGGCGTCGCGGGTGCTCGACACCGAGGCCGCGGTCGAGGAAGCGGTCGCCGGCGGCACCGAGGCGGCGCTCACGGACCGCCGCGCGGATCGCGCCCCCGACGACTCGGCCGGGGCTGACGCCGTCGCCGCGATCACCGCCGCGGTGCCGCTGCTCGCCGAGCCTCGTCCGGATGAGCGGATCTACCCGCCCGAACCCTGAGCCTCGTCAGTGCACCGACAACCCGCCGTCGACGAACAGCGACTGGCCGGTCACGTAGCTCGAGCCCGCTCCCGCGAGGAAGACCGCGGCGGCGGCGAAGTCGCTCGGCATCCCGTTGCGTCCGATCATCGTGCGTGCGGCGAGCTCCGCGACCTTCTCGGGGTCCTGCTGCAGACGGGCGTTCAACGGGGTGAGGACGAACCCGGGGACCAGGGTGTTGCTCGTGACGCCGGTCCCACCCCAGGCTTCGGCCTCGGAGCGCATCAGCGACTCGACCGCGCCCTTCGACGCCCCGTAGATGCCACTGCCGACGAAAGCGCGGTGGGCCTGCTGCGAGCTGATGTGGATGAGCCTGCCGTACCCGCGTGTCGTCATGGTCCGGGCATAGCGCTGCCCGAGCAGGAAAGGCGCGAGCGCGTTGACCGTCATGGTCGCATCCCAGTCGTCCTCGGTGATCTCCGCGAACGGCGGTCGGATGTTGATACCGGCGGAGTTCACGAGGATGTCCGGATCGCCGAAGGGGTGGGCCGCGGCATCCGCGGCGGCGTGGATGCCGGCCCGGGAGCTCAGGTCGCCCACGACCCCCGCGACGCGGCACCCCTGCGCTCGCAGCTCATCCACGGTCGCGGTGAGCCGATCCTCTCCGCGGGCGACGACCACGGTCGCGGCCCCGGCTCGTGCGAGCGCCGTCGCGATGCCGCGGCCGATGCCGGAGCTGCCGCCTGTCACGACCGCGGTGCGGCCTTCCAGCGAGAAGAGGGAGGAGAGGTAGTCGTTCATGCGGTCATCCGTGTCGGTCGGCGAGGGGCGCGGTCACCACGCGAGCGCGGCGGCGATGGCGGGGTCGGGCGCGACACCCGCGAACTCGGGGAGCGCCTGCAGCTCGGCCATGAACGAGTCGACCTCGGCTGCGTAGGCCGGATCGGGATGGCTGCCGGCGATCTCGAGAAGCGGTGCGACGTCCATCGCGAGGATCAGCTCGAGCCGGGCGGTCACGGCGGCGCGTGCGCCGGCCTCGTGCAGCACCCGGATGCCGCCGCGCAGCGCCGCGAGGTAGTCGCGCAGCACGGACAGCTGGGCCTTGCTCTGCGTGATCGAGGTGCCGTCGGCGCGGAGCCGCCAGTGCACCACGACGTCGGGGATCACGTCGAAGGCGCGTGCGCGGGTGTACATCAGCTGCGCCACCACCTGATCCTCGTAGGCGACCCCTTCGGGGAACCGGAGGTCGTGCCAGAACGCGGTGCGGCTCACCTTCGACCATGCGACGATGTTCGACACCGCCAGCGGGTGCGCGGAGAGCGTGGTGCCCCATCGCTCCGGCGAGGTCGCCGCGGCGACCCAGGGCTGCACGCGGCCGGCAGCGTATCCGTCGCCCTGCGGGCGCGATCGCACGTACGCACCGGCCACGAAGTCGCTTCCCGTCTCGTGGAGGGTTCCCGTCAGCCGGGCCAGGGCGTCGGGAAGGAGTTCGTCGTCGCCGTCGAGGAACCCGAGGTACGGGGTGTCGACGTGCGCGAGGCCGACGTTGCGGGCGGCGCCGAGGCCACGCGACGCCTCGTGGCGGAGCGTCGTGAACCGGCGATCATCGGCCGCGGCGGCCTCGAAGATCGCTCCGGTGTCATCCGTCGATCCGTCGTCGATGAGGACCGCACGCCACCGCGATTCGGTCTGCGCGCGCAGGGAGTCGAGTGCGGCGGGGGCGAAGGCGGCGATGTCGCGTCCAGGGACGATCAGCGTCACGATCGGGGCGGAGGCGGTCACCAGCCGAGTCTATGGCCGCGGATCATCCTCCGGCCGCGCGCACGGACTCTGTGACGAGCGCTGCCAATCGCTCGGGGGCATCGGCGGGCAGAGCCTCGCGACCGAACGTGAAGCGGACGGAGGTCTGGGCCACTCCGGGGGCCACTCCGCAGGCGAGCAGCACATGAGAGGGCTCGTCGCTACCCGCTGCGCATGCGGAGCCGCTCGACGAGATCACGCCGCGGCGTTCCAGCTCGAGCAGGACCGATTCGCCGCTGGTGCCGGCGAACGTGAAGCTGGCCGTCGCGGGCAGACGATGCACGGGGTCACCCGTGAGCGCGGCCTCGGCGACCTGACCGAGCACCAGGGAGATGAACCGCGCCGTCGACGAGCCGACACGGGCCGCCACGACGTCGCGCTCGCGCTCCGCGAGTTCCAGAGCGGTCGCGAGTGCCACCGCGCCAGCGACGTTCTCGGTGCCGGAGCGTCGCCCGCGTTCCTGGCCGCCGCCGTGCAGCACCGGCTCGACGGGCACGCGCCCGCGCACGGCCAGCGCGCCGGTGCCTTTGGGGGTGCCGAGTTTGTGGCCGGCGATCGACACCGCGTCGGCCCCGAGCCCGGTCAGGGGAAGCCATCCGGCCGACTGCACGGCATCCAGATGCAGGGGCACACGGGCGGCGCGGGCGACGGCTGCCAGCGCCGTGGCGTCCTGCACCGTTCCGATCTCGTTGTTCGCATGACCGATCGAGACGAGTGCCGTGTCGTCCCGGATCGCCGCGCCGAGAGACTCCGGGGCGATCCGGCCGTTCCGATCCACCGGCAGCTCGGTCACCTCGACCCCGTGGAAGCGTTGCAGATGGGCGGCCGACTCCAGGATCGATTCGTGCTCGATCGGCGAGATCACCAGATGACGCCGCCCTGCCTCGAGCGCCCCGAGCACGATGCCCTTGACCGCGAGGTTGTTCGCCTCGGTGCCGCCCGCCGTGAACACGATGTCCCCGGTACGCATCCCCAGCACGCGGGCGACCCTGGCACGTGCGTCATCGAGCGCGCTCGCCGCGGCTTCTCCTGCCGTGTGGTGGCTGGACGGGTTGCCGAACACGCCGGTGAGGTACGGACGCATCGCCTCGAGCACCTCCGGTCGCACCGGGGATGTCGCCGCATTGTCGAGATAGAGCATGTCGAGGGAGAGCATGTCGAGGGAGAGCATGTCGAGGGAAGGCCTGTCGATCGCGCCGGTCAGGCGATCCGCAGATCCAGGCCCAGATCGAGGGCGCGCGCGGAGTGCGTCAGAGCCCCGACCGAGATCACGTCGACCCCGGTGCGGGCGATGTCTCCGACGGTGTCGAGGTTCACGCCCCCGGAGGCTTCGGCGATCGCGCGGTCGCCGATCAGAGCGACGCCGGTGCGCAGGTCGTCGAGCGAGAAGTTGTCGAGCAGCACCGTGTGGGCGCCGCCGTCGAGGACCGCAGGGATCTGTTCGAGGCCGTCGACCTCGACGACGACGTGTGTCGTGTGGGGCAGACGGGAGAGCGCTTCGCGGAGCGCCGTCGCGAGGTCCAGGCCCGAGCGGGTGAGGACGGCGAGGTGGTTGTCCTTGGCCATCACGGCGTCGGACAGCGAGTACCGGTGGTTGCGGCCACCCCCCGACTCGACGGCATGGCGCTCGAATGCGCGCAGACCAGGGGTCGTCTTGCGGGTGTCGGCGATGCGGGCATCCGTGCCGTCGATCGCCGCGACGTACGCGGCCGTGAGAGTGGCGATGCCACTCATCCGCTGCGTGAAGTTCAGTGCGACCCGCTCGGCGGTGAGGATGCCGCGTGCCGAGCCTGAGACCGAGGCGAGGACGTCGCCCGCTGCGAATTCGTCGCCGTCGCCGACGTGAAGGTCGACGCCGAGAGACGCGTCGGTGAGCAGGAAGGCCGTGGTGAAGACCTCTCCGCCGCTGAAGACTCCGGATTCACGGGCGACGAGATCGGCGGTGGCGGTGGCATCGGCGGGCAGCAGCGTGGTGCTGGTGAGATCGCCCCAGGGGGCGTCCTCTTCGAGGGCGGCGCCGACGACGCGATTCACAGTGGCGCGGGTGAGCATCAGACGGTCTCCAGGATCGATGACGAGGTGTGCGAAGGTGCAGCGGCTTCGTCGGTGTGCGTGTCGACGCGATGATGAGCACCGACGGATGTCAGGCGGGCCGAGGCGGCTGCGGCCGTGGCCTCGGCGAGCAGCAGCAGGTTCGCGTCTTCGTGCGCCGTCACCGTCGTCGGCGTCGAACTCGCTGTGGACCACGCCCGCAGCGTGTCGCGTGCGTGCGCGAGGCCGTCACCTGTCCGCAGCAGTCCGACCTCGTCCCACATCAGTCGCTGCAGGGCGTCGCGCGTGAACGGGGATGCGGCGGAACCGCCGGTACCCTGGCGGCGGACGGGAGGGGAGGCCTGCGCGCTCCCGACCCACGGACCCGTCAGCGCCGCTGCAGCGCGGGCACCGAACACCGCGCCCTCGAGCAGAGAGTTGGATGCCAGGCGGTTGGCCCCGTGCACGCCCGTGCGGGCGACCTCGCCGACGGCGAACAGCTGCGGCACCGTGGTGCGGCCATCGAGATCGGTGACGATCCCGCCCATGAGATAGTGCGCCGCCGGCGTCACGGGGATCGGCTCGCGTGCCCAGTCGAAACCGCGCTCCCGCGTCACCCGGTCGATGGTCGGGAACCGTCGCGCGAGCGTCTCGGCGCCGAGCATCGTGGCGTCGAGTCGCACAAGGGAGCCCTGCGCGGATGCCTGCCGGGCGATCGCCCGCGACACGACATCGCGCGGTGCGAGCTCGCCGTCGGGGTGGCTGTCGAACGTGAATCGACGGCCGTCGTCGTCGAGCAGCGTCGCGCCTTCGCCGCGTACCGCCTCCGAGATCAGGAATGCGGGGCCTGCGGCCAGGATCGTCGGATGGAACTGGACGAACTCCAGGTCGGCGACGGCGGCTCCCGCCCGCAGCGCGGCGGCGATGCCGTCTCCCGTGGAGCCCGACGGGTTGGTCGTGTGCGCGTAGAGCCGGCCGGCGCCTCCGGTGGCAAGGATCACGGCGTCGGCCGAGGCGTCGGAGATCGCGCCGCCGGTCAGGATCCGGATACCGTGTACGCCGCCGCCGTCCGCCACGAGATCCACCAGGAACGCGTGCTCGACGATGTTGATCGACGTGCGCTGCACGGCTGCGACGAGAGCTGCGGATATCGCCGCTCCGGTGGCGTCCCCGCCGGCGTGCACGATGCGGGCGTGACGATGCGCCGCCTCACGCCCGAGCTGCAACGAGCCGTCGGCCATGCGGTCGAAGCCGACGCCGCGCGCGATCAGCTCGGCGATGCGGAGGGCACCGTCCGTGACCAGTGTCCGCACGGCGTCGGGGTCGGAGAGTCCCGCACCGGCATCCAGCGTGTCGGCGGCGTGCGAGGCCGCGGAGTCGTCGGGTCCGTAGACCCCGGCGACGCCGCCCTGGGCGAGCGCGGTGCAGCCGTCGCCGAGGGTGCCCTTGGTGACGATCGTCACCTCGTGGCCGGACTCGTGCGCATGAAGCGCCGCGGTGAGTCCCGCGATGCCCGATCCGACGACGATGACGTTCATCGCGCGCCTGCGACCACCGGGGGCTTCGCGGCGAGCATACGCTCCAGCGCCACGCGCGCGGGGTCGGCGACGTCGGCGGAGACGGTGATCCGGTTCGGCGTGCGTCCGGCCACGAGCTCCTCCAGCACCCAGGCGAGGTAGCCGGGGTGGATGCGGTACATCGTCGAGCACGGGCAGACCACCGGATCGAGGCAGAAGATCTCGTGCTGCGGGTACTGTGCCGCGAGTCGTCGGACGAGGTTGATCTCGGTCCCGATCGCGAAGGCCGTGGGCTCGGTCGCCGCGTCGATCGCGCGACGGATGAACTCCGTCGAACCGGCCTCGTCAGCGGCGTCGACGACCTCCATCGGGCACTCCGGGTGCACGATCACGCGCACGCCGGGGTGTTCGGCACGAGCCTGGTCGATCTGGTCGACCGTGAAGCGGCGATGCACCGAGCAGAAGCCGTGCCACAGGATGACGCGGGAGTCGAGCAGTTCTGCCTCCGACGATCCACCGAGCGCTCGCCGCGGATTCCACATCGGCATCTGCTCGAGCGGCACGCCCATGGCCTTGGCGGTGTTGCGGCCCAGGTGCTGGTCGGGGAAGAACAGCACCCGCCGTCCGCGCTCGAAGGCCCACTCGAGCACCGTCTGGGCGTTGGACGAGGTGCAGACGATCCCGCCGTGCCGTCCGACGAAGCCCTTGATCGCTGCGGAGGAGTTCATGTAGGTCACGGGGATCACCGGCACGCGACCATCCGCATCAGGGGTGTCGAGGTCGCCGAAGACATCCTCGAGCTGCTCCCAGCACTCCTCGACCTGGTCGATGTCCGCCATGTCCGCCATCGAGCATCCGGCGGCGAGGTTGGGCAGGATCACCGCCTGATCCGGCTGCGACAGCAGGTCGGCGGTCTCGGCCATGAAGTGCACGCCGCAGAACACGATCGCCTCCGCGTCGGCCCTCCCCTTCGCGGCCGTCGCGAGCTGGAAGGAGTCGCCGACGTAGTCCGCGTGCTGCACGACCTCTTCGCGCTGGTAGAAGTGGCCGAGGATCACGACCCGGTCGCCGAGGGTGGCCTTCGCCGCGCGAATGCGTCGGTCCAGTTCGTCCTCCGACGCCTCCCGGTACTCGGCGGGCAGCTCACCCTGTCGTGGGGCGCCGGTCGGGATCACGTCGCCCATGGACGAGCCGGGCCCGTATCCCGGGCGCGCATCGAAGTCCCAGGGGCCTGCGGCGAGGTCGGTGGCGCAGGTGGCATCGGTCGATGCGCCGCTGACGATCGCCTGGATCGCGTGGTCGACCGAGGCGTCCAGAGGAGGGACGGGGGGAGCGGGTACGAACGTGATGCTCATCGGGGGCTCGTTTCTTCGGGACCGAGCGGGCCGCGGTCGGCAAGCTCGACGTCGGTGTTGTCGCGGTACAGACGTGCGGGACGATGGCTCCCGGTGCGGAAGCGATCGGTGGGAAGCAGGTTGCCGGCGGCCTCGACCTGGCGGCGGAAGTTGGCCGGGTCGAGGGTCCGGTCGAGGATCGCCTCGTAGGCTTCGCGCAGTTCGGCGAGCGTGAACTCCTCGGGGAGGAAGCCTTGAGCGACGCGGCTGTAGCCGACCTTGTTGCGCAGGCGCCACAGGGCGTACTCGATGATCTCCGCGTGGTCGAAGGCGAGCACGGGCAGCTGATCCACGTCGAACCACTGCACGTTCTCCGGCGCGTGGCCCGATGCGCGGTGCGCCGCGCTCTGCGCCGTCACATCGTCCTGTCGGAGCAGCGCCCAGTACACGATCGAGACGACACGCGTGGGGGAGCGGTCGACGGCGCCGAAGGCGTAGAGCTGCTCCAGATAGCTCGGGGCGAGGCCTGTCGTCTCCGCGAGCGTGCGCGCCGAGGCGTCGACGGGCGACTCGGTCGGAGTGAGCCACCCGCCAGGGAGCGCCCACTGCTCGGCGAAGGGCTCGCGAGTGCGTCGAACGAGGGGCAGCGAGAGGACGGCGCGGCCGTCGTCCGTGCGACGCAGCGTCAGGATGACGGTCGAGACGGCGACGCGGATGTCCGCACTTCGAGTCATAGGTACCTTAACCTCCGAGATCGATCTTAGTGTCATGCGGACACTTAGTGTGCGCAGATGACGGTATTCCCGGTCGAGTCCGAAACGTTATCTGGCGAGCGCGGGGAGGGTTGTTCGTCGACGCAGGGTTTGTTAGGTTACTGTCCTAACAAACCCCTTCGGGAGTGGCCGACCGGTCGTCTCCCTGGGCCCGAGAACCCCACCTCCGGGGTTCGGCTCCATCCGGAGCGATCCCTCCTGCAGTGCAGCACCGAGAGGAAACAAGAGAAATGATCCGAAACGGAAAGCGCAGAATCGCGCTCACCGCGATCGCCGGAGCATCCGTCCTCGCCCTGGGCCTCACCGCCTGTGGCAGCGGCGGCAGCGACGACGGCAACGCCGACGGCGATCGTGCCCTTCGCGTCTGGGCTGGAAGCCAGACCCCGATCGCCACGAACTACAACCCGTTCGTGCCGACCGTGCTCCACGGTGCGCTCGGCCCGATCTACGAGCCCCTGTTCTTCTACAACAAGACCGCGGACTCCGAGCCGGTCGGCCTGATCGGCGACTCGTTCGAGTACAACGAGGACGGCACGGCGATCACGATCACCATCAAGCCCGACCTCAAGTGGAGCGACGGCAAGCCGCTCACCGCGAAGGACGTCGCCTTCTCGTTCAAGTACGAGGGCAACAACCCCGAGGGCAACGGCCTCGTCTCCGCCGAGGCAACCGATGACACCACCGTCGTGCTCACCTACGCGTCCGCGCAGTACACGACGGAATTCCAGCGTCTCGGCTCGACCTACATCCTTCCCGAGCACATCTGGGCCGACATCACCGACTTCGCGAACTTCACGAACGAGAACCCCGTCGGGTCCGGCGCATACGTCGTCGACAAGACCACCAGCGAGTCGTACACCCTCGTCGCGAACGAGAACTTCCGCGATGCCGACAAGCTCGGTATCAAGAAGGTCCAGTACATCGCGGTGGACAACAACCAGACCGCGCAGGACCTGCTCGCCGCGGGTGAGCTCGACTGGGCCGGCATGTTCATCCCGAACCCGGACGACGTGACCGGCAACGGCAAGATCGAGTGGATCAACACGCCGCAGGACCCGACGGTCCTGTACACCTGCTCGAACGCCGACCTCGGCTGCACCGGTCCGCAGACCGACGTGGCCGTGCGTCAGGCGCTCAACGTCGCTATCGACCGTGCCACCATCAAGGACAAGGCGTTCGTCGGTCTCTCCGGCGACATCTCGCCCACGTTCGCGCTGCTGCCGCGTGACGAGAAGTGGGTCGCCGACCCCGCCAACGAGGTCAGCCCGCAGGAGGCGAACGTCGCCGAAGCAGGCTCGATCCTCGAGGCCGCCGGCTACACCAAGGGTGCCAGCGGCATCTACGAGAAGGGCGGGGTTCCGGTCGAGATCAGCCTCATCTCGGTCGACGGCTGGACGGACTACAACGACGCCGCGAAGCTGATCGTCGAGCAGGCCGAGGCCGCGGGCATCAAGATCACCGCTTCCACCGTGCAGTGGCAGGAGTTCTCCGACGCGCGTCAGGGCGGCGAGTTCCAGCTCATCGTCGGCGGTGTCATCGGCACGTCCGTCGCCGACCCCTTCCAGATCTACCGTGACTGGTTCGGCGGCACCACCGTCGGTTCGACCGGCCCGGTCGGCGCGGAGATCCCCGCGACGCGCTGGAACTTCAGCCGCTACAACAACCCGGTGGTCGACACCGCTATCCAGGCTGCCGTCAGCACGAACGACGAGGCGACGAAGAAGGAGCTGTACGCCACGATCCAGACCGAGATCGTGCGTGACCTGCCCTACATCCCGCTCATCATCAACGCGACGCAGACCTTCTACAACACGCAGGACTACACCGGATGGCCGACGGAGGAGGACCTCTACGCCTTCCCGCCGTCCTGGGGTGCGATCGCGGCAGGCTACGTCCTGACGCAGCTGCAACCGGTCAAGTAACGAGAGGAGTCGGGGAAGTAGGAAGTCAGGAAACAGTGACATGAAGTTCTATGCACGAAGAATCGGGTTCTACGCGTTCACGCTCTGGGCCGCGATCTCCATCAACTTCCTTCTTCCCCGGCTCATGCCGGGCGACCCGGCCGACATCATGATCGCCAAGCTGCAGCGGGCGGGCGGTGAGGTCTCCGAGACCACGATCCGCAACATCAAGCTGCTGCTCGGCGGTGATGATTCGCCCCTCTGGGAGCAGTACCTCTCCTACTGGGGACGGATGTTCCAAGGTGACCTCGGGGTGTCGGTCACCAAGTTCCCCACCCCGGTGACGGAGCTCATCGCGGGAGCGCTGCCGTGGACGCTCGTCCTCGTCGGCACCGCGACCGTCATCTCCTTCGTCCTCGGCGTCGTGCTCGGCGCCTGGGCCGGATGGAAACGCGGCACGTGGGTCGATCATCTGATCCCCGCGACGACCGTGCTGCAGTCGATCCCGTACTTCTGGATGGCGCTGATCCTGGTGGCCGTGTTCGCGGTCGGTCTCGGATGGTTCCCCATCTTCGGCGGGTACGACATCTTCGACTATCCGGATGGCCCCGAGCCGACCTGGGCGTTCTTCAGCGATGCCGTGGCGCACGCGGTCCTCCCGGCTCTCACGATCGTCATCAGCTCGGTGGGCGGCTGGATGTTCGGCATGCGCAACATGATGGTCTCCACGCTCGCCGAGGACTACGTCCTCACTGCCGAGGCGAAGGGCCTGCGCCCGCGCCGGGTGCTCACCGCCTACGCCGCGCGCAACGCCGCGATCCCCTCGATCGCCGGCTTCTCGATCACTCTCGGGTTCGTGGTGGCCGGCTCCATCGTGATGGAGCAGGTGTTCACCTACCCGGGCATCGGCAAGCTGATGTTCCAGGCCGTGACCAACAACGACTACGCGCTGATGCAGGGCCTGTTCCTCGTCATCACCCTGACGGTGCTCGCCGCCAACTTCATCATGGACCTCGTCTATGGCTTCATCGACCCGAGGGCTCGCCAGAATGTCTGACACGAAGAACCCGCTCCTCACGCAGGAGCCTCCCGTCACCGCCCCGGCCAGCACGGTCTCTCTGGCCACGCAGCAGGGACGCAAGCGTCGCCGCATCCTTCCCAGCACCTCGCCGAAGTTCATCGTCGGCGTGATCCTGGTGGCCGCGATCGTGCTGTTCGCGATCATCGCGCCGATCTTCTCGCAGAACCCGCGCAGCACCGCCAACCCCGCGCTCCAACCGCCATCGGCGGAGCACTGGCTCGGCACGACCAAGCTCGGTAACGACATGTTCGCGCAGCTGGCGATCGGCGCCCAGGGCTCTCTGCTCGTCGGCATCGTCGCGAGCTCGATCGCCATCGTGCTCTCGCTGGTCTTCGGCGTGCTCGCGGGATACCTCGGCGGGTGGCGCGAGGACGGACTCGCCCTTCTCACCAACGTGATGATCGTGATTCCGGGACTGCCGCTCGTGATGGTGATCGCCTCCTTCGTCCCGCAGCGCACCTGGCAGCTCGTCGCGATCTTCCTGGGCATCACGTCGTGGGCGGGCGCCGCGTACGTGCTGCGTCTGCAGACCCGGTCACTGCGCACGCGGGATTATGTCTACGCCTCGAAGGTCGCGGGAGAGCGGTCGTTCCGTGTGATCCTCGTCGAGATCATGCCCAACCTCCTGCCGTTGCTGACCGCGCAGTTCCTGTTCGCGCTGATCTTCGCGATCCTCGGTGAGGCAGGGCTGTCGTACCTCGGTTTGGGACCGACGGATTCGATCACGTGGGGAACCATCCTCAACGACGCGCAGTCCGGGCAAGCACTCGGTCGTGGCGCATGGTGGTGGTTCGTGCCGCCTGGGTTGATGATCGCCATCCTCGGCGCCGGTCTCGCCCTGATCAATTTCGCGATCGACGAGGTCATCAATCCGAAGCTGCGCAACGCGCCGGAGGCCGCCCGCCGCGTGCGCAAGGCCGCCAAGACCAAGGGGGTCACCGCATGAACGAGGCTGTGCTCTCCGCAAGGAATGTGTCGATCGAATACGAGGTGGATCCGCCGGTGAAGGCGGTGCGGAACGTGTCGTTGACCCTGCACCGTGGGGAGATCCTCGGCCTCGCCGGCGAGTCGGGCTGCGGCAAGACGACGCTCGCGTACGGGATGAACCGGCTTCTCAAGGCGCCGGCGCTGATGACCGAGGGCGAGATCGTGTTCCATGACCGGGATGGTCATGACATCGACATCGTGGGCCTGGATGGGGAGGGACTCCGAGCGTTCCGCTGGGACAAGATCTCGATGGTGTTCCAGGGCGCGATGAACTCGTTGAACCCGGTGATCAGTGTGAAGGCGCAGATCTTCGACATCTTCGACACGCATCGTCCCGGCATGAGCAAGAAGGCCAAGCAGGAGCGCGCCGAGGAGCTGCTGACACTGGTCGGTGTCGACCCGAGCCGGCTCACGAGCTTCCCGCACGAGTTGTCCGGCGGAATGCGGCAGCGCATGATGATCGCGATGGCGCTGGCGCTGGACCCGCAGGTGATGATCATGGACGAGCCCACGACGGCGCTCGACGTCGTGGTGCAGCGTGGCATCATCCGAGAGATCATGCGGCTGCGCGAGAAGCTGGGGTTCGCGGTGATCTTCATCACGCATGACCTGCCGATGCTGATCGAGATCAGTGACCGGATCGCGGTCATGCTCCAGGGGCAGATCGTGGAGCAGGGCACGGCGGAGGAGATCTATCGGACCCCGCAGCATGAGTACACGAAGCGGTTGCTGTCGAGCTTCCCGTCGCTGACGGGCGAACGCGGCGATTTCGTCCGCACCGGAGTGAGCCAGGAGGGAACCCGATGACCGCCATCGCCGACGTCTCGACCTCGAGTGCGACCCTCGAGGCACGGAACCTGGTGAAGGACTTCCACTTGCGCTCCGGTTTCAAGACCAGCATCCTCCACGCCGTGAAGGACGTGTCGTTCACGATCGAGGCCGGCAAGACGGTCGCGCTCGTGGGCGAATCCGGCTCGGGCAAGTCGACCATCGCCCGGATGCTGATGAAGCTCGAGACGCCGACTTCGGGAAGCATCCTTCTCGACGGTGCCGAGTCGGGTGACCGCGGCCGCGCTCTCGAGCGATACCGCTCCGACGTGCAGATGGTGTTCCAGGACCCGTTCGCATCGCTGAACCCGTACCACACGATCGTCCACCACCTCGAGAGGCCGATCCGCCTGCACCACCCGGAACTCTCTCGCGGGCAGGTGCGCGAGCGGGCTGTGGAGCTCCTCGAGCGGGTGCGGTTGACTCCGGGGGAGAGCTACGCGGAGCGTCGCCCGCACGAGCTGTCGGGTGGGCAGCGGCAGCGTGTCGCGATCGCCAGGGCGCTCGCGCCGGGAGCGCGGTTCATCGTCGCGGACGAGCCCGTGAGCATGTTGGACGTGTCGATCCGGTTGGGAGTGCTGAACCTGCTCGCGGAGCTGCAGCGTGAGGAGAACCTGGGCGTTCTCTACATCACCCACGACCTGGCCACGGCCCGGCACTTCTCCGATGAGATCATGGTGCTCTACAAGGGTGACGTCGTGGAGCGCGGTCCCGCGGACGAGGTCATCCTCAACCCGCAGCACGAGTACACGAAGACGCTCTTGGGCGCGGCTCCCGAGCCCGAGAACCTCGGACGCCTCCGCGACGAGGTCCGTGCCGAACTCGGCATCGCGCACTGACCGATCTGCCCGCCCGGCCACGGCACGGGCGGGCAGACCGGCTAGACTGGACCCACAACTGAAGACAGGCCGAATGACCCACGCGGGAGAGCCCCGGCGAACGCAGCCGGGCACCGAAGGAGCAAGCCTCCCCGCCAATCTCTCAGGTACGCGTACCGCGCGGTTCCGGCCACTCTGAAAAGCGATCCGGCGACACCTCGGATCCGCCGACGGTGAAAGCCCCGCCTCCGCGCACGGGTGAAGCTCTCAGGCCCATGACAGAGGGGGAGTTCCGAGGAACGGCGATGCCGCCGTTCCGCCCGACACAGCCCGGGAGAACTCCATGTCCGACCCCCGCTACACCCCGCTGCGCGAACGCCACGAGGCGCTCGGCGCGTCGTTCACAGACTTCGGCGGCTGGCAGATGCCGGTGCGCTACACATCCGACCTCGCCGAGCACCACGCCGTGCGGCAGAGCGCCGGCATCTTCGACATCTCGCACATGGCCGAGTTCCTGGTGACGGGCGAGGCCGCCGCAGCCTTCCTCGACTACGCGCTGGCCGGCCGCATCTCGGCGATGCCGGTCGGCAAAGCGAAGTACTCCCTCCTGCTCGCGGAGGCCGGCGGCATCATCGACGATGTCATCGCGTATCGGCTGGCCGATGACCGCTACCTCGTGATCGCGAACGCCGGCAACCGGGGATTCGTCGACTCGGCATTCGCGAAACGCGTCCGTGACTTCCCGTCGCTCGTCGAGCGCGATCTCCCCCCTCGAGCACCGGGCGAGGAGCGCAGCTTCGCGGGGTTCCTCGGTGACCGCGGAGTCGACGTCGAAGACGTGTCCGACTCCTACGCACTCATCGCCGTGCAGGGCCCGAACGCCGAGGCGATCCTCGCCGCGACCGGCGACATCACCGACGTGAGCATTCCCTGGTCCGAGCAGAAGTACTACGCCTGGGCGTCCGCGAACTACCAGGGGAAACCGCTCCTGCTCGCGCGCACCGGCTATACGGGCGAGGACGGTTTCGAGCTCCTCGTCACGGCTGAGGACGCGGCCGCGCTCTGGGACGCCCTGCTCGAGGCCGGCGCGCCGCACGGCCTCGTTCCCGCCGGCCTCGCCGCGCGCGACACCCTTCGGCTCGAGGCCGGGATGCCGCTCTACGGGCACGAGCTGAGCCTCGACACCCGGCCCTCGCAGGCGGGCCTCGGGCGCGTCGTCGTGACCGCGAAGGAGAGCTTCGTCGGCAAGGAAGCGCTCTCCGCGGCCGAGGAGTCGACCGAAGCATCGGAAGCTCCGGTGCTGGTCGGACTCGTCGCCGAGGGCAAGCGCGCCGGACGTGCCGGATACTCCGTGATCGACGAACACGGAGCGCAGCTGGGCGAGATCACCAGCGGCGCCCTCAGCCCGACGCTGGGCCATCCGATCGCGATGGCCTACGTGCACCCTTCTTCCGCCGAAGAGGGAACCGCAGTATTCCTTGATGTGCGGGGGACCAGCATCCCCGCGACCGTGACCGCCCTGCCTTTCTACCGGAGGACCAAATGACCGACCTCGCCGCACTCAAGTACACCGAAGAGCACGAGTGGATCGCCGCTGAGGGCGACACCGTGACCATCGGCATCACCGACTACGCCGCCGAGAAGCTCGGGGACGTCGTCTTCGTCGAGCTCCCCGCCGTCGGCACCGAGGTCGCCGCGGGGGCGGTGGTCGGAGAGATCGAGTCGACGAAGTCGGTCGGCGAGCTGTACGCGCCCGTCTCCGGCACCGTCGTCGAGATCAACGACGCGGTCATCGACGACCCGTCGCTCGTCAACGCGGCGCCGTTCGAAGGCGGCTGGCTGCTCAAGGTCTCCGTCGCCGCCGACGCGCTCGACGGGCTGCTCGACCGCGACGCCTACGTCGCGCTCACGGAGGGCTGATCCACCCGTGGTCACTTTCGCCGATCGTCATATCGGACCAACGGATGCCGCGCAGCGCAGGATGCTCGCCGCTCTCGGTCTCGACACCACCGGAGTCGACGACGCGCTGAGCCCGGTCGAGGCGCTCATGCGCCAGGCCGTTCCCGCGTCGATCTACACCGGACCGTCGTCGGACGCCGCGGAGGCGCCTTCGCGCATCCCGGTCGCCGCGAGCGAGACCGAGGCCCTCGCCGAGTTGCGCACGCTCGCCGCGCGCAACACCGTGAACCGGCCGATGATCGGCCTGGGGTACTACGGCACGATCACGCCGCAGGTGATCCAGCGCAACGTGCTGGAGAACCCGTCCTGGTACACGGCGTACACCCCGTACCAGCCGGAGATCTCCCAGGGGCGCCTGGAGGCGCTCATCAACTTCCAGACGATGGTCGCAGAACTCACCGGCCTCACCACCGCCAACGCGTCGATGCTCGACGAGTCGACGGCTGTCGTCGAGGCGATGCTGCTCGCGCGGCGTGCCTCGAAGTCATCGTCGACCGTGTTCGCGATGGATGCGGATGCGCTTCCGCAGACCAAGGCCATGCTCGCCACGCGGGCAGAGGCACTCGGCATCGAGATCGTCCCGGTCGACTTCGCCGCAGGGGAGGAGTTGCCGGCAGACCTGTTCGGCGTCTTCGTCCAGTACCCCGGGGCATCGGGACGGGTCTGGGATCCGTCGGCCGTGTTCGATGCCGCGCACCTCTCCGGTGCTCTCGCCGTCGCCGCCGCCGACCTGCTCGCGCTGACCCTGATCGCCTCACCCGGCTCTCTCGGCGCGGATGTGGCTGTGGGCACGACCCAGCGCTTCGGTGTGCCCATGGGCTTCGGCGGGCCGCACGCCGGCTACATGGCTGTCCGCTCCGGCCTCGAGCGTCAGCTCCCCGGCCGCCTGGTCGGAGTGTCCGTCGACGCCGACGGCAAGCCCGCATACCGCCTGTCGCTGCAGACCCGTGAGCAGCACATCCGTCGTGAGAAGGCCACGTCGAACATCTGCACCGCCCAGGTGCTCCTGGCCGTCATGGCCTCGATGTATGCGGTCTACCACGGTCCAGACGGGCTCCGCGAGATCGCGACCCAGACGACCGCGAAGGCCGCGCTGCTGCGCGACTGGTTGACCGAGGCCGGTGTCGAGATCGTGCACGCGAACTTCTTCGACACCCTGCAGGTGCGCGTGCCCGGCCGCGCCGCCGAGTACGCCGCGCAGGCGCACGACGGCTACGGCATCCTGCTCCACGTCGCCGACGCCGACACGGTCGGCATCGCGGTGGACGAGACCACCACGCTCGGCGAGCTGCACCAGGTCGCCATGGTCTTCGGCGGCAGGAACGAGCGGGCGTTCGGCCTCTTCGGCAACGAGAAGCTGCGGGCACTCCCCGAAGACCTGCGGCGTCAGGACGACTACCTCACGCACCCCGTCTTCCACTCGCACCGCTCGGAGACCGCCATGATGCGGTACCTGAAGAGCCTCTCCGACCGCGACTACGCGCTCGATCGCGGCATGATCCCCCTGGGCTCGTGCACCATGAAGCTCAACGCGGCCACCGAGATGGCTGCCATCACCTGGCCGGAGTTCGCCGGAATCCACCCGTTCGCACCGGCCGCCGACGTGCAGGGCTACCTCGAGCTCATCGACCAGCTCGAAGGGTGGCTCGCCGAGGTCACGGGGTACGACGCGGTCTCGCTGCAGCCGAACGCCGGTTCGCAGGGGGAACTCGCGGGTCTCCTCGCCATCCGCGGCTACCACCACGCGAACGGCGACGTGCACCGCACGGTCTGCCTCATCCCGTCGTCGGCGCACGGCACGAACGCGGCCTCGGCCGTGCTCGCGGGCATGAAGGTCGTCGTCGTCGCGACGGACGAACTCGGCAACGTCGACCTCGACGACCTGCGCGCGAAGATCGCCCTGCACGCCGACGACCTCTCGGCCCTGATGATCACCTACCCCTCCACGCACGGGGTGTACGAGGAACAGGTCGTCGAGATCACGGCCGCCGTGCACGACGCGGGCGGGCAGGTGTACGTCGACGGTGCGAACCTCAACGCGCTGCTCGGTTATGCGCGCTTCGGCGACCTGGGCGGCGACGTCTCGCACCTCAACCTGCACAAGACGTTCGCGATCCCGCACGGCGGCGGCGGCCCCGGCATCGGACCGGTCGCGGCGAAGTCGCACCTCGCGCCGTTCCTGCCCTCGCACCCGCTGGCCCAGAGTGCCGAGCATTTCGGGGGCTACACGTTCGAGGGCGGCGTCATCTCGGCGGCACCCTACGGATCGGCCGGCATCCTGCCGATCTCGTGGGCCTACGTGCGCATGATGGGGGCCGATGGTCTGCGCCGCGCCACCGCGGCGGCGGTGCTCTCCGCGAACTACATCGCCGAGCGCCTCGGCAGCCACTTCCCGGTGCTGTACACCGGCGAGAACGGGCGAGTGGCGCACGAGTGCATCCTCGACCTGCGTCCGCTCAAGGAGGCGACTGGCATCACGGTCGACGACGTGGCCAAGCGCCTCATCGACTACGGCTTCCACGCACCGACCATGTCGTTCCCCGTCGCGGGCACCCTCATGGTCGAGCCGACCGAGTCGGAGGACCTCGACGAGATCGAGCGCTTCATCGAGGCGATGGTCATGATCAAGGCCGAGGCGGAGGCGGTCGCCGCCGGTCGCTGGCCTGCGGACGACAACCCCCTGGTGCACGCTCCGCACACCGCGGTGTCGCTCATCGCGGGGGAGTGGAACCACGCGTACTCGCGAGAGGACGCCGCGTATCCGGTGCCTGCGCTGGTCGCCGGGAAGTACTGGCCTCCTGTGCGCCGCATCGACCAGGCATACGGCGACCGGAACCTCGTCTGCGCCTGCCCGCCGGTGGAGGCTTTCGCCTGAGTCGCGTGCTCTTGTGAGCAGACGGTGCTGCGCTGGTGTCGAGGAGCGCAGCACCGTCTCGCATTTCCCCGTGTTTCGCCGATGTTTCGGATGGTCACCACTCAGTAACAGTTCGTTAGCTGAGGACGGCCACGAGGAGGCCGCGGGTTACGCTCAGGTATCCCTGCGTGCTCGACGGTGAGCGTGCAGACTCAGCACTGTCCACAGGAGGACGAAAAGTGAAAAGAAACAGGACTGCCCTCGCGGGCACCGCTCTGCTCGCCGTCGGCGCGATCGCTCTCGCCGGCTGCGCATCCGGCGGCGACAACGGCAGCGGCGAAGAAGGCGGCGAAGCGTCGACCGGAATCGTCACGGTTCAGAGCAACGAGCCCCAGAACCCGCTCCTCCCGGCCGTGACCAACGAGGTCGGTGGCGGACTCGTTCTGCAGAACATCTTCGCCGGTCTCGTCTACTACGAAGCTGATGGCGCTCTCGCCAACGAGCTCGCCGAGTCGATCGAGTCGGACGACAACCAGAACTGGACCATCAAGATCAAGGAGGGGGAGAAGTTCAGCGACGACACCCCCGTGACCGCTGAGTCCTTCGTCGACGCGTGGCAGTACGCCGCGTCGGATGCCTCGTTCGAGAACCAGTGGTGGTTCGCGAACTTCGCCGGGTACAACGACGGTGGCGAAGACGGCTCCATCGTGGTCGAGGACTCCCTCGCCCTCGAGGTCGTCGATGACACGACCTTCACCGTCGAGCTCGCTGCTCCGCAGTCGGACTTCCCGACCACGCTCGGCTACCAGGTGTTCGCTCCGCTGCCCGAGTCGTTCTTCGAGGACCCCGACGCGTTCGGTCAGGCCCCCGTGGGCAACGGCCCGTACGTGCTCGACAAGTGGGAGCACGACTCCGTGATCTCGCTTCTCCCGAACAAGAACTACGACGGTCCGCGCAAGGCACAGAACGGCGGAGTCGACCTCGTCAGCTACGCTACCGCCGAGGCCGCGTACACCGACCTGCTCTCGGACAACCTCGACGTGCTCAACCCCGGCGTGCCGCCGACGGCTCTGGCCACGTACAAGGACGACCTGGGCGACCGTGCCGTCGACCAGCCGGCCGCGATCTGGGAAGGCCTGACCATCCCGGCGCGCCTCGCCCACTTCGGCAACGACGAAGAGGGCAACCTGCGCCGTCAGGCCATCTCCTACGCGATCGACCGTGAAGAGATCACAGATGTGATCTTCGAGGGCACGCGCACGCCGGCCGTCGACTACACCTCGCCGGTCATCGCGGGCTGGAACGACGAGATCGCCGGTTCCGAGGTCACGCACGCCGACGCCGCCAAGGCGAAGGATCTGTGGGCCCAAGCCGACGCCATCGCGCCGTGGAGCGGCACGTTCACCATCGCGTACAACGCCGACGGCGGACACCAGGCATGGGTCGACGCAGTCTCGAACCAGATCAAGAACACGCTGGGCATCGACGCCGCAGGTCAGTCCTTCCCCGACCTGGCGACGCTCCGCGAGGAGATCAAGAACCGCACGCTGAACGCGGCGACGCGTTCGGGCTGGCAGTTCGACTACCCGGGTGCGTACAACATCCTGGGTGCGCTGTTCATCACCGGTGCCGGCTCGAACGACGGCGACTACGCGAACCCCGAGTACGACAAGCTCGTGCAGGAGGGCGCAACGGCTCCGTCGGTCGAGGAGGGCAACAAGCTCTTCGAGCAGGCGCAGGAGGTCCTGTTCGCGGACCTGCCCGTCCTGCCGCTCTGGTACCGCTCGACCAACGCCGGTTTCTCCACGCTCGTCGACAACGTCGAGTACGGCTGGGACAGCTGGCCGATCGTGTACGAGATCAGCAAGGCCGGCGAGTAACACTCCCGCTCTGATCTGAACCCGCCGTGCGGGGCGATGCTCATGCGTCGCCCCGCACGGCGCGGTTCGGTTCACGCTATGACTGCCTACATCATTCGTCGCCTGCTTCAGGCGATACCCGTCTTCCTCGGGGCGACCTTCCTGATCTTCTCGATGGTCTTCCTCCTCCCTGGCGACCCGATCCTCGCTCTGTTCGGCGACAAGACGCCGACCGACGCGCAGTACGCGGCCTTGCAGGCGCAGTACCACCTGGACCAGCCGTTCTTCACGCGCTACCTGATCTACCTCGGCGATCTGTTCCGGGGCGACCTGGGAACGACCTTCCGAGGTCAGAGCGTCAACGAGATCCTCGCCGCGAAGTTCCCGGTGACGCTGCGTCTCGCGCTGCTCGCGATCATCATCCAGCTGCTCTTCGGCGTCGTGGTCGGCCTCATCTCCGGTCTGCGCAAGAACAGTCTGTTCGACCACGCGTCGATGCTGGTGAGCCTCGTGCTCATCTCGATCCCGGTGTTCGTCCTCGCCTTCATCGCGCAGTACTTCCTCGCCATCGAGCTGCATCTGTTCCGACCCACGGTCGGCAGAGGCGCACCATGGTCGGACCTGATACTCCCGGCGATCGTCCTCGCTGCCCTGAACTTCGCCTACGTCGTCCGCCTCACGCGCAACTCGGTCATCGAGACGCGCCAGCAGGACTTCGTGCGGATGGCGTTCGGCAAGGGGCTTCCCACACGGCGCGTCATCCCCGTGCACGTGCTGCGCAACTCGCTCATTCCCGTGACGACGAACCTCGCTGCCGACTTCGGCATCCTGATCGTCGGCGCCACCGTCACCGAGGGCGTGTTCAACGTGCCCGGTATCGGTAACGAGCTCTTCAAGGCCATCAACCAGCACGACGGCCCGGAGATCGTCTCGATCGTGACCGTTCTCGTCGTGATCTACGTCCTGGTCAACCTGTTCATCGATCTGCTCTACGGTGTGCTCGACCCGAGGATCCGCTATGTCCGATAAGCCTTCCGTCCGCCGTATGGCGCATTATGTGGCCGAGTCCGACGAAGTCGGTCTCGGAGCCGTCGACGCCGTCCGCGTCAGCGAGCGCAAGAGCAACCTGTGGCTCGACGCGTGGCGCGACCTCCGCGGTCGCTGGATGTTCTGGACCGCTGGTGCCTTCGTGGTGATCCTGGTCGTCGTGGCTGCGTTCCCCGATCTGTTCGCTCCGGTCGATCCGTTCGCCTGCGAACTGAAGTTCTCGAACGACGGTCCTTCGGAAGGACACCCCTTCGGGTACACCTTCCAGGGCTGCGACGTGTACTCCCGTGTCGTGCACGGCGCGGGTACCTCGCTCTCGGTCGGCATCCTCGTGACGATCATCATCGCGATCATGGGCATCGTGATCGGTGCATTCGCCGGATTCTTCGGCGGCTGGATCGACTCGCTGCTGATGCGCATCGGCGACATGTTCTTCGCGATCCCCTACGTGCTCGCCGCGGTCGTCATCATGTCGATGTTCCTGGACAACCGGAACATCCTCGTGGTCTCGCTGGCGATCGGCTTCTTCGGGTGGCCGGCTGTGGCCCGCATCCTGAGGGCCGAGATCCTGCGGGTACGCTCCGCCGACTTCGTGATGGCATCCGAGGCGCTCGGGGTCTCCCGGGTGCGGACGATGTTCTCGCACGTCATGCCGAACTCGATCGCCCCGGTGATCGTGCTCAGCACGGTGGGTCTCGCCGCGGCGATCACCGCGGAGGCCACGCTGTCCTTCCTGGGCGTCGGACTGCCCCCGGAGTTCATCTCCTGGGGCAACGACATCGCGCAGGCGCAGCAGCGCCTGCGCACCGACCCCATGCCGCTGATCTATCCGTCGATCGCTCTCTCGCTCACCGTGCTGTCGTTCATCATGCTCGGCGAGACGGTGCGAGACGCACTCGACCCGAAGGCGAGGGCACTGCGATGACCGCCGACTACACCCCTGACGTCCCCCTGCTCTCGATCGAGAACCTGGAGGTCGCGTTCAAGACGCAGGACGGCTTCGTGCCGGCGGTGCGCGGCGTGAGCTTCGACATCTACCCCGGCGAGACCATGGCGATCGTCGGCGAGTCCGGTTCGGGCAAGTCGACGACCGCGCACGCGATCATCAACCTGCTCCCCGGCAGCGGGACGGTCACCGGCGGCGCCGTGAAGTTCGAAGGGCGCGAGCTGACGAAGCTCACGCGCTCCGAGATCGAGCACGTGCGGGGCAACCTCATCGGCCTGGTTCCCCAGGACCCGATGAACAGCCTCAACCCCGTGCACCGCATCGGCTTCCAGGTCGAGGAGACGATCCTCGCCAACGGGCAGGCCGACGGACGCAAGGCTGCGCGCAAGCGGGCGATCGCCGTGCTGAAGGAAGCGGGTCTCGCCGACGCCGATCGACGACTGCGTCAGTTCCCGCACGAGTTCTCGGGAGGCATGCGCCAGCGCGTGCTCATCGGCATCGGGTTGTCTTCCGATCCGAAGCTGCTCATCGCCGACGAGCCCACCAGCGCGCTCGACGTCACCGTGCAGAAGCGGATCCTCGATCACCTCGACACCCTCACGAAGGAGCGCAACACCGCGGTCCTGTTCATCACCCACGACCTCGGGCTCGCCGCGGAACGGGCGGAGAACCTCGTCGTGATGCATCGAGGCCGCATCGTGGAGTCCGGCCCCGCGCTCGAGATCCTGCAGAACCCGCAGCACCCGTACACGCAGCGACTGGTCGCAGCGGCGCCGAGCCTGGCGTCGAAGCGCATCCAGACCGCGGTCAGCGGTCATGTGGACCCGCTCGCCGAGGTGCTCACGGAGACCACGGGCACGGTCGACCTCGCGTCGATCGCGCACACCGAGGTGGTTCCCGCCGAGCCGGTGATCGAGTTCCGTGACGTCACGAAGGTCTACAAGATCCGGGGGAGCGGCTTCCGTTCCAGCGACTTCACGGCCGTCGACAAGATGTCCTTCCAGGTGCCCAAGGGCTCCACGATGGCCATCGTCGGCGAATCGGGATCCGGGAAGTCGACCGCGGCCAAGATGCTGCTGCGCCTGGAGACCAAGACGTCGGGCTCGATCCTCGTGAACGGTCGGGACACCGACACGCTCTCGCGGTCCGAGCTGCAGGCGCTGCGCCGCGAGATGCAGCCCGTGTTCCAGGACCCCTACGGGTCGCTGGATCCGCTGCACAACATCGGCAACACGGTGGCGGAGCCGCTGCGCGTGCACGGCGTCGGCGACACCGCCTCGCGTCGGAAGCGGGTGCTCGAGGTGCTCGATCAGGTGGCGCTCCCTTCGAGCGTGGCCGACCGGTATCCGAACGAGCTGTCCGGGGGTCAGCGTCAGCGCGTGGCGATCGCCAGGGCGCTGGCACTCAAACCGGAGATCGTGGTGCTCGACGAGGCCGTGTCGGCGCTCGACGTGCTCGTGCAGGCCCAGGTGCTGAACCTGCTCGCTGAGCTCCAGTCCGAACTCGACCTGACGTACCTCTTCATCACGCACGACCTCGCAGTCGTGCGTGTGATCGCGGACCGGGTCTGTGTGATGGAGCAGGGGCGCGTCGTCGAGCACGGCACCGTCGACGACATCTTCGCCAACCCGCAGCAGGAGTACACGGATCGTCTGCTCCAGGCGATCCCCGGCGCATCGATCGCCCTCGGCGGTCGCTGACGGTGATGTCCGACGAACAGTCGGAGGGCGTGCGCACATTCCGTGCGCCCTCCGGCCCCGCCGCACTGTTGATCGGCACGCTGCTCGCGCTGTTCCTGCTGGGCGACGCCGTCGTGCGCGCCGGGTGGGGGCAGATGATGCTGCTGGCGCCCTGGGTGCTGCTGGTGCTCTGGATCGTGTACGTCAACTCCTTCGCGTCGTCGATCCGTGTCGACGACGACGGCGTGCGGGTGCAGAACGCCCTGCGCCGGATCGAGTTCGGATGGCAGCGTGTGCGCGCGGTCGATCTGCGCTGGCAGCTGGTGTTCTCCCTCGATGACGGAAAGGACCTGTCCTGCTACGGCGGCCCCGCCAAAGCCGGCTCGATCCGGATGCCTTCACGCAGTGACGGCGAAGAGAAGGTGCCTGCGGGGATCCGTGCTCTCACCGAGATCGAGGAGCGCTGGCAGGCGGCGCCGGACACCGCCGATGCTCCGATCCGCCGCAGCTGGGATCGTCCCGCCGTGATCGCGCTGGGCGTGATCGTCGTGTGGGCGGTCATCGCCATCCTCGTCGCGAACGCGGGCTGATCCTGCTCAGCCGGGCAGCCCGAACAGGTCGGGCCACATGCTGGCCGCCCACGGGTAGCCGACGAACGCGGCCGCGTCGATCAGGAAATGCGCCACGAGGAACGGCATGAGCCGTCCCGTGCGCTGGTACAGCCAGCCGAACAGCAGCCCCATCGCGAGGTTCCCGAAGAACGCGGGGTAGCCCTGGTAGAGGTGGTAGCTCGCGCGGAGGATCGAGGTGCCGAGGATGATCGACCACGGGCTCCAGCCGAGTTGCCTGAGCCGGGTGAAGAGGTATCCGAGCACGACGATCTCCTCCTGCAGCGACGCGCGCGCCGCCGCCAGGAGCAGGACCGGGACGGTCCACCAGTAGGCGTCGATCCCCGCGGGGTCGATCGCGACGGTGAGCCCCAGCGCCCGCCCGGCGAGATAGAGCCCCAGGCCCGGGACGCCGATCACGAGCACGAGGAGGACCCCGCGACCCGCATCCTTCCCGATCCCGGTGCCGTCCAGACCCAGCCGCTCCAGGTGCGGACGACGCGACTGCCAGAGCAGGAAGCACACCAGCAGCACCGGGACGAGCGAGAATCCGATCGACAGTACCTGATACACGAGGTCGAAGACCTCCCTGTCGCTGCGGGACGGATTGAGCTTCGCGACCTGGTCGGCGATCGGCGTCTCGTCGGTCAGGCGGTAGGCGAGCTGCACGATCGCGTACACGGCGGACTGGCCGAGGCCGAGGGCCAGGACGATCGAGATCTCCCACCAGAGGCGCGCGCGGGAGGGCGTGGGGGAGAGTTCCGGAAGGTCTCCGTGGGCCTGCGGTCGTGTCACGATCTCGATGCTACGACCTGTATTCAGGAACACGCCCTGAGCTTGCGTTATCCTGGAACGTCGGCTTCCCGGCGAAACCCCACATCTTTTAGGACACCTGCATGGCGCACGCCCTCCGTTCTGACCTCCGCAACGTCGCAATCGTCGCGCACGTCGACCACGGCAAGACCACTCTCGTCGACGCCATGCTGCGTCAGACGGGTTCCTTCGGCGAACACGCCCACGTCGATGAGCGCGCCATGGACTCGAACGATCTGGAGCGTGAGAAGGGCATCACGATCCTCGCCAAGAACACGGCGATCACCTACAAGGGCAAGCACGCCCAGGGCAAGGAGATCACGATCAACGTGATCGACACCCCAGGCCACGCCGACTTCGGTGGTGAGGTCGAGCGCGGCCTCTCCATGGTCGACGGCGTCGTGCTGCTCGTCGACGCGAGTGAGGGCCCGCTGCCCCAGACCCGTTTCGTGCTGCGCAAGGCACTCGAGTCGAAGCTCCCCGTCATCCTCCTGGTCAACAAGACCGACCGCCCCGACGCGCGCATCGCCGAGGTCGAGGAAGAGGCGCATGACCTGCTCCTCGGTCTCGCCTCGGACCTGGTCGACGACGTGCCCGACCTCGACGTCGACGCGCTGCTCGACGTGCCGGTGGTCTACGCCTCCGGTCGTGCCGGTGCCGCATCGCAGAACCGTCCCGCGGATGGATCGCTGCCCGACAACGACGACCTCGAGCCGCTCTTCGAGGCGATCCTCGAGCACGTTCCCGCGCCGTCGTACGACGACGAGCACCCGCTGCAGGCCTGGGTCACGAACCTCGACTCCAGCCCGTTCCTCGGCCGTCTCGCGCTGCTGCGCGTCTTCAACGGCACGCTCAAGAAGGGCCAGACCGTGGCCTGGGTCCGCGCCGACGGCACGCATCAGAACGCGCGCATCACCGAGCTCCTGAAGACCCGTGCGCTCGAGCGCTACCCGGCCGACTCCGCCGGCCCCGGCGACATCGTCGCCATCGCCGGGTTCGAGAACATCACGATCGGCGAGACCATCGCCGACCCCGAGGATGTGCGTCCGCTGCCGGCCATCACGGTCGACGATCCCGCCATCTCGATGACGATCGGCACCAACACCTCCCCGCTCATGGGCAAGGTCAAGGGCCACAAGCTCACCGCTCGCATGGTCAAGGACCGTCTCGACAAGGAGCTCATCGGCAACGTCTCGCTGAAGGTCGTCGACATCGGACGTCCGGATGCCTGGGAGGTGCAGGGCCGCGGAGAGCTGGCCCTCGCCATCCTCGTCGAGAACATGCGCCGTGAGGGCTTCGAGCTCACCGTCGGCAAGCCGCAGGTGGTCACGAAGAAGATCGACGGCAAGACCTACGAGCCGTTCGAGCACCTCACGATCGACACGCCGGAGGAGCACCTCGGCGCGATCACGCAGCTGCTGGCGGGCCGCAAGGGCCGCATGGAGAACATGACGAACCACGGCACCGGCTGGGTCCGCATGGAGTTCGTCGTCCCGTCGCGTGGCCTGATCGGCTTCCGCAGCGAGTTCCTCACCACCACGCGCGGCACCGGCATCGCGAACGCCATCTCCCACGGCTACGAGCCGTGGGCCGGTTCCATCACGACGCGTCAGAACGGCTCGATCGTCGCCGACCGCCAGGGTGTCGTCACCCCGTTCGCGATGATCGCCCTGCAGGAGCGCATGTCGTTCTTCGTGCAGCCCACGCAGGAGGTCTACGAGGGCATGGTCATCGGCGAGAACTCCCGTGCCGATGACATGGACGTGAACATCACGAAGGAGAAGAAGCTCACCAACATGCGTGCGGCGAGCTCCGACACCTTCGAGTCGATGACGCCTCCGCGCCAGCTGACGCTGGAGGAGAGCCTCGAGTTCGCCCGCGACGACGAATGCGTCGAGGTGACCCCCGAGGTCGTCCGCATCCGCAAGGTGAACCTCGACGCGAACACCCGTGCGCGCGAGACCGCGCGTCTGAAGCGTCAGGACGCCAGCGTCTGAGTTCACACTCGAAGACACTCCGAGTGAGAGGGCCCCGCACCGCCGAAAGGCGTGCGCGAGGCCCTCTTCTCATGTAAATCCCAGGTGAGGGATGGTTTTCGCTCAGGTTGATGGTCCAGACTCGTTCACTTGCGCCTGGGACGAGCTCCCGATGAGTCTCCTGCAAGGGCGTACGACCACCCGAAAGTCGAACCCAATGCTTCAGAAGACCCGTGCGCTTCGGCGCGCCTCGGCCGCGGCATCTGCTCGCTCCGCGGCCCATCGACCCATGACCGTTCTCAGTGTCGCTGCGGCGACGCTCGTCGGCATCACGCTCAGCGTCGGCCTCGCGTCCACCCCGGCGGCGGGGGCCGTGAACCCCGCAGTCGCGGTCGCGGCTCCCGCGGTCGCCGGCACGGAGCCGTTGGCTCAGATCGCCGAAGACGCCTCGGCGACGCTCGACGACGCGAAGAGCGCCGTCGTGGAAGCGGAGGCGCTGCGCGCCGATGTGGTCGCATCCGGTCTGGATGTCGGCGCCCGGACATCGGTCGACACCTCCGAACTCGAGCGCGACATCGAGAAGCTCGATGACAGCGACGTGATGCCGGTGCTTCTCGTGGGCGTCCTCGCCGACAAGGCGGATGCGGAGACGGCGAGGGTCGTCGCGAGCACGGAGGTGCTCCAGGGAGCGCTCACGGCCGCGCAGGAGAAGCGGGCTGCGGAGGAGGCGGCCAGAGTCGCCGCGGAGCAGGCGGCGGCGGAGGCGGCAGCGGCGGAACAGGCGGCAGCCGCCCTGGCCGCTGCCAACACCCCCGAGGGCGCCAAGGCCTCTGCCCGACAGATCATGTCGAGCACGTACGGCTGGGGTGAGGATCAGTTCTCTTGCCTGAGCTCGCTGTGGACCAAGGAATCCGGCTGGAACTACCAGGCGTACAACCCGAGCGGGGCGACGGGGATCCCGCAGGCGCTCCCCGGTGGGAAGATGGCGTCCGCCGGCGGTGACTGGCAGACCAACGCGGCCACGCAGATCGCCTGGGGCCTGGGATACATCTCGTCGGTGTACGGCACGCCGTGCAGCGCGTGGTCGCATTCTCAGGCGATGAATTGGTACTGATCCTCCGGTATCGACGCCGGACTCAGCGAAGCTCGGATATGAGCACGGCGCTGGTGCCCGGTTCCGTCGCCTCGAAGATGTGCGGAGCGTCGCCGGCGTAGGTGAGGTAGTCGCCCGGGTCGAGCGCCACCGGTTCGTCGACGGGACCGATGCGCGCGTGGCCTGCGAGCAGGATCACGTGCTCGATGGTTCCGGGGTGATGGGGGTCCGAGCGACGCGCATCGCCCGGCTCAGCGCGGATCAGGTAGACATCGCGTCTCGCGCCGGGCGGGCTGGCCGACAGCAGTGTCGCGCTGTACGCCGCGGCCGAAGAGGGGACGCCCCCCAGGTCGTCGGCGCGGATGAGGGTCGGGGCATTCGCCTGCTGGTCGACGAGCACGGCGAACGGTACCCCGAGCGCGACGCCGAGCGCCCAGAGCGTCTCGACGCTGGGGTTGCCGGCGCCGCTCTCGAGCTGGGAGACGGTCGCCTTGGAGATCCCCGCGCGTCGAGCGAGTTCGGACACCGACAGGCCGGCGGTCTCCCGTTCTCGACGCAGGGTGCGGGCGATGCGTGTGCGGAGTTCCTCCATGTGTTCATCATGTCAAACGATCGTTCGCTTGACTATCCATCCGTTGATGTTCAGAATTATGGTCATGTGTTCACTCCAGCGAACGACCACTCTGCGAGGGCGCGATGTCCGCGGAGCGTGAGGTCTGGCGCGAGGCGCTCGGCGTCGTTCTCGCCACGAGCGCCTACGGGGTCTCCTTCGGTGCGCTGGCCGTGGCCTCCGGGCTCGACGTCTGGCAGACCTGCGTCCTGAGCCTGCTGATGTTCACCGGGGGATCGCAGTTCGCCTTCGTCGGCGTCTTCACCGCCGGCGGTCTCGCCGCCCTCCCCTCGGCGATCGCCTCGGCCGCGCTCCTCGGCGTGCGCAACGTCGCCTACGGCATGCGCATGTCGCCGATCGTGGGCGGAGGTCCCGTCCGCAAGGCCGCCGCCGCTCATTTCACGATCGACGAGTCGACGGCCGTGGCGATCTCGCAGAGTGATCCGCGGCTGCGACAGGTGGGCTTCTGGGTCACCGGCATCGGCATCTTCGTCGGATGGAACATCACCACCCTGATCGGTGCGCTCGTCGGCGACGTGCTCGGCGACCCGAAGACCTGGGGGTTGGATGCTGCTGCGGCCGCCGCTTTCCTCGCTCTCCTGTGGCCACGACTCGCGCAGCGGCAGGCGATCGCGGTCGGGATCGCCGCCGCCGTCGTCGCTGCCGCATTCACTCCCTTCCTCATGCCGGGTCTCCCGGTGCTCGTCGCGGCGGTCGTCGCGATCGCGGTGGGGTGGTTCAACTGGATGGGGCGCCCGGTTCCTGCAGTCGACGAGGGCACGGATGCCGGTTCGGCGGCAAGCTCATGAGCGTCTGGAGTGCGATCCTCCTCGCGGCACTGATCTGCGTCGCCTTGAAGGCCGCCGGCTATCTGGTGCCGCCGAAGGTGCTCGAAGCGCCCCGAACCGCTCGCATCTCCGACCTGCTCACGGTCGCGCTGCTCGCAGCGCTCGTCGCCGTGCAGACGCTCGGGGACGGTCAGGCGATCACCGTGGACGCGCGGGTTCCGGCGCTCCTGGTCGCCGGCGGCCTGCTCTGGCTCCGGCAGTCGTTCCTGGTGGTCGTCGCGGCGGCGGCCCTGGTCGCGGCTGTCCTGCGTCTCCTCGGCCTCGCCGCGTGATCCCGCGCGGGGGAGGACACAGGGGTCGCCGGTAAGATCGTCGGGTGCGCGTGAGCTGGGTGTCGAGAGTGTTGTCGTGGATCGCTGCGGCCCTGGTCGGCGGTGTCTACGGTGTCGCCGGCACGATCGGTCACAGCGTGATGTGGGGGCCGATCCCGATCGGGATCATCGTCGCAGCGATCGCGTGCGCGGCCATCCTCATCGCGGTGCGCGCGCTCACCCATGACCGGGGTGCGGCCGTGGCGGCCGGTCTCGGGATGATCGGGATGCTGGTGCTGATCTCAGGCGTCGGGCCCGGCGGATCGGTGGTGGTGCCCGCGTCTCTCATGGGCCAGATCTGGACCTATCTGGTGGCGGGACTCGTGCTCCTGGTGATCGCCTGGCCGTCCTTCGATCGGCTCCCGGTGCGCACCGAGAGCCCCGTCGCGCAGGACCCCGAGGTCCGCGAGTCGTAGACTGGAGGCGTGACGTATGTGATCGCCCTCCCGTGCGTCGATGTCAAGGATCGCGCCTGCATCGACGAGTGCCCCGTTGACTGCATCTACGAAGGTGAACGCTCGCTCTACATCCACCCGGACGAGTGCGTGGACTGCGGAGCCTGCGAGCCGGTGTGCCCGGTCGAGGCCATCTATTACGAGGACGATCTGCCCGACGAATGGCAGGACTACTACAAGGCCAACGTCGAGTTCTTCGACGAGATCGGCTCTCCCGGCGGCGCCGCCAAGGTCGGCGTCTACGCGTTCGACCACCCGATCATCGCCGCGCTCCCGCCGCAGGGCGAGTAGGCGCGTTCCGTGAGCGTCCGCGACCTCGCCGACTACCCGTGGGATGCCGTCGTCCCGTTCCGCGCGCGTGCCCTGCAGCACCCCGACGGGCTCGTCGACCTTTCCGTGGGGTCTCCGGTCGACCCGACTCCGGAGATCATCCGGCGTGCACTCGCCGAGGCCACCGATGCCCACGCCTATCCGCAGGCGGTCGGCACGCCCGCCCTGCGTGAGGCCATCGTCGAGTGGTATGCCCGGCGGCGGGGAGTGCCCGACCTCAGGGTCGACAACGTCCTTCCGACGATCGGCTCGAAGGAGCTGGTCGCTCTCCTGCCGACGCTGCTCGGCCTGGGCGAGGGTGACATCGTCGTGCATCCGCGCGTGGCCTATCCGACCTACGAGGTCGGTGCCCGCGTCGTGGGCGCGACACCGGTGCCCGCCGACGATCCCGCCGAGTGGCCGGAGGGCGCCAAGCTCATCTGGATCAACACGCCGGGCAACCCGGACGGACGCACGTGGACCGTCGAAGATCTGGCGGCGGCCGTGCATCGTGCGCGCGAGCTCGGCGCCGTCCTCGCGAGCGACGAATGCTACGCCGAGCTGGGCTGGGACGGCGTCTGGGCGGAGGAGACGATTCCGTCGATCCTCGACCCGCGGGTGACGGGCGGCAGCCGAGCGAACCTGCTCAGCGTCTACTCTCTGAGCAAGCAGTCGAATCTCGCCGGGTACCGCGCAGCGTTCGTCGCCGGATGTGCGCGCATCGTCGGCGACCTGCTCACCGCGCGCAAGCACCTGGGGCTGATGCCGCCCGCACCGGTACAGCATGCGATGGCGGTCGCGCTCGGGGATGACGAGCACGTCGCCGCGCAGAAGCAGCTGTATCGGACCCGTCGAGACGCCCTGCGCCCGGCCCTGGAGGCCGCCGGCTTCCGCATCGACGGCTCCGAGGCCGGGCTGTACCTGTGGGCGACGGAGGGCCGTGACGCCTGGGAGTCGATGGAGCGGCTCGCCGACCTCGGCATCCTCGCGGGGCCCGGACCCTTCTACGGGTCCGATTCCGGGCAGCACATCCGCCTGGCGCTCACCGCGCCGACGGAGCGCGTCCTCGAGGCTGCACGTCGACTCTCCGGTGGGAACCTGTAGGTTCCCTCCTTGCAGGCGCCATCTGTTTGGCGGATGTCACAGTAGGCCTGTGTGCCTACTAGGCTGTAAAGGCGATTCGGTCGTGACCCGACCTGGTGCCTCAGCGCCGTGAGATCGCCAGTTCCGACTTGATCGAGATCTTGTCCGACACCACCGCGATGCGCGGGTTCGGACGCCAGGAGGAGGACCGCGTGAGCGCAGCGGCAGAGCAGACGGCGAAGCTGACGATCGGCGACACCACCGCCGAATTCCCGGTGTTGCGCGGCACGGCAGGGCACGACAGCATCGACTTCTCGACGCTGACCCGCCAGACCGGCTACACCGGTCTGGACTACGGCTTCGTGAACACCGCCTCCACCAAGTCGGAGATCACCTTCATCGACGGCGACAAGGGGATTCTGCGCTACCGCGGGTATCCGATCGAGCAGCTCGCAGGATCCACCAGCTACCTCGAGGTCGCCTGGCTCCTCATCTACGGCGAGCTTCCGTCGGCGTCCGAGCTCGCGGAGTTCGACGAGAAGATCCGTCGTCACACGCTTCTCCACGAAGACCTCAAGCGCTTCTTCTCGGCGCTGCCGCACACGGCGCACCCGATGTCGGTGCTCTCCTCGGCGGTCGCCGCGCTCTCGACGTACTACGAGGGTCAGACGGATCCGCACAACCCGGAGCACGTCGAGCTGAACATGGTGCGCATGCTCGCCAAGCTCCCTGTGATCGCGGCGTACGCGCACAAGAAGAGCGTGGGCCAGGCGTTCCTGTACCCCGACAACTCGCTGAGCTTCGTGGACAACTTCCTGAAGCTGAACTTCGGCGTGCACAGCGAGGAGTACGAGGTCAACCCGGTGATGTCGAAGGCTCTCGAGCTTCTCCTCATCCTGCACGAAGACCACGAGCAGAACGCCTCCACCTCGACCGTCCGTCTGGTCGGCTCCACCGGTGCGAACCAGTTCGCGTCGGTCTCGGCCGGTATCCAGGCCCTCTCCGGCCCGCTGCACGGCGGTGCGAACGAGGCCGTGCTGACGATGCTCGGCCAGATCCGCGACTCCGGTCAGAGCGTCTCCCGCTTCGTCGAGCGGGTGAAGAACAAGGAAGAGGGCGTGAAGCTGATGGGCTTCGGGCACCGGGTCTACAAGAACTACGACCCGCGCGCCAAGCTCGTCAAGGAGGCCGCCGATGAGGTGCTCTCCTCGCTGGGTGTCACGGACCCGCTCCTCGACCTCGCGAAGGAGCTCGAGGAGCTCGCGCTGGCCGACGACTACTTCCGCGAGCGTCGCCTGTACCCGAACGTCGACTTCTACACCGGCGTCATCTACAAGGCGATGGGCTTCCCGACCCGCATGTTCACCGTGCTGTTCGCGATCGGCCGTCTGCCCGGCTGGCTCGCGCAGTGGCGGGAGCTGCAGCTCGACCCGCAGACCAAGATCGGTCGCCCGCAGCAGCTCTACACCGGATCGCCCGAGCGGTCTTTCCCGACGCGCTGACTTCTGGACCAGCAGAGCGCCCCTCCGTCGAGACGGACGGGGCGCTTTCTGCTCGCCTGACCTGACCTGATCTGATCTGACCTGATCTGATCTGGCCTGACCTGACCTGGCGGCGATGGGGGTGAACCTGTCGGTCTCTCGTCTCGGGTGAGTGCACGAAGGCGCCCCCTCCGTCGAGCGGAGAGGGCGCCTTCCTGCGTGAGAGCTGCGGGTCGTGTGTCAGCGACCCTGGGAGCTGCGGCCGCCACCCTGACGGGACTGGCCGCTCTGCGTGGAGTACCCACCGCCCTGGCCGGCACCGGAGGCGCCGGAGCGGGGACGACGACGGCGACGCGCGGGCGGGTTGGCCGCTCCGTGCTTCTCGCCGCCCGCGGGACGCTGCTTCGAGGACTGGCGCTGCTGCTGCGGCTGAGCCTGCACCGGAGCCGGGCGCACGTGCGGCGCGCGCTCGGGGACCAGGGCGGTGACGGCGGCGGTCGTCACGTCTTCGAGCGGAGCCGTGATCGCGGCCTTGCGCAGCAGGTCCTTGACGTCGCGGCGTTGCTCGGGGAGCACGACCGTGACGACGGTTCCGGCAGCGCCGGCACGGGCGGTGCGTCCGGAGCGGTGCAGGTACGCCTTGTGCTCGACGGGCGGGTCGACGTGGACGACGAGGTCGACATTGTCGACGTGCACGCCACGGGCGGCGACGTCGGTCGCGACGAGGACGCGCACTCCACCGTCCTCAGGGGCGGCGGAGAAGGCGCCGAGGTTGCGCTCGCGGGCGTTCTGCGACAGGTTGCCGTGCAGGTCGACGGCGGGGATGCCCGCGGCGGTGAGCTGCTTCGCGAGCTTCTTCGCCTGGTGCTTGGTGCGGGTGAAGAGGATGCGACGGCCGGTGCCGGAGGCGAGCTCGCGCACCAGGGCCGTCTTGTTGTCGGTGGAGTCGACGACCAGCACGCGGTGGGTCATCTCGCCGACCGGCACGCTCTCCTCGTCGACCTCGTGACTGACCGCGTTCGAGAGGAAGCGGCGGGCGAGGGTGTCGATGCCGCGGTCCAGCGTCGCGCTGAACAGCAGGCGCTGGCCGCCGGCCGGGGTCGCCGTGAGGATGCGGGTGACACCGGGGAGGAAGCCGAGGTCGGCCATGTGGTCGGCCTCGTCGAGCACGGTGACCTCGATCGCGCTGAGGCGCACGACCTGCTGCTTCATGAGGTCTTCGAGCCGACCGGGGCAGGCCACGACGATGTCGACGCCGCCGCGCAGCGCCTGCTCCTGCGGACGCTGGCTGACCCCGCCGAAGACGGTCGTCACGCGCAGGCCCGCGGCCTCGGCGAGCGGGGCGATGGTCGCTGCGATCTGCGTCGCGAGCTCACGGGTGGGAGCGAGGACGAGTCCACGCGGCAGACCGGCGCGGCGCTGGCCGCCGGAGGCGGCGAGGCGGGCGACGAGGGGGAGTGCGAAGGCGATGGTCTTGCCGCTGCCCGTGCGTCCGCGGCCCAGGAGGTCGCGTCCGGCGAGGGAGTCGGGAAGGGTGTCGCGCTGGATGGCGAACGCCTCGGTCTTGCCGGAATCGGCGAGAACGGCGGCGAGCTCGGCGGGAACGCCGAGTTCAAGGAAAGTAGACATGCAGAAACTCCGTCAGCGCACGAGTGAACGGCGCGAGATAAGGGGTGAGGTGGGCGACGGCGCAGGAATTGCGCATCGGTTCGCCGTTCGAAAGGCCAGCTATAGCTGGTGATGGGAGCAGTTCCGCTCGCTTCGGTCCTCGGAGACCCCGTGACGACGACGATGTTACGAGACCGGCGGTGCACGCAACGGTGTCAGTCTACCAGTGCCCGCATGCCGTCAGCTGCATGCCGGCTGTCGGCGCGCGTCGTCGGACCCGGAGACGGTGCTCCGGCGCCGGTCTCAGGCGTGCAGCGCCTCGTTCAGCGTGACGCCGACGCCGGCACGACGCACGGCCTCGACAGCGCCGCTGAGGGAGTTCCGCCGGAAGAGCAGGCCATCCTGCCCCGAGAGTTCGGCGCCCTTGACCGTCTTCCGTCCACCGTCCGCGGTCGCCGGGCCGTCGACCAGCACGACCTTCGTGCCGGCCGTGACGTAGAGGCCCGCTTCGACGACGCAGTCGTCGCCGAGCGAGATGCCGATGCCCGCGTTGGCCCCGAGCAGAGTGCGCGCTCCGATCGACACCCGGTGCGTTCCGCCTCCGGAGAGGGTGCCCATGATGGATGACCCTCCGCCGATGTCGCTGCCGTCACCGACGACCACACCCTGCGAGATGCGGCCCTCGACCATCGAGGCCCCCAGTGTGCCGGCGTTGAAGTTGACGAAGCCCTCGTGCATCACCGTCGTGCCGGGGGAGAGGAATGCGCCGAGCCGGACTCGGGAGGCATCCGCGATCCGGACGCCGGACGGCTGCACGTAGTCGGTCAGGCGGGGGAACTTGTCCAGTCCCTGCACCTGGATGCCGGCGCGCTGCAGATGCGGGCGCAGACGTGCCGCGTCGGCGGGAAGGACGGGACCGGCGTTGGTCCAGGCGACGTTGGGGAGGTGTCCGAAGATGCCGTCGAGGTTGAGCTCGTTGGGACGCGCCACGAGATGCGAGAGCGCATGCAGACGGAGGTACGCGTCGGGGGTCGACGCCGGGGCTTCGTCGAGATCGATCTGGAGATGCACCACGTCGATCGTCACGTTGCGTCGCTCGTCGCGTCCGGTCAGGGGCTGCAGTGCTGCCACCGCGTCGTCGTCCGCCGTCGCGGTCCCGATGCGTACCTCGGGGTACCAGGCATCGAGGACCGTGCCGTCTCCGGCGGTCGTGGTCAGTCCGATACCCCATACCGTGCGCGCGTCGCTCATCCCTCAACGCTATCGTTCCCGGCGCCCGGCGAAGGCACGGATGACGGGGTAAGTAGTCTTGAGGCATGGTGCTCGATCTGAAGACGTCGTCCGTCGACCTCACCCGTGCGATCTGCGACATCCCGAGCGTGTCCGGGGACGAGAAGACCCTGGCAGACGCGATCGAGGCTGCGATCGGTCCACTCGCACATCTCGAGGTCTTCCGCCACGGCAATACGATCGTCGCCCGCACCGATCGGGGCCGTGCGCAGCGCGTCGCCATCGCCGGTCACATCGACACCGTGCCGATCAACCACAACGTGCCGACGAAGGACGTCGAGGTCGACGGGGTCCCGATGCTCTGGGGGCGCGGGACCGTCGACATGAAAGCCGGCGTCGCGGTGCAGCTCAAGCTCGCGGCCGAACTGACCGATCCCGCCATCGACATCACCTGGATGTGGTACGACAACGAGGAGATCGAGGCGTCCAAGAACGGCCTCGGCCTGCTCGCGGCCGTGCGTCCCGACCTGTTCCAGGCGGACTTCGCGATCCTCGGCGAACCGTCGAACGGTGAGGTCGAGGGCGGATGCAACGGCACCCTGCGGGCGATCGTGCGCACGGCAGGCGTGCGTGCACACAGCGCGCGTGCCTGGATCGGCGAGAACGCGATCCACCGCGCCGCACCGATCCTCACCAGGCTGGCCGAGTATCGCGCCAAGGAGGTCCTGGTCGAGGGCCTTCTCTACCGGGAGAGCCTGAGCGCCGTGCGCATCGCGGGCGGCGTCGCGGGGAACGTCATCCCCGACGCGTGCGAGGTCGAGGTCAACTACCGGTTCGCGCCGAGCAAGTCCGCGGCGGACGCCGAAGCCCACATCCGCGGAGTGCTGGCCGGCTTCGACATCGAGATCACGGATGCCGCCGAGGGCGCGCGCCCCGGGCTCGACGCCGAGATCGCGAAGCAGTTCGTTGCGGCGGTCGGCGCGGAGCCGCGACCGAAGTACGGCTGGACCGACGTCGCGCGCTTCTCCGCGCTCGGCATCCCCGCCGTGAACTACGGGCCCGGCGATCCCCACCTGGCGCACCACGACGAGGAGCGGGTGCCGCTCGCGCAGATCGACGCCGTGGAGCGGGGCCTGCGCGCATGGCTCACCGCGAGCTGAGACCGGTCCGCCTCTGGGCGACGACGCCGGTCGCGCTGCGCATCGCCGCGGTCTACGTCATGGCCCGGGTCATCACCACGGGCTTCCTCCTTCTCGCGGCCTCGCTGTCGACGGCCGTGTCCCGGTTCGGGGCCGACGCCGGTCTCGCCGACTTCGTTCTGGGGTGGGACGCGCAGTGGTACTGGCTGGTGGCGGAGAGTGGCTACCCGACAGAGCTCCCGATGACCGAATCCGGAGACGTCGCCGAGAACGCCTGGGCGTTCATGCCGGTGTTCGCATACGGCGCCAAGGCGCTCGGACTGCTCTTCGGATCGTGGGGCGCCGGTGCGCTGCTGCTCTCACTGGCGGCGGGATACCTGGTCTGTCTGGCGCTTCATCGTCTGCTCCGCGACCGCGTCGGGAGTTCCGCGGCGATGTGGGCCGTGGTGTTCTTCGCGGCGGGTCCGGTCGCGGCGATGTTCCAGGTCGGCTACGCGGAGACCCTGTTCCTGCTCCTGTTGTTCGTCGCCCTCGACCTGACCGCGCGACGCCGCTATGCGTGGCTCTACCTCGTGATCCCGGTCATGGCTTTCACCCGACCGGGCGTCCTCGCCTTCGCGCTCTATCTCGGGCTGCACGGCGTCCTGCGCTGGCTGCGCCGGAAGCAGGATCCGCTCGCCGGTCACGAGGTCGTGCACATCCTCGCCCTCGGAGCGCTGGCGACCGTGGCAGGTTTCGCGTGGCAGGTGATCGCCGGCATCGCCACAGGGGACCCCGGTGCGTACCTCGCCACGGAGCTCGCCTGGCGCCGGCACTGGATCACCGGCGGTGTCGAAGGCTTCGTGCCCTTCGAGGGGTGGGTCCAGGCATCGCAGTTCTGGTTCGGCCTGTGGGGCCTGCCGCAATGGTGGGGGCCGATCTTCCTCGTGCTGGTGGTCGTCGCGGCCGCGGTGGCGCTGCTCTCCTCCCCGCAGGTGCGGGCTCTCGGTGCCGACCTTCGCCTGTGGAGCGCCAGCTATCTGCTGTATCTGCTGGCCGTCTTCTTCCCGCAGTCGAGCACGCTCCGGCTGCTGCTGCCCCTCAGCCCGCTCTGGGGGGCGGTCGCGGTCCCTCGGTCGCGTCTGTGGCGGATCGGCATCCTCGTCTCGTGCCTCCTGGGGCAATGGCTCTGGATCTACCACGTGTATGCGCTCGGGAGCACATTCTGGCAGGTGCCCTGAGCCGGTTGCGGACCAATTGTTGCTCCGTGACCTGCACGTCCCGGTGTCACCCGATAAACTCATTCCATACCACCGGAGGAAAGGGAGCCACGATGGCAGCGATGAAGCCGAGGACCGGAGACGGGCCTATGGAGGCCGTGAAAGAAGGACGACTCATCATCGTGCGCGTTCCGCTCGAAGGCGGCGGCCGCCTGGTCGTCTCCGTGAACGACGCAGAGGCCAAGGAACTTCACGACGTGCTCGCCGCCGTCGTGGCACCGGCCTGATCGATCTGGGGTTCGCTTCGGCGGATCCGAAAGGGCGGTGGATCTTCGGATCCACCGCCCTTTCTTCGGCTTCGGTCAGTCGCGCTCGGCGAGACTGATCAGCTGCAGCAGGCCTTCACCGGCGGGGGAGACGGTCGCCAGGACGGCGGACGATTCCTGCGTCTCCTGCACGAGCGAGCGGTAGGCGGCGGTGATCTCGTCGCGCTGCACCGGGTCGGCGACGCGGCCACCGGCGAGAACGCGGGGCACGAGCACCAACCCGCCGGTGCGGGCGAGACGCAGCCCGTGCTCGACGTATTCGATCACGTGCTCCGGGTCGGCATCCACGAGCACGATGTCGTAGGAGGCCTCGTTCATGCGCGGAAGCACGTCGATGGCACGCCCCGTGATGAATCGCGCCCTCGTGGACGGCACCTTCGCATCGGAGAACGCCTGTCGCGCCGCGGCGAGATGCTCGGGCTCGTTGTCGATCGACGTGAGCACGGCCTGTGGCGCGCCGCGCAGCAGCCAGAGGCCGGAGACGCCGGCCCCGGTCCCGATCTCGACGATCGAGCGTGCACCGGTCGCGGCGGCGAGCACCGCGATCTGCGAGCCCACGGCGGAACTGATCGGCATCGCGCCCAACTCGACGGCGTGCGCGCGGGCGCGGGTGATGGAGTCCGGCTCCACGATGGACTCGCGAAGGAAACGCGCGTTCGCGTCGTTCTCGCTCATAGCCTGTTCTCCCTGCCTGCCTGTGATTCCCTCCAGCGTATTCGCTTGCCGTGCGCAGGGACCGCAGGCGCGGCGGTAGCCTGTACAGATGACGTTCGGGCTCACCTTCGAGAAGCTGCTGCTGATCGGCCTCATCGCGGTCCTCATCATCGGTCCGGAACGTCTGCCGCGGGCCGCGGAGAGCTTTTCCCGCGTGGTTCGGAAGGCGGGGGAGTACCTCCGGGCGACCAAATCGCGCATGCGCGAGGAGATGGGCCCGGAGATCGACGACGTCGACTGGCGCAAGCTCGACCCGCGTCAGTACGATCCGCGGCGGATCATCCGCGATGCTCTGATGGAGGAACCGCAGCCCGCCACCCCGACGCAGGCACGCGAGACGATCGCCGAGCCGATCGCCCCCCGCGCTGTTCCGCAGGAGTTCAGCGCCACCAACCGGCCGCCGTTCGACCTCGAAGCGACGTGACGCGGGATCGCCTCGCCGATCGCGACGCCGCAGCCTTCTGGTTCTCCGCGCTCTGCGCCTGCGCGGGCATCCTGATCTGGACCCTGTGGGTGCTGCCCGTCTCGGCGTCCGTGGCGCAGGCCGATCCACAGCCGCTCGGGCGGACGGCGGAGATCGACCTCGGCGCGGGGGAGCGGATCGGTGTGTGGGGCGGAGGGATCTCCGCGATGCTCGGGACCATGGAGTGCGCGGTCATCGGGCCCGATGACATCGAGCTGCCGCAGCGCGGAGGGCCATCGCTCTCCTGGGACGACACTCTCTGGTGGATGACGCCGAGGCACGGGTTCGAGCAGCGCGCGCAGTTCACGTCGGTCGAGGCCGGCCTCCACACGGTGACGTGCACCGATGCACTCGACACGTACGACGGAGAGTTCCTCCTCGCCGGGGACGTGTTCGGCACGGGTTCCATCGGTCTCGGTCGCAACGGGGCGAGCGACTTCGCCGTCGGCACCCTCCTCGCCGTCGGTGCGGTGTTCTGCCCGCTGATCGTGGTGCTGGTGCCCGGTGTCATCGGCATCCGGCGCCTGGTGTCCAGACGACGGCGAGCACGGCGCGCCGGCGACGCCGACGCGCCGTGGACCTCGTCCCTCGAGGTCTAGGCGATCCGGGAGCGGAGCGTCGCGATGTCCTCGTCGGTGAGCAGGGCGCGGGGGATCGCGGTCGCGACCGATGCATCGCGCAGCTTGAGCAGCACCGCATCCCTGCCGACGCGCAGATGCTGGAAGGTGTCGTAGGCGATGTCGGAGCGGCGTCGTCCGCTCCCCATCTTCAGCGCGTCGTCCTCGAGGGAGACCCAGACCACGGTCTCGACGGGCATGGCGATGCGGACAGCGCGTCGAGCGGTCGACACCGACATCAGGACCGCGTAGAAGCCGAGGCCGATGATGACCGGCGGCATCCACCCCGCGCCGAACGGCGGTTCCTGGCCCGGGGCGAGGGGCGCGTTCAGGTTCAGGATGCTGAGGACCAGGGCGCCGGCGAGCGCCACCCACATGACGATGGCGAACGGCCGGGTCAGGGAGTAGATCGCCGCGTCCCGCGCCATCCGACGCAGCAGACTCTCATCGACGGTCAGGGATCGTGGGGGCACCGCACCATTGTCCCATGCGCGTTCAGCCGATCGACATCGGCAGCGATCTCCCGGAGAGCCCTCGGCCCTGCTGTGCCAGGGTGCGGGCGAGGTCGCGGATGGTCACCGCCGCGGCGTCCGTCGTCTCGCCGGATACGATGGGGGTGCCGGCGTCGCCCCCCTCGCGGAGCGCCGGGCTCAGGGGGATCGAAGCCAGCAGCGGTACCGTGGCCCCCGGTGCGGAAAGCGCCTCGGCGACCGCCGCTCCTCCGCCGGAGCCGAAGAGATCGATGACCGTGCCATCGGGGAGCGTGTACGCCGCCATGTTCTCGACGACGCCGATCACCCGCTGCCCGGTCTGCCTGGCGACGAGTCCGCTGCGGATCGCGACCTCCGCCGCGGCGGTCTGCGGGGTGGTCACGACGAGGACCTCGGCGTGCGGGAGGAGCTGGCCGATCGAGATCGCGATGTCGCCGGTTCCCGGGGGCATGTCGATGAGGAGCACATCGAGGTCTCCGAAGAACACGTCGGTGAGGAACTGCGACACCGTGCGGTGCAGCATAGGGCCGCGCCATGCCACGACGGACTCGCCGTCGCGGAGGAACATCCCGATCGAGATCGTCTTCACCCCGTGTGCCACCGGGGGCAGCATCAGGTCGTCGATGCGGGTCGGCTGTGTGCCGGCCGGGATGCCCAGGAGCCCGGGGATCGAGAATCCGTGCACGTCGGCGTCGACGAGTCCGACCGAGAGCCCCTGATCGGCGAGGGCGACGGCGAGGTTGGCGGTGACCGTCGATTTGCCGACGCCGCCCTTGCCGCTCGAGACGAGGATCACGCGGGTGAGGGAGTCGGGTCCGAACGGCATGTGCCGTGCCGGTCGCCCTGCCCGGAGCTTCTCCGTGAGGGCCTTGCGCTCCGTCGGAGTCATCACCCCGACCTCGACCTCGACGGAGGCGATGCCGGTGACGGCGGCCGCGGCATTCCGCACGTCCGACTCGATGCGGGCCGCCGCGGGGCAGCCGACGATCGTCAGGACGATGCCGACCCGCGCCCGGTCTCCCTCGACGCTGATCTCGCGGACCATGTCGAGGTCGCCGATGGGGCGACGCAGCTCGGGGTCGGTCACCGCCGAGACAGCGGATCGGACGCGGTCGGCTTCGACCGTCACGATGCGGCGTCCGGTCGCGACCTGTCCGGCGATTCCTCGAGCTCTGCGAGGAGGGCCTTCAGCTCCTGCCGCAGCACATCGCGGGTCACGGCCTGCGAGTTGCGCTCCTCGAGCGACATCCGCAGAGCCACGATCTCCCGGGCGAGGTACTCGGTGTCGGCGAGGTTGCGCTCGGCCCGTTGCCGGTCCTGCTCGATCTGCACCCGGTCGCGATCGTCCTGGCGGTTCTGCGCGAGCAGGATGAGCGGTGCGGCGTAGGAGGCCTGCAGCGAGAGCATGAGCGTCAGCGCCGTGAAGCCGAGGGCGGCGTCATCGAAGCGGAGCTCGTCGGGCATCAGGGTGTTCCAGACGATCCAGACCACGCAGAAGAGGCTGAGGATCACCAGGAACGCGGGGGTTCCCATGGCGCGAGCCACCCACTCCGTGAAGCGCCCGAAGCGGTCACGGGAGGTCGCCCTGGGCCGAGTCGTGGTGCGGCCTGGTGCGTCGAGGCGCGGCGAGCGGGGCATCAGCGCACCTCCTTCGCCGGTGATGCCGTGTCGTCGCTGTCGTGCGAGCGCCAGTCGTCGGGCAGGAGGTAGTCGAGCACGTCGTCGATGCTGATCGCTCCGACGAGGCGGTGGGCCGCATCGATCACCGGGAGGGACACCAGGTCGTAGCTCGCCAGGAGTCGTGCGACCTCGGCGGCGGACGCGGTGACGGGAACCGGCTCGAGGCTGTCGTCGAGGATCGCTCCGAGTCGCTCGTGCGGCGGGTAGCGCAGCATCCGCTGGAAGTGCACGAGGCCGAGCAGGCGTCCCGTCGGCGTCTCGAACGGCGGGAGGGTGACGAAGACCGCGGCGGCCAGCGCCGGATGCAGCTCGTGCCGACGGATCAGCGCCAGCGCCTCGGCGACGGTCGCATCGGCGGAGAGGATGATCGGCTCCGGCGTCATCAGACCGCCGGCGGTGTCCGGTCCGTAGCGCAGCAGCATCCTGACGTCTTCGGCCTCCTCCGGCTCCATCAGCTCGAGGAGCTGCTCCAGACGGTTCGGGGGCAGCTGGGCGAGCAGGTCGGCCGCGTCGTCCGGCTCCATCTGATCGAGGATGTCGGCTGCGCGCTCGTCGCCGAGGCGGTCGAGGATGTGCACCTGCTCGTCCTCGGGCATCTCCTCGAGGGCGTCGGCGAGACGATCGTCCGACAGCTCCTCGGCGACTTCGATCATGCGCTGCTGCGGAAGATCGAGCAGCGTGTTGGCGAGATCGGCGGCGTGCAGCTCGGAGTAGGAGGCGACGAGCTGCTCCGCCGACTGGGACTCGCCCGGTGCGCGCTGCTCGGCGACCTCGCTCCAGGCGGCGAAGGTCGTTGGCCCCTTCGCGAACGGGGAGGCGCTGGTCTTGGGGCGGCGCAGGAACAACTGGCTGATCGCCCACTCGCCCAGCCGGTTCGGTTCGATCGCGACGTCTTCGATGACGGCGGTGCCGCTGCCGTCGGCGAAGCTCACGCGTCGTCCGAGCATCTCGGCGAGCACGCGCACCTCACCGGCACGCGGGGAGAAACGCCGCACGTTGATCAGGCCCGTGGTGATGACCTGACCGGAGCGGATGGAGGTGACGCGTCCGATCGAGAGGAACACATGTCGTCGCCCCGGGATCTCCACGACGAGACCGATCACGCGGGGCGCCGCGGTACTTCGATACACGACGACGACATCCCGGACCTTGCCGAGCCGGTCGCCGACGGGATCGAAGACGGCGCACCCGGCCAGGCGCGCGGCGAAAACCCGTTGTGTGCTCACTTCTCCAGAGTAGTCGCCGCCTCCGACCGACGGCGGGATGGTCGCGCCTCAGGCGGTCCATCGGTGCGCGTGGAAGAATAGCCGGATGAGCATGCTGAACCGCCCCGCGAACGGCACGGACACCGGCGAGATCGTCGCCTCGATGCGCGACTACGAGAGCGCGCAGAAGACGGTGTCGAAGCTGATCGCCGGGGAGGTGCCGGCGCGCGACATCGCCATCGTCGGGCAGAGCGTCCGCACGGTCGAACGCGTGACCGGCAAGCTGGGCTACGCGTCCGCGGCACGCTCCGGCGCGATCAACGGGGTGCTGATCGGCCTGTTCCTCGGCGCGATCCTCGTGCTCGGCAATCCCGAGGTGCCCATCCAGCTGTTCGTGGGCTTCGTCTTCATCGGTGTCGCCGTCGGCATGATCCTGAGCCTCGTCACCTACGCGATCGTGCGTCGTCGTCGCGACTTCGCGAGCGTCACGCAGTTCGCCGCAGACCACTACGAGGTCACGGTGCAGGCGGCATCGCTCGCCAAGGCCCGTCAGGTGCTCGGCGCGGCTCGTGTCGCGCCCGTGCGGCCCCCGGTGAACCTCGACGAGCCGCCGCGGTACGGTGAGCGGATCGCCCCCGGTGCGCCGGCGCCCGAGCCCGCGGAGCCGGTGATCCCGCCGAGGCCGGCCGATCCCGTTCCGGAGCCCGAGGGTGGTGCGACTCCGGAGCCCGGTGCCGCGACGGAGCCCGGTGCGACGACGGAGCCCGGTGCCGCGACGGAGCCCGGTGCCACGACGGAGGTCCCGAGCGCGCCGTCACCGGAGACCCCTGCCGTACCGGATGCCGCTCCCGGCGACGAAGGTATCGCGGGCGGGCGCGCATGATCGTCGTCCCCTCGTCGATCGACTGATGGTCGAGATCCAGGTCGGACTGCCGACCGGCCCCACCGCGGTCTCGGCAGACTGGTCACCCGGCCGCAACGGCACGACGGTGATCGTCGCGCACGGTGCGGGCACCGGAAAGGACCACCCGTTCCTCACCGGCTTCACGGATGCTCTCGGTGGACTCGGCTTCTCCACCCTGCGGTTCAACTTCCCCTACGTCGAGCAGGGGCGGAGGATGCCGGGGCCGGCAGCCCACGCGATCATCACCTGGAACGCCGTCGTGGCGTTCGCGCGCGAGCAGGACGCCGCGGCCCGCGTGTGGGCGACCGGCAAGTCGTACGGCGGACGGATGGGATCGATGGCGGTCGCGGACGGTCTCGTGGTCGACGGCCTCGTCTATCTGGGTTATCCGCTGCATCCTCCCGGCAGGCCGGAGAAGCCCCGCGTCGAGCATCTGCCGGCGATCCGCGTCCCGCAGCTGTTCGTCGAGGGGACGAACGATCCGTTCATCCAGCCGATCTCGCAGTTCGAGGAGGCGGTGGCGTCGTGCCAGGATGCGCGGGTCGAATGGGTCGAGGGCGGCGGTCACACCTTCGAGGTGAAGGGCCGCAAGCGCCCCGTCGCAGAGATCGGTGCCTCCCTCGCGCCGATCGTCGCCGACTTCGTCCGTCGCTAGAGCAGGGCGGCCAGCCCCGGATCGGCGAGCAGCCGACGCACGGTCGACACGCCCAGCATGCTCATCGGGGGATTCGACTCCTCGTAGTACCAGCCGAGACCGATCGCCTGCTGGAACGCCCACGCCGCTCCCCGCGACCACTCGACGTCACCGGCGCCGACACCGTCGCGAAGCACCTGACGGGCGGGAGCGTCGAACAGGTGCCAGGCCGCGACGAGGTCGAGCGCCCTGTCCGCCGGTCCGAAGCCACCGCCGTCGAGGACGCCGGTGAGTCGGGTCACGCCGTCGCCGTCGCCGACGAGCAGATTGAACGGCGTGAGGTCACGGTGGCTCATCACCACCGGCCCTGCGGGAGGAAGCGCACGCAACTGCGCCCAGAGTCCCGCCACGCGTGGGGCATCCACCAGATGGCGGCTTCGCTCTATGCACTCCGTGACCCACTCGTCGTGATCGGCGAGGTCGCCTCCGCGTCCCCGACCGTCGAAGACCCGCCCGGCCGGGTCGACCGCACGCAGCGCTCGGATCAGCATCGCCAGGTCCTGCGCCAGCGACAGGGAGGTCGAATGCTCGTCGAAGTGCGCTGTCCTGCCGGGAATCCAGGTCTGCACGGACCAGGCCGACGGGAACGCGGCTCCGCCGGCGGCGATCCCGTACGACAGCGGCGCCGGGAACGGACAGGATGCCGCCAGGGCTGTCATCGCCTCGGCTTCCGCCGCCAGCTCCGCCGGGGTGACGGGGAAGAAGGGGAATCGGGCGACGAGGTCGTCGCCGACGCGGATGATCGAGTTCACCGTGCCGGTGGTGCTCACGCGGCGCAGCTCCCGCTCCTCGAGCTCAGGGAAGGATTCGGCGATCAACACCCGCGCGAGCGCGTCGTCGACCGTGATCTCGGCGTCGTGCATGCGTCAGAACGGCCGCGATCGTCCGGACTTCCCCTGGTCGACCCACCGGGTGTGCGACTTGAGGGCGAGCAGCACGGCGAAGTAGATCACGGCCCCGAGGAGGAGCGCGGCGACACCGTAGATCAGGATGAGGACGAAGAAGTTGACGAACCCGAACATCATCGTCAGCCCTGCAGGCGGGCGATCCAGGCCTCGACTTCGTCGGCCGTGCGCGGAATGTCCGCCGACAGGTTGACCGGGCCGTCCTCCGTCATCAGGATGTCGTCCTCGATGCGCACGCCGATCCCGCGGAGCTCCGCCGGCACGGTGAGATCGTCGATCTGGAAATAGAGTCCCGGCTCGATCGTGAAGACCATGCCTGGTGCGAGGATGCCGTCGTAGTACATCTCTCGACGGGCCTGCGCGCAGTCGTGCACGTCGATGCCGAGGTGATGCGAGGTCCCGTGCACCATGTAGCGGCGGTGCTGGCCGCCCTTGTCGGCATCCAGGGCCTCCTCGGCGGAGACCGGCAGGAGGCCCCATTCGGCCGTGCGCTCGGCGATGACCTTCATCGCGGCTCCGTGCACGTCGCGGAAGCGCACGCCCACCCGCGCTGCCGCGAACGCGGCGTCTGCAGCCTCGCGCACGGTCTCGTAGACCCGACGCTGCACGTCGGTGAAGGTGCCCGAGACAGGAAGCGTGCGGGTGATGTCGGCGGTGTACAGGCTGTCGGCCTCGACACCGGCATCCACCAGGATCAGGTCGCCGGGGACGACGGTGCCGTCGTTGCGCGTCCAGTGCAGATAGCAGGCGTGCGGGCCGGAGGCGGCGATCGTGTCGTAGCCCTCGCCGTTGCCGTCCTCGCGTGCGCGACGGTGGAAGACACCCTCCACCACGCGCTCGCCGCGGGCGTGGGCGGTCGCTGCCGGCAACTCGCGGATGATGTCGTCGAAGCCGTTCGCCGTGATCTCGACGGCACGACGCATCTCGGCGATCTCGAACTCGTCCTTGATGAGGCGCAGTTCCGAGACGAAGCGGGTGAGAGCGTCGTCTTCGTCGAGCACCAGCTCGCCCTCGACGGCCCCGAGCTCGTGCAGGTGCGCCGTCGCGATCTCGAGGTCGGCGGCGACACCCGCGAGAGACGGACGCGGGCCGATCCAGAACTCGCCGATCGTGGCGTCGGCGTAGAACTCGGTGGTCGTGCGGTCGGCGCGCTCACGGAAGAACAGTGTGACGTCATGCCCTGCGTCGGTCGGCGCGAAGACGAGCACCGAGTCGGGCTCGGCATCCGACGCCCACCCGGTGAGGTGCGCGAAGGCGGAGTGCGCGCGGAAGACGTAGTCGGTGTCGTTGCTGCGCTGCTTGAGCGAGCCGGCCGGGATCACGAGACGCTTGCCCGGGAACGCCGCGGAGACGGCGGCCCGTCGGACGGCGGCGTAGGCCGCCTGTGCGCGGGGAGCGGGAAGCGTCTCGGGACGTTCGGCCCAGCCCGTGGAGATGGTGTCGAGGAAGCCCTGGGGGAAGGGCTGCTTGCGGTTCGTCGTGCCGTTCTCGACAGCCGCTTCGACGGTGGGCTCTGCGATCGTGTCGCGCTCTCCTGTGCTCATCCCTCCAGTCTGTCATCTGGAGGATCGGTACGGGAGTTTCAGCCGACCGGCTCGAGCTGCACGATCAGTGCGCGATGGTCGCTTCCCCCGGCGTCATCCAGCACGACCGAGCCCGTCGGCTTCCAGTTCTGCGACGCCATGACGTGGTCGATCGGGGCGCCGGCCAGCGCGGGGAGTGAGCTCGGCCAGGTGCCGGTGAGTCCGTTGCCGGTCCGAGAGGCGACGTCACGGCAATAGCCGATGTCGCCGCCTTCCACGCCGAGAGAGGCCATGTGGTCGATCGTCGCGTTGAAGTCTCCGGCCAGGAGGAAATCGCCCTCCGGACACTGGTCGGCGATCCACTGCAGGTCGCTCCGCCACTGCTGCATCTCCTCCATGCGCGGGGCGACCGCGTGCACGGCGACGATCGTGGGGCCGGAGCCGTCGATCGGCATGAGCACGACGCTGGGCACCGAGCCGGTGTTGCTCGTCCCGTCCTTGGCCGACTCGATCACCGAGTACTCGCCGAGGTCCGGGGCGACCAGCACCGTGGTCTGCCAGGACTGGGGGCCGTCCTCCACGTCGGGACGGAACTGCACATGGTGCACCCACATCGGATGCCCCTGCTCGCGCAGCATGATCGCGATGCGCTCACCGACGGCCTCGGTGGTCTCGGGCAGTGCCACGACATCGGCGCCCTGATCGAGGATCTGCTGCGCGATCACCTCGGCGGGAACCGCTTCGCCCGCCGTGTTCCAGGTGAGCACCCGGAGGCTGCTCTCGGTCCGGTCGGGAAGCGCGGATTCTCCGAAACCCCGAGTGGCTCCGATCAGACCGGTCGCCCCGGCGCCGAGCAGCGCCACGATCAGGATGGAGGCGGCGAACCCCCGCAGCGGACGGGCGAACAGCAGCAGCAGCGCGAGCACCGCGACGACGAGGAAGCCGCCGAGCACGAGCCCGCGCGCCGACACGAGCTGGGCGAACGGGTACGTCTGCTCCAGACGGAAGAACTGCGGCCACACCACGATCGCGGTCGCGATCGCGAGCAGCACGGTGAAGAGGATCCCCAGGAGTCGAAACATCCCCTCCAGCCTAGAAGCGCCGCCTGTGAAGTCCCTGCCCCGACATCCGCTTCCGTGCGCCTGCGCGTCCGGGCCGGGTGGTGCTCGGTACGCTCGGAGGATGGCCACTTCGTCCCACGGGTTCGCCGGTCCCGCCGACCTGCACCTGCACTCCAACCATTCCGATGGCACGGAGTCGCCCGCCGAGGTGGTCGCCCAGGCGCATGCGCACGGGGTGCGCACGCTCGCCCTCACCGATCACGACCGCTCCACGGGGTGGGGCGAAGCCGGGGATGCGGCCGTCGCCCGCGGGATGACCTTCCTCCCGGGGATGGAGCTGTCGGCGAAGCACGAGTGGCGCAGTGTGCATGTGCTCGGCTATCTCTTCGATCCCGCGGACGCGGCCCTGCGCGCCGAGACCGATCGCATCCGCGGTGACCGGATCGGCCGCGCGGAGCGGATCGTCCGCAACATCGGACGCGACTACGACCTGCAGTGGGACGATGTCGTCGCGCAGACGACGCTCGATGCGACCGTCGGGCGCCCCCACATCGCCGACGCCCTCGTCGCGCGGGGCATCGTGCGGGATCGGACCGAGGCGTTCGACGGCATCCTGCATCCACGCGAGGGGTATTACGAGCCGCACTACGCACCGGATCCGCTGACAGCGGTGCGGTTGATCACCGAGGCCGGAGGAGTCGCGGTCATCGCCCACCCCGTCACGACGGGGCGCGACCGCATGATGCCCGTTTCCTTCATCGAGCGACTGATCGCGGCTGGCCTCGGCGGCTTCGAGATCGACCATCGTGAGAACACGGAGACGGGCAAGAGGATGCTGCGCGAGATCGCCGCGAAGCACGACCTCATCATCACCGGATCGAGCGACTACCACGGCACCGGGAAACCCAACCTCCCCGGCGAGAACACGACGTCGGAGGACATGGTGGCCAGGCTCATAGCACGCGGAACCGGCACGGCCCCGCGTTTTCCCTGATCCTCGGCATTCTGTCGGTCACCTCCCGGCGAGCTGTCGATCGGGACCGATACCGTCCGAGGCATGCAGCGAGCGACTTCTCTGGAGCGCCGCGTCGACGCGTGGGCGCATCGCCTCCTCCTCGGCGCTCCGGCGAACGGCATCCGTGCCGGCCTGATCGAGGTCACGGTGTTCGTCCTCAAGCAGGCGTGGGCGTGCATCTTCGGGGCGGCACTGCTGGTGGTGATCGTCGCGGCGCGCCTCTGGTACCCGGACGATGCGGCACTCGCCCGCAACGACGCGCTCACGATCACCGCCGTGCTCATCCAGATCGCGATGCTCGCGTTCCGGCTCGAGAGCGGACGCGAGCTGTGGGTCATCGTCCTCTTCCACATCACCGGCACGGTGATGGAGCTGTTCAAGACCGACGTCGGCTCGTGGGCGTACGCGGCGGACGGAATTCTGCGGATCGGGGGAGTGCCGCTCTTCAGCGGCTTCATGTACGCGGCCGTCGGCTCGTACATGGTCCGGGTCTACCGGCTGTTCGACCTCGGCTTCACGAGGTACCCGCGGCGCTGGATGACGGCGATCCTCGCAGGGGCGATCTATCTCAACTTCTTCGCGCACCACTGGTGGTGGGATGCCCGCTGGGTGCTGCTGGCCGGCGTCGTGCTGCTGTGGCTGCCGACGGTGATGCACGCGCGTGTCTGGCGCCGGACCATCAGACTGCCGTTGCTGGCGGTGTTCGCCGGAGTGGCGGTGTTCATCTACCTCGCGGAGAACATCGGCACGTGGGCGGGCGCATGGGCCTATCCCGATCAGGCGGAGGGCTGGCAGCCGGTCTCCCTCAGCAAGTTGAGCTCGTGGTTCCTGCTGATGATCATCTCGGTCGTGCTGGTCGCCTGGGTGTATCCGCCGCGGGTCCCGGCATCGCTGCTGCGGGAGTCCGCGGACGGCATGTCCGGCATCCGGGCGGTTCCTGGGGCGCGGACCGGAGCGGGATGAGGTCCCGTACCGCGTCGCGCCTCACCGACGGCACGGCGCCGACGACGAAGGGCGCGTGCCGCGGATCATTCTCCGCAGCACGCGCCCTCGGTCGTGGAAGTCAGGCCCCGGTGACGGGAGCTGCTCCGGCACCGGAGCCGCCGCGACGACGGCGACGGCGACGCGCCGGAGCAGGCTTGCCGTCGTGGTGCTCCTTACCGGCGCCGTCGTGCGTGCCGGCACCTTCGGCGCTGCGGTCGGCCGCGGGAGCGGACTGGCCCTCGCCGGACGCCGCCTCCGAAGCACCCTCGGTGAAGGTCGATCCGACAGGGGTGTTGCTGTTGCGGCGGCGACGGCGACGACGGGTGCCGCTCTCGTCGGTGCCCTCGGCGGCGGCATCCGCCGCGCGCTCGGGTCGACGGGTGCGCTCGGTCTTCACCGACTCGGTCTTCGGGGCCGACACCAGGCGGCCCTTCGTGCCCTGAGGGATGTCGAGGTCCTCGTACAGGTGCGGGCTCGACGAGTACGTCTCGACGGGCTCCGGCTGGCCGAACTCGAGGGCGCGGTTGATGAGCGCCCACTTGTGCAGGTCTTCCCAGTCGACGAACGTGACCGCGATGCCGGTCTTGCCCGCGCGGCCGGTACGACCCGCGCGGTGCAGATACGTCTTGTCCTCGTCGGGGATCGTGTGGTTGATGACGTGGGTGACGTCGTCGACGTCGATCCCTCGGGCGGCCACGTCGGTCGCCACCAGGACATCGCGCTTGCCGGCCTTGAACGCGGCCATCGAGCGCTCGCGCTGATCCTGGCCCATGTCGCCGTGCACGCCGCCGACGTTGAAGCCGCGGTCGCCCAGCTCGTCGACGAGTCGCTGCGCCGCACGCTTGGTGCGCGTGAAGATCACGGTCTTGCCGCGGCCCTCGGCCTGCAGGATGCGGGCGATCACCTCGTCCTTGTCCATCGAGTGCGCCCGGTACACGAGGTGCTTGATGTTCGCCTGCGTGAGCCCCTCGTCGGGGTCGTTCGCGCGGATGTGGATCGGGTTCGACATGAAGCGACGCGCCAGGGCGACGATCGGGCCGGGCATGGTGGCCGAGAACAGCTGCGTGTGGCGGACCGCGGGGACCTTCTGGAAGATCTTCTCGATGTCGGCGAGGAAGCCGAGGTCGAGCATCTTGTCGGCCTCGTCGAGCACGACCTCGGTCGCGTTGGAGAGGTCGAGCAGGCGCTGCCCGGCGAGGTCGATCAGGCGGCCGGGCGTCCCGACGACGATCTGCGCGCCGGCCTTGAGCTGGTCGATCTGACCCTCGTAGGCCTTGCCGCCGTAGATCGCGACGACGCTGGTGGAGCGGTTGCTGGTGAGTAGGTCGATGTCTTCGTAGACCTGCACCGCGAGCTCGCGGGTCGGCACGACGATGAGCGCCTTGACGCCGTGCGCCGGGTCCTTGCCGAGGCGCTGGACGACGGGGATGCCGAAGCCGAAGGTCTTTCCCGTTCCGGTCTTCGCCTGGCCGATGATGTCCTGGCCAGGGAGGCCGAGGGGGATGGTCTGCTCCTGGATCGGGAATGCGTCGACGATGCCCTTGGCGGCGAGCGCGTCGACGATGTCCTGATCGATGCCGAGATCGGCGAAAGTTGTCACTTTATTCAGATTGCCTGTCCGGCGACCCTGCGGGATCGCCTCGTAAACGGATCCACGCCGTCTCTTGTGCCACAGGCGCGGGGCCCCGCTCCGACGGCGGGGACACGCCCAGCCTACCCGAGGGGTGCCGCCGACCAGGAAGGGCGGCTGCGCACGAGTATTGTGAACGACGTGGTGATCTCGGGAGGACGACCTGGTGGTTAAGTGGTTCTGGCAGCGCGACGATGCGCCCCGACGGACTCTCGCCCTGCGCAGCAGGGGGGATCAGAGCGATGCGACGCGCATCGACTTCGCCGAGCTCGCCCCCGAGGTCAATCGGTTCCTCGGGCAGGCGGCATATCTGCAGCTCGGCTACTTCGAGACCCTCACGCGCCTCATCCGCGCGACGACGGCGCTGTCGGAGAAGGAGTCGCTGTCGCGTGCGGCCGGGGCGGCCCTGACCAAGCACCGCGGGATCGTCGACCTCATCGCCGAGCGCGGTGACGACCCGACGCAGCTGATGCTGCCGTTCCGCGAGAACCTCGATGCGTTCCGTCGGAAGACGATCGGCGCGCGACCGCGGGAGACGCTGCTCGCCGTGTACATCACCGCCGGCATGCTCGACGACTTCTACCTGGCGCTGGCTTCCAGCTACGGCGACACCGGGCGTCGGGTCGCGGAGATCCTCCGCGAAGACGACGCTCGCCACGAGATCGTCGCGATCGTGCAGGAGACGATCGAGAGCGACGAGGAATGGCGGTCGCTGCTGTCGATGTGGGCTCGCCGACTCGTCGGCGATACGATCCTCGTCTGCCGCTCCGCACTGCGGCCGGAGCGCCTCGCCGTGGACGACGAGCGCATCGAGCCGGTGTACACCGAACTCATGGGCGCTCACGCACGGCGGATGGACGCGATGGGACTCGCCTCCTAGGAAGCGCTGCCTCAGGCGGTGGGCGCGTTCAGATGCCCAGCGCGGCCCTGCTCTCGGCATCGGAGCGCTTGCGCAGGCCGGTGACGGCCATGGTGGCGAGCGCCGCGACGACGGCGGCTCCGAGGACACTCGCGAGCCACAGCCAGATGCTGTCCTCGCCGACGCCCGCCCACTGCAGGCCCGTGTACGCGATCGCCGAGACGGCGGTCGCGATGGCCGGCGCGAGCGCGACGCCGCGCAGCTCGCGATCGGCGATCAGGAAGTGAACGGCGATGCCCAGAGCGCACGCACCGATGAGTGCGAGGAGGATGTACATCGTCGGCTCAGGCGACGAAGCCGACGCGACGCGATTCCTCGGTGCCGAGCTCGATGTAGGCGAGGTTCGCGGTCGGGACGATGTAGGAGTTGCCCTTCACGTCGGCGAAGCTCACGTGCGACGCGCTCTGCTCGAGTGCCGCGGCGACCTGGGTGCGGACCTCTTCCGCGCTCGCGCCGGTGTCGAAGCTGAGTTCACGGCCGGTGTTGATGATGCCGATGCGGATTTCCACGCGTGCTCCTTGAAGTTCGGGGACTGCGCCAACTCTACCCCGCACGCGGCGGGCGGGATCGGCCGCGGCAGCCGGTTTCGCCGTGAGCGCACAGGCGCATGCCCCGGTGGCGACGCAGGCGGGAGGTGCGCGGGCGCACGACGATGTCCGCGTGTCCGGATAGCGTGGAGGACATGACACCGGACACCGCTCAGCGCGCTGTGATCGCCGCGGAGCCGACGGCATCCGGCGTCATCATCGGTGCCCCGGGAACGGGGAAGACCCGCACCCTCATCGATCGGGTCGTGCATCTGCTCGACACGGAGGGGATGCGTCCGGAACAGGTGCTCGCGCTCACTCCGAACCGCCAGGCGGCGACGGCGTTGCGTGATCGGATCGGCGTGCGGATCGGTCAGGCGACCCCGGGACCGCTGGCGCGGTCCCTCGGCTCCTTCGCGTTCCAGCTCGTGCGCGGGGCGATGGTGCGCGAGGGCGCGGAACCACCTGCGCTGCTCACCGGCGCCGACCAGGACCGGATCATCGCCGAGCTCCTCGCCGGCGATGCCGAGGACGGCCGGATCCCGTGGCCGGATGCGCTCAGCACCTCGGTGCGCGCGTCGAAGGGCTTCCGTTCCGAGCTGAGGGCATTCCTCGCCGAGTGCACCGAGATCGGCGCCGACCCCGGCGAGCTCCGCACTTCGGGCAACGAGGTGTGGGCGGCGGCCGCGGAGTTCCTCGTGGAGTACCGTTCGGTGCTCGACGCGCTCCGGGCGGCCCACCGTGACGCCGCCGATCTGCTGAGCGAGGCGAGCACGATCCTGCACGCGGCGGAGACGGCGGCCCTCGGCCCGCTCGCGTCGCTGCGCGTCGTCCTCATCGACGACGCCCAGGAGCTCACCCGCGGCGGGATCGCCGTGGTGACCGCGCTGCGCAGCCGGGGGATCGCCGTCCTGGCCTTCGGCGATCCCGACATCTCGTCCGGATCGTTCCGTGGAGCCAGCCCCGAGCTGTTCGCCCAACTGGCCGGCGTGCTGGGAGACGTGCATGTGCTCGACGGCACGCATCGCCAGCGACCGGCTCTCACCGCGCTCACCCGCACGGTGACCCAGGCGATCGGAGCCTCGGGCCGGGTCGAGCATCGGCGCGCCCCGGTCCCGGCGACCGCCGAGGAGGTCGAGGCGGGCGTCACGACCTTCGTGGCCCCGTCACCGTACGAAGAACTCGATCGCATCGCCGGAGTGATGCGGGAATGGCACCTCGCCGACGGCGTCCGCTGGGACCGGATGGCGGTCATCGCGCACGACACCCGTCAGGTGACCACGCTCGAGACCGAACTCGCGGCCCGAGAGATCCCGACCCGTGCGGCCGGGGTGCAGCGTCCTCTCGGCAGCGAGGGGATCGTGCGCGACATCGTCGGGATCGTGCGCCTGGCGCTGACCCCCGTCGACGAGCGCACGTCCGAAGCACTCGAGGAGGCGATGCGAACCCCGTTCGGGGGAATGGATGCGATCGGGCTCCGGCGTCTGCGCGCTCGACTCCGGCACATCGAGCTCGAGCAAGGAGGGGCGACGCCCGCGCGGGAGCTGCTGCGTCAGGCCATGGCGAATCCATCCCATCTGACACTCATCGACGCGCCGGAGTCGCGCACGGCCGAGCGCTTCGCCGAGACGATCGCGGCCCTCGCGCGCGGTGCCGCCGCCGGCGAGACGATCCACGACCTGCTGTGGCGGGTGTGGGATCAGGCACGCGCGGTCGACGGGCGACGGCTGCAGGTGGCCTGGCGCGAGATCTCCCTGCTGCCCACCGGGGCGGAGACCGCGCGCGCTCTCGATGCCCTGGTCTCGCTCTTCGACGCGGCCAAGCGCTTCGTCGAGCGCACACCCACAGAGAAGCCCGAGACGTTCGTGCGCGACATCCTCGACAGCGAGGTCCCGGAGGATTCGCTGTCGACCCCCGACCGACCGGGAAAGGTCACCCTGCTGACGCCGGCGACCGCACTCGGGACCGAGTTCGATGCGGTCGTCGTCGCCGGGGTGCAGGACGGCATCTGGCCGAACGTGCGCCTGCGCGGCGGGCTCCTGCAGACGTGGCGTCTGGCCGACGCGATCCAGGCTGCGCGCACCGGAACGCGCATCGAGCCGCCGGGAGCGCTGGACCGTCGTCGGGCGGCGCTGCACGACGAGCTCCGGCTTTTCGTCCGGGCCGTGTCACGGGCGCGCGATCGACTCCTGATCACGGCCGTGGACGACGACGACCTGACCCCCAGCCCGTTCTTCGGCTTCCTTCCTGCACCGGAGCCGCCGGAGCGACATGCGTCCGCCGAGCACCCGCTCACTCTGCGCGGCCTCGTCGCCCGGCACAGGCGCACTCTCACCACAGCCTCGGTGGAAGCCGCGCGGCGGGCCGCGGCGGGGCAGCTCGCGGTCCTCGCTCGGGAGGGCGTGCCCGGTGCGGATCCCGCCGAGTGGTACGGAGTCACGCCGACGTCGACCGATGCGCCGCTGCGCGATCTCGCCGTCGCGGGCGCACGGGTCTCTCCGTCGAAGATGGAGTCGTACGAGGAGTGCGGCCTCAACTGGGTGGTCTCAGCCCTCGGTGGCGACACCGTGATGCCGCCGACCGCGGGTATCGGCACGATCGTCCACGAGGCGATGGAGCGGGTCCCGGACGGCGACCTCGAGCAGATGCGCGCGATCGTCGCGGAGCACTGGCCGGAGCTCGACTTCGAGACCGAGTGGATCGGCCGCAAGGAGAGAAGGCGGGCGGACCTGCTCGTCGGGCGGCTGCACACCTACCTCGGCGACGTCCGCCGAGAGGGCGGGCGCGTGATCGGCAGCGAGATGGAGTTCCGCTTCGCAGTGGATGTCGCATCCCCGGGCGACGAGACCGCGCCGACGGTGCACCCGGTGGGGGAGGACCGCGCGAATCAGGCGATCATCCATGGATACATCGATCGGGTCGAGGGTTACCCGCCCGGCGCCGGCGAGCACGCCCACGCGCGGGGTCGCGGCTGGGAGCGGATGCCGCGCGGCGCGGACGGGCCGACCGTGGTCGTCGATCTGAAGACCGGCAAGAACGACCCGGAGTCGGACTCCGGCGTGCTCGAGCATGCGCAGCTGGCCGCCTACCAGGTCGCCGTCCAACAGGGCCTGGTCGAGGGGGCGCCACCGGCGTCGCTGGCAGGGGCGCGGCTGGTGATCGTCTCCAAGACGCTCGCGAAGAGCGAGTACCGCATCGCGCACCAGCACACGCTCGACGACGAGTCGCGTTCGGCGTTCCTGCGGCGGGTGTCGGATGCCGCGCGCGGGATGTCGGCATCGAGCTTCACCGCGCAGGTCGAGTCCCACTGCGCCGACACCCAGCGTCGCGTGCACCCGTGCCGCATCCACACGGTCCCGGCGGTGAGCTCGTGACGGGCTGGAACGGCGGCCACGGGATCTCGGCGACCGACATCGCCGCCGCGCTCGGCCAGCCGTCTCCGACCCCCGCCCAGCAGCGCGTGATCGAGGCTCCGCCCGAGCCGGCCCTCGTCGTGGCGGGCGCGGGCAGCGGCAAGACCGAGACGATGTCGGGACGCGTGGTGTGGCTCGTCGCGAACGGTCATGTCCCGCGCGACGAGATCCTCGGTCTCACCTTCACGCGCAAGGCCGCCGGTGAGCTCGCGGAGCGGATCAGCCATCGCCTCGCCGTCATCGACGAGTACGGACGCCGCGGTCTCCTGCCCCACCTGGCCGGAATCGCGGCCGACGGATCCCTGCGACGGGTGGACGACGCGGCGCAGGGGCGGCAACGCGAGCTGGTGCGCGCCCACGTGCTCGACGAGCTCGCCGCGCATCACGGCACCGGCTGGGATCCGACGACTCCCCGTGCGGCCGAAGACCTGATGATCCGCCCACGCGTCTCGACGTACAACGCTTTCGCCGACGGCATCGTCCGCGAGCACGCCGCACGGATCGGGAGGGATCCGGACGTCGCGATGCTCAGCCAGGCCGCCTCCTGGATGCTCGCGCGGGAGGTCGTGCTCCGCAGCGACCTCCCGGAATTGGAGAACATCGAGTTCGCTCTCGGCACGATCATCGACGCCGTGCAGCGGCTCGCGGGTGACGCCCTCGACCATCGGGTGGACCTCGACCTCGCGGAGCGCATCGCGCAGGAGCAGGCGGTCGCGTTCGCGCCGTACCGCGGCAACGGCGACGTCGAGAAGGCGGCGGTCAACCTGCTCAGCCTGCCGACGCTGTCGCGGCTCGTCCGCGACTACATCGTCGAGAAGGAGCGACGGGGCGTGCTGGACTTCGCCGATCAGGTGGGCGGCGCCTACGACATCGTCGAGTCCGCGCCCGATGTGCGCGCCGAGCTCCGAGAGCAGCACCGTGTGGTGCTGCTGGACGAGTACCAGGACACATCGGTCATCCAGACCCGTTTCCTGGCCGAGCTCTTCCGAGACTCCGCGGTGATGGCCGTCGGTGACCCGCATCAGTCCATCTACGGCTGGCGGGGTGCGAGCGCCGACAACCTCTACGCCTTCGCCGGGACGTTCTCGAGCGCCGGTACTGCGGAGACATACAGCCTGATGACGAGTTGGCGGAACGACCGCGGCATCCTCGGCATCGCGAACCGGGTGCTCGAGCCGCTGCAGCGGCCCGGCCTCGACGTCCCGCCCCTGGAGCCCCGCCCGGGCGCAGGCGAGGGCACCGTGACGGTGAAGTACCCGTTCACGGTCGATGACGAGGCATCAGCCGTGGCGGAGTGGTTCGCCGAGAGACGGGCGGCGCACGACTCGGGCGCGGCGCCGGGAGCGCGACCGCACACTGGAGCGATCCTGTTCCGCTCGAAGCGGCACATGCAGACGTTCGCGGCCGCACTCGCGGCGCGGGGCATCCCGCACCGCATCCTCGGCCTCGGCGGCCTGCTCGCGACGCCGGAGGTGGTCGACGTCGTCTCGACGCTCCGGGTCGTGCACGATCCCACCGCGGGGTCGGCATTGATCCGCCTCCTCACCGGACCCCGCTTCGGGGTGGGCGTCGCCGACATGGCCGCACTCTACGATCTCGGTCGCACACTCTCGGAGCGCGACACCGCGATGGCGCCGCTGCCAGAAGAGGTGCGTGCGCGGCTGCGCTCCTCGCGCGGTGCCGACGAGGCGGTCTCGATCGTCGACGCCGTCGACGTGGTGCGTGCGGTGCGGGACGACTATCGACTGCTCGAGACGATCACGCCGGACGGCCGGGCGCGCGTCCGCGCGGCGGGGGAGATGCTGGAACGGCTGCGGCGCGCCTCTTCGCAGCCGATCCCCGAGTTGATCCGTCTGATCGAACTCGAACTGCGGCTGGACATCGAGCTGGCGGCGAACGAGACCAGAGGACCTGCACGCATCGCGGCGACGCAGCTGCGAGCGTTCGCCGACGAGGTGCGGGCGTTCCTCGCCGCCGATGAGCGGGGCAGCATCGGAAGTCTGCTCGCCTGGCTCGACAAGGCCGAGAGCACGGACGAGCTGATGCCGAGGCCGGAGCCTCCGGAGGCCGGGATCGTGCAGCTGCTCACGATCCACGGATCGAAGGGCCTGGAGTGGGACGCCGTCGCCGTGGTCCGACTCGTGGCCGACGAGCTTCCCAGTCGTGTCTCCGACACCTCCGGCTGGTTCGGGTTCGGTGTGGTCCCCTTCGCCCTGCGCGGCGATCGCGACGCGCTGCCCCGCTTCGAGTGGGATCCGGTCGAGGCGATGGGAGATGAGGTCGATCCCGACAAGCGGCAGAAGCTCGCACAGGCATCGCTGTCCGGCGGTGCGACCAAGGCCAATCCACAGGGCGGCGCTCTCAAGCGTTTCAAGGACGCGTACCGCGCCTACCAGCAGCAGGAGGAGCGGCGTCTCGCGTATGTCGCGGTGACCCGCGCGCGAACCGATCTGCTGCTCAGCGGCGCCCACTGGGCCGGCCAGAAGGCTCCCCGCACGCCGAGTCCCTACCTCGCCGAGGCGCTCGAGGTGAAGGGACTCGATCCGATCGAGGCCGTGGATGCGGACGACAACCCCTACGAGGGGCCCGGCTCGACGCTGCGCTGGCCGCTCGACCCGCTCGGCGCCCGCCGAGACGTGGTCTCGGCGGCAGCAGCGGCCGTCGACGAGGCGGCTCGGGACGCCGCCGTCGCGCCATCGATGGAGCTCGCACGTCTTCTCGCCGAACGTGCGGCGCGGCAGCGCGGCACCGACGCCGAGGCACCGACGCGGGTGCCCGCGTCGCGGTTCAAGGACTACGTCACCGACTACTCCGGCACGCTGTCGTCGATCATCCGGCCCATGCCGGAGCGACCGTATCGGCAGACCCGTCTCGGCACCCTCTTCCACGCATGGGTGGAGCAGCGGTCCGAGCTCGTCGGCGTCGGTACCCGAGTGGACGAGGCGCTCTGGGAGATCGACGAGGAAGAGCATCCGTCGACCCCGGAGGCGGCGTCGACCGAAGGGCCGGCGGCGTCAGCCGATGCCACCGATCTCGCCCTTCTCCAGGAGACTTTCGAGCGCAGCGAATGGGGCGGTCTGAAGCCGATCGCGGTCGAGATCGAGATCGACTTCGCTCTGGGAGCCGGACTCGAGGGCGGTGACGAAGGACGGGCGCACATCGTCATCTGCAAGCTCGACGCCGTGTACCGGCGCGCCGACCGCGGCGGTCGCATCGAGATCGTCGACTGGAAGACGGGAAAGGCTCCGCGCACGGCGGCGGAGCGCGACGAGCGGATGCTGCAGATCGCGCTCTACCGTCTCGCGTATCACCGGCGATTCGAGGTGCCGCTGGAGGAGATCGACGTGGCGCTCTACTACGTCGCGGACGACCTGGTCATCCGCGGCGATCGCATCTATTCCGAGGAGGAGCTCTTCCACCGCTGGAGCGCTGCCCGCGCAGCCCGCTGAGCCTCGTCCGAGTCGGCATCGTCGTACTCGTCGTGTGCGCGGGGGGCGGGCGGTCGTGAATCGCCGCGGTCTCCGGCGACATCGCCGGATTCGGCGAAGATGCTCGCCACACCGGAGAGGTCCTCGGTCTCGACGTTGAGCATCTCGGCGCGCCTGGCGCTGCCGTCGTCCGGCCGGTCCTGGCCGTCTTCTGCGAGCGTCTCGTCGTCCCGGGGGTCCGCGGTCGCGGATTCGGAGTGGTCTCCGGTCTCCGCCCAGAGCTCTTCGGGGTTGTAGGCGTCCGTGTGCATCGACGTGTCCACGTCGGCGACGGTGTCCTTGGGTACGCGACCGAGGGCGTCGAGGGCGGAGTCGACGCCGGAGCCGTGGGCTTCGATGATGGTCAGGTCGTCGGTGCGGATACCTTCCGCCAGAGCCTCGAGAAGAGATGCCGCGTCATCGACGATGTCCGTTCGATGCATCGCATCGCCGTGCACCAGCCAGCGCGCGAACTCGAGTTCCGCGAGCAGACGGGCCCGCACCTCGAGGCCGCCATCGGGGGCACGGTCGATCGAGCGGGCGTACGCGGCGTGCACATCATCGGCGGCCTCGGGCGCTGCCGACAACCACGACAGGTCGAGGGCGGGGTCGCCGACCGAGAGACCGTGCCATCCGACGAGCCCGATGACCTCGGGGCCTCGGTCGGGGTCATCCTCGAACAGGAACGAGGTCGCCTGGACTCCGCCCAGGATCACGGTGGACTCGAATCGCCAGAGGTCGTCATCGGCGACGGCATCGCGCCAGCGAACGGTCAGACGTGCCGGCACTCGACCGGTGGCCGCCGCCGTGTCGACGAGGCGCTCCAGCTCCGCACGGCTCTCCTCCGCGGTGCGCGTGGCCAAGCCGGCTCCGCGGACGACGGATGTCGGAAGTCCATGCACGGCGGCGATCGAGGAGCCCATCGACTCGGCGGCGCCACGCCCGGCGGGTACCATGGCGGCCTCGATCTGGAATCCGGGCAGAAGTTCGGTCACGAGCGCACGGCCTTCGCCGAGACGCGTCTCGCCGATGTAGGCCGGGGCGCGGAACGGGAGCATCGCACGCGCGCCGTCCGTCAGCGCTCGCAGGGCGATGGCCTCGGCGGCGAGTTCGCGCGCCGTCTCATCGTCGTCCGCGACGCGGATCGCGAGCTCGCGTCCGTCGGCGAGCGAGGCGATCGCCGAGTCGAAACGACCGTCGCCATCCGCGCTCAATCCGCGGGCGCCCGTGACCTCCGCCCCGGGCAGTGCGGCGGTCACTGCCGCGGCTAGAGTGAATGGAGAGCGTCCCATGCCCCCAGGGTAGGTCGGCTCAGGGGCGGTCCCGCCTCCGCCACGCCCGTGAAAGAGGGAGTCGATGACCATTCCGCGCCCGTCCCTCGACCGTGCAGCCGAACTCCGCGAGGAGCCGGACCTGCTCGATCGTCTGCGTGACGACCCGGCGACCCGCGTCGTCGTGGTGCGGGAGGGCCGGGTGAGAGTCGTCGATTCCGCCCTTCTTCGTGTTCCCCCTGCGGCGGTGGTCGAGGCGACCTGGGCGCTGCTGGGCCGCGACGCCGACGGCTCTGTGCTGCTGCTCGCCGCTGCGCCACCGGAGTCGGACGCGCTCGACGCCGCACCCGACGAGATCTGGCTCGGGCTGCGTGATCTGGGAGGCCGCATCGACGGCCGCGAGTCGGAGCTGCTCATCAGCGCCATCGCGCTCGCCGGCTGGCTTCGCGATGCGCCGTTCTGCCCCACGTGCGGCGGCGGCACCGAGCTGCGTCAGGGCGGATGGTCGCGCCGCTGCCTCGTGTGCGGTCGCGAGCACTTCCCGCGCACGGATCCGGCCGTGATCGTGGCGGTGGAGAGCCGAGACGGCGAACGCCTGCTGCTCGGGGCGAACGCGAACTGGGGCGGACGGATGTACTCCTGCTTCGCCGGCTTCACCGAGGCGGGCGAATCCCTCGAGGCGACCGTGCATCGCGAGATCGAAGAGGAATCAGGCGTTCGTCTCTCCTCCCTGCGCTACATCTCCTCGCAGGCGTGGCCCTTCCCGCGATCCCTCATGATCGGCTTCCGCGCCGTCGTCGACGACGAGTCCGCCGCGCGCGCCGACGGCGAGGAGATCATCGAGGTGCGGTGGTTCACGCGTGCGGAGATCGGTTCCGCGCTCGCCGGGCACGGACCGGTCGGGCTTCCCGGCCCCGCATCGATCGCTCGTGCCCTGATCGTCGACTGGTACGAGGGGCGCGCGTGAGCGCACTCGATGCCCTCGACGAGCGGCAGCGGGCGGCGGCATCGGTTCTGCGGGGACCGGTCGCCGTGCTCGCCGGGGCGGGGACCGGCAAGACGCGAGTCATCACCCACCGCATCGCGCACGGGGTGGACACCGGTGCCTATTCTCCGTCACGTGTGATGGCGGTCACGTTCACCGCCAAGGCGGCGGGAGAGCTGCGCGGACGCCTGCGGGCACTCGGCGTCGAGGGCGTCGCAGCCCGTACCTTCCATGCCACCGCCCTCGCGCAGCTGAACTTCTTCTGGCCGACTCTCGCCGGCTCGCCCGCGCCGTCCATCATCGACAACAAGGTGCGGATGCTCGGGCAGGCCGCCGACGCGATCCGCCTCCGTCCGAGCACCGCGACCCTGCGCGACATCGCTTCCGAGATCGAATGGCGCAAGGTCTCGATGCTGTCGATCGATCAGTACGCCGCCCTCGGTCGCCCGTTCAGCGGTGTCGACGCGGGGCAGCTCGTCGAGTTGATGCGCGGGTACGAGGCGCTGAAGGATGATCGACGTCAGCTCGACTTCGAAGACGTGCTGCTCGCATGCGCCGGGATGCTGGAGGCGGAGCCGCGTGTGGCCGCGTCGGTCCACGAGCAGTACCGGCATTTCACGGTCGACGAGTTCCAAGACGTCTCCCCGCTGCAGAACCGTCTGCTCGAGCTCTGGCTCGGCGACCGGCACGACATCTGTGTGGTCGGCGATGCCAGCCAGACCATCTACTCCTTCGCGGGGGCGGAGCAGCGCTTCCTGCTGGAGTTCGAACGTCGTCACCCCGATGCCACCGTGGTGCGGCTGGAGACGAACTACCGCTCCCAGCCGCCGATCCTGACGGCCGCGAATGCGTTGATGCACGGCCGACCCGGCGCGCTGGAGCTCGTTCCGGCGCGCGAGCAGTTCAGCGCCGACGCCCCCACGATCACCGCATACGAGACCGAGGGTGAGGAGGCAGCGGGCATCGCGGCAGCGATCTCCGCACGGATCGAGGCCGGCGCGTCTCCGTCGGAGATCGCGGTGCTCTATCGTGCCCACGCGCAATCCGCCCTGCTGCAGCAGGCGCTCGCCGCGGAGGGCATCGCCACCTCGGTGCTGGGAGGGACCCGTTTCTTCGCCATGCCGGAGGTGCGTCAGGCGATCCTCGCGCTGCGCGCCGCCGCGGTGGCTCCGAGCGAGCAGGGATTCCTGCCCGGTGTGCAGCGTGTGCTGCGCGACCTCGGGCTCACGGAGGAGCCGCCGGCGGCCGGGGGAGCCCAGCGCAGCGGCTGGGAAGCACGGCGCGCCATCCTGAGGCTGGCGGAGGAAGCCGGGCCCGAGGCGAACCTGCGCAGCTTCAGCGACGCCCTCATGGCACGCGCCAAGGATCAGCACGAGCCGACGATGCGGACGGTGACCCTGTCGACGCTGCATGCGGCGAAGGGCCTCGAATGGCCGCACGTGTACCTCGCGGGTTGGGCGGAGGGAGCCCTGCCCATCTCCTACGCGACGACGTTCGAGGCGATCGACGAGGAACGGCGTCTGGCGTATGTCGGGGTCACGCGCGCCGCGCGAACGCTGGCGCTGTCGTGGTCGAGGTCGGCGGGACGGGGGGAACGGTCTCCGTCGAGGTTCCTCGCTGAGATGGGGACCACGGCCCGCGGCACCGGCATTCTCCGTGAAACGACACCGAATGCCACACGCGCGAACCGTCCTCGCTGACCCGTACCAGCCGGCCGGCGCCGTCTCGGCCGTCGGTCAGGAGCATGGCCGCGAGCCGACCGGCCTCGGCGACCTGAGCTGCGCGGAGGGGCCCGGGGTCACGGTCGATCATCTGCGCGTGCAGCAGCGGCCAGGCCGGATCGAGCTCCGCGGCATGGGCATCACGGCACGCGAGACAGGCGGATTCGCCGGGCAGGACGAGCGGCCCGACGGTCACGCGTCCCGGCTCGAACGACACCGGCAGATGCGGGATGTCCTCTCGGAGGTACCGGGCGAACTGCAGGGCGGCGGCGGCTCCCCGCACGAGCACGATGCCGACCGCCGCCGATCTGCCCTGGTCGACGAGGGGGACTCCTTCGTCGATCAGAGCCTCGCGCATGCGGTATTCGCTGCGACCGTCCGTGATGCCGATGCTCTCCACCCAGGCGGGGCGGGCGGCGTTCGCATCGTCGAGCAGCACAGGGGCCAAGCGTTCCAGGAGTGTGCGCGCCGCGTCACGCGGTGCGCCGGCCGCGTGCGCGATCACGTCGAAGGACCCGCGGCGGAAGCCTGAGCGCAGACGGCTGAGCAGCAGCTCCACCCAGGCGGCATCGGCCTCGATGCGCAGACCTCCGTCGTCGCCGAGCTGGAGCGTGTGTTCATCTCGCCACAGCAGCGGCGCGTTCGGGTTCAGTCGCGTGAGGATCAGCGGAGTCAGCGGCATCCCTCCGATTGTGGAGGGGATGCCATCCGCGCGGGACACGAACCAGGCATCCGTGGACAACTCGCGCCCGACCGCCGGACGGGGGAGGAGAGGTGCGGGTGCCCCGAAGTGCACCCGCAGGCCTCGGATCAGACCGGCTTGTCGCCCTCCGGTGCGGCCTCGCCGCTGCCGTCGTCCCCGTCGCCGGAGTCGTCGGAGGGCTTGTCCTCCGAGAAGTCGTCGCCGTCGAGCAGTCGAGCGAGGGCTTCGTCGAACTCATCGGCGACAGGCTGCTCGCCGCGCTCCGCGGCCTGAAGGCGGGCGACGAGCGCGCTCGGGTCGTCGATGTCCTCGGCCGTCGGCATGAGGTCGGGGTAGTCCCACAGCGAGTCGCGGGCAGCGATGCCGACAGCGTCCGTCACGGCCTGCCACATCGCCGAGGCCTCGCGCATGCGTCGTGGGCGCAGCTTGAGCCCCACCAGCGCACCGAGCGCATCTTCGGCGGGACCACCCACCGCGCGGCGTCGGCGCGCGGCCTCCGCGATCCTGGCGCCGTCGGGCAGGCGAGAGGTCGCTTCGGCCGTCACCACGTCGACCCAGCCGTCGATCGTGGCGATGAGGTTCTCGAGCCGGGTCAACGCCTCGCGCTGAGCGTCACTCTGCACCGGGAGCAGCGCCCCGCCCTCGATGGCCGCACGGAGTTCCTCGGGGTCGGACGGATCCAGCCTGCTCGCGACATCTTCGAGGGCGTCCACGTCGACCGTGACGCCGCGCGCGAAGTCGGTGATCTGAGCCATCACGTGCAGGTGCAGCCACTTGGCATGCCGATAGAGACGTGCGTGGGCGAGCTCGCGGGTGGCGAGGTAGAGGGCGATCTGGTCCTCCGGGATCTCGAGGCCGTCGCCGAACGCCGTCAGGTTCTGCGGGACGATCGCGGCCGTCCCGGCCGGGAGCACAGGGATGCCGACGTCGCCGCCGGAGACCACCTCGAGCGAGAGGTTGCCGAGCACCTGGCCGAACTGGGCAGCGAACACCGAGCCGCCGAGGCCGCGCATCAGCTTGCCCGCGCCCTGGACGACCCCGCGCATCTCCTCGGGGACCTGGGTGTCCAGCGCAGACGTCAGGGCGTCGGCGATGCTGGTCGACACCGGGTCGGCGATCTCCTTCCACACCGGCAGCGTCTTCTCGACCCACTCGCCTCGGGTCATCACGGTCGGCGTCTCGGAGAGCTCCGAGATCGTCGTCGCCTCGCCGAGCCACAGATTCGCGAGCGCGAAGGAGTCGGCGAGGGAGGTGCGCGAGCCGGCGGTGACGCCCTGGCCGTCGCGGTTCGCGATGAACAGCGCCTGGCGCAGCGCGTTCTCCCAGGGGTCGCCCCCGAAGGCGCCCTGGAGCTGCGACATGATCGTCTGCATCATCGCCGGGTCGAGTGTGAATCCGTCCATTCCCTCGAAGGCGCCTCGGAGCGCTTCGGGGTCGATGTCCCCGCCGCTCTGGTTCGAGAGCATCTTCCGCAGGAACTCCTGGAAGTCCTCGGGTGTCGGGTCGTTGTCTGCCATGTCGCTCGCCCTCTCAGCACATCTATTGCCGTGGCCTCTACGCTAGTCACAGGTTTCTGCGCGCGAACCCGATGCGGGCAGATCGGTGTACGCCGCTCGCGAACGACGGAGGAATGCTGTGGATCGAACGCGGTCTGGGAAGCTCGGACTCGGGGTCTGGGCGCTGATCGTCGCGCTGGTCGCGCTGGTCGTGCTGACCTTCCTCCCGTCGCCGTATGTGATCCAGCGTCCCGGCCCCGTCTACGACACGCTCGGCTCCGCGAAGGACGCCGAGGGGGAGCAGGTGCCGCTGATCAGCGTGGAGGGTGCCGAGACCTTCGAGACCGCGGGGACGCTCGACCTCACCACGGTCCAGGTCGTCGGCAACCGCGAGCGCACCCCCAGCTGGTTCGAACTCGCCCTGGCATGGATGGACTCGTCCAAGGCCGTCGTCCCCCTGGACTCGGTGTTCCCCGAGGGTGTCACGAGCGAACAGCGTGACGAGCGCAACGCCACCCTCATGGTCGACTCCCAGCACGAGGCGACGGCTGCCGCACTGAACGAACTCGGGTACGACACGGGTGCCGAGGTGGTCGTTGTCGAGGCGGTCGCCGACTCGCCTGCCGACGGAATCCTCGAGGCCGACGACGTGATCACCGCCGTCGACGGCGTCTCCGTGACGTCGGCGACCCAGCTCCGGGAGGCGATCCAGGCATCCGGAGGAGCGCCGGTGGAGCTCGCCGTGCAGCGCGACGGCTCGGAGCAGACCGTCCAGGTCACGCCCGAGAAGCACACCGAGGGGGATGCGACGGCCTGGCTCATCGGCATCACGCTCCGCACGGACTACGACTTCGAGATCGATGTGACGATCCAGCTCGACAACGTCGGCGGTCCGAGCGCCGGGATGATGTTCGCGCTCGGCATCATCGACACGCTCACCGAGGGCGAGCTCAACGGCGGCGAGAACATCGCCGGCACCGGGACGATCGACGCGGCGGGCACCGTCGGACCGATCGGCGGCATCCGGCAGAAGCTCTACGGCGCCAGAGACGCGGGAGCCGAGTACTTCCTGGCCCCGGCGGCCAACTGCGACGAGGTCGTCGGTCACGTCCCCGACGGCCTCCAGGTGATCCGCACCGCGACGCTCGACGAGTCGCTCGCGGCGCTCGAGGTCATCGCCGACGGCGGCGACGTCGCCGCACTCCCCGCCTGCGAGACCGCCGCAGACTGATCCGCAGGCCTCACCGTGACCTCGCCGTGATCCGGATGACAGCCTGCGCACAGTGTGCGATGCCTAGGATGGAGAGGTGACCTCGACCTCAGCTCCGAATCCGGCCACGCCTCGAACCTCCCGACGCATTCTCGGCATCTCTCTGGTGATCATCGCCGCCTTGATCGCGGTGTTCTTCGTGTTCGCCTCCCTGTACACCGAATTCCTCTGGTTCGACCAGGTGGGCTTCACCGGCGTCCTCACGACGCAGTGGATCGCCACGGCGGTGATGTTCGTGGTGGGCTTCCTCGGGATGGCCGTTCCGCTGTTCGTCGTCATCCAGCTGGCTTACCGGCTCCGCCCGGTCTACGTGCGGCTCAGCTCGCAGCTCGACCGCTACCAGGAGGTCATCGAGCCTCTGCGTCGCCTGGCGATGTGGGGCATGCCGATCTTCTTCGGTCTGTTCGCGGGCTTCGCGGCAGCAGGGCAGTGGAAGACCGTGTGGCTCTGGGCCAATGGTGTGGCGACGTCCGACGTCGACCCCCAGTTCGGCATCGACACCGGCTTCTACATGTTCGCGATGCCGTTCTACACGATCCTGCTCGCGTTCGTCTCGGCGGTCCTGCTGCTCTCGCTGCTGGTCACCGCGCTGGTGTCGTACCTCTACGGCTCCGTGCGCATCGGCCAGGGAGAGCTGCGCATCTCGAAGCCGGCTCGCATCCAGCTCGCGGTCATCGCGGGTCTCTACCTCCTCGTGCAGGCGGCGAGCCTGTGGCTCGACCAGTACAAGACGCTCGTCGAGCCCGACGACCGCATCACGGGTGCCGCGTACACCGGCGTCAACGCGACGATCCCCGGCCTCGCGATCCTCGCGATCATCGCGGCCGTCGTGGCGATCCTCTTCTTCGTCACGGCCGTCATCGGCCGGTGGCGCTTCCCCCTCGCCGCGACGGCGCTGCTCATCGTGGCCTCGCTCGTCGTCGGGATCGGCTACCCGTGGGTGGTCACCACCTTCCAGGTGAAGCCGAACCAGAACGCCTATCAGGCCGAGTACTACCAGCGGAACATCGACGGCACGAAGGAGGCGTACGGAGTCGCAGACCTCGAGACGACGCCCTTCGCCGCCAAGACGGACGCCGAGGCCGGTCAGCTGCGTGCGGACGCCGAGACGACCGCGTCGACCCGCATCATGGACCCGAAGGTCATCCCGCCGACGGTCCGCCAGCTCGAGCAGTACCGCGGCTACTACCAGTTCCAGACGATCATGGACGTCGACCGGTACGAGATCGACGGGAAGATGCAGGACACCGTGGTGTCCGTGCGCGACCTCGACATGTCCGGTCTGGGCGATGGCGACAACTGGAACAACCGCGTCGCGGTCTACACGCACGGCTACGGCCTCGTGGCGGCAGCCGGCAACCAGCGGACCACGGACGGCGAGCCGGTGTTCCTCGAGCGCGGCATCCCCACGTCGGGATTCCTGTCGGAACGGGAGAACTTCGAGCCCCGCGTGTACTTCGGCGAGAAGTCGCCCGAGTACTCGATCGTGGGCGCACCCGAGGGGTCGGAGCCCGCCGAGATCGACTACCCGCGCGGCAAGGACGGCTCCAGCGAGACCAAGACCACCTTCTCGGGCGACGGCGGACCGAAGATCGGCGACACGTTCACGAAGCTGCTCTACGCGCTGAAGTTCCAGTCCGAGCAGATCCTCTTCTCGAACCTGGTGAACGAGGACTCGCAGATCCTGTACGACCGTGACCCGAAGACGCGCGTGCAGAAGGTCGCGCCGTACCTCGAGCTCGACAGCGACCCGTACCCGAGCGTGGTGGACGGCCGCATCGTCTGGATCGTCGACGGCTACACGACCAGCCAGACGTACCCGTACTCGACGAGCGTGAGCCTGTCCGATGCGATCGCCGACTCCAACGTCACGTCGCCGACGCTCGCCATCGACGACATCAACTACATCCGCAACTCGGTCAAGGCCACGGTCGACGCCTACGACGGTTCCGTGACGCTGTATGCATGGGACGAAGAGGACCCGGTTCTCAAGACCTGGCAGAAGGTCTACCCGTCGACGGTGAAGCCGATCAGCGAGATGTCCGGCGAGCTCATGAGCCACGTGCGCTACCCGACCGACCTGTTCAAGGTGCAGCGCGACATCCTCGGCGTCTACCACGTCGACAAGGCCGGATCGTTCGCCCAGCAGGACAACCGCTGGCAGACGCCGAACGACCCGCGCAGCGAGTCGATGCTGCAGCCGCCGTACTACCTGACGATGCAGATGCCCGGCCAGGATTCACCACGGTTCTCGATGTTCTCGACGTTCATCCCGAACTCGCAGGGCGCGGGGGGCAGCCGTGACGTGCTGATGGGCTATCTCGCCGTGGATTCGGACGCCGGCTCGGAGAAGGGCGTGAAGGCGGAGGGCTACGGTCAGCTGCGCATGCTGGAGATCGACACCGACACCACGGTCCCCGGGCCGGGCCAGGTGCAGAACACCTACAACTCCGACACGTCCGTGGTCCCGCAGCTCAACCTGCTCCAGCAGGGTGAGTCCGAGGTGATCTACGGCAACCTCCTCACGCTGCCCGTCGGTGGCGGTCTGCTCTACGTGCAGCCCGTCTACGTGCAGTCGTCCGAGGGCACGCAGCTGCCGCGCCTGCAGAAGGTGCTGGTCGCCTTCGGTGACCGCGTGGCTTTCGAGAACACGCTCACCGAGGCGCTGGACACCCTCTTCGGCGGTGATTCCGGCGCGACCGGTGGTGATGACACGGTCGAACCGACGGACCCGGGCACCGTGGATCCGGACACCGGAGAGGTGCCGACCGAGCCCGCTCAGCCCACGGATGCAGAGGCCGACGCGCTGGCCTCCGCTCAGGAGGCCCTGATCGACAGGGAGAACGCTCTGAAGGCGGGCGATCTCGCCAAGTTCGCCGAGGCCGATGAGCGTCTCACGGCAGCGGTTCAGAAGCTGCTCGAACTGGACTCCGCCGCGGGGAAGTAGTCCTCGCAGACGAGTCGAATGGGCGCCCCTCCGGGGCGCCCATTCGCGTCTTGGGAGGGTGGAGGCTCCGCTCAGACGGGCCGGAGCGCGTCGGCTGCGGCGTTCATCGCCTCGGCGTTGAGTGCGAAGTACGCCCACCGACCGCGCTGCTCGCGCGTGACGAGTCCTGCGTCGGCGAGGAGCTTCATGTGGTGTGACACCGTCCCCTGCGAGAGACCGACCGGATCGGTGAGGTCGCAGATGCAGGCTTCGCCTCCCTCGCCGGCGGCGATGAGGGAGAGGAGACGGACTCGCGTGGGGTCTCCGAGCGCCTTGAACACGCGTGCGACGCGCTCCGCGTCCTCGGACGTGATCGTGGGAGTGATGCGCGGCACGCAGCAGGAGGAGGACGCGGCCTCGATCGTCGCGGGGAGGGTCATGGACCCATTCTACGCTCGTATTGACAAACATCGATATGACGCGCAAGAGTTGCCGTATTGAAGATCATCAATACGAGGAGATGTGTGATGTCCGAACTTCCTGTCGTCGTCATCGGAGCGGGCCCTCAGGGTCTTGCCGTCGCCGCGCACCTCACGGACCGCGGAAACGACGTGATCGTCGTGGAGCGCGGAGCCGGGCCCGCCGCTGCCGTGTCGGAGTGGGGTCATGTGCGCTTGTTCTCCGGGTGGCCCGAACTCACCGACACAGCTGCGCGCCGCCTGCTGGAGCCGACAGGATGGACGGCGCCGCCGTCGGGCTACCCCACCGGGGCGGAGTGGGTGGATCAGTATCTCGCACCCCTGGCCCAGGCGCTGGGGGAGCGTGTCCGGTACTCAACGACCGTCACGGGCGTGTCACGGAAGGGGCGGGATCGCCTGGTCGACAGCGGCCGCAACGCACAGCCGTTCGTGGTGCACACGCTCGACGCGGGCGGCGAGGACGGGCGTATCAGCGCACGCGCCGTCGTCGACGCCAGCGGTACATGGAGCCTCCCCAATCCCGCAGGGGCCGATGGCCTCCCCGCGGTCGGTGAGAAGCGGGCGGCGTCGCAGATCTCCTATCGCATCCCGCAGGAGGTCTCCGGCTATGCCGGCCAGCACCTGGTCGTGATCGGCTCGGGGCACTCGGCCGCTCACGCCGCCCTGCGCCTGAGCGAGCTGGTTCGACGCCGTCCTGACACGACGGTCACGTGGCTGATGCGACGCAGGACGACGGCGCACGTGGCGGGCGGTGCTGCTGACGAACTGCCGGAGCGCGCCGCCCTCGGCAGCCGAGCGCAGAAGGTCGTCGCTTCCGGTCTCGTCGGCGTCGTCACCGGGTTCCGTGTGGCGGAGTTCCGCCACGAGGAGGGCGCGCTCACGATCGCGGCGGAGAACAGAGAGCAGGTGACCGGCGTCTCCCAGGTGTTCGCCCTGACGGGCTTCCGCCCCGATGTCAGCATCCTGTCGGAACTGCGGTTGTCGTTGGATGCGTCTCTCGAGGCAGTGGCGGGGATCGCCGCCGAGATCGATCCGAACATCCATTCCTGCGGATCCGTCGGGGCCACCGGGGCCCGCGAGCTCATCCAGCCGGAGGAGGGCTTCTTCATCGTCGGCGCGAAGAGCTACGGGCGTGCCCCCACCTTCCTCGCCCTCACCGGCTTCGAGCAGGCGCGGAGCGTCGCCGCACATCTCGCCGGCGATGAGGAGGCGGCAGAGAGCAGACAGCTCGTCCTGCCCGACACCGGCGTGTGCGGCGGATCGGGTGACTTCGACGCCGGCACTGGCGGCAGTTGCTGCGCCGCACCCGTCCTTCAGCTCGGGGTCGCTCGCGAGCGGCTCGGTGCCGCCCACGAGAGAATAGAGCTGAGCGCGTCACACACGGATCAGCCTGTCTCCCTCACGGACAGCACCCTCACCGGGAGTCACTCATGACCGAAGCCACCACCACACCATCCGTCCTGTTCGTCTGTGTGCACAACGCCGGCCGTTCCCAGATGGCCGCAGGGTTCCTGCGCTCGATCGCCGGAGACCGGATCGAGGTCAGATCGGCCGGATCGATGCCCGCTGATCGGATCAACCCGATCGCCGTGGACGCGATGGCCGAGTTCGGCATCGACATCACGGCGGAAGCACCCAAGGTCCTCACGACGGAGGCCGTGCAGGCCTCCGATGTCGTGATCACGATGGGGTGCGGCGACGCCTGCCCGTTTTTCCCAGGCAAGCGCTACGAGGACTGGGTCCTCGACGACCCGGCGGGGCAGGGCATCGAGGCCGTCCGCCCGATCCGCGACGACATCCGCGCGCGGATCGAACGCCTCGTCGCCGAACTCGTCTGACGAGCGCGAACGGCCCGGCTTGGAAGCGTCGGGATGCCGCTCCTTGACCTTCAGCCGGGGTCAATGTCGATGATGGACCCATGGCGCAGTCTCAGGAGTGGGCGGATCTCCCGTTGCCCGTCGGCGGGCATCGGGATTTCCAGACGATCAGCACGTTCGCGCAGGCAGTCGGACTCAGTGCGAGCGCGCTCCGCCAGTACGGCGAGAACGGGCTGCTCCCGCCCGCGGACGTGGAGGAGCGCACCGGATACCGCTACTACGCACCGCAGCAGCAGCAGCGGGCGATCTGGATTCGACGGCTCCGAGACGCGGGGCTCGACATGGGGAGGATCAGGCTGGTCCTCGCCGGTGACGCGGCTCAGGCGGACGTCGTGCTCACGGAGTGGCTCCGCGACATTCGCGACAGGTCGATGTCGGCGGAGGCGCTGGTCGCGGACCTGAAGCTCAGTCTGCGGTCCGGCAGCGGGGCGAATCCGATCCAGCGGACGCGCGCCCGGTTCGACGCGGCCGTTCTGACGGCGGCTCTACGGCAGGTTCGGACAGCGGCCGCCGCGGGAGACCTGCATTTCGACGGGGTGCTGGTCGAGATCGATTCCCGTTCGGCCGCTGTGGTCGCCACCGATCGATACCTGCTGATGGCGCGGACCGAGGTTGCACGGGAAGTGGAGGGACCGCCTGCGCGTGTGCGGCTCGACCCCACCATCGTCTTCCCGTGGCTCCGAGGTCGATGGGACGTCGAGCTCGTCGTCGACATGGCGGTCGGCCGCGACGGCGGGGTGAGGGAGGCCGCGGTGCGTCTCGAGGACGCGGAGGGTGAGGCGCTCGTGGTGCCGCAGGGGAAGGATCGCTTTCCCACCGTCCACCGTCTTCTGCGCGGAGGCCGGGGGAGCAGCGGGCGTTTCCGCTTCGGGCGGGAGGAGCTGGACACGTTCATCGCGGGTGCAGACGACGCGGGCCTGTTGTTGACGGCCGACGGCTCCGGTACGGGGGTGCTGACCTCCGGAAGTCGACATCTCGCGGGGACGACGGGTGGAGAGCCCTGCGCGCTCCGAGTCTCCGGTCAGGTCCTCGGCCGGGTGGTGGATGCTGCGCTCGGCAACGAGGTGATCTGCGACGTCGTCGGACCCGACGAGCCGATCGAGTGGCGTGCGCCAGCTCAACCGGACTTCGCCGCCGTGATGATGGCCCAGCCGGGATGAGGCGTGGGCGTGCGCCCCGAGGGTTCACCGCCTGGGTCGCGGCGACCGTCGGATCCGAGCTCGGCGCCGGCATCCTCGCATTCGCGCTGACGTGGGTGGCCTCCGGTCACGGGCCGAACGTCGCTTCGGCGGTTCTCACGGCGACCGTGGCTCCCTCCGTGGTGCTGGGACTGCTCGGAGGTGCCGTCGCCGACCGCTTCGGACCACGTCGGGTGCTGATCGTCGGCACGGCGATGCTGATGGTCGTGAGCACCGGGCTCGCTCTCGCGGTGGTCTTCTGGCCGACGTCGGTTGTGCTGCTTCTGATCACCGCGGTGCTGATCGGCACCGTCTCCGCGTTCCAGCGCCCGGCGGTCGGCGTCTTCCCGCGTCTGTTCGTGGCAGAGGGGCAACTCGGCACAGCCATGGCGAGAGTCGGGATGGCGAGTCAGCTCGCACGGACGGTCGCCCCACCGATGGGCGGAGCGCTGGTCGGCGTCCTCACGCTCGGCGGCGTCGCCCTGCTGGATGTCCTGGGATGTCTCGCGATGCTGGTGACGCTGCTGCTGATCCGTCCTCCCCGCACGCACGTGGCCGTCCCGGACGCGCTGTCGCCGCGCGGCGTCGTGGCGGGCATCGCGACGGTGCGGACGACCCGTGGCGTACCCGCACTTCTGACAGGTGTCGCGATCGTGGCGGGGGCCGTCATCCCTGCTGTCCTGCTCGGTGTGCCGCTGGCCGCCAGAGAGCGCGGGTGGTCGGCGACCGAGGCCGGGGTGATCGAAGCGGGGTGGATCGCCGGCGGACTGCTCAGCGGGGCCTGGTTCGCCTGGCGAGGGACCGCGTCGCGGGCCTGGCGGCCGATGGCGGCCGGCCCCCTGATGATCGCGGGAGGTCTCGGGCTCCTCGCGATCTCTCCCACCTGGGTGTCAGCGCTCGCGAGCACGATGCTCGTCGGGAGCGGGGTCGTCGTCTTCACGGCCCATGTCTTCCCGACATATCTGCTGCTCGCGCCGGCTCCGATGATGTCGAGGTTCCAGAGCGTGCTGATCGTCGTGCAGCAGGTGCCGCAGCTCGTGGTCAACCCGCTCATCGGCGTGCTCGTCTCCGCGTGGGGAACGGGGCCCATGCTCGTGATGGCGGCGGCTGTCGCGCTGATCGCCACATTCGTCATCGCCATGGACCGGACGCTGCGCCGCTTCTCCACCGCGGATCCTCGCGTCTGAGGGGGACGGCGGGCGACGCGGGGGCACATGATCGCTGCCGCCTGGTGCTGCATGCCTGTGCCGGCATCGGCTACGTCCGCGCACTGTCGCGACGGTGATTCGCCGGGTGCTGCACCGCTTCTCCCGCGGATCACGAGGGGAATGCGAAAGGCCCCCTGATCAGGAATACCTGATCAGAGGGCCTTTCTTGTGTCGCTTCTCGTTGCGGGGACAGGATTTGAACCTGCGACCTCCGGGTTATGAGCCCGGCGAGCTACCGAACTGCTCCACCCCGCGGCACAAGAAGTAACTTATCACGGATTCCAGAGGCGGGCGAATCGGGGCGGGCCCACGTGACGCCTCGGGCGTGTCGATGCGAGAGGATGGGGACATGTCCGAGACCGCAGCCGTCCCTGTCGCCGTGTGCCAGTTCGCGCCCACCGCCGCCCGTGCCGACAACCGCGAACGGATCGCCGAGCTGACGGCGGATGCGGCCTCACGCGGCGCGAAGCTGATCGTCTTCCCGGAGTACTCGAGCTACTTCGTCGACCCGATGGACGAGAGCCTCGCCGCGAACGCCGAAGACCTCGACGGAGAGTTCGTCTCGACCCTCACCGCACTGGCCGCCGAGTATGCCGTAGTGATCGTCGCGGGCCTCGCCGAGCGGGCGGCAGACGACCGTCACGTGCGGAACACCGTCGTGGCGGTGCGGGGCGACGGCGTCCTCGCGGTCTACCGCAAGCAGCACCTCTACGATGCGTTCGGGCAGACCGAGTCCGACTGGGTCGAGGCGGGGGCAGTGGGGAAGGCCGCGATGTTCGACCTCGGCGGCCTGCGGTTCGGGCTCATGACCTGCTACGACCTGCGCTTCCCCGAGGTCGCCCGCTCCCTGATCGATGCTGGTGCCGATGCGCTCGTCGTGCCCGCCGAATGGGTGCGGGGGCCGCTCAAGGAGCATCACTGGACGACGCTGCTCGCCGCGCGTGCGATCGAGAACACCGTGTACGTCGTCGCCGCGGATCACCCGACGCCGATCGGCGTCGGGCACTCGCAGGTCGTCGATCCGCAGGGCGTGGTCCTGGCGGGAGTGGGCACGGCTCCCGGGATCGCGGTCGCGGTGGTCGAGCGATCTTCGATCGAGCGCGTGCGCGCGACCAACCCGTCGCTGCGCGTGCGCCGGTACGCGGTCGTCCCGCGCGACGTCTGAGCCGGGTCCGTCCGGGTCAGACCGAGAACCCCGCCAGGCGCGCAGCCGCTTCCTCGAGCACGTCGACGCGCTTGCAGGCGGCGAAACGCACCAGACCGGCGTACTCATGCCGGTGCTCCTCCGAGACGAACGCCGTCAGCGGGATCGCCACGACGCCCGCACGTTCCGGCAGCGTCCGGCAGAACGCGGCGGCGTCCTCGCCGCCCAGGGCGGTCGCATCCGCGACGGTGAAGTAGCCTCCCTGCGGTGCGTGCACCGTGAAGCCGGCGGCCTTCAGCCCGTCGCCGAGGATCTCGTGCTTGCGCGCGAGCGTCTCCGCAGCGCCCGTGAAGTAGGAGTCGTCCATCCGCAGCCCCACGGCGATCGCCGGCTGGAAGGCGGAACCGTTCACGTACGTGAGGTACTGCTTCACCGTGAGCACGGCCGTGATGAGGGCAGCCGGCCCGTGCACCCAGCCGATCTTCCATCCTGTCGTGGAGAAGGTCTTGCCTGCGGAGGAGATCGTCAGCGTGCGCTCGGCGGCTCCGGGGAGCGTGGCGATCGGGGTGTGCGGGGCGTGGAAGGCGAGGTGCTCGTAGACCTCGTCGGTGACGATGATCGCGTCGTGTTCCTCAGCCAGGCGCACCACCTCTTCGAGGACCTCGCGACCGAAGACGGCGCCGGTGGGGTTGTGGGGGTCGTTGATCAGGATGATCCGGGTGCGGTCGGTCACGCTGGCCGCGAGCCGGTCCAGATCGGGTTGGAAGTCGGGAGCGCGCAGAGGGACGGTGCGAAGCCGGGCGCCGGCCAGAGCCACGGCGGCGGCATACGAGTCGTAATACGGCTCGAACACGACGACCTCGTCGTCGGGGCCGTCGATCAGCGCGAGGAGCGTCGCCGTCAGGGCTTCGGTCGCTCCGGCCGTGACGATCACCTCGCTGCCGGGATCCACGTCGAGACCGTAGAAGCGATGCTGATGCGCGCTGATCGCGTCGAGCAGGTCGGGGATGCCGCGACCGGGAGGGTATTGGTTCGCGCCGTGCGCGATGGCGCTGCGTGCCGCTTCCAGCACCTCGGCCGGGCCGTCCTCATCGGGGAAACCCTGGCCGAGATTGATCGCACCTGTTCTCGCCGCGGCGGCCGACATCTCTGCGAAGATGGTGGGCGCGACGGTTCCGTCTGCGGCGAGCAGGCCTGCACCTGCTGCCGTGCGCCGCCAGGCGCCGGGGATGACACTCATGAAGAACAGGCTAAGGCCATAGCTGAAACTCATCCTCGGCATAAGGAACGCACAGAAACAGGCGTCATTCTGAAATGGTCGTTGAAGGAGCACACACCATGAACGAAGACAACACCCAGGACCAGTCGGTACCCGCGTCGAACGACGCCGTGCCGTCCACCGAGGCTGCAGAGGTCGCCGCTCAGTCGGCGTCGGATGCCGCCGCTGACACGACCGGGTCGGCCCCTGCCGCGCCGGCTCCCTCCGCGCCGGTCGCTGCGCCGGTGCAGGGACATGAGGTGCCGTCGACGTTCACGTCGCAGGCGCCGGCGGCGCCGGTGATCGCGCCCGTGCCCCATGGCTATGCGGCGCCCTCCGCTGCCACCGCACCGGGAGCCGCCTTCGGCATCCCCACCGCGGCGTCCCACACTCAGCCCACCCAGCCGCTCGGCGGCGAAGCGCCGTTCGGTGCGCCGGTGGACGGGACGAAGACCAAGGAGCAGAAGTCCCGCGGCGGCGCGAAGTTCGCGGCGTTCATCGTCGCGGCCGCCCTGGTCGGCGGTGTCGCCGGCTTCGGCGGCGGTGCTCTCCTGAACGGGCTCCAGGACCGTCCCTCCTCGGGGACGGCCGAAGGTCCTCAGACGGTCACCGTGAACAACCCCGGATCGGTCAACGAGACGACCGCGGTCGCGACCGAGGCGCTGCCCTCGGTCGTCACCATCGAGGTCGCCGGCGCCGATCAGGGCGGCAGCGGATCGGGCGTGATCATCAGTGACGACGGCTACGTGCTCACGAACACGCACGTGGTGACGCTCGGTGGCGCCGTCGCCGACCCGACCATTCGCGTGACGACGTCGGACGGGCGGATCTTCGAGGCCACCGTGGTCGGCACCGATCCCATCTACGACCTCGCCGTGATCAAGCTGAAGGACGCCAAGGGGCTCACCCCCATGGAGTTCGCCGACTCGTCGAAGCTCAACGTCGGTGACACCGCGGTCGCGCTCGGCGCTCCGCTGGGGCTGGCGAACTCGGTCACGACCGGCATCGTGAGCGCGCTGAACCGCAGCATCCAGATCGCCTCTTCCGCTCTGCCCGACTCGTCGTCCGAGGACGCGCCCGACCAGGAGGCCCCGGAACAGGGTCAGGGACAGGGGCCGTTCCAGTTCGACATCCCCGGCAGCGGCACCCCGCAGACCTCGGACTCCATCTCGATCGCCGTGATCCAGACGGATGCCGCGATCAACCACGGCAACTCCGGCGGCGCTCTCGTGAACAGCAAGGGCGAGCTGATCGGCATCAACGTGGCGATCGCGAGCTCGGGCAGCTCCGAGGAGTCCGGCTCGATCGGCATCGGGTTCGCCATCCCGTCGAACATCGCGAAGCGCGTCTCCGAGGAGATCATCGCCGACGGCGCGGCCACACACGGCCTGCTGGGTGCGTCCGTTCAGGATGCCTCCAGCGTCCAGGGCGCGACCGTCTCCGGGGCGTACATCGCGAAGGCGACCGAAGGGGGAGCGGCGGCCGCAGGAGGCCTCCAGGAGGGCGACATCGTCACCGAGTTCAACGGGGTGCCGATCACCAGCGCCAGCGACCTCACGGCCCAGGTGCGCGCCGCGGCAGCAGGCAGCGAGGCGAAGGTTACCTACGTCCGCGGCGGTAAGGAGTACGACATCGAGGTGACGCTCGGCGAACTCGCCGGCTGACCCTCACCCTCACAGAGAAGGACGCCACCTGCGCGATAGGCTCGCGGGGTGGCGTCCTTTTCTTTCGGCACCGGCAATGCGGCCAAGCTGCTCCGGATCCCGTTGTATGCCGTCGGACGCATCGGCACCCTTCTCCTCCCGCGTGGTCGGCGCTGGGTGTTCGGCTGCGGCGCGGGAATCGGCGACGGCGCGCTGGCATTGCAGCGATACGCGGCCGCCGCCGGACACGACACGCTGTGGCTCACGGCTTCCGAGCGCGAGGACAGGGATGCCTCCGCCCTCGGGATGCGCTTCGTCCGCAAGAACAGCGCGCGCGGATGGTGGGCGACCGCCCGCGCCGGTGTGCTCGTCGTGACCCATGGCCTGGGGGATGTGAACCGCTACGCGAACGGCGGCGCATTCGTCGTGCAGCTCTGGCACGGCATTCCGTTGAAGCGGATCGGCCTGGACTCGCCCGCGACGACCCAGGTGCCGAGCATCCCCGGCGCCGCCCTGCTGCGCCGCGCCGTCGGTATCCTCTATCGCTCTGCCGCCCAGCGCATCCGGGTGCTTCCCGCGGCTTCGCATCGCGCGAGGGGGCGCCTGGAGTCCGCCTTCGGGCTCGGCGACGATCGTGTGGTCGTCACCGGAGAGCCCCGTGTCGATGTGCTCTCCACCGGGACAGAGGAGGACGTGCGCCGCGCGGCGTCCGCCGTGCTCCAGGGCGCGGTGGGCGACATCGCAGAGAACACGCGCACCATCCTGTACGCGCCGACGTGGCGTGACGGCGCCCCCGACCCGGCGGTTCCGACGGCGGCGGAGTGGATCCGCATCCTCCGCGTCCTCGAGGAGCGCGACGCGATCCTCCTCGTGCGCTCGCACCCTCTGGGAGAAGGGGGATATGCGCCGCCGCTCCCCAGCAGACGCGTGCGTGCGCTCGGCGCTGCGTTTCTCCCCGACGTCACGCCGGCGCTCGCCGCGGTCGACGTGCTCATCACCGACTACTCGTCGCTCGCCTACGACGTCGGCCTGCTCCGGATGCCGGTGCTCTTCCTGGCCCCGGATGCGGAGGAGTACGCACGCACGCGTGGCTTCTATGGCCGATTCGAGGACGTCGCCGGCACCGCTGCGGCTGCCGACTGGTCGGAGGCGCTCACGCAGCTCGACGTGCTGCTCGCCGATGAACGCGCATTCGAGGCGGCGTCCGTGCGTTCCGCTACGCTCAGCGCGGGGGTGCACGCGTATCGGGACGGCCGCAACACCGAGCGCGTCTACCAGGTCATCCGCGCGCGGGGGATTCCCGCGCCGAAGGGAGCAGCATGACAACGGCCCGTATCGATGATGCGGCGGAGGCGCTGATCATCGCAGGGACCGGTCGGCGACCGGAGACGGGTGCGCTGGTCGGCCCCCGTGCGCGCGTCGAGGCCCGCATCACCGGGGGTGGCAAGACGTGGAAGGCCACGTTCGCGCTCCAGGCTTCACGCTGGGGAGGACCGTCGCTGCCGCTTCCGGCAGGCGAGTACGCACTCCGCCTCGACGGCGTCGACCTCGACGAACTCCGCATCGCGCCGGTGGTGCTCGCCGGTGTGCGCGTCGCGGTGGACGGTGGTGACGTGCGGATCGCCGCGCCGATCGACCCGGTGTACGAGACAGCGGAAGGACGCTCGACGCTGGAGGAACGCTACGTCGCCCAGACCGGTGGCAGCGAGAACGCGGTCTTCTTCGAGAGCTTCTACGGTCGAAGCGTCGGCTGCAATCCGCGCGCGATCGATCGGGAACTCGCCGCGCGAGCCCCCGAGGTACGGCGCTACTGGAGTGTCGTCGATCTCTCGGTCGAGGTTCCGGAAGGGGCGATCGCGGTCGTCGAAGGGAGCCCGCAGTGGTGGCACGCACGGGGAGCCGCGCGTCTGCTGGTGGTGAACGATTGGCTCCGTCGCCGATACGCGCGAAAGCCCGGACAGAAGGTGCTGCAGACCTGGCACGGCACGCCGCTGAAGCGGCTCGCGTTGCATCGGCCCGGGTTCGATCCGCGGCGGATGGCCGCCGTCGTGAAGGAATCGCGCCGCTGGGACGTGCTGCTCGCTCAGAACACATACTCGGAGCGCATTCTCCGCAAGGCATACGCCTTCTTCGGCCGCCCGATCTGGGTGGAGGGGTATCCGCGGAACGATGCTCTCCTCACGGGCGACCCCGCCGCCGTCCGTGCGGCGCTGGGCATCGGTCCCGATGAGCGCGTGCTCCTCTACGCCCCGACCTGGCGTGACGACCGCACCGAGATGGTCGACTTCGTCGATGCCGAGCTGCTCGCCCGTCAGGCCAATGCCGTCGTGCTCGTGCGCGGTCACTCGCGCACACTCGAGCAGGGGCGGGATCGCGCAGGAGCGCGGGTCATCGATGTCACGGGCTACCCGGAGACCGCGCGGCTGCTGCTCGCCGCCGATGCGCTGATCACCGACTACTCCTCCGTGATGTTCGACTTCAGCGTCACGGGCAAGCCGATGTACTTCCTGGTGCCGGATCTCGATCACTACCGCGGCCAGTTGCGGGGCTTCTACTTCGATCTCGCCGACCGTGCCCCTGGCCCGCTGCTGCGCACGCAGGAGGAACTCGCCGCCGCGCTGGACGATCCGGCGCACGAGGCCGCGTTCGCGGACCGCTACGCGGCCTGGCGCGCGCAGTTCAACGCACGCGACGACGGTCGTGCCGCGGAGCGCGTGGTGGACCGCATCCTCGATCTGGGATTCGTCACGCGCTGAGAATGCCCCACCCGGGGGTCGTTTCTCAGGGGAGCGGGGTGTTGCGTGTGCCGAGACGCGAGGCGTCGACGGTGTCCCGCGCGCCCCGGAGGACGCCGCCGAGGAATCCGAGGCCCCACGAGAGGTGCATGGTCGGCAGCACGATCAGCGTCCACAGGCGCTGACGCAGACCGCCACCACCGGGAGCCAGGGCGACTCCGAGGACGAGCAGCACGTACAGTGCGAGCGGCAGGTACACGACGACCGAGGCGATGACGGAGACCATGCCGGTGAGCACGCCCGTCAGCTGCAGGATGCCGACCACGAGGGCGAGCGCGACCAGGAGAACGAGCAGAGGCGGAGCGAAGTAGCGGATGCCGTTGCGGCGCCCGAAGCGGCGCACGAGCTCACCGCGCCAGGCACCGGTCGCACGGAACTGGCGTGCCAGGCGCAGCCAGCTCTCCCGAGGCCAGTACGTGACGGACAGGTCGGGATCGAACCAGACCCTGTGACCGGCCTGACGGATGCGGAGGTTGAGCTCCCAGTCCTCTCCGCGCCGGATCGATTCGTCGAACAGGCCGATCTCGTCGAGCACCTCGCGGCGCATCACGCCGAGGTAGGCGGATTCGGCTTCCCCTTCGTGGGTGCCTCCGTGATACGCGCCGCCGCCGAGGCCCACGGGGGAGTTGTAGAGGCGGGCGACAGCTTTCTGGAACGGGGCGCGACCCTCGGCGTGCATGACGCCTCCGACGTTGGCCGACGCGGTGCGTTCCAGCGTCTGCAGGGCACGGGCGGCGTATCCGGGGGAGAGCTCGGAGTGGGCGTCGACGCGGACGATCGTCGCATAGCGGCTGGCGCGGATCGCGGCATTCAATCCGACCGGGATGTGCGCAGCCGGGTTGTCGACCAGGCGGATCCTGTCATCCGCCGCGGCGAGCCGTCGCGCGAGTTCTGTCGTGCCGTCGGTCGACGGTCCCAGCGCGAGGACGAGCTCGGTCGGCACATCGACGTCCTGGGCGAGCACGGACTCGATCGCATGCTCGAGATAGGCGCGTTCGTTGAGCACCGGCATCACGAAGGACACCCCGGGCAGGGGAGCGGTGGATTCGGATGCAGGCACATGATGATCATGGCACGGCGTGATCGCGCGTTCGCTGAGGGGCTCGGGCGGGCCGGTCGCGGCGTGTGCCGTTGGCTCGCAGGCCCGAGGCCGGGGCGTGGAAGAACTACTCTGGAGGGATGGGTGCTCTGTCTGACGCGAAGAAGGCGTACCGTCTGCTGAAGCGGGCGCTCGCATCCCGCACCTCCGTGCAGCGGGTGCGCCGACGGCTCGCCGAGCGCGAGCCGTATCCTGCGGGCCACTTCCAGGTGGCGGTGTACTTCGCCGATGGCGCGGTGAACATGTACCAGATGCGTCAGTGGTATCGCCCGCTCGCCGAACTCGCGAAGCGCTGGCCCGTCGTGGTGCTCTCCCGACAGGCGACCGGCACCGAGAAGCTGCTCGAAGAGGACGCTCCGCCGGTGGCATTCGTGCCGAAGGTCCGCGACCTCGAACGGTTCATCGCGACGCAGGACATCCGCGTCGTGCTGTACGTGAACCAGAACACCCGGAACTTCCAGATGTTCCGCTACGGTCGGCGCTGGCACGTGTTCATCAACCACGGTGAGTCCGACAAGATGTACATGACCACCAACCAGTACAAGGCCTACGACTACGCCTTCGTCGCCGGTCAGGCTGCGCGGGATCGACTCTCGCGCACGCTCTGGGACTACGACGTGGATCGTCGCACGATCGAGATCGGCCGGCCGCAGGCCGACCACTACTCGGGGTCGCTGCCGTACACACCGGATGAGCGCACCGTGGTGCTCTACGCCCCCACCTGGGAGGGCGACCGCCCCAGTGCGCATTACGGATCCATCGCCACCCACGGCGAGGCGCTCGTGGGGCGTCTGCTCGCCACGGGCGCGCACCGGGTGATCTACCGTCCTCATCCCCGCAGCGGTGTGGTCGACGAGGCGTACGGCGCCGCCCATCGTCGGATCATCGCGGCGATCAACGCGGCGAACGCCGCGGACCCGACTGCTCATCACGTCTACGACTCGGGCCCCGAGCTCGGGTGGCAGCTCACCGCGGCGGACGTGGCCGTGGTCGACATCTCGGCGATGGTCTACGACCGGCTCGCGGCGGGCAAGCCGTTGATGATCACCCGGCCATCGGACGAACAGGCGTCGATCGACACCCAGGGGTATCTGTCCGATTGCGAGTGGCTCACCGCGGATGCGGCGAGCGACATCGTCGCCCAGGTCGAGCGGGTGCGAGCCGACGAGGCCGCGATCGCCCGCCTTCGCATGTGGGTGCAGCACTACTTCGGCGACACCACTCAGGGGGTGGCCACCGAGAAGTTCCATGCGGCGGTCGACGGGCTCATGCAGGAGTGGGAGCGGTGGCAGGCCCACGAGGTCGGGACGATCCGCGAAGACGAGGACGACGACGACGAAGAAGTCGACGACGAGGACGCCTGAGCATGGACTTTCCCCGCGCGCAGTCGGTCGCACCCCGCCTGGAGCTGCTCACCCGCACCGGGTCGACGAATGCCGATCTGCGGGTGAAGGCGGAGGCCGTCGAGGAGTGGCCGCACCTCTCGACCCTCGTCACGCGCGACCAGACCGCGGGCCGCGGGCGGCTCGACCGCACCTGGGTGGCGCCGGAGGGGACGGCCCTCGCCATCTCGGTGCTGCTGCGCGCACTCCCGGACGATGCGGCGGCTCGATGCTGGATCCCGCTCGCGGCCGGGGTCGCGATGTCCGAGGCGGTGGCCGCCCAGCTTCCGGGCCACGACGTCGCGGTGAAATGGCCCAACGACGTGCTGGTCGACGGGGGCAAGATCTGCGGCATCCTCGCCGAGGCGACCTCGGGCGCCGTGGTGGTCGGCGCAGGAGTGAACACCGCCATGGCGAGCGATCAGCTCCCCGTGCCGACGGCGACGTCGTTCGCCGTGCTCGGCGGCGAGGTCGATGAGGATCTGCTGTTGGCGAGCTATCTCGAGGCGCTCGACGGGCATCTGTCGGCTCTCATCGCCGCGGGGGACGCCGTCGCGAGCGGTCTTCACCACGCGGTGACGGCGTCGTGTGCGACGCTCGGGCAGACCGTACGGGTGTCGATGCCCGGCGATCTCGTCCTGGAGGGCAGCGCGACGGCGATCGATGCCGACGGTCGCCTTCTCGTCGTCGCGGAGGGCGTGGAGCACGCCGTCTCGGCGGGTGACGTCGTGCATGTGCGTCCTGCCGGAACCTGACACGCCGCCGCACAGACGGGAATGTCGCAGATCACAGGCACAATGGTGGGGTGACCCAGCCTGTGACGCTCGGTGGCCGGCCTCTGATGCCGCCGCCCGGCATGCCGACGGAGGAGCTGCTGATCGCGCGCTTCCGAGGTCACGCGCGCCGACTGTTCTGGTCGGCTCTGGTGCTCATCGCGACCTTCGGCGCCACCGCATATTTCTACGGGAACCTTCCGGCGGGCTTCGAGAACTGGATGCTCCTCACCGCCGCGGGGGTGGTGGTCATCCTCGCCGTCGTCGTGCCTTTCGTCATCTGGTACTCCCGGTCCACGACCGTGACGACGAGGCGCGTCATCGCCCGTCACGGCATCGGGGCACGTCAGCGCCGTGAGATGTCTCATGCTCGGGGATACACGATCGCGGTTCGTCGCGGGCCGTTGCAGCGGATGTGGGGGGCCGGGAACATCACTCTCTCGAACGGCGTCGACGCTCCGCTGCGGCTGCCGAACGTTCCCAACGTGACCCTCGTGCACGAGACGCTGGCGGATCAGATCGAGGTCGGGCAGATTCTCGCCCACCGCGACGCCCAGGCGAGCGGCGACTGACCCTCGGCGGAGCTCGCCGAGCCATCCACCGGCACGTCGCGCACACCCGAGGTCCGGAACGTGTCGTGCGCGCCCTGGCCGGTGCGGGAGAATGGGGACAGACGAATGGAGGCAGCATATGGCGCTGCGTGTGGGCGTGATCGGTGGAGGACAGCTGGCCCGGATGATGATCGCTCCGGCGGTCGAGCTCGGACTCGAACTGCGTGTGCTCGCGGAAGGCGAGGGCATGTCCGCCGCGCTGGCAGCCACGGCGGTCGGCGACTATCGCGATCTCGAGACGGTGCGCGCCTTCGCGGCGGACGTCGATGTCGTGACCTTCGACCATGAGCATGTGCCGCAGGACGTGCTTCGTGCTCTCGTGGACGATGGAGTCGTCGTGCACCCCGGCCCGGATGCGCTCCAGTTCGCGCAGGACAAGCTCGTGATGCGGGCTCGCCTGGCCGCGCTCGGCGTGCCGCAGCCGGACTGGGCTTCCGTGCGAACGACCGCCGAGCTGCAGGAGTTCCTCGACGCTCATGCCGGTGCCGCGGTCGTGAAGACGCCGCGCGGAGGCTACGACGGCAAGGGTGTGCGCGTCGTCCGCGCGGCGGAGGAGGCGCAGGACTGGTTCGATGCGCTCGCCGACGGGGACGCCCTGCTGGTCGAAGAGCTCGTGCCGTTCGTCCGTGAGCTCGCGCAGCAGGTCGCACGTCGTCCGAGCGGGCAGATCGTCGCGTATCCGGTCGTGGAGACTGTCCAGCGCGACGGCGTATGCGCCGAGGTCATCGCTCCTGCACCTGCTGCCGCCGAACGGCTCGTGGAGGTCGCGGAGCAGATCGGACGCACGATCGCCGAAGGGCTCGGGGTCACCGGGATGCTCGCCGTCGAGCTGTTCGAGACCGACGATGAGCGCATCCTCGTGAACGAGCTGGCGATGCGTCCGCACAACAGTGGACACTGGAGTCAGGACGGCGCCGTCACCGGCCAGTTCGAGCAGCACCTGCGGGCCGTCGCCGATCTTCCGCTCGGCAGCACGGCTCCTCGAGCCGCCTGGTCCGTGATGGTGAACATCCTCGGGGGGCCGGCCGAGGGCACGCTCGACGAGCGTTTCGGCGCGGCGATGACGGAGCACCCGCAGGCGAAGATCCACACCTACGGGAAGTCCCCGAGGCCCGGGCGCAAGGTCGGCCATGTGAATGTAGCCGACGATGATCTCGACGAAGCGGTGTACGTCGCGCGAGCTGCTGCCGCACACTTCCAGTGAGCCTCCGGGCCCGCCGGTGCCCGCGCGGGGACACAGATGCGCCACAAAAGGGGCGTGCCGTTCGGGGTTTCTCCCAGCGGCAGACCGTAGCCTGATCTGGTGACCGAGCCACTGCACTCCTCCGCCGATCCTCTGGTCGGCGTCGTCATGGGATCCGACTCCGACTGGCGTGTGATGAGCGACGCCTCTCAGGCGCTCACGGACTTCGGCATTCCGCATGAGGTCGAGGTGGTCTCGGCGCACCGGACGCCGGACAAGCTCATGTCCTACGCGCGCGAAGCGCGGTCGCGCGGCATCCGCGTGATCATCGCCGGCGCCGGGGGAGCAGCCCATCTTCCCGGCATGCTCGCTTCGATGACCCCTCTTCCCGTGGTCGGTGTCCCGGTCCCGCTCGCCTATCTCGACGGGATGGACTCGCTCCTCTCGATCGTGCAGATGCCCGCCGGCATCCCGGTCGCGACCGTGTCGATCGGCGGTGCCCGCAACGCCGGGCTTCTGGCCGCACGCATCCTCGGTATCGCCGACGCCGACCTCGCCGATCGGGTCGAGGAGTACGCGCGGGATCTCGAGGCGCAGGTCGAGGAGAAGAACGAACGGCTGAAGGGTTCGCTGTGACCCTTGCGCCTCCGCGCGCAACACGGCGCCCGCTCATCGAGACCCGGCCCCTGCGGCATCCGGACGTCGCCGACCCGGGGATGATGGCCAAGCGCGGCTGGTGGCTCATCGGGATGAACGTCCTCCTCCCCGGATCGGCTCAGGCGCTCGCGGGCAGTCGGCGTCTCGGCCGCTTCGGTCTCGGTGCGACGCTGCTCGCCTGGTTCCTCGTGATCGTGACCCTGGGTCTCGCGCTGTTCGCGCGCCCGGTCCTGCTGTGGTTCACGGTCACCGGTGGCTTCTTCTCGGCAGCGGTCCTTACCCTCGTCCAAGTGCTCCTCATCGGGTACATCGTGCTGTGGATCGTGCTGACCTTCGACACGCTGCGTCTGGTGCGGCTGGTGAAGGTGCCAGGAGCATCTCGGCTCGCCATTCCGGTCGTGGCACTGGTGCTGCTGGGGCTCGTGGGCAGCGGCACCGGATACGCGGCGACCTCCGTGGGGTCGGTGCGCAACACGGTCGGTGCGATCTTCGGGCAGAGCGGACCCAGCGTGGAGCCGAGCGACGGCTACTACAACATCCTCCTCCTCGGCGCGGACAGCGGCGACGGACGCGACTCCATGCGGTTCGACAGCATCTCGGTGGTCTCGGTCAACGCCGACACCGGAGCCGTGACGATCACCGGCATCCCGCGCGAGCTCCCGAACGCACCGTTCAGCGACGGCAGTCCGATGCAGGAGCTCTATCCGAACGGATTCGAGGGGCACAGCTCGTCGAGCTGCGGGTGGAACGGCTGGATGAACCACGTGCGCAACGCCGCTGAGGTCTGCCGGGAGGACGGCGGCGCTGCGCTCTATCCCGACGCGGTCGCCCAGGGTTCCGATCCCGGCATCGAGGCGACGAAGGATGCCGCGGAGGGCGTTCTCGGTATCGAGATCCCGTACTACGTCTTCGTCGACATGCATGGTTTCGCAGAGCTCGTGGACGCTCTGGGCGGTGTGGACATCAACGTGACCGAGCGGCTGCCGAAGGGCGGACCGCCGGAGGGCTGGACCGGCAGCGACGTGAACGAGTGGGCGATCGGCTGGATCGAGCCCGGCCAGCAGCGCATGGACGGCGATACCGCCCAGTGGTATGCCCGCTCGCGCTACACCACCAGTGACTGGGATCGCATGAAGCGTCAGCGTGAGCTGCAGGAGGCGATCCTCGGACAGTTCGACCCGCAGACGGTGCTCACCCGGTTCAACGAGGTTCTGGCGGCCGGAACGGCTCTGATCAGCACCGATCTGCCCTCGGACAAGCTGCCCGAGTTCTTCGACCTGATGCTCAAGGCGAAGGAGCAGCAGGTGACGACGATCGAGCTCACGCCGGATTCCGGTGTGGATGAGCACCAGCCGGACTACGCCCACATCCGCGACATGATCCAGCAGTCACTGCATCCGCCGACGGAGACGCCGACGCCCGCACCGTGAGCGCTGCCCGGCTTCCGGGACCGCGTGAGTGCACACCACGCGGACACGCCAAAGCCCACGGCTGTCTCCCCGAGGGACGGGACAGCCGTGGGCTTCCGGTGTGTTCACCGGATGCACCAGACGACGGTGATCGGAGGGGGAGGGATCACCGTCGTCCAGTCGACCACCGCACGAGGCGGCAGCCGGACCTAGGCGCGCTTGCGGCGGGATGCTCCGACCGCGACGAGGGCACCGCCGGCGACGAGCGCCGCGGCTCCGCCGCCGAGGATCCAGGGCGAGACGCTTCCGCCGGTGAGCGCCAGCTCGAAGCCACCACCTGTGAGTGGCAACTCAGTACCGGCTGCTGCGACCCCAGGATCGTGGTCGCAGCTCGCGGCCGCGTCGTGGCCGTGTGACACCGTGATCGTCGCGGTGTATGAGCGCGAGCCGTTGAAGGCGACGGCGTAGGAGCCCTCACCGTCGGACGGCGGGCGGAACGTCAGCGTCAGGCTGCCGTCGCCGGCGGCGGTGTTCCCCGAGACGGCTGCCTTCCCGGCGTTGAGGCCGGACACCGAGACGTTGACGTTCTCGGACGGAAGGAAGTAGCCCGGCCCGAAGACGATGGTCGAGACTTCGCAGATGTCGATGATCGGGTCGCCGACCTTGGCGCCCGGAGGCGACGGGTAGGAATCGGAGGACGCGGCCGGAACGGTCGGCGCCGCCGTTGCGACGGCGGGCGCGACGAGTACGAGCGCGCCAGCGGTGAGGCTGATGGCAGCCAGTTTCTTCAGCATGATTTCTCCCCAGAATTTCACGCGGAATCGCCTTCGGACACACCCCTGCGTCCGACTGCGTGATGTCTTCCTGCCCCCACGGCAGAATTGCAGACACCAGATATTCCCCAGTGAGTCGACAGTACCTTATCGGCAGGGGAAAGTCACGATGCGCAGCGAAGAGGTTCCCGTGTCGTATCCGGGGTGTCGATCATCGGGGTGTGCAGCACTTCGGTCAGGCGCTCTCCTGCGCCGCTTCCCTGGAACTCGATCGTGATGGTGGTCGACTCTCCTGGAGCGAGGGACACCTCGTGCTGCACGACGGAGCGATCATCGAGCATGGCCGTCTGCACGCCCTCCTCGGCGCCGTCCCTGTCGATGTGGGAGGGCGTCGCGCCCCCCGGGCCGTAGATCGCGATCAGGGTGCGCACCGTGCCGGGAGGCACCCCGTACGCGCCGTTGCCGGTGACATAGGCGGGCAGGGACGTCGCGGCGTCGGCGGGCGCGGTGTTCGTCCACGTCACGCGCACCTGCGTGGTCGGGGTTCCCTGGCACGACCCGACGGACGTCGTGATCGACGCCCTCGTGTAGTAGTCCATCTTGCCGCCGGTGCTGTCGTTCATCAGCACCCCCACGAAAGTGGCGTCAGGGCTGTCCTTCGGAATCGCGCCGCCGAGCGCGGAAGAGGCCAGCAGCGCCTCCTCGTCCGGGTGCGCGCTCCAGACGCGGATCCGTCCCTCGCCGGCGGCATCGGCCAGAGCGCCGATCAGAGCCTGAGGGTCCGCACCGGAGAGCGCGGCTCCGAACAGCGCGCCTGCGGCCTGGGCGAAGATCTCGTCCTGCACGGCAGGATCGGGAACCGCGGCGTAGATCTGCGAGAGAAGGATGTCTGTCACGTTCTCGGACGTCGCGGTGAAGGGCCCGAACGCGATGTCGCCCGTGGCGGCCATGAGGTGCCTGGCCACGACAGCATCCACGGCGATCACCCCGTCGACGGTGTCGCCGAAGCGTCCCTGCCAGCGGGCGGCGATGGTCGCGCCGGCCTCGGTGAAGTCCGGGATGCTGGTGATGTTCTGCAGATAGCGGCCAGGACGGTCCTCGAACAGCGCGAGTGTGGATTCGCTCAGCGGCAGGGCCGTGTCGAGGGGCGGGAACTGCGTCGTCGATGCCTGGGACTGCAGGGTGATCGTGCCGTTCTCGGCATGCAGCAGAGCGATCGATCCGATGATGCCCCCGGATGAGCGCAACTCGGCGTTGTTCTGCATCGCGAGCACGTAGTTCCGCGGACCCTCGCCGCCGAGCATCGTCGGGAGCAGCACGGCGGCGCCATGGAGGGAGCCGACGACGGTCGCCGCCTCGGTGACCGCTGAGTTCATCTCGCCGATGGCCTCGGCGAGCGGAGGCAGGGTGGCGCCGGCATCGATGCGCTTCACCCGCAGCTGCGCATCGGCGAGAGCGGTGTCAGCGGTGCCGAGCGGTTCGGCGATCGCGGCGAACGGCGCGAGATCGATGGTTCCCCCGCTGAAGCCGAGACTTGCCGGATCGAAGTCCCCGGCGACCTCGAGGAGCGGGGTGAGTGCTTCGGCCGAGACGTCGTCGGCGATCTCGGCGATCTCACCCACCGCATGGAAGTTCGGTCCCAGCCACGGGACAGCGCTGAACGCCTGCCACACGGGGTCGGACGTGAGATCGTGCGCGGATGCCGCGTTGCGGGCGATGCTCGCGGCGATCGGCTTCGCACCGTCGATGTCGCCGGCCGCGATCGCCCCTTTCAGCTGACTCGCGCCCTTCGCGACCTGCTGGAGATCGTTCACCGCGCCGATGCCCCGGATCGTGACCCATCCGACAGCGATGAGCAGCAGGGACACCAGAATGCCGACGGTCCACCCGATCCATCGGCGCCGGACGGGAAGTCGACCATCGCTCATTCGAGCATTCAAGCATGAACCGCTGGGGCGATGCCCGGAAACTGTGCGAACGCTGACATTCGCGCGGCACGGGCCGCGTGCTCCCCGGGGCGATGGCACCGCGACGTTAGCCTGAACCCATGAGTGCTCGGCTGCGTGTTGTCCTGGATCAGCTGGTGCATGTCGTCGACGCCGATCAGGCGGATGCCTCGCTGGGGCTCCTCGCAGGACTCGTCGCCACGGCTCCCTCCGGCTGCACCGTGGACGCGATCGTCCCGGCGGGCGCGGAGGTGCCGGTGGCCGGAGTGGGAGACGTGCGCAAGCTCGGACTCGGACGCCGCGAGCTCGCGGGATCCTGGCAGCTGGGGATCGCACCCGGTGTCGGTGGGGGACTCATCCACTCGCCCACATTGATGGCGCCACTCGTGCGGCATGACCGCGTGCACGACAACGACCAGACCACCGTGACGGTGTGGGATCTGCGGGCGTGGGAAGCCCCCGATCAGCTGCCGAAGGGCGTCGCCGCCTGGCAGCGGGGCATGCTGCGTCGTGCGGTGCGGCATGCCGATGCCGTGGTCGTGCCCTCGCATGCGGTCGCGGCGCGACTGTCCGAACTCGCCAAGCTCGGCGATCGCATCAGGGTGATCGCCGGGGCTCCGCCGCGGGGATTCGCCGTGCCGGCCGATGCGGCTGCGCGCCGCGACGCCCTGTCCCTGCCCGCGGACTACGTGGTGCTCAGCGGATCGTCGACGTCGCTCCAGGAGGGGTTCCGCGCCGCGGTCGCCGCCGGCATGGATGCCGTGGTGCTCGACGCGCGGGAGGGGACGGAACCTCGCCTCGCGGAGGCCGCTTCGGCCGCGGGACTGCCCGAGCGCCGAGCACACGTGCGTGGCATCCTGTCCGCCGAAGATCGCGGAGCCGTCCTGGCGGGGGCATCCGTCTTCGTCGCGACGGATGCCGTGGCCGGATGGCCCTGGAGGGCGGTCGAAGCGATGACGGTCGGGGTGCCGGTGGTCGCCGTCGACAGCAGCGCGCACCACGACGTCCTCGCGGACGGCGGAAGGCTGGTGACGGAGGACGGCATCGCCGACGCGGTCGCCGATGCCGCCACCAGCGCGGGAGACCGGCTGCGGGTCCTCGCCTCGGACCGAGCCAGGGCTTTCTCCTGGGACAGTTCCGCCGAGCGCGTCTGGAGCCTGCACGCCGATCTCTGATCCGAGACCGCTCCGATCCGGATGGGCTCCCGACCTAGGAGCGCATCATCTCCACGGCGCTCTTGCTGTCGCCGTCGAAGCGCACCTTCCCGCCCTGGATGACGATGCCCCGCTCGCAGAGGTCGGAGACCATGTTCAGGTCGTGGCTCACCACGACGAGGGTCTTCCCCTGGGAGTGCAGCTCGCGCACGCGCTGGATGCACTTGCGCTGGAACGGCTCATCGCCGACGGAGAGGATCTCGTCGATCAGGAGGATGTCGACGCGCGTGTGGATCGCGACGGAGAACGCGAGACGGAGGAACATGCCCGAGGAGTAGTGCTTGACCTCGGTGTCGATGAACTTCTCGATCTCGCTGAACTCGACGATGGCGTCGAACTGGTCCTGGGTCTCCTTCTTCGACATGCCGAGGATCGCCGCGTTGAGATACACGTTCTCGCGCCCGGAGAGGTCCGGATGGAAGCCGGCACCGACCTCGATGAGACCGGCGACGCGACCGCGAGTGCGCACGCTGCCCTCGTCAGGGCGGAGGACCCCCGAGATGAGCTTGAGCATGGTCGACTTGCCCGAGCCGTTGAAGCCCATGAGCGCGACGGCCTCGCCCTCGCCGATGGAGAAGGAGACGCCGTCGAGGGCCTGGAACTCCGAGGTCAGAGGCTTGCGTCGCATCGCCGCGACGAAGGTCTCCTTGATGGAGTGCGTGTGACGGAGCTTGAAGTGCTTGTGCACGTCCTCGACGAGGATCCGGGGCACATCAGAGGTCCTGGGCAAAACGACCCTCCAGACGGCGGAAGATGATCTCGCCGATGATCACGAAAACGATGGAGACAGCGAGCGCGATGAGCGCGTGCAGCCACAGGGAGGGCAGCGGCTCGGCGTTCGCAGGATCGAGCGCGTGCCAGATGCCGTAGTGGAACAGTTCGACCGCACCGGTGATGGGGTTCAGGGCGTAGAGCTGGAAGAGCCAGTCCGGGACCTTGCTCGCCACCATCTGCCACTGGTACATCACGGGGGAGGCCCAGACCGACACCATGACGATGATCTCCACGAAGCTCTGCGCGTCGCGGAAGGTGACGTTGATGGCGCCGAAGAGCAGACCCAGTCCGGTGGCGAGCAGCGCGATGATCACGAGCCCGAGCAGGAGGGCTCCGATGCCCAGGACGGTCGGCGTCCACCCGTAGAACAGCGCGATGACGATGACGACGATGATCTGCGGCACCGTGTTGATCGCGGCGACCATGGTGCTCGCGATCGGGAACATCTGACGCGGGAAGTAGATCTTCTTGATGAGCGCGGCGTTGTCGACCAGCGAACGGGTGGCGTTCGAGAACGACTCGTTGAAGAAGGTGACGGCGGTGATGCCGGACAGCAGATACAGCGGGTAGTACTCGATGCTGTCGTTGAGGTTGAGGAAGACCCCGAGAGCGAAGAAGAAGACCAGGAACTGGATCAGCGGCTTGACGTACGACCAGAGCCATCCGAGGACGGATCCTCGGTACCGGATACCCACTTCTTTGCGGATGATCAGGCTGAGCAGATACTTGCGACGGAATACGTCGAAGAGCCCGTTGTTCGCTCCCGGCTGCGTCAGCTTCTGGTCCGTCGGCACAGAAATCTCGGACACGGCGTTCTCATCACCTCCGTTGAGCGTTCTGATTCGGGCGAACGCCTCACCAATCATAGGTTGTCGGTGGGGGTCTCCATCTCACGCTCCGCGGTTGCGGAGTGTCGGCTTCCGCCCAGGTCATTCTCGCTAAGATCGACGCCGGCGGTCGAGTTCCGGACGTCGGGGAGAGAGGCACGGCGCGCATGGCATGGATTGATCTCGGGATCGGCGTGCTCGCCGTCGTCGGCGTCGTCCTGATCCCGGGCCTCCTGGCGTCGTTCGTCCTCGGTTTCCGTGGACTCGCGGCCGTGGCACTGGCCATCCCCGCCGGCACCACGATCATCGTGCTCGCCTCGCTCGCGGCGCCGATGCTCGGCATACCGTGGGGGGTGTTGCCGGTCGGAATGGTCGCGCTCGCGATCCTCGTCCTCCTCGCGGCGCTGCGGGTCACCCTGCTGCGCTCCCGCGCGGCGCGTCCGATTCTGCCGGCGATGCCGCGAGCGGCCGTGCTGGCACTCTTCGGCGCGGTGCTGATCGCCCTCGTGCAGCTGATGTTCGTCATCGGCGCGCCCGACAACTTCTCGCAGACCTTCGACAACATCTTCCACCTCAACGCGATCCGGTATGCGCTCGACACCGGCTCCGTCTCGCCGTTGACGGTCGGGGCGATGACGACTGCTCCCAGCGGCAATCTTCCGTTCTATCCCACCGGTTGGCACGCGGTCGCGACCCTCGCGGTGCAGTTGACCGGTGTGAGCATCCCGGTGGCATCGAACGCCGTGATGATCTTCTTCGCCGCATTCGCGTGGCCGGTATCGATCCTGCTGGTCACGAGGTCGCTGTTCGGTGCGTCGACCCCGGTGCTGCTGACGGCTGCTGCGGTCAGCGTTGCCTTGCCCGCCTTCCCTCTGCTGCTCGTCGAGTACGGGGTGCTCTTCCCCTACATGATGGCCCTGAGCATGATCGGGGTGCCTCTTGCCTTCATCATCGAGGCCTCGGGGAAGACCGGCTGGATGCAGCGATGGGCGTATCTGATCGCCGCGCTGGGGGCCGTGCCCGCGGTCGCCGTCGCCCACCCCGGTGGCTTGGTCGCCCTGCTGCTGTTCGTCGCACTCGTGCTCGTGATCCGTTGGCTGCACCTGTTGCGCTCGGGCGCTCCTCGCCGCTCCAAGGTCCTCGCCACGGCGTGGATCCTGGTGCTCGGAGTCGTCGTCGCGGGATCCTGGTACGTGCTGCGGCCCTCGGCGGACGCACGGACATGGGGGACGACCGAGACCGTCGGGCAGGCCATCGGCGAGGTGCTGACCGTCTCGGTATGGGCAGCGCCCATCAATCTCGTGGTCGCGGTGCTCGTCGGCGTCGGCGTCGTCGTCGCCGTGCGTCGTCGCTCCGCGAACGATGAGATCGCGGTGGCCTTCCTCATCGCCACGGCGGTGCTGTACATCGTCGTCTCCGCTCTGCCCTACTGGACCCCGCGCGACATTTTGACCGGGGTCTGGTACAACAATGCTCCGCGTCTGGCCGCGCTGCTCCCCATCGCCTGGGTGCCGCTCGCGGCGATCGGCGGTGAGCGCCTGTGGTCGGCGTTGTGCGCGCGGACGGCGCACTTGTCCGGTCGTCACGCCCGCGGCATCGTCGCGACGCTCGCGGTTCTCGTCCTCGTGCTCGTGCCGCAGGCGGCCACCATGCGGCAGGCGGTCGCAAGCGCGCACGGAGCCTTCGCGGTGACCGACGACTCGCGCCTGGTGACGGCGGACGAGCTCGCGCTCCTGGAGCGTCTCGACGAGCACGTGCCGGAGGGTGCCGTGATCCTCGGGAGCCCGTGGACGGGGACGGCGCTCGCCTATGCGCTCGCCGACCGGAGGGTGGTCATGCCTCACACGCTCATGGACGTCACCGAGGACATGTCTCTGCTACTCGAGCGGTTGGACACTGCCCGGGCAAGCGGCGCGATCTGCGGCGCCCTCGACCGGCTCGGGGCGAAGTACGTCCTCGACTTCGGCGAGCAGGAGATCAACGACGGCGTGCACGCGTACAAGGGCCTCGACCGGCTGGAGTCATCGGCCGCGGTCGAGGAGATCGACGCGGTGGGCGACGCGGTGCTCTACGAGATCGTGCTCTGCGGCTGAGTGTCGCGCTTCGCGGCTGCGAACTACGCAGGATCGAGAGGGTGGCGCCGGCGGGACCAGCCCCGCCCTGCACTCAGCGCCAGATGTGCCTCATAAGCGCCTTGACCGAGCCCCCTGGGGTCCGGGCGGCTTTGAGCAGGAGTGAGGCGGCGTTGAGTCGGGAGGTCAGGTGGCGGCGGGCGAAGCGCGCAGCGCGCGGCCAGCCCAACGCGTCGAAGCTCTCCGCCTCCGCGAGGAAGAACGAACGCTCCTCGTCGAAGCGGCGGCCGTCGAGGGCGCGCACCGACGAGTCGGACTGGGAGTGCCGACGGTAGTCGAAGACGACGTCTGTGAGCAGCGCCATCTTGCCGCCCTGCTTCACGATGTCGAGGATCAGAGCCAGGTCCTGGACGACGTCGAGCCCCTTGCGGAAGCCGATGCGACGGACCACTTCGGTGCGCCAGGCGATGGAGGGGAAGTAGGCCCAGTCGCCGCGCATCAGGCTGGCGGCCAGATCCTCTCCGCCGATCGCCTCGCCGCTTCCGTCGACCTTGGGAGTGATCATCTTCTTCACGCGGTCCACGAGGGGCAGCACGCGCGAGCCGTTCTCGTCGATGACCTCGACTCCGGGCTGGATGAGGTCCACGTCGTAGCGCTGTGCGGCGTCGGTGACCGCGGCGAGGTAGCCCGGACGCATCACGTCGTCGGCGCCCATCATCACGAACCAGTCGGCCTCGACGAGCTCGACTGCCTTGCGATAGTTGCCGTTTGCGCCGAGGTTGCTCTCGTTGCGCAGGTAGGTGACGCGAGGGTCGCGCATCTCGCCGAACCATCGAGCGGGCTCTGGGTCGGGGTAGCCGTCGTCGATGACCACCAGACGGACGTCCGTGTAGGACTGATCGAGCACGCTTCGGACCGCGAGTTTCATCAGCGTGACGTCGCCGTAGTACGGGAGCATGACGTCGATGGCAGCGGTCATTAGGTCTCCTCCTTGGGCGCGCAGGCGCGCTTCGACGCGTAGGCACGCGAACAGCTAGTCTAGTCGTACTTCCTCCGTGACCTTGTTGGACAGGAACCATGCGCCACAGCAGTGACCGTCCGATGGTGAGCGTCTGCATGGCCGCATACAACGGCGCTGCGTTCATCGTCGAGCAGATAACTTCGATCCTCGCCCAGCTCGGCGACGGAGACGAGCTGATCGTCATCGACGACTGTTCTCATGACGAGACGGCAGCGCTCGTGCAGGCCGTCGGCGACCCTCGGATCCGGTTGATCCGCGCCGAGCAGAACAATGGATACATGCGCACCTTCGAGCGTGCGATCGGCCTCGCAGAAGGTGGTGTCGTCTTCCTCTCCGATCAGGACGATGTCTGGCTTCCCGGACGCGTTGACCGGATGGTCGAGGCACTGGAGAGCGTCGAACTGGTGGTCTCGAACTTCGCATCCTTCGGTGGTGCTCTCACATCGGTGCAGGCCCGGCGGCTGAAAGCGGCGGACAGCTCTCGATGGATGCGCAACATCTTCTGGATCTGGGTCGGCACTCGGCCCTACTACGGGTGTTGCATGGCGTTCCGGGCCGAGCTGCGCGACCGGATCCTGCCTTTCCCGACGTACCTCACCGAGACCCACGACCAGTGGCTGGGCTACGTCGCGAACGCCGACCGTTCGGTCCGCCATCTCGAGGAGGACACGATCTCCCGGCGCATCCATGGGGCCAACTCCTCGAAGACCGGGCGAGGCCTCGGCGCGATCCTCCGAGCCCGGTTGATGACCGGTCGCGCGATCATCGAAGCTTTCCGACGTCGGGTCAAGGCCTAGCGTCGTTCACTCTGCGGCTTCGTCGGCGCGCATCCGTCGCTGACGAAGCGTGCGAAGCATCACCACGATCTGCACCGCGGCAACGGTGAGCTCCGTCGCCGCGACGGTGCCGGCGACGGCGGGGAGCGAGTGCAGCAGTGCGGCGACGACAGCGGCGGGGACGCCGATGACGGCGCCGATGACCGTGGACTTGGCGAGGAAGTCGGTGCGCCCCAGTACGACGAGGCAGGCGTACCCCACCACGCCAGAAAGGGCGACGCCGCAGAAGGCCAGGCCCAGAGGCACGGACAACTCCAACGGTACGTGGATCTTGAAGAAGGGGGAGACGATGGGGGAGAGCACGGCGACACAGGCGCCGCCGACGGCACCGATCACGATGCCGGCGAGGAAGGCGATCCGCGCGCGGCGGTCGACCTGCTCCGGGTCGGCGGGAACCCACCCCTGGAAGAACTGCTGGATCGGGAGGAACGCCAGCGCCGCATACCGGAAGAGCCGGTCGGCGATGATGTAGACGGCCAGCTCGTCCTTGGAGAAGAACGTGGTGACGAGCAGGATAGGCATGGCCACGTAGACGGCGCTGGTGACCGCCGTCGTCACCGCGTGCCGCTGTTCTCCCAACGTTGCCCAGAAGCGGACGCGGGGAACATCGATAGCCGGCATGCGGCTTCGGCGGACGATGTAGTGGTACGACAGTGCCACCGCGACGGCGGTCCCGGCCAGCTGCCAGGCTGGGACGACCCAGGCCTGGCGGGTCACGGTCGCCATCCACACACCCGCGACGGTGCCGAGGGCGCTCGGCAGGGCTTCGAGCATGAAGAAGGCCCCGGGCCGCGCGATTCCGGTGAAGTACCACCCAGCGCCGAGGGCCGGGAGCACGTACGCCAGGGCTCCCAGCACGGCGAGGGTGAGATCTCCTCGCAGCAGAAGGGTCAGCAGCACCGTCACGACGGGCACCGTGGCGAGGTAGAGGATGGCGCGGATGCGGAACGATGCGCGGTAGAAGGCCACGCGTTCGGCGGGGGAGATGCTAGCGACGACGCTGGGTCCGGTGGCACCCCAGCCGAAGAGGACGAAGACGGCGGCCAACTGACCGGTCGTCTGCAGCACGCCGATGGTGGCCCAGCGGTCGGGACCGAGAACGCCGACGAGGATCGGGATCGTGAAGACCCCGATCACCGAGCTCAGGAGGATGGAAGCGGAGAACCCGCCCATCCGCCCGAGTGGCATGAGGGCGCGCCTCAGGCGGGAGGAACTCTCGGCAGAGCTCATCGACGACGCCGTGCGAGGGCGCGGAGCGTGCGCTCGGGGATGCGGCCCAGCCGCATCTGCACGCCGTCACCCAGGCCGTGTACCGTTGCGACGAATTGTGCGCCGCGGTCGGCGGAGAGGACGATCCCGAGCGCGGTCACCCAGAACAGGGCGAGGGTGCGGCGGGTGAGCCAGCCGAGGTTGCCGCGGTGGTGGAGTCGCCAGAGCACCAGGCCGTTGCGCACGGCGTAATACGTGCGGAACGGCGCGTGGTAGTAGTGGTTGCGCTTCTTGCCGAAAAGCGTCAGGTGCTTGCCGAAGAGCATCACGGGGATCTTCTCGCCGAGGCTGTGATCCATGTCGCTGCCGGGCAGAACCCAGAAATCGTAGCCTGCACCGCGCGCTCGGAGGGTGAATTCGGTATCGACGCCGTCGATGAAAAGACGCTCGTCGAAGCCTCCGACCTCGTCGAACACCGACATGGGGACGACTTGGCCGGACTGGATCGGATCCCGCGGATGCGGGGTCCCCGGCCGCGTGGACACGAGGAACTCGCCGAAACGCGCGGGGGCGACGGCTGCCACGCGACGGCCTTGCGCCTGCAGGCGCTCCAGGTGGCGCAGCGCCTCGGCGACGTAGTCGGAAGGCAGCGTCGAGTCCTGGTCCATCGTGAGCACGTGCGTGGCGCCGAGCTCTCTGGCCTTGTCGAGTCCCACGTTGAGAGCGGCGGCGATGCCGATGTTCTCGTCCAGCTCGATGGCGACCACGTCCGGGTCTTCGAGGTCGAGGCGACCCAGGCTGTGCGAGCCGTCGTCGACGATGACCACCTTGTCGACCTGTGCGTTCAGAGCGCCGATGCGACCGACGAGGTCTTCGGGGGCACGGAAGGCCGTGACCACGGCGACGGGCCGTGCGGAGGGGTGTTCGTCGGTCATATGGTTGGGGTCCGTCATTCTTCGGTGGAATCCTTCGCGCCGGTCGCGCGCTCCTCCAGTGCATCGACTCGGTCGCGCAGCTGGTCCACGACGGCGCGAGAGATGGCCGCCTCCTCTGCCAGTCGGCGGATCTCGTCCTCGGCGCGGGAGATCTCCCAGGACAGATGCAGCGCGACGCCGAGGAGAAGCAGGATGGCTAGGGCGAAGAGCAGGTTCACGGGCAGCTGCACGCCGATCAGGGCCGTGGCCCAGAGCAGCAACTGTGGGAAGAGTCCGAGGACCAGCACACAGAGCGCGATGATGATCCACAGCACCGCGTATTTCTCCTGAATGCGGCGGGTGAGGAGCATCCAGCCGACCAGCCCGAGGGCGAGCAGCGACAGGGCGATGCCGAGGACGACGATCATCGGGCGGTCGCCTCCGTCTCGGGGATGGGTTCCGCGCGGCGCAGCATCGACAGCCCCAGCGCGAAGATCGAGCGGAGGAGATAGATCGATGCGCCGATCGGTCCCTGACTCGGAGTGCCGTGCGCGCGGGGTCGCATGGCGACGGGGACCTGCGTCACCCGAAGGCCGGCGTGGCAGGCGGCGACGAGGGAGTCGATGGTGTCGCCCAGGTACTCCGCGGGGTAATACCGCACGTACTGGTCGATGGCGCGGGAGTTGGCGGCACGGAAGCCGCTGGTCACGTCGGTGAGGCGGACCTTTGCGACGCGGGAGACGGTGCGGGCGAGAAACCTCATCGCCCAGTGGCGGGGTCCGCGCACCGTGTAGTCGCCGACCTCGGCGAAGCGTGCGCCGATCGAGATGTCGGCGGTCTCCAGACCTGCGAGCACCCGGGCGATGTCGGCGGGGTTGTGCTGACCGTCGGCGTCGACCTGGATCACGCGCGAATAGCCCTCGCGCTGAGCGTAGGTGAAGCCGGTTCGCATGGCGCCGCCGACACCGACGTTGAACGGGAGCGAGAGTACCGTCGCGCCGGCGGCGCGGGCCGCGGCGGCGGTGTCGTCCTGGGAACCGTCGTCCACGACGATGACGTCGTAGCTCTCGTCGGTCGCGCGGATCGCCTGGACGGTCGTGCCGACGATGCGCCCCTCGTTCCATGCCGGAACGATGATGAGGACACGGTCCGACTCAGAGCTCATAGTTACTCGATCCTATCCGATGCGCGAGGGCTCGCCGGGAGGACCGGGGGTCAGGGGAGCGGCGCCCCGACGACGTAATCCTTCGCGAAAGCCGCATCGAGGCCGAGGATCGTCGGAATCCTGCCGCCGCCGAGGCGCACCAGGGTCTCCATGCTCTGAACATGGCGGAGAGCGCCGTTCGTGTATCGGTAGACCTCCGGTCGGCCTTGGAACTGCACGAAATCCTGGTTCTCGGTCAGCAGGGGCGCTCCGACGGTGAAGCTCGCGAAGCGATCGCTCGGGAGCGTCCGGAGCGGCGGCGTCTTGCCGCCGCCGAGAGCCGTGAGGGTCGCGGCGCTGCGAACGTGGTGGAGGGATCCCTGTGTGAATCGGTAGACCTCGGGCCGGCCCTGGAAGTTCACGAACGCGCCGTCGGGCACGTACTCCGCCCCGATGCCGAACCACGATGTCGTCTCGGATGCCCAGGTCAGGACCTTCAGTGGGCGGTTCCCGTTCAGCGAGTTCAGATCCGCCGGCGTCCTCACATAGCGGAGCTTGCCACCGGCGATCGTGTAGACCTCTCCCTTACCTCGCGGCTGCACGAAGAAAGGAGCGCTGACCGTGCCGCTCGCGATCGGGAAGGCACTGCACTCCGCGTCGTTCACCACGAACGGAGTCATCCCGCCGAGGTCGTCACCGGTGATGCGGTGGAGGGAGCCGTCGGCGGCGAGGTAGCGAGTCTGACCGCACTGGATGACGGGGGAGAGCGCGCCGGGTACGCGCTGCTGGGCATCGAGTGTGCCGTTGGGCGTGGTCGTGAACGTCGTCGCGCCGAACTCGGAGGCCAGGCCGAAGGAGGGGATGTACGCCAGGCGATCCTGCGGCAGTGTCAGATAGACACGGTTCTCCGCGGTCGTCCTGACCATGGTGCGAGGCGGTGCGGCGATGCGGCCGTTGGGGAGGGCGCTCGCGGCGGGGGGCGTCATGGAGGCGACGTATGTGGGCGCCCCTCCCGTCATGGTCTGCCAAGCCTCGACGGTGGCGATGTAGCGCTTGGTTCCGCCCTCGAAGACATAGACCTCCGGGTCGGATCCCGAGCGGAGGTAGTTTCCGACCTCGGCGCCCGTGGCGAAGGCATCGGCGACGGGCCCGTTGAGGTTCACATAGGAGGGGAACGCGTACCCGAACCGGGCGACCTGGCCGGGATCGACGAAGCGGTGCTTGGTGCCGTCGGGTTCGAGAAGGTACAGGGTCCCCGTGCGCGGGTCGTGCACGTAGCGGGTGATCGGCTGCCCCTCCGGCAGTCCGTTCAGGTATGCCGTCGAGACGACGGTGACCCCGCCGAACCGCGCCGAGAACGGTGCGAGGTCCTCTCCCGAGACGACGTGGTACTTCACGCCGGCCATGAGCATGTAGATCTTGTCGCCCCCGGGGGCCATGATCGTGCCGACCGTCGGCCTCTTGGAGATCTGCGTCGAGCCGAACCAGTCGGTGAAGTAGTTGTGGAAGTTCCGGTTGCCGTAGGCGGAGCATCCGTCGCCCTCGCCGTAGCCTGCGCGCAGCGCGGCGGCATTCGGCTGATACGGCGTGTAGTAGTAGAGAGCCGACGTGGCCGCGTTCTCGACGTACACCGGTCCGCGCCCGCACGCCGCATTCGGGTTGTAGAGGATGTTCCAGGTCTTGCCCGGGGCGTAGTAGGTGAAGTACCGGCCCTCGGTATAGATCTTCATTTGACGGCCCGCACCGTAGATCTGGTAGAAGAATCCGGCGAAGGCGGGGTCGCACGGAGCGGTGTCGGGGCACCCCTGGCCGAGCGCCATTGTGTATCGCCAGTCGCTGGGCCACGTGTGGGTGACGAGCCCCTGCTCCTTCTGCAGCATCACGATGAACACCTGCGGGTTGATGCCGCAGGACTGGGCGACCTTGTAGATGATGGTGGCGGCCGATTCGTTGCCCGCGCCCTGGTAGCCGTTGCAGTATTTGTCCCCTGCGCGGTTCGGGGTGTTCTGCCGGTAGTCCTTCAGGCACACGTAGCCGGAACGGCAGGACGACACCTTGGAGCGGAAGAACGAGTCGATCGATGCGGCCGACATCGTCGAGTCATCGTAGAAGACGCTGTCCGAGATGATGTTCCCCGCGCGGAAGCTATCGGTGACCAGGGACTTCACCGGCTGCGTCGCGGCGGCGACGTCGCTGACGGCGGTGGCCGAGGTGGGCGCGGCGGGGGAGGCCGTCGCCTGGGCGGGGGTCGCGACGAGGAGGGACGTCGCGAAGACGATGGCTGCGGCGCTGGAGAGGAGCGTGCGCAGGCGTGGGGTGGGGGAGCCGGTCACAAACCCCATTGTGGCGCAAAGCTACTGATGGTGCCACTGTGATTGATGTGACGCAAGTCAACATGCCGTGCTCCCGTGCTCTCAGCCCGGATGTGGCACGATGTTGGGGTGAAAGGCATTATTCTCGCGGGAGGATCGGGCACTCGTTTGCATCCGATCACTCTGGGCGTCTCCAAGCAGCTGATCCCCGTCTATGACAAGCCGATGGTGTACTACCCACTGTCGACGTTGATGCTCGCCGGCATCCGCGACATCCTGGTGATCACGACGCCGCACGACGCTGCGCACTTCGAGCGGCTGCTCGGTGACGGATCCCAGTTCGGGATCAATCTCACGTTCGCGCAGCAGCCCTCACCGGACGGTCTCGCCCAGGCGTTCACGATCGGCGCGGACTTCATCGGAGATGACAGCGTCGCTCTCGTGCTCGGCGACAACCTGCTCTACGGCCCGGGGCTCGGCAATAAGCTGCAGCGCTTCGGGAACATCGAGGGCGGGGCGATCTTCGCGTACTGGGTCGCCGAGCCGGAGGCCTACGGCGTCGTCGAGTTCGACGCGGACGGGACGGCCGTGTCGCTCGAGGAGAAGCCCGCGCACCCGAAGAGCAACTACGCGGTTCCCGGGCTCTACTTCTACGACAACGACGTCGTCGAGATCGCACGGAACCTCGCGCCCTCGGCGCGTGGCGAGTACGAGATCACCGACGTCAACCGCGCCTACCTGGAGCGCGGCGACCTCCAGGTCGAGGTGCTCCCTCGTGGCACCGCCTGGCTCGACACGGGGACGTTCGACCAGATGACGGATGCCGCGGAGTACGTCCGCACCATGGAGCGACGGACCTCGCTGAAGATCGGCGTGCCGGAGGAGGTCGCCTGGCGTCAGGGATTCCTGACCGATGACGAACTGCGCGAGCGCGCGGAGAAGCTCGTCAAGAGCGGATACGGCTCCTACCTTCTGGACCTGCTCAAGAGAGGACAAGCATGACCCGCCTGCTCGTGACGGGAGGTGCCGGATTCATCGGATCCAACTTCGTGCACCATGTCGTCGAGAACACCGACCACACGGTGACCGTCCTGGACGCACTCACGTATGCCGGCAACCGCGAGTCGCTCGCCGGCCTGCCCGAGAACCGGGTCGAGTTCGTCCACGGCGACATCACCGACGCGGAGCTCGTCGACCGGCTCACCGGTGAGGCGGATGCGGTGATCCACTACGCTGCGGAATCGCACAACGACAACTCGCTGCACAGCCCGCGTCCGTTCCTCGACACGAACATCGTCGGCACCTACACGCTGCTGGAGGCCGCGCGGCGGCACGAGCGTCGGTTCCACCACATCTCCACCGATGAGGTGTACGGCGACCTCGAGCTCGACGACCCGGAGCGGTTCACCGAGGAGACTCCGTACAACCCTTCGTCGCCGTACTCCTCGACCAAGGCCGGCAGCGATCTCCTGGTTCGCGCCTGGGTGCGTTCCTTCGGCGTGCAGGCCACGATCTCGAACTGCTCGAACAACTACGGTCCCTACCAGCACGTCGAGAAGTTCATCCCTCGGCAGATCACCAACGTGATCCGCGGCATCCGTCCCAAGCTCTACGGTGCGGGCGAGAACGTGCGGGACTGGATCCACGCGAACGATCATTCCTCGGCGGTGCTCACCATCCTCGAGAAGGGGCGCATCGGCGAGACGTATCTCATCGGCGCCGACGGCGAGCGCAACAACAAGGACGTCGTGGAGCTCATCCTCGAGGAGATGGGGCAGCCGCGCGACGCCTACGACCACGTCACCGATCGCGCCGGTCACGATCTGCGCTACGCGATCGACTCGACCAAGCTCCGCACGGAACTCGGGTGGACGCCGGAGTACGCCGACTTCGAGTCCGGACTCGCCGCGACCATCCAGTGGTACCGCGAGAACGAGGTGTGGTGGGCACCGTCGAAGGATGCCACCGAGGCCTTCTACGCGACGAAGGGACAGTAGGACACGGTGGGCGAGATCGAGTTCGGCAAGAAGCTCACGCGGGTCGAGACCGGGATCCCCGGTCTGGTCGTGTTCGACCTCCCCGTCCACGGGGACTCGCGCGGGTGGTTCAAGGAGAACTGGCAGCGCGAGAAGATGACGGCGCTGGGTCTGCCGGATTTCGGACCCGTCCAGAACAACGTGTCGTTCAACGACGCGGTCGGGACGACGCGTGGAATCCATGCCGAACCCTGGGACAAGTGGGTGTCGGTCGCGACCGGGCGCATCTTCGGCGCTTGGGTCGATCTGCGTGAAGGGCCGACGTTCGGCGCGGTGTTCACGACGGAGATCGATGCGTCGAAGGCCATCTTCGTGCCGCGCGGCGTGGGCAATTCCTACCAGACACTCGAGCCCGACACCGCGTACACGTATCTCGTCAACGACCACTGGTCCGCGGACGCGTCCTACTCCTTCCTGAATCTGGCTGACGAGACCGCGGCGATCGCCTGGCCGATCCCGCTCCCCGAGGTCGAGATCTCGGCGAAGGACCTCGTGCACCCGAGACTTGCCGATGTCACGCCGATCGGTGCGCGCAAGACCCTCGTCGTCGGCGCAGGCGGTCAACTCGGACGGGCACTGCGCGACGAGCTCGGCGACCTCCCGCACATCGAATGGACGACCCGCGCCGAGTTCGATCTCGGTGATCCGGAATCCGCCACGTCGCGGCGCTGGCGCGACTACGACACCATCATCAACGCCGGCGCGTACACGGCTGTCGATCTCGCCGAGACTCGGGACGGACGTCGGGATGCATGGTCGGCGAACGCCGCAGGTCCCGCGGCGTTGGCGCGCATCGCCGGCGAGTACGGCCTCACTCTGGTGCACGTGTCGAGCGACTACGTGTTCGACGGGTCTGCGGACCGTCCTTATCGCGAAGACGACGCCGTGTGCCCGCTGGGCGTGTACGGGCAGTCGAAGGCGGCGGGCGATCTCGCCGTCGGCACGGTTGCCCGCCACTACGTGCTGCGCACTTCCTGGGTCATCGGCGACGGGAAGAACTTCGTCCGCACGATGGCATCGCTCGCGGAGCGCGGGATCGCACCGAAGGTCGTCGACGATCAGCGGGGACGCCTCACCTTCGCGACGGAGATCGCTCGGGCCATCGCCCACCTGCTCTCGACGGGAGCGCCCTACGGCACCTACAATGTCACCGGTGCCGGGGAGCCCCGCACCTGGGCCGAGATCGCGGCGGATATCTTCGCTCTCGTCGGCGTGGACCGCTCGAAGGTCTCCGGGGTGAGCACGGCGGAGTACTTCGCCGGTGCCGAGGGCCCGGTCGCTCCGCGGCCGCTGAACAGCGTCCTCGATCTCGTGAAGATCGAGGGGACCGGTTTCGTCCCGCGTGACGCCGGGGAACAGCTCGAGGAGTACCTGCGCTCGTGAGCGCGCCCGCCCCGGCGGTCCCTCGATCCCGGGTGTCGGTGCGAACCCCGCGGTTCCGCACCGACATCCAGGCCCTGCGAGCGGTGGCCATCGCCCTCGTGGTGCTCAACCACCTCTGGCCGGAGCGGATGACCGGCGGATACGTCGGCGTCGATGTGTTCTTCGTCATCTCCGGCTTCCTCATCACGGGGCACCTGCTCGCCGAGCTCGATCGCACCGGCCGGATCCGGTTGGCGCCGTTCTATGCACGGCGCATCAGACGCCTGCTGCCGGCCGCGCTCCTCGTGCTCGCCGTCACCCTGATCGGGGTGTCGCTGCTGCTGCCGTACCCACGGTGGACGGACAATGCGGTCCAGGCGATCTCGAGCGCCTTGTACGTCGAGAACTGGACATTGGCCGGCCTCTCCGTCGACTACTCCGCGCACAATGCGGCAGCGAGTGCAGTGCAGCACTTCTGGTCGCTCTCCGTCGAGGAGCAGTTCTACCTCGTCTGGCCGCTGCTGCTGCTCGGAACCGCGGCCGTGATCGCCCGCCGAGGTGTCGGCGGGGATCGGCGTCGGGCGCTGCGGGCGGTCGTGCTCATCGTTCTCGTCCTCTCCTTCACGAGCAGCGTCGTGTACACGACCGCGTTCCCCTCACAGGCGTATTTCGTGACCTTCACCCGAGCATGGGAGTTCGCGGCCGGGGCGGCGATCGCGCTGATCCCCGTGACGGCGTTGCAGCGGATCAACGCGCTCGCCGCTTCCGGTCTCGCGGTCCTCGGATATGTGGGCATCGCGGTGGCGGCGTTCCTCTACGGGCCGCAGACGGGCTATCCGGGAGTCGCGGCCCTCCTGCCGGTGGCGGCTACCGCCGCCGTGATCCTCGCCGGCACGGGCCGAAGAGCGCCGTTGTGGGGCGTGGCCGTCGTGACCGATCGGCGGCCGGTCCAGTGGCTGGGTGAAGTGTCGTATTCCCTGTACCTCTGGCACTGGCCGCTCATCGTGCTGACCCCTTTCCTCATCGCCGCGCCGCTCTCGTGGTGGTCCCGGCTCCTGGTCCTCGCGGCGGCGCTGGCGCTCGCCTGGGCGGGTCGCCGGTGGGTGGAGGCTCCGGCTCAGCGGGCCGCGTGGTGGCGTGAGACGCCTCGGGCGTTCCTCGGTGGCGGACTCATGATGGCCGTGGTCGTCGCGCTCGCGTTCGCCCTCCTCGGTGGCGCGGCGATCCGTGACGCCGCCGCGGAGTCGGCGGAACAACAGACCGGGGTGTGCCACGGGGCCGCGTCGCTGATGGATCCGGCGAGATGCGATCCCTCCGTGACGGTGGTCGATCCGGTCGTCACCGCCGAGGACGCCTATTTCGGTCTCGCGCCGGAATGCGGGGAACTCAAAGACGTCTTGGCCTTCGATGGCCGCCAGACGACGCGGGAATGCGATTTCGCCGCCGGCGAACCCGGTCCCCGGGTGTGGCTGGTCGGAGACTCCCACGCGGAGCAGTGGCAGGCGGCGATCTTCCCGGTCGCACGAGCGGAAGGGTGGCAGCTCACGATCAGCTCTTTCCCGGGGTGTCCGCCGGCCGACGTCGCTTTCGTCGGCTTCGACGCGCTGTGGGGACCGGTGGACTATGAGCGCTGTCGGAATTGGGCGGACGCACTCTCCGATGAACTCGTGGCGGATCCGCCCGACATGGTGATCACGTCGATGGCCGCTCGACAGCAACTCGTCGACGACGGGAGCGGGCGCGTGCATGACGAGCAGTTCGTGGAGGCACTGCGTGGCACCTGGGGCCGCTGGATCGACGCGGGCATCGCTGTCGTCCCCATCGCGGACACTCCTCTGAACGGCGATGTCCGAGACATCGACTGTGTCGTGCTCAACGCGCAGGCACCGGTCGAGTGCGCCATCGCGCGCGAGACCGCGCTTCCGCCGGATCCCGTAGCACTGGCCTCCGCGGAGACGCGGAGCGGACTGTGGCCTGTCGACATGACCCCTCTGCTCTGCGACGACGCGGTGTGCTTCGCCGCCGTCGGAGGGGAGCCGGTGTTCTACGATGCGGATCATCTGAGTAGCGCCTATGCGGCGACGCTCAGCGACCGTCTCCGCATCACGCTCGATGAGGCCCTCGCCGCCCCTCCTGCGCCGCGCGGATGACGCTGGAAGAGACCGTGGGTTAGGGTGGATCGGAAGTCTCCGCTCACCCGAATCGGCGGAGACGACCGTCGTCCGACCGAGGTTTTTCGCGTGCCCACAAACAGGCCAGCGACCGAGCTGCGCAGCGCCGGCTATCGAGCCGACATCGATGGACTGCGCACTCTGGCGATTGTGCTCGTCGTCGTCTACCACGTGTGGTTCGGCCGGGTCTCCGGCGGTGTCGATGTCTTCCTGATGATCTCCGCCTTCCTCCTCACGGGTTCGCTGACGCGCCGGGTGGTGGCGGGGACCCCGCTGTCGCTGCCGCAGTTCTGGAGCCGACGCTTCCGTCGGCTCGTCCCGGCCGCCGCCGTGACCCTGCTCGCTGTCCTCGCCGCGAGTGCCGCGTTCTTCCCGCCGACCCAGTGGACGCGGATCTGGAATGAGACCTGGGCGAGCCTCTTCTACGTGCAGAACTGGCAGCTGGCGTTCTCCGAGGTCGACTACTACGTCCGTGACAGTTCCGAGACGAGCCCGTTGCAGCATTTCTGGTCGCTGTCGATCCAGGGGCAGGTGTTCCTCCTCTGGCCCGTGCTCATCCTCCTCGTCGCACTCATCCTCCGCCGCCGTCGCGACCTCATCCGTCCTGCGCTGATCGGCGTCTTCCTCGTCATCTTCGTCTGGTCGCTGTGGTTCTCGATCATCGAGACCCGGTCCGACCAGGCGTTCGCGTACTTCGACACCCGGACGCGACTGTGGGAGTTCGCGGCGGGCTCGCTCCTGGCTCTGCTGCTGCCGTTCATCCGTCTGGGCGTCGTCATCCGCGCCGTGCTCGGCTGGGGTGGTGTGGCAGGCATCGTGCTCTGCGGCATCCTCCTCGATGTCGGCGGACGATTCCCCGGCTATCTGGCCCTGTGGCCGGTGCTCTGCGCCGCCGCCGTGATCGTGTCCGGGGCGGGTGATGCGCGCGGAGGGCCTGCGTCGTTGCTCGCATCGAAGCCGATGACGTACTTCTCCGGTGACGCCTACGCGCTCTACCTGGTGCACTGGCCGATCCTCGTCACGTGGATGGTCGTGTTCGACGTCGACCGAGTCGGACTCGGGGCCGGACTCGTGATCATCGTCGGCTCCCTCGTCACCGCGCGCCTCCTCTCGCGCTTCGTCGAGGCGCCGCTGCGCGAGCCGTCGCGGCCCGGCAGAGCGGGTTCACTGCAGAGCCTCGCCGTCATCACGGCCTCCGTCATCGCGGTCGCCGGCGTCACCGGGACCTGGCGCGGCGTCGAACAGCTCCGCGTGGCCGAGATCGCGGCGGACGTCGCCGACGTCGACTATCCGGGGGCCGCGCAGGTCGGTGCCGCGATCGACATCGCCGGTGGCGAGCGTCCCCTGATACCGCTGCCGACGGCGCTGGATGACGAGTGGACTTCGGTCGGTCCCGCGTGCGAAGGCGTCCTCGCTCCCAGGGCGGAGATCCTCCGCACGTCGTGCAATCAGAACGTCGGCGGAGACGAGGCGGAGCACCGGATCCTCGTCATCGGCGACTCGCACGCCCAGCAGCTGTCGGTACCGCTGAACGCGCTCTTCGAGGAAAGCGACCTCGCGGTGGTCACCTTACTCCAGGGAGGATGCACGGCGGGACTCACCGAGGAATCCCGCAGCCTCACCCTGTCGTCATGCGAGACCTGGGTCCGCGCCGCCTTCGACTACGCGAAGGAGATCACCCCGGACGCCGTGTATCTGGTCGTCACGCGAGCCGATGCCCACCAGCCGGAACGCCTGCTGAACGGGATCGAGGAAGCCGTGGACGAGATGCGTCTCGCGGGGATCCCCGTGATCGGCGTGCGCGACAATCCGCGGTTCTCGTTCAACATGTACCAGTGCGCGATCGATCCCTCCACGGACTGCGCGGTGCCCCGAGAAGAGGTCCTGTCGGAGGTGAATCCGGCGGAGGCGCTGCGCGACGCGATCACCGTCGTCGACTTCACCCCCTGGCTCTGCCCTGGCGACATGTGCGAGGCGGCGATCGGCAACGTCGCGGTCTACATCGATGACAACCATCTCTCGGGAAGCTACGCGCGCACTCTGACGCCGTTCCTCGAGCGAATCCTCACCGAATCCGGCTAGGTGGCCGAGCCCTCAGCTTGATCGCAACCTCTGACGGCTAAAATGTGGGAATGCGTGCCTGTAGCGGTGCACGCGCAGTACACACGTCGGTCAGCATCAGGAAAGTTGCATCTATGGATCTCCTCGTCGTCGGGTCGGGTTTCTTCGGCCTCACCATCGCTGAACGCGCCGCACAAGCAGGACGCAAGGTCACAGTCATCGACCGCCGCCACCACATCGGCGGCAACGCCTACAGCGAGGACGAACCGGAGACCGGGATCGAGGTGCACCGCTACGGCGCGCACCTGTTCCACACGTCGAACCCGACGGTGTGGGAGTACGTCAACCGCTTCACCACCTTCACGAACTACGTGCACCGGGTCTACACGAACCACAAGGGCGTCGTGTTCCCGCTCCCGATCAACCTCGGGACGATCAACCAGTTCTTCAACGCCGCCTACTCGCCGGACGAAGCACGCGCGCTCGTGCACGAGCTCGCCGGCGAGTTCGATGCGAAGCAGGCGCAGAACCTCGAGGAGCGCGGGATCGGCCTCATCGGCCGCCCGCTGTACGAGGCGTTCATCCGCGACTACACCGCGAAGCAGTGGCAGACCGATCCGAATCAGCTTCCGGCCGAGATCATCAGCCGACTCCCCGTCCGCTACACGTACGACAACCGCTACTTCAACGACACGTGGGAAGGCCTTCCGACCGACGGCTACACCGCCTGGATCGAGCGGATGGCCGACCACCCCAACATCGAGGTGAAGCTCAACGTCGACTTCTTCGACGAGACGCAGCCGCTCAACAAGAAGGCCACCGTCGGGCAGGTGCCCATCGTCTACACGGGACCTGTGGACCGCTACTTCGACTACTCGGAGGGCGCTCTCTCGTGGCGGACGCTCGACTTCGAGGAAGAGGTCCTCGCGACCGGTGACTTCCAGGGGACCCCGGTGATGAACTATGCGGACGCCGGAGTGCCCTACACGCGGATCCACGAGTTCCGCCACTTCCACCCCGAGCGCGCCGATCGCTACCCGACCGACAAGACGGTCATCATGCGCGAGTTCTCGCGCTTCGCGACGCGTGAAGACGAGCCTTATTACCCGGTGAACACTCAGAGCGATCGCGACGGTCTGCTGGCGTACCGTGAACTCACCAAGGGCGAGGAGGATGTCCACTTCGGCGGACGCCTCGGCACCTACCAGTACCTCGACATGCACATGGCCATCGGCTCCGCCCTGTCGATGTGGAACAACCACCTCGCCTGAGGAGAGGGACACCATGGTCGAAAACGAGAAGAACTACGTCACCGTCAACCACACCGTCTTCCCCGCGGAAGGGGTGGCCGAGGTCTCCGCACTCTACGTGGACACGGGGTCCGGTGACGGTTCCCAGCCCGGCGAGGCCTATGAGATCGTCAACCGTCGGAGCATCAAGGTCTACGCGCACCGTCGCGTCTCGCTGAGCACGTTCTTCAACGCCTTCCCGGCCAGCGACTGGCAGCACTCCACCACCGTCCGCTCCGTGCGTCTGGTGGCGACCGTCGAAGGACGCGGTCTGATCTCGGTCTACAAGTCCAGTGCCCGAGGACGCGCTTCGGCTCTCGCCTCCAAGACCTTCACCGACGAGACGGTGGAGTTCGACCTCCCCGTCACGTCGTTCATCGACGGCGGCTTCTACTGGTTCGACATCGCGGCCGGCAGCTCCGACGCGACGCTCGTCTCCGCCGAGTGGCAGGTCGTCGCACCGGAGGACTGGACCCCGGGGAAGGCCACCGTCGGCATCACGACGTTCAACCGTCCGTCGTACTGCCTGAACCAGATCATCGCGGTGGGTCAGAACGAGCACGTGCACGAGGTGCTCGACCGCGTCGTGGTCGTCGATCAGGGCACGGACCTCGTCAGCGACCAGCCGGGCTTCGCCGAAGCGGCAGCCCGCCTCGGCGACAAGCTGGCGATCATCCGCCAGCCCAACCTCGGTGGATCCGGCGGATTCTCGCGTGCGATGCTCGAGTCCCTTGACGGCGACAGCGAATACGTCCTGCTTCTCGACGACGACGCGATCTCGGAACCCGAGGCCATCGTGCGTGCGGTGCGCTTCGCGGACTTCGCCACGGTGCCCACGATCGTCGGCGGCGGGATGCTGCACCTCGACGATCGCTCCGTGCTGTACACGCAGGGCGAGCTCTGGGACCAGCGCAAGTCGTGGATGCGACCGTCGGGTGAGAGCGAGTACGACCACGACTTCGCCGAAGAGCCGCTGCGCTCCACACCCGAGCTGCACCGTCACCTCGGCGCCGACTTCAACGGCTGGTGGATGTGCCTCATCCCCACCCGCGTGCTCAGGGAGATCGGGCTCTCCCTGCCGGTTTTCCTGAAGTTCGATGACATCGAGTTCTCCCTCCGCGCCCGGGAACACGGCTACCCGACGGTCTGCCTGCCCGGCGTCGCCGTCTGGCATATGGCCTGGCATGACAAGGACCCCACGCGCACCTGGGAGGAGTACTTCATCCACCGCAACCGCGTGGTGACCGGGCTGCTCCACTCCCACGTCCGCAGCGGCGGGTACCTGCCGCTGCATTCGTTCCTGGGTGACATCAAGCTGCTGTTCATGCTGCAGTACTCCGCCGTCCGTCTCCGGCACGAGGCGCTCCGCGACGTGTTCCGCGGCCCGGCACAGCTTCCCGAGCTGCTGCCGAGCAAGCAGGGTGAGATCCGTGAGCTGCGCACCCGCTACATCGACTCGAAGGTCGTCGAGGACTTCGCGACGCTGCCGCCGGTGCGTCGGTCCTCGGTCGCCCTGCTGGGCGGCGTGTCGAAGCCCACGAACCCCGTGGCGGCGATCTTGCTCGCCGCGCGCGTCGGCGCACGCCAGCTCCTCATCAAGCAGGCGCCCGGCAGTCGGCGGAACCCGGAGCGCATCATCTCCGCGCAGGACATCACGTGGTGGCGATTCGCCGACATCGACTCGGCTCTCGTGACGTCTCCTGACGGCATCGGTGTGGCGTGGTACCAGCGCGACCGCGCCACGATGCACCGATTCCTGTGGCGGAGCATTAGGCTGCACCTGCGGCTGGCTCGTCAGTGGAAGCACCTCGCGTCGGAGTACGCCGAGGGGGCGCCGAGGATCACTTCGCCTGCCCGGTGGCGTCAGCTCTTCGACGCCGTGCAGAGCGGCGACTGACGCCGGAGGGCGTGCAGCGCGAGAATTCGGACACAGGAGCAGGATGAGCGGTTCGACGGTGGGGGCTCCCGGCACGCCCCGGCGCTATCTGCACTCGCTGTGGCTGCTCTCGGCGCGGGATCTGCGGGTCCGGTATGCGACGAGCATGCTCGGATACGTGTGGTCGGTGCTCGATCCGCTGGTGATGAGCGCGATCTACTGGTTCGTGTTCACCGTGGTGTTCCACAGGACGGTGGGGGAGGAGCCCTACATCGTCTTCCTGCTCACGGCGCTCCTGCCGTGGGTGTGGTTCAACACCTCGGTCTCGGACTTCACCCGCGCATTCCGCAAGGACTCGCGCCTGGTGCGCTCCACCGCGATCCCGCGATCGATCTGGGTCAACCGGATCGTCCTCAGCAAGGGCATCGAGTTCCTCTTCTCGCTGCCCGTCCTGGTGCTGTTCGCCGTCGCCACCGGGGCACCCGTCGGCTGGGGGCTGCTCTGGTTCCCGCTCGCGGTCGTCATGCAGGCGGTCCTCCTGGTGGGCCTCGGTCTCCTCGTCGCACCGCTGTGCGTGCTCTACTCCGACCTCGAGCGGACGACCGCGCTCATCCTCCGTGCGCTGTTCTACGCCACGCCGATCATCTACGGGGTGGCCGATCTGCCGGCGCCCTTCGACGTGATCGGAGCGTTCAACCCGCTGGCGGGCATCTTCACGCTCTACCGCGTCGGATTCTTCCCCGAGCAGTGGAGCACCGAGCCCGTCCTGATCGGCATCGCGATGAGCTTCGGCATCCTGGCACTCGGCATCTTCGTGTTCCGTCGGCTCGAGCGCACGGTGCTGAAGGAACTCTGATGGGGGAACACGTGACAGAGGATGTGGCGATCGCCGCCGACGGGCTCGGTGTGAGATTCCGACGCAACCGTCGTGGGCGCCGGAGCCTCAAGGACCTCTTCGCGGGCTCATCGCGTCGTTCCCGCCCCGACGAGTTCTGGCCGCTGCGGGACGTCTCCTTCGTGGTGAAGCCCGGCGAGGCGATCGGTGTCGTCGGACGCAACGGGCAGGGAAAGTCGACGCTGCTGCGCCTCGTCGCGAAGGTGCTCCTCCCCGACGAGGGCACGGTGACGGTGAACGGCGGCGTCGCTCCTCTGATCGAGATCACCGGCGGGTTCGTGGGTGATCTCACCGTGCGCGAGAACGTCCGGCTGACGGCGGGTCTGCACGGCATGTCCCGTGCGGAGGTCTCCCGTCGCTACGACGGGATCATCGCCTTCGCCGAACTCGCGGGTTTCGAGGACACCCCCTACAAGCACCTCTCCAACGGCATGAAGGTGCGCCTGGCGTTCGCGGTCGTCTCCCAGCTCGACGAGCCGATCCTGCTCGTCGACGAGGTTCTGGCGGTCGGCGACAAGGGATTCCGCGACAAGTGCTACCAGCGCATCGACGAGCTGCTGGCGGAAGGGCGCACGCTCTTCTTCGTGTCCCACAACGAGCGGGACCTCCGCCGCTTCTGCTCGCGGGGGCTCTACCTGGACAAGGGCGAGCTGGTTCTCGACGGTCCGATCGACACCGTCCTCGACCGCTACAACGCGGACAGCGGTCGCTAGGCCCCGGAGCGCGCAGCGTGCACGGGCGATAGGCTGGAAGGAGCAACGACGCGCTCACCCGGCCGCGTCGTCCCCCCTCCCGACCAGAGGAGCGCTCCTGGTGTCGTCTCTTCCTGCGCGCGCTGCACGCACGATCCGTCGCGTCGGCGACGAGATCTTCGGACAGCCCCAACCCCCTGTGTATCTCGTCTCGGCAGGGGGACAGCCCAATTTCGGCGACGAGTTCATCACACGCGCCTGGCTCGACTGGCTGGCAGAGCATCAGCCGAATCGCGAGGTCTGGCTCGACACCATCGAGCCCGGTCGTGCGTCCCATCTGTTCCGGAACACGCATCCACGTCTGAAGACGACGAACACGCTGTGGCACGCGACCCACACCGGACCGTCCGACGACCATGAGGCGGCCGCCGCCCGGATGCGCGCTCTGATCCGCGATCTCGGATCCCCCCGGTACGACCTCGGGCTCCGCGACCTTCGCGGGATGGGCTCGATCCACCTCCTCGGCGGCGGCTACATGAACTCCATCTGGCCGGAGAACTTCGGCGTCGTCGAAGCCATGGTCACGCTCAAGGAGGACTACGGCGTACCGATCTTCGCGACGGGCCAGGGACTGCTCCCGCACGACGGGCCCACGTTCGACTGGCTGCGTGACCGACTGCGTGAATTCGATTACGTCGAGGCACGCGATGGCGAGAGCGCACGGACGTTCGGCGTGATCCACGGTCTCGACGACGCGTTCCTCGCCTTCGCGAACGAGCGTCCGATCTACGCGCCGTCTGAGGGACTGCCCGCCACGATGGTCCTCGTCCAGGGAGACGTGGAAGACACCCGCCAGGACGCGCGTCTGGAGCGCTCGGTCGAGCAGTTCATGTCAGCGCAGGAGAGCGTGAGCGAGGTCGGATTCGTCGAGGGCATCCCGCCGGAGGACTTCCGCCGTGCGGCGCCGTTCGTGGCGGATTCGGCGCCCTTCTTCCCGTTCATGCGGATCTGGGATGAGGGATTCCCCGCCCGCGAGGGTCAGCGCTGGTTGACGACGCGCTTCCACTTCCACCTGCTGGCCGCAGCGGCCGGGGCGAGCGGCACGGTGGTCGACGCGCGACCCGGGTACTACGACATCAAACACGCGTCGCTCCAGGAGCTCGGTACGGGATGGACGAGCTGGGAGCCCGCCGAGGACGACGACGCGGACGCCGGCATGATCCCCGCGCCGACGAGGAACGTCGACTTCCCGGCCCGGGCGCAGGAGTTCGGTCTGCGCAAGGCCGAGCTCGCCGCGCGGTTGTACTCGGCTCGCTAGCCCGCGTCCTTCGTCGGGTCGCCAGCCCGCGCCTTCCGCGCGCTGATCCCGCCTAGGAGCCGAGGACCCCGCGAAGCTCGTCGAGGCTGCGTCGGGCGGCGTCGAGGGCCGTCCCGGAGCCGGTTCCGGCGGAGCGCAGCGCGTCGAGTCGGCCGCCGTATGCGCTCACGGCATCACGCCACTTCGCGTCGATCGATGACGGCGGGACCGCTTCGGACATCCGCTGCGCGTCGATCTGGAGCTGTTCGACGATCGATCTGACCTCGTCGGAGCTGCTCGCGTCGGCGACGAAGCCCAGTCCGGTCTCGGCGTCGTCGAGCAGCGGCGACATCTGATCCCGGAAGCCGGCGACGTCAGGATCGGCAGGCGGCGGGGGTGAGGGCACCGTCGACGGCGTGGGATCCGGTGTCGACGGTGCGGTCGACGTCGGTGTCGGTGTCGGCGTCGACGTCGAGGAGGGGGTCGCCGACGGGGTCGAGGTCGCGGTCGCGGAGGGATCGGGCGTCGGCGCCGCCCCACGCGGGATGAGGAAGAACACCAGGACCCCGACGATGACGACGAAGGCGACGATCAGACCGATGATGAGCCAGATGCGTCCACGGTTGCTCGGCTTGGGCGGGATGGGCGCCCACTGAAGGTCCGGCTGCTGCTCGCTCATGGGATCATGCCTCCAGCGGGGCCATCGGCTGCCAGGAACGGTCGCGACCGAGTCTGCCGCCCTCCCGCAGGCCACGGAAGAGGTTGCTCGTCCCGCGGACGGTGCGCTCAACGAAGACCAGTCGGATGAGTTCCTTCGCGAACGTCATCGACGTTCCGAGACCGAACAGGATCGGGTTGTAGACGCCGTGCCTGCGGTAGTAGTTCTTGATATATGCGCGATTGCGCATGATGTAGAAGCGGTAGGCGTTGCTCGAGGCGTTCATGTGGCGGATGCCCATGTCCCACTGCTTGATCTCGCGTGTGCGGCGCAGCACGAACTCGTCGACGATGACGGCCGTGGTCTTGCGTGAGGCGAGCCAGCCGTACATCTGGTCGTCCCAGTAGATGAAGAAACGGTGGTCGGGGAGGCCGATCTGCGTGACGATCGAGCGATGGATGAACATCCCCTCGAAGCACCCGCTGTTCATCTCCTTGTACCCGGACTCGTCGAAACCCGACGGTGCGAACGGGATCGGGATGCCCATGCGCTCCGCGATGCGGTACTGCCAGTAGAACTCGCTGCCGTCGTAGTCGTACCGCCGGCCCTGGATGCTCCGGAAGCGAGGTGCCCACTTGCCCATCTTCGCAAGCCCGTCCGGAAGCACCTCGACGTCGTCGTCCATCATCCAGATCCATTCGGATCCGAGTTCGTACGCCGTGCGCATGCCCTCGCTGAAGCCGCCGGAACCGCCGGTGTTCGTCTCCAGGCGGCGGTAGACGATCTCGGTGCCGATGGCGTCGCGGAACGACTCCACGACGTCGGTCGTGTCATCGGAGGAGGCGTTGTCGATGATCACGACCCGTCCGGGCTTCGGGTCCATCGCGGTGATGCTGGTGAGGAGTCCGGTGAGCAGATGCGACCGGTTGAAGGTGACGACGACGATCGTCGCAGCCGTCGGATCGAATGCAGCGGGCGCCGCGGTCATGCCTTCTCCTCGAAGATCGCTTGCCAGGTCAGGGGATCGGTGGCATCGTCGCCGCGGGCCACCGTCGGGGACGATGCGGGACGTGACGAGCAGTGAGTAGCCTACCGTCCGCGAGCTTCGGATCAGCGGAGAGGCTCACCAGGTGGTCGGAGGTCCGGTGGCTAGACTGGCTGCGATGAAGGTATTGATCACCGGCGGCGCCGGCTACATCGGGTCGACCGTCGCGACGGCATGCATCGAAGCCGGGCTCGAAGTGGTCATCCTCGACGACCTGTCCACGGGCCTGCGTGCTTTCGGCGAGGGGCGCGATCTGTACGTCGGCGACATCGCGGATGCCGACGTGCTCGACCGGCTTCTCACCGAGCATCCCGACATCGATGCGGTCGTGCACTGCGCCGCACGCATCGTCGTGTCGGAGTCCGTCACCGATCCGCTCGGCTACTACGACGCGAACGTCGGCAAGACCATCGTGCTGTTGAGGCGACTGCGCGAGGCGGGCATCTCGCGGATCGTCTTCAGCTCCTCCGCCGCGGTGTACTCCGGCGAGACGGGCGACGGCGTCGACGAGGACGGCGCCCTCGCGCCGTCCAGTCCGTACGCCACGACCAAAGCGATGGTCGAGCAGATCCTGAAGGATGCCGCCGCCGTCGGGGAGTTCCGAGCGATCGCCCTGCGCTACTTCAACCCCATCGGTGCCGATCCGCAGCTCCGCACCGGACTCCAGCATCCCGAACCGTCGCACGCCCTGGGCAAGATCATGCAGGCGCACAGGTCCGGTGAGCCGTTCGCCGTCACCGGCACCGACTGGAACACGCGCGACGGCTCCGGCCTCCGCGACTACATCCACGTCTGGGACCTCGCCCTGGCGCACGTGGCCGCGGTGCGCAGGTTCGACGAGGTGGCGACTCCTGATGAGCCGTACCAGGTGATCAACGTGGGCACGGGGGCCGGTGTGACCGTTCGCGAGCTGGTCGCCGCCTACGTGCGCGTCACCGGGGAGCAGCTTCCGATCGTGGAGGCCGATCGCCGCCCCGGCGATCAGGCAGGCGCCTTCGCGATCGTGGACCGTGCACGTGAGGTGCTCGGCTGGAGTGCGGAACGCTCGGTCGACGACGGAGTGCGCGACGCGATCGCCTGGGCGCAGAAGCTGCCCACCGTGCGTTGACCCCGTCTACTCCTGCCCGCGCAGCGTCGGGATCGTGCCCGTCTGCGCCGCATCGATGTTCTCGCGCCAGGAACGTGACTGGCCGGCGCGGAGCGCGCACAGCACGAGCATGAACCATCCGGCGCCGACCAGGGTGAAGCTCTCGAACATCGAGTCGACGGCGAGGGTCACCAGCATGATGGGAGTCCAGGCGTAGACGACCGAGCGGCGCATGCTCGCGACCAACCAGGAGCGGATCAGCGCGATGCCGCCCAGCAGGAGGAACAGCACGAGTCCCGCCGCGCCGAGCTGCAGCAGCACGTCGAAGAACGCGTTCAGTGCGCTCCCGTGGTGGTCGTCCAACTGGAAGTTGATGTACGTGAACGGGTACTCCCCGCGCGCCCAGTCGCCGAACCAGCCCCAGCCCTGCACGGGCTTCACGGCGACGAAGTCGAGGATCGTGTTCCACAGCGACGCGCGGATCGAGAAGTCTGATCCTGCGTCGAGCAGCGCGATGATCTGATGGCGCAGTGCGAACGCCGCCGTGAGGGCGAGCGCGACGATGACGCCGAGCATCCACTGCACGATCGTACGTCGCTCGGGCGGTGCATGGCGCACGATGGTGAGAGCCACGGTGACCACGCCGACGGCTCCTGCGAGCACGAGCACGGTCGGCGAGGACGAGAGCACCGCCAGCGACCCGGCCAGCGCGATCGAGACCACGGCGAGAGGCGTCTTCACGGACTGCGTGCGCCATTCGATCACGAAGGTGATCAGCGCGATGACCGCGATGAAGCCGAGCATGTTGCGGCTGCCGAAGATGCCCTGGATCGGACCGCCCGCCGCGAGGTTGCCCTGGATCCCGAGGAATGTGAACGGCAGATCGAGCAGCACTCCGGACAGGATCTCGACGCCGAGCGAGGCGGCCAGCAGAACGCGCAGCGTGTCGCCGATCGCACGCACCGTCTGCAGCGTGTCGCGGACGTGGCCGACGGTGATCGCCAGGAAAGCGAATCCGAACAGCGACATCCACCCGAGGAGCGTGTCGGACTTGTCCGTGCTCCAGGCCACGCTCACGAGTGCCCAACCGAGGAAGGCGAGCAGCGACGACGGGGCGATCCGCAGCAGTGAGAGCTCCTCGCGACGGACCCAGAGGATCGCGGCCCCCAGCAGGCACAGTGCCGCGATGATCGTCGCCAGGGTGACGGCCGACGTCATCTGGCGGATCGCGTAGGACCCGAACACCGCGGTGAGCACGGCGAGCGTGAACGCGCGTGCGAGCTCGACCGAGCCGAGGAGCGGGACCAGGGGGCGAACCGAGGTCACGGCACCCGCCGTTGCCGTGCGCCGCGTTCGAACACCAGGTCACGTTCCCCGACGCCGACCAGCGGCACCGACTTGAGCTTGAACGACAACAGCACCACGAGCATCCAGCCCCACAGCATGATCGGCGTCGACTCCGAGAATCCCTGCACGAGCAGCACCACCGTGAACAGGCTCGGAAGCAGAGTCAGCGGGGAGAACGGCCGCTCGGCGTCGAGGTCCCATCGCGGGCGATCGATCGCGAAGAACCAGGAGCGCCACAACAGGGTCGCGTAGGCCACCGCCATCAGGACGACGCCCACCGCGCCCAGCTGGAGCAGCACGTCCAACCACATGTTGTGCGCGTGGAAGACGGTGATGCCGTGGTCGGTGATCCACTCGTAGAACGCCGGGTCCTCCGGGATCCACGGGCTCGAGAACCCGTTGCCGAAGATCGGGTGCTCGCCTGCGCGCGTGAGGACCTTCGCCCAGATCCGGTCCGAGCGCCCGGTGAGATCCGCGCTGCGCCCGAGGAGCGCGAGCAGGGGGGCGCGGAGCAGCCAGACGGCGAGAGCGGCGACCGCGGTGCCGCCGATGGCGACGACGTAGATGCGGGTGCGGGCGCCCGGAGTGCGTGCGCGGCGCATCAGCAGCGCGACGACCAGCACGACGACGGCGGCGGCCGCACACGCCAGCGCGGTCGCGGACGACGTGCGGAAGAGGAAGTAGGCGGCGAGGAGCATCCAGAGCGCGAGGGTCGTGCTCCAGCGGGCTCGCGCGGCGAACAGTACGCCGAAGGTGATGAGGGCGAACAGCGAGATCATCGCCAGCAGGTTCGCGTTGCCCACGATCCCCTGCAGCCTGCCCCCGTCGAACAGGTTGTCGCGCACCCAGTACCACTGCGGGTCGGGTTTGCCTTCCGGGAGTTCCGCGAAGTTCGGCAGCAGCGGTCCGTGCAGGACCAGGGACACCCAGAGCTCGATCGCCAGGGAGAGCCCGAGGATCCATTTGAACGCGGAGGACAGTGCCCGCACGATCTCGTGCCAGGTGAGCACGTGCGCGATGAAGAGCGCGTTCACCGTGACGGCCGCCAGCAGGATCCAGGTGATCAGGGTCGGCCCCCGCCACTGCGACCAGGCGACCGAGACGAGCGCGAGGGTCGTGTAACCGAGCGCGGTCCACGGCAGACGCCGCCAGCGGAAGGGCTGCGGACGGTTGCGCGCGAGCATCGGGATGCCGATGCCGAGCGTCGCGAGCGTGAAGACGGCCAGAGTGACGGCGGCGCCGTCCCGACCGAGGAGGTTGTAGACCGCGGAGTGGGCGAACGTGACGAAGAGCACGAGGATCACGTACCCGCGCAGCATCAGGTGCCCCGTCGACTCGCGCTCCGGCGCGGTGGGCGGGGCGGACACCGGATGCTTCGTGTACTGGGCCATCGCGTTCAGGCTACCGCGCCGCGCGACGAGCATCCCTGAATGTCCTGGCGCTCTACGCTGGGAGGCATGCTGCTGAGCCTCACGAACACGCCCCGCGACTACGCCTGGGGTTCCGACACACTCCTCGCCGCACTCGAAGGACGCACCCCGACCGGTGTGCCCGAGGCCGAGGTCTGGTTCGGGGATCACCCCGGCGACCCCGCCGATGTCGTCGAGGGCGGCACGCTCGATCAGATCACCGGCGGGACGCTGCCCTATCTGCTCAAGCTGCTCGCGGCAGGTCGTCCGCTCTCGATCCAGGTGCACCCCACGATCGAGCAGGCCCGTGCGGGCTGGGCGCGGGAGAGCGGGCTCGCCGCCGACGATCCGCAGCGCAACTACCGGGATGACAACCACAAGCCCGAACTCCTCGTGGCCCTCAGCGAGCGCTTCGAGTCGCTGAGCGGGCTCCGTCCCGTCCGCGACTCGCTCGCACTGCTCGAGACGCTCGACGATACGGAAGGGGTCGGCGAGCTGCGTGCGCGCCTGTCCGCCGACGGTGACGCGCTGCGTGACGTGATCGGCTGGGTGCTGGGCGGCACCGCGCAGCGGGCCGTCGACGAGATCATCGCGGCGGTCGTGGACGCCGCTCGCTCGGACGTGGGGGAGTGGCGCACGACGCTGCGTGCGATCGCCGGAGTCGCGCAGACGTACCCGGGCGACCCCGGAGTCGTGGTCGCGCTGCTCATGAACCACGTCGTGCTGCACCGGGGCGAGGGGGTGTTCCTCCGCGCCGGTCTGCTCCACGCCTACCTGTCCGGGCTCGGCGTCGAGATCATGGCCGCGAGCGACAACGTGCTGCGTGGGGGACTCACCCCCAAGCGCATCGACGTTCCGGAGCTGCTCGCCATCCTCGACACCACTCCGGGAGAGGTGCCCGTGCTGCGCCCCTCTCGCGACGAGGCCGTCACGCCCTACCCGGTTCCGGTGCCCGACTTCTCCCTCAGGCGGATCGTCGTCATCGACGGCGCTCCCGTCACGTGCGAGGTCACGGGTCCGACGATGGTGCTCGCGACCGGCGGCGAGGTGTCCGTCGCCACGACCGGCGGGGAGGCGATCGCCGTCGCGATCGGCACCGCGGCGTTCGTCGGCGCCGACGAGCCCTCGTTCACCGTCGCGGGGGCCGGCGAGGTCTTCGTCGCCGCGCCTGGTCGGTGATTCTGCGGGGGTGTTCGTCGGTGCGCGACACGCCGGTGCGCCTCCAAGAACCTTAAAGAGTCGCTTGAGGGTTTACGATCCGCGACTTGACCGGAGCGAATGACACGGGTGTAATTAGTCATGAGCACGGCCCGCCGGGGGGCGGAGACAGGGTTGGAGATCGAGATGACGGGTTACCGTTCCGACGTACCGGAGAACTGGTTCGTCGATCCGATCAACCTCGGTGTCCCCGGGGTTCGGCGCACCGACACCGGCGATGACGACAACGCTCTCGCCTGGCAGAGCGATGCGCTCTGCTCGCAGACGGATCCCGAGGCGTTCTTCCCTGAGAAGGGCGGCTCGACCAGAGATGCCAAGCGGATCTGCACGTCGTGCGATGTGCGCGGCGAGTGCCTCGAGTATGCGCTCAACAATGACGAGCGATTCGGGATCTGGGGCGGCCTCTCCGAGCGCGAGCGTCGCAAGCTCAAGCGCCGCGCGAGCTGAGTCCTCCGCTGGCCGCGAGTGCCGCGAAGCCGCATGGCTTCGCGGGCGCGCCGCATCCGCTGCTCCGGCGCCGACCGTCGCGCGCATAGGCTGACGACGTCATGCCAGCCCGAGTTCACGCCATCATCGTCGCGCGCCCCGGATCCTCGTCCCGCGCGCAACTCCTCCGCACTCTCGAAGCCGTACGATCCCAGACGGCTCCCGCCGCAGCCGTCACGCTGGTCATGTGCGGTGATGCCTCGTCGCTGCGGGAGAGCGAGTCGGTGGCCAGCACGGTGGAGGGGATCATCGAGGCGCGTACCACGACCTCGTTCGCCGAGGCCGTGGAACTCGCCCGGCCCCGCGTGCAGGAGGGCTCCGCGGTCTGGCTGCTCGCCCAGGACACGGCCCCGCACCCGCGAGCGCTGGAGCGCCTGACCGGGACGCTGGAGCGTTCGCCCTCCGCCGCGATCGTCGCCCCCAAACTCGTCGCGACCGACAACGACCGCGAGATCGTCTCGCTCGGCGTCAGCATGACGCGGCTCGGCCGTTCCGTCGAACTCGCGGCAGGCGAACTCGACCAGGGCCAGCACGACCGCACGGACGATGCGCTCGGCTCGGACGTGCGCGGCATCCTCATCCGCGGCCAGGTGCGCGATGCCCTGCGCCCTGACCGCGCCCTCGCCGGTGCCGACGAAGGACTCGACCTCGGCGTGCGCGCCCGACTGGGCGGTGGTCGGGTCGTCCTCGCGCCGAGCGCACGGATCTCCGCCGCACCGGGCGGTCCCGCGGCCCTGCCCTCGGGACGATTCCGCCGGGCGTACGTCACGCGTCTCGCCCAGCTGCATCGACGGCTCGCCTACGCGCCGGCAGCGGCCGTGCCGCTCCACTGGCTCAGCCTGCTCCCTCTCGCGCTCTGGCGCTCCATCACCCACCTCATCGGCAAGCGGCCCGAAGCGGTGTTCCCCGAGTGGGGCGCCGCTCTCACCGCGATGGTCCGCATCGGCGCCGTCGCACGCTCGCGGGCCGCGATCCGCGCGTTCCGCTCGTCCAGCTGGGCGAGCATCGCTCCGCTGCGAGTGACGTCATCGGAGCTCCGGCGCCGCCTGGATGACGGACACGGCAGCGAGGGCGGGGCGGTCAGTGAACTCCGCTTCTTCTCCGGCGGTGGGGCGTGGGCCGTGCTCGCTGCCCTGGTCGTCAGCGTCGCGTCCTTCACCACCCTGCTGGCGTGGCCGGCGATCGGCGGCGGGGGACTGCTGCCCCTTCGGCAGACCGTCTCCGCGCTCTGGGACGATGCAGCCTGGGGGATACGCGGCATCGCGGTCGATCTCGTCGGCCCTGCCGACCCCTTCGCCTCGGTCGTGGCCGTGGTGGGCTCCCTGTGGCCTGCGGGACCGTCGTTCGCCATGGTGCTCCTGTGGATCCTCGCCCTCCCGCTCGCCGTCCTCGGCGGGTGGTTCGCCGCCACGCGGGTGACCGATCGCGCGGGGCTGCGGATCTTCGCGGGTGTCGCGTGGGCCCTCGCGCCGACATTCCTCACCGCTCTCGTCGAGGGGCGTCCGGCTGCGGTGCTGGTGCATCTTCTGCTGCCGTGGCTTTTCCACGCCGCCGTCGTCGCCCACCGCTCCTGGGGTGCCGCGGGGAGCGCCTCCATCCTGCTCGCCGCCGTGATCGCCTGCGCGCCCTCGCTGGCTCCCGCGCTCGCGCTGCTCTGGATCGTCGCTCTCGGCATCGTGCTCGGCACCGCGCAGTTCCGGGGGGCGGGCCGCCTGCTCTGGCTGCCCGTTCCGACCGCTGCACTGTTCGTCCCTCTCGTCTTCTGGCAACTCGCGCACGGCACCCCGCTGGCACTGCTCGGGGACCCCGGCCTGATCTGGGCTGGTCCGCAGGCCGCAGCCGATGCGGCGGGTCGCCTCGCGCTCGCCACCGGCTTCCCGACGACCGATCTCGCGGGGTGGACCGACTTCGTCCCGGCACCGCTCGGTGCCTGGGCGCCGCTGCTGTGCGCTCCGGTCGCCGTGCTCGCGCTCGCCGCGGCGGTGTCGCCACGGTGGCGCGCGGGCATCACTCTGCTCGTCGTCGCTCTCGCCGGCGCGGCGACCGCGTTCTTCGTCGTCGGTGTGACGGTGAGCTTCACGCAGGGGACGCCGGTCGCGATCTGGCCGGGCTCCGCGCTCAGCCTCGCGTGGATCGGACTGCTGGGTGCCGCGGTCGTCACGCTCGACACGGCGATCACGCTGCCGCGACTGAGGGTCGTTGCAGCGGTCGCCGCAGCGACCGCTCTCGCGATCTGCGCGATTCCGGCTCTCACCGCCTTCCACGCCGGTCGTTCCGTCCTCTCCGACGGCCCGGAATCGACATTGCCGGCGTACGTCGCGGCGCAGGCCGCAGGGGATCAGTCGATCGCGACTCTCGTCCTCACCCCGCAGAACGACGGCGGTCTCGCCGTCGAGGTGGTGTGGGGTGCGAGTGAGACGCTCGGGTCGCAGTCGACCATGATCTCGACAGCGGTGGAGCCTCAGGGAGCGGACATCTCGACGCTCGCAGTCGACCTCCTCTCGGCTCGCGATTTCGATGCTCCGGGCGAGCTGGCTGCGGAGGGCATCAGCTACGTCCTGGTCGCACAGGTGCCCGGCGAAGGCGATCAGGCTCGAACGCTCCGCACCGCAGCGGTCGCCTCGATCGATCAGCGTCCGGGTCTCGTGCACGCGGGGTCCACGAATCGAGGGGAGCTCTGGCGCCTCGAGGCCGAGGTGGCTGATCCGCCGACTCTCACCGCAGCTCAGCAGGGCAGCGCGCGTTTCGTCATGATCATGCAGCTGATGGTGCTGCTCGCGGCGCTCCTGCTGTCGATTCCGACTCGCGCCTCCCGCCGTGCGGCCCGTGCGCAATCGCGCATCGTCGGCCGCGCGCCCGAGGAGCCGCTCGTGCTCCCGAGGCATGCGGAGGACCGGGAGCCGGATGAAGAGCCACTGGTGGGGACGATCGACGATCCGCAGGACGCCCCGGCGCTCGACGATGCGGCGCTGGCGCCGATCGCCGAACCCGTGCCTCCGACCGTCGCGCCGCCGTCATCCGACGGCGAGGATTCGTCGGACGACGGCGATCGGCCGACCGAGCCGGGAAGGGAGCAGGACCGATGAGCAGTACTCGAGCATTCCGCGTCGCCGCGACCGGCGCCCGCGTCGTCACCGGCGTCGTCGTCGCCGCAGCCTGCGTTCTCGGCGTCGCGACGGCGGTGCACGCCCCGTGGCCGGTCGTCCGGCACGATCCGGCGCAGGTGGCCGTCACGCCCCTCCCCGGTGACAGCACCCTCGTCTGCAACGGTGACCTCCGTGCGCTCGGGCGCGACCCGTCGGCGCCTCTGGACATGCGTTCCGCGGCATCGGCGAGCCTCACGATCGGGGGCACGTCCGGCGACCCGGCATCCGAGGGGCTGCCCGCCCAGGATCTCGAGGGCGCCGGCGAGGCGCAGGTGCTCACCGGCGCGGTCGAGGGGCGCTCGGCGCCGCTGATCGCCGGTGCGGAGTCGATCACCGTCGCCGCCGATGACCTCGCGGGATACGCCGCGCTTCCCTGCGGCACGCCGCGGCTCGAGTCGTGGCTGGTCGGGGGGAGCACGGGCACGGGCACCGAGGACATCGTGATCCTCACGAACGCGGCCGAGGTCCCCTCCACCGTGACGCTGATGGTCTACGGGAACGCACGCAGCACCAGGACCGTGGTCGTGCCGGCCCGGTCGCAGGTCGCGCTTCCGCTCACGTCGTTCGCCGCCGGGAACGAGAACCCGGTCGTGAAGGTGACAGCGGCGGGCGCTCCGGTCAGAGCGGTGCTCCAGTCGTCGCTGATCCGCGTGCTCGATCCTGCCGGCATCGATCTTCAGGATGCCGTCGCGGGCCCGCAGCAGAATCTCGTGCTCACCGGGGTGGAGTCCTTCGTCTCGGCGGGCGACGATGCGGAGATGGCGGTGCTGAGGGTGCTCTCACCGGGCGCGGATGCCGCCGTGAGCGTGCAGGTGCGCGCGGAGGGGACGGCCGCGGTCGTCGATGAGTTCAGCGTTCCGCTCGAGGCGGACCTGCCGACGCAGGTCTCGCTCAGCGGCCTCGAGCCTGGACGCTACACCGTCGAGGTCGACGCCGACGTCCCGGTCGTGGCCGCGGTCCGGCAGCAGGACGGTTTCGGCCTCGACTCGGACTTCGCCTGGGTGACTCCCGCGCCGGAGATCGACACGGATGTCGTGTTCGCGGTGCCCTCGGGCCCGGCGCCCCGACTGCAGCTGGCGAACTCCTCGGCGGAAGACGCGACGATCACCCTCGAGCCGCTCGACGGCGGCCAGCCGCAGGAGCTCGTCATCGCCGCCGGCGCGACGAAGGGGATCGCCGTCACCGCGCGCACGACCTATCGACTCCAGATGACCGGACCCGTGCACGCCGCCGTGACGCTGTCGGCGCCGGGAGCGGTCGCCGTTCTGCCGCTGCGCGCGAGCGCGGGAGCCGAGAGGCCGATCACCGTCTACCCCTGAGCGGAATCCGGTTCGCCGCGTCCGGAGGGTCAGTGTTCGTGGCCGAGATCCCACGGCTCGCGGCCGACGTACTCCGCCGCCGCCCGGAACACGGCGCTCTCGATCGCCATCCGTCGGTGCGCGGCATCGTCGTGGCCGGGGGGAAGCAGGCGTTCGATGGGAAGGCGGAACAGCACGATGCGCTGGTTCTTCCGGTCGAGGTGCCACCGCGGAACCTCTTCGGCAGCGTCGAATCCGGGGATCGCCCCGATCTCGAACCTGACCTCCTGCAGCTCGGGCCAGGTGCCGCGGAGGAACTCGACCGCCGTGCCGACCGTGAGATCGAATCTGTCGAGACGTCCGTCGAGCGGTGCGAGCGGCGGCCGTACGACCTCGCTGCGGCCGAGACGTCCGTGCCGCCCGTGTCGTGCCCCGCGCCGGGGAGCGGCGGAGGTGTGGGTGGCACGGCGACGAGGCATGTCGAAAGTCTAGGCGGTGCCCGGCCTGCGCGGCGCGGCATCCGTCGGGCCGGCGCGGGGGACCGTACTCTGGCGGAGATGGACGGACGACAGTGCTCGAAGGTCGGCTGCGCGCGCGAAGCCGTGGCCACCCTCACCTACGACTACGGTGATCAGATGGCGGCGCTCGGCCCTCTCGGCGCGGCGAACGACCCCCAAGCCCACGATCTGTGCTCGCCGCATGCCGACCGGCTGTCGGTGCCCGCGGGGTGGCTCGTCGTACGGCACGAGGCTCTCCGCGCCTGAACGCTTGTCCGCGACACGCGGGTCGGGAAAGCTATACCTGGAAATGATTTCTGGATACGCTGACCGCAGGCGTGCCAGGGCGGCGCTGCCGGAAAGGCACTCGTGATCGTCTGGCGGCGCTGGATCTTCCCCCTGCTTCTCGTGCTGGTCTTCGGCGTGTGCGCTGCCGCACTCGTCAAGATCGCCTTCTTCCCCGACCGCACGGAGGCCGTCGTCAGCCCCGAGGCCGGGATCACCGACCCGGTCGTCGTGGTCGAGCGCGGCGCGGTGGTGAACTCCCTGAGCCTGAGCGGCAACGTCGCGCGCGACGAGGCGTATGCCGTGCGCAGTGAGCTCACCGGCACGGTTCTCGTCGTGCACGTCGGCGAGGGGGCGTCCGTCGCCGCCGGGCAGAAGCTCTTCACGATCCGCCAGGAGGACCCGCGCAAGGACATCGACGTGCTCGCGCCCGAGGCCGGTGACGTCTCGGAGATCGCTCTCGTCAAGGGGCAGACGACCTCGGTCGGCACCGAGACGTACACGCTCACACCGGCGCGGTACCACCTGCTCGCGACGGTCGACCCGGTGCAGCTCTATCGACTCGTGAACGCGCCGACCGAGGCGACGGTCACGATCACGGGAGGCCCGGCACCGTTCGCCTGCACCGGCGTCGGTGTACAGGTGACTGCGGAGGGTACTGCGAACGTCCGCTGCGCCATCCCGGCGGATCAGACCGTGTTCGCCGGGCTCCCGGCGACCATCGACCTCGCCCTGGGCCAGGTCGACGATGCTCTCGTGGTCCCGGTGACCGCCGTCCAGGGCGGCGCGGGTTCGGGGAAAGTCTGGGTCGATGCCGGCGACGGGGCCGAGCCCGAGGAGCGTGCGGTGAAGCTGGGCGTCAACGACGGTGTGACGGTCGAGGTGACCGAGGGCCTGGCGGAGGGCGACAGCATCCGCCAGTTCGTCCCCGGGTTCGTCGCTCCGGTCGAGGAGTTCTGCTACGAGGTCTCCCCGGGCGTGGAGCAGTGCGACAGCGGGATGAGCTGGTGAGTCTGGTCGCTCTCGAGGACGTCTCCAAGAGCGTCCTGCTGGCCGACGACTCCCGACTGGAGATCCTCCGCGGCATCACCCTCGAAGTCGGCGCCGGCGATCACGTCTCGATCGTCGGACGCTCCGGATCGGGCAAATCGACCCTGCTCAACATCCTCGGGATGCTGGATGCGCCGACGTCAGGCTCGGTCTCCTTCGAGGGGCGCGAGGTGCGGCGGATGAGGTCAGGACGGCTCGACCGTCTGCGTGGGGACAACGTCGGCTTCGTCTTCCAGCAGTTCAACCTCCTGCCCGGTCGCACCGCGATCGACAACGTGATGATGCCCCTGGGTCACGCCCGCGGACGGATGTTCTGGAACCGCCGGCAGATAGCCGCCGACATGCTCGAGCGCGTGGGGCTCGGGCATCGCGTCGATCAGATCGCCGACAAGCTCTCCGGCGGTGAGCAGCAGCGCGTGGCCATCGCCAGGGCGCTCGTGCGCAAGCCCGTCCTGATCCTCGCCGACGAGCCGACCGGTGCCCTCGACATCGACACCGGCGCATCCGTCATGTCGCTGCTCGACGAGGTGGCGACCGAGACGGACGCCGCGCTGGTCACCATCACACACGACCTCCATGTCGCTGCCCGGGCACGCCGCCACTATCGCCTGGATGCCGGCCACCTGGAGACCGCCGACCTCCGTCGCGCCTTCGAGGCGTCGACGCTCGCCGCCTCGGTCCCCTCCGCATCGCCGGAGGTCGTCTCATGACGGGATTCCTCGGCGCGCTCGCGGACGCCTGGGCGGAGATCCGCGTGCACAAGCTGCGCGTGCTGCTCAGCCTGATCGGGATCGCGGTCTCGGTGGGGGCGCTCACCGCGGTGGTGGCGATATCGGAGTACCAGCGCCAGTTCCAGGCCGAGCAGTCGGATCGCTGGGGCGGACGGGCGGCCACCGTCGTGGTGGCCGTCGGCAGCGACGACGGCACCCCGGTCGACGCCGATGACTTCGACGAGCGCTTCCGCCGTGCGTCCGAGAGGTTCGACTTCAGCCACACCGCCCGCATCTCCCAGGGCCTGTCGATCGAGGTGGCGCTGCCCGAGGGGATCACCCCTGTTCCCGCCCGGGTGATGGATCCCGCGTTCTCGCAGATCCATCGCGAGAAGCTTCTGGAGGGGCGCTGGTTCCTGGATTCCGACGTCGAGGCGCTGGCCCCTCCCGTGGTGATCACCGAGGCGCTCTGGGATCGTCTCGGACGCCTGCCGCTCTCGCAGCACCCGACGGTGACTCTCAGCGGCCCGGCGGGCGGCACCTACCAGGTGATCGGCATCACGCCTCGTCAGGGCTTCGGCGACGAGGAGCTGCGCGTCGACCTGCTCTACGACGCCTATCGGGCCCGCATCGACGCGCTGCCGACGGATGCCTGGACGCAGTACGAGATCTGGATCGGCACCGCGCAGGTCGATGAGATCGCTCCGGTGCTCGCGATGGACCTTCGCGCGGGCCTCCCCGAAGGGCAGACGGTCACGGTGAGCAGGTCGGACTGGGCGGCGCAGCCGGGGGCGATGGACGTCCAGGCGACCTTCGAGATGATCACGGGCGGCATCGCCGCGCTGATCCTCGCGCTCGGGGCGCTCAGCCTGATCAACATCCAGCTCGTCGCGATGCGCCAGCGCGTGCGGGAGATCGGTGTCCGCCGAGCCTTCGGCGCCAGTTCCGGACGCGTGTTCTTCTCGGTCTTCCTCGAGAGCCTGGTCGCGACGACCGTCGCCGGTGTGATCGGGATCGCGATCGTCGTCGCGGTGCTGCGTTCGGACTGGGTCGTCACCTCGATGTTCTCCGGGATCCAGGACATCCCGCCGTTCCCGATGCGGGCCGCCCTCGTCGGACTCGTCGCCTCGGTGATCGTCGGCGCGGTGTCGGGGTTCATCCCCGCACTCGTCGCGCTGCGGGTGAAGGTGATCGATGCGATCCGGTTCTGACACGCAGGCGGGCCGGATTCGGCGGGGTGGAAGAATGAGCGCATGCCTGAGCTCGAGTACCGCGTCGCCGACCTGTCCCTCGCCGAAGCCGGCCGTCACCAGCTCCGGCTGGCGGAGAACGAGATGCCGGGGCTCATGGCGCTCCGGTCGGAGTTCGGTGCAGCGCAGCCGCTGAAGGGTGCCAGGATCGCCGGCTCCCTCCACATGACCGTGCAGACCGCCGTCCTCATCGAGACGCTCGTGGCGCTCGGCGCCCAGGTGCGCTGGGCGAGCTGCAACATCTTCTCCACGCAGGATGAAGCGGCGGCCGCCGTCGTGGTCGGCCCCGGTGGCTCGGTGGATGACCCGGCCGGCGTTCCGGTCTTCGCCTGGAAGGGCGAGACGCTCGAGGAGTACTGGGCCTGCACCGATCGCATCTTCGACTGGTCGTCGACGGGCTTCGACGGACCCAACCTGATCCTCGACGACGGTGGCGACGCGACGCTCCTCGTGCACAGGGGCGTCGAGTTCGAGAAGGCCGGCGTCGTTCCCGCCGCGACGGATGCCGATTCGCCCGAGTACTCGATCGTCCTCGACCTCCTGCGCGGGTCGGTCGCCGCGACGCCCGATCGCTGGACGAAGGTCGCGGCCGGACTCATCGGCGTCACGGAGGAGACCACCACCGGCGTGCACCGCCTGTACGAGCTCGCGACTGCGGGGGATCTGCTCTTCCCGGCCATCAACGTCAACGACTCGGTGACCAAGAGCAAGTTCGACAACAAGTACGGCATCCGGCACTCGCTTCCCGACGGCCTCAACCGCGCCACCGACGTGCTCATCGGCGGCAAGGTCGCCTTCGTGTGCGGCTACGGCGACGTCGGCAAGGGGGCGGCCGAAGCGCTGCGCGGCCAGGGCGCCCGGGTGATCGTGAGCGAGGTCGATCCGATCTGCGCGCTCCAGGCCGCCATGGACGGCTTCCAGGTCGCCCGCCTGATCGATGTCGCCGGCGAGGTCGACATCGTGGTGACCGGCACCGGCAACCGCGACGTGGTGACGACCGAGCACCTGCAGGCACTGAAGCACCTCGCGGTCGTCGCCAACGTCGGCCACTTCGACAACGAGATCGACATGGCGGGGCTCGAGGCCCTCCCCGGCGCGGAGAGGATCGAGATCAAGCCGCAGGTGCACGAATGGCGCCTGCCGAGCGGACGCAGCGTGCTGGTACTCAGCGAGGGGCGTCTGATGAACCTCGGCAACGCCACGGGTCATCCGTCGTTCGTCATGAGCGCGTCCTTCACGAACCAGGTGCTGGCTCAGCTGGAGCTCTATACGAACATCGAGGCCTATCCGACCGGCGTGTACGTGCTGCCCAAGGCCCTCGACGAGAAGGTCGCGCGCTTGCACCTCGATGCCCTGGGCGTGCAGCTGACCACCCTCAGCGACGAGCAGGCGGCGTACATCGGAGTGCCGGTGGGCGGCCCCTACAAGCTCGAGCACTACCGGTATTGAGCGCGAGTCCCTCGCGGTGCTCAGACGCCGAGGCGGCGACCCGTGAGTCGTTCGGCCCGGCGGTCGATGTTCTCGAGCGCTCGCCGCTCGCGCTCGCGACGGAGCACCGTGATGCCGATGAGCACCTGCTCCGGCGGGGCGGGAGGGACCGGTGAGACGAACGGAGTCGCCTCGGTGAGCAGGTCGTACGCGACCCGCTCCCGCGCGGACGGGACCATGAGCGGCGCGGTCTGCAGGAACTGCGAGATGCGCCGCGCGAGCCGGTCGGGCAGACGCGCCACGTCGGCGATCTGCGCCCACCCGGCCAGCGACGGAGGAAGCAGAGGTGCGTGCGATGCGAGCCCCGGGGTGCGGACCCGCTGGCTGTACGTGCCGGCGACCAGGTCGCCCAGTCGCTGCGATCGCGCGTTGAACGCGCCGACGAGCACGGCGAGTCCGCCGAAGGTCATGTAGATCTCCAGCACGCCGAGAAGACCGCGGATGAACGCGTGACGGAATCCGGCGGCACCGCCGTCCACGCGCACGATCCGTCCCCCGATGGCGAGCTTGCCGAGGCTGCGGCCCTTCAGCGCGACCTCGATCGTGATCGGCAGCACCACGAAGCTCACGACGAGCGCCGCGACCGTGGCGATCCTGTCCGTGGCGTCGTCGAGCACGCCGGCATCCACCAGCCAGATGCGCAGGAAGATCCAGAGGATGAAGACGCCGTAGCCGAGGAGCATGTCGATGATGGCGCCGAGTGCTCGCAACAGGAAGCCGACGGGCTGCACGTCGATCGCGACGGCTTCACCGGAGAGCACCTCGTCGGAGGCGGCGATCGGGACGGACATGAGTACAGTAAATCAGGTGGATGCCGATGCGCTGACTGATGCACGCCGGGCCGAGTGGGCACGGCTCGATGAACTCAGCCGCGCCCGCCTCGACGGTGACGGCGTCGATGAGCTGATCATGCGCTATCGGGCAGCCTCCGCGGATCTCGCCGAGCTCAAGACCTCGGTCGGCGACTCTCCCCAGGGGGCGTATCTGTCGACGATCCTGGTGCGCGCCAGACTGCGCCTCACCGGCGCCTCCGACAGCATCCTCACCCAGACAGGGCGCTTCTTCCGGCTGCAGCTTCCCGCCGCGTTGTACCGACTGCGCTGGACGACCCTGGTCATCGCGGTCTCGTTCATCGCCATCGCCGTCGGCACTGCGGCCTGGATCGCCGCCGATCCTGCACTCGTCGCGACCCTCGGCCCCCCGGATGCGCTCCAGCAGTACGCGGACGAGAGCTTCACCGGCTACTACACCGAGAACTCCGCGGCGACCTTCATGGGCATGGTCTGGAGCAACAACGCCTGGATCGCGATGCAGTGCGTGCTCTTCGGCGTCACCGGCGTATGGCCGGTCTACATGCTCGTGCAGAACGCGATGGGGCTCGGGACCGCGGGTGCGGTGATGGCCGCGCACGACAAGGCCGACCTCATGGTGCTCTACATCCTGCCGCACGGCATGCTCGAGATGACCTGCGTCTTCGTCGCCGCTGCTGCCGGACTGCACGTCTTCTGGGCATGGGTCGCACCGGGGCACCGCTCGCGCGGCGAGGCGCTGGCCGAGGAGGGGCGCGCACTCGCTACCGTCGCCCTCGGACTGGTCTTCGCGCTCTTCCTCGCGGGGCTCGTGGAGGGTTTCATCACCGGCTGGGCTCTGCCCTGGCCGATGAAGATCGGCATCGGCGCCGCCGCGCTCGCGGTGTTCCTCATCTACATGCTCGTCATCGGCGGCCGAGCCCGTCGTCAGGGCGAGACCGGCGATCTCGTCGAGTACGAGGCCGGTACCCCGCGCCTCGTCGTCGGCTGACCGTCAGACGATCCGCACGCTCGGTCGTGAGGGGACGCGTCGGACGAGTCGCACGGGGTCAGAGCCGGCCGGCGGCCTTCAGCTCGAGGTACCGGTCGGCGATCCTCGGGGGGAGATCCTCGGGGTCGGCGGCGATCGCCTCCCCGCCGGCCCGGCGGATCGCGTCGGCGACGTTCTCCGCGTCGCGGAGGGTCCGCTCGGCCGCCGCGGCGAGGTACACGTCTTCGCGCGAATCACGCTGACGGGCAAGGACGGCGATGCCGTCGTCGGTCACCGATCCGACCAGCACGGTGGTCGCCCGTGAGGCGTCCGGGAAGGCCCCGAGGAAACCGCGGGCGGATTCGGCGGCATCCTGAGCCGTGAGGACGACGATCAGCGACGGTCGGGTGGTGAGCGTCCGCACCGCGGCGAACGCGCCGTGCCAGTCGGTGTCGACCAGGCGGGCGTGCACGGGAGCCATGGCATCGGTCAAGGCGGGCAGGAGCGCGGCGCCGTCGACGCCCGTCACCCTGCCGCGCACCGCACGGTCGTACATGAGCAGATGCACGTGATCTCCGGCACGGGCGGCGAGCGCCGCCAGCAGCAGCGCGGCTTCGAGCGAGGCGTCGACACGAGTGCCGTCGCCCACCCGCGCCGCGGCGGTGCGTCCCGTGTCGATGATGATGACCACGTGCCGGTCGCGCTCGGGCCGCCAGGTGCGCAGCATCGTCGTGCCGGCACGAGCGGTGGCGCGCCAGTCGATCGATCGCACGTCGTCGCCGCGGACGTACTCGCGCAGGGAGTCGAACTCGGTCCCCTGGCCGCGCACCTGGATGCTCGTGTTCCCGTCGAGCTCGCGCAGCCTCGCCAGACGCGAGGGCAGGTGCTTGCGGGACGAGAACGCGGGCAGCACCCGGATCGCTCCGCGCACGGAATGTCGTGCTTGCCGTCCGGCGAGGCCCAGTGGGCCGCGCGAGCGGATCATCACGAAATCGCTGACCAGCTCCCCGCGCCGGCGGGGGAGGAGCGGGATCGCGACCCTTCCGCGCTCGCCGGCGGGGATGTGCAGATGTTGCCGTTCCGTCGGCGCTCCGGCCGTCGGCTGCCAGGCATCGCGGAGCACCGCATGCAGCGTCCTGGCACCGTGATTGTGCACGATCACGGTCACCGGCACCGGCTCGCCCATGCGCACGCGCTTCGGGACCCGGCGGCTCACCGTGACCGAGCGGGGGTTCGCCGCGAGCGCGACGTCGAGTCCGACCAGCAGGACGCACAGACCGATCCAGGCACCGAGCACGGCGTACGCCGGATAGCCCGCGAGCCCTGCGAGGACGAGGGGGACGATGCCGACGGCGATGGCGACGGCGAGGCGGCCGGTGACGAACACCTAGATCGGCACCCTGGTCTGCTGCACGACCGAGGTGAGCACCGCATCCGCGGACACGCCCTCCATCTGGGCGTCGGGCCGCAGCTGCAGGCGATGGCGCCACACCGGCACCAGCATCGTCTGCACATGATCGGGGGTGACGGCCGAGGAGGCGTTGAGCCAGGCCCAGGCCTTCGCCGCCGCGAGCAGGCCGGTCGAGGCGCGGGGGCTGGCACCGAGTTCAACGGAGGGGGACTGACGTGTCGCCCTGGCGAGATCCACGACGTACCCGAGCACATCGTCGGTCACATCGACGGCGGACGCGGCCTGCTGTGCGGCACGGATCTCGTCCGCGGAGACCACGGCCTCGACACCGGTCAGCTCGCGCGGGGAGAAGCCCTCCGCGTGCCGGCGGAGCACCGACACCTCGGCGTCGCGCTCCGGCATGCCGACAACGAGCTTCATCAGGAAGCGGTCCAACTGCGCCTCGGGCAGGGAATAGGTGCCCTCGTGCTCGATCGGGTTCTGCGTCGCGGCGACGAGGAACGGATCGGGCAGCGGGCGGCTGACACCGTCGGCGGACACCTGACGTTCCTCCATCGCCTCCAGCAGCGCCGCCTGCGTCTTCGGCGGGGTCCTGTTGATCTCGTCCGCGAGCAGGATGTGGGTGAAGACGGGGCCGGCACGGAAGTCGAATTCGCCGGTGCGCGCGTCGTAGACGAGCGAGCCGGTGACGTCGCCGGGCATCAGGTCGGGGGTGAACTGGACCCGCTTGGTGTCGAGCCCGAGCGCGCGTGCGAACGAGCGTACGACGAGCGTCTTCGCGACCCCGGGGACACCTTCCAGGAGCACGTGCCCCCGAGCGAGCAGCGCCACCAGGAGGCCCGTGACGGTACCGGCCTGGCCGACCACCGCCTTGTCGACCTCGGTGCGCACGCGGTGCATCGCCTGACGAAGTGCGGCATCGTCGGCGGGAGGATTCTCAACGGTCACGTGGTTCCCTCGTCTTCTCTGGGATGGGTGGACGGTTCTGCGGCGGTGCTCGTCGCCCTGGCGGAGCGGAGTGTGGATTCGACGGCCGATTCGAGCTCGTCGAGGCGTCTGGCGAGATCGATCAGGGAGTCGTCGTCGGTGGGGAGGGGCCCGGACAGCAGCACCTGCAGGGATCCGCGCGGGATCTGCAGGCGGTCCGAGGCGGCGTCGGCGACCTCGTCCGCGCCGGCCTGCACCGCGAGTCCGAGCCGGCGGGCGAGGCGTCGCCGTGCGCCGTCGCGGAGAGCTTCCGCCGCGTGCTCCGCATCCGCGGCCTTCGCGGTCAGGCGGGCGCGTCCGTGCATGGTCTCGGATGCCCTCACGGTCACCGGCAGGGTCTCGGCGACCAGGGGGCCGAAGCGCTGTCCGCGCCAGATCGCGGTGGCGACACCCGCCAGCATCAGCAGCAGGATCGCGGGGGTGACCCAGAGCGGGGTGAGGCTGCCGAGAGTCGGCGTCGGCTCGCCCTGGATGTCGGAGTCACCGAAGGAGGGCACGTACCAGACGACACGGTCGGTCTGACCGAGGAGAGCGAGTGCCAGTGCGGCATTCCCGTCCTCGGTGAGGTACTCGTTGCTGAAGAGCCTCGTGCCTTCGACGACGACGTGTCGGGTGCTGGTCCGATCGTCCACGAGCACGGCGGCGCCCTCGTCGTTCGCGAAGCACGCCTGCACTCCGTCGGCGGGGGAGAAGAGCCGGTCGGCGCGTATCGTCCCGACCTCTGCGAACTCGGCGACGTCGCATCCGGGTGTGGCTGCCGCCAGCGTGCCCGGAGCGTTCTCCCCGATGCTCAGAACGTTCAGCAGGTGCGTGCTCGTGGACAGGAAGACGACGCGCTCGGCAGGTTCCATGAGCGTCTCCAGCGCCTCATCGGTGAGCGTGTAGGGATTGGCCATCACGAGCGTCGTGTCCTCATCGATCGCCGCGCGCGCCTCCGCCCGGGATCGGTGGACGTCGACGTCGACGCCCTGATCGCGAAGGATCTCCGCGAGGGCGAGGGTGCCTGCCTCGCCGCGACCCTCGGGGTCGAGCGCACCGTTCTCCGCCGGCGCCGTCGCGGCGACCCGGAGGGCGACGAAGGAGACGAGGAGCACGAGGACCACGACGATCGCCCAGCCCAGGATCGCCTTCGCCCTGCGGGGTCGCTGTTCCGCCGTCGACGGAACCGGGGCTTCTTGCTCGATCACGCTCATGCCGGAACCGCCTCGGGACGGCGCGCGCGGAGCCGGTCATCCGTCTCCGCGAGCTCGCGGTAGGTCTCCGAGGTCGCCTGACGCTCGAGGTAGCGGACATCGTCGAACGCGCCCGCCGCTCGCCGCAGGGCATCGGCCTCGTCTGCGAACACCGCGCTCGCGTCGCGGGCGATCGACTGGGCGGTGGCGCCGGGAGCCGGATCGATCAGATCGCGCTCCCACAGGCTGCGGGCGATCGCCCGGTATCGGAGGATGGTCGCCGAATCCCAGTCGCCTTCGCGGGCGCGGCGCTCGGCATCGGACCGCAGCTGCGCCGCGGTACGGTCGTCGCTCGCTCCCAGGAGATCGGCTCTCGCGCGGCGGACGGCGCGCGAGTTTCGCGGCCGGCCCCAGATGACGAGTGCCGTGATCAGGGCCGCCACGATGATGACGGTGACGATGATGAGCGCGGAAGGACCGACGTTCGCCCCGTTCTCCGAGCTGAACAGATCAGCGAGGAAACGACCGACGTCACGTGCGACCAGGTCGAACCACGTCGGCTTCGCATCGGCGTAGCGCGGATTGGAGAGTTCCTCCTCCGCCCAGCGCCGTGCCTCGTCCCCGTCGGGGACGAACAGATCGAATCGGGGGATCATGCCGTGTCGCCACCCGGGGAGGCCCAGCCGTGGTCAGCGGGGGGTTCTCCGGCGGCGGTGCGGGGT
>NZ_PCOY01000006.1 GCF_002979475.1 Microbacterium sp. MYb62 | reverse complement strand
GCCAAAGTTGCGAATGAGTGTCGCAAATCGTGTATGCGGCGTCCGTCCGAGGCCTCCGTGAAGCCTGACGAGCGCAGGAACTGGGAGCGCCAAAGTTGCCCTCCGTGCTCACCCGTCAACAACAGGTCGTCCGGACGCTTCAAACGCATGAGTTCGCGAACGATCACCCAGGCCGGTTCAGCCAACGGCACACGCCGGGCACGACGGCCCTTCGTGCTCTTGACCGCCTCACCCTCGGACCGACTCCGCGACACCCGCAGCGACGGCGTAGGTAGTTCGCTCACGTCCTTCACTCTCAACTCCCGCGCCTCGCCAAATCGAACGCCGCTCCAAGCGAGGACCGTGACGAGATCGGCGCAATGTGCACAGCGAGCGCGCACCTTCTCCACCACATCGGACAGATCAGCCTCAGAGAGCGGGCGCATCTCGGAGGGCGGGCCGACTGGCGCGGGCAGTCGCGATGCCGTCACCGGATTCTGTGCGGCGCGACCCTCAGCGATGCACCACGCAAAGAACGCCGAGAGCGACCCGCGATAGCGCTTCATCGAGCCGTCGGACTGCCGATGATGCTGACGAAGGTAGATGTACCAGCGTTCGACGTCGACGGGCAGCACCGAGGCCACAGCACGCGCCCCCAGCGGCGGCGACATGAGCCGGATCAACTGACCGTCCGTCGCCGCAGCTTGAGGCGTCACCGTCGCCTGACGATGCTCCAACCACTCGGGCAGTAGCTCGCGTACCAGCGCCTTCCCGGCCCGAACATCGACACCGCCAACCGCTTGATTCTCCGTACGTTCGGCCCAAGCCAGGGCATCGCGGCGGAGGTCGAACGTGCGCGATCCAAGCGTGACCCTCCCCCGCTTCGCGATGCCCCGCCAGCGACCGGCATCGGTCTTGCGAACGAACGCCATCAGGCCACCCCCGCCAGCTTCTCGACCGCCGCACGCGGATACACGCGACGGTGCCCGACGTACACCGGCTGCACCGGCAACTTGCCTTGCTGAGCAAGCCGCGTCAGTGTCGACGGATGCACGCCCAGTTCACGAGCCAGATCCTTCTCGCTGATGAACAGGCGGTCATCGGAGGATGCAGTGTGGTCAATCATCATCGCGCCCCTCTTCGAACTCGCGATCAGCAGCAGCCTCGATCTCTGCGTGCCAATCACGCTCACGCTGACGCTCCCACTCCTGCGCACGCTCACGCTCCCAAACACGGTCACGAAGCTCGTAGAGCTCGCCCAGCGTGTCCGCAGCCTCCGACTCCTGACCCCGCATCGCAGCAGCTATCGCAACGAGTTCCATGCGCCGGATGACGGCGTTCAAGTCCTCAAGCGAATAGTTCGTGAGGTCGTCGGATACAACGCTCATGATGCCGCCCCTTCCCGCAGCGCCGCGAACCGCTCCATGTCCGCTGAGGCCTCAGCAAGCAGCTCATCCGACACTCAGAACGCACGCACACGCTGCACCGTCCCCGACTCCTCATCCATCGCGTAACCGACGCCAGGCGTTGACTGAGGGATCAACTCGCACTTGGCCCCCGCGTCATACGCAGCAGGACCGATTGCCAGCTTCGTATCGTCAGCAGTTCGGAAACGGAGGCCCACCACGTTCGTGAACAGCGGACGTGCCAGCAGCGAATCGGCGCGTGGGTCTTGGGCAAACGCGAGCACGTTGATTCGCGCGGCCCGCCCCCGAGACAGGATCGACTTCAGATCAGCCTCAACAGCCGCCTTCTCCTTGCTGCTCGGAGCACTGAAGATCAGCGACGAGAACTCGTCGAAGATCATAAGCCGTCCAGGTTCTTCCCGCGTTGGAACGTGCTTGCGTGAACCGACTGAGACCATGTGCTCAAGACGGTGATCCACCTCGACACGCAGCGCAGCGATCATCTCCGCCGCCTCTTCGAAGGTCCTCGCCTTCCGGGCGAACATCGGCAACGCGGCCGACAGCTCCACCAGCCCCTTGAGGTCAGCACCCCAGACCTCGACCGTCCCAGCCTTGATATGCGGCGTTAGCGCAAGGACTGTAGACCACAGCCACGAACCCTTTCCGGCACCTGACGCCCCGAGTACCAAGGTCTGACGGTCGAACACGTTGAGCCGGTACTCAACGCCGGTATCCGTGCGACCCACCAGCACAGGCGCAATCGGATCAGCCGACGCCGGCACCATCTGGAACGGGAGGCTCTCTGCAAGCTGGTCGACCGGGGCAGCGCGCCGCCATACGATCCGCACCACTGCGTCAGTCTGTCGTTGCACCGTCACCCAATCAGCGGGCGCGGCCGCGACCGGGGCATACGACTCTGCGCGCTTGACTAACTCATCCGTCGTCGCGGCCTGAGTTTGCGCCACCGTGAGCACGACCCAATCCGGCATAACCCGGAAACGCGCAGAAGGCAGCCGCTTCACCGGCCTCCGCATCGCCCACTCGTAATCGTCATCCGACAGTGCCGGGATCAGTCGCATCCCAACCGCATGCCGGTAGCCCTGCACCGCCGCGCGACGGGTGCCCCGCGCCTTTCGCCAGCGCCGCCAATCGCCAGCCCCAGGGGCGAACCTCGGGAACCAAATCAGGGCAGCCACGCCAGCAGCCAGCAGCACAATCGCCAGCAACAACGCCGCCACGCTCGTACGCGCCTGCATGAGCGATGCCACGACGATGACGACGTAGGCAGCGGTGTACCCGAACGCGAGAAGCGAGCGCCCGACGCCCTTCGTTACCCACCAGGCCCACGACCTCAGTAGGGCGCTCATCGTGTCGCCTCCGGCACCTCAAACGACACCCGTTGTGTGCTCACCGGCTCAGAATCCCAGCGCTCGAAGAGCGTGACCTCTAGGGTGTGCTCACCATCGTCAAGACCATCGATACGCACGTGCATACCCCCAACGTCAGAGGACTGCACCCAATGACACTCGTCGTTGGCCCCTCGCACCGCATTCGGCTCCGAGAACGACACCGCGCACAGCGACACTCGCGCCCGACCGTCAACCACGTTCCGAATACTTCCGAAGTCGCCCAGCCGAGGCACAAACACCACCGCCGAGCCGTCAGCCGTACCCGCCCGAGGCGGGGTGACCTGCGACACAGTGACAGTCTCAGCATCTTCCTCCCCATAGATATCCCGCGCGACGGGCGTGGCCGTTGCCGAGCACGCCACCAGCGCCACGAGAGCCACAGCAGCCAACATGCCGACTGTCACACCACGCGCTGCCTGAACGAGCTTCGACATGATCACGCCTCCAACGCCACGAGAGCGGACGCACGGAAGAACAGGCCAGCAGCCTGAATGCCACCACCGTCGCCGGGGATCGCATAGTTGCCTACCTCCAGGCCCTCGAAGCCCGTCGCCAGCGGCAGAATCTCCGGCTCCGTACGGGACGTTATGGAGACCGTGATCAACTCCGGCTTCTCCAGTGGGTCATCGCTCATCTTCAGCGCAGTCACCGACCACACGGGCAGGTTGCTCACGCGGTCGATCTTCTGCTCGCCTGTCTTGCGATCCGCGATCTTCGGCTGAAAAGACAGCGCCCGGATGTCCTCGGACTCATCAATCTTGAACATGGTGTTCCCTTCTCGGTACGCAACCAGCGCACTCAGAGTTGCCGTAAGTTGCAACCAGTTTGCAACTGCAATCAAGGTAGAACATGTTTCTAGAAACTGCAACTGAGTTGCGATAGTCTGCCACCATGACACCACGCAGACCGGGCACACCGAGCAAGATGGATCAACCAGCCGAGCACTATCCGGCTCACAGGGCGGGTCGCACTGCCGACCTGCTCCCCCACATACAACGGATCGCGGACACCCTCAACGAGGCGACAGCGACGATCACGAAGAGCAGCGCCCGGGACAGCACCAAGCAAGCGCTGCTAATCGACGCGCTTGTTCGCGCCAGGCAGCAGCTCGCGCAAGCTGAGCACCTAGTCGCGGAATACGCCGTAGTCCAAGGTCGCTCTCAGAGTTCAGTCGCCAAGTCGTTCGGGCTGTCACACACTCAGATCGGAAACTGGTATCACGCACCACTGTCCGACGATGACCTCATTCAGTAGTCGCACCACCGAAGCCCCCGGCCCGCTCCCAGGTCGGGGGCTTCTCGTTGCCGCCAAGCGGGCGAGTCTGATGTACTCCCGGCGCTGCCGGGAAAAGATCCTCTACATGAACAAGGCGGGCGCTGACGCGCCCGCGCGGGCTGTGCGGGCGTCGCGGCGTGCGGCCTCCGGCCGGTCCACGCCGCCCGCACAGCCCACCCGCAGGTCACGCCGCCTACTCCTGTGACTGTTCCTGCCTTCGCGCCGTCCACGGACGCTGCCGCAGGCCGCAATCGGCCCTTGCCGTCAGCTGATGCCCAAGTACAGTTTGGCGAGTTCAATCAGCGACCCGGCCACCACATCTGACGACACAGACAAGCCCACGGCCACCGCACCGTCACGCACGCGATCCAAGAAGCCAGTGACTCTCGGCTTCGATATGTCCTGCTCCGTCTCCACGGCGTCAGCGAATGCGTTAGCGTCCGTCGCGCTCAGCCCCAGGTTTTCAGCCTGACGCACAAGTTCGAGCCGGTTGCCCTTGAGTACGGTCTTTTGTGAGATGTCGTATCCCGTCGCAATATTTGTGCCATGCCCATAGATGTTGTTGGTCGTGTTGAAGACAACAGGAGCGACGGCACTGTCTGTCCGTACCGATGGCCCACCGACTGATCCCGCCTCTGGGAACTCTTGTTGAAGGCTCAGTGCGAACTCCATTGCTTTGCTTCGCACTGTGTCCACGACGCCCAAGAGCGACTGCCTCGTGATCACGTTCCAGGCATCGAAAAGATGGTGCAAGTGGATCGCGAATGCCCCTGAGGATTCGTACTCCTTCACCCTCCATGCCAACCAGTGCAGCTCCGCGTCCTCATCCGCGTCAGCGAACGACTGCAGTGTAGACAGCGGCTGACGCATCTTTACTTGAAAGTCATCATGAAAGTCCGAGTGCGGCGGCAGTTGATGGGTGATACGCGACTGCATCGGACCCGTGAAAAGCCCCGTGACGCGGGACATCATCTGACGATACGCAGGTAATTCCGCATCATCGTCGTAGCCTTGAAGCTCCTGCTGCACCCAGCGAACAACGCCCGGTGCACCCACCCGGGTCGCCGCAACCTGAACCTTGCGGAGAAGGTCGGCCGTTCTGACCGTCGAGTCAGAACTTCCGTCAATGATCTCGTCGAGCAGGCTAGTCATGGGTCGATCGTAGCGACGACGCCCTCGGGCCTCGCGGCGAGCCAACGATTTGCTACTACGGTAGTCCTCGTGACTCCAGAACTGTGGGTAGCCCTCTGCTCATCACTTGCGGCAGTCGCAGCTGCCGTTTTCGCGTTTGTGCAAGCGAAAGCCGCAACAGACAGTCGTAATGACGCGCTGGACTCAGAGAAGGTCGCTACCGCCGCGCGTGACGCTGCCCTTGAAGCGATGCAAGCCGCAGCGTCATCATCGGCCTTAGCGGCAGCTGCCACCGCCGCCGGAGTAGATGTGAACTTTCGACTTCATGTTGCCGGTGGCGAAGCGCTTGTCGTTGTTATCGAGAACCAGGGGGCGACCGTCTTCGTCCACGGGTTCACGCCGTACTCTGTGGGATTAGCTGACACCGTCAGCGCTGGGACAACCCATTGGATCCCCGTTGACTCAACATTCGCCCCAGAGACGGACACCGACCTCCTCCCCAAGCGACTCCATGTCGGCGAGTCTCTCCTTCTGTTCTCTCAGCCTCGTTGGACTCGCCCGCCTGTCTACGGGGATTGGGTTGGTATCTCCGGGCTGGTTCATTACAGCCTTGATGGTGGGAGCAAAACGATCCCTCGAGAAGTCGACGGGACATTTGAGAGTTCTCATCTCATCTAGCGTTGTTAGCTCACCCAGTCGCGTTGCCTCATGGAGCACGCGAGTTGCGCGAACTCTCCCATTGCTGCCGCGCGCGGCGCGCTGCTTGCTCCGCCAGCCACTCAGCCAACCTCACGTCTGCGTCGCTCAAGCCACCTCCCACATCCGCGGGTCGGTTCGCTTCCATCCACGCCTTACGCTCCTCGCGTAGCCGCTTGCGGGTCAGATGCGACAGCGACCACCCCTGACTCTTATCCGTTGGCCGCGAAACTGTCACGACGTGACCGCCATAGCCGAGATTGTCATGCGCACGACGAGTGCAATCCGCCGGTCCACCGGGAGGGCAATCCACGCAGCGCACCCCGAGTCGAGCCGTTTGCCGCAGCCGTATGACGAACTCGACCCGCTCAGGGGTCGCCGCCTCGTCGCGCTCGCCCGGTGTCACGTCCTTCAACGAGTAGCCGAGTGCCTTACCCACATACGAGACGATGCGCGCCGCCGCTCGCGACATGTCCGGCGTTACGCCGTCCGTCTCCGTCAGCCGTGCTCGAATCTCCCGATCCTGCACGCCGCGCTTGCCCCACTCGACTATCTCGCCCGTCGCCGGGTGCATTGCCGTTGCCGACCTCGCCCCGTTGCCCATCGTCTCGGCATCGACCATCGCCCACGCCGGAACCCGCACGACAGCATGAACGTGCAGCGCCATTCGCGCTTGAACCTCGCGCACGGCGAAGTACTCAGCATCCGGGCAGAGCCGCCGCATTGCCGCCGCCGCCGACTTCCAGAGCCGCCCGAGCGCCCCATGCCACCGCACTTGCCCCTCATAGTCGTAGGTGTCCAGATCAATCGGCAGACCCCGCAACGACACGTCCTCGTGAGTATGCAACTGCCCACACTTGCACCGCTTACCTACGTCGCGCTCCCACTTCGGCACGAGATGCACCGACCCGAACGACGGAGCCGAGAGCGTGATGAAGAAGTAGCGAAAACCGACGAGCGGGTGCCCGTCCGCGTCGTAGATGCCTGAGCGTGCGATACGTTGCCAGTCGCCACGATACAGACCGGCGCAGGACGGGCACACTGCCGTGCGGCGAGACTGGCAACGAATGAATCGACCAGGCTCGACCTCGTACGGTCGGGCACAGATGTGCGAGCGGATCGCGGCGAGGACATCATCGGACGGTAGACCAGATGTGCCCGTGGAGGTCATATCGTGCGCACCCCCGGCGCACCCCCGCCGTGCAGACGACCACCGACCATCGCAGCAGATGCAACGGAATCACCATGTGGAACCCGCTGCACAGCAGGTTCCGAGTCCTTCACACGGAAGAGGTCATCGGTTCGAGTCCGGTATCGCCCACCACACAGCCCCCGGTCATCCGGGGGCTTTTCTGTTTCATCGCAACGCCCCCGGCGGCTTTCCTGGGAACTTGCTATGGTCGAGAAGGCGCTCATCTTCCATGAGTGACGATCACCGGTCCGCCGTGATCTCTCGCGTCAACCGCCCGCCGGCGCGCCACGCGATCACCGAATCCCGTTCGAGGATGCACCGACGTTCGGTGCGCCCGGAAACGGACGTCCCCGAAAGGAGCCGCACCCCGGGCTACTCGTCTGTGTGCTGTGATGCGCCTCAGTGGTCCAGGTTCATTCTCGCCATGTCGACCGTTCTCCGCAGTCCTCAGAACCCCCAACAACAGACGACGCACTACTCCCCCACTTAGCGGGACTCCTTCTCCATCGACAGGCGGCATCGCCGCATCAAGACGAGAAAGCGAGTACCAAGTGGAAGTCCTCCCCACACTGTCAGGACCGGTCGTGGTCCTGCTCATGCTGCTGTTCTTCGGCGGCAGCCTCTACATGTCCATCCGCATCTCCCGGAGGAAGGAGAACGCCGACGGGTACATGACCGGTGGCGGCAAGATCGGATTCGGCATCTCCGCCGCTTCGATGACAGCCACCTGGATCTGGGCATCCTCGATGTACGCCTCTGCGACATCCGGATACACCTACGGCATCTCCGGCCCCATCCACTACGGTCTCTGGGGCGCCCTGATGATCCTGCTCATCTACCCGTTCGGGCGACGTATCCGCAAGGTCGCGCCTCACGCGCACACCATCGCCGAGGTGATGTTCGCGCGCCACGGACGTTCGAGCCAGCTCATGCTCGCCGGCTCCAACGTGCTCGGCAGCCTGATCAGCCTCACCTCGAATCTGATCGCCGGAGGCGCGCTGGTCGCGATGCTGTCGCCGTTCACCTTCACGCAGGGCATCGTCGCCATCGCGATCGGCGTGCTCGCCTACACGCTGTGGTCCGGCTTCCGAGCCTCCGTGCTCACCGACTTCGCGCAGGTCATCGCGATGCTGGGTGCCGTCGCGATCATCGTCCCGGTGATCTTCTTCGCCGCGGGCGGGCCCGAGCTGTTCGTCACCGGCGCCTCGAACCTCACCCCTCAGCAGGGCGACTTCTTCTCGTCCGATGCGTTCTTCAACCAGGGCGCGCCCTACATCGCGGCCGTGCTCGCCTACGCCATCGGCAACCAGACCATCGCACAGCGACTGTTCGCCGTGCGCGAGGATCTGATCAAGAAGACCTTCGTGACAGCGACCTTCGGATACGGCGCGTCGATCATCGGCATCGGCATGCTCGGGGTGCTCGCCCTGTACGCGGGGATCCAGCCGGTCGACGGTGACGTCAACAACCTGATTCCGCAGATGGCTTCGACCTACCTGCCGCCGCTGTTGATCTGCGTGTTCTTCGTCATGATCATCGGTTCGCTGTCCTCCACCGCTGATGCCGACATGACGGCTCTGTCGTCGATAATGATGGCCGACATCTACGGGCAGAACATCGCGGGCAAGAAGAACGCGAACCCGAAGACGATGCTGCTCGTCGGCAGACTCACCATGATCGGCGCGACCGCTGCGGCGCTCGGCTTCGCGTCGATGCAGTTCAACATCCTCGACCTGCTGGTCTTCGTCGGCGCGCTGTGGGGAGCGCTCGTCTTCCCCGTCATCGCGAGTTTCTACTGGGATCGCGTCACCAACTCCGCGTTCAGCATCGCCGTGATCGCCGCCCTCGCCGCTTTCCTGCCCGTGCGCTTCGAGTGGATCCCGCTCTCCGGCGGGTGGGGGCTCGTGAGCGACGTCCTCTCGGTGGTCGGGATCGGAGTGGTCCTGGCCCTGATGTCGTTCGGCTTCTTCGGCCTGCGGGTGGCACTCGTGGTCGGAACGCTCGCCACCCTGGTGTCGGCCCCGTTCGCGATCGGCTTCCTCCACCAATACCCGGTGCTGTCGGGGTCGCTGGTCGCCTATGCGGTGAGCACGATCGTCTGCGTCGCTCTCACGATGATGAACAGGACGAGGAGATTCGATTTCGACCTGATCAAGGAACGCACCGGCAGCTTCGACAACGCGGATGTCGCACGAAGCGCCGACACGAAGGGCGACGCCACGCTCGCCGGGAAGGAAGCCTGATGGAGACCGTGTTGCTGACCGCGTACGTGCTGGTGTGGCCGATCATCGTCGTCGGTGTGCTCGCCGTCGTGATTCGCGCTTTCGTGAAGGATGCCAAGGAGGCGAAGCGCGAAGGGCGCGACATCATCTGATCTTCGATGGCCCCGCGCCGACGCGGTGCGGGGCCATCGGAGTACTGCCAGTCCCTCCCTCGCCTGGACGAACAGGCCTAGCGTCGAAGCATGACCACTCACCTCACCCTGAACAACGGCGTCGAGATGCCCGCGCTGGGCTTCGGCGTCTTCCAGACTCCCCCTACCGAGACCGCGGAGGCCGTCGGAGCGGCGCTCGACGTCGGATACCGACTCATCGACACCGCCGCCGCCTACGGGAACGAGCGGGGCGTCGGCGATGCCCTCCGTGCATCCGGTCTTCCCCGTGACGAGGTGTTCCTCGAGACGAAGGTCTGGATCTCCGACTACGGATACGACGAGACACTCCACGCCTGGGAGAAGAGCATCCGCAAGCTGCAGGTCGATGTCATCGACCTCTTCATCCTGCATCAGGCACTGCCGAGCGAGTTCGATCGCACCGTCGCCGCGTACCGGGCGCTGGAAGCCCTGCTCGCAGATGGGAAGGTGCGTGCGATCGGTGTGAGCAACTTCATGGTGCCCCACCTCGAGCGCCTGCTGTCGGAGACCACCGTCGTGCCGGCCGTGAACCAGATCGAGGTGCATCCGTATTTCTCGCAGAAGCCGCTGCAGCGTTTCGGCAGCGAACACGGGATCGCGACCCAGGCCTGGTCGCCGATCGGCGGCATCACGTCCTACCGGGGCGACGACTCCCGGAGCACGTTCAACGACCCTGTGATCCTTGCGATCGCCGAGGCACACGGCAAGACGGCCGCGCAGGTGATGCTGCGCTGGCACATCCAGAACGGGGTGCAGGCCATCCCGAAGTCGGTCACGCCTGCTCGCATCGCGGAGAACTTCGATGTCTTCGACTTCGAACTCAGCGCCGACGAGATCGGCCGCATCGACGCCCTGGACATGGGCGTGCGCGGCGGGCCCGAGCCCGAGGCGATCACGCTCGAGGCGTTCGGACGCGAGATTCCCGAGGCGTGAACATGCCCGGCCCGTCGTCGCGCTACCCGATCGGGATGCGCACGACGCGGTCGTCACCCTCCCGAGGGTTTCCCCGCCCGTCCGTGTTGTTCGTGAGGATCCAGAGCGCCCCGTCCGGAGCGACCACGACGTCGCGAAGCCTCCCGAGCGAGTCGGCCGCGTCTTCTGCGAAGTACTCGCCCGAGACCCGGAGATCGGAGAGCGGCACCTCCCGGAGCCGCTCTCCGCGGAGGTTCGCGATGAAGATCGATCCCGACGCGATGGCGATGCCACTCGGGCTCGCGATGTCCGGCGCCCACTGCTGAACCGGATCGATGAAGTCGTCCCGTTGGGCGATGCCCTCCACCGCCGGCCATCCGTAGTTGCCACCGGGCTCGATCACGTTCAGCTCGTCCCAGGTGTCCTGACCGAACTCGCTCGCGTACATCGTGCCGTCTTCATCCCACGCGAGGCCCTGCGGGTTGCGGTGGCCCAGGCTGAAGACGGGCGACCCCTCGAAGGGGTTGTCCTCCGGCACTCTCCCGTCCGGTGTGATGCGGAGGATCTTCCCCGCGAGCGACCCGACATCCTGCGCTCCCTCACGATCGCCGGCGTCGCCGACCGTCACATAGAGCATTCCGTCGGGACCGAACGCGATGCGGCCGCCGTTGTGGTTCCCGGCGGCCGGGAGACCGGAGAGGATCGTCTCGGGTCCACTTATCTCCATCGAACCGGGCGACCCCGACAGCGCGAAGCGTTGCACCCTGTTCCCCTCGGCGGTCGTCGAATACGCGTACAGGTAGCCCTCGTGAACAGCGATGCCGAGCAGGCCGCCCTCTCCGCGTGGCTCCACACCGCCGATCACGCCGACCTCACGCAGCGTGCCCTCGTCCGACACCTCGACGATGCGGGCGGTGTCGCGCTCACTGATCAACGCTGCGCCACCGGAGAAGGCGATCGACCACGGGGCGTCCACGCCCTCCGCGATCGTCGTCCTGCGCTCTGGGGAGAGGCTGCCGTGCTCCGCGGAGAGCGTCCGAGAGGGCGACGCGGGAGACGTCGGAGTGCACGCGACGAGAGCGATCGCTACGACGCACAGAGCGGCCGATACCCGGAGCACCCGCCGTATCGTCGTCATCACCGTTCCCTTCGCCCTCCGTGTCGACACTATGCGCGTCGCGCGCCCGGCAGAAGAGGTGCCGTGCCCGAGGGGGCGCGTAGCCTGCCACGGTGTCGACCGAACATGCACTCCCCGGCCCCTGCGCCCTCTGCGGTGGCGCTCGGGGAATCCGCAGAGACGGCGCGTGGTGTTGCGCCTCCTGTGAATGGCGCTACGGCGACGCCCCCGATCCCGACCTCCCCCTCCCCCGCGTCGACGTCGTCTACTACATCCGATTCGGTCGCCGCGTGAAGATCGGCACCAGTCGGCGTCCGCGACAGCGCCTGGCGAGCATCAGACACGACGAGCTCCTCGCGTTCGAGCGCGGCGGCCGCCCGCTCGAACAGCAGCGACATAGCGATTTCGCCTCGATCCGCGAGGGCGGAGAGTGGTTCACATTCACGGACGAGCTGCGATCACACGTCATCGCCCTCCGCCGGCGAGGCGAGCCGTGGCCGCTGTACGGGCGGTGGTTGAGCGAGGCGCTGCGGGGGTTCGAGCACTCGACATCGGGGCGTTGACACGACGGTGCCGGGCGACTGCTTCGGGAAGTCCAGTCGCCCGGCACCGCGTATCGGGAGAGATCAGGCGGTGGCTGCCCGAGCCCTCGTGGTCGCCGGCTGCGGCTGCGAGAACAGCACGACGAGGATCACGGCGATACCGACGACGACGTGCGGAAGCCACACGTTGAGCGCTTCCCCCGCGAAGCCGAAGATCCACGGAGAGAGCGCGAGGAAGAGGCTGGCGACGATGTCGAACACCAGATGGACGGGCATCGGGATGAATCCGAAGGGGCCCCATTCGTACTTCGTGAACAGGCTGTAGACGATGAGGCCGACGCCGAGGACGATCGGGATGATGACTGCTGCTCCGCCCACGTTCGCGAAACCGAACAGCCAGGGTGCGGCGATCAACGCGATGCCGACGATGTAGTCGAGGGCTCCGTGGACCTTGGTGGGGATGAAACGCATGATTCCTCCTTGTGTGGCGCCGCTGTGCGCGACTCACCACTGGTTCGAAGCCCGCGCCGGATCGGATTGCCCCGCACCGGAACGGTTCGCACCGGTCCTGTTCGGCACGCCCGCGAAGCCGACCCCGACCTGACGCGCACTCGCGGCCGGGTCTCAGACAGCACTGCTACGGTGAACATGCCGGTATCTTGCCGGCATCAGGGAAGACTTCTCGTCGACCAACGGGCCGCATCGGTCATTTCGTTCTCCGTCGCCTCCTCTGTGTGAGCCCGAGGAGCATCATGCCCACCCCGTCAGTTCCCCCTTTCATCGACCCCGCGCACGCGTGGGCGACTCCTATCGCTCTCCCGACGGGGACGACGGCGATCGTCTACTGCGAGGGCCAGTTCGGCGAGCAGGACGGCAAGACCGCGAACGGTCTGGTCCGGCACTCCGAGAAGTACGAGATCCTCAGCGTCATCGACAGCACGCATGCGGGCGCCGATGCCGGAATGCTCCTGGACGGCGTCGCGAACGACATCCCGATCCTCGCCGGACTGCCCACGGCCATCGCCCACGCGGGTCACGTGCCGGACTACCTGATCTGCGGAGTCGCCCCGGCGGACGGCCTGCTCTCCGCCGACCAGCGCACCGTGCTGCTGGACGGCATCGCTCGGGGCATGCACATCATCAACGGGCTGCACGAGTTCCTCACCGATGATGCCGAGTTCGTCGCAGCGGCGCTCCTCGCACAGGTCACCATCACCGATATCCGTCGCCCGCGCGAGAAGAAGGATCTCCACCTGTTCTCGGGGCGCATCTTCGATGTGACCTGCCCCCGCATCACGATCCTCGGGACCGATGGGGCGATCGGCAAGCGCACCACGGCGACGATCCTCGTGCGGGCGCTCAACGAGCAGGGTATCCATGCCGTCATGGTCGGTACCGGTCAGACCACGATCATCCAGGGCGGGCGCTACGGCGTGGCGCTCGACGCCCTCGTCCCGCAGTTCTGCTCGGGCGAGGTCGAGAATCAGGTCGTCGCAGCGTTCGAGGGCGAGGATCCCGACGTGATCATCGTGGAAGGTCAGGGCGCACTCAGCCACCCCGCGTACATCACCTCGGCTCACATCCTCCGCGGCAGTCAGCCCGCGGGCGTCATCGTGCAGCATGCCCCCGGCCGCAAGGTCCTCGGCGATTTCCCCATGGTCGCGATGCCGACGGTCACGAGTGAGATCACGCTGATCGAGGCGTTCGCGGACACGAAGGTCATCGGCGTCACGGTGAACCACGAGAACCTCACGACGGCGCAGCTCACCGCAGCCATCGACGAGATCGAGCTCGACACCGGACTCCCCGCCACGGATCCGCTGACCCGACCGCTGAGCGAGCTGGTGGAGATGGTGCTGCAGGCGTTCCCGACGCTCAGCCCGCGACGGACCACCCGTAGCGCCGCGTGAGAGCGGCTCCGACCCGGTCGTAGCGTGTGCGATCCAGGACTGCGGCCTCGCGCCGCAGCCCTCGTTCGTGCACGCTGTACAGCTGTTCGATATCGACCCAGGACTCGCGTCCCTGCGAGTCCCAGGCTCCGGTGCCGATCGAGAGGTAGTCTCGCTCGCCGTCGTGGGGCTTGCTCGTCATGCGCACCGCGAACACGCGGTCTGCGGATTCCCGGCCGATGACGAGCACAGGGCGGTCTTTGCCCCGCCCGTCGTCCTCCTCGTACGGCACCCAGGTCCAGACGATCTCCCCGGCATCCGGAGCCCCGTCCCGCTGCGGCGCATAGGCGACCTGCAGATCGGTGATGCGCTCCGGAGCGATGCGGACGGTCTCGGTGCCCCGCGTGCGACCGCGATCCGATCCCTCCGCCGGGGCCGAGCGCTCCTGCGAAGGCCGCAGACGCGCGTCCGGGCGTCTCGGATCTGATGTCCGAGACGCCCGGCCGGAGCCCACTGCCTTGAGCAGGATCTCCGCGAGTGCTGTCAGGATGCCGTTGGTCTTGCTCACACGGTCACCCTAACCGCAGATCACGCGTCGGCGAGTGCGTACCCCTCCTCGCCGTGCACGACCTGGTCGACACCGGCGATCTCGTCCTCGTTCGTGATGCGGAAGCCGATCGTCTTCTCGATCGCGAAGCCGATGATGAACGCGACGACGAAGGAGTAGATCAGCACGCCGAGCGCGGCGATCAGCTGCACGGCGAGCTGGCGGGCGTCACCGCCGACGAACAGGCCGGTCTCGGTGGCGAAGAAGCCGAGGTACAGCGTTCCGATGAGGCCGCCGACGAGGTGGATGCCGACCACGTCCAGCGAGTCGTCGAAGCCGAGACGGAACTTCAGCTCGATCGCGAGTGCACACACGACACCGGCGAGTGCGCCGAGCAGCAGTGCCCAGCCCGGCGTCAGGTTGGCGCACGCCGGGGTGATCGCGACGAGGCCCGCCACCGCACCGGATGCGGCGCCGACCGAGGTGGGCTTGCCGTCCTTGATCTTCTCGACCAGGATCCAGCCGAGGATGGCCGCTGCCGTCGCACCGAGCGTGTTGATGCCGATGAGACCCACACCCCCCATGTCCTCGGCCAGCCACTCGGCGCCGGCGTTGAAGCCGAACCAGCCGAACCAGAGCAGCGCAGCGCCGAGGAGCGTCAGCGGGACGTTGTGCGGCTTCAGGATGCCCTTCTGGAAGCCGATGCGCTTGCCGAGGACCAGCGCGAGGGCCAGAGCCGCGGCCCCGGCGTTGATGTGCACCGCGGTACCGCCGGCGTAGTCGATCACGCCGATGCCGCTGTCCTCGCCGAACAGGGTGGTGCCGAGGTTCATGATCCAGCCACCGCCCCAGACCCACGCGGCGACCGGGAAGTAGCCGACGGTGGCGAAGACACCGGCGAAGATCAGCCAGCTGCCGAACTTGGCGCGGTCCGCGATCGCGCCGGAGATCAGCGCGATCGTGATGATCGCGAAGGTGGCACCGTAGGCCACGCCGAGCAGGGCAACGTTCGATCCCTCACCGGCTGCCAGGCTCGAGAGCCCGAAGTCGGCGAACGGATTGCCGGCGAAGGCGGTCGGGCTGTCGACGGCGCTCATCGAGAAGCCGAAGAGAATCCACAGCACGGCGACAAGGCCGATCGAGCCGAAGCTCATCATCATCATGCTGACGACGCTCTTCGCCTTGACGAGACCGCCGTAGAAGAAGGCGACGCCGGGCGTCATGAGCAGGACCAGCGCTGTCGCGGTGATCGCCCACGAGATGTTGCCGGGAGCATCCATAGGAAAACCTCACATCCGAAGTAATTGAGAGCTTCAGTGTGACGACCTGCGGTTTCGCCAATGCGTGAGGTTTGTTTCCCCGCGGTTACAGCGCGGCTTCGCCTGTGAACATCGCGTTACGCGACGCTTCGGGCTTACGCAGAATGTGTCAGCGCGTTCAGGCGCGAGATGGCGCGCAAGTACTTCTTGCGGTACCCGCCGGCGAGCATCTCGTCGGAGAAGACGGCATCGAGGCCGGTTCCGGTCGCGAGGATCGGGATCTGCGCGTCGTAGACGCGGTCCACGAACGCGACGAACCGCAGCGCCTCCGACTGGTCCGTGAGCTGGCGCACATCGCGGAGCCCCACGCTGCCGAGGCCGTCGATGAGCCGGATGTAGCGCGAAGGGTGCACTTGGGCGAGATGACGGATCAGGTCGTCGAACCGATCGTCCGATGCCGCCCCCGCAGCCGCAGCCGCGGCACTCTCGACCGCCGCGGCGTAGGCCTCGTCATCGAGCACGACCGCGTGACCGTCGAGCGCCCGCTGCCGGAAGTCCACGCCATCGATGCGCAGCGTCTGGAAGCTGTCGGACATCGCGTGGATCTCGCGCAGGAAGTCCTGCGCGGCGAAGCGTCCTTCCCCGAGAGCGTTCGGCGGGGTGTTCGAGGTCGCGGCGAGCCGGGTGCCGGTCGGCACGAGTTCGCCCAGGAGCCGGGTCATGACCATGGTGTCGCCCGGATCGTCGAGCTCGAACTCGTCGATGCACAGCAGATCGGCGCCCTTGAGCAGGTCGACGGTGTTCTTGTAGCCGAGCGCGCCGACGAGCGCCGTGTACTCGATGAACGACCCGAAGTACTTCCGGCGTGCGGGCATCGCGTGGTAGATCGAGGCCAGCAGGTGCGTCTTGCCGACTCCGAACCCGCCGTCCAGATAGACGCCCGGCTTGAGTTCGGGCTCCTTCTTGGCGCGGCTGAACAGCCCCCCGCGCTTCACGGGTGCACCGCGTCCGGCGAAGCGCATCAGGGTGTCCTTCGCCTCCTCCTGCGAGGGGTAGGCGGGGTCGGCGCGGTAGCTGTCGAACGTGGCCGTGTCGAACTGCGGCGGCGGCACCAGGCTCGCCAGCATCTCGGGTCCGGTGACCGTCGGCTGACGCTCGGTGAGGTGCACGGTGCGGCTGGTCGTGTCGGTCATCACGGTCCTGAATCGGGTGCTCACCTGTGTCGAAGTCTTACGAATCGGGCGCAGGGTGGTCGGCGGGGATCTATCGTCGAAGGGACGGATCAACACTACGCCGTCCGCACCCGCCCCCTCGTCCGCTCTACGCTTCGGAGATCCCATGGCCATCGAGTTCGATTCCTCCTCCCCCAAGTTCGCCGAGTATGCCGAGCCCGGCCGCCTCGTGACCACGGAATGGCTCGCCGAACGCCTGGGAGCCCCGGGCCTGGTGGTCGTCGAATCCGATGAAGACGTGCTCCTGTACGAGACGGGACACATCCCGGGAGCGGTGAAAGTCGACTGGCACACCGAGCTCAACGACCCCGTCGTGCGCGACTACGTCGACGGAGAGGGCTTCGCCGAGCTGCTGAGCCGCAAGGGCATCGAACGCTCGGACACCGTCGTGATCTACGGAGACAAGAACAACTGGTGGGCCGCGTACGCCCTCTGGGTCTTCTCGCTCTTCGGCCACGAAGACGTGCGCCTTCTCGACGGCGGACGCGACCGCTGGATCGCCGAGGGCCGTGAACTCACGCGCGACGCGACGAACCGTCCGGCGACGGAATACCCCGTGGTCGAGCGCGACGACTCGGCCATCCGCGCGTACAAGGAAGACGTACTGGATCACATCGGCAACCCGCTGATCGACGTCCGTTCCCCCGAGGAGTACTCCGGTGAGCGCACCACCGCACCGGCATACCCGGAGGAGGGGACGCTGCGAGCAGGACACATCCCCACCGCGCAGAGCGTGCCGTGGGCGAAGGCCGTGGCGGAGGACGGCGGCTTCCGCAGTCGCACCGAGCTCGACGCCATCTACCGTGACGGCGCCGGCCTGACCGATGGAGACGACGTGGTCGCCTACTGCCGCATCGGAGAGCGCTCGAGCCACACGTGGTTCGTGCTCAAGCATCTCCTCGGATTCGAGAACGTGCGCAACTACGACGGCTCCTGGACAGAGTGGGGCAGCGCCGTCCGTGTGCCGATCGTCACCGGCTCGGAGCCCGGGACGCTCTGAGCATGGGAAAATGGAAGGGATGAGCACAAGCGAAGTTCCTGACACCCTCGCCGAGATCCGCGACGGCTTCCTGGAGACCCCCGAGTCCGACCGTCTCCTGCTGCTGCTCGAATTCTCGGACGAGCTTCCGGACGTGTCCGACGAGGTCGCGGCCCACCCGGAGATGTACGAGCGCGTCGCGGAGTGCCAGTCTCCGGTGTACATCCATGTCGAGGTGAACGACGACATCGTGACCATGCACGCGTCGGCGCCGCCGGAGGCGCCGACGACCCGCGGTTTCGCGAGCATCCTGGTGCAGGGCCTCACCGGACTCACCGCTGACGAGGTCCTCGCCATCCCGAACGACTATCCGCAGTCGATCGGGCTCACCAAGGCGGTGTCTCCGCTGCGCATCGGCGGCATGACCGGCATGCTGATGCGCGCGAAGAACCAGGTCAGCCAGAAGCGCTGAGTCCCTGCGCATCGAGCCAGTCGGTGATGGCGGTCGTCCACCCCGTCTGGTCGTAGTTCCAGAGTTTCGTATGCCGTGCCACCGTGAACCGGGGCATCGTGACGAGATCAGGTCGAGCCGCCTGCAGCGCATGCGACGAATCTGCCGGCACGAAGCCGTCGTCGTCGCTGTGCAGGATCAGGATCGGCGCGGCCAGCTCGTCCGCACGGGCGACCATGTCCAGACGATCGAACGGGATCGGCTCGTCCGCGCCGCTCAGACGAGCGGTGAGGGGCATCTGCAGTGCGCCCATGGCGAGTCCTGGCAGAGGCGGTCGCACCCCGGCCAGCTTCGCCTGGAACCGCAGCACCGTGCGCCAGTCGACGACCGGCGACTCGAGGATGATCCCGGCGATGCGATCCCGGTGGCCGGAGGTGACAGCGGCCTGCAGAGACACCGCGCCGCCCATCGACCAGCCCATCAGGATCACCTGCTCGGCGCCGCGACGCAGGGCGTAGGCGATCGCGGCATCGACGTCTCGCCATTCCGACGCACCGAGCGAGTAGGCCCCTGCCCTGGTGCGTGGAGCTTCACCGTCGTTGCGGTAGGAGACGACAAGGTTGGGCAGGCCGGCGGCGTGCAGCACGGGCACGGCCCGCAGGCATTCCGCGCGGGTCGCTCCTCGTCCGTGCACCTGGATGACCCACGTCGAGGAAGAGGCCGGGAAGTACCAGGCGGGGCAGGGTCCGGCGGGAGAGCCGATCAGCACGTTCTCCCAGCGCAGATGGAGTTCGCTGGGCGAGGAGTAGTAGTACCCGCTGAACGCCGCAGCCCTGTCCACGCGGGCACCGGGCTCGATCTGCGTGAGGAGCTTGCGGCGCACGCTCGTCCCATCCGCGCTGAGCACCGCACCCAGCTTCACGTAGCCGTAGGTGCCGGTCGTGAAGAGGCCGTAACGGCCGGGCAGCTCGGTGTCGAGGGTGCGCTGCAGCTCGATGGTCTGGGCGCCGGTGTCCACCGAGAGGATCGCGGTGTCGGTCGCGCGACGCATGGGAGTGACGACTCGGCGGGCGACGGCGAACACGACGAGGGCCAGCGCCGCGCCGAACGCGAGCAGGGCGGGGACAAGGAGCGTAACGGCGTGCCTGAGACTCTTCATCGCTTCCTGACTCTAGCCTGTTGCCGTGACCGCACATCCCGAGGCCGGGACGCCTTTCGAGAGCGCCGTGGCCGAACTGCGCGAGACCGAGTTCCGCGATGACATCACGGTGCGCGAGATCGCGACCCCACAGGGCCTCGCTCCCTTCGCCATCGCCCTCGCCGCCGACGTGCGCCCGGAAGGCGACGGGGAGTCCGTGTACGGCACGGGGCGATTCGTCCTGCTGCACGATCCCGACGAGCCAGGAGCGTGGGGAGGCACGTGGCGCATCGTGATCTTCGCCCAGGCGCCTCTGGAGACCGAGATCGGCACGGACCCGCTTCTCGCGGACGTCACGTGGTCGTGGCTGGTGGATGCGCTCGACTCCCGAGACGCGGTCTATCACTCGGCGTCGGGGACCTCGACCAAGACGCTCTCCAAGGGATTCGGCGGTCTCGCCGTCGAAGGAGACGGCGCCCAGATAGAATTGCGGGCGTCCTGGACTCCGGAGGGCCCGTTCCGACCGCACGTCGAAGCATGGGCCGAACTGGTCGGAATGCTGGCGGGGCTTCCGCCCGGCTCCGAGGGCATCGCCGTGATCGGCGCGCGAAAGGCTGTACGTGACTGAATACTCCGTGATCTCGGATGCTGAGGAGTTCCGCGCGGCCTGCGCCGTGCTCGCCGCCGGTACCGGCCCCGTGGCCGTGGACGTGGAGCGCGCATCCGGCTTCCGCTACTCGCAGCGCGCCTACCTCGTGCAGGTGTTCCGCCGGGACGCCGGGGTCTTCCTCTTCGACCCCCCGGCGATCGGCGACTTCGCACCGCTTCAAGAAGCCATCGGCGATGTCGAGTGGGTGCTGCATGCCGCGAGCCAGGACCTCCCCTCGTTGCGGGAGCTCCACCTCGAGCCGCCGGTGATCTTCGACACCGAGCTCGCCTCTCGTCTGCTCGGGCATGAGCGCGTCGGACTGGCGGCGGTCGTCGAGGACACGCTGGGGATCACGCTCAAGAAGGAGCACTCGGCCGCGGACTGGTCGACGCGCCCGCTGCCCGACTCCTGGCTCGAGTACGCCGCGCTCGACGTGCTGCACCTGATCGACGTGCACGACGTCCTCGTCGTCGAGCTGGAGGAGCAGGGGAAGACCGCATTCGCCGCGGAGGAATTCGCCGCGACGCTCGCACGCGCCCCGAAGCCGCCGCGTGAAGACCCGTGGCGCCGGCTCAGCGGACTCCATCAGGTGCGCGGTTCGCGCAATCTCGCCGTGGCCCGATCCCTCTGGCAGGCACGAGAGGCATACGCCCAGGCGCAGGACGTCTCGCCGGGGCGTCTCGTGCCGGACCGTTCCCTCATCGCCGCCGTGATGGCGAACCCGACCTCGAAGCAGGCGCTGGCCGGCGTCAAGGAGTTCCAGGGTCGCGCGAGTCGCACCCAGCTCGACAGGTGGTGGCAGGCGATCCTCGACGGGCGTACGACCGAGGAGCTCCCTCGCGAACGTGTCCCGAGCGACACGCTTCCTCCTCCGCGCGCCTGGGCGGATCGCAACCCCGAAGCGGATGCCCGGCTGAAGGCCGCCCGCCCCGTCGTGGAGGCCGTGGCGGAAGAGCTGGGGATGCCGACGGAGAACCTTCTCACTCCGGAGTATCTTCGTCGCGTGGCTTGGGATCTGCCGGGCGAAACCCCGGAGGAGATCGGCGCTGCACTGGCCGCCCTCGGGGCCCGACGCTGGCAGATTGAACAGACCGCACAGAAGATCGCCGCCGCCTTTGTAGAAGCAGCGCAAACGCCGGACACGACCCCCGCGCCGGCTTCGTAGGTTCGATCCAACCGATTCCTCCCGGTTTCGCGGGCTTCATAGACTGAGGTCACGCACTAACTTGGAGGCAGAGTGGCCGAGATCTCGGACGTCTTCTTCGTCGATGGAGTACGCACGCCCTTCGGGCGTGCCGGCGAAAAGGGCATGTACTGGAACACCCGCGCGGATGACCTCGCCGTGAAGGCGACCATCGGCCTGATGGAGCGCAACGCTGCCGTCCCGGCCGACCGCATCGACGATGTGGCGATCGCCGCGACGAGCCAGACCGGCGACCAGGGGCTGACACTCGGCCGCTCGGTGGCGATCCTGGCCGGACTTCCGCAGACCGTGCCGGGACTCGCGGTGGAGCGCATGTGCGCGGGCGCGATGACCAGTGTCACCACCATGGGCGCATCGATCGGCGTGGGCATGTACGACTTCGCCCTCGCGGGTGGCGTCGAGCACATGGGGCACCACCCCATCGGCGGCAACGCCGACCCGAACCCGCGCTTCGTCGCGGAGAAGATGGTCGACCCCGGCGCCCTCAACATGGGTGTCACGGCCGAGCGCATCTTCGACCGCTTCCCGCACCTGACCAAGGAGCGCTCCGACCGCTTCGGCATGCTGAGCCAGCACAAGGTGCAGGCCGCCTACGATGCCGGCAAGATCCAGCCCGACCTCGTTTCCGTCGCGACCAAGGGCGCCGACGGAGCATGGGGTCTCGCCACCGAGGATGAGGGCCGCCGCCCGCAGACCACGATGGAGGACCTGGCGGCGCTCAAGACGCCGTTCCGTCCGCACGGACGCGTCACGGCCGGCACCTCCTCGCCGCTCACCGACGGGGCGACGATGTCGCTCCTCGCCGGCGGTGGAGCTGTGAAGGAGTTCGGACTCGCACCGAAGATGCGGATGGTCTCGTTCGCGTTCGCCGGTGTGCAGCCGGAGATCATGGGCATCGGTCCGATCCCGTCGACCGAGAAGGCCCTCAAGAAGGCCGGTCTCACGATCTCCGACATCGGGCTGTTCGAGCTCAACGAGGCGTTCGCCATCCAGGTGATCTCCCTGCTCGACCACTTCGGCATCGCCGACGACGATCCCCGCGTCAACCAGTGGGGCGGCGCAATCGCGGTCGGCCACCCCCTCGCGGCATCCGGCGTGCGTCTGATGATCCAGCTCGCGGCACAGTTCGCCGAGCGTCCCGATGTCCGCTACGGTCTGACCGCCATGTGCGTCGGCCTCGGTCAGGGCGGTTCGGTCATCTGGGAGAACCCGTACTACGACGGCAAGAAGAAGAAGTGAGCGCGAACGTGACGAATTACGACGAGATCGACTTCTCCCCCATCCAGGCGCTCACCGACGGCGAGGTCATCACCCAGTCCCCCGTGCGCGACATCCGTCTCGCATCGGGCAAGGTGCTCGCCCTGATCACGCTCGACAACGGTCGTGACCACACCCGTCCGAACACGCTGGGTCCTGCGACTCTCACACAGCTGGGCGAGACGCTCGACGGGCTCAAGGCCCGGGCCGCTGCCGGGGAGATCCACGCGGTCGGCGTCACGGGCAAGCAGTACATCCTCGCCGCCGGCGCCGATCTGTCCGACATCAGCAAGGTCGGCTCGCGCGACAACGCGCGCCTGATCGCGCAGCTCGGGCACAAGGTGCTCGGCAAGCTCGGCGACCTCGGTGTGCCGTCGTTCGCCTTCGTGAACGGCCTCGCCCTGGGCGGCGGCCTGGAGATCGCACTGAACTCCAGCTACCGCACCGTCGATGCCTCTGCCGCGGCCGTCGCACTGCCCGAGGTCTTCCTCGGCATCATCCCCGGCTGGGGTGGGGCCTACCTGCTGCCGAACCTGATCGGCATCGAGAACGCCCTCGAGGTCGTCATCTCCAACCCGCTCAAGCAGAACCGGATGCTGAAGCCGCAGCAGGCGTTCGACCTCGGCATCTTCGACGCGATCTTCCCCGCCGCGAACTACCTCGAGAACTCGCTCGCCTGGGCCGACGCCGTGCTCGGGGGCAAGAAGGTCGAGCGCAAGAACGAGCCGGGCAAGATCGAGCGCCTCACCAAGTGGCCGATCGCGATCAAGATGGCGCGCGGAATGCTCGAGTCGAAGATCGGCACCATGCCGAAGTCGCCGTACGCGGCACTCGACCTGCTCGACAAGGCCAAGAGCGGCACCAAGGCCGAAGGCTTCGCCCGCGAGGACGAGGCGCTCGCCGAACTCGTCACGGGCGACCAGTTCGCCGCGTCGATGTACGCCTTCGATCTGGTGCAGAAGCGTGCGAAGCGACCTGTCGGCGCGCCCGACAAGCAGCTCGCGAAGAAGGTCACCAAGGTCGGCATCATCGGCGCGGGCCTCATGGCGAGCCAGTTCGCACTCCTGTTCGTGCGCAAGCTCCAGGTGCCGGTGCTCATCACCGATCTCGACCAGGCGCGCGTCGACAAGGGAGTCGCCTACATCCATGAGGAGATCGGCAAGCTCGAGGCCAAGGGTCGTCTCGACTCCGACTCGGCGAACAAGCTGCGCGCGCTCGTGACCGGCACCACCGACAAGAGCCTCTACGCGGACTGCGACTTCGTGATCGAAGCGGTCTTCGAAGAGGTCGGCGTCAAGCAGCAGGTGTTCGGCGAGATCGAGAAGATCGTCGCCGACGATGCGATCCTCGCGACCAACACGTCGTCGCTGTCCGTCGAGGAGATCGGGTCGAAGCTCGCACACCCCGAGCGGCTGGTCGGGTTCCACTTCTTCAACCCGGTCGCGGTCATGCCGCTCATCGAGATCGTGAAGACGCCGGCGACCGCTGACGCCGCTCTGTCGACCGCCTTCGTCGTCGCGAAGAACCTGGGCAAGAACGCTGTGCTCACCGCCGATGCCCCCGGCTTCGTCGTGAACCGCCTGCTCGCGAAGGTCATGGGCGAGGCGGCACGTGCCGTCTACGAGGGCACCCCGATCGCCGACGTCGAGAAGGCCTTCGGCCCGCTCGGCCTGCCGATGGGCCCGTTCCAGCTCATCGACCTGGTCGGGTGGAAGGTCGCCGCCCACGTGCAGGACACGATGGTGCACGCGTTCCCCGAGCGGTTCTACGCCAACGAGAACTTCCACGCCCTCGCCGAGCTCGATGCGGTCGTGGAGAAGGACAAGGGCGGACGCGTCGTCGGCTGGAGCAAGCAGGCCGAGAAGGTCCTCAAGCCCGCTGTGGGCAAGACGCCCGCCTCGGCGGCGACGATCCTCCAGCGTGTGCAGGACGGCCTGGCTCAGGAGATCAAGCTGATGCTCGACGAGGGCGTCGTGCCCGAGGTCGAAGACATCGACCTGTGCCTGATCCTCGGCGCCGGCTGGCCGTTCATCGATGGCGGTGCCTCCCCGTACCTCGACCGCGAGGGTGCATCGGAGCGGGCGTTCGACGGCTCGTTCCACACCCCGCAGATCCGCGGCGTCGAGAGCCGCTGATCGAGAAGATCATCACACGAAGCGCCCCGTCGGATTCCTCGCGAATCCGGCGGGGCGCTTCGTCGTCCACTGCGGACGGGGGCCTAGCCTGGGGCGATGACCTCTCGTCCGTCCCCGCGCACGGCGCAGCAGCCGATGGCCTTTCTCTGGCGCGAGTTCTGGCGCGGTGCCGTCGCCACCTGGATCACCTTCAACACGCTGTTCCTCGTGGTGACGACCGTCGTCCTCACGATCATGTCGCGCTCGCTGCAGGGCATCTTCTCGATCCTGATCCTGGTGGCATGGTTCCAGCTGCTCTTCGTCGTGGCCATCTCCGCTCTGGCGACCATCGTCGGCGGCCCACTCGCCTTCGGACTGGGTCGACTCCTGCGGACCGTGTCGGGCATCCGCCGACACCTGGTCGCCTTCGCGGGGCTCGGTCTCGTCGTCGGAGGTCTGGTCATCGCGATCGTCGGCGTCTGGCCTGTGATCGAGACCGAAGAGTTCGGCACCCTGCTGAGCCACCTCACCGAGCCGTACATCGCGCTGCCCCTCTTGGGCGTGAGTGCCATCAGCGTCGCCTACGGCTGGTACTGGACGGCATCGCGGGCGCTGCTCGACGTCCCGGCGCCGCAGACCGCGACCGCCGAGGCTCAGTTCGCGGACTGAGCCGGTCGGCAGTCGTCGGCGCCGCGTCGAGGCCAGTAGGACAGCGCCCGTTCCGCGAGCGCGGTGATCGTGAGCGAGGGGTTCACACCGGGATTCGCCGGAACGGCCGCGCCGTCGACGACGTGCAGGCCGGGGTGTCCCCAGACCCGGTGGTACGGATCGACGACACCGTCTGCGGGGGACGCGGAGATCACCGCACCGCCGAGGAAGTGCGCCGTGAGCGGGATCCCGAACACTTCCGGCCAGGAGCCCCGCGCAGCAGTGGGGACCCCGCCCTCGTCCTGGACCCGCGCCGCGATCGCCGCGGCCGCCGCGTGCGCCTGCGGGAGGTAGCTGGGGTTCGGCTCGCCGTGTCCCTGCGCACTCGTCAGCACGAGTCGACCGAGGCGTCGGCGCAGCGACAGGGTGAGCGAATTGTCCGCCGTCTGCATCACCAGCGCGATGATTCCGCGCTCACTCCAGCGACGGAGGCTCGCGAGGCGGAACTGCCGTAGCGGGGAGCGGAGCACCTGCGCGCCGAGACTGCGCAGGCGCACCCCCAACGGCCGGTCGCCGGGGACGAGCACGGTCGCCAGCGCACCCATGAGATTCGATCCCGGACCGTAGCGGACGTTCTCGACGTGCGTGCGATCATCGATGTGGAACGAGGTCGTGATCGCGACGCCCCGAGCGAGCTGCAGCGATTCCGGGACACTCGTCGCGACCGCGCCGTCCAGCGCCTCGGAGTTGGTGCGCGTGAGGCGGCCGACAGATGCCGAGATCCGCGGCAATGCCCCGGACTCCTTCATGCGGTGCAGCAGCTGCTGCGTCCCCCAGGTCCCGGCTGCCAGCACGACCTGCCGGGCGGTCACGGTCCGCCGCGCGTGCCGGAACCAGGCCCCGCTGCGCTGCGTCGTCACGGCGAATCCACCGCCCGGGAGTTCACGCACTTCGCTCACGGTGCGCAGCGGCTCGATCACGACACCTCGACGCTCGGCGAGGGCGAGGTAGTTCTTCATGAGGGTGTTCTTCGCGCCGACACGACACCCGACCATGCAGTTTCCGCACAGGGTGCACCCCGTGCGGTCCGGCCCTTCGCCGTCGAAGAACGGATCGGGCGTGCGCTCCCCCGGCTTTCCGAACCACACGCCCACCGGCGCGTGGCGGAACGTCGACCCCACGCCGAGATCGTCCGCGGCGCCGGCCATGATCCGCTCCACAGGACCTGTGTGCGGGTAGTGCTCGACGACGCCGAGCATCCGCTTCGCCGTCGCGTAGTGCGGTGCCAGCTCGGACTCCCACTCCGCGATACCGTGCCACTGCGGATCAGCGAAGAAGGCCGTCCCCGGCTGATACAGCGTGTTCGCGTAGTTGAGCGATCCGCCGCCAACGCCGGCCCCGGCCAGGATCATCACGTGCGGCAGTCGGTGGATACGTTGCACACCCTGGCAGCCGAGCGCCGGTGCCCACAGGTACCGCCGGACATCCCAGCTGGTCTTTGCGAAATCATCGTCCTCGAAGCGACGACCCGCCTCGTAGACCCGAACACGGTAGCCCTTCTCCGCCAGTCGCAGAGCGGCCACGGACCCTCCGAAACCGGAACCCACGACCACGACATCCTCGTCGAACTCAGTCATCGCTCTCCTTCGGCACCATCATCGTGAGCGCGCCCGGCAGCACTGAGATGGTGCACTCATCCTCGCCGATCCGCTCGCCGTCGGCGTAGACCACGAGGCCGGGCGCCGACACCGTGACGGACCGGGCACGACGATGCGCGACCTCACCGCGCGCGAGATGCGTCCCGCGGAGCAGCAGCGGGAACAGACGCAGCAGGCGCAGTCGACCCAGCGGCGCGACATGGACGATGTCGAGGAGTCCGTCGTCGGGGACGGCCCCGGCGCAGATCGGCATCCCACCCCCGTAGCTCGAGGTGCTGCCGGCGGCGATCAGCGTACCCGGCGCGCTCCTGGCGGCTTCTCCGTCGACGGCGAGGGTGAAGTCCATCGGTCGCAGCCGCACGAGTTCGATGAGCAGCGCGAGGTAGTAGCGAGGAGAACCGTGCGGCCAGCGGAGTCTGTTGGTGCGGTCGCTGACCTTCGCGTCGAATCCCAGTGCCGCGATGGTCAGGAACTTCCGGCTGCCCAGCGCCGTGCGGACGACGCCGACGTCGATCGCCCGCGGCACGCCGGTGAGAGCGAGATCGGCGGCCGCCCTGGCGTCACTGCGCGGGAGCCCGAGGGCACGGGCGAGATCGTTCCCCGTGCCCGCGGCCACCAGAACGATGGGGACGTCGGCAGCGCACAACGTGTCGAGCACGCCGGAGAGCGTGCCGTCACCACCGACGACCACGAGGAGGCGAGGCTCGTCCGCCAGCGCGGCCACCGCGAGCCGAGCGGTGTCCGCGGCGGATGCGCCCGCGTACGCGCGCACCTCGGCGCCGCGCTCCCGGAGAAGCCGGACAGCCGACTCTGCCGCTCGCCCGCCCCGGCCTTTGCCGGAGAACGGATTCGCGAGCACGGCGATGTGCTCGGCCACGTCAGTGGGCCCGTTCGGCGGGGATCACGGCGCCGGGGTTCAGGATGCCCGACGGATCGAGTTCGCGCTTGATCGCACGGAGGATGCGGATGCCGGTCTCGCCGATCTCGTGACCGAGCCAGGGCGCATGATCCCGGCCGACCGCATGGTGATGGCTGATGGTCCCACCCGAGGCGATGATCGCGTCGTTGACACGCGCCTTCACCGCGCCCCACACACCGACTGGGTCCGAACGGAGGCCGGCGAGCACGGTGAAGTACAAGGATGCTCCGGTCGGGTAGATGTGGGACACGTGGCACATGACATACGACTTCGCCCCGGCGTCCCCGAAGCCGTCTTTGAGAGTAGACTCGACCGCCGAACGCAGCGTCTGCAGATTCGACCACGTCGTCGCGGTCTCGAGCGTCTCGCAGAAGACTCCGGCGTCGAGCAGCGAATCCCGCAGGTAGGGGCCGTCGAATCGACCTTTCAGCCACTCCTCCGCGGCGCCTTCGCCCGCCGACACTCCGCCGGCAGCAGCGAGCTGGACACCGGCACGGGCACGCCTCTCAGCGATACCGGGCCCCTCGTACACGGTCACCACGCTCGCGCCCTTCGCGAGAGCCTTGCCGATCTTGCCGACCTGCGCGAGACTCACCGCCGTCTCCGCCTCGTCGGAGAGCCGGATGACGGTGGGCCCGTCACCCTGTTGCGCGACGCGGCGCAGACCCTCCGCGCCGCCGGCGAAGTCGGGGAAGGACCAGGACTCGAACACCCGATCACGCGGGATCGGGTGCACCCGCACCCGCACCTCTGTGATCACACCGAAGATGCCCTCGGAGCCGAGGAAGACCCTGATCAGATCGGGTCCTGCGGCGGAGCCGGGCGAGCGCCCGAGCTCGATGTCTCCGGTCGGCGTCGCCACTCTGAGCCCGGTCACCATCGTGTCGAAACGTCCGTTGCCGGCCGAGTTCTGCCCCGAGGACCGGGCCGCCGCGAATCCGCCGATCGTGGCGTAGCGGAAGCTCTGAGGGAAGTGGCCGAGCTCGAAGCCGCGCGCGGACAGCGACGCTTCCGCCTCCGGCCCCGTCGTCCCCGCCGCCAGCAGGGCTTCGCCGCTGATCTCATCGAGCCGGATCAGACCGCTGAGACGTCGCAGGTCGAGGCTCACGACCGCATGATGCGTACCCCGCTCGGGGTCCAGCGCTCCGACGACGCTCGTGCCGCCGCCGAAGGGGACCACCGCGACCCCTCGGGCGACCGCGATGTCGAGGCACGCGCGGACCTCGTCGTGGTGGGCGGGACGGAGGACGGCGTCCGGGGCGTCCTGGTGGACCTCGCGACGACGGAGGAGGTCGGGTGTCGAGCGCCCACCCGCGTGACGGATGCGCGACTCGGGGGCGTCATCGACGTTCGCCGGGCCGACCACGGCACTGAATGCCGCGTGGTCCTCAGCGGTCAACCGCGAAGGCTCGAGCTGCACGTGCGCGAGCTCGACGGCCGGCCGGGGCTTGCGCACGCGCCCCAGCAGCATCGGCAGCAGCGCTCGCACCGCCAGAGGCAGGTCCTTCGCCTTGGCCGGATCGCCCCAGCCGTTCCATCTCATCGACGGGTCCGCATCGACCCTGCCATTGTCTTGGCCCATGCGTTACAGTGTGACACATCATGGAAGAACGTCAACCTCTGTGGGACGCCACGCAGACGCGGATCCTCGACGCCGCCGACTCGCTGATCGAGCGTCGCGGCGTACACGGCGTCACGATCGCCGAACTCGCCCGCCGTGCCGATCTCAGTCGCCCCACGATCTATCGCAACTGGAGCGATGCGGACGATGTCGTCCGCGCCGCGCTGCTGCGCCGCGTCGCCGGCATCCTGAGCACCTTCCCCGCGGATGCGTGCACCCGAACCGCCCTCGTCGACGACGTGCTCCGTTTCACCATGCTCTTCCGGAACGACTCGCTCTACAGCCGGCTGCTCGCCGACGAGCCCGAGGCATTCACCCGGTACACCCTGCAGCGCGTGGGATCGAGCCAGCGCATGATCCTGCGCTGGCTCGCCACCGCCATACGCGCCGCGCAGACGGACGGATCGGTCAGACGAGGCGCGCCCGAGGAGATCGCTGTCATGCTGCTGCTCATCGCGCAGTCCGCGGTCCTCTCCCACGGCACGGTGGCCGACATCATCTCCGAGAGCGCGTGGGAGCGCGAACTGCGAGCCGCACTCGACGGACTGCTACGCCCATGACCCGGGAATCATCCGCGCTCAACGTCGCGCGACGGAGGATCGAACTCGCACGCGCAGCCGACGAGACGGTCGACGTGCTCGTCGTCGGAGGAGGGATCACGGGCGTGGGAGTCGCCCTGGACGCCGCCTCCCGCGGTCTCCGTGTGACGCTCATCGAAGCCGAGGACCTCGCCTTCGGGACCAGCCGGTTCAGTTCGAAGCTCGTGCACGGCGGCCTGCGCTACCTCGCGACCGGTGACATCGCGACCGCGAGAGAGAGCGCACACGAGCGGCATCTCCTGATGACCACGATCGCCCCGCATCTGATCCGCCCGCTCGGGCAACTCCTGCCCTTCTCCCGTGGAGTCACACTCCGCCAGCGCACTGCGGGCGCCGTCGGGATGGGATTGGGCGACCTGCTCCGCATGCGTGCGCACACCACGCGCACGACACTGCCCGCCCCCGCTCTCGTGTCCGCGCGCTCCGCCACCCGTCTGGTGCCTGCACTCGATCCGCACGGGCTCCGCGGCGGAATGCTGTCCTTCGACGGTCAGCTGGTCGACGACGCACGGCTCGTGGCGACCGTCGCCCGCACCGCAGCGTCTCTCGGCGCCCGCATCCTCACCCGGGTCCGTGCGGTGGTGTTGCGCGGTGACGGCGCGTCCGTCGAGGAGACGACGACAGGCGAGCGGTTCGAGTTCAGAGCCCGCGCCGTCATCAACGCAACCGGCGTCTGGGCGGGAGCGCTCGACCAGACGATCCGAGTGCGCCCGAGCAGAGGCACGCACATCGTCCTCGACGCCGCCGACCTGGGTGCACCGTCGACAGCGCTCACCATCCCGCACGAGGGATCGATCAGTCGCTACGTCTTCGCGCTGCCCCAGGCCTACGGACGGGTGATCGTCGGCCTCACCGACGAAGACTCTCCCGGGGTCGTGCCGCGTGTCGCGCAGCCGACCGAGCCCGAGATCGACTTCCTGTTGAAAAACCTCAATCGCGTGATCGGCGCACCGTTGGGTCGAGAGAGGGTGCGCGGCGCCTTCGCCGGCCTGCGTCCGCTGGTCGACAGCGGGATGGATTCGACCGCCGATGTCTCGCGCCGCCATCTTGTGACGGCATCCGAGATGGGGTTCGTCACGGTGCTCGGGGGAAAGCTGACCACCTATCGCCGGATGGCCGAAGATGCCGTGGACCTCGCGGTGCGGACGCGCGGACTACCGACGACGCCGAGCCGCACGGCGTCGTTGCGGCTCGTCGATCGAGCGGTTCCCGCCTCCGACGAGGTGTTGGATGATGCGACGGCGTTGACCACCGCCGAGGTCGAGTTCGCCGTCCGCGCGGAGGGCGCGATGACCGTCGACGACGTCCTCGACCGGCGCACCCGCATCGGACTCGTGGACGCCGATCGCGTCCGCTGCCGCGCAGCGGTGGAGGACGTCGTCGCCCGCACTCTCGCCGACCTTGCCTGACCCCCTGCGGCGAATCCCGAGCGCGGCGTATCCTGGGCACGGCGTCGCGGGGAACGCGAGCGGAACAGCGCATGAACTCCCCCGTCCGATGCTTCCCGATGGCACGCCGTCACGCCGCGATCCTGCACAGTGGTGACATGGACATGCTCTTCACGATGCTGGGCGGCAAGGGGATGTCGGGACTGCTGAAGACCGGCACGGCGATCCTCACCACGCTCCTGGTCCTCCCCGCCCTGCTCAAACTCTTCATCGTCACCGTCGACGAGGGCTGGGCGGCGATCCGGACGCGCAACGGCAAGCCGATCATCCGCAACCGTCCGCAGCGTCGTCCGAGGAACCGCGGAGGTGCGGTCGGGGAGGTCGTCGTTCTGGACCCGGGCTCGCACGGAGCGTTCCCGCTGTTCTACTGGTACAGGCTCATCGATGTGCGCTGCCGCGCGACCGACCTCCCGGTCCGAGAGATGGGCGGTGCCAGTGGACATCAGCACCGGGTGCATGCTTCTTTCGAGTGGCGACCCATACCGACCGGTCGAGACCTGCGCGTCTTCGAGCTCGACGTCGTCAACGTCAAGGAACGCGTCTCCAACATCGTCGGCGCGGCACTGAGAGACGTGATCCGCGGGATCGACGGGAACGAACTGCCCCACAACGATGAGATCAACACGAGGGTGATCGCGGCCAGCGCCGAGGAGGTGCGACGAGCCTGCGGCGTCGAACTCGTCCGAGTGATGGTCACCGGCGATGCGCTCACCGACGGATACCTGCTTTCCGCGGCGCTTCGAGACGTCGACCGCGGCGCACAGGCCGTCGCCGCCCTGCACGCGCTGAACTGACGTCAGACGGTCGTCGTTCTGTCGAGCGCGTGATGCTCAGCGGCGCTCGTGCAGCGGCAGATCGATCGCCCCGGTCTCGCCGGCATGACGCGCCTTCGGGATCCTGGTTCCCAGCACCTGCGCCACGATGTCCTGCGCGATCTTCGGGGCGGTGAGGCCCGCGTCGGCGAGGATCTGGTCGCGAGAGGCGTGGTCGATGAACTCATCGGGCAGGCCGAGCTCGTCGACGGCCGTGTCGATGCCTGCCTCGCGAAGCACCTGGCGGACCCGCGTGCCGATGCCGCCGACCCGGATGCCGTCCTCGAGGGTGATCACCAGGCGATGATGAGCAGCGAGCTCGACGATCGACGGCTGCACCGGGATCGCCCACCGCGGATCGATGACCGTGGCCCCGATCCCCTGGGCGCGGAGACGGTCGGCCACATCGAGAGCGAGTTCGGCGAACGGTCCGATGGCGACGATGAGCACGTCCTCGGACTCGCCGCGGGCGAGCACATCGACCCCATCCTCCAGCCTCTCGATCGCCGGAAGATCGGCCGCGACCTCGCCCTTGGGGAAACGGATGACGGTCGGAGCATCGTCGACCTCCACGGCCTCGCCGAGAGCCTCGGTCAGGCGTGCCCCATCACGAGGGGCGGCGATGCGGATGTGAGGAACGATCTGCAGCATCGCGAGGTCCCACATGCCGTGGTGGCTCGGGCCGTCGGGACCGGTGACCCCGGCACGGTCGAGCACGAAGGTGACGCCCGCGCGGTGCAGAGCGACGTCCATGAGCACCTGGTCGAACGCCCGCCCCATGAAGGTGGCGTAGAGAGCCACGACGGGGTGCAGACCTCCGTAGGCCAATCCGGCGGCGGATGCCACCGCATGCTGCTCGGCGATTCCGACGTCGTAGACACGATCGGGGAAGCGCTCGGCGAAGGGTGCGAGCCCCGTCGGACGCAGCATGGCCGCGGTCATCGCGATCACGTCGCTCCGCTGCTCTCCCACCGAGACCAGGGCGTCCGAGAACACGTCCGTCCAGCCACGACCGCCCGACGACAGCGTCTCACCGGTCGTGGGGTCGATCTTCCCCACCGCATGGAACTGGTCAGCCTCGTCATCACGCGCCGGCTGATAGCCCCGGCCCTTCTCTGTGATCGTGTGCACGATGACCGGAGCGCCGTACGACTTCGCCAGATCGAGCGTCTCGAGGAGCGCGGGGAGGTCATGACCGTCGACCGGTCCGAGGTACTTGATGTCGAGATTGGAGTAGAGCGCCTCGTTGTTGGTGAACCGCGAGAGGAAGCCGTGCGTGCCCCCACGGACACCGCGGAACACCGCGCGGCCGACCGGACCGAACGCGCGGAACAGTCGATCGGAGCGCTGATGGAGGTCCTTGTATGCCGCCGCGGTGCGTACGCGGTTCAGATACCGCGACATCCCGCCGATCGTGGGTGCGTACGAACGTCCGTTGTCGTTGACGACGATGACCAGGTTGCGGTCGTTGTCGTCGGAGATGTTGTTGAGCGCCTCCCACGTCATGCCACCGGTCAGCGCACCGTCGCCGACGACGGCGACGACATGACGATCTGCGCGACCCGTCGCCGTCAACGCCCGGGAGATGCCGTCGGCCCAGCTGAGCGAGCTGGAGGCATGCGAGGACTCCACGACGTCGTGGGCACTCTCGCCGCGCTGCGGATAGCCGGCGAGGCCCCCGCGCACCCGCAGTCCGGAGAAGTCCTGTCGACCGGTGAGGAGCTTGTGCACGTATGACTGATGCCCGGTGTCGAAGATGAACGGGTCGTCCGGCGACGAGAAGACGCGATGCAGCGCGATCGTCAGCTCGACGACGCCGAGGTTCGGGCCGAGGTGACCACCGGTCTGGGAGACGTTCTCCACCAGGAAGGCGCGGATCTCCGCGGCGAGCTCGGCCAGCTGGTCGGTCGTGAGCGCGTCCAGATCACGGGGTCCTGAGATGCTCGGAAGAATGGGCATCTGCACCTCCTCACAGGCTCCGTCAGAAGCGCCCGGCAAGGGTGCGGGCGCCTCTAGATCCTACCCCGACAGGCGGAGAAACCTCGGTGAGCACCCACCCCCTTGACAGGGCGAAGGGGCTCGGATCCGAAGACCAGAGCCCCTTCGTCCGCTGCGATCAGACCAGCGAGCGCAGCACGTACTGCAGGATGCCGCCGTTGCGGTAGTAGTCCGCCTCACCGGGGGTGTCGATGCGGACGACCGCATCGAACTCGACCGGCTGCTTGCCCTCGGGCGAGTTCTCGCTCGGGGTGGCCGTGACCTTGACCGTCTTCGGGGTCACACCGTTGTTGAGCTCTTCGAGCCCCGAGATCGAGACGATCTCCGTGCCGTCCAGACCCAACGACTCCCAGCTCTCGCCGGCGGGGAACTGCAGCGGGACCACGCCCATGCCGATCAGGTTCGAGCGGTGGATGCGCTCGAAGCTCTCGGTGATGACCGCCTTGACGCCCAGCAGGCTCGTGCCCTTCGCCGCCCAGTCGCGCGACGAACCGGAACCGTACTCCTTGCCACCGAAGATGACGAGGGGCGTGCCCTGCTCCTGGTAGTTCATGCTCGCGTCGTAGATGTACGACTGCGGGCCGCCGGGCTGCGTGAAGTCGCGGGTGAATCCGCCCTCGACGACCTGCCCGTCGTTGACCGCCGCGACCATGGCGTTCTTCAGACGGATGTTGGCGAACGTGCCGCGGATCATGACCTCGTGGTTTCCACGACGCGAGCCGAAGGAGTTGAAGTCCTTCCGATCGACGCCGTGCTCGGTGAGGTACTGCGCAGCAGGGGTACCCGGCTTGATGTTGCCGGCGGGCGAGATGTGGTCGGTCGTGACCGAGTCGCCGAGCGTCGCCATGACGCGCGCACCCTCGATGTCCTTCACCGGGGTGAGCTCCATCGTCATGCCGTCGAAGTACGGCGCCTTGCGGACGTAGGTGGAGTTCTCGTCCCACTGGAAGATCGCGTCATCCGGGGTGGGAAGGCTGCGCCAGCGCTCGTCACCGTCGAACACGGTCGCGTACTGCTTGATGAACTGGTCGCGCGAGATCGACGAGTCGACGATCTCCTGCACCTCGTCCGGCGTCGGCCAGATGTCCTTGAGGAACACGTCGTTGCCGTCGGAGCCCTTGCCGAGCGGGTCGTTCTCGAAGTCGAAGTGCATGGAACCTGCCAGCGCGTACGCGATGACGAGCGGCGGGCTGGCGAGGTAGTTCATCTTCACGTCGGGGCTGATGCGCCCCTCGAAGTTGCGGTTGCCCGAGAGCACCGCGGTGACCGCGAGGTCGTGCGAGTTGATCGCCTCGGAGACCTCTTCGATCAGCGGACCGGAGTTGCCGATGCAGATCGTGCAGCCGTAGCCGACGGTGTAGAAGCCGAGGCCCTCGAGGTCCTTGTCGAGTCCGGACTTCTCGTAGTAGTCGGTGACGACCTTCGAGCCCGGGCCGAGCGTGGTCTTGACCCACGGCTTCTGCTTCAGGCCCTTCTCGAGCGCCTTGCGTGCCACGAGACCCGCGGCGATCATCACCGACGGGTTCGACGTGTTGGTGCACGAGGTGATGGCCGCGAGCGTGACGGCGCCGTTGTCGAGGATGTACTTCTCCCCCGACGGCGTCGTGACCGGCACGGGCTTGGAGGCGTTCGCCGGAGCGCCGCTGTTGATGTGGACCGGACGCGTGGTCGGCTCCTCGTCGCCGGGGACCTGACCGGGGTCGGACGCCGGGAACGAATGCTTCGACTCGAGGTCGACGATCGAGTCCGAGGTCGAGGGCGAGGCGTAGCTCAGGATGTCCTGCTCGAACTGCGACTTCGCCTCGGACAGGAGGATCCGGTCCTGCGGGCGCTTCGGTCCGGCGATCGACGGCACGACGGTGCCGAGGTCGAGCTCGAGGTACTCGCTGAAGATCGGCTCGTGCGCGGCGTCGTGCCAGAGCTTCTGCTCCTTGGCGTACGACTCGACCAGCGCGACGGCCTCTTCGCTGCGGCCGGTCAGGCGCAGGTACTCGAGCGTGACGTCGTCGATCGGGAAGATCGCGGCCGTGGAGCCGAACTCCGGCGACATGTTGCCGATGGTGGCGCGGTTGGCGAGCGGCACCGAGGCGACGCCCTCGCCGTAGAACTCGACGAACTTGCCGACGACGCCGTGCTTGCGCAGCAGGTCGGTGATCGTGAGCACGACGTCGGTCGCGGTGACGCCGGCGGGGATCTCACCCGAGAGCTTGAAGCCCACGACGCGCGGGATCAGCATCGACACGGGCTGGCCGAGCATCGCGGCCTCGGCCTCGATGCCGCCGACGCCCCAGCCCAGCACGCCGAGGCCGTTGACCATGGTGGTGTGCGAGTCGGTGCCGACGCAGGTGTCGGGGTAGGCGCGGAGCACGCCGTCGACGTCGCGGTCGTAGATGACCTTGGCCAGGTGCTCGATGTTCACCTGGTGCACGATGCCGGTTCCCGGCGGGACGACCTTGAAGTCGCTGAACGCGGTCTGGCCCCAGCGCAGGAACTGGTACCGCTCGCCGTTGCGCTCGTACTCGATCTCGACGTTGCGCTCGAGGGCGTTCTCCGAGCCGAACAGGTCGGCGATGACGGAGTGGTCGATGACCATCTCGGCGGGCGAGAGCGGGTTGATCTTGTTCGCGTCGCCGCCGAGTGCCGTGACGGCCTCACGCATGGTGGCGAGGTCGACGATGCAGGGAACACCGGTGAAGTCCTGCATGACCACGCGTGCCGGCGTGAACTGGATCTCGGTGTTGGGCTCTGCCGCGGCATCCCACGAACCCAGCGCCTCGATCTGCGCCTTCGTCACATTCGCGCCGTCCTCGGTGCGAAGAAGGTTCTCCAGGAGGACCTTGAGACTGAAGGGGAGCTTCTCGAAACCGGGCACCGTGTCGATGCGGAAGATCTCGTAGTCGGTGCTGCCGACTGTCAGGGTGCTCTTGGCACCGAAGCTGTTCACCGTGGACACGAATCCGTCTCCTTCTATTCGGATGGGAGCGACAGGCGCCTCCATCTTGCTCGCCGGCGAGCCCCTGCGGCTAGCAAGGCGGACCTAACCAGTCTGCTCCGCGCAGCTCGCCGGCGAAAGCCTGCGATTTATCTTGATGTCAAGATAAATCTATCACGCCTCGGGGGCATCCTCGCGCGCAGGCGTGCGAGGATGCAGCGCACGAACGACCAGCCAGGTGACCGCGATGAGCGGGGCGAACAGCGGCAGTCCCATGATCAGCTTGAGCGTGCCCAGCGCCGTGACGTCGCCGGCGAGATAGAGCGGCAGCTGCACGGCCAGGCGGGCGAAGAACAGTGCGGCCCACGCGATGCCGAGCCAGAAGTAGGCGCGGCGCTTGCGGCGGTCGCTCCGCCAGGTGGTGCCCTCCCCCATCAGGAATCCGACCGCGAGGCCGATCAGCGACCAGCCGATCAGGGCGGAGACCAGGATGACCGATCCGTAGACCGCGTTCGTGATGAGCCCGGGGACGAAGTTGTCGGCGCCACGCCCGGTCCACAGCGCCAGCGCGGCCGCGGCGACGGCGGCGACGAGTCCGCCGATCGCGGCCGACGGCGGTGACTTCTGCAGGAGGCGGACGATCGTGAAGACCGCGGCCAGTCCGACGGAGATCCCGAGCGAGAGGATGAGCGGTTCGGGGCGGATGGTGAAGATGACGACGAAGGCGAGGCTGGGCAGCACCGATTCGAGGATGCCGCGCACCCCGCCGATCGCGGACCAGACGACCTTGTGCGTGCTCGCACTCTCCGCAGGGTCCAGCCCGGCACGTCGTGCAGCGCTGCCGAGAGCTTCGCCCAGGATCTCGGAGGTGCTCTTCTCGCGTTCGGCGTCGGGTTCCGGAGTGCTCACGCGGAACCCGGGGTCGCCGGCATCTTCAGCGGGATCAGGTCGCGCGGCGGCATCGGGGAGCCGCCGCGGACGACCACGATCGATCGGAAGAGGTCTTCCACCTTGGTGGCCGCGTCCGGGTCGGAGGCGCCGGCGCCGCCGATCACCCCGCGCAGGAACCACCGCGGGCCGTCGATGCCGATGAAGCGCGCGAGGCGCAGACCGGATCCTTCTGCCGCCGTGGCGGGAACTTCGGCGAGGAGCTCCTTGCCCAGCGGGCCTTCGCGCTCTTCGACACGGCCGCCCTGCGCCTTCACCTGGTCGCGCAGCTGCACGCGGGTCTCATCCCACAGCCCTCCGGAGCGCGGAGCGGCGAACGGCTGCACCTGCAGGGAGGAGTCGGCGTAGTCGAGACCGACCGCGACGATGCGCTTCGACTGCTCCTCGACCTCGAGCCGCAGGTTCAGGCCCTCGCGGGGCAGGATCTTGATGCCGCCGAGGTCGATGTACGGACGGACCGGGTTCGCCTCGGAGTCGTCGAAAGGGCCGTCGGTGGCACGGTTGAGCGGTGCCGACTTCGAAGGGGTCTCGTTGTTGTCAGTCATTGGCCTGTCCTGCTTCGTTCTGGTGGAGCCCTGCCTGGTATCCGGTGGAGCCGAATCCACCGGCGCCGCGGACGCTGTCCGGCAGCTCGTCGACCGGGATGAACGTGGCGCGCGTGACCGGCATGATGACCAGCTGCGCGATGCGATCGCCGACCGCCACATCGTACGCGCTCTTGATATCGGTGTTGATCAGGCTCACCTTGATCTCACCGCGATAACCCGCGTCGACCGTTCCGGGCGAGTTCACGATCGAGATCCCGTGCTTGGCGGCGAGGCCGCTGCGTGGAACGACGAACGCCGCGTAGCCGTCGGGCAGGGCGATGCTGACCCCCGTGGCCACGAGGGCGCGCTCCCCCGGCTCGAGGTGCACGGCCTCGGCGGCCACCAGATCAGCGCCGGCGTCTCCCGGATGCGCGTATCCGGGGACCACAGCGGCGATAATGGGGACATCAACGGAATCGGTCACCCCATGAGGCTAATGCAGAACCCCGCTACAGACGCACGTCCCCACTACCGAGAACGGCTCGCTCCCAGCCTCTGGCTGCTCGTGACCGTCGCGGTGGCCGGGCCCATGGTCTCACTCGTCTTCGTGCCGATCGGCTCGACCGTCGCGCTCATGCTCGGCGCGGCTGTTTCGGCTTTGCTGGTGCTCGGGTTCATCGCCGCGACACCGGTCGTCGCCGTCGAGGGCACCACGCTGCGTGCCGGGCGGGCCCAGATCGATGCGAAGTTCCTGGGCGACCCCGTGGCACTGACCGGCGAAGACGCCCGCCAGGCTCGTGGACCCGGACTCCCTGCACGCGGATGGCATCTGATCCGCGGAGGGATCGACGGCGTCGTGGTGGTCCCGAACCTCGACGTGGACGATCCCGTCGACGCATGGACGATCTCCACCCGCACTCCTGACCGGCTGGCCGCCGCCATCCGCGCTGCCCAGTCCTGACGGCGGGATCCCAGGCACAACGACAGCGCGCCCCTGACCGCGACGGTCGGGGGCGCGTGAGACGTCGCTCGGAGGACTGCTTACGCAGCGCACTCCTTGCAGATGGGTCCGGATGCACCCTCGTGGTCGAGCTGTGAGCGGTGCTTCACGAGGAAGCAGCTCATGCACGTGAATTCGTCCTGCTGCGCGGGCAGCACGACGACGTCGAGCTCGAGGTCGGAGAGGTCGGCACCCGGAAGGTCGAAGCTCGACGGGTTGTCGGAGTCTTCGTCCCCGCTTGAGCCGGAGGATTTGTCCGGCACACGCTCCTTGAGGGCTTCGATCGACTCGGAGTCGTCTTCGCTCTTTCGGGGGGCGTCGTAATCGGTTGCCATGCGGTAGATCTCCACTTTCATGGTGCGAGTGGGTGGTGCGCCGTCGGGTATTCGGCGGCCATAGTTTGCACGACCGGAGGGGATAACGCAAATGCTCGTCCGTGCGACAGAGCAAACTCACGGCACGCCCAGGCTATTCCCGGCCCTGGCGCCCCCCGCGTGACACCATGAACGGACACCCATCAGAGGGGCATTCGCATGGAAAACGTCACCATCGTCGGCACAGAAGCAGGAGTCCTCGTACTCGCGACCGAGTCGGGCGAGCGGTTCGCGCTGCCCATCGACGACGTGCTGCAGCGCGAGATCCGTCGCGCCACGCGGCAGGCCGAACCGACCGCGCAGAAGATGGCCGCGAGTCCGCGTGACATCCAGGCGCAGATCCGCGCCGGTCTCACCGCGATCGAGGTCGCCGAGCTCCTCGGAATCAGCGTCGACGACGTCGCCCGCTTCGAGGGACCCGTCCTGGCCGAGCGCGAGCACATCATCGGACAGGCCCTCGCCGTGCCCGTGCTCATCGGGAGCGAGGTGGAACCCGATGCGCAGCCGACATTCGGCGTCGCCGTCCGCGCCAAGCTCCACGAGGTCGAGGCCACGTCGGAACGCTGGGCGAGCTGGAAGGAGGATTCCGGCTGGATCATCAAGCTCGAGTTCACCGCCAACGACGTCGAGCACGACGCGCGCTGGAACTTCGATCCGCGACGCAGTGCGCTGTCGCCACTCAACGCGGATGCCACGCAGCTCTCCCGGCAGGGCGCTCTTCCCGAAGGACTCATCCCGCGCCTGCGAGCGGTCGAGGCCGATCGGGTCACCTCCCCGTACAAAGACGAGAGTCGCTTCGACTCGGGAGCCTTCGGTCCCCGCCTGCTGCCCGCGACGGACACGGAGGTCGACGATCCTTCGCTCCCCGAGCGCTCCGATCTCGCCGCGCAGGACGCCGCGATCAAGCGTGCCCCTGCCTCACAGACGACCAGCCCCGAGACGGCCGACCTCCTGGAGGCGCTGCGGCGTCGGCGCGGCCAGCGCGAGACCGCACCGCTGCTCGATGAGGCCGACGACACCGAGCGCTCCGACCCGAGCCCCATCTCCCTGTTCGACAGCTTCGAGCAGCCGAGCGAGGAACCGGAAGCCCCCCAGCCGGCGGCTCCGACCAACTCATCGGATTCCGGCGACTCCAGCGGCAGGAGGCGTCGGCGCAACGCCATGCCCTCCTGGGACGAGATCGTCTTCGGAGCACGCACCGACGAGTGAAGCGCGCCTGAGGCGAGCTTCTCCCGGGCGTTTCAGCGGGCGAACGCACCCAGACGGATCAGCGGAACCTGGCGCTCCTCGGGCGTGAGCGCGCCGTGCTGGCCGATCATGCCGCGCCCCCGCTGATCCGAAGCCGTGCCGTCGTACACCGCCCACGTGCCACGAGCGATGGCCAGCAGGTCGCCGACCCGCGAGGCCGCCGCCTCGGTCACGATGGGTCCGAACAGGCCTGCTCGGACCGCCTCGTCGCGGCTGACGACATCGGCGACACCTTCGAGATCAACCCGCCAACGTGCCGCCACCGCTGCTGCATCCGCGTCCGGCTCCACGTAGGCATGGAGCATGCGGGGTTCCCCGCCGACATGACGGACACCCTCGAGATGGGCATCCTCCAGCACGACCTGCCGGTTCGGCGGCACGTCGACCATGCCGTGATCCGATGTGACGAGGACTCCGACCCCTGGAGGCACGCGGGCTGACAGCGCGGAGTCCACGTCCTCCAATGCGGCGACCCATTCCCGCGACGCGATGCCGTTCTTGTGACCGGCCTTGTCGACCTCGGGAAGGTAGCAGTAGACGAGTGATCCGGGATTCGACTGCGCGAGCTCGTACGCCACCTCGATCCGTGACGCCGCCGTCGTCGCGGCGACGAACTCGGCACCGCGGAGCGTGGCCTTCGTGAACCCGCTGTGCGCGTAGCCGGCGAACCCGACGGCGAAGCTCTCATGGCCGCGGTGGACGGCGCGCTCGAAGATGGTGGGAGACGCCTGCCAGACCAGCGGATCGATGCCGTCGGTCTCCCAGCCGCTGAGCTGATTCACGAGCACGTCTCGGCTCCGATCGAGCACCCGGTACCCGACGAGGCCGTGTTCCCCCGGCCACACCCCCGTGACGATGCTGGTCAGCGCGGCCGCGGTGGTCGAGGGGAACACCGACTGCGCCACATCCTTCTTCGCCATCCCCGTCGTCAGAGCACGAGCGTGGCCCGCGTGTCCGCGAAGGCTGATCGCCCCGAGCCCGTCGATCACGACGAGGACGACGGAGTCCGCAGGAGGCAGCACCTCGGATTCGCCCCGCAGCGCGGCGAAGAGGTCGCCCGCCACCCCGACGACGCTCCGGGCGCTCGGCGACACGGACGGTAGCATGAAGGACATCCGAGCCAGTCTGACACAGGCTCCCGTATGCCCTCAGGAAGTCCATGCCGAAAACTCCGCAGCCCGAGCCCGTCGAGGAGCGCATCCAGGACATCGACCTGTCCACCGAGATGCAGGGCTCGTTCCTCGAGTACGCATACTCGGTGATCTACTCGCGCGCGCTCCCCGACGCGCGAGACGGTCTGAAGCCGGTCCAGCGCCGCATCCTGTACCAGATGGCCGAGATGGGCCTGCGCCCCGACCGCGGTCACGTCAAGAGCGCGCGCGTCGTCGGCGAGGTGATGGGAAAGCTCCACCCTCACGGTGACTCCGCGATCTACGACGCCCTCGTGCGTCTCGCGCAGGAATGGGCGCTGCGCGTCCCCCTGGTCGACGGGCACGGGAACTTCGGATCCCTCGACGACGGCCCTGCCGCCGCTCGATACACCGAGGCGCGACTCGCCGCCGCCGCCCTGGCCCTCACCGAGAACCTCGACGAGGACGTCGTCGACTTCATCCCCAACTACGACGGCCAGTTCCAGCAGCCGGCCGTCCTGCCCGCCGCGTTCCCCAACCTCCTGGTCAACGGTGCGAGCGGCATCGCGGTCGGCATGGCGACCAACATGGCGCCCCACAACCTCATCGAGGTGGTCGCCGCCGCCACGCACCTGCTCGAGAACCCGGATGCGACCACCGAAGAGCTGATGGAGTTCGTCCCCGGCCCCGACTTCCCCTCCGGGGGGATCCTGATGGGGCTCGACGGCGTCAAGGACGCCTATACGAACGGACGCGGCGCACTCAAAGTGCGGGGCAAGACCTCGATCGAGCCTCTCGGGCCCCGGCGCACCGGAATCATCGTGTCGGAGCTTCCGTACATGGTCGGCCCCGAACGGCTGCTCGAGAAGATCCGCGATGCCGTGCAGTCCAAGAAGTTGCAGGGCATCAGCGACGTCACCGACCTCACAGACCGCAACCACGGGCTGCGTGTCGCGATCGGCATCAAGACGGGCTTCGACCCGAACGCCGTTCTCGAGCAGCTCTACCGCCTGACGCCGCTGGAAGACTCGTTCAGCATCAACAACGTCGCCCTGGTCGAGGGTCAGCCGCGCACGCTCGGCCTCAAGGAGATGCTGAGCGTCTACGTCGGCCACCGCCTCGAGGTCATCACCCGTCGCAGCCGCTACCGACTGAAGCGACGCGAAGAGCGTCTGCACCTCGTCGAGGGTCTGCTCATCGCGATCCTCGACATCGACGAGGTCATCCAGGTCATCCGCTCGTCCGACGATTCGGAGCAGGCACGCACACGGCTGCGCTCGGTCTTCGATCTGAGCGAGCTGCAGGCGGAGTACATCCTCGAGCTGCGCCTGCGCCGGCTGACGAAGTTCTCCCGCATCGAACTCGAGACCGAGCGCGACGCCTTGCTCGCCGAGATCGCCGCCCTCCGCGAGCTCCTGGCCAGCCCCGTGCTGCTCCGGGCCGCCGTCGCCAAGGAGCTCGACGCCGCTGCAGACGCGTACGGCACCCCGCGGCGGACGCTCCTCATGAACGCCGCGCCGCCCAAGCCCCGTGCCACGAAGGGCACGGTCGATCTGCAGATCGCCGACGCGCCGACCGTACTGGTGCTCTCGACCACGGGTCGCACCGTCCGCATCGATCTGGGCGAAGGCCAGGAGCTCACGGTACCTGCGCGCCGCAGCAAGCACGACGCGATCCTGACGACCGTCGAGACCACGGTCCGCGCGGAGCTCGGAGCACTCACCAGCCTTGGACGCGTGGTGCGCTTCTCCCCCGTCGACCTCCCGTCCGTCCCCGCCACGTCCGTGCAGCTCGCCGCCGGAACTCCGCTGCGCGACTATCTCGGCATGACGACCAAGGGCGAGCGTGTCATCGGCTTCGTGCGCTTCGACAGCGAGACGCCGATCGCGCTCGGCACCGCGCAGGGCACCGTCAAGCGCATCGTCCCCTCCGCGATCCCGGTCCGCCCCGACGTCGAGGTCATCGGGATGAAACCCGGTGACACGGTCGTCGGAGCCGCTGAGGCACCGGACGATGCCGAGCTCGTGTTCGTCACGACCGACGCCCAGCTGCTGCACTTCGCTGCCTCTTCGGTCCGCCCGCAGGGAGCCCCGGCGGCCGGCATGGCCGGGATCAAACTCGGCGCCGGCGCCACGGTCCTCTTCTTCGGAGTCGTCGATCCCGCCGCCGAGTCCGTCGTCGCGACGGTCTCCGGCGGAGACAGCGTGCTCCCCGGCACGGAGCCGGGCCGGGCCAAGGTCTCGTCGTTCACCGAGTACCCGGCCAAGGGCCGCGCCACGGGCGGCGTGCGCGCCCACGCGTTCCTGAAGGGCGAAGATCGCCTCACGGTCGCGTGGGTCGGCGCCCACCCGCCTCAGGCGGTGGACCCGACCGGCGCCGTGCGCAAGCTGCCTGTTGCCGGCGCGCGTCGCGATGCCTCCGGCCAACCTGTCGAAGGCGTGATCGGCAGCATCGGGCGCACGATCGTCTGAGCACGCTCCAGGCCGGGATGACCGCCTGCACGAAAGAAGCCGGCCCGGTGTCCACCGGGCCGGCTTCTTTCGTGCATCCGACCTCAGGCGTCGATCGACTCGCGGGAAAGTCGGTCCGAGGAGTCGATGATGAATTCACGGCGCGGGGCGACCTCGTTGCCCATCAGCAGCTCGAAGACGCGGCCTGCGGCTTCCGCGTCCTCCATGCGCACGCGGCGCAGCAGGCGACCCGAGCGGTCCATGGTGGTGTTCGCCAGCTGCTCGGCGTCCATCTCACCGAGTCCCTTGTAGCGCTGGATCGGCTCGTGCCAGCGCTTGCCCGCCTTGCGGAGCTTCGCGAGCAGCGTATGCATCTCCTGCTCGCTGTACGTGTAGATCGTCTCGTTCGGCTTCGATCCGGGGTTCATCACGATGACCCGGTGCAAGGGCGGGACGGCCGCGAACACCCGCCCGTGCTCGATCAGGGGCCGCATGTAGCGGAAGAACAGGGTGAGCAGCAGGGTGCGGATGTGCGCGCCGTCGACGTCGGCGTCGCTCATCAGGATGATCTTGCCGTAGCGAGCGGCATCGATGTCGAAGGTCCGGCCGGAGCCGGCCCCGATCACCTGGATGATCGACGCGCACTCGGTGTTCGACAGCATGTCGCCGACCGAAGCCTTCTGCACGTTGAGGATCTTCCCTCGAATCGGCAGCAGTGCCTGGAACTCGCTGTTGCGCGCGTTCTTCGCCGTCCCGAGAGCCGAGTCGCCCTCGACGATGAACAGTTCGCTGCGCTCCACCTCGTTGGTCCGGCAGTCGACGAGCTTGGTCGGGAGCGTCGAGGACTCGAGCGCGTTCTTGCGCCGCTGGGTCTCCTTGTGCGCACGCGCGGAGACGCGTGCCTTCATCTCGGAGACGATCTTGTCCAGCAACTGCGATGCCTGGTTCTTGTCGTCGCGCTTGGTGGAGCTGAAGCGCTGCGCGAGGTCCTTGCGGATCACCTGCGCCACGATCTGCCGCACAGCCGGTGTGCCGAGCACTTCCTTCGTCTGGCCCTCGAACTGCGGCTCGGGCACGTTCACCGTGAGCACCGCCGTGAGCCCGGCGAGGACGTCGTCCTTCTCGAGCTTGTCGTTGCCCACCTTGAGCCGGCGGGCGTTCTGCTCCACCTGGCTGCGGAGCACCTTGAGCAGCTCCTGCTCGAAACCCTGCTGGTGGGTTCCCCCCTTGGGCGTGGAGATGATGTTGACGAACGAGCGGACCTTGGTGTCGTATCCGGTCCCCCAGCGCAGCGCGATGTCGACGGCGCACACGCGCTCGACCTCGGTGGCGACCATGTGGCCGTCGGCCTGCAGCACCGGAACGGTCTCCTTGAAGGTGCCCTCGCCCTGGATGCGCCAGTTGTCGGTGACGGGCGGGTCGATCGCGAGGAAGTCGACGAACTCGGAGATCCCGCCCTCATAGAGGTATGAGGTCTCGGTGGGCCCGACGGTGGTCGTCTCGCCGTCCGAATCCGGAACGGGGATGACCTGCCCGGCGGCGCGTTCGTCCTTGACGAAGATCTCGAGCCCCGGAACGAGGAAGGCCGTCTGCCTCGCCCTGGTCTCGAGTTCGCCGAGCTGGAAGGCGGCATCCTTGGTGAAGATCTGCCGGTCGGCCCAGTAGCGCACACGAGTACCGGTGACGCCGCGCGGCGCCTTGCCGATGACGCGGAGTTCGCTGTTGTCCTCGAACGGGGTGAACGGCGCATCGGGGCGCTTCTCGCCGGTGTCGGTGAAGATGCCGGGTTCACCGCGGTGGAAGGACATCGCGTATGTCTTGCCCCCGCGATCCACTTCGACGTCGAGCCGCTCGGACAGCGCGTTCACGACGGAAGCGCCGACACCGTGGAGTCCGCCGGAGGCGGCGTAGGAGCCGCCGCCGAACTTCCCGCCGGCGTGCAGCTTCGTGTAGACGACCTCGACGCCGGTGAGACCGGTGCGCGGCTCGACGTCGACCGGGATGCCGCGACCACGGTCGTGCACCTCGACGCTTCCGTCGGCGTGGAGGATGATGTCGATCTTCGTGCCGTTGCCGGCGACGGCCTCGTCGACGGAGTTGTCGATGATCTCCCAGAGGCAGTGCATGAGCCCGGGCGACCCGTTCGACCCGATGTACATCCCTGGGCGCTTGCGGACGGCCTCGAGGCCTTCAAGCACCTGGAGATGATGGGCGGAGTACTCGGCATTCACAATCTCCGAGTCTAATCTCGCCAGCCCCCTCGGCTCCGCAGACACTCCCCGCGGCAGGCCACTCCACGGTGGTCGCGTACGCGCTGAGCGAAACACGCCGCAAACCGGGCATGCGTACAGGTGGAGCGTGGTTGTATTGAGCAAATCCCCCAGCGAAGCCGACACCCGAGGAGGCCCGAGATGAACGCAACGACCGAACGTGACACCTCCACCGTCGAGTTCCGCCTGACCGCTATGGATCGTTGTGATTCCTGCGGCGCTCAGGCGTACATCGCCGCTGAGGTCAACGGATCCGAGCTTCTGTTCTGCGCCCACCATGGCCGCAAGTACGAAGAGAAGCTCCGCAGCATCGCCACCAGCTGGCACGACGAGACCGCCCGTCTCGTCGAGACGGTCTGATCAGGACCTGACTCCGGTCCGCCGATCGCGCTGACCTCGGTCAGTCGACGACGACCCTTCGCACGCGCGGTGTGAGGCGGGTGAGGATCTCCTCGCCCACGGTATCGATCCGCTCGGCGAGGGTCGTCGCCGAGGTCTCGCCGCACTCCCCCGCGCCGAACAGGACGACCTCGTCTCCGAGGCGTGCCCCCGGCCAGCCCTCGACGTGAGAATCCGTGTGGCCGATCGACGTGAGCGTTCGCGCTCCGCCGGGTGTGCCCACGAGCGCCCCGGCCAGGGTGGAAGGCAACCCGTCGAAGCTGCCGATTCCGATCGTCACTCCGCCTTCGCCGACGTCGATGACCGTGGTGACGAGGGCCGCCGCGGGAACGATCCCGTCGAGCTCCGGCCCCTCGGCCGAGCGGATTCCGTAGCAGAACGCGCCGATGCGCGACAGCGTGCCGCGCAGCTCGGGGCGCCACCACGAGGCTGCCGACGCCGTCAGGTGCAGGGCCGCGGGTATCGGCCCGGACTCCCCCACGATGCGGACGGCTTCGAGGAACGACTCCTGAGCGTCATCGTCGTCCGCATCGCTCGCTTCCGCGATGTGGCTCCACACGCCTTCCAGCGCCAAGAGCCCCGCTCGCTCTGCGCGCCGCGCCTCGGCCACGGCCGCCGACCAGTCATCGGGGAGGATGCCGTTGCGGTGCAGACCCGTGTCGATCTTCAGATGCACCCTGGCACTTGTGCCGAGTGCCTCCGCACGAGCGATGATGCGGCGGAGATAGTCGATGGTGCCGACGCCGAGGTCGATCTTCTGCAGCAGCGCATCGTCGATCTCCAGGTCCGTCGACGTGACCCAGGCGAAGATCCTGGCATCACCCCCGGCGACCCGGCGCACAGCCAATGCGCTGCGGATGTCGTAACTGCCGAACCACTCGACGCCCGCTTCGAGGGCGGACTCCACCGCCCACGAGAGCCCGTGACCGTAGGCATCGTCCTTGAGCACGAGCATCAGCGTCGACGGATCTATCCGCGCACGCACCGCGTCGATGTTCGCATGCAGGACTCTGCTGCTCAGACGCAGCTCCGGGCGCGTCATGCCTCCCACCCCCGCACCGCGTGCGCACCGGCGACGGTGGCGAGCTCTGCAGCGCCCATGCCCGTGACCGCTGCCCACCGCATGATGGCCTGCCTCGCAGGGCCTTCGCCGCCGAAGTAGGTGACTTCCGTGCCGACCTCCGCGTCGTCGCCCTCGAGGTCGACGACGCAGACGTCCATCGCGACCCGGCCGACGATGCGCCTCGCGACGTGGCCGACCTCGACGTGCGCGCGATTTCCGAGCGCGCGGACGATGCCCTGCGCGTATCCCCCCGTGACGAGCGCCACCGTCGTCTCCGCGGTAGCACGATAGGCGTACCCGTAGGAGACCGCGTCACCGACCCGAAGCCGCTTGGTGGAGAGAACACGGCCGGTGAGGCGCATCGCCGGTCGCGCGATGAGAGCATCGCCGCCGTCGCGGGGCAGCCCGTAGAGGAGATGCGGGTCGATGTCCGGCACGCCGGTCATGATTCCCTCGATCCTCTCGAGGCGCAGCGCCTCGACTTCTCCCGAGGCGTCGACGAGCACACGCTCCGCGCCGGCGGCGGTGACCGCCTGCGCGACGGCGAGGACGCCGTGTCCCCAGGCGTCACGTCGGAGATCGGCGACACGACCGCCGGCGCGCACCGCCGCCGAGGCCCCCGCCGCCAGAGCCGAGCGGGAGATCATCGCCCGCGGAAGGGAGCTGGAGGTCGTCTCACACACGTGCCCCAGCCTAGCTTCCGACTCCCAGGTCGACCTTCGCGGTCCCCGTAGACTGGTGGGGACCCCGACCCTGGAGCCACATGTCCCGTCTTTCCCTCGCGCCCCGCATCCGCTACCTGCTGGGGCGCGCCCGCCGCATCGATGTCGGTTCGGTGGTGGAACGCGCCAAGGAGGCTTCGGCGCAGCACCACAAGGCCGTTCCCGCCATCGTGATCGACATGCTCTGGTCCGCCGCCCGGCACAACGTCGGGTTCCAGGACTACATCGACTGCGACTTCGCCATGCTGAACAAGGCCGAGCGCGAGACGTTCATGACGCACCCCGTGTCGAACCAGCTCTCGCAGCGGTACGACCACCCGGACTACCGGTGGATCTTCCAGGACAAGGTCGAGTTCGACAAGCAGTTCTCCCCTTTCCTCAAGCGCGAGTGGATGGTCGTCGAAGAAGGCAACGCGGACGCGGTCCGCGAGCTCACCGAGCGCCTCGGCACGATCGTCACGAAAGAGCCGGTGGGTCAGGCGGGCACCGGCGTGCACCGCTACCACGCCTCCGAGATCGAGGACTGGACCGCGTTCCATCGCGGACTCCTGGAGCGGGGCGAACTCCTGATCGAAGAAGTGATCCGTCAGCACGACGCTCTCGCGGCGGTGTGCCCCGGCACCGTCAACACGACCCGCATCACGGCCTTCTTCGACGGCGAGAAGGCGCACATCCTCGCGATGGCGCAGAAGTTCGGGCGCGGAGCCGTGAGCGATCAGATGACGTTCGGGGGCTTCTACACGATGCTCGACGAGAACGGTCATGCGGTCGGCGCCGGATACGACTCCCACGGCCATGTGCACGAGACTCATCCGGATTCCGGGTTCCGCATCGCCGACTTCCAGCTGCCCTACATGGACGAGGTGCGGGCGTTCATCGACGCGGTCGCCCGCGTCGTGCCGCAGGTGCAGTACGTCGGGTGGGACATCGTCGTCTCGCCTGACGGCCCCGTGCTCGTGGAGGGCAACTGGGGTGCAGGCGTGTACGAGAACAAGCCCAGCGTCACCGGCATCCGCACCGGTCACAAGCCCCGCTACCGCGAGGTCATCGGCTTCTGAGACAGCGAGAAGGCCCCGGATGCCGAGCATCCGGGGCCTTCTTCGTGAACTGACGGGTCAGACCGCGCGAACGATCCCGAGCGGGGTGGACTCGAGGCCCTGGCCCAGCGGGTTGTCTCCGAGGATCTTGACGAGGCGACGCTCGCCGTCCTTGTCGAGAGTCGAGCCGAGGATGTTCCCACCGAGGTCGTTGATGTCGACCACGGCGACCTCCGCCTGACCGCCGATCAGTGCCTTCACACGCGCGGCCACACCGTCGGGATCCTTCGGACCGAGCACGACCGCCTCGTTGTACGGAGGAATGGTGTGCTTGGTCGGACCGTCGATGGCTCGGGCTTTGTCTCCCGCGATGCGATAGAAGTCGCCACGACGACCGAATGCCTTGGTCACCGCCGCCACGGCGGACGCGAACAGGATCCGCGGCGTTCCGCACTCCCGAAGCGCCATCTCCATCGTCTCCGGCATGCCGAGACCGATGCCGTAGGGCGTGCGCGTGACGTACTTCGAGAGGAACAGAGCGAGTCTGCGGGGCTTGATCTCATCGAGACGGTACGAGCGTCCCTGTGTGATCGCGACGATCTTCTCGGTCACGAACAGCAGGTCTCCCGGCTGCACCGCGTCCTTCGCGTACTCCGTGATGATCGCGTCGAGATCGTCTTCGGGCATGACGACGCGAGTACGCAGCGGAATGCGCGCATAGCTCTTGCCGTCGACGCTCGCCTCGAGTGCCTTGCCGTCGTTCGCCTGGCTCATTCGAGGTAGTCCCGCAGGGACTGCGAGCGGCTCGGGTGGCGCAGCTTGGCCATGGTCTTCGACTCGATCTGACGGATGCGCTCACGCGTCACTCCGAACGTGTCGCCGATCTGGTCGAGCGTTTTCGGCTGGCCGTCGCCCAGGCCGAAGCGCATCCGGATCACGCCGGCCTCGCGCTCGGAGAGGGAGTCGAGCAGCTGCTCGAGCTGACGCTGCAGCATCGTGAAGCCCACGGCGTCGGCGGGGACCACGGCCTCGGTGTCCTCGATGAGGTCACCGAACTCGCTGTCTCCGTCTTCACCCAGCGGCGTGTGCAGGGAGATCGGCTCGCGGCCGTACTTCTGCACCTCGACGACCTTCTCCGGCGTCATGTCGAGCTCGCGGCTGAGCTCTTCCGGAGTGGGTTCGCGGCCGAGGTCCTGCAGCATCTGACGCTGCACTCGGGCGAGCTTGTTGATGACCTCGACCATGTGCACCGGGATGCGGATCGTACGGGCCTGGTCGGCCATGGCGCGGGTGATCGCCTGACGGATCCACCAGGTGGCGTACGTCGAGAACTTGAAGCCCTTGGTGTAGTCGAACTTCTCGACCGCACGGATGAGACCGAGGTTGCCCTCCTGGATCAGGTCCAGGAACTGCATGCCACGACCGGTGTAGCGCTTGGCGAGCGAGACCACGAGGCGCAGGTTCGCACCCAGCAGGTGGCTCTTGGCGCGCTGACCGTCACGGGCGACCCACTGCAGGTCGAGGCCGAGCTGACTCGTCTTCTCGGCCGCGGACATCGCCGACAGCTTCTCCTCGGCGAACAGGCCCGCCTCGATGCGCATCGCGAGCTCGACCTCTTCGGCCGCGTTGAGCAGCGCGACCTTTCCGATCTGCTTCAGGTAGTCCTTGACGGGGTCAGCCGTCGCACCGGTGATCTGCGTCGAGTAGACGGGAACGTCTTCGTCGTCGTTGGACGAGATGACGATCGCGCCGGTCGGCAGCGGCTCGGTGAACTTCGGCTTGGCGTCTTCGTCCTCGTCGTCCTCGACAGCAGCCGCTGCGGGAGCCTCGTCCTCTTCGACGACGTCCTCGGACTTCTTCTTCTTGACGGGGGCGCGCTTCGCGGCAGCGCGCTTCGCCGCACTCAGTGGCGCGGGCTTCTCGGGCGCATCGGCCTCGACCGGAGCGTCGGCGGTCGTCTCTTCGGCAGCCTTCTTCGTCCGGGTGTTCTTCGTCGTGGCAGGAGTCACGTTTCGCCTTTCACGGAGCTGCTGTGTAGCCCCGGGACATTTCGGACACTAGTAAGACCCTTGTCAAGTCCAGCGCTCGAAAACACTGATTGACAACGGGTCAGAGTCCTAGTATCGCACACGTGTGGCGATGCGGACGCATTCCGACGAAGTTCTCGTGGATCCGTCTCAACCGCGGCCCGGCTTGTCCTCATCGCCGGAAGGGCGCGAGGCCAGATAGCGCTCCAGCTCGGCGGCCAGTTCATCGGCGCTGGGAAGGTCCCGCTCGCTGAATCCGCCCTCGTCGTACGAGTCGTCGTCGGGGTTCCGGCCGGCCATGTAGGCGTCATAGCGCCGTTCGAGGTTGTGCACCATCTGCTGGAGCTCGTCGTTGCCGGCGACCTGCTCGTCGACGCGCGCCAGGTAGTCCTCACGACGCTCCTGCACGGCATCCAGCATCAGCACGAGGCCGGTCGACGCCATCAGCCGTTCGGCGGCGGCGATGACGGCATCCGGATTCTCGGTCTCGGCGAGGTAGTGCGGCACCAGCAGCACGAAGCCCACGGCGCGATCGCCGCGCTCGACGAACCGGAACTCGAGGAGGTGCCCTGCGGTCGCGGGCACCTGGGTGCGCGGGCGCCAGACCGAGTGCGCGACCGTGAGCTCGCGGCGATTGCCGCTGACCGTCGTGCCGATGGGGCGCGTGTGCGGTACGGGCATGGCGATCGAGTGCACCCAGTGCAGACCGGAGACCTCGAACTCCGCGGCCAGGGCGAGAACGGTGCTCGCGAAGAGGTTCCACGCGAAGTCGGGCTCGTAGCCGGCGAGGAGCAGGAAGGGACGACCGAGTGCGTCCGTCGCGAGCGACAGCTCGAGCCGCGGCGGCTTGAACTCGGTGAGGTGGTCCTGATCGAAGGAGATCACCGGACGGCGTGCCCGATAGTCCAGGAGGGCGTCGTTCTCGAACACGACGATCGGCTCCGGCGATGAGGTCTCACGGAGGTGATCGATCAGGCCGGACACGGCGCTGCCCGCGTCGGTGAAACCGGTGAGAAGCAGCACCAGAGGCAGGCCGTGCGGCACTGCGGGCGCATTCGCGACGCGGTCATGGATCTCACCGGAGAAGGGCATGTCTCCATGCTACGAGCAGGTCCGGATACCGGGGCGCGGAGCATCATGCTGAGAGCGAACACGCGCAACCGGGGCGCGCGACCATGCTGCGGCGGAGATCCTAGGATGGAGTCATGACGCTTCCCGCGCTCTCGCACACAACCGATCATTTCCCCGGAAGCGCTGCAGATGCCGCAGTGCTCGTCGTGACCACCCTCCCCGAATCGGCGGAATCGCTGGCCGCGTATCCCGGCCTCGCCGATACCTTGGCGGGTATCGGATTCACCGGCTCTGCCGGGTCCTTCGTCCGGGTGCACGCGCCGGAGGTGACCTCGCTGCCGTTCGCCGTCGTGGGGGCGGGTGCCAAGCCCGATGCCGCGGCGGTGCGCAACGCGACCGGCGCCGCACTGCGCTCCCTGACCGGATTCGACCACGTCGCGGTCGCTCTCGCCGACGGCCTCGACTCGTTCGCCGCCGCGGCGGCCGAGGGGGCAGTGCTCGGCGGACACCGGTTCGACGGATACCGCACCGAGAAGGGCAAGACCCGCGCCGTTGCGGTCACGCTCCACGCGGACCTCAGCGATGACGACGTCGCACACGCGCAAGCCATCGGTGACGCGGTCGCTCTCATCAAGGACCTCGTGAACGTCCCCGCAGAGTGGCAGAGTCCCGCACAGCTCGCGCAGAGCGCGGCCGACAGTGTCGCCGACCTCGAAGTGACCGTCGACATCCTCGACGAGAAGGCGCTCGCCGACCAGGGATTCGGCGGCATACTGGGCGTCGGACAGGGCTCGGACCGTCCCCCGCGGCTCGTACGACTCGACTACTCCCCTGCGGATGCGACACGGCACATCGCCCTGGTCGGCAAAGGCATCACCTTCGACACCGGCGGCCTGTCGCTGAAGCCCGCCGCATCGATGGTCGGCATGAAGTTCGACATGGCGGGCGCCGCCACCTCGCTCGCGGCGATCCGCGCGATCGCGACGCTCGGCCTCCCGGTCCACGTGACCGCCTGGCTCTGCATCACCGACAACATGCCCTCCGGCCGCGCGCTGCGCCCCGGCGACGTCATCCGCATCCTCGACGGCACGACCGTCGAGGTCAACAACACCGACGCCGAGGGCCGACTCGTCCTCGCCGACGGCCTCGTCGCCGCGAGCCGCGAGAACCCGGACGTCATCATCGACGTGGCCACCCTCACGGGAGCAATCGTCGCCGCTCTCGGCCACCGGCACACCGGCGTGTTCGGCGACGACGACACGGTCGCCGAGTTCCTCGCCGCGACCGACCTGGTCGATGAGCCCGCGTGGCACATGCCGCTACCGGACTACATGGAGGAGTCGCTCGAGTCCCCCATCGCTGATCTGCAGAACGCGAACATGAGCGACCGGATGGGCGGCGCCTCGTTCGCCGGCCTGTTCCTGCGCCGGTTCGTCGGGCGAACCTCGGATGCCGACGACGCACCGCGTATCCCGTGGGTGCATCTCGACATCGCCGGTTCCGGCGAGCACGCCGGTTCCGCCTACGGCTTCACTGAGAAGGGTCCCACCGGGGCGATGGTCCGATCGATCGTCGCCTTCGCCGCAGCATCCCACACGGAGGCATGACAGATGACAACCCACACCTTCGACATCGTCGTCCTGGGCGGCGGCAGCGGTGGATACGCCGCGGCGCTGCGGGCCAGCGAGCTCGGCAAGACCGTCGCTCTCATCGAGAAGGACAAGGTCGGCGGCACCTGCCTGCACCGCGGGTGCATTCCCACCAAGGCGCTGCTGCACGCGGCCGAGGTGGCCGAGCACGTACGCGATGCCGCGTCCGTCGGCGTGACCGCGACGCTCGAGGGCATCGACCCCGCCGGGGTCCGTGCGTACCGCGAGGGGATCGTCGCCAAGAAGTTCAAGGGACTCGAAGGTCTCGTCAAGGCCCGTGGCATCACGACGGTCGCCGGACTCGGTCGGCTGAATCCTGATCGCAGCATCAGCGTCGGCGACGACGTCTACGTGGGCACGGACGTCGTGCTCGCGACCGGCTCCTACAGCCGCTCGCTTCCCGGTCTGGACATCGGCGGACGCATCCTCACGAGCGAGCAGGCGCTCGCCCTCGATGTCATTCCCAAGCGCGTCCTCATCCTCGGCGGCGGTGTGATCGGCGTCGAGTTCGCCAGCGTCTGGCGCTCCTTCGGCTCCGAGGTCACCATCATCGAGGCGCTGCCTCATCTCGTCCCGAACGAGGACATCGCCCTCAGCAAGGGCCTGGAGCGGGCCTTCCGCCGCCGCGGCATCCAATACTCGCTCGGCGTCCGCTTCCAGAGCGCCGCGCAGGACGACTCGTCCGTCACCGTCACGCTCGAGGACGGCGCACAGTTCACGGCCGACTACCTGCTCGTCGCCGTCGGACGCGGCCCGGTCACAGCCGACCTCGGGTTCGAAGAGGCCGGCGTGACGCTCGATCGCGGCTTCGTGACCGTCGACGAGTACCTGCGAACCGGCGTGCCCGGCGTCTGGGCGGTGGGCGACATCGTCCCCGGCCTGCAGCTCGCGCACCGCGGCTTCCAGCAGGGCATCGCCGTCGCCGAGCGGATCGGCGGGCTCACGCCGGCCAACATCCCGGATGTGCAGATCCCCAAGGTGACGTATTCGAGCCCCGAGGTCGCCTCGGTGGGCGTGACCGAGGAGGCGGCGGTCACCGAGCACGGAGCCGACGCGATCGTCGCGTACGAGTACAACCTCGCCGGAAACGGCAAGAGCGAGATCATCGGAACGAGTGGTCTCGTGAAGGTCGTCCGCCTCAAGGACGGCCCCGTCATCGGCGTGCATCTTCTCGGCGATCGCGTCGGGGAGCTCATCACCGAAGGCCAGCTCGCTGTCGCCTGGGAGGCCCACCCGGAGGACATCGCACCCCTGATCCATGCCCACCCGACCCAGAGCGAGGCCCTCGGCGAGGCCTTCCTCGCCCTGGCCGGCAAGCCCCTGCACGCCCTCTGAGCACCAACCGGTGCCCGAGTCACTAAGCTAGACAAGCGTCATACAACTTCCTGAAGGAGACTCAGTCATGAGCACATCCGTCGTCCTCCCCGCTCTCGGCGAGAGCGTCACAGAGGGTACGGTCACCCGCTGGCTCAAGCAGGTGGGAGACACCGTGCAGGCGGACGAGGGCCTGCTCGAGATCTCGACCGACAAGGTCGACACCGAGATCCCCTCCCCCGTGTCCGGTGTGATCGAGGAGATCCTCGTCTCCGAGGACGAGACCGTCGAGGTCGGCGCCCTGCTCGCGCGCATCGGCGACGGCAGCGCCGCGGCTCCGGCCGCAGACGCGCCCGCCGCCGCTGCTCCTGCCGCAGAGGAGGCGCCCGCCGAGGCCGCTCCGGCTGAAGCTGCACCCGCGGCTCCGGCGCCTGCCGCAGAAGCCCCCGCGGCCGAGACCGCACCCGCGGCTCCCACCGGCGACGCGACGGACATCGTGCTCCCCGAGCTCGGTGAGAGCGTGACCGAGGGCACCGTGACCCGGTGGCTGAAGCAGGTCGGCGACAGCATCGCGGTCGACGAGGCCCTTCTGGAGATCTCCACCGACAAGGTCGACACCGAGATCCCCTCGCCGGTCGCCGGCGTTCTGCAGGAGATCGTCGCGGCCGAAGACGAGACCGTCGCCGTCGGCGCCGTGCTCGCCCGTGTCGGCTCGGGTGCTGCGGCAGCCGCTCCGGCTCCTGCCGCAGAAGCTCCTGCCGCTCCGGCTCCCGCAGCTTCGGCTCCCGCAGCTCCGGCTCCCGCCGCAGAAGCGCCTGCCGCTCCGGCACCCGCAGCCGCTCCGACACCGGCCCCCGCGCCGGCACCTGCCGCTGCAGCACCGGCCGCTGCAGCACCTGCAGCGCCGAAGCTCACGCTGCCCACCGAGAGCGACAACCTGTACGTGACACCGCTGGTGCGACGCCTGGCCTCTCAGCAGGGCGTCGACCTGGCCACCGTCACCGGCACCGGTGTGGGCGGTCGCATTCGCAAGGAAGACGTGCTGAAGGCTGCGGAGACCGCGCCGGCAGCACCCGCCGCTCCGGCGGCCGCTGCTCCGGCTCCACTCGAGGTCTCTCCGCTGCGCGGCACCACCCAGCCGATGTCGCGTCTGCGCAAGGTCCTCGCCAAGCGTGCGGTGGAGTCGATGCAGCAGACGGCACAGCTGACCACGGTCGTCGAGGTCGATGTCACGGCTCTCGCCGAGTACCGCGACAGCGTGAAGGCGTCGTTCCTCGAGAAGACCGGCGACAAGCTGTCCTTCCTGCCGTTCTTCGCACTCGCGAGCGCAGAGGCTCTCCAGGCGTTCCCGATCGTGAACGCCACCGTCGACGGGGAGCAGATCGTCTACCCCGCGACCGAGAACGTGTCGATCGCCGTCGACACCGAGCGCGGCTTGCTCACCCCCGTCCTGCGGGACGCGGCGTCGAAGAACATCGCGCAGATCGCGCACGAGATCGCTGATCTCGCCGCCCGCACGCGCGAGAACAAGCTGAAGCCCGACGAGCTCGCCGGCGGCACCTTCACGCTGACCAACACCGGTTCGCGCGGTGCGCTGTTCGACACGCCCGTCGTCTTCCTCCCGCAGTCCGCGATCCTCGGCACCGGTACGGTCGTCAAGCGCCCTGGCCTCGTCAAGGTCGGCGGCGCCGATGCGATCGCGATCCGGTCGTACGTGTACCTCGCCCTCTCGTATGACCACCGGATCATCGACGGTGCTGACGCGGCGCGCTTCCTCGGCGCGATCAAGGCCCGTCTCGAGGCCGCGCAGTTCGCGTCCCAGCTCGGCGCCTGACAGCGAGAGATCATCCTGGCTGGTCCGCGACGTCGTAGACGTCGCGGACCAGCCATTTGTCTGCGGAGCGGATGAGTACCACCATCAGTTGCCCGGGAGCATCCGCGCTCGCCTCTTCCCCCTCGGCGGGAACTCCGATCCTCAGTCGGACGACGGCGACGTCCCCGTACTCGTCCACCAGCTCGGTGGTCGACGAGTCAGAGCCCACCGATGCGAGAGCGTCCAGGACTCCCGCGGAATCAGCCGCCACCGCAGCCGGGCACGAGGAGACCTCCTCCGCGCGACACTCCGCGATCGCGTCCAGCAGAGCGGGTATCGCCGTCTCCGGCGCGTCTGCGGTCGACTCCGCTCCGACATGCACATCCTCGGCAGCGTCAGCCTCCGCAGCGTCGGCGACACCGGGCTTCGTCGGCGTCTCCACAGGGGTCGACTCCTGCCCCTGCGGTGAGCGCACCCCCGCGGGGGTGCCTTCCACCGCGTCCGACACCTCGCCTGGGGCATCGCCGCTCGGCCAGAGCAGGCCGCCGGCAAGGACCGCTGTGGCGGCGGCGCCCGCGATGATCAACGAACGGCGTCGCACACCGACGCGCCGCTCCGCTCCTCTTCGCGCCGACTGATCGCCCTGCGGCGCCTGTGCAGTTCCCCGACCGTGACGGGCCCTCCCGAGACTTCGGATCCTGGCCCGGATCACATCCGGGACTCCCCGCACCAGAGCAACAGGGGCCGGTCTCATCGCGACAGCGCGCCGACCGTCCTGCCTGCGCACTCGATCCGCTCGTAGACGAGGTGCCGTCGGCCGCAGATCTCGTTCAACGCCTGTCCGAGCGGCTCTCCTGGCAGGTTCCGGGGCATGGGCACCACGCTCGAGCGGCTGCGGGGCAGCGATGCTCAGCAGGTCGTCCTCCCACGCTGAGATGAGCCCGTGCGGGATACGCGGCTGTGGTGCGGCCCTCTCCAACCCTTCGAGGATCGTGCCGAGCGCGCGCTTCAGCGCCTTGTCCGCGCTGTGCTCCGCCACCCGATCGATGATCTCGACCACGCCGACCCGGACATCGGTCCCGACGCCGAAGACGAACACCGGACGTCCCCCGTCGGTCAGCCACCACTCCCCGGCACGGACGCCCTCGATGCCCTCGCCCACCTCATCGAGTCCGCGGAGAATGCTGATGACGAGCGTGCTGTTCTCCCCCGGAGTGAGGATCGCGCCGGCGGCCGTCCGTCGAACGAGGAAGGCCGTGACCCGCTCGGTGCACCACGGGAGCAACGCGTCATGTCCGTCCCTGCGCCGACAGACATCGAGGGGCGCGGCGACGTGCTCCGCTCCGGAGAAGCGCCACCCCACCCATCCCCCGAGGGCCGCCGCATCCACCCGCACGGCCACCCCGTCTCCCGAGGTCACGAGCGTCCCTGCGAACGGCCCCTCGCTCGCGTCGAGGGTCCGGACCACTCGATGCGTCCCCGGAAGAAGAGGCGGCCCCACGCCGCCTTCATTCTCGATGTCTGCCATGTCCCCATCACACCGCAGGCCCGAGAGGTTCTCGCCCTCTCCGGAGCGATGCGAACAGATAGCGCCCTGCATCGCAGTCGTGCAGGAGAAGTTGTGTCGCACGCTCCGCTCGGCGCGAACGGCGACATCACGGAGCCCGCGGACTCGGTAGGCTGGTCCTCATGGCAAAGCGTGCTCCTGAACCCGAAAAGCGTCCTGGGTTCTTCTCCCAGATCAAGTCCCTCTTCCGGTTCACCCGCGAGGCCTACTCGTGGCTCCCCTGGGCCCAGATCGCGATCCTCGTCGGAGGCGTCCTCCTCGGCCTCGTCGCCGGGTACCTGATCCCGCCGTTCCAGGTCTGGACGCTCGTCCTGTGGGGAATCACAGGACTGATGCTGGGTGTTCTCGGCGCACTCTTCCTCATGACACGGCTCTCGACGTCTGCCATGTACACGAAGATCGACGGCATGCCCGGAGCCGCGGGACACGTGCTCAGCACCAGCCTGGGCCGCAAGTGGCAGGCTTCCGACACGCCTGTCGGCATCAACCCGAAGACGCAGGAAGCCGTCTACCGCACGATCGGTCGAGGCGGCATCGTCGTCGTCGGCGAAGGTGCACGTGGCCGGCTGACCCGCCTCGTCAACGAGGAGCGCAGCAAGGCTCAGCGCGTGGCACACGGCGTGCCGGTCACGGTGCTCTACGTGGGGCACGGCGAAGATGAGGTCCCGATCGCGGATCTCTCCAAGACGATCAAGAAGCTGCCGAAAGCGATCGACAAGGCCACCATGTCCGCGGTGATCCGCCGTGTCGACTCCGTATCGCAGTCGCTGTCCTCGCTGCCGATCCCGAAGGGCATCGACCCGACGAAGGTGCGTTCGCAGCGCCCTCGTTGAGTACGTACGAGACCGAAGCGTGAGAGCGCGGCCGCCCCCGGAGGGCGGCCGCGCTCTTCGTCATTCCGACAGGGGCTGCCGTGGCAGCCGGCGGACCTTCGCGCGGCGACGGCGGCGTTCGGGGACCATCGACCGCATCTCGTCGAGCTTGCCGAAGCAGAACAGTCTGTCGTCCGCTTCGAGCACGACGTGCTTGCGCGGGTTGGGAATCACGCTGACGCCGCGGTGCAGGGTGAGCACCGTGATGTCGCGTTCCCAGAGCCCGGCCTCGCCCAGGGTCTTCCCCACCAGGTCGACGGCGCCGTGGACCATCAGCTCGGCCACGCCGTATCCCGTCGAGACCGTCAGACGTTGCCTCACGTCGATCTCGGGGAAAGCGACCTGACCGGCGATGTAGTCGATGATGGCGCCGGCGACATCGAGCTTCGTGGCGGTCTCGATGCCCTGCAGGCCCGGCGAGGAGTTGACCTCCATCACGAGAGGGCCTTCATCGCCTTCGAGCATGTCGACGCCGGCGACGCGCAGCCCCATGATCTGGGCCGAGCGCACCGCGGCGCGCTCGTACACGGGGTCGAGCTCGACGGCCTCGACCGATCCCCCGCGATGCACGTTGGAGCGGAACTCGTCTCCGGCGGCGGACCGTCGCATCGCGGCGACCACCCGGTCGCCGACGACCAGGGCGCGGATGTCTCGCCCGCGGCTCTCCGAGATGAACTTCTGGATGAGGACGTTCTGCTTGGTGGAGTGCAGCGTCTCGATGATCGCCTCGGCGACCTTCACCTGCGGGGCGAGGATGACGCCGATGCCCTGGGTGCCCTCCAGGAGCTTGATCACGACGGGCGCGCCGCCGACGCGCTCGATCGCCGGGCGCACGTCCGCACGATTGCGCACGAACGCGGTCGGAGGCATCGCGATGTTGTGTCGTGACAGGATCTGGTTCGCACGGAGCTTGTCGCGCGCACTGGAGATCCCGTTCGCGGTGTTCGGCGTGTAGACGTCCATCTGCTCGAACTGGCGCACGACGGCGGTGCCGAAGTAGGTGATCGAGTTGCCGATGCGCGGCAGGATCGCGTCATAGTCGCTGAGCTGACGACCCCGGTAGTGCAGGTCGGGTTCCTCGGCGGTCAGGTCGATCGCGAAGCGCAGCGTGTTGAGCACCTTGACGTTGTGCCCGCGCTGAAGCGCGGCCGCACGCAGTCGCTGGGTGGAGTACGCCTGCGGCGCGCGGGAGAGCACTGCGATCTTCACGGGGGATTTTTCCTGCCAGGATGTATCAGGTGAGTAGGACTACCCCCCATTCAAACACCCTTACGGGGTGGCGAGAATGGGTGAGCCTGCCCGATCTCGGAGTCGACTGGCTCAAGGCCAAGATCGACACGGGCGCACGCACCTCATCGCTGCATGCTTTCGACATCGTGGAGTTCGAGCAGGACGACGAGCCCTGGGTCCGCTTCAAGGTCAAGCCCTGGCAGGACAGCCAGGAAGACGCCGTGGTCGTCCAGTGCCCCGTGCACGACCGTCGCGCCGTCCGCAGCTCGTCGGGACACGCGCAGGAGCGCCTTGTGGTGGAGCTGCTGATCCGACTCGTGGACCGCGAAGTGCTCGCCGAAGTCACACTCAGTAATCGCGACGAGATGGGCTTCCGGATGCTCATCGGACGCGAAGCGCTGCGTCAGGGCTTCGCCGTCGACCCGGCACGATCGTTCCTGGGCGGGCGAGCACCGCGTGAGGCGCGGCGCCGCAACCGCGGCAAGGTCTGAGTCGACCTCAGGCGCGGATCAGGACCGTCCCGGCCGCCTTGTCGTGGAGGCCGCGCTGATCGGGATCCCACACGACGGCAGGGATCACGAAGATCAGCAGCAGGGTGCGCACGAGAGGACGCCAGAGTCCCACCCAGCCGCCGCCGAGACGCACGACGCGCATGCCGAGGATGCGATGACCGGGGCTGCCGCCTGCGGTCGGGATGAACAGGACCTGCACCACGGCGAAGATCACGAGGGTCGCGAACGGGTCGTAGTCGAAGAATGCGAGCGACAGGATGACCGCGGCCGTCCAGTCGATCAGAAGGGCGCCGATGCGACGGCCAGGGCGGGCGATGCTCCTCGGGCCGGATTCGGGAAGTCCGAGACGCTCACCGGGGTACGTGTTCACTGCATCCGTCACTCCCCCAGCCTACCGAGCGCGATATGCCGCTCTGTCGTCTCGGCGCCTGTAACACGCCCGAAACAATGCGGATACCGTAGAGAAATCCCCCGTCCGTACTCTGCAGAGTGGCCGTGAAGCCATCGATCCGCATTACAGGAGTCGTACATGTTCAAAGATTCGTCCGAGGTACTGACCTACATCAAGGAGAACGACGTCAAGTTCCTTGACATCCGTTTCACCGATCTCCCGGGTGTGCAGCAGCACTTCAACATTCCTGCATCGACGGTCGACGAGGCTTTCTTCACCGACGGTCAGCTGTTCGACGGCTCTTCGATCCGCGGTTTCGCGAGTATCCACGAGTCCGACATGCAGCTCATCCCCGACGTGACGACCGCATACGTCGACCCGTTCCGCGAGGCGAGCACCCTCGTGATGCTGTTCGACATCTACAACCCGCGCACGGGCGAGATCTATTCGAAGGATCCGCGTCAGGTCGCCAAGAAGGCGGAGAAGTACCTGACGTCCACCGGCATCGCCGACACCGCATTCTTCGCCCCCGAGGCGGAGTTCTACATCTTCGACGACGTCCGCTACAACGTCACCTCGAACTCGAGCTTCTACAGCGTCGACTCGGAAGAGGGCGCGTGGAACACCGGCCGCGAGGAAGAGGGCGGCAACCTCGGGAACAAGACGCCGTACAAGGGCGGCTACTTCCCCGTCAGCCCCGTCGACAAGACCGCTGACCTCCGCGACGACATCACGCTCAAGCTGATCGACGCGGGATTCATCCTCGAGCGCTCGCACCACGAGGTCGGCACCGGCGGCCAGCAGGAGATCAACTACCGCTTCGACACGATGGTCCACGCGGCGGACGACATCCTCAAGTTCAAGTACATCGTCAAGAACACCGCCGAGGAGTGGGGCAAGGTCGCGACCTTCATGCCCAAGCCTCTGTACGGTGACAACGGTTCGGGCATGCACACCCACCAGTCGCTGTGGAGCGAAGGCAAGCCGCTGTTCTACGACGAGGCCGGCTACGGTCAGCTCAGCGACATCGCGCGCTGGTACATCGGCGGCATCCTGGCGCACGCGCCGGCGCTCCTCGCCTTCACCAACCCGACTCTGAACAGCTACCACCGTCTGGTGAAGGGCTTCGAGGCTCCGGTCAACCTGGTCTACTCGGCCGGCAACCGCTCCGCCGCGATCCGCATCCCGATCACGGGCTCCAACCCGAAGGCGAAGCGCATCGAGTTCCGCGCGCCCGACGCCTCCGGCAACCCGTACCTCGCCTTCGCCGCGCAGCTGATGGCGGGCCTGGACGGCATCAAGAACCGTATCGAGCCGCACGAGCCGGTCGACAAGGACCTCTACGAGCTCCCGCCCGAGGAGGCCAAGGACATCCCGCAGGTCCCGAACTCCCTGCTCGACTCGCTCGATGCGCTGGCGGCCGACCACCAGTTCCTCCTCGAGGGCGGCGTGTTCACCAAGGAGCTCATCGAGACCTGGATCTCGTACAAGTACGAGAACGAGATCCTGCCGATGGCCCAGCGCCCGCACCCGTTCGAGTACGAGCTGTACTTCGGCGTCTGACGACCGCAGCGCATCGCGAAGAGCCCGCCTCAGCTTGTGCTGGGGCGGGCTCGTCCGCGTCCGGGCGTCGGTGGGCGCAGGTCAGTTCGTGTAGATCACGTCGACCGAGTGGATCTCTCCGCTGAAAGGGAAGGGAGCGCGGTCGAAGTAGTCGAGCGAGACGGAGCCGCCGAGACAGACTCCGATGTCGAGGCAGTCGTTCGCGGTGAACAGCAACGGGACGCTGACGGGCACGGTACCGGTCACGATCCGGCGACCGTCGATCGAGATATCGATGCGCAGCGGTCCCGTCGGGCGGGGATCGATGTAACTGGTTTCCACGACGATCTCCGCCCGCCCCGCGAGAAGCCGCTCCGAGGAACGGATCTTCGTGCGGTGGATGATGAAGGTGTTGTACTCGTAGCAGAGGTACCCGTCGTCCAGGTAGCAGGTGAGCCCGCCGCCCGCACCGCCGAGGGCGTAGAGCACGCCTTCGGCACGCTCGGGGAGGACCGCATCGATGGTCACCCTGTTCGCCCGATTTCCCAGGGCCGGTGCGATGACCTCTGGCATGCGGCGCAGATCGCCCGTGAAGCTCCAGCTGCGATACGGGGTCGAGATGCGGAACTCGGGGTGGTAGATCGGCACCCAGAGGCCGCCGCCGATCGGGTAGACGCTGTTCTTCGCCGCCTCCATCGCGAAGAGCTCCCTGAGTTGTGCCAGCTTCTCCGGATGTTCCGCGGCGAGATCGTGTGCCTGAGTCCAGTCCTCGGTGAGATGGTAGAGCTCCCAGGCGTCCTGGTCCGGGCTCCAGTCGGCGATCCCGTCCGGAAGCCCGGGCACCCACGGGGCACGCGGGCCGAAGGCGGAGGCCATCCACCCGTCGTGGTAGATCGCCCGGCTGCCGAGGATCTCGAAGTACTGCGTGAGGTGAGTCTCCGCGGCCCCCGGATCCGTCAGAGCCGCGGCGAAGCTGGTGCCGTCGATCGGATCCTGATGCACGCCGCCGACCTCACGGGGAGGGGTGATGCCGAGCAGATCGTAAATGGTGGGAACGATGTCGGTGCAGTGCACGAACTGGGTCCGCGGGGCCGGGTCGGGGGTGATCCGTGCCGGCCAGCGCACCGCCATGGGGTTGCGCGTGCCCCCGAGATGGGAGGCCAGCAGCTTCATGCCCTTGTAAGGGGTGCTTCCCGCCCACGCCCAGCCCGCGTGGTACATGTTGTCCGCCTTGGCAGTCCCGAGTACGTCCAGCCCACCCATCTCCTTCAGCGCCTGGATGTGCATCGGCACCGTCGAGGGGATGCCGTTCTGGGCGAGGAGTTCGCTGATCGTGCCGTTCTGACCTTCACCTGAGGAGCCGTTGTCACCCCAGATGTAGAGGATCAGCGTGTTGTCGCCGTATCCGAGCGCCTCGATCTCGTCGATGACCCGACCAGCCTGCACGTCGGCGTGCTCGCCGAAGCCTGCGGCGACCTCCATCAGTCGCGCTTGGAACGCGCGCTCATCTTCGGGGATGTCGTCCCACGCGGGCATCCGCGGGTCGCGCGCGGTCAGGACGGCCTCGTCGGGGATCCATTTCCGCTCCTTCGCGCGCTCGAAGACGCGTTCGCGGTACTCGTCCCACCCGCCGTCGAATCGCCCCGCGTACTTGTCCGCCCACTCCTTCATGATGTGGTGCGGTCCGTGCAGCGCACCGGACGCCCAGTACAGGAAGAAGGGCTTGTCGGGCGCGAGCGCCTTGTGGTCGCGCAGCCAGCCGATGGCGTCGTCGGCGAGATCCTCGCTCAGGTGGTAGCCCGCTTCGGCTGTCTTCGGCGGCAGGACGCTCGTGGTGTTGCGTACCAGGTGGGGCTCGTACTGAGACGCCTCGCCTGCGAGGAAGCCGTAGAAGTACTCGAACCCGATGTGGGACGGCCAGTTGTGGAACGGCCCCGTCGCTCCCGTCTCGATCGCCGGGGTGTTGTGCCATTTGCCGAACGCCGCCGTCGAGTAGCCGTAGTCCTTCAGCACTTCCGCCCCGAGTGCGCTCGACCGTGGGATCTCCCCCGCATATCCGTCCCAGTCGTTGGCGAGCTCCGCGATCTGCCCGTTCCCGATCCGGTGATGATTCCGGCCGGACAGCAGAGATGCCCGAGTCGGTGAGCACATCGCGGTGGTGTGGAATCGGTTGAAACCGATCCCCTCGTCGATGACACGGGACAGGGTGTCGGTCCTCACCTCGCCACCGAAGGTGTCAGGGAGCCCCGGACCGGCGTCATCGATCAGGACGATGAGGATGTTCGGCGCATCCCCCGGCAGTCGCGACGGCGTCGCCCGCTGACCATAGGAGGATTCCTGCATGGTCCGGCCGGCGATGCTCGCAGACGGTGTGGGAGGGAAGGGAAGAACGTCTTGCGGAACCACGGTGGAGCCCTTTCAGCGTTGGACGGCAGGCCTAGACCTGGGGGACGACGAATCGGCGACGCAGGACGTCGAGATCCGATTCGTTGAGACCGAGGCCCTCGGTGGCGTAGCCCTCGATGCTGCCGAACCGCGTTCGCGCCTCGTCGATGGCGTCATCGAGGTACTCGCCGCGCACCCCGAGCACCGGGAGGAGCAACTGGGTGTCGACGCCCCGATCCGCCGCGGCGGCGAGGAGCGGCTGCAGCGCGGGGAGAAGGTCCGCGTTCGTCTCGAGGTAGTCGGCGCGCACGTCATCCTCACCGACGCCCAACAGCAGGAGGAACGACGCCGCGGCCCAGCCGGTACGGTCCTTGCCGGTCGTGCAGTGGAACAGCGCCGCACCCGAGCGCGCCGGATCGATCAGGTCGAAGTAGAAGGAGCGATATGCGGCGAGAGCGGAAGGGAGACTCACGATGTTCCGGTAGGACTCCCGCATGAGAGCGGCACCACGCCCGTCGCCGAGCGACGCCGCAAGGGCCGCCGGATCACTGGCGAGTCGACCGACGCCGGCAGCGACATCCGTGGTGCTGTCGGCCAGCACGTCCAGGCCGAAGAGCTTCACCCCATCCGGCAGGTGGTCCGGTGATGTGCTGCGCTCCCCCGCCGTGCGCAGGTCATAGACCGTCCCGATGTCCAGTCGCCGGAAGGCCTCGAGATCGTCGCCCTCGAGCCGGGCGAGCGTCGCCGAACGATAGAGCGACCGGGATCGGACGACGCCTCCAGCAGCGGGCAGTCCGCCGAGATCGCGGAAGTTGGGAGCGCTGCGCAACGGGATGCGGCGGTCGAGGGTGCTGGTCATCGTGTCTCCTCCTGCAGGTCTCCGTCGACAGCCGTCGACATCACGCGAGTCCCGAGATCGGCTCGGGTCGCGGAGCGACCCAGGAGCCGTCGAGGACGGAGAGGCGCGGACGGTAGAGCCGAAGCGTGTAGTTCCACCCCGGCATGATCGGCAGGGCGTTCTTCGCACCCTCAGGATGCGCACCGAGATGGATGGTGACTGCGCCGTCGTCGTCGGCCACGGCCGTCAGGCTGTTGATGCTGTTCACACCGAGCTCGTTCGGGGCGAAGTAGCCGGCGGCGTCGTACAGCGACACGGACCAGAAAGCGTCGACGGGGACGTCCTTCAGCCGGAGTCGGTAGTCGGCGACGGGCAGGCCCTCGTCGACGCTGACGTACGTCGCCTCGTATTCGGGCAAGCCGCCCCACCCCCCTGCAGCCCCCAGCAGATGCATGACCGGATCGACCTCGTCCTTCGATCCGAACGCACGGTCGTAGGTCGATACCCCGCGCCCGAGAGTGAGCAGCGCGTCGCGGGTCTCGCCGTGCGAGGGCACGTCATAGTCCGGGAGCGGGAATCCCCCTTCACCGCCGCCTGCGAGACGCAGCCCGTCCTGCAGCCGGTCCACCTGCGCCACATCGACGTCGTCGTTCGGGTCGACGAGGATGCGCACCAGAATCGCTGCGTAGTCCGTGCCGACGGCCTCTCGCGTGAGGATGTACTCACCGGGTTCCCGCAGCAGGTGCGTGCCGTAGTGGTCCTGGTTCAGGATGAAGGCGGAGATGTATCGCCCGCTGGTCTCCGGCACCGTGAGCGCCACGTCGTCGCGTACGTCGACGATGGCACTGCTGTACAGCGTGTCGCGGTTCTGGCGGATGATGGGCTGATCGTCGAGGGACTTCAGGCCCCGGGTGTGATTCCATTCGCCGAGTCCAGGCCCCGTGGCGAGGCGCGAGAACATGAGGTCGGATTCGGCACGGGCGAAGTTGCGCACGGTCACTCTCGTGACGGACATGTTGCTCCTTGCGGTCGGGGTTCGAGCGGGATCAGGCGAGCGCCTTCGACTTCGGACGCTCGTCACCCACAGCGCGGCCGGCGAGGGTGAGGATCAGTGTCGGGTGCCCGGCCCCGGAACAGATCCGAGGCACGAGCCTCGCCTGAGATTCTGGTCATTCCACGACCGTCGGAACTCGCATCTCATCCTCAGCGGATGAGATGCGACGATGCCGTCGCACGCCGGCGGTCGGCGCGCCGATATCGTTGATCCGTGATCGACGCCGTCCGTGAGGACCCCTCCTCCGCTGATCCGGACAGCACCGGCGCGACCCTGCGCCGCAACTGGCTCCGCCTCATCCTCGAATCACGCACGCGCGAGCTCGAACAGCTGTGCCTCGCCCACCCCGAGCCGCACGACCCGCACGTGCTGCTCATCCGCGCCTGCTGCCGAGATCTCCTCGGCGACTCGCACGGCGCGGCATTCCTCCGCGGGCAGGGGTTGCGGGTTGCGGCAGACGACTTCGTGGTGTGCTTCACAGATCTCCTCCTCACGGCCGACAACGCGGGGAAGGCCGCGGCCGCCGACCGCGCGCGCGACGCGCTGACCGACTGCGGTCCCGAAGACGACTACCCCTCGGCCCTGTTCCTCCTGGGCTGGACGGAGGTCAGGCTCCGTCGCGACCTCGGCGCGGCGATCGGCCTGCTCCGCTCGGCCGCTGACGAGGCCCGTCTGCACGGACGAGCGGAGACGTTCCGGCTCGCGCAGTCCAATCTCGCCTTCGCCCTGACCCACGCCGGCCTCTTCACCGAAGCAGAACAGACACTCGATGCCCTTCCGGTGTCCCCTTCAGCCTCGGACTGGGACCTCTTCGAAGGCGGTCTCCCTCACGCCAATCGCGGAACCATCGCCTATTGGCGAGGGGAGTACGACGAGGCCGTCTCGTGGCTCGACGCGGTCGTCGCCGAAGGCGCGCCAGGACACAACTTCGAGGCGCTTGCGCGTCTGTATCTCGTGATGACCCTGGTCGCCCTGCGTCGCGAGGACCGCTACTTCGCCGCCGCCGAGCTCCTCCAGGGAGTGAGCAGGACCGACAAGCACGGCATCCCGTGGGACACCCTGCGCCGAGTGATCTCGGCACAGCTGGCACACGCCGAGGGGCAGGATGCGCGTGCGCGGAGCATCGCGGCGCCGGCGCTCGCCCGTCCCGGTGCCGCCGTGGCGCACGCGGTACTCGCGGAGCTGTATCGGGTCCTCGAAGAGCCTGCCCTCGCCACACAGGCGCTCCGGCTCGCGACGGCCGGCGCACTGCCTCGCTATGCGCGAGTCAGCACACTGGTCACCAGCGCCGCACTCCGCTCAGGCGCAGGACACGGACCGGACGCCCACGTGCACATCGACAGAGCCCTCGAAGCCGCCGCCCCCGAGCGCATCCTCGCTCCGTTCCTCTCCCCCGACCCACTGATCGGCGACCTCCTCAGAGCGCATGCTCACCGAGGGTCTCCGCATGATGCCTTCCTCGGGGTCATCCTGGAACGACGGGGGCAGCTCGCACGACACCTGTCCGGGGTCCTCACTCCCCGGGAGAGCGAAGTGCTCGCGTGTCTGCGTACGACGATGACGGCGGAGGAGATCTCCGGCCATCTCGGGGTCGCGTATCCCACCGTGAAGACGCACATCCGATCCATCTATCGCAAACTCGGGGTGACCAGTCGGCGAGCGGCCATCCACGTCGCCGATGTGCGGTGAGACGGCACACCCCGCCACGCCGCACCACCGGCTTGACCCGGCGTGATCCGGGTGGTCAACTTGTGAGTCTGACCGTCGACCGGGGGAACCATGCGCCGTAGAAGAGTGATCGCGAGCACCGAGCTGCGGAGGCCGGTCGACGCCGCGCCGCCACAGCCGTCGAATGCGGTGGCCGCATACGCCAGGACGAACCCGTTCATGTTCGGGCTCCTGGGCGCGCTCGGGGTCCTGGTGGCTCTGGCCATCGGCGGCATCATCGGACAACTCGCGACGGTGCTTGTCTACGTCGGAGTCGCAGTGTTCCTCGCCCTCGGGCTCGACCCGATCGTCAGGTTCATCGAGAAGAAGCTCCCCCGCCCCGCTGCCGTCACGATCGTGGTCGCGGGTGTGATCATCGCGTTCGCGGGCATCATCCTCGCCATCGTCCCTCTGCTCGTCGAACAGATCAGCAATCTGATCAAAGACGGACCGCAGATGGTCGAGGACTTCATGGCCAGTGCGTGGTTCAAGGACGTCAGCGGGCAGTTCGGCTCCACGATCGACGACGCGGTGCAGGGCATCCTCGACTTCGTTCAGAACCCGGACAACTTCCTCGACATCGGCGGTGGCGTGTTCGCAGTGGGCGCCGGCATCGCCGGGGGCTTCACCGGGATCACGATCGTCCTGATCCTGACGCTGTACTTCATGGCGTCGCTGCGGAGCATGAAGCACGTCGCCGCCCGCTTCGTCCCCGCCTACCAGCGCGACACCTTCAGCGGGCTTCTGGAAGATGTGTCGAGTGCCGTCGGCCGCTACGTGATCGGGCAGGTGAGCCTCGCGCTGATCAACGGGATCCTGAGCCTCATCTTCCTCAGCATCATCGGCGCCCCGGTGCCGGCGCTGCTCGCGCTCATCGCCTTCATCGGCTCGATGATCCCGCTGGTCGGCACGCTGACCGCCTCGATCATCAACTCGCTGATCTGCCTCTTCATCTCGCCACTCACCGCCCTGATCGCCATCATCTACTACCTCATCTACATGCAGATCGAGGCATATGTGCTGTCGCCGCGCATCATGAGCAAGGCCGTGGCCGTGCCGGGCGCACTCGTGGTGATCGCTGCCGTGGCCGGAGCCGCGCTGGGCGGCATCCTCGGCGCGCTGGTCGCGATCCCCGTCGCGGCGAGCATCATCATCATCGTGCAGAAGGTGACGTTCCCCGCGCAGGACCGGAAGATCGTTCCTCCGGCCGCCACCCGCTGACTTGCACCGGGGGTCGCCTCTCAGCGGACCAGCAGAGCGCCCGGCTCCACCCGCACGTCGAACGCGGTGACCTCGCCCATCTCCTCGCCGTCGATCTCGAAGACGAGGGGCGTCTTCAACTCGACACTGAGCGTCTCGACGGGAAGATGGCGCGCGGAGTCCGTGCTCACCGCTTCATCCGTGGCGCCGAAGATGCGGCGGATGCCGTTGTCCCAGACGAAGGAGCGCAGGGTGTCCAGCCACTGCAGCGCGCCGTCCGCACTGACCATGAGCACATCGAGCTTGCCGTCGTCGAGGACGGCGTCCGGCAGCAGGCGGATGCCGCCCTGCACCATGCCGCAGTTTCCGATGAGCATGGTGTGACCCCGCACGGCGACCGCCTTCTCCCCGTCGATCGCCAGGGTGATGTCGGTCATCTCGGTGCCCGCCAGAGCGCGCCCCATCGCCTCGACGTAGGCCAGCCACCCGGCTTTCGACTTGAGGTCGTCGTCGGTCTCCACCAGCATCTGGGCGTCGATGCCGAAGCCCACCATCACGGCGAACGCATGTTCCGTACCGTCATACGACACCCAGCCCAGATCGATGCGCCGCGGCTCCGCGTCGCGGACACGCTCCAGCGCGGCGACCACGTTGTTCAGCGGAACCTCGAGATTGCGGGCGAGGAGGTTTCCCGTCCCCTGCGGCACGATGCCGAGAGCGACATCCGAACCGGCCAGCGACTCCGCGACGGCGCGGACCGTGCCGTCTCCTCCGACCGCGATCACGATGTCCCGGCCGTCTTCCCGCGCCTCGCTTCCCATCCCCCGGCCCGGGTCATCCGGAGTGGTCTCCCACCAGCGGATGTCGTCGTGGTCGGCGAACACGCGGTCCACCGCATCCTGCAGGACCTCCTGCGCGACCTTCGAGGGGTTCCAGACGATGCCGATGCGTGCGTGGGTCATGTCGTCAGCTTGCGACACCGCGCCCCATACTGCAAACCGGCGGGCGCGGTCAGCCGTAGAAGAGCTGCTCGAACGTCTTCCGTGCGCGTCGGGTCACACCGAGATAGTCCTCTTCGAGTTCGGTCGCCGAGCGGTCGGGATAGCCGAGGAGCCGACCGATCGCGTCGAGCTGCCTCCGATCGGCGGGGAGCACGTCACTGGTCTGCCCGGTCAGCAGGGTGATCGCCGAACGGAGGCGGCTGGAGAGCCGCCAGGCTTCGCGCAGCCGCTCGGCATCGTCGTGCGGCACGAGTTCGGCGCCCACCGCGGCGTCCAGCGCACCGAGCGTCGAGGTCGTGCGCAACCCCGGCACAGCATGCGCGTGCTGGAGCTGGATCAGCTGCACCAGCCACTCGACATCACTGAGGCTGCCGGGACCGAGCTTCAGGTGCCGACGCGGGTCCGCGCCCTGGGGCAGCCTCTCCCCCTCGACCCTGGCCTTGATGCGCTTGATCTCGCGCATCCCCTGCAGATCGACGGCCTCGGGGTAGCGGATCGTGTCAGCGAGCGCGGTGAACTTCTCGATCAGCTTCACGCTCCCCGCCACGCCGCGGGCGCGGAGGAGGGCCTGCGCCTCCCACGACAGCGACCAGCGTCGGTAGTACTCGGTGTATGCCTGGAGTGACCGCACGACCGGTCCGTTGCGCCCCTCGGGTCGGAGGTCGGCGTCGAGATCGAGTGGGAGGCGATGGTCGGTCAGATGCTCACGCAGACCTGCCACGATCTGCGTCGCGAGCTTCTGTGCACGCTCCGAGTCGACGCCGTTCGCGTCATACACGTAGAGGATGTCCGCATCGGAGCCGAACCCGAGCTCTGCACCGCCGAACCGCCCCATCGCGATGACGGCGAAGTCCAGAGCCTCGTCCTCCGACGGCACCACCTCACGGATCACCGCCCGCAACGCGGCCTGGATCGTGGCCTCGGTGATCTCGGTGAGCGCGGTGGCGACCTCCTCGATCGTGAGGACATCGAGAACGGCTCCCATCGCGGTGCGCAGGAGTTCCCGGCGTCGCAGCGCCCTGACCGCCCGCAGGGCGTCACCGACCGTCTCATGCCGCGTCTGGATGGCACGGGCCTCCTCGTCCAGTGCGGCACCGCCCCGCGGACGCAGGCGCCCTGCGCTGTCCAACCAGGCGACGGACTCGGGGATCCACTCCAGGAGCTCGCCGATGTAGCGCGAGGAGGACAGCAGCCGTGTGAGGCTCTCGGCTGCTCCCGAGGAGTCCCGCAGCATCCGGAGGAACCACGGGGTGTCGCCGAGGCGCTCGCTGATGCGCCGGAACGCGAGCAGCGCGTAGTCCGGATCGCTGCCGTCGGCGAACCACCGCACCATGATGGGCATCAGGTGGCGTTGGATGGTCGCCTTGCGGCTGAGTCCGCTCGTGAGCGCACCGATGTGGCGCAGTGCCCCTGCAGGGTCGCGGAATCCGATGGCGGCCAGGCGATCGTGGGCCTGCGCGGCGGAGAGCGTGCGCTCCTCCTCCGGCAGACCTGCCACGGCGCTGAGCAGCGGCCGGTAGAACAGTCGGGTGTGGATCTCACGCACCTCGCGGCGCACGGTCTCCCACCGAGCCCAGACGCCTTCGCCGCTCTCCGCCAAGCCCGTCCCCCGCGCCAGGATGCGCAATCCTGCCGGTGTGCGCGGCATCAGGTGCGTGCGGCTGAGCTCTCGGAGCTGGAGGCGATGCTCCATCAGGCGCAGCAGACGGTAGTCGTCGGCGAATGCGGCGGCATCCACGCGCCCGATGTAGCCGCCGTCGACGAGCGCATCGAGGCTCTCGAGGGTGCCCCTCGTGCGCAGCGACTCGTCGGTGAGACCGTGCACGAGCTGCAGCAGCTGCACGGTGAACTCGATGTCGCGCAGCCCGCCGGCGCCGAGCTTCAGCTGATACGGCGCATCCTCGGGGTCGATGTGCTCCATGACGCGCTCGCGCATCCGCTGCACGCTCTCGACGAAGTCCTGCCTCGCCGCACTGGACCAGATCTTCGGCTGCACAGCCTCGATGTACTCCGCACCGAGTCCGGGGTCACCGGCGAGCGGACGCGCTTTGAGCAGAGCCTGGAACTCCCAGCTCTTGGCCCAGCGGTCGTAGTACGCGAGATGCGAGGCGAGGGACCGCACCAGTGCCCCCTGCTTCCCCTCGGGGCGGAGCGCGGCATCCACCTCCCACAGCGGCGGTTCGACTTCGATCGCACTCAGGTTGCGCATCGTCTCCCGGGCCAGGCGGGTGGCGGTGTCGATCGCGCGCGCCTCGCTCACGACGTGTTCGTCGCTGGTCCCCCCGACGAAGATCACGTCGACGTCGCTGACGTAGTTCAGCTCCCGGGCACCGGCCTTCCCCATGCCGATGATGGCGAAGCGCGTCGCGGCGACTTCTTCCCGGGCCGTCGACTCCTGGAGCCGGGTCCTGGCCACCGCGAGGGACGCTTCCAGGGCAGCGCCGGCGACGTCGGCCAGCGCGGCCGACACCTCGGCGACGATCGTCTCCGGAGCCGGGTGCGTGAGGTCGAACGCCGCGATGGCTGCCAGGTTCCGGCGATAGGCGACCCGGAGCGCGACGATCACGTCGTCGTCCGCACTCCTCGCGAAACCCTCGACCGCGTCGACCGATCTCAGCAGTCCCTCGTGCAGGTCGCTCGCCGAGGGAAGGCTGGTGGTCGCCCCCTCCAGCACCGTGAGCTGGTCCGGATGACGGAGGAAGAAGTCGGCGAGACCTTCCGAGGCACCGAAGACCCGCCAGACGCGCCGGCGCGTCGCCTCGTCATCGAGCAGCGCACGCAACGGCGTCGCATCCCGGCGCGCGACACGGAGCAGTCCGCGCACCGCCGCGTCGGGATCCGCAGCATCGTCGGCCTCGAGCAGCACCGCTCGTGGTCGATCGAGGATCGTCGCCAGCTCCGCCAGGCCGGCCGCGGCCTCGCTCAACTCAGCGAACCCGAGCCTGGCCAGGGCGGAGAGCGAGACGGAGTCGTCCGGACGGGCCATGCGCGCCCCTCAGAGAAGCTCGAGGTTGTTCTTCAGCTCCAACGGGGTGACCTGACCGCGGTAGGCCTCCCACTCCTTGCGCTTGTTGAGCAGCACGTAGTTGAACACCTGCTCCCCGAGGGTCTCGGCGACGAGTTCGGAAGCCTCCATGTACTCGAGCGCGTGGTCGAGGCTCGCCGGCAAGGCCGAGTAGCCCAGTGCCCGCCGCTCGGCGTCGCTGAGTGCCCAGACGTTGTCCTCGGCCTCCGGCGGAAGCTCGTACCCCTCTTCGATGCCCTTGAGCCCGGCGGCGAGCATGAGCGCGTAGGCCAGGTACGGGTTCGCGGCGGAGTCCAGCGCGCGGTACTCGACCCGTGACGACTGCCCCTTGTTGGGCTTGTACATCGGCACCCGCACGAGCGCGGAGCGGTTGTTGTGACCCCACGTGATGAAGCTCGGAGCCTCGTCGCCGCCCCAGAGCCGCTTGTACGAGTTCACGAACTGGTTCGTGACCGCCGAGATCTCGTTCGCATGCTTGAGCAGGCCCGCGATGAAGTGCCTCCCCGTCTTGGAGAGCTGGTACTTCGCGCCCTCCTCGTAGAACGCGTTCTGGTCGCCTTCGAACAGCGACATGTGCGTGTGCATCCCGCTGCCCGGCTGACCACTCAGAGGCTTCGGCATGAACGTCGCATAGACGCCCTGCTCGATCGCCACCTCCTTGATCACGGTTCGGAACGTCATGACGTTGTCGGCCGTCGTCAGTGCGTCGGCGTAGCGCAGGTCGATCTCGTTCTGCCCGGGACCGCCCTCATGGTGGCTGAACTCGACCGAGATGCCGAGGTCTTCGAGCATCCGCACGGAACGGCGACGGAAGTCGTGGGCCGTACCGCCGGGAACGTTGTCGAAGTAGCCGGCGGAGTCCACGGGGACGGGACCGTCGGGGCCGAACGACGAGGACTTCAGCAGATAGAACTCGATCTCCGGGTGCGTGTAGAACGTGAAGCCGGCGTCCGCGGCTTTCGCGAGTGTGCGCTTGAGCACATGACGCGGGTCGGCGACGGCCGGCTGGCCGTCGGGGGTCGTCAAGTCGCAGAACATGCGCGCCGTCGGGTCGATCTCCCCGCGCCAGGGCAGAGTCTGGAACGTCGTCGGATCAGGCTGGGCCAGCAGGTCGGACTCGTAGGTGCGAGTCAGTCCCTCGATCGCCGAACCGTCGAATCCGATGCCCTCCGCGAACGCGCCCTCGACCTCGGCCGGGGCGATCGCCACCGACTTGAGCGTGCCGATGACGTCGGTGAACCAGAGGCGCACGAACTTGACGCCGCGCTCCTCGATCGTGCGGAGGACGAAGTCCCTCTGCTTGTCCATGGCTACTCTGCGCCCTGGCCCTTTGCGTCGCCCTTGACATCCCAGCCCTGCTCGACGGCTTCCTCGTCGGCCCAGGCGCGCGCACGCTCCTTGACGACCTCGGGGGCACGGCGGGCCTCGGACTCCGTGTCGAACGGACCGATGCGGTCGATGGAGGGTGAGATCATTCCGAACTCGATCTCGCCGGTCGTGGAGTTGTACCAGTACTTGTGGTCGCCGTCAGACATGTCTGCCCCTTCTTCACGTGATGTCATCGATCCTACTGGCGCGCACCGCGGTCGCTAAGCTATCGCCCATGGCAAAAGCGATCGGCGTCGACATCGGCGGCACGGGTATCAAAGCAGGAATCGTCGACCTCGAGCACGGCATCATGGCCTCCGACAGGGTGCGGGTCCCCACGCCTGAGGGCGCATCGCCACAGGATGTCCTGGTCGCCGTGCAGACCGTTCTGAAGACGCTCGACGTGCACGACTCGACGCTGCCGCTCGGCGTCGCGTTCCCCGCGATCGTCAAGCGCGGCAAGACGCTCTCCGCCGCGAACGTCTCGAAGGAGTGGATCGACTTCGACGCGGAGCGCTTCTTCCGCGACGGCCTCGGGCGCAACATCGTGTTCGTGAACGACGCCGATGCCGCAGGCGTGGCCGAGGCGCGCCACGGGGCCGCCAGGGACGTGCGCGGTTTCACGCTGCTGACGACCCTCGGCACCGGCATCGGATCCGCCTTCCTCTACGACGGCGTGCTGCTGCCGAACACCGAGCTCGGCCACCTCAACTTCCGCGAGTACGAGTCGGTCGAGACCTACGCCGCGACCTCCGCGCGCGAACGCGAGAACCTCACGTGGGCAGAGTGGGCGGAGCGTCTGCAGGCGTTCTACTCGCACATCGAGTTCCTGTTCAGTCCGGACCTGTTCGTCGTCGGCGGCGGCGTGTCGAAGAACGCCGGAGATTTCCTCCCGCTCCTCGACCTCAAGACCCCGATCGTCCCGGCGATCCACCGCAACAACTCGGGGATCATCGGAGCTGCTTCCCTTTCCGGCGACTGATCCTTCGCAGGCTCCGGGGCCAGGGCGAGCACGCCGCGTCCCGATGAGGAAGGCCCCGACGAATGCGGTCGTCGGGGCCTTCCTCATGCATCCGGGTCAGGCGCTGGAGCTCAGCCCGTGGAGCATCTTCTGGATCTGCTGCTGCACCTGTGCGTCCTCGACGTCGAACATCGCGTAGCTGATCCCGGCGGACTGCAGAGGACGGTTCGGGTACTTCTGATAGCTTGGGAGCACGCTCAGCAGCCGTGCGGCCATCTGCGGCGCCTGCCACGTCTTCTCCGCGAAGCTGGTCATGAAGATGTCGTAGCGCTCCTGCGGATCCTGCCAGAGATCGAAGAGCTCCGGGACGATGGCCGTGTACGACGAAGGCCCGCGCCACTGGTCGCGGACGTTCCAGATCGCCTTCCACTTGCCTACCCGCACTGCGCCGGGGATCATCTCGGTCTCGGTCATGTAGAGCCAATGGTCTCTGGTCGACCCTCCCTCCCCCTTCAAGAGTCCCGACTGGTCGAAGCTGTCGAAGATGGTCGGTTCTCCTTCCCGGTCCTCGGTGGGAAGATCGACGCCGGCGAGGCTCGCGAACGTCGCCATGAGGTCGAGCGATCCGACGATCTCCGAGTTGCGGCGACCGGCTTCGATCGTTCCGGGCCACCACGCGATGGCGGGGACGCGACTGCCGCCCTCGTAGTCCGTGCCCTTCGTCCCGCGGTACGGGGTGTACCCGCAGTCGGGGTAGACGTCCTGCCAGGCGCCGTTGTCGGTCGTCCACACCACCAGCGTGTCCTCGGCGATGCCGAGTTCGCGGATCTTGTCGATGACGACTCCCACTCGATGGTCGAGCTCGACGAGCGAATCGAGGAACTTCGACTTCCCGAGCGAGGCTCCTTCGAAGTCCGGATGCGGGAGGTTCGGCTGGTGCAACTTGGCCGTGTTCAGGTACAGGAAGAAGGGCTCCTCGTCCTTCGCATGGGACTCGATGTAGTCGATCGCGTGATCCGTGGATTTCTCGTCGATGAAGGGGATGTTGGCGGAGTCGAGCTTCTCCACCTCGGTGGGTGCTTCACCGGCTTTCCCATCGAGGGCCCCGATGACGTTGCCCCACATCTTCATGGTCGCCTCATCGTCGAACGGGAAGTCCGGGTTGAAGGCCTTGTCGGTGTACGTGTAGGCGTTCAGGTGGTACAGCGTCGTGTTGTACATCTCATCGAAGCCGTGGGCTGTCGGCATGGCGTAGTCCGCTTCACCGAGATGCCACTTTCCGATGTGGCACGTGTTGTACTCGGCCTTCTTCAGCACGCTGGCCAGCGTCCACTCCGGTGCGGGAAGACCTCCGCCGTCTCCAGGAAAGGCCACCGTCGTCATGCCGCTGCGGATCGGGAGGCGCCCTGTCAGCGCGGCAGCACGTCCAGGCGTGCAGCTGGGCTGTCCATAGAACGACATGAACTGCAGGCCCTCGGCGGCGAGCCGATCGAGGTTCGGGGTCGGGGCCCCGCGGTTCTCACCGCCTCCGTAGCACCCGAGGTCGCCCCATCCCACGTCGTCGGACATGAACAGGATGATGTTCGGCTTCTTCGCCATGAGATCTCCTCCGTCGATTCGTGCACGATGAAGCAGAAGTTAGCAAGATACTCTTCGCACCGGAATGCCGAGCTCACCCTTGGGGAGGAGACGACCGATCCTGCGCGAAAGACCCGATGCGCTCAGCGTTGCGGCGGCAGGATGAACACGGTCTCATACGAATGCACCTCGCCGTTCACGTCCCCACGCTCGTGATCGTGTAAGGGCTGAGGTTCAGCGTGTCGCCGGCGTGGAGCGGGGTCAGGTACGTCTGGTTCGTAGGGTCGACAGAGTACAGGCTCCCGCGACGAACGGCATTCAGCGCTTCGTAGGAGTACGGGCCGAGACAGAGCCGTTCGAGGATCGCATCCTTGTAGTCACCCGGCGCGACCACGTACGACGCGAGTGAGCCGTCATCCGCGGACGCGACGGTCCCATTCGCTCCTACGCGCGGTCCCAGGTCGACCATGCCGTCGTACAGACCGACGTTCAGCGGCTCGCCGTTGGAGATCGTCCCATCTCCGCCTGGCCGCCGGCACTGGGGTGTCGCCGCGGGGGCCGGGTCGGCGCCCGACGTCGGCTCGGTGCTCGGCGCCAGGGTGGGCTGCGCCTCAGCAGGTGGCTCGATGACCCCCCCCCCCGGGGTCGGCGCGCCACAGCCGGTGAGCACTGCGGCGGACAAGCCGAAGAGAAGCGCCGTGGTCGCGGCGGGGGTGCGGTACGACATGAACGAACGCTACCGGGCACCCGGCTTACGAACCAGCAGCGGACGCCGAGCATGTCGCTGCGAGGTCCCCACGCGCCAGCTCGACGTACAGAATCAAAATGAACTTGATCAGATCGTGAATGCGAATGGGCCGACCTGTACGCCGGGTTCTGTTCCGGGGTTCTTCGCCCCTTCGACGGCCATCTCTCTCGGCGACACGTTGCCGTGGCACTCTAGCGGTCTACCCGAGGACTCGGCGAGCCGCGTCATCATCCTCTGTCTGACCTTGCTCCGGACGAGGTTTACCTGGCGGGCCATGTCACCATGGCCCCCGGTGGTCTCTTACACCACCCTTTCACCCTTACCCCTTGCGGGGCGGTCTGCTCTCTGTGGCACTTTCTCGCGGATTGCTCCGGGTGGGTGTTACCCACCGTCCTGCCCTGAGGAGCCCGGACGTTCCTCGGTGCGGTTGCCCGCAACGCGGCCGTCCAGTCGACCCATTCGCCTGTCCAGTCTACGTTCTCCGGATGCGGGCAACCTGCGGCTACTTCTCCGCCGACTCCGCGATGCGCAGGTCGAGGGGCACGTCGATCGGGAAGGAGCCGAACAGCCGGGTCGTCGCGGTGGCTGCGGCATCGCGGACGGCAGCCGCCGCGGCGTCCGCGTATTCGAGGGGAACATGCAGGATCACCTCGTCGTGCAGGAAGAACGCCAGATGCGGGGAACGCGCGAAGGCCCCCGATGCTGTGGCCTCCGCGAACACCTCGGGGATCTGCTGCAGACGGTGGCGGATCTCGGCAAGCCAGATCAAGGACCATTCCGCGGCGGTGCCCTGCACCACGAAGTTCCTCGTGAACCGCCCCCAATCGCGCGCTCGGCGTCGAGCGAGGGCCACGACTGCCGGGTCCGCGTCGGCACCGGTCGCTTCCGACTGCAGCCGCATCCACTCCGTCGAAGGACGCGGCGACGACCGACCGAGCCAGGTCGACACGATGCCGCCGTCCTCGCCCGTCCGCGCGGCGGCGTCGACGAGCGCCATCGCGCGGGGATAGACCTTCCGCAGACGCGGCACGAGCCGGCCGCTGTCCCCCGTCGTGGCGCCGTACATCGCTCCGAGCACCGCGTACTTCGCCTCCTCGCGGGTGGCGACCGCACCGGACGCGACGACACCGGCGTAGAGGTCGCTGCCGCGCGCGGCGCGCGCCATCGCCTCGTCCGCTGCCATCGCCGCGAGCATCCGCGGCTCCAGCTGAGCGACGTCCGCCACGACCAGCGTCCAGCCGGGATCGGCGCGCACCGCGGGGCGCAGACTCCGCGGCAGCTGCAGCGCACCTCCACCCGCCGACGCCCAGCGTCCGGTGACGACGCCTCCCGGGATGTACACGGGACGGAAGCGTCCCTCGTGCACCCATTCGGCGAGCCAGGCCCAGCCGTTGGCACTGAGCAGGCGCGAGAGCTTCTTGTAAACGAGCAGGGGCTCGATGGCCGGGTGATCGTGCTCCGCCAACTCCCACCGACTCGTGGACTCGACCTGCACCCCCACCCGATGCAGTGCGCGCAGGAGCTTCTGCTGGCTGTCGAGATGGAGCGTCGCATCGCCCAGCAGCTCCCGCACCATGTCGCCGAGTTCGACCATGCGGCTCGGCAGCCCGCCTGCGACCGGACGGGTACCGAGGGTCTCGGTCAGGATCGCATCATGCACAGCCTCATCCCACGGCAGGCCCGCGACTCGCATCTCCTCCGCGATCAGTCCGCCGGCCGACTCGGCCGCGCACAGGAGCGTGAGGCGGCCGTCGGGGGCCGCCGCGATCACCTCCCGTTGTGCCCGGTACTGATCGAGGGTCGCGTCGATCGCCTCATCGCCGTTCGCCTCCTCGAAAACGTCGAACAGCGACGGTGCGGAGACGGTCGGCTCGCGGCGCTCCCATGCTGGGGCGGTCGGCAGCGGCGCCGGAACCGAGGCCGTGTCGCGCAGAATCGCGTGACACAGCACCAGGTCGTGGCTGCGGCTCACCCGCACGCCGGCGCGGAGGAGAACGGCATAGGTCTCCGCTGCGGTGCGGATGATCCAGCGCGGGGCATCGGACGCCTCGACGGCGGCGACCCACTCCGGGAGATCATCGGCGCGCAGAGGGGTACGGCTCTGCTCCTCGTCGTTCCCGTCGAGTTCGACGGCGGCGTACTCCCGCGAGCCCACGGAGACGAGTGCGATGCGTCGTTCGGCACCCGACGCCGGCGCCGTCATGGTCGGCGCGCGCAGGCACCGCTCATGCGAGCCCGGACTCCTCGGTGCGCACGAGGATGCAACCGCATTCGGGGCACGAGACCACCAGGTCGTCCGCCGCGCGGCGGATGTCGTTCAGATCGGTGCTGGGCAGCAGGATGCGGCAGCCCTCGCACGTCCCACGGGTGAGAAGCGCCGCACCGGCGCTGTTCGTGGCACGGCGGGTGTACTCGGCCATCAGCTCCGGTGACACGCCCTCGGCGACGGCAGCACGATCGCGAGCGAGCTGTGCTCCCAGGTCGGTCGCTGCAGCGACGTCGGCCTTGGCCTGCGCCGTGAGCGTGGAGCCCTCCGCAGTCGTGGTGTCGAGCAGAGCCTGCTGGGCGGCGACGGCGGCCTCGGCCTCTTCGAGCCGGCCCATCACGTCGAGCTCGGCGTCTTCCAGGTCGCTCTGTCGGCGGGCGAGGCTGGCGAGCTCATGCTCGAGCGCCTGCGCATCCTTCGAATTGGTCGACGCGGCGAGTCGTTCGGCGTCACGGTTCCGTCGCGCCTCGACGACGGCGACATCGGACTCCAGACGCTTCAGCTCGGTGCGCACGTCGTCGCGGGTGCCGGTCAGGGTGGTCAGCTCGCGAAGCTGCTCCTGGCGGATGGCGACGAGCTCGGTGATCCGCCCCGCCTGGCTCGGCTTCGTTCGGGCACGCTCGGCCTGCGCGATGCGCCGGTCGAGGTCGGCGATGTCGAGCAGGGTGCGCTGGTTCTCGGGGCTGGCGTTCACGCTTCCAAATCTAGTCGCTGTCGCGACATGCGCCCATCAGTGCACGTCGCCGTCGACGTAGTACCAGTGCCGGTCCTCGCGCACGAAGCGACTGCGCTCGTGCAGCGAACCGCGCTCGGTGCCGTGTCGCCAGAGCGCCTCGAACTCCACCACGCCCTCGCGATCGAACGGGCCGCCGGCCACGCGGTCGAGGACGAGGAGGCGCCGCCATTCGAGGTCCGGCTCGAAATCGATCATCGCCGGCCGGGTGGTCGCATGCCAGGTGCGCAGCAGGTGCTCCGCATCTTCGAGGACGAACGCCGTGTAGCGGGAACGCATCAGACGCTCGGCGGTCGGTGCGGGTGCACCTTCGAGAATCGGGCGGCAGCATCCGCCGAACACGTCCCCGGAGGAACACGGGCAGCGGGCCTCGTCCTCGATCACGACGTCATCCGCCGCCATCTCCGCCTCCGTTGTCATCCCCTCAGCGTACGCTCGAGGAAAAGGCCAAGAAGGAGCACCGTGACCACTCAGCCCGTCGTCCCCTCGTTCACCGCTCACAATGGGTTCGCCCTCCCGGCCATCGGCCTCGGCACCTACGGACTCAACGGCGATGCCGGAGCAGAAGCCGTCAGCGGAGGCATCGGCGCGGGCTACCGTCTCGTCGACACGGCGTTCAACTACGAGAACGAGGGCTCCGTCGGCCGCGGGGTCGCCGCCTCCGGTGTCGCGCGCTCCGAGATCATCGTCACCACCAAGCTCCCCGGTCGCCATCATCCGTCCGCGAAGGCACGCACCAGCATCGAGGAGAGTCGCTCCCGCCTCGGTCTCGACGTGACGGATCTGCACCTCATCCACTGGCCGAACCCCATCCAGGACGAGTACGTCCAGGCCTGGGCCGCGCTCGTCGACGCGCAGTCGCGCGGAATCGTCCGGCAGATCGGCGTCTCGAACTTCCTCCCTGAGCACCTGCAGCGCATCGAGCGGGAGACCGGCGTGCGCCCCGTCGTCAACCAGATCGAGGTGCACCCGTACTTCCCGCAGGAGGAGCAGCTCGCGTATCACCGGGAGCACGGCATCCTCACCGAGGCGTGGAGTCCGCTGGGGCGCGCGAAAGAGCTCTTCGACGAAGGCGTGATCAACGACATCGCCGCCGCCCGCGGCATCACGACGGCGCAGACGGTCCTGGCCTGGCACGTCGCCCGCGGCACGGTGTCGATCCCGAAGGCATCGTCGCTCGAGCATCAGGTCGCGAACCTCGCGGCGGCGGAGATCGTCCTCGACGACGACGAGGTCGCCGCGATCACCCGGCTCGGACGCGCGGACGGACGGCTGTTCGACGGCGACCCCCGGAGCCACGAGGAGTCCTGACTCCCCCTCGCGTCAGACGTTCTGCGTTCCCAGCACCCGCAAGAACTCGAGCTTGCTCGCCGATTCGCTTCCCGGCGCGGCGGTGAGCACGATCAGCGCGTGCGATTCGTCCTCGGTGAAGAGCGCCTGACAGTCGACCTCGATCTCACCCAGCTCGGGGTGCACCATCACCTTGTGCTGCTCGAATCGGCGGCTGACCTCATGCGCGTCCCACAGTTCGACGAACTCCGGACTCCGGGCGGTCAGCTCGGCGACGATCTCCCCCGCCCGGGAGCGGGCTCCCATCGCACCGTGCGCGGCGCGCAGCGAAGCGACGAGCGCGCGGGCCTGCCGGGGATGGTCGACCTCGCGATACCGGAGCCGTTCGACGTCGGGGTACGCGAACCACCGATAGATCCCACTGCGGTCGAGCCCGCGGAGACCGCTCGCATCGCCGACGATCGCCCGGGAGGCGTCGTTCTGCACGAGCACTTCGTCGAGAACCGACACGACGAAAGCGGGAGTGTCGTGCAACCGGTCGAGCACGCGGAGGATGCCGGGGCGCACGTACTCCGTGATGTGAGCGCGGTCGGGGGCGCTGTGGCCGCAGAGCCGGAAGAGATAGTCGCGTTCGTCCTCCGTGAGACGCAGCGCACGGGCGAGCGAAGCGAGGATCTGCACGCTCGGCTGCGGTCCTCGCCGCTGCTCCAGGCGCGTGTAGTAGTCGGTCGACATCGTCGCCAACTGTGCCACTTCCTCCCGGCGCAGCCCCGCGGTGCGTCGTCGGGGCCCAGACGAGAGTCCGACGTCGGCGGGCGTCAGCGCCTCGCGCCGACGCACGAGGAACTCGGCCAGGGCATCGCGATCCATTCCAGAAGTATCCCCCGGGCGCCGACGTCTGTTCCAGGGACGCCCGATCCCTGGATAGCCGCTCTCTGGAGCGTTTTTCCGACCACGCCGAGGCTGGGGACATGAACATCAGCGGAAACACCATCTTCATCCCGGGCGCGACGAGCGGCATCGGCCTCGCCCTGGCCCTGCGTCTTCGCGACCGTGGCAACACCGTGATCGTGGGCGGGCGCCGCGAGGACCGGCTCATGACCATCGCGACCGAGCATCCCGGGATTCGGACGATGCGGATCGACACGACCGACACGGACAGCATCGACGAGGCGTCCCGCGCCGTCGTCGCCGAGCACCCTGAACTGAACGTGCTCATCACGATGGCCGGTGTCATGCGCGTCGAGGACTGGACGACTCCGTCCGGGTTCCTCGCCACCGCCGAGGAGACGGTCACCACGAACATCCTCGGGCCGATCCGGCTGATCGCCGCCTTCATCGAGCACCTGCGTGCACAACCGGACGCGACCATCATGACGGTCTCGTCGGGTCTCGCATTCGCGCCCCTCCGGGTGACGCCGACCTACAACGCCAGCAAGGCTGCGATCCACATGCTCAGCGAATCCCTGCGCCTGCAGCTCTCGGGCAGCAGCGTGTCGGTCCTCGAGCTGGAGCCACCGGCGGTTCGCACCGCTCTCATGCCCGGACACGAGGAGAACGAGGCGGCCATGCCGCTCGACGAGTTCATCGAAGAGGTCATGTCGTTGATCGAATCGCAGCCGGAGGCCACCGAGATCCAGGTCGAGCGGGTGAAGTTCCTCCGCTACGGCGAGGCCCGCGGAGACTACGACCAGGTCGTCGCCACGGTGAACCGCACAGACCCCCACGGGAGATGATCCGGTACGGGGTGCCGGATCACCACCGGCACCCCGATCACGGACGCAAAGAGGCCGCCGCGGCTGTGAGCGCGTCGGCGGACTGGCGAAGCAGCGCCAGCTCGCCGTCGGAGAAGGAGGTGTTCCGAATCGGCACGGCTCCCTTCGCGCTCACGATCGAGGGGACGGACAGTGCCACTCCGTCGAGTCCGTGGAAGTCGCGCAACACGGTGCTCACCGGCATCACGGCGTGCTCGTCACTGAGGATCGCCTCGACGATGCGCGCGCTCGACAGGCCGATGGCATAGTTCGTCGCCCCCTTGCCCTGGATGACCTTGTAAGCGGCGTCGCGCACGTCGATCGCGATCTCCTGCAGCTCGTCGAGCGTGAAGCGGGGGTGGCCCGGAGTCTCCCATTCCAGGATCGGCACGGTGCCGATCGTCGCACGGGACCAGAGCGGGAACTCGGTGTCGCCGTGTTCGCCGATGATGTGCGCGTGGACGCTCGCGGTCGAGACTCCGGCGCGCTGGCCGAGCTTCCACCGCAGTCGCGACGTGTCCAGCACCGTGCCCGAGGCGAAGATCCGCTCGGGAGGGAGTCCGGTCTCCTCCTGCGCGATGACCGTGAGGACGTCGCACGGGTTCGTGACGATCACGTAGACCGCATTCGGGGCGACCTCGAGCAGGTCGGGCATCATGCTGCGGATTATTCCCGCATTGACTTCGGCGAGCTCGATGCGGGTCTGGCCGGGCTTCTGCTTCGCGCCCGCGGTGATCACCACGACGTGCGAGCCGGCAGCGACCGAGATGTCGCTGCCACCGATGATGTCGCTGGAGCCCGTGAACTGGGTGCCGTGCGCGAGGTCGAGAACCTCGGCCTCGACCTTCTCCGTCGCGATGTCGTAGAGGGCGACATGGCGGGCAGATCCCCTGATCAGTGCCGCATAGGCGACGCTCGATCCCACGCTTCCCGCGCCGACGACCGTGAGTTTCGAGTTCTCGATGATCTCCATGCGCTCAGTCTTGCAGTGGGGACCCCCGGTCGGGGAGAGGTGTCGCCGGAACGATCGTCACAGCGCCGCGTCGACCGCCTCGGTCGCTGTCGAGTGCGTGAATCGGAACCCCGAGCGCTCCAGCACCTGCGGCCGCACGTCCGCGTCGGGCAGCAGCAGCGAGTCCGCCGCATCGCCGAGAGCGATACGCAGCGCCCATGCCGGTGCGGGAAGCCAGAACGGGCGGTGCATCCGGGCGGCGAGTGCACGGCCGATGTCGTTCGCGGATGCCGGCGTCGGTCCGGTGAGATTGACGGGCCCCGCGAGCTTCCTGTCCAGGACATGGCGGATCGCCCGCACCTCATCGTCGAGGGAGATCCACGGCCAGATCTGCGTGCCGGGCCCGAGGGGGCCGGAGACCGCGAACCGGGTCAACTGGACGAGGGGCTTGAGGACGCCGCGCCGGTGGACGACCGGGGCCGTGCGAAGCAACGCGACCCTGGTGTGGTCCTCCGCCTGTCGCGCTTCGGACTCCCAGCGCGCGGTGAGATCGGCGAGGAACGTCTGCCCCGCGGTCGAGTCCTCCGTGAGGATCTCACCGGGTGCGGAACCGTAGTAGCCGACCGCGGAGGCCGAGACGAGGGCCGGAGCGTCGGAGCGCAGTGCGCGCAGGGCCGTCGTGAGCGTCCTCGTCGCCTGCAGGCGGGAATCGACCAGCTCGTGCCGGTAGCGCTTGGTCCACGGCAGACGCCCGACGCTCGCACCGCCCAGTGCGACGATCGCTTCGGATCCGGCCAGGACGTCCGGGTCCAGCGCGAGCTCCCCGGGCTCCCACTGCGTCTCGTCCTCGGACCGCGGAGCACGGCGGACGAGCGTGGTGACCTCGACACCATCGGATCGCAGTGAGGAGACGAGTGCGGAGCCGATCAACCCCGAGGCCCCGCTGACGACGATGCGTCGCGACATGTGTGAAAACTCCCCATCCGTCGATCATCGAGTCGTGTCGTGCGGTCCAGCGTACGCGCCGCCTCTGCGTCGGGCCGGGCTGATTCAGCGGGCGCGCCGGTAGTGCGTCGCGAGCACGCCGCTGCGAAGCGGTGTCGCCGAGACCAGCTCGAGCCGTCGCGTCGCGGGCAGTCCGCTCTGATAGAGCGTCGGGCCGTGTCCGGCGATGCGAGGTTGGACGAGGAATCGGTACTCGTCGATCAGGTCGAGGCGGTCCAGCTCCGCCGCGAGCATGCCGCTGCCCAGGAGAACCCCCTCCGGCGTGTCGTCCTTGAGCTGCTGCACGCTCGCGCGCAGCTCGCCGTCCAGGCGATGGCTGTTGATCCAAGGGAAGTCGTCGCGCGTCGACGACACCACATACTTCGGCTTGGCATCGAGCTTGACCGCCCACTCGCGCAGCGCGGGCGGAGCCTCCACCTCACCGCGGGCGACCGCCGGCCAGGAGACCTCCATCATCTCGTAGGTCGTGCGGCCCCAGAGCATCGCTCCGGACTCGTCCAGAAGGCGGGTGAAGAAGGCGTGGGTCTCGTCATCGGCGATCCCCACTTCGTGATCGACGCAGCCGTCCAGGGTGACGTTGATGCTGAAAGTCAGAAGTCCCATGCGGGGAGCCTAGATCTGCGACGGGGCGACCGCCAGAGTTCGAAGGGAGGTGGGCCCTGCCGGGATCGAACCGACGACATCCACGGTGTAAACGGGCACGACCCCGTTGGACAGTTCATTTCCGGCGTTTCTGAAGTTTCATGGGGCCCCGGATTCTGACTGTTTCTCATGTTGGGGGTACGCCGGGGGGTACGCGACGCTCCGATCGCATGCCCGGGAAGGGCCCGGATCCGCTATGGCTCAACGCGAAACTATACATTCGCCACCGCGGAGCCGAGTCCGCCAGGGAAGCCGCTCACCGCCGTCGAGTGCCGCGCGAGCTGCCCTGAGGCGAGACTAGGAACGTTGTCCATTGGCAGTCGTTCGGGCGCAGAGAGGATATTCCTTATCCGGGGTGACACCACGCCAGAGTTTCTGCCCCAAAAGATGCGGACGGCGGCCTGCGGGACCCAGCTATGCGGTGACCAATTCGCAGCGATCGATCCATCGGGCAAGGATGCTCAGCGTTGCCAGCTGCTCCAGCGCTTCTTGACGCGCCATGTCGTCAGTCGAGTGAGTGGCGGGGTTACGAATTGCGGAGAAGACGCCCTGACTCATGTTCAGGATGCCCTGACGCATCGCCTTGACTGTCAGGTCGGAGTCGTCCCCTCCCCAGCGCAGGCGAGGGCGCCCGGCCTGAGGCGAGTCCAACGAAAACGTCTGTTGCATCAGCCCGGCGTCAGACACGTCGTGACGCCCCACTCGATCTTGGACTTCAGCGTTGAGCATGGTCGCTGCACGCTGCACGGCCGCGGAAAAGTGCCCCACCTGCCAATGCTTCGAAGCCGCGCCCCACACGCTCGGATGTAGAGCATCTGCTGTCATGGTCGGAGCATCGCTCCCCAGCTTCTCGCGCGTCTCCGCTCCGGTTCGGATGACGCCGAGAGCCTTCTTACATTGATCTATACCGGGCTGAACTACGACAACTTCGTGATCGCTTGGAAGCAGATCGGGCTGGGAGGGGAGGCGGAGGACTCTCTGCAGGATCCTCGCGGTCTGGTCCTCACGCGCCCTGAGCGCATCCAGACCTGAGTGGTTGATCCGCGTGTACGCCTCCGTCGTGGAAGAACTTCCGTAACCATGCGTCACCCATCGAACAGCTGACGCATGTTCGGCCCACCACTCAAGACGCTCAATCGCCCATGCCTCATCCACATTCTCACCATAGCGAGAGGACCGAACGCACGCCCTCCGCGTGAGTACTCATTTCGAATCGACGCTGGTCAGAGCGAGGAAATCACCCGATAGAGCGTTGCCTGAGAGATGCCGGTCATGCTCGCGATCTCGGCGCGGCTGTGCTCGCCGGAGGCCAGGAGCTTCTTGATCGTCGTCAGCTTCTTGGCATCCACCTTGGAGGGGCGACCCCCTACGCGGCCCTGCGACTTGGCCGCATCGAGTCCGGCGCGGGTGCGTTCGATCATGGTGGCGCGCTCCAGCTCCGCGAAGGCCGCGAGGATCGTCAGCATGGCCTTGCCCATCGGACCGGCGCCGAGGTCGATCTGCTCGGTGAGGCTTTTGAAGGTCACGCCGCGGTCGATGAGATCTTCGATGACCTCAAGCACGTTCTTTGTGTTTCGCCCCAGTCGGTCGAGCTTCCACACGACGAAAGTGTCGCCGCGGTCGAGGCGGTCGAGGGCCTTGTCGAGTTCTGGACGCGATGCCAGCGTGCCGCTCACGCCGTGGTCGGTGTAGAGCCGATCTACCTTCGCCTCAGCCATCGCCGCATCCTGCAAGGCTGTGTCCTGATCCTTTGTACTGACTCGCGTGTACCCGATGATTGCCATGCGGCTATTCTCTCAATACTCGACTCTCAAATCAAGAGGTTTTGCGAGATACTTTTGAGAGGGTGATCTGCTCCTGATCGACGCTCTGAGAGCACTCTCACCCAGCCATCGTTTGTGAGACCAGCCGTTGAATGGCGGACCGAGCCCTCCGTTCCACCTGGCCGGGTCGACGCATGTTCCACCCTGGCAGGTCGAGGAGGGAAACGGATTTGCCGCAGCCTGCTTCTTGTGCTGCTGATGGAGGGTTCAAAATCGGGCACCATCCCGGGCGGTCACGAGAGGCACCTGCCAAGCACTGCGCGCGATCAAGTCACGCCTGGCCTATCTCATGCGGGCGCTGATCGCGTCTCGGCGACAATGGCTGCGGCAGCCAGGGACGCTGCATAGCTCGTCGCCGCGTCGAGTTCATGAGCGGATGCCTCCAAGGCAGCGGGGAGCCAGTTCTTCCCCTTTGCGACTCCGAGGGAGGGCGCGAACCGTTCCAGTTCACCTACGGGAACGAGGACCACGCCTTGCTCGGCGAGTTCTGCGAACAGCCGGTCGGCGGCAGGGCGGTCACCGTGGAACGCCGAGAGTCCGTGCAACTTGGCGGACGCCCACGGGTCATCCACAGAGAGCGCCGCCTTCACGGCTCTCTGCGCATCGATGTCATATACCTTCGTTCGATCGTCGTCGAGCACGGAGGCGACTGCAGCGAGTACTTGCTGACGAGTCAGCGGCTTCCGCACAGTTCGAAATTGGGCGGTCGCCGCAGTGAAGGCTTTGTCAATGGTTTCGGTCCACATTCCACCCAGGGAAGCCACGATCCTCCGAAGAGCTACTTTGTCTCGTAGCCCGTCGATGTCGATGGCAGCAACAACGGGAACGTGTGCGGATTTCAGCACAGACGCGATCTCTGGAATCCCGCCCATACCGTGAGCAGAGACGAATAGGACGTCGCTGGGGAGCAAATCTCCGGGGAGGTCCCCCGCCGATTCGAGGGCAGCGTGGTAGAAGACGCAGTCACGTTCTTGTTCGGCGATGATCACGGCGCGGTGGAAAAGTCCGTCAAGGATGTTGCTATGCCTGAGTAGGGCGCTGGACCAGATTTCCCGAAGCCGCTGTGGGTCGACGGCAAATGCAGCGGTCGTGTCACCAAGTCGTTCTAGCCGAATGACAGTTGGCGAAGCATCTCGATGGGCGAGGACTCCCGCGACGAAGTTGCGGTCGTGAGTGGCGATGACGGCTTGAATCTTGTGCCGGTCCGCGATTCGAGCGACGATCTGGCCGAGTTTGTAGGCCTGGGGAGGGTGCAGGTACGCCTCGGGCTCGTCCACGAGAGTGATGGGACGACGCCCTGCCAGGAGCGGAATGAGAAGGCCGAGGGTGCTGCTGATCCCGTCTCCTTGCTTTTCCAACGGCGTCAAGGCAGCCACGGCCTGCCGGTATTCATGGGAGATGTTGTCGACTCTTGGTGCCTCGACGTTCACGTGCCCGAATCGGAGGATAAGGCTTCCGCTGAGCGGGTCGAGGGTGAGTCCAACGCCGAAGATGTCCCTGGTGTACTCATCGAGTTCGGCCATCAGCGCGGGATCGTCTTCGAAGTAATGCAAATCTGTGGCTGGCGGGTCGGAGACGTCTGGACGGCGAGGTGCTGCGGCGACAGCGTTGAAGCGTGTACGCGCGTTCGGCGCGAGCGTGAACGCCTGTCCGATCTTGTCGAAACGCCCTTGGGCCCGTGACGTGTCCCAAACGACGTTCACCACCGAAGGGCTGATACTGATTCCGTTTCGGACGATGGACTTTTCGCTCACATGACCTTCGGACGCGAGCCACGCGAAAACGTCCGCCCTAGTGCCGGTCGTGGCCACATCCAACGTGGTGAGGAGCCGAGGTGAGGGGTTGCCGGAACTCCCTCCCCAACCAGAGGTGATCCGGGCGTGAATCTGCTTGAGCAGAGTCGACTTTCCGGCGTTATTCCCCCCGACGATGAGAGTCACTCCTGTTGCACCGAGAGCGATGGGCTCACCGTCCTGAACTGCAATTCGAGCTACGTGGGCGCTGAACGAGTCTGGGTCCCCCCCATGATCATCTTGCGGAAGATTGAGGCTCAGCTCGTAGTCCATGGATGTCATACTTCCTCCCGAAGCGAGCCTAGGTGAAGCTCGGATCTTCGGAAGCACAGCCTCGCTCGAAAGCGACTGCGTCGCGGGCCTATCGGTCTTGAACCAAATCACGCCAATAACCCCAGGCGCCGAAATACGCCCGCTAGGTCGAACCAGCAACGCTGATCAAGGATCATCCGCCTGATGCCCTCGCGAAGCGCGCCGAAGCGGACCGCTAGCTCGGGGGCCGCCGGGGGGCCGCGCACCGTTTCACAGCCCCGATTGCTTCCGGTCGATGCCACTGCTTTCTAGGTGGGCCCTGCCGGGATCGAACCGACGACATCCACGGTGTAAACGTGGCGCTCTACCAGCTGAGCTAAAGGCCCTGGTGCCGTCAGTCTATCGGCCACCCGTTGCGCACCCGTGTCGTGGAAGAGGGATAGGCTGATGGCGGCGCGCGTTGTGCACAGCTGACAAGGCTGCCCGTGTCGCTTCCCGTTTCCTTGGCAAGACCTGCCAGCTTGACGAAAGGTTCCCCCGTGACCGTGCACGACCAGGATCCGTACTCCCAGGGCCCCCTCGACAGCGATCCGGAGGAGACCGGCGAGTGGCAGCAGTCCCTCGATGAGCTGGTGGATGCCAAGGGCCACGGCCGAGGCCGCGAGATCATGCTCAGCCTGCTCAAGCGCTCGAAGGAGCTGCACCTGGGCGTGCCGATGGTCCCGACGACGGACTACATCAACACCATCGCCTCGGAGAACGAGCCGGAGTTCCCCGGCGACGAAGAGGTCGAGCGTCGCTACCGCGCCTGGATCCGCTGGAACGCCGCCATCACGGTGCACCGTGCGCAGCGCCCTGGTATCGGCGTCGGCGGTCACATCTCCACCTACGCCTCGTCGGCGGCTCTGTACGAGGTCGGCTTCAACCACTTCTTCAAGGGTGCGGACAACCCCGGAGGTGCAGACCAGATCTTCGTCCAGGGTCACGCCTCCCCCGGCACCTATGCGCGTTCGTTCCTCGAGGGGCGCCTGACCGAAGACCAGCTCGACGGCTTCCGCCAGGAGAAGTCGCACGCCCCGAACGGCATCCCGTCGTACCCGCACCCTCGTCTGATGCCGGAGTACTGGCAGTTCCCGACCGTGTCGATGGGCCTCGGCCCGATCAACGCCATCTACCAGGCGATGTCGAACAAGTACCTCGAGAACCGCGGCATCAAGGACACCTCGCAGTCGCATGTCTGGGCGTTCCTCGGCGACGGCGAGATGGACGAGGTCGAGAGCCGCGGCCAGCTGCAGGTCGCCGCCAACGAGGGCCTCGACAACCTCACGTTCATCGTCAACTGCAACCTGCAGCGCCTCGACGGTCCTGTGCGAGGCAACGGCAAGATCATCCAGGAGCTCGAGTCGTTCTTCCGCGGTGCGGGCTGGAACGTCATCAAGGTCGTCTGGGGTCGCGAATGGGACGACCTGCTCGCCCGCGACACCGAGGGCGCACTGCTCAACCTGATGAACGTCACTCCCGACGGCGACTACCAGACGTACAAGGCCGAGTCCGGCGCCTACGTCCGCGAGCACTTCTTCGGACGCGACGAGCGCGCCGCCGCCCTCGTCAAGGACTACTCCGACGAAGACATCTGGAACCTCAAGCGCGGTGGCCACGACTACCGCAAGGTCTACGCCGCGTTCAAGGCAGCGACCGAGCACAAAGGCAAGCCCACCGTCATCCTCGCGAAGACCGTCAAGGGCTACGGCCTCGGTCCGCACTTCGAGGGCCGCAACGCGACCCACCAGATGAAGAAGATGACGCTGGACAACCTCAAGACGTTCCGCGACGCGATGCACATCCCGATCACGGATTCACAGCTCGAGGAGAACCCGTACCTGCCCCCGTACTACAACCCGGGCCCCCAGGACGAGACGATCCAGTACATGCTCGAACGCCGCCAGACTCTCGGCGGCTACCTGCCGGAGCGCCGTTCCACGCACGTCGGCCTGTCACTGCCGGACGACACCGCGTACGCCCTGCCCAAGAAGGGCTCCGGCACGCAGGAGATCGCCACGACCATGGCGTTCGTCCGTCTGCTGAAGGATCTGTTGCGCTCGAAGGACTTCGGCCACCGCATCGTCCCGATCATCCCGGACGAGGCGCGGACGTTCGGAATGGACGCCTACTTCCCGTCGGCGAAGATCTACAACCCGAACGGCCAGCACTACACGTCGGTCGACCGCGAACTCCTCCTCGCCTACAAGGAGAGCCCGCAGGGCCAGATCGTGCACGTCGGCATCAACGAGGCAGGCGCCCTCGCGGCGTTCACTGCGGCGGGCACCTCGTACGCCACGCACGGCGAGCCGCTGATCCCGATCTACCTCTTCTACTCGATGTTCGGATTCCAGCGCACCGGTGACGCGCAGTGGGCGGCCGGCGACCAGATGGCCCGCGGGTTCATCATGGGCGCCACCGCAGGTCGCACCACCCTCACGGGTGAAGGCCTGCAGCATGCTGACGGTCACTCGCACCTGCTCGCGGCCACCAACCCGGCGACGGTCTCGTACGACCCGGCCTACGGATATGAGATCGCGCACATCATGCGCTCCGGTCTCGAGCGCATGTACGGCGGCAACCACGAAGACCCGAACGTCATGTACTACATCACGCTCTACAACGAGCCGATGGTGATGCCGGCCGAGCCGGAGAACGCGGATGTCGACGGCATCGTGCGCGGCATCCACCGTGTCTCGGTCGGCGAGGGCGAGGGCCCCCGTGCCCAGCTCTTCGCGTCGGGCGTCGGACTCCCCTGGGCCCTCGAGGCGCAGCAGCTGCTGAAGGACGACTGGGGTGTGATCGCCGACGTCTGGTCGGTCACCTCCTGGACCGAGCTGCGCCGCGACGGCCTCGCCGCCGACGAGCACAACTTCCTGTACCCGGAGGAAGAGCCCCGCACCGCGTACCTGACGCAGAAGCTGCAGGGTGCCGAGGGACCGGTCGTCGCCGTCAGCGACTTCATGCACGCCGTGCAGGACCAGATCCGTCCCTGGGTCCCGAACCGCTTCGCCACCCTCGGCGCTGACGGCTTCGGCTTCTCCGACACCCGTGCCGCCGCACGTCGCTTCTTCAAGATCGACGGCCCGTCGATCGTCGTCCGCACGCTGCAGTCGCTCGCCGAAGACGGGGTCGTCGACCGTTCTCTCGCAGCGCAGGCCATCCAGAAGTACAGCCTGCACGATGTGAACGCCGGAACCAGCGGCAACGCAGGCGGCGAAAGCTGAGCCCTCGGTGACAGGATCCTCTCCTTCCGGCATGGACAAGGCCGCGACGCTCACCTGGCTGCGCCGGATTTCCGGCGACATCGCCTCGGTGACGATCAAGCGCCTGGAGGACACCCTCCCGTGGTACGCCGACATGCCACCAGCCCGCCGCTCTGCGGTCGGGCTGGTGGCACAGGCCGGCATCACGTCGTTCATCCAGTGGTACGAGGACCCCACCTCCACCCCGTGGATCGCCGCGGACATCTTCGCCGCGGCTCCGCGTGAACTCCTGCGCAGCGTCAGCCTCCAGCAGACGCTGCAGCTCATCCGTGTCACCGTCGAGGTCACCGAGGAGCGGGTCGCCGGGCGGGGAGACGATCTCCGCGAGGCGATCCTCCTCTACTCCCGCGATGTCGCTTTCGCGGCCGCCGACGTCTACGCCAGGGCCGCCGAGGCCCGCGGCCTCTGGGACGCACGGCTGGAAGCCCTCGTCGTCGACTCGATCCTCACGGGCGAAGCGGATGAGGAGCTCCCCAGCCGGATCGCCGCACTCGGATGGCACGGGCATGGCGAGGTCGCTGTCCTCGTCGGCACGACGCCGCCCCAGTTCGATGTGGATCTCGTGCGCCGGACGGCCAGGAAGCTCGCCGTCGACGTTCTCATCGGCGTCCAGGGCTCACGCCTCGTGCTCGTGCTCGGTCGTGCCCGCGTCGAAGGCCAGGAGGGCGAGGACGAGGAACTCGGCTTCCAGGAGATCGCCACACGCCTCGAGCCGTCGTTCGGCCCCGGCTATGTGGTGCTCGGACCCGCCGTCGCCGCACTGGTCGACGCGAGCCAGAGCGCACGCGCCGCCCTCGCGGGATTCGCTGTCGCCCGGGCCTGGCGAGGGGCGCCCCGCCCGGTCGAGGCCGACGATCTGCTCCCGGAGCGCGCCCTCGCCGGTGATCCGCTCGCGAAGCAGACGCTGATCGAGCGCATCTTCCGCCCCCTGCAAGCCCATTCCACCGACCTGGTCACCACCCTCTGGAGCTACCTCGACAACGGGCGCTCCCTCGAGGCGACGGCACGCGAGCTGTTCGTGCACCCGAACACCGTGCGCTATCGGCTCAAGCGCGTCAGCGAAGTCATCGGATGGGACGCGACAGGACCCCGCGAAGCGCTCATTCTGCAGACAGCCCTGATCCTCGGCTCCATCGGAGCCGCAGAACAGGTTCGGCGGCGCGCACCGCTCCGCCGCCCGCAGCGCTGATCGCCACGATCTGTGCGCCACACACAAGGGTTTCTCGCAATCTTGTGATGGATCATCCACCGCTTTGCCGCAATCGTTGGCAGACTGGGTGGGTGATTGTCGTCGTATGCCCCGGACAGGGCTCGCAGACCCCCGGATTCCTCGCCCCCTGGCTCGAGCTCGACGGGGTCGCCGAGCGCCTCGCCGCCTACTCGGATGCCGCGGAGGTCGATCTTCGCGAACACGGCACGGTGTCGGACGCCGACACGATCCGCGACACGCGCATCGCGCAGCCGCTGATCGTCGCGGCGTCCCTGATCGCGGGCGACGCCCTGACACAGCGAGCCGGACGTCGTGCCGATGGCATCGCCGGGCACTCGGTCGGTGAGATCGCGGCCCTGGTCGGCAGCGGTGTGATCGATGCCGACACCGGCATGCGCCTGGTCGGCATCCGCGGCCGAGCGATGGCCGATGCCGCCGCGCAGGAGCAGACCGGCATGAGCGCGGTCCTCGGCGGAGACGAGGATGCCCTCCTCGCCCGCCTCGCCGAACTCGACCTCTCCCCCGCGAACTACAACGGCGGAAGACAGATCGTCGTCGCCGGCGCGCTTCCGGCCCTCGCGGCCCTCGCGGAGGATCCGCTCAAGGGCACGCGCGTCATTCCGCTCCAGGTCGCCGGGGCTTTCCACACCCGGTACATGGCGTCGGCCGTCGCCGCGCTCCGTGACGCCGTCGCCGGTGTCACCCCGGCGAACCCCGACATCACCCTGTGGTCGAACCGTGACGGCTCCTCCGTCGCCGATGGCGCACAGGCGCTCAGCTACCTCGTCGACCAGGTGTCCTCCCCCGTCCGGTGGGACCTCTGCATGCAGTCGTTCTCCGACGCCGGCGTCACCGGCGTCATCGAGCTCGCGCCCGCCGGCGCCCTGGTGGGCCTCGCCAAGCGCGGCCTCCGCGGAGTTCCGACCGTCGCGGTGAAGTCCCCCGAAGATCTCGATGCAGCCGTCGCGCTGCTGAACGGAGAAGCCGCATGAGCGTCACCCTCGCCCAGCTCACCGGTCCCGCGTACACGCGCATCTACTCCTACGGCGCCGCCCGCGGAGAGAACGCCGTGCCGAACGACGACCTGATCGGTCCGATCGACTCGAGCGATGAGTGGATCCGTCAGCGCACCGGCATCATCACCCGCGCCAGGGCCGACAAGGGCACGGACGCGATCGACCTCGCCACCACGGCGGCAGCCGAGGCCATCGAGAAGTCGGGCGTTCCCGCCGACCAGGTCGATCTGGTGATCGTGGCGACCATCAGCAACCCCAAGCAGACGCCGTCGGTCTCGGCCATCGTCGCCGACCGCGTCGGCGCAAACCCCGCAGCGGCCTACGACATCAACGCCGCCTGCGCCGGATACGCCTACGCGATCGCCCAGGCCGACGCCCTGATCAAGGCCGGCGCCGCCCGCTACGCGCTCGTGATCGGCACCGAGAAGCTGTCCGATGTCGTCGACCCGACCGACCGCAGCATCTCGTTCCTCCTCGGCGACGGCGCGGGCGCGGCACTGATCGGCCCGAGCGACACGCCGGGGATCGCCCCCGCCGTGTGGGGCTCCGACGGCTCGAAGGCCGACGCCGTGGGCATGAACGCCACACTCACCGAGTTCCGCGATGGCGAGGCGCCCTGGCCCACGCTTCGCCAGGAGGGCCAGACGGTCTTCCGCTGGGCGGTCTGGGAGATGGCCAAGGTGGCGCGCGAGGCGCTCGACAAGGCCGGCGTCGAGCCCTCCGACATCGCCGCGTTCATCCCGCACCAGGCGAACATGCGCATCATCGACGAGTTCGCCAAGCAGCTCAAGCTGCCGGAGACCACGGTGATCGCCCGCGACATCGAGACCACGGGCAACACCTCAGCGGCGTCGATCCCTCTGGCCAGCCACCGCCTGATGGCCGAGCACCCCGAGCTCTCGGGTGGACTCGCCCTGCAGATCGGCTTCGGCGCAGGTCTCGTGTTCGCCGCCCAGGTCGTCGTCCTTCCCTGAGAATGCGCTGACCTTCCCTAGACTGTTCCACGGTTCCGAATACAACCCGCAAGAAAGAGGAAGACCACATGGCTTTCACCAACGATGAGGTCCTCGCTGGCCTCGCAGAGCTCATCACCGACGAGACCGGCATCAACGCCTCCGAGGTCGCCCTGGAGAAGTCGTTCACCGACGACCTCGACATCGACTCGATCTCGATGATGACGATCGTCGTCAACGCCGAGGAGAAGTTCGGCGTCACCATCCCCGACGACGAGGTCAAGAACCTGAAGACCGTCGGCGACGCCGTCAGCTTCATCGTCGCGGGCCAGGAGTAATCCCGGCAGGATGCCACCCCCGCACCTCGCGGGGAGTGGCATCCTCCGCTCTGCCTTCTCACCCGTTCGACTTCGTTTCGACAAGGAACCACACCTCATGACCAAGCGCATCGTCGTCACCGGCATCGGCGCCACTTCCGCCATCGGCGGCACGGCCCCGGAGAACTGGACGAACCTGCTGGCCGGCATGTCCGGCACCCGCCCGCTCGAGCACGACTGGGTCCAGCAGTACGAGCTGCCCGTCACCTTCGCCGCCGAGGCGATCGTCCGCCCCGAAGAGGTGCTCCCCCGGCATGAGGCCAAGCGCCTCGACCCCTCGTCGCAGTTCGCCCTGATCGCTGCTCGCGAGGCCTGGGAGGATGCCGGTTCCCCCGAGGTCGCTCCCGAGCGCCTCGGCATCGACTTCGCCACCGGCATCGGCGGCCTCTGGACTCTCCTGGATGCCTGGGACACCCTCCGCGAGAAGGGCCCCCGCCGGGTCATGCCGCTCACGGTCCCGATGCTCATGCCGAACGCCGCGGCCGGAAACCTGTCGCTGCAGTTCCACGCCCGCGCCTACGCCCAGACCGTCGTCAGTGCGTGCGCGTCCAGCACCGAGTCGATCATCCACGCGTACCACCATCTGCAGGACGGCCTCGCCGATGTCGTGATCGCCGGTGGCACCGAATCCGCGATCCACCCCATCACGATGGCATCCTTCGCATCCGCGCAGGCACTGTCGCGTCGGAACGACGACCCGGCACACGCCTCCCGCCCCGGCGCGATCGACCGCGACGGCTTCGTCATGGGCGAGGGTGCCGCCGTGCTGATCCTCGAGACCGAGGAGCACGCCAAGGCCCGCGGCGCCAAGATCTACGGCTACGTGCTCGGGGGTGGCGTCACCGCCGACGCGTACCACATCACCGGGAACGACCCCGAGGGCAACGGCGCGGCCCGTGCCGTCACGCAGGCGCTCGAGGAAGCGGGTGTCACGGCCGATCAGATCACGCACATCAACGCCCACGCGACCTCGACGCCGGTCGGCGACCCCAACGAGTACGTCGCACTCAAGAAGGTCTTCGGCGACCGGATCGACGAGATCCCCGTCTCCGCGACGAAGGCATCGACCGGGCACCTGCTCGGCGGCACCGGCGCACTCGAGGCGATCTTCTCGCTCCTCGCCCTGCGCGACCGTGTCGCACCGCCGACGATCAACATGACCGAGCCAGACCCGGCGGTGCCGTTCCGTCTCTCCGGCGAGGCCACCCCCCTCGGCGACGGCCCGCAGATCGCGATCAGCAACTCCTTCGGGTTCGGCGGACACAACGCCGTCCTGGTGGTCGCGGGCACGGACTGACGTCCGTCCCGATCGACGAAGAGAGGCCCTCGGAATCCCGAGGGCCTCTCCTGCTTCCAGGCTCCGGTCGGAGCTCAGGTGGAACGCAGAGCGCCGAGCCGCCGTGAGCGTTCTTCCCGCATCCGCGTGATGCGCGGCAGGAACCAGCCGATCAGCGGGCCGACACCGAACGCGAAGAGCACGGTTCCGACGCCGACCGGGCCGCCGAGCAGGAACCCGACGAGCAGCACGCTGCCTTCGATCAGCGTGCGCACGATCCACACCGCCCACCCGGTGCGCCGGACGAGCCCCGTCATCAGGCCGTCACGGGGGCCGGGGCCGAAATCCGCGGCGATGTAGAGACCGGTGGCGAAGGCCAGAAGCAGGAGCCCGAAGACGAACATCGGCGCACCGATCCAGACCGAGGCCGGCTGCGGGATCAGGGCGAGAGCGAGATCGGCGCTCGGACCGACCAGGAGCGCGTTCAGCACGGTTCCCAACCCCACGCGCTGTCTCAGCGGGATCCACAGCAGCAGCACGACGATCGACACGAGGACGGTCATCGTGCCGTAGCCGAGCCCCGTCTGTCCGGCGAGACCGAGCGCCAGCACGTCCCACGGCGCCACGCCGATGCCGCCTCGGACCATGAAGCCCAGCGCGACACCGTAGAGGAAGAGGCCGACGAGGAGCTGCACGGAGCGCTCGATGAGGTCACGCCGACTGGTGGCGGTGATGGGGAGGAGCACGGAGCGCGGGAGCATGCTTCCACTCTGGCGTCTGGACCGCCCTCTGCAGCGAACCACTCGGGGCAAAGTGGCCTGCATACCTGAGGCCACTTTGCGCCATGCTGTAAGCATGGGATCACGACTCGTCGAGCAGCTGGGCGCGCACAACGTCGCGGGAGCGACAGCGGCTGCGCTGGCGGACCAGATAAGGGCCTTGATCCTCGACGGTCGGCTGACGGTCGGGGAGCGACTGCCGAGCGAGCGGTCCCTCGCACTCGAGCTGCGCCGCTCGCGCTCGACGATCACTCGCGCATACGGGCTGCTGGAGACCGACGGCTACGTCTCACGTCTGCACGGGGGAAGCACCAGGGTCACGCTTCCGAACGGGCATGCCGCTCCGGGTGCGGACGCCGACGACGATTCCATCGACCTGTCCATCGCCTCGATGGATTCCACCCCTGGGCTGTACGACGCGACGGTCAGGTCTCTCCCCCGCCTCGCCGCACTGCGCGGCACGAGCGGCTACTCCCTGCGCGGGCTCCCCGAACTCCGCGATGCGGTCGCTCAGCGCTTCAGCGAACGCGGAGCACCCACCTCTGCCGACGAGGTCATCATCACGTCGGGAGCCCTCAACGCGGTAAACCTCATCCTCACCGCGATCGGACGACGGGGCGAGAGGGCGCTCGTGGAGCAGCCGACGTTCCCACACGCGCTCGAAGCGCTCCACCGCCACGGGTACCGCCTCGTTCCCACGCCCGTCGACGTCGACGGCTGGGACACCCGGCACCTGAACGAGACGTTGCTCAGCGCGCGACCGCACGTCGCCTATCTCATCCCCGATTTCCACAACCCCACCGGGGCCACGCTCCCCGACGACGAGCGGTCGCGCGTCGTGACGACCGCGCGCAACGTGGGCACCCACCTGATCGTGGACGAGACGACCACGGAGCTCGACATCGACCGGGGGTGGGCGCCGGCGCCGATGGCCGCGAGTGGACCGAACGTCATCACCGTGGGCTCGATGTCGAAGATCGCCTGGGGCGGCATGCGGATCGGCTGGATCCGGGCGGAGCGCTCGATCATCGCCCGTCTGCTCGCCGTCCGCCCCTCCTTCGAGCTCGGAACCGCTCTGCTGGAACAGTGCATCGCGGTGGAGCTGCTCTCCGACGTGCCCGCATTGACATCGCACGTCCGCCGACGTCTGCACGCGGGACGGGCGTCCGTCGAGGCCGGCGTGGCCGGAATCCCCGGTTTCCGGATGCCGCCGACGCCGGGAGGTCTCTCCGCGTGGGTCGACATCGGGGCCCCGCTCTCGACGTCCCTGTCACTCGCCGCGCGTGAGAGGCGGCTCATCCTGCCGCCCGGCCCCCGCTTCACGACGGGCGGTGTACTCGAACGCCGCCTGCGGATCCCCATCACTCTGCCGCCGGAGCGCACGGCAGAGGCGATGCAGCGCCTTGCGCTGGCCTGGGACGATGTGCGGGGCGGAACCCGCGCGCGTTCCGAGGAGCTGCAGCACGCGGCGGTGATCTGACCTGCACGACGAGGACCCCGCCTCGTTTCCGGGGCGGGGTCCTCGTCGTGCGAAGCGGGGATACGTCTTCTCAGCGTCCGGGATGATTCACCGGCATCCGATACTCACGCCTCCCCCGCTCCCGGTCTGTGGAGTCGGGACTACCCGACCTTGTGGAGCCAGACGACTCTGGCGTCGTCGCTGGCGTGGCGGAACGGTTCGAGTTCCTCGTCCCAGGCGGAGCCGAGGGCGATGTCGAGTTCGCGCTGGAGCTCGACCGCGCTGCCAGCGGCGATCTCCATCGCGTAGCGGATCCGGTCCTCGCCGATGACGATGTTGCCGGCCGCGTCTGTCTGCGCGTAGTGGATGCCGAGGTCGGGTGTGTGCAGCCAGCGACCGCCGTCGCTGCGTGGGGTCGGGTCCTCGGTCACCTCGAAGCGGAGGTGCTCCCACCCGCGGATGGACGTCGCGAGAGCAGCACCGGTACCGACGGGGCCGTCCCAGTAGAACTCGGCACGTCGCGCGCCGTTCAGGACAGGCTGCTCGGTCCAGTCGAAGTTCACCGCACGCCCGATAGCGCGACCCACCGCCCATTCCAGGTGCGGGCAGAGCGCGCGAGGCGCAGAGTGGATGAACACCACTCCGCGTGCGTAAGCCGTCGCCATGATCTCTCCGTTTCATCAGGTGCGTCTTCCCCAACGACCTGAACCACGAAGTGGCGAGAATATGCGGTTGTGCGCCCATTCTCGCCGAGTTCGACAGAAATCACAAGCATGTGATTCCCCACGACGAAGGCCCCGGTCGCGGGGACCGGGGCCTTCGGACGTATCGACGGGTCAGCGACCCCTCAGTTGAGGACGGGGATCAGGCCTCGCTCATGGCCTGCTTGACCTGCTGGCCCTTGGCCGCGTAGTAGGCCGCGCGAGCAGCATCCTTGCGCGCCTGCTCGGCGTAGCCGAACTCGAGCGTCTCCTGGTCGACCTCGTAGTTGGGCACGTCGTCGGTGCCGTTGTACTTCTCGATGTAGGCGTCGAGCTCGGGGCCCGAGGTCCACGACGTGATGAGGCAGTAGCGGGGCTCGGTGCCGTTGTGGGTGGCCGCGTGCCACAGGCGCTGCGTGTCGACGATGAGCTGCGCGCCGGCCGGCAGGGCGATGCGGTACTCGATGCTCGGGTCGGTGCGGTTCTCGCGCAGGACGAAGTAGCTGTCCTTGTCGTCCGTCAGGTTGAAGAAGCCTCGCACGACCCAACCGGTGCCGTCCGGGTTCAGACGGTTGTTGTCGTCCTGGTGCAGGTTGTAGAGGCAGTCGCCGTACGGGGTCGGCTGCAGCTCGATGACGCGGCAGCGGCCGACGTTGGCTCCCGGCTCCTGCGCGCGACGCGTGAGGTTCGGGGCCTTCTCGGTCTGCGAGTCGATCCAGACGCCGTCCTTGTCGGTGCGCGGCGGCTTGTGGTTCCAGAAGCCGTTGCACTCGATGTCACCGAAGGCACTGGCGAGAGGGGCGAAGCGGGTGTCACCCGACGACTTCCAGTCGTTGTACTCGATGTCGAGCCATTCCTTGGGGTCGAGCTCCTGGTTGTAGCTGTCGAGGACGACGAATCCCTTTTCCTCGAGGGCAGCGGACTTGATGTAACCCATGATCGAGTCATGTTCCTTTCATCGGGGGCCAGCACGTTTTAACAGGCCCTGATAAGGCAAGCCTAACAGCGAAGCCCGCGAGCCCTTCGGAGGTCCGCCGTGCATAACCGAATAGACTGATCCGGGCGCCTGGCGAGTCCTCGGCACCCATGGCAATGGGAGGACGACACACCAGCATGAGCACCGCGACCAACGTCGAGGCGACGGCAGTCAACACGATCGAATGGCTCGCGGCGGGCACGAACACCATCGTCGTCCCCGTGTATCAGCGGCAATACCGGTGGGACATCGGCGGCTGCGAACGCCTTCTCTCCGACATCCGTGCCGTCGCGCGCGAAGACAAGGCGCACCGTCACTTCATCGGATCCATCCTCTCCGCCCAGGACGGCGGGACGGGCGAGACCGACCTGATCCTCATCGACGGCCAGCAGCGCATCACCACCCTCATGCTCCTCGTGGCCGCCCTGCATCACGCGATCCGCGACACCGACTCCGCGCTGGCCGCCGAGCTCGCACGTGTCCTGGTGCGCTCCGACGCCCCCGGCCGCACGAAGCTGCGCCCGCACGATGCCTGGGCGGACCTGTACGAGTCGGTCGTGCTCGATCAACGCGGTGACACCGACCGGGAGTCCCGCTTCGACGACAACTACGCGTTCTTCCGCAGTCAGATCCATGTCGAAGAGGTCCCGGTCATCTGGCGCGGACTGCAGAAGCTCGAGCACGTGTCGATCACCCTCGGTGCGCAGGCGAACGCCCAGCAGATCTTCGAGAGCCTGAACTCGACGGGTGAGCCGCTGCGTGACCACGAGCTCATCCACAACTACATCCTGATGGGGTTGAGTCATGCCGAGCAGGTCGACGTCGAGGCCCGCTTCTGGGTGCCGATCGAGCGTCACACCGGCGAGGCGATCGGGGCCTTCTGGCGGCACTACCTGGTGCTCGTCACCGGCCGCGAGGTCGCAGCGAACGGTGAGCACGGGGTGTACAGCGCGTTCCGGAAGTCGTTCCCCCGGGTCGACGTCACCCATCTGCAGGCCGATGCCGCCGAGTGGCGGCACTACGCCGAGATCTACGGCATCCTGCTGGACCCGTCGCGGGAGCAGGACCCCGAGATCGCGCAGCAGCTGCGTCACGTCAACACATTCGGCCGCTCCTCGTATCCGCTCGTGATGAGCGCTTACAGCGATCATGTGCGCGGCGCCATCGAGCGGTCGGAGCTCGTCGAGACGCTGGAGTGGCTCCAGGCGCTGTACCTCCGACGTGCGCTGGTGAATCTGCCGGCCGAGCGACTCATCGCGCGACTCTGCCGTGCACGCCGCGACGGTCACGATGCGCTCGCCCGCGCCTTCGCCCGGATCACGCCGTCGGATGAGCGCGTGAGCGCCGTGCTGAAGTACAGCGAGCTCCCCCATCCCGCCTACGTCCTCGGACGCCTGGAAGGCGTGGACGACCTCGACTCCTTCGACATCGAGCACATCGTCCCCGTCGTGCCCGGCGACGCGTGGTCGGGTGACGGGGAGCGGGCATGGGTCGACTACTCCGAGGACGAGCAGAACAGTCACCGCGCCCTCGCTCCGACCCTCGGCAACCTGACCCTGCTGGAAGAGGCGCTGACCGAGCGTGTGTTCGGGGCGTCGTTCCCCGTCAAACGGTCTGAGGCATACGCCCGCAGTGCCGTTCCGGCCACGCGTGACCTTGCCGCGGTCCCCACCTGGAACACGGCCGCGATCACGCAGCGCACCGTCGCGCTCACGTCCGACCTGATCCGCATCTGGGCCCGCCCCGCGCTGCCCGAGATCGACGACGACGGCCTGACGCCGATCCTGGACGCCGTCCGCCGGCGCGGATGGCCGACCGGATGGGAGCGGGAGTTCGACTACGTCGAGTACCGCGGTGAGCGCTGGGAGGTCCCGGATGTCAAATACCTCTTCAACCGGGTGTTCCGACGTGCGTGGACCGATACGCGTGCGGCGGCGCTCGCCTATTGCGCCACCCACGGCGGACCGATCTACCAGGACATGGCCTGGAAGGGGCAGTGGGATGAACTCGACGAGTCCCACTTCCTCTACATGGGCTGGGATTCCAACTACATGATGACCGCCGTGCAGGGTGTGCTCGAGGAGTCGGGCATCGCCTCGGAGGTCTTCGTCAAGTACTCCTACATCGGAAATGTGATGTGAACATGAGCACCGTCATCCGTCAGCTGCTGGATCTCACCGTCGAAGAGCACACGCTCACCGTCCCTCTGGTCTGGGGCGACCCGTCCGACACCCGCACGATCGACATCTTCGCGCGCGTCGTCACCCGCGAAGGTGGGGAGTCGCTCCCCTACCTGGTCTTCCTGCAGGGCGGTCCCGGGCATGAGGCTCCGCGCCCGTTCCACTCGTCGACGTCACCGGCCTGGCTGGATGAGGCACTCGCGCACTATCGCCTGGTGCTCCTCGACCAGCGCGGCACCGGGCTCTCCACGCCGGTCGGCGATCAGGATCTCGCACGCGGGACCGAGGCCGTGGCCGAGCACCTGACCCATCTGCGCGCTGATGCGATCGTGCGCGACTGCGAGGCGATGCGCGAGCACCTGGGCGCCGCCACCTGGAGCGTCCTCGGACAGTCGTTCGGCGGTTTCACGACCCTGGCCTATCTGACGACCGATGCGGCATCTCTCGAGGACGTGTTCATCACGGGCGGCCTGAGCGCCGTCGGACGCCACCCCGACGACGTCTACGCGCTCTGCTACGACAAGATGCGCTCGGCCTCCGAGCGGTACTACCGGCGCTTCCCTGAGCACCGGGACGCGATGCGGCGCCTGGTCGATCTCGCGGATGCCGGCGACATCGTCCTTCCCGACGGCGAGATCGTCTCGCGCTCACGGTTGCGATCGATGGGCTCGGCCCTCGGCACCGACGACGGCTGGCAGGCCGTGTGGTCCCTCCTGGAGCGTGATCCCTCCTCGAATGCCTTCCGCTACGACCTGATGCACGCGATGCCTTTCGACGGTCGGAACCCGCTGTACTTCGCCTTCCACGAGTCCAGCTACGCCGACGGGCATGCCACCCGGTGGTCCGCCGAGCGCACGGAGCCGACCGATTTCCGCGAGGACCCCACGCTCTTCACCGGCGAGCACATCCGGCGCGACTGGACCGAGACCGTGCCGGCCTTCCGCCCCTGGCGCGACGTCGCCCTCGCCCTCGCCGAGTTCGAGTGGCCGCAGATCTACGATGCGGCAGCGATCGCCGCGTCGGGAGCGACCGGCGCGGCGGCGGTCTACGTGAACGACGTGTACGTGCCCTACGAGTTCTCGCTCGAGACCGCGAAGCTCCTCCCGGGCGTGCAGCTCTGGCAGACGAGCGAGCACGAGCACAACGGGCTGCGCTCGGGACCGGTGCTCTCGCGTCTGATCGATCTGGCGCACGGACGTCGCGTCCGCTGAGAGGATCCCCCGAAAGGAGGATGCCCTCGGCCCACCCGCCGCCTACCCTGGAGGGCATGGAAGAGGGCGTGGGTGTGATCGTGACGGTCGGTGTGCTCCTGCTCCTCGTCTCCGCCGCGATCGTCATGATCGCCTTCGGGTTCTCGAAGGTCCCCATCGAGAAGAAGTACGAGACCGGCGGTGCTGGACTCGGCGGCGCGTTCGATGCCGTCTGGTCGCCGACCGCGCACGACGCGGGTATGGAGCGCGACCGTCAGACGCAACGGACCGCGCCGTCGCCATCACCCGGCGATCCTCCGGACGCGATCGACGACGGCCGGATCCGGCTCGAGATCTGAGGCATCGGCATAGCGCCCGTCACGAAACGCAGCGCCGGGTACGACGAAGGCCCCACGCTCCGCGGAGCGTGGGGCCTTCGTCGATGGCAGTCGTTACTTGGACGAGCCGCCGAAGCCCTTGAAGCGCTGGTTGAACTTCTCGACGCGGCCGGCCGAGTCCATGATGCGCTGCTTGCCCGTGTAGAACGGGTGCGAAGCCGACGAGATCTCGACGTCGATGACGGGGTACTCCACGCCGTCCAGTTCGATGGTCTTGTCGCCGGTCACGGTCGAACGGGTGAGGAACGTCTCGCCCGAGCCGAGGTCGCGGAACACGACTGCCTTGTACTCGGGGTGAATGTCAGTCTTCATGGGATTCCTTAGTTGCTGCCCTGGATTGTGCCAGGGACGAGGGAAGTCTGCGGTGCAGTGAGCACCAAGGATCGATTCTATCAGACGCTGGTCAGGCTGCTGCGCGGGCGGCGTAGCGGCCGTCTTCGCTGCTGAGCACGATCGGCATGCCGAACGTGTCGGTGAGCGTCTCGGCTGTGAGCGTCTCGGCGATCGGGCCTGCAGCGACGACGGCACCGTCACGGATCAGCATGACGTGAGTGAACCCCACGGGGATCTCTTCGACGTGGTGCGTGACCATCAGCATGGCCGGGGTGGTCGGCGAGGACGCGTACCCGCTGAGGAGCGCGAGCAGCTCCTCACGGGAGCCGAGGTCGAGCGAGGCCGTCGGCTCATCGAGCAGCAGGAGCTCCGGGTCGGTCATCACGGCTCGCGCGATCTGGACCCGCTTCTGCTCGCCGTCGCTGAGCGTTCCGAAAGTGCGGTCGGCCAGGTGGTCGAGGCGCCAGTCGCCGAGAACCCGGAGCGCGCGGCGCTCGTCGATGTCCTCGTAGTTCTCGTTCCAGCGTCCGAGAACGGAGTAGGCGGCGGTCAGCACGGTGTTGAGGACCGTCTCGTCGCGGGGGACGCGCTTGGCCATCGCCGAGGAGGCGAAGCCGATGCGCGGGCGCACCTCGAACACGTCGGTGCGCCCCAGGGTCTCCCCCAGCACGGTCACCGTCCCCGAGGTCGGGTGCATGAGCGTGTCCGCGAGCTGCAGGAGTGTCGTCTTGCCCGCGCCGTTCGGGCCGAGGATCACCCATCGCTGGTCGTCATCGACCCCCCAGGACACGTGATCGAGGATGTTGCGCCCCTCACGGCGCACGACGACGTCGGTGAATTCCAGAGCACTCGGCATGCTCCCAGCCTATCGGCTCAGGCGGTCAGCTCCGCGTAGAGCGCGCGCGTCGTCTCGGCGATCGCCGCCCAACTGAACTCGTCGCGTGCGCGTTCGCGTCCGGCCTCACCGTAGGCGCGCGCCCGTTCCGGATCCATGGCCACCTCGGTGAGCACCGCGGCGAGGTCATCCACGTAGCGCTCCGGGTCGACGGGCGTGCCGGTGCCGTCCTGCAGTTGCTCGATCGGCACGAGACGTCCGGTGATCCCGTCGGCGACGACCTCCGGGATCCCGCCGGTCGCGGTTCCGACGACAGCCGCTCCGCATGCCATCGCCTCGAGGTTCACGATGCCCAGCGGCTCGTAGATCGACGGGCACACGAAGGTCGTCGCCGCCGTGAGGATCGCCGACAGTTCATCACGCGGCAGCATCCGCTCGATCCAGATCACGCCGTCCCGGCTCTGCTGGAGCAGCCGTACGCCCTCCTGCACCTCGGCCATGATCTCCGGCGTGTCCGGTGCTCCGGCACACAGCACGAGCTGCACCTCCGGCGGGAGCAGTCGTGCCGCCTGCAGCAGATACGGCAGCCCCTTCTGCCTGGTGATGCGTCCGACGAACACGACGGAGGGACGTGCCGGGTCCATACCTATCGACTGCACGAAGGCCGCATCCTGCACGGGGCGCCAGCGCTCGACGTCGATGCCGTTGTGGATCACGCGCACCCTGTCCGGATCGACCTGCGGGTAGCTGCGCAGGATGTCGGCCCGCATCCCGGCGCTCACCGCGATCACTGCCGCCGCGTTCTCGTATGCGAGCCGCTCGATGCCGCTCGAGATCGCATACCCTCCCCCGAGCTGCTCCGCTTTCCAGGGGCGAAGCGGCTCGAGGCTGTGCGCGGTGAGCACGTGCGGGATGCCGTGCAGCTGCGAGGCGAGGTGGCCGGCGAAGTTCGCGTACCAGGTGTGGCTGTGCACGACATCGGCCTCGGCGATGGCCGAGACGATCTCGAGATCCGTGCCCAGCGTCTGCAATGCCGCGTTCGCTCCTGCCAGCTCGGAAGGGGCGCGATAGGCGAACGTGTCAGCCTCGTCGCGAGGCGATCCGAACGCGCGGACCCGCACGTCGACGTGCTCCCTGAGGGCTGCGACGAGCTCGGCGACGTGCACGCCGGCACCGCCGTACACCTCCGGCGGATACTCCTTCGTGATCATTTCAACTCGCATGTCTGAACGCTAGTACAGCGAGGACGAAGGCATCTATGGTGGAGCCATGTCCGCTCCAAAGAAGGTCTTCGGGATCATCCTCGCCGGCGGCGAGGGCAAGCGACTCATGCCTCTCACGGCCGACAGGGCGAAACCGGCAGTGCCGTTCGGCGGACAGTACAGACTCATCGATTTCGCGATCTCCAACCTCATCAACTCCGGGCTGCGCCAGATCGTGGTGCTCACGCAGTACAAGTCGCACAGCCTCGATCGACACATCTCGCAGACCTGGCGCATGTCCGCCCTCCTGGACTCGTACGTGACCTCCGTGCCCGCGCAGCAGCGTCTGGGCAAGCGGTGGTTCTCCGGCTCGGCAGACGCGATCCTGCAGAGCATGAACCTCATCAACGACGAGAAGCCCGACATCGTCGTCGTGATCGGCGCCGACCACGTCTACCGGATGGACTTCCGTCAGATGCTCGAAGCGCACATCGAGTCCGGCGCGAAGGCGACGGTCGCCGGGATCCGCCAGCCGCTCGCCCTGGCCTCGCAGTTCGGGGTGATCGACGCCGATGCGGAATCCGGACGGATCAAGCAGTTCCTGGAGAAGCCGACCGACATCGCCGGGCTCGAGGACTCGCCCCACGAGGTTCTCGCCTCGATGGGCAACTACATCTTCGACGCGGACGCGCTGATCGCCGCTGTCGAGGCCGACGGGGAGTCGCCGGTGTCCGGGCACGACATGGGCGGCGACATCGTTCCCTACTTCGTCGAGCGCGGCGAGGCGGGCTACTACGACATGAAGCAGAACGAGGTCCCCGGGTCCTCCCCGCGCGACCGGTCGTACTGGCGTGACGTGGGGACGATCGACTCCTTCTACGACGCGCACCGCGACCTGATCTCGACACTGCCGATCTTCAACCTCTACAACATGGAGTGGCCGATCCATTCGCAGGCGGTCAACTCCCCGCCCGCGAAGTTCGTCCGCGACTCGGTCGGTCGGATCGGCAACGCCATCGATTCGATCGTCTCGCTCGGTTCCGTGCTCTCCGGCACGCACCTGGAGCGCAGCGTGGTCGGACCGTGGACGCTCGCCGGAGGCGGTTCGACCATCACCGACTCGGTCGTGTTCGATCATGTCCACGTGGGTCAGGGCGCGCGCGTGCATCGCGCGATCCTCGACAAGAACGTCGTGCTGGCCGACGGCGCGACCGTCGGCGTCGACCGCGAACGCGACCTGGAACGGGGCTTCACCGTGACCGAGTCCGGGATCACCGTCGTAGGCAAGGGCGTCTTCATCGAGCGCTGAGCGCGTCACGTGGCACGGCGGGCGTGCGCCGGATCGCTAGGCTCGACGGTGTGACCGCCACGCGCTTCCTCGTCGTCCTCGATGCCGATTCCACCCTCATCCGCAACGAGGTGATCGAGCTGCTCGCCGACGAGGCGGGGCGCCGTCCCGAGGTGCAGGCGACGACGGAGGCGGCGATGCGCGGCGAGCTCGACTTCGCCGCGAGCCTGCGCTCGCGGGTCGCAGCCCTCGAGGGAGTGCCCGTCGAGGCGTTCGAGCGCGTGCGCGCGCGGATCGAGCCGACCCCCGGAGTGCAGGAGCTCACCGCGGCGATCCACGACCGCGGCGGTGTCGTCGGCGTCGTCTCCGGCGGCTTCCACGAGATCCTCGACGGCGTCGCCCCCGGACTCGGCGTCGATCGTTGGCGCGCGAACCGCCTCGAGGTCGTGGGTGGCGAGCTCTCGGGGCGCGTCGACGGCGACATCGTCGACGCGGCGGCGAAGGCGACCTCGCTGCAGGAGTGGGCCGTCGAGCTCGGCGTCGCGCCGCACGCGACCATCGCGATCGGCGACGGCGCGAACGATCTGCCGATGATGGCGGTCGCGGGCCTCGGCCTCGCGTTCAATGCGAAGCCGGCGGTACGAGCCGCCGCCAGTCTCGTCATCGGCCCGCAGGACCTGTCCGAGGTCATCGCTCTGCTGCCGTAGGAAGACCCGTGGAGAATGTCCACGGTCACCGCTAGCGTCGGCTCATGGACATCATCCTCATCCCGGGACTCTGGCTCGACGCCTCCAGCTGGGAAGACGTGATCCCCGGGCTCGAAGCGGCCGGACATCGCGTGCATCCCCTCACACTCCCCGGATTCGGTCAGCCGGCGTCGGTCTCGTCGGAGATCGGCATCGCCGACTGGGTCGCCACGGCCACGGCCGCGGTCGACGCCGTCTCAGGAGACGTCGTCGTGGTCGGGCACAGCGGCGGCGGGAACGTCGCCTGGGGCGTCGCGGATGCACGCCCCGAGCGGGTGAGCCGCGTCATCTTCGTCGACACCGTGCCGCCGCCTCCCGGAAACGGCATCAGCGAGTTCGACATCGTCGACGGGGTCGTGCCGTTCCCGGGGTGGGACTTCTTCCCGGACGAAGACGTGAGCGATCTCGACGACGCGACGCGAGCGCGCACGGCACCGCTCACCCGCAGCGTCCCTGCGCGTGTCCCGACCGACGGCATCGCGCTCGAGAATCCGGCACGGCACCGGGTTCCGGTGACCCTGTTGATGGGCGGCCTCGATCAGCAGACCTTCGAGGGGATGATCGATCAGTGGGGCGCCTACGCCGACGAGTATCGAGCGATCCGCGATGCGGAGGTCGTCAGGATCGGCTCCGGCCACTGGCCTCAGTTCTCCGTCCCGGAGCGACTGGCCGCCCTCGTCGACGCGGCGATCACGCGGTGAAACCGCGTCTCGGGGTCAGTGTCCCATCCCGAGACCGCCGTCGACGGGGATGACCGCACCCGAGATGTAGCCGGCATCGTCGCCCGCGAGCCAGGTCACGACACCGGCGACCTCGTCGGGCGTGGCGAAACGTGCGGCGGGGATGCTCGCCTTGTACTGCTTCTGGGTCTCTTCGGGGAGCTCCGCCGTCATGTCGGTCTCGATGAAGCCGGGGGCGACGACGTTCGCCGTGATGCCGCGAGCTCCGAGCTCGCGAGTGATCGAACGGGCGAAGCCCACCAGCGCGCTCTTCGAGGCCGAGTAGTTCACCTGGCCCGCGGAACCGTACAGACCGACGACGCTGGAGATCAGGATGATGCGGCCGAAGCGTGCACGGAGCATGCCCTTGGAGGCGCGCTTGACGACACGGAACGTGCCGCCGAGGTTCGTCGCCACCACGCTGTCGAAGTCGTCCTCGCTCATGCGCAGCAGCAGCGTGTCCTTCGTGATGCCGGCGTTCGCGACGACGATCTCCACCGGCCCGAGCTGCTGCTCGACCTCGGTGAAGGCGGCATCCAGCGCGGCGGCATCCGTGACATCGGCGCGGACCGTCAGCGTGCCCTCCGGCCCCTCTCCGCTGCGGGCGGTGACGGCGACGCGATAGCCGTCACGCACGAAGCGCTCCGCGATCGCACGGCCGATACCGCGGTTTCCGCCGGTGACGAGGACGACGCGCTCAGCGCTCATGGGACACTCCTGCTCGGGGCCGGTGACTCGTGGTTTCCGAGCCGTCATCGATCCTACCGACGATGCCTCCGGCGACCGTCGTTCCGTGTTTGACAGGCAGGGAACGGTGCTGGGAATCTGGTCCAGACGAAAGGCTTCATCGTGAGCGAAAACCACAGTCCGTCTCCGAGTGGCGAGCCGCCGTACGCACCACCCCCGTCTGCTCCCGGCGCCCCTGCGGCCACCCCCGCACTCCCGGCATACCCGGTGCAGCCCGTCCCGCAGCCGATGCAGAGCTACCCCGGCGCCCCACCGGCATATGCGCCCCCGGGACAGGCACCGCCCGGCTTCCCACCCGCGCAGCCGGGATATGCCCCGTACGGCGTGGCGTCCCCTCCCGTATTCGCCCCGCGTCCCACGAGCGGACTCGCCGTCACGGCACTGGTCTGCGGCATCGCCGGAGCCGTCCTGTTCTGGGCGCTCATCCCCGTCCTCGCCTCGATCGCCGCCGTCATCACGGGCCACCTGGCGCTCGGACAGATCAAGCGCGACCCCGGGGTCGGAGGGCGAGGGCTCGCCATCACCGGCCTGATCCTCGGGTACGTCGTGATCGCGATCAGCGCCTTCACGCTCGTGGCCACCATCATCAGCTTCCTGTTCGTGGGCGCGTTCAGCCTGCCGTTCCTCCTCTCGAGCTGAGCAGCCGGAGGAACGGCACGCCGGGAGGCCTGCACCGGCGTAGGCTTGAGACATCGTGAAGAACGCGCGTCAAGTCCCGGCCGTCACCTCACTGCCGCAGTCTCCGCGGGATGAGGCTGACCACCGTGTGCGCCGTTATGCCCTGACCATGACGATCCGCATCGTGTGCTTCGCTCTGATGGTGCTGGTCCAGCCTTACGGGTGGTACACGTGGGTCTTCGGAATCTCGGCTGCGGTGCTTCCCTACATCGCCGTGGTCTTCGCCAATGCGGGCAGCGACAGCACCGAGACCGGTGCCGAGTCCCCCGTGCAGGAACTGGACGCCCCTGGACCCGCGCCGATCGAGACCGACACGACGATTCCCCCGGTGTTCACGATCCACGAAGGCCCGAAAGACCGATGACAGACCTCGTATGCTCGCGCGCCGGCTGCCGGAGCGCGGCGACCAGACAAGTCGTGTGGCGCAACCCGCGCATCCACGCCGCCGATCGCGAGAAGATCTGGCTGGCGTGCGACGAGCACGTGGAGTTCCTCCGCGACTACCTGGCAGCGCGTGACTTCCCGGTCACGGTCCGCGATGGAGTCCCCGCATGAGCGGACGTCTGACCCGGTGGACCGTCTACGTGCTCATCGCGATCGGCTTCGCTGTCGCGTGCGTCTTCCTCTCGAACTGGCAGTTCGAGCGCAATGAGACCAGGGCCGCGCAGATCGAGCTGGTCGAGCAGAACTACGACGCCGACGCCGTGCCGCTGGCCGACATCATCGGCGAGGACGGCATGCTCGACCCGTCCGATGAATGGCATCCGGTGATCCTGCAGGGCGAGTACCTCCCCGACGAGCAGCTGCTGGTGCGGAACCGCCCGCATGGGGGGACGAGCGCCTTCGAGGTGCTGGTGCCGTTCCGTGACGTCGACGGCCGCGTCTTCATCGTCGATCGGGGCTGGGTGCCCCCGGGCGACGGCGATGCCCCGGATTCGGTGCCGGCTCCGCCGTCGGGCGAGGTCGAGGTGACGGTGCGTCTGCGCCCCGGCGAACAGCTGCCCGCCTCGGGGCGCGGCGCACCGGACGGGCAGGTCCCGACCATCCATCTGCCCTCGATCGCCCAGACGGTCGGCGGCGATGTGATCACCGGCGCCTACGGGCGGGTGATGACGGAGGAGCCCGCCGGTGACGGTGCGCTGGGCGGCTTCGACTCCCCCACCGACGATCCGGGACCTCACCTGTCATACGCCATCCAGTGGATCCTCTTCGCCCTCATGGGCTTCATCTTCATCGGATACATCATCCGCACCGAGATCGTGAAGCATCGAGAAGAAGTCGAAGGCATCCCCGCTCCCATCCGGAAACCCCGCCGCAAGGATCACGACGCCGACGTCGAGGACGAGCTGCTCGACGTGCGCTGAGCGCTGGGCGGACGATCAGTCCTGCCACGGCATCGGACGCTCCGGCAGACGTGAGCTGTCATCGGGAAGATGCGGCAGCTCCTCCCCGCCCGCACGAAGACAGAGCCAACGCAGTTCCCCCTCGCTGTCCGGTCGCGCACGCCAGGTGCGCGCGACGCCCTGTCCCACGCGGATAACCGTCCCCGGACCGACCTCGACCACGTCGTCGTCGAGGCCCATCTGGCCGCGCCCGCCGAGGAACACGTACACCTCTTCGACTTTCCGGTGCACGTGCCAGTATCCGGCCTCTTCGCCGGGCTCCAGCGCGTTCGCCGTCATCCCGATGTACTGCATGGTCAGCTCGTGGTCGACGACCCGACGACCGTCACGCGAGCGCGCCGCATCGAATCCTCCGTGGTGCTCCCGCCATTCGTCGAGCGACCCGATCTCGACCACCTGATACCCGCTCATCCTCGCTCCTTCGTGGTGACCGTGCGCGTCCACCCGCTGTTCGCGCGCTCGTAGACGATCCGCGTGTGATCGCGGTCAGCGGATCCCTGCCAGAACTCGACGCGCGTCGGGATGATCCTCCAGAGCACCCATTCCCCTGGCCCGATTCCGTCGCGGGCCGCGACGGATCGCGCGGCGAGGTCTGCGGCGCTCTCCTCCACCGAGGCCTCGCGGACCAGCCCGCGGACTCTGACCGCCCGCATGAGCGCCGGCCACCAGAAGTTCAGCGCCGCCGATGGGCGTGCGGCCAGCTGGGCGCCCTTCCGGGATGACCGTGGTCCGGCGAACGCCCAGCCGCGCTGACCGACGTCCTTGAGGATCAGGGTCCGAGCATCCGGTACGTCGTCCTCCCCGATGGTCGCCAGGGTTGCCGCATGCGGTTCGGGGACGCCCTCGGCGGCTGCCTGCCCGAGCCAGCCGACGAACAGCGGAACCGGTTCATCGGGGAGTCCCGCGAGGTCGAGCGGTGGCGCGATCCCGGTGAGTGAGGGCTGCGCACGCAGCCAGACATTCATCTCCGACACGGGGAGCGTCCACTCGGCCACCATCCTCCGATAGTGCCACAGGGTCTCCGACGTGGGCGCGGACCACTCAGGCGAGGTCCGCCAGATGGGCAGGGCTCTGCCGAGGTGCAAGCAGCTCGACCACTTCACCGAGCGCCGTGATCCGGAGGGTCTCGCCCGACCACGCCTGATGCCCTCCATCGAAGTGCACGAACGGCGTGCCGAGATCGTCGGCGATCTCTCGATCGTGATTGGTGTCGCCGATGACGAGCACGTCACGCGCCGCCAGCCCGGACCTCGACAGCCACCGCGCGATGACATCGTGCTTGGATGCACGGTAGGGGTCGTCGATCGACAGCACCTCCTCGAACGCGTCGTCCAGCCCGTACGGCGCCATCTGCCCCGCGAGAGCGTCCGGAAGCGTCGCCGAGGCGAGAATCTGTCGGACGCCGCGCGCACGGAGCGCCGCGAGCGTGGTGCGGGCGCCGTCGTGGAGCCGCGCTTCGCCCACCCGCGTCGCGAGCAGTGCGAGATACACCGAGGCCGCCGACACGAACCGGTCGTCATCGAGTCCGACGGAGCGGTAGAAGTCGCGGATGGGGAATCGGAAGACCGACCGGTACGACTGCCCATCGACGAGAGGAGAGAGGCCCTGCTCCTCGAGCACGGAGTTCATCACCTGACGGCAGATCTCCGCGTCGTCGAGCAGCGTGCCGTTCCAGTCCCAGCACACGGCTCGGATGCGTCCCAGATCCATGCTCGTCACCGTATCCCGGGCCGCCGACACGGGATGCAACGCTGCTAGGCGAGCTCGATGAGGTCCTGGTACTCCTGGCTCCAGATGTCCTCGACGCCATCCGGGAGGATCAGAACGCGCTCCGGGTTGAGCGACTGCACCGCTCCCGGGTCGTGCGACACGAGGACGACGGCGCCTTCGTAGTGCGCGAGCGCCCCGAGGATCTCCTCGCGTGACGCGGGATCGAGGTTGTTGGTCGGCTCGTCGAGCAGGAGCAGGTTCGCGGACGACACGACGAGCGTCGCGAGCGACAGACGTGTCTTCTCGCCACCGGAGAGCACCCCGGCGGGTTTGAGGACGTCATCGCCCGTGAACAGGAAAGAGCCGAGCACCTTGCGCGCCTCGGTCTCGGTGATGTGCGGTGCGGCAGAGACCATGTTCTCGAGCACCGAGCGGCTGACGTCGAGGTTCTCGTGCTCCTGGGCGTAGTAGCCGACCTTGAGGCCGTGGCCGGGTTCGAGCTGCCCCGTGTCGGGCTGGTCGACGCCCGCGAGCATCCGCAGCAGCGTGGTCTTGCCCGCACCGTTGAGGCCGAGGACGACCACCTTGGACCCGCGGTCGATCGCGAGATCGACATCGGTGAAGATCTCGAGCGAGCCGTACGACTTCGACAGTCCGCTCGCCATCATCGGCGTCTTGCCGCAGGGGGCAGGCTTCGGGAAGCGCAGTTTGGCGACCCGGTCCTCCTGGCGGACCTCGTCGAGTCCTGCGAGCAGCTTCTCGGCGCGCGCGATCATCTGATGCGCAGCGGCAGCCTTCGAGGCCTTCGCTCCGAAGCGTGCCGCCTGCAGCTGCAGCGTCGTCGCCTTCTTCTCGGCGTTCGCGCGTTCCTTCTTGCGGCGCTCCTCATCGGCCACCCGCTGACGCAGGTAGTTCTTCCAGTTCATGTTGTAGGTGTCGATGATCTGGCGGTTCGCGTCGAGATAGAACACGCGGTTCACGGTCTCGCCGACGAGCTCGACGTCGTGGCTGATCACGATCAGCCCGCCCTTGTAACCCTTGAGGAACTCGCGCAGCCACACGACACTGTCGGCGTCGAGGTGGTTGGTCGGCTCGTCGAGGATCATCGTCTGGGCATCGGAGAAGAGGATGCGCGCGAGCTCGATACGACGACGCTGGCCACCGGACAGGGTCGACAGCGGCTGGTCGAGGATACGGTCGGGCAGCGAGAGGTTGTTGGCGATCGACGCCGCCTCCGCCTCGGCCGCATAGCCTCCCTGCGCTTCGAACTGCTCGGTGAGGCGGGCGTAGCGCTTCATCGCCTTGTCCGCGATGGCGGGATCGTCGGACCCCATCGCGAGAGCCGCCTCGGTCATCCCGAGGTTCAGCTGGCCGAGCCCTCTGGCATCCAGGATGCGCGTGCGCGCGAGGTCCTCCGGGTTGCCGGAGCGGGGGTCCTGCGGCAGATAACCGAGCTCGCCCGAACGGATCACGCTGCCGCCGGAGGGCAGCACGTCACCGGCGAGCACCTTGGTGAGCGTGGTCTTCCCGGCCCCGTTGCGACCGACGAGTCCGATCTTGTCTCCGTCGGCGACGCGGAACGAGACGTTCTCCATCAGCAGGCGCGCGCCAACGCGGATCTCGAGGTCGTGCACGGCAAGCACAGCGGACGTCCGTTCTTTCAGGGAGGTTGTTCGGCCGATCGGCCAGCCTCCCAGTATAAGCGGCCTGACCGGGAGCCGCGGTCAGCAAGATCAGCCCGGAGAGTGAGGCCTGCGATACCCCAGAGGGATGCCGGCGCCGCAACCCCCCGCATAACGTGCTCGAGTGGACATCCTCAACGACCTCATCATGCAGGCCACCGCATCGCCCTGGCTGTATCTGGTCCTCTTCGCCGTCACCGTCATCGACGGCTTCTTCCCGCCGGTACCGAGCGAGACCGTGCTCGTCGCCGCGGCGGCCGTGGCCGCATCCACCGGGGAAGGCAACCTGCTGCTCCTGGGTGCCGTCGCGGCGATCGGCGCCGCCATCGGCGACAACATCGCCTTCGTGATCGGCCGGGGGCTCGGCACCACACGCTTCGCGTGGATGCGACGCCCCCGTGTCGCTGCGGCGTTCGGGTACGCCCAGCGCGCACTCGATCAGCGCAGCGCGACGCTCATCCTCGGTGCCCGCTACATCCCCGTCGGACGTGTCGCAGTCAACATGTCCGCCGGTGCACTCGGGTTCCCCTGGCGGCGTTTCCTCCCGCTGAGTCTGATCGCCGGCCTCAGCTGGAGCATCTTCAGCCTCGCGATCGGATTGCTCGCCGGCGCCTGGATCAAGGATCAGCCGCTGCTCAGCGCCGGGCTCGGCATCGTCGTCGCCCTCGTGATCGGCTTCGTGATCGACCGGATCGCCGCGGCCCGTCGCCGCCGCGAGCCGGCCCCGCAGCTGGCAGGATGACAGTCATGGCACGCCGACGAGAGCGCACACCGCGCCGCCAACGGATCAGCCGTCGCGCCGCCGCCTTCGTGGCACTGTGCGCGGCGGTCGTGGCGCTGTACGCCGTCCTCGTCTCCCTCCAGACCGCTCTGTACGGGACACCACTGGCGCTGTCGTTCATCCTCGGTGCCGCGCTGTGCGCCTCCCCGCTGCTCGCGATCACCCGCCCGGCCTGGGCGATCGCCCTCTTCACGGCCGGCGCTCTCACCCTGCCCCTCACCGTCGTGTCGGATCTGGCGATCCAGTCCCCCTGGCCGTGGTCCGTCCCCGCGCTTCTCGTCTTCGTGCTCTTCGTCGGCGTGGTCACCTTCCTGCATGGTGCGCGGCTCGGCGCGTTCGCTCTCCTCCTCGGGGCGATCGTCTCCCTCCTCGCCCCCGTGCTCCGGACCGACATGGTGGCCCTTCCCGAGTCGTCCGCCAGCGCCACGGCCGATCTCATCGTGACGACCGCGGTCGCATCTGCCATGTTCCTCATCGCGGCCCTGGTCGCCGGCCGCGTCAGGGTCGCGGCCGAGCTGACGCGCGAGAAGGAGCACAGCGCGCTCGAAGAGGCCAGACGAGCGCTCGTCGAGGAACGCACCCGGATCGCCAGGGAGTTGCACGATGTCGTCGCGCACAGCATGTCGGTGATCCAGGTCCAGGCGTCGACGGCGCGGTACCGGATCCCTGAACTCAGCGATGCGGCGACCGCCGAGTTCGACGACATCGCCGCGACCGCGCGTGGCTCGCTCACCGAGATGCGGCGCATGCTCGGTGTTCTCCGCACCGAGGATCAGACCGCCGAACTGGCACCTCAGCAGGGCATCGCCGACATCCCCGCTCTCGTCGACAGCATCCGCCGCGCCGGCGTCGAGGTCGGCCTCGCGATCGAGGGCGGCGATGCCGCCGCCTCGGCCTCCCCCGCGGTGCAGATCGCCGCGTTCCGCATCGTCCAGGAAGCCCTGAGCAATGCCGTGCGGCACGCACCGGGTGCCCGGATCGGCGTGCGGCTGCACGCCGAGGCCCGCAGCATCCGCATCCGCGTGCACAACGCCGCACCGCCGCGCAGCTCTGAAGGGCATGGCGGCGGCTACGGTCTGCGGGGGATGCGCGAGCGCGCGGAGATCCTCGGAGGAAGCCTCTCCGCGAGCCCCGCAGACGACGGCGGTTGGGAAGTCGATGCCGTGCTCCCTCTCGATCCGGCCCCCTCCGCCACGCCTGCATCCGCCCCGTTCGACAAGGAGAACCCGTGACGATCACCGTGCTCATCGCCGATGACCAGGCGATGGTGAGAGCGGGGTTCGCCGCGCTCCTCGACGCGCATGACGGCATCCGTGTCACCGGACAGGCGGCGAACGGCGCCGAGGCCGTCGCCCTGTCCGCACGTCTCGACCCCGACGTGATCCTGATGGATGTGCGGATGCCGGAACTCGACGGCATCGAGGCGACGCGTCGGATCCTCGGTCCGTCCTACCCCGCCGCACATGTGCCACGGATCCTGATGCTCACGACGTTCGACATCGACGACTACGTGTACGACGCCCTCGAGGCCGGTGCCAGCGGATTCCTGCTGAAGGACGCATTGCCCGAGGAACTCGTGCACGCCGTGCGGGTCGTCGCGGGCGGGGATGCGCTCCTCGCCCCCAGCGTGACACGACGCATGATCGAGCAGTTCGCCGGTCGCCGGCCGCGCGCGCCGCGTTCGGCGACCGCCCTCGCCGAACTCACCGATCGCGAACGCGAGGTGCTCATCCTGATCGGCAAGGGCAGGTCCAACACCGAGATCGCCGCCGATCTCTTCATCGCCGAGCAGACGGTGAAGACGCACGTCGGGAAGGTGCTCGCGAAGCTGAACCTGCGCGATCGCGTACACGCCGTGATCCTCGCCTACGACACCGGACTGGTCGAGCCCTCGTCCTGACTCACCCCGTCGTAGGGGGTCGGAACGGCACCCGAGGGTGATGTCTCCGCCGCCACCGCGTCCATAGTCTCCTGGGACACCGATCCCGAGGAGGAACCATGGCCATCGTCCAGGCGTCGCACACCGCCGCTCCGGCAGCGCCCCGTCGCGCATCCAGGGACACCGGGATCGACTTCCTCCGGGCGCTGTGCGTCCTGGGCGTCGTGCTCCTGCACGCGATCATGGTCGGCGTCACCGTCACCGACGCCGGTCCTGTCTTCGACAACGCCAGCGACGGCACCGGATGGATCGCACCGCTCAGCTGGCTCCTCCAGGTCATGCCGCTGTTCTTCGTGATCGGAGGATTCTCCGGGCTCCTCGCGTACCGACGGATGCAGCAGCGCGGCGGCACGGCGGTCGGGTTCGTCGCGGGTCGTGTGCATCGACTGCTGCGGCCCGCGGTCTTCACGATCGCGATCGTCGGGGTCGGCCTGGCGCTGCTCACCGTCTTCGGCGTCCCGGCCGAGCTCATCGCGACCGCGGGGTTCCGCTACGGGCAGCCGCTGTGGTTCCTGGGTGTCTTCCTGCTCTGCCAGGCGCTGCTCCCCCTGCTCGCCGCTGCGCACGAGCGAGCGCCGTACCGCACCATCGGGATCCTCGCCCTCGCGGCGCTCGCGGTCGACGTGCTGCGCGCAGCGACCGGCCTCGAGGGGCTCGGATTCCTGAACCTCGCCTTCGTCTGGATGGCACTGCAGCAGCTCGGCTTCTTCCTCGCCGACGGACGGATCGACAGGCTCAGCAGGCGGGTCCGCGCATCCGCGGGCGTCGCCGCGCTTCTCCTGCTCGTCGTGACGTTCGCAACAGGGGTGTACTCCCCCGACCTCATCGCGAACATCAACCCGCCCACCGCAGCGCTGCTCCTCGTGGGCGTCGCCCACACGAGTCTGCTCTCGCTGCACCGCGGACGCCTCGAGCGGTTCAGTCGCCGGCGGAGCGTCGCCGCGTTCACCGACTTCGTGACCGTCCGCACCATGACGATCTACCTGTGGCACATGCCCGTCCTCCTCCTGATGGCCGGCGCCACGGCGGTGTACGCCCTCACCACGGGAGCGGTGCTGCCGGCACTCGACAGCACCGACTGGTGGGCGGCCCGCCCTCTCTGGCTCGCGACCGCTGTGGCACTCACGGCTCTCGTCGCGGTCGCATTCACCCGATTCGAGTCGCACCCCGCGCCACACGCGACGGCATCGCGGCGGCGGCTGGTCGCCGGCGCGCTGAGCGGTCTTCTCGGCGTCGTGCTGCTGCTGGTCCTCGGCACGTCCGTCGCCACCGCGCTCATCGCCGTCGCGCTGCTCCTCACCGCTCTCCGTCTCGCATCTCAGGAGACGAACGCGCCGTCGGCCGCAGCGGGAGTCCTCGTACCGGCCTAGGTCTCAGCCGATGCCCCGCGCCGCCAGAGCGTCGCCCACATCGTCCGCGTGGCGCAGCGCCAGAACGAGCGGCGGCAGGACGCTGCGGACTCCCAGCCGCACGCCGCGGGCCCGCTCCGCTTCCCGCACCTGCTCGGCGAAGCCGGCGATCACCGGGATCGTCGTGAGCGTCAGCGAGATCGCGAGCGCCACAGCCTGCGGATCGAGTCCGAGACGGCGAAGCGGATTCACGAGGCGCTGCAGCACGGCGAGCAGATCGGACATCCGGGTGGTGAGGGTCAGCAGACCCGCCAGGAGGAGCACCGCGACGACCCTACCCGTGTTGATCCACGCGGCTGTGGGCGAGACGAAGATCAACAGGGCGGCGGCGAGCACCAGGACGATCCAGCGCAGACGCCAGATCTCGGCCAGCGGAACGCGGAACGGGAGGCCGTCGACACGGTACAGCCCGAGGACCACGATCAGTGCCACCGCGATACTCACGGGATCGTGAGGATACAGCGAGAGCACGAGGGCGCCGATCGCCAGCATCGCGAGCTTGACCCCGGCGGGAGCTCGATGGAGGACGCCGGTGCCGGGGAGGTACAGGGAGATCATGCGCACGCCCGGCGATACGCGTCGATCACGATCGCCGGCTCCCCCGTGGCGCTCACCCGTCCGTCATCGAACAGCACCGCCGTCGCGCAACGCGCGGCCAGTTCGAGGTCGTGGGTCACCACCACGACCTGCGCCTGCTGCGCGAGGAGCAGGTCGCCGATGCGGCGGGCATTGCGCAGATCGAGAAGCGTCGTCGGCTCGTCCGCCACGATCAGCGCGGGTTCGGTGATGAGCACGGAGGCCAAGGCGAGCATCTGCTTCTGTCCCCCGGACAGACTCGACGCAGGAACGTCCGCATGGTCACCGAGACCGTGGGCCTCCAGAGTCGCCCGCACGAGGGCGGCGGTGTCGAACGGGGACCGACCGCGTAGCGACAGCGCCAGATCTTCCGCCGGCGTCGGCATCAGGATCTGCGCATCGGGGTTGGTGAACACGAACCCGACCTGCCGACGGACCGCTGCGCGGTCGCGCATCGAGTCCCGTCCGTGCACGGACACCGTTCCGCTGCTCGGGGCGACGAGACCGTTCAACAACCGAGCGAACGTCGACTTCCCCGATCCGTTCGCCCCGATGACGGCGATCGTCGGGGCGCTCAGCTCCACGGTGACGTCTCGCAGCACCGGGCGGCCGTCGAATTGCACGGAGACCCTGTCCAGCGCGATCGTCGCCTGTGCGCGCTGCGTGGACACCATGTCGACTCTCGCTCTCGATTCACACCTGAACACCGTTCACCTGAACGTCGTTCACTATAATCGGAGCATGAGCCCAGAGCCCAATCCGGCACGACACGATCGAGACAGCGTCGCCCGGAGTGCGCTCGCCCTTCTCGACGAGGTCGGGCTCGCTGACCTCTCGATGCGCCGCATCGCCGCGCGACTGGACGTTCAGCCCAGCGCACTGTACTGGCACTTCGCGAACAAGCAGGAGCTGCTCGCCGAACTCGCCGACCGGATCACGGCCTCGATCCCCCGCGGGAGCAACGGCGTCCTCGCCGCCGCACGCGGCATCCGCGACGCGCTGTTCTCGTACCGCGACGGCGCGGAACTCGTGCTCAGCACCTACGCCCTCCAGCTCGGCTCTTCGCACGCTCAGGCGGTGCTGACGGAGGCGCTGCGCGCTCAGGGCGCGACGGAAGCCGACGACCGCGGTGCCGCCCTCCTGCATTTCGTGCTCGGACACGCCACCCTCGTGCAGCAGCGCATGCATGCCGACAGCCACGGCGCGCTGCCCGATGCGGGAGAGGCCGATGTCACCGCCGGACTCGACCGGGTCTTCGACCTCGGTGTCGCAGCCCTCGCAGGCGGCCTCAGTACGTCGGCGACTCCGCCGCGTGCCCGAGCCTGAGTCCGGGGACCACGGCGAGCACAGCGAGGACGATGCAGAAGGCGAAGACCACGCCGAATGCGGCGGCCTCTCCCCCGAGGGATGCGACCCCGAGCCCGGCCAGTGCGATCGCGACAGCCGATCCCGTCGCATCCGAGATCGAGAGCGCGGAGGAGTTGAATCCCTGATTCGTCTCGTCCGAGTACGCCAGAGTCAGCACGGTGAGACGCGGATACAGCAGCCCCATCCCCCCTCCGGCGAACGCCCACCCCAGCACGACGACAGCCGCCGAGACATCGAGCACCGCGGCGGCGAGCACGCACAGAAGCGCGATCAGGAGGGAGCTGAGGCTGAGCAGAGTGATGCGGTGGTTGCCCAGCCGCTCGCCGAATCTTCCCTGCAGCGCCGAGGCGCCGGCCCAGGCCAGGGCGGCGAGCATCAGCGCGATGCCCGCCCAGGTCGCGCTGAAATCGAACTTCTTCATCAGCAGGTAGGGGATGTATGCCTCGGCGGCGAAGAACGCTCCCGCGACGATCCCGCGCATCAGCACCACGCTGGGCAGTCCCGTTCCCGCGCGCAGGGTGCGCCGAGGCAGGAGCGGCAGTACGGCGAATCCGATCGCCAGGACGGCCCCGAGAGCGACCGGCCATCCGATCACCGGATCCTCCTCGGCCGAGAATCCGATCACGACGACGAGGACCGCCACGACGATCGCCAGCGCCAGACGGATGAGGAGCGCGCGCGGATCCTGCGGCTCACCGCGGCCGAGGTCCACACCGCGAAGCCGCACGGCGATCATCAGGAATGCCGCGCCGGTGAGGACTGCGACGCCGAGGAACGCCCAACGCCAGTCGAGATACTCGGCCACCGCTCCGGCGAGGAACGGCCCGATCATCGAGGGCACGACCCAGGCCGCGGCGAAGGCTGCGAAGATGCGTCCGTGCAGATGCGGCGGATACAGCCGTGCCACCACGACGTAGAGAGCGACGGTCTGCCCACCCGTACCCAGGCCCTGCACCAGCCGTCCGATCAGGAACTGGTGCATCGTCACCGCGAAGCCCGAGATCAGCAGCCCGATGATGAAGAGGGTCACCGCCACATACAGTGCGCCGCGGGGACCCCGGGCGTCCGACCAGGCGCCGGTGGCGACCATGCCGATCACGCTCGTGGCGAGCGTCCCCGCGAACGCGACGGCGAACAGCGCCTCTCCGTCGAGCGCGTGACTCACGATCGGCATCACGGTGGTCACCGCGAGCGCCTCGATCGCGGCGAGGAAGATCAGCGCGACCGCACCGAGCGTCACCCAGATGCGATGGCGATCCCAGATCGTCGCGGTGTCGGCCGGGGTGGTCATCGGCCCACGAGCGCCGCGATGCGCTCGATGGCCTCGGTCAGGATCTCCGGGCTGGTCCCGAAGTTCAGTCGCACATGACCGGCGCCCTCCGTGCCGAAGGCCGGACCGAAGTGCAGGGCGACCTTGGCATCCCTCAGGATGCGTCGCGCCGGGTTGTCGCCCCACTCCATCGCAGACAGATCGATCCACGCGAGGTACCCGGCATCCGGCATCCGATAACGCGCCCCGGGAAGGTGAGCGGCGAGAAGGTCTTCCAGGAGTACCCGATTCTCATCCAGGGTGCGCAGAAGTCCGTCGAGCCACGGGTCGCTCTCCTCGGAGAAGGCCGCGACCGCGGCGAGCAGACCGAACTGTCCCGTGCGCCACTCGACCTCGACCGGCAGCCCGCGAACGACAGCGCTCGTCTGCTCGTCGGCCGTGACCATGAGGGCACATTTCAGCCCGGCGAGGTTGAACGCCTTGCTGGCGCTCACGATCGCGTAACCCACCCGCTGCGCCGCGTCGCTCACCGCCAGGAACGGGGTGAAGCCGGTCCCCGGCTGAGCGAGCGGCGCATGGATCTCGTCAGAGACGACCGCGACACCGAACTCGTCCGCCAGCTCCGCGAGCGCGGCCAGGCTCTCCCGATCGTGCACCGTTCCGGTCGGATTGTGCGGATTGCAGAGCAGGATCGCGGTCGCACCGTCGTCGAAGGCCGCACGAATCCCGTCGAGATCGAGCTCCCAGCCCGTTCCGGTGTCGCGCAGCGGAACCCGCTCGACCTCGGCGCCCGCTTCGGCGACCAGATCGTAGAACGGCGGATACACCGGAGGTGTGACGACGACCCGTTCACCGGGCTGCGTGACCCGGCGGAGGATCTCGACGATCCCCATGCTCACATCAGCGGTGCTGCGCATGCGGGCAGGATCCGGCTCCCACCCGTAGCGCCGAGCCGCGAACGCCGCGAAGGACTCGGCGAGCGGCGTCCGCGAAGCGACATACCCGGTATCGCCGATCTCCACGGCACGCTGCAGCGCCGATGAGATTGCCTGCGCCAGGGGGAAGTCGGTCTCCGCGACGAACAGCGGCAGGACATCCGCGGGGTACTCCCGCCACTTCTCACTGCTGCGCTCGCGGAGTTCCGCCAGAGGCAGAGCCTTCACCTGAAGCATTCGTTCTCCCGATGTCCTGACACGCGCCAGCGCCGTGTCATCCGATCCGATGCGCGCGTCGAGACCGCCGTGCGGCGGGTCGCCCGTCCGGGGTCAGATCGCGAAGCCGAGGGCGCGCATCATGTCGCGCCCGTCGTCCGTGATCCGCTCCGGACCCCACGGCGGCATCCAGACCCAGTTGATCCGGAAGCGGTCGACGACACTGTCCAGAGCCTGGGCGGTCTGGTCCTCGAGCACGTCGGTGAGCGGGCACCCGGCGCTGGTCAGCGTCATGTGGATGACGAGAGCATCGTTCTCGTCATCCCAGGCGAGGTCGTAGATGAGGCCGAGGTCGACGACGTTGATCCCGAGCTCCGGGTCCATGACGTCTTTGAGCGCCTCGGTGACCGCATCGTACTTCTCGTCCGTGAGGGTCGCTGTCATGCGATCAGCCTACGCCTCGATCGGGGCTGCGGGGTCGAGGAAACGGTCGTATCCCTCGTTCTCGAGCCGGTCTGCGAGCTCAGGGCCACCCTCTTCCACGATCTTGCCCGCGACCACCACGTGGACGAAGTCGGGCCGGATGTAGCGGAGGATGCGCGTGTAGTGCGTGATCAGCAGCACGCCGAGGCCGGTGGACTCCTTCGCGCGGTTGACGCCCTCGGAGACGATCTTCAGCGCGTCGACGTCGAGACCGGAGTCGGTCTCGTCGAGGACCGCGAACTTCGGCTTCAGCACCTCGAGCTGCAGGATCTCGTGGCGCTTCTTCTCGCCGCCGGAGAAGCCCTCGTTGACGTTGCGCTGAGCGAACTTCGGGTCCATGCGCAGGTTCGACATGGCCGCCTTGACGTCCTTGGTCCAGCCGCGGATCGCCGGCGCTTCGCCGTCGAGGGCCGTCTTGGCGGTACGCAGGAAGTTGGTCACCGTGACGCCGGGGATCTCGACCGGGTACTGCATCGCGAGGAAGAGCCCTGCGCGGGCACGCTCGTCGACGGTCATCTCCAGGACGTCCTGGCCGTCGAACGTGATCGAGCCGGAAGTCACCGTGTACTTCGGGTGGCCGGCGATCGTGTACGCCAGGGTCGACTTGCCGGAACCGTTGGGTCCCATGATGGCGTGGGTCTCACCGGTGTTCATGGTGAGGTTGATTCCGTTGAGGATCGGGGTGGTCCCCGCATCGGTCTCGACCGTCACATGCAGGTCGCGGATCTCGAGAACAGACATTCTTCAGACTTCCTTAATAACGGTCGGATCGATGAGCACGTCGTCGCCGTCGATCTGGACGACATAGACCGGGACGGGCTCATATGCGGGGAGATTCTGGGGCTTGCCGGTGAGCAGCGAGAAGGCGGAGCCGTGTGCCCAGCACTCCACCGTGTCGCCCTCGACGAAGCCCTCGGACAGCGAGATGTCGCCGTGGGTGCAGGTGTCGCCGATGGCGTGGATGACTCCCTCGCCGTCTTTGATCACCGTGATGGGCACGCCTCCCGGGTCCACGCGCAAAGGCATGTCCTGCTCGAGGTCGGCGACACCGCAGACACGTTCGGCGGTCATGCACTCACCTCGGCGAGCTCCGCCTCGATCGCCGCCAGCAGCTCGGTCTCGAGGGCGGGGATGCCGAGGCGCTGCACGATGTCGGTGAGGAATCCGAGCACGACGAGCCGTCGCGCCTCTTCCTCGGTGATACCGCGGGCCTGCAGGTAGAAGAGCTGCTCGTCGTCGAAACGACCGGTGGCGCTCGCATGACCGGCGCCGAGGATGTCGCCGGTCTCGATCTCGAGGTTCGGGATCGAGTCGGCGCGAGCGCCTTCGGTCAGGACCAGGTTGCGGTTCGCCTCGTACGAGTCGGTGCCCGTGGCGTCCGCGCCGATCAGCACATCGCCGATCCAGACGCTGTGCGCGCCCGCGCCCTGCAGCGCGCCCTTGTAGAGGACGTCGCCCTTGGTGTGCGGCCCCTTGTGGTGCAGGTAGACCTGGCTTTCGAGGTGCTGCCCGGCATCCGCATAGGACAGGCCGTACAGGTAGCCCTCGGAACCGGCGCCCGTGAGCTCGACGCTCGGGTTCACGCGCACGACGCCTCCGCCGAAGCTGATCACGAAGTGCTTGAGCGTCGCATCCGCACCGACCGTCGCCTGATGGGCGGACGCGTGCACGGCGTCGTCGTCCCAGCGCTGCAGGCTGATGACGGTGAGGCTCGCGCCATCGCGCACGATGATCTCGATGTTCTGCGCGTACTGCGCCGAACCCGAGTGGTCGAGCACGACCGTGCCTCGTGAATGCGGCTGCGCCTCGATGAGGATCTGCCCGAACGCGCGCTTCCCGGCACCGGTGCCCTCGATCGGGACGATGAGCGGCTCGGCGAGCTCGGCTTCCGCCGGCAGCTGGATGTGGAGACCGCGCGGACCGCGCTTCCAGGCCAGAGCGCTCGGGAGATCCTCGGGACGGAAGAACTCGCCGTACGCGCCCTCCTCCCCCTCGGACGGCTCGAGGAACGCCTCGACGGCGTCGAGCCCGTAGGTCACCGCGTCCGCGTCACCCTCCTCGTCGACGAAGAGACCGGTGAGCTTCGCCACGGGAGTGTGCTTCCAGTTGACCTCGCGCCCGGTCGGCGTGCCGAAGTCGGCGGGGTCGAAGGAGTGGGGACGCTCCGAACGGGTCTGCACGGGCACGAAGCCCGCGGCGGCGACCTGCGCCGCCGGGTCGATGTGTGCGCCTTCGGGCGCGTTGGTGTGCTGCGCCTCGGCAGGCGCTGTCGTCGAGGCCGTCACTAGCCGACCGATCCTTCCATGCCCATCTCGATGAGCTTGTTCAGTTCCATCGCGTACTCCATGGGAAGCTCCCGCGCGATCGGCTCGATGAAGCCGCGCACGATCATCGCCATCGCCTCGTCCTCGGGCATGCCGCGGGACTGCAGGTAGAACAGCTGCTCCTCGCTCACCTTCGAGACCGTGGCCTCGTGGCCGAGCTGCACGTCGTCGACACGGATGTCGATCGCCGGGTAGGTGTCGGAGCGGGACTTGGTGTCGACGAGCAGAGCGTCGCAGCGCACCGTGTTGGCGGAGTGGTGTGCCGCGGCATCCACTCGCACCTCACCGCGATAGCCGGCACGTCCGCCGCCTCGCGCGATCGACTTCGAGACGATCGACGACTGCGTGTAGGGCGCCATGTGGATCATCTTGGCACCCGCGTCCTGGTGCTGACCGGGACCGGCGAAGGCGACCGAGAGCGTCTCGCCCTTGGCGTGCTCGCCCATCAGGTAGATCGACGGGTACTTCATCGTCACCTTGGAGCCGATGTTGCCGTCGACCCATTCCATGGTCGCGCCCTCGTAGGCCACGGCACGCTTGGTGACGAGGTTGTAGACGTTGTTCGACCAGTTCTGGATCGTCGTGTACCGCACGCGGGCGTTCTTCTTCACGATGATCTCGACGACGGCCGAGTGCAGGGAGTCCGACTTGTAGATCGGGGCCGTGCAGCCCTCGATGTAGTGGACGTAGCTGTCCTCGTCGGCGATGATCAGCGTCCGCTCGAACTGCCCCATGTTCTCGGTGTTGATGCGGAAGTAGGCCTGCAGCGGGATCTCGACGTGCACGCCCTTGGGGACGTAGACGAACGAGCCGCCCGACCACACGGCCGTGTTCAGCGCGGCGAACTTGTTGTCGCCCGCGGGGATGACGGTGCCGAAGTACTCCTCGAAGAACTCGGGGTGCTCGCGCAGCGCCGTGTCGGTGTCCATGAAGATGACGCCCTGCTGCTCCAGGTCCTCGCGGATCTGGTGGTAGACGACCTCGGACTCGTACTGAGCCGCGACACCGGCGACGAGCCGCTGACGCTCGGCCTCGGGGATGCCGAGGCGCTCGTAGGTCTCGCGGATCTCGGCGGGAAGGTCTTCCCACGTCTGCGCCTGCTTCTCGGTGGAGCGGACGAAGTACTTGATGTTGTCGAAGTCGATCTCGCTGAGGTCTGCACCCCAGGTCGGCATCGGCTTGCGTCCGAAGAGCTGGTATCCCTTGAGGCGGGTCTTCAGCATCCATTCGGGTTCGTTCTTGAGGCCCGAGATCCCACGGACGACGTCTTCGGAGATGCCGCGTTTCGCGATGGCACCCGCAGCATCCGCATCGTGCCAGCCGAATTCGTACACCCCCAGTCCGTCAAGCTCCGGGCGGTCGATCAGCACATCCGACATCCAACACTCTCCTCACAGGTCCCAAACGGTGTCATCCGCCCCGACACACCTGATCCCCGTCGAGTCTGCGGGAGCGGGTGCCGTTGGTGGGCCCTCATCACCGGCGCTTCCATCGCGCCTAAACTGTTGACGATGCTGCAGCGCTGTCAGCGCTCATCGCAACAATCCGATTCTACAGGTTCCGCCTGACAGACGGGCCATGCCCGCCACGTCTCGTGCGGTCCGGAGGACTTATGCCCGAGACGATGATCCCCGCCACCTCGACGACGCGGGCGATCCCCCCGCGCTCCGCGTCCTGGGGACGTGCGTTGACGGTCTTCGCGTGGTTGTCGTTCCTCAGCGAGACGATCATCATCGGCACCGGCGGCGCGGTGCGGCTCACCGGATCCGGCCTCGGGTGCTCGGACTGGCCGCTGTGCACCCCGGACTCCCTCGTGCCGATCCTCGAGGTGCAGGGCATCCACGGGATCATCGAGTTCGGGAACCGCCTGATGACCGGCGTGGTCGGCATCATCGCCCTCGCCGTCGTACTCCTGGTCCTGCACCTCTTCAGCGGGAAGCGCGGCCTCGTCAGCGCGCTCTGGTTCGCGGCCGGCGGCATCGTCGCCGCCGGTATCGCCTACGCGATCGCCGCTCCCTTCCACGTCCCGGCCTTCCCCATCGCCTCCGGCGTGCTCCTCGTCGCGGTCATCGCGGCTGCGGTTCATTCCGTGCGCACGGCACCCGGCAGACGCGACCTCGTCCTGCTCGCGTGGCTCACGCTCATCGGGGTGGTGGCACAGGCCCTCGTCGGCGGCATCACCGTGCTCACCGGGCTCAACCCCTTCATCGTGGGCTTCCACTACACGTCATCGCTGCTGCTGGTGTGCATCACCGCCGCGTTCCTCGTGCGGCTGAAGACCTCCCCCGGTCCGCGCGAACGCGCCGTGCCCGTGTGGTTCGCGGCCGTCACCCATGTGACCGGACTCGCGCTGGCCGTCACGATCGTCTTCGGTGTGCTGACGACCGGATCCGGTCCGCACTCCGGCGACGCCGACGTGCTGCGCCACGGCTTCGATGCGACGGTGCTCGCCCACGTGCACTCGTGGCCGGGATACATCCTGGCGGCGCTGGTGCTGTTCCTGACCGTCTCCGCGTGGGTGCTCCGTCTGGAACCCCGACGCTGGCTCCTGGTGCTGGTGGTCGCGATCCTGGTGCAGGTCGGCGTCGGCGTATGGCAGGCCAGGGAAGGGCTCCCCCCGCTGCTCGTCGGCATCCACATGGTCCTCGCTTCGCTCTCCGCTGCGGCGTACACCGTCGTGGTGCTGCATCTGAAGCGTCCGGTGGCCGCTGCGGACTGACCCGCACAGGCGATCCACAGGCCGCGCATCGCCGACTCATCAGGACGTCGGCCAGTATGCCGGTATGAACAAGTCACTCTCACGAAGCATCGGCTTCTGGCTCCTGCTGGTCGTCTCCCTCGCCGCGACCGCGGTCGGCGGATGGCTGATCTCCGGCCAGATCGCCACGATGACGTCCACGCTGCTCGATGGCACCGCCACGGGCATCGAGGTCTACGTCGGCCAGTCGCTCGTCGTCGTGGGTGCCGGCGTGCTGGCCGCCGGAATCGTCGGCATCCTGCTGACGCTCGGACTCGTCGCCGCGCGCTCGCTCGTCCCCACTCCGGCTCCGGCCGTCGTCGAGGCGATCGACTGGACCACTGAGGCCGAGGAGAACCGCGCACCGGTCGACACCACGCCGGCACCGGTCGCCGAGACCGCACCCGAGTCCGACGTCGTCGCCGACACCGCGGAGAAGGCGGACGACGCCACCCCCTCCGCCACACGCGACTGACCGACAGGACCCGTCGATCGAACGACGAAGCGGCGCCGAGGAATCGGCGCCGCTTCGTCGTTACGAAGAGGTGATCAGAACGGCAGCAACGGGTCGATCGCGACCGCGACGAAGATCAGCGTCAGGTAGGTGATCGAGGCGTGGAACACCCGCATCGGACGCGGTTCCGTCCCGTGGACCGCGCGGTTGTAGAGGCGGTGCGACTCGTAGATGAACCAGCCGCCGAACACGGTGGCGGAGACCGTGTAGACGAGCCCCATGTCCGCGATCGGGACCAGGAGCAGGGAGCACGCGACCGTCGCCCAGGCGTACAGGATCACCTGGAGACCGACCTGCGAGGCGTTGCGGGTGACCCCGAGCATCGGCACGTCGACATCCTCGTAGTCGTCCTTGTACTTCATCGACAGCGGCCAGTAATGCGGCGGCGTCCAGAGGAAGACCAGGAGGAAGAGGATGAAGGCCGGCCAGTCGAGCGAGCCGGTGACCGCGGACCAGCCGATGAGCACGGGGAAGCAGCCAGCGATGCCGCCCCAGATGATGTTCTGCTCGGTGCGGCGCTTGAGGATCATCGTGTAGATCACGACGTAGAAGAAGATGGCCGTCGCCGAGAGGGTCGCTGTGAGCCAGTTCGTCGTGACGAGCAGCCACGCGGTCGAGGCGATCGCCAGTGTCCACGAGAAGATGAGCGCGCCGCGCGCGCTGACCTCGCCGGTGACCAGCGGACGGTTCTCGGTGCGGTGCATGTGCGCATCGATGTCACGATCGAGGTACATGTTGAACGAGGCGGCGGAACCGGCGCTCAGAGAGCCGCCGATGACGGTGGCGAGCACGAGCCACAGGTTCGGCAACCCGCCCTGTGCCAGGAACATCACCGGCACCGTCGACACGAGCAGCAGCTCGAGGACACGGGGCTTGGTGAGGGTGACGTAGGCCTTCACCGTGCGACCGACCGACGACTTCCTCACGGTCTGATCAGACATCGTCGAGATATCGATCGCCTCCTCCGCACATGTGACCGGACAACCTCTCCAGTGTATGACACGGGATGACGTCATCCGGCTCGCGGGCCCGCGTAGCGCATCTCACGTCACCGCTATGCTGAAAACACTCGCGCGCCCGGCGATGTGCACACCTCTCCGTGATGATGCGGATGCGCCAGGGAATACGGGCGCCCTCGAAACTGTCGGAAAGGGCATGAACGTGTCGGAATTGCAGTGGGATGAGATCGATCGACGCGCGGTGGACACCGCACGAATCCTGGCGGCTGATGCCGTGGAGAAGGTCGGTAACGGTCACCCCGGCACAGCGATGAGCCTCGCTCCCGCCGCGTACCTCCTCTACCAGCGGGTCCTGCGTCACGACCCGACCGATGTCGACTGGCTCGGCCGCGACCGCTTCATCCTGTCCGCAGGGCACTCCTCGCTCACGCAGTACGTCGAGCTGTACCTCGGCGGCTTCGGACTCGAGCTCGATGACCTGAAGGCTCTCCGCACGTGGGGCTCGCTGACCCCGGGCCACCCGGAGTACGGCCACACCAAGGGGGTCGAGATCACGACCGGTCCTCTCGGACAGGGTCTCGCCTCGGCGGTCGGCTTCGCCTACGCCGCCCGCTACGAGCGCGGCCTCTTCGACCCCGAGGCCGCAGCGGGCACGAGCCCGTTCGACCACTTCGTCTACGTGATCGCCGGCGACGGCGACCTGCAGGAGGGCGTGACCAGCGAGGCCTCCTCGCTCGCGGGCCACCAGCAGCTCGGAAACCTGATCGCGATCTACGACTCGAACCAGATCTCGATCGAGGACGACACGAACGTCGCCTTCACCGAGGACGTCGCCGCACGCTACGAGTCCTACGGCTGGCAGGTGCAGGTCGTCGACTGGAAGAAGACGGGCGAGTACGTCGAAGACGTCGCCGAGCTGTTCGCCGCGATCGAGGCCGCCAAGGGCGAGACCTCGAAGCCGTCGCTCATCATCCTCAAGACCATCATCGGCTGGCCGTCGCCCGGCAAGCAGAACTCCGGCAAGATCCACGGCTCCGCTCTGGGCGCGGACGAGCTCGCCGCGACCAAGAAGGTCCTCGGCTTCGACCCCGAGCAGAACTTCGCCGTCGCCGACGACGTGATCGCGCACACCCGCGGTCTCGCCGCGCGTGCGGCAGAGACCCGTGCCGCCTGGCAGGAGTCGTTCGACGCCTGGGCCACCGCGAACCCCGAGAAGAAGGCGCTGCTCGACCGCCTCGAGGCGCAGGAGCTCCCCGCCGACATCACGAGCGCGCTCCCCGTGTTCGAGTCCGGCAAGGAGGTGTCGACCCGCGCCGCGTCCGGCCAGGTCATCAACGCCCTCGCCGCAGAGCTCCCCGAGCTGTGGGGCGGCTCGGCCGACCTCGCCGAGTCGAACCTCACCACCATCAAGGGCGCACCGTCGTTCATCCCCGCGGAGTGGTCGACCCACGAGTGGTCGGGCAACCCGTACGGCCGCGTGCTGCATTTCGGCATCCGTGAGCACGCCATGGGAGCGATCGTCAACGGCATCGTGCTGCACGGCCCGACGCGCGCGTTCGGCGGAACCTTCCTCATCTTCAGCGACTACATGCGCCCGTCGGTGCGCCTCGCGGCGCTCATGAACGTGCCGAGCATCTTCGTCTGGACGCACGACTCGGTCGCCCTCGGTGAGGACGGCCCCACCCACCAGCCGATCGAGCAGCTCGCGACGCTCCGCGCGATCCCGAACTTCACGGTCGTGCGACCTGCCGACGCGAACGAGACCGCTGCCACGTGGTTGGAGATCCTCCGTCGCCACGAGGGTCCCGCAGGCATCGCCCTGACCCGCCAGAACATCCCGGTGTTCGAGCGTGGCGAAGGTGCAGCCTCTGGAGACGTCTTCGCTTCGGCGGAGAACGCGGTCAAGGGCGCGTACGTCCTCGCCGAGGCCCCGAACGGCACGCCCGACGTCATCATCGTCGCCACCGGATCCGAGGTGCAGCTGGCAGTGAACGCCCGCGAGGCGCTGGCAGGCGAGGGCGTGAACGTGCGCGTCGTCTCCGCTCCGTCGCTGGAGTGGTTCGACGAGCAGGACGCGGAATACCGCGAGAGCGTGCTGCCGGCCTCCGTCACCGCCCGCGTCTCGGTCGAGGCGGGCTCCGTGCTCAGCTGGCGCGGCATCGTGGGCGACCGCGGCCGCTCGGTCGGCATCGACCACTTCGGCGCCTCCGCTGACTACAAGACCCTCTTCGAGAAGTTCGGCATCACCACCGAGGCCGTCATCGCGGCCGCCCGCGAGACCATCGCGGCCAACAGCACCAAGGAGAACGCATGAGCACCCCCACCGCACAGCTCGCCGCCGCCGGCGTCAGCATCTGGCTCGACGACCTCTCCCGCACCCGCATCTCCTCCGGCAACCTCGCCGATCTGATCTCGTCGCGCAACGTCGTGGGTGTCACGACCAACCCCACGATCTTCGCGAACGCGATCACCGACAAGAGCAACACCTCCTACGACGCGCAGGTCGCGGAGCTCGCCGCATCCGGCGCGAGCGCCGAGGAGGCCGTCTTCGCCGCCACCACCCAGGACGTCGGCGACGCACTCGACGTGTTCCGGCCTGTCTGGGAGGCGTCGAACCACGTCGACGGTCGCGTCTCGATCGAGGTCTCCCCTGACCTCGCGCATGACACCGCAGGCACCGTCGCTCAGGCGAAGGAGCTGTGGGCCAAGATCGACCGCCCGAATCTCCTCGTGAAGATCCCCGCGACCAAGGCGGGCCTGCCCGCGATCACCGAGGCGATCGCGTCGGGAATCAGCGTCAACGTCACGTTGATCTTCAGCCTGGAGCGCTACGCCGACGTCATCGACGCGTACCTGACCGGCCTGGAGCGTGCGCACAGCGGCGATTTCGACCTGTCCAGCATCCACTCCGTGGCATCGTTCTTCGTGTCGCGTGTCGACACCGAGACCGACAAGCGCCTCTCCGCGATCGGCACCCCCGAAGCCGAGGCGCTCAAGAGCAAGGCCGGACTCGCCAACGCGCGTCTCGCCTATGAGCTCTTCGAGCAGAAGTTCGCGGAGAAGCGCGCACAGGATCTGATCGCGCTCGGTGCGAACCTGCAGCGTCCGCTCTGGGCATCCACCGGCGTCAAGGATCCGGCACTCCCCGACACCCTGTACGTGACCGAGCTGGTCGCCGAGGGCGTGGTCAACACCATGCCCGAGAAGACCCTCGAGGCCACGTTCGACCACGGAGTGATCACCGGGGACACCATCACGAGCGGTTACGCGGAAGCTCACCAGGTGTTCGACGACCTCGCCGCCGTGGGCATCGACCTCGCCGATGTCACCCAGGTGCTCGAGGACGAAGGCGTGTCGAAGTTCATCGACTCCTGGCACGACCTGCTCGGTCAGGTGGCCGAGGCACTGGAGGCACAGCGATGACGTTCTCGATCCACACGTCCGGCGCCGCGCGCGCCGCGATCGAGGAGACGGTCCCCAGCCTCGTCCACGATCTGATCGCCTCGCGCATCACCGGCGGCGACGCCACCCTCTGGGGTCCCGACGCCGAGTCCGAGGCCTCCGTGCGTCTCGGCTGGGTGGAGGCCGTGTCGGTCTCCCGCCCGCTGGTCGCGGAGATCGTCGCACTGCGCGCCGACCTCAATGCCAAGGGCGTCACCCGTGTCGTCCTCGCGGGCATGGGCGGTTCCTCCCTCGCCCCCGAGGTCATCGCGCAGACCGCCGGCGTGCCTCTGACGATCCTCGACTCGACGGCTCCCGGCCAGGTGCTCGCCGCTCTCGACGAGGGGCTCGCCGACACCGTGCTGGTCGTGTCGTCGAAGTCGGGCTCCACCGTCGAGACAGACTCGCAGCGCCGGACGTTCGAGGCGGCGTTCCGCGACCTCGGCATCGATCCCGTCGAGCGCATCGTGGTCGTCACCGACCCCGGTTCCCCGCTCGACGTGTCGGCCCGCGAGGCCGGGTACCGCGTCTTCAATGCGGACCCGAACGTCGGCGGACGCTACTCGGCGCTCACCGCTTTCGGTCTGGTCCCGTCCGGCCTCGCCGGTGTCGACATCGACGAGCTGCTGAACGAGGCCGAGGCCTCGCTGCTCGAGGTCGCCGTCGACTCGGCCGAGAACCCCGCCCTCCGGCTGGGCGCGGCGATCGCCGCGACGAATCCGCGGCGCGACAAGCTCGGCCTGATCACCGACGGCACGCACATCAAGGGCCTTCCCGACTGGATCGAGCAGCTCATCGCGGAATCGACCGGCAAGGAGGGCACGGGAATCCTCCCGGTCGTCCTGCTCCCGGTCTCCCCCGAGCTCGACCCGGTGCCCGCCGACCTGCAGATCGTGCGCCTCGTCGACGACGCCAACGAGTTCCACCTGCATGAGCGCCATGAGGGCGAGATCCTCGTGAGCGGAACGCTGGGCGCCCAGCTCATCGTCTGGGAGTACGCGACGGCGATCGCCGGCCACTTGCTGCACATCAACCCGTTCGATCAGCCCGACGTCGAGTCGGCGAAGATCGCGGCCCGAGGCCTCCTCGATGCCCGCCCGGAGCCGACCGCTCCCGCGTTCGTCGAGAACGGTGTCGAGGTGCGGGTCTCGGATCCGGCTCTCGCTGCGTCCGGCACCGTCGAGGGCGTGCTCGACGCGCTCTGGGCGCAGCTCCCGGCAGACGGCTACGTGTCGATCCAGGCCTACGTCAACCGCCTCGAGGTTCCGCAGCTCCAGGGGCTGCGCGAGCTCGTCGCGGCGGACTCGGGACGACCGACCACGTTCGGATGGGGACCGCGATTCCTGCACTCGACCGGCCAGTACCACAAGGGCGGGCCTGCGCAGGGCGTGTTCCTCCAGATCCTGGAGCGCACCGACGTCGATCTCGAGATCCCCGATCGCCCCTTCACCTTCGGGCAGCTCATCCAGGCTCAGGCCGCGGGTGACGCGGCGGTGCTCGCCGAGCACGGCCGCCCCGTCGTCACGCTGACGATCACCGAGTCCTCGGACGACGTGCTCGCCCTCTTCGAAGCCGCACAGAAGTAACAGCAGGAGAATCCCCCACCGATGTCTGTTCCCATCTCGCGCGGGCACAACCCGCTGCGTGACCCCGATGACCGCCGTCTCAACCGGATCGCCGGGCCCAGCGCCCTCGTGATCTTCGGCGTCACCGGAGACCTGTCACGCAAGAAGCTGATGCCCGCGGTCTACGATCTCGCCAACCGCGGGCTGCTCCCTCCCGGGTTCGCCCTGGTCGGGTTCGCCCGTCGGGACTGGGAGGACCAGGACTTCGCCCAGGTCGTCTACGACGCCGTCAAGCAGCATGCGCGAACACCGTTCCGCGAGGAGACGTGGACCCAGCTCCTGCAGGGCATCCGCTTCGTGTCGGGCGAGTTCGACAATCCGGACTCGTTCCGCAAGCTCCGGGAGACCATCGAGAAGCTCGATGTCGAACGGGGGACGATGGGCAACCACGCGTTCTACCTGTCCATCCCGCCGAAGGACTTCCCGCTGGTCGCCAAGCAGCTGAAGGAATCCGGACTCGTCGGCGAGAACAGCGACGACGACGAGCGCTGGCGTCGCGTCGTGATCGAGAAGCCCTTCGGCCACGACCTCGAGTCGGCGCGGGCGCTCAACGCCGCACTCGAAGTGGCCTTCCCTGCCGACTCGATCTTCCGCATCGACCACTATCTCGGCAAGGAGACGGTGCAGAACATCCTGGCACTGCGCTTCGCCAACGAGCTGTACGAGCCGATCTGGAACCGCAACTACGTCGACCACGTCCAGATCACCATGGCCGAGGACATCGGCGTGGGCGGTCGAGCGGGATACTACGACGGCATCGGTGCGGCCCGTGACGTGATCCAGAACCATCTGCTGCAGTTGCTCGCGCTCACCGCGATGGAGGAGCCGATCAGCCTCTCGGCCGAACACCTGCGTGCCGAGAAGGAGAAGGTCCTCGCCGCGGTGCATGTCCCGGACGATCTCTCCCTCGCGACCGCGCGCGGCCAGTACGCGGGCGGATGGCAGGGCGGCGAGAAGGTCACCGGCTTCCTGGAAGAGGAGGGGATGAACCCCGAATCGACCACGGAGACGTACGCCGCGATCAAGCTCGAGATCGACACGCGCCGCTGGGCGGATGTGCCGTTCTACCTGCGCACGGGCAAGCGCCTCGGACGCCGGGTGACCGAGATCGCCGTGGTCTTCAAGCGCGCGCCTCAGCACCTGTTCGGGCGCGGGAACGCCTCGGAACTCGGCCAGAACGCCCTCGTGATCCGCGTGCAGCCGGATGAGGGCGTAACGATCCGCTTCGGGTCGAAGGTGCCGGGCAGCGGCACCAACGTCCGCGACGTGACCATGGACTTCGGATACGGCCACGCGTTCACCGAGGCGAGCCCCGAGGCCTACGAACGCCTGATCCTCGACGTCCTCCTGGGCGACCCGCCGCTGTTCCCGCGGCACGAGGAGGTCGAGCTCTCCTGGAAGATCCTCGACCCCGTGGAGAAGTACTGGGCGGCCGAGGGCGGCCCGGTGGAGCAGTACGCGCCCGGCTCGTGGGGACCGGCATCCGCCGACGACCTCCTGGCCCGCGACGGACGAGTCTGGAGACGCCCGTGATCATCGACCTTCCCGACACGACCGTCAGCCAGGTCGCGAAGCAGCTCGTCAAGGTGCGCGAAGAGGGCGGCGCCGTCGCCCTGGGCCGCGTGCTCACCCTCGTGATCGCTGCGCGCAACGGCGTCGCCGAGGCAGCGATCGACGCCGCGAACGATGCCTCGCGTGAGCACCCCATGCGCGTCATCGTGATCACCACCGGCGAGGGCGATTCCCGGCTCGACGCGCAGATCCGTGTCGGCGGGGACGCCGGCGCCAGCGAGGTCGTCGTGCTGCGGGCCTTCGGAGACGCCGCCAGCAACGAGGAGAGCCTCATCACCGGCCTCCTGCTGCCGGACGCTCCCGTGGTCGCCTGGTGGCCCGAGGCGGCGCCGGTGGCGCCCGCGCAATCGCCGCTCGGCAAGATCGCCCAGCGACGCATCACGGATGCCGCCACGGCGAATGACGTCCGCGACCGGCTCGCACTCCTCGGGGAGACCCATGCCCCCGGAGACACCGACCTGGCCTGGACGCGCCTGACCCACTGGCGCGAGCAGCTCGCGGCAGTGCTCGACCAGCCGCCGTACGAGCCGATCACCGGTGTCGAGGTGCGCGGTGCCGCGGCATCGCCGTCGACCGCTCTGCTGGCCGCGTGGCTGCAGATGGCACTGGATGTTCCGGTGCGATGGTCGTACGAAGACCCCGAGCACTGGGCGGAGGGCATCAAGTCGGTGCGCCTGACGCGCGAGTCCGGGGACATCCTCCTGGAGCGCCCGACGCCGGGTCTCGCCGTGCTCACGCAGCCCGGGCAGCCGAACCACGACCTGCACCTGCCGCGACGCACTCTTCGCGAGTGCCTCGCAGAGGAGCTGCGCCGGCTCGATCCCGACGTCCTGTACGGTCGAGTCATCACCGAGGGCTGGGAGAAGCTGGGTCCGCCCGAGACAGGAGAGTGACGTCGATGACGACATCGTCCGCCGAGAAGCGGGTCGTGGTGGAAGCCACGCCCGCCGACCTCGCCACCCGAGTAGCCGATCGATTTCTGACGCGCGTCCGTGCGCGGACACGCAACGGTCGGATCGCGCACATCGCCCTCACGGGTGGCTCGATGGGCGGTGCCGTCCTGCGTGCCGCGGCCGCGCACCCGCGGACGGCGGAGATCGACTGGACACTCGTGCACTTCTGGTGGGGTGACGAGCGCTTCGTGCCGCGTGACGACGCCGACCGCAATTCGCTGCAGTCGCGGGAGGCTCTGCTCGACCACATCCCGGTCCCCGCGGAGAACGTGCACGAGGTCGCCGGCCCCGACAGCGGGCTCACGCTGGACGAGTCCGCGGCCGCATATGCTGCCGAACTCGCCCGATTCGGCACCGACGAGCACCCCTGGCCTTCCTTCGCGGTGTGCTTCCTGGGGGTCGGCCCCGACGGCCACATCGCCTCGCTCTTCCCGGATCGGGAGGAGGTCACGGTGACGGATGCCGCTGTCCTGGCCGTGCGCGACTCGCCCAAGCCGCCCCCCGAGCGCGTCACCCTGACGCGGCCCGTGCTCAACTCGTCGAAGCGCGTGTGGCTCGTGCTGACGGGCGCGGACAAGGCCTCGGCCCTGGGACTCGCCCTCGCGGGAGCCAGCTACACGAGCGTGCCCGCCGCCGGAGCCAAGGGGCGCAAGCGCACCGTGTTCTTCGTGGACGAGGCCGCAGCCTCCGAGGTGTCGGTCGATCTGATCGATCAGGCGTACTGAGTCCGCACCACCACGGACGGTTCAGAAGGGCTCTACGAGCGCTCTGACGGCCCGCCGTGCCACGGAGGCGCTTCCGGACTTCCCGAGCCTTCTGTGCGCTCCGGAGCATCCGTGGGGGCGGACGACGAAGGCGCGGCCGCGTCGTGCCCGCTCTGCGCAGAACCGCTCGGCGTGCTGCCTCGCGGGATGCCCAGTTCCTGACTGTCGCTGAGCACCTGCGGGTGATAGCGGGCGAGGCCTACGACGCCCCACACGGCGATCGCTCCGGCGATCGCGAAGATCACGAACACCCACCACGGTGCAGCAGCGGCCTCGCCCAGGACGACCATACCGATGAGCACCGCGACCATCGGATCGACGACGGTGAGACCGGCGATCACGAGGTCGGGCGGACCCGAGCTGTACGCCGTCTGCACGAAGTACGCTCCGACAGCGAATGCCGCAAGAAGGGCGAGCAGGCAGACGCCTGTGATCCACTCGAACTGCCCCGCCTCGATGCGCTTGATGATCACCTTCGCGAGGGTCGCGACGAAGCCGTAGAGGATGCCGGCGCCGATGATGTAGAAAAGCGCGCGCATCCGATGACGGAGGATGAGCCAGCAGGCTCCGAGGATGATGATGACGACCAGGAGGAGAGCCAGGATCACGAAGAGCTCGCGGTCGGTGACGTCCTGCTCCGTGGCATAGATCGCGGCGAAGAAGACGAACAGGAAGATGCCGCCCACACAGGCCACGATCGCCGTGAGCGACTGTTTGGTGGGGGAATGACCGGTGACACGCGCGTTGAGCAGAGTGGTGATGACGAGCGCGATCGCTCCGAGAGGCTGCACGACGATCAGCGGCGCCTTCACGAGGGCGGCGAGCTGACAGATCACGGCGAGCCCGAGCATGAGAGTGCCGATGAGCCAGGACGGACGGGTGAGGAGACGCTTGAGCTGATCGAAGCTCAACCCCGAAGCACCGTTGGAGCCGCTGAGACGTTCGACCTTCTCGACGCCGCGATGCTGATACTGCGCACCGAGCGACATGAAGACGGCGCCTGCGAGAGCGAGCGGAATGCCGAGCAGCAGGCCGGGGTTCTGGAAGGCGCCGACGAGCTGATCGCCGACGTCCTCGACCGCGTTCATCCACACCCCAGCATTCACAGTACGACCCTACCTGGCGAGTGCCGCCGACTAGGGTTGTGACGTGGCTGTACTTCCGATTCGCATCATGGGCGACCCCGTCCTGCACTCCCCCGCATCCCCCGTCGACGAGATCACCGACGACGTCCGCGCCCTCGTCTCCGACATGTTCGAGACGATGGACACCGCCCCCGGCGTCGGACTCGCCGCCCCGCAGGTGGGGGTCCCGCTGCGCATCTACACCTACGCCTACGTCGATGACGAGGACCAGCCCTGGCGCGGTGTCCTCATCAACCCCGTGCTCTGGATGGTTCCGCTCGAACCCGGTGCGCCGGACCCTGAGCTGGAGTCCGAAGGCTGCCTCTCGTTCCCCGGCGAGCGTTTCCCCCTGCGACGTTCGGAGCGGGTCCGCGTGACCGCGACCGACCTGGACGGGCGGCCGGTCTCGATCGACGTCGACGGGTGGCGCGCACGCATCATGCAGCACGAGTTCGATCACCTCGACGGCATCCTGTACGTCGATCGCCTGTCCGACGGCGACTGGAAGACCGCGCAGAAGATCGCCCGCAAGCGCGGGTGGGGGCGTCCAGGCGCAAGCTGGATGCCGGGAGTCGACGACCTCGAAGGGTGATCCCGCTCCTCCCGCCTCGGGCGTCACTCCGCCGACCGCGATGACCGCCCACGTGGCTGGTTCTCAGCGAGCCCACAGCATCCTTCAAGTTGCGTCATAGACTCGCCGGACGTTAGCGTGTTCGCGGCGGGGGCTTTTCGCATGCCTCCACATCACGTTTTTCGGAGGGGAACAAATCATGATGAAGATGCGCACGCGACGTGCCCTGATGCTCGCGGGTTCTGCGGTGGCGGTTTCGGTCGCGCTGACCGGCTGCAGCGCGATCAACGGCATCCTGGGCAGCGGCTCCGGGGATGCCGACCGTGACGAGGAGACCGGTCAGGTCACCGAGAGCGCGAGCGTCGACGTCTTCGCGGTCAAGATCGGCGACTGCATGCTCGACACCGGCACGGGGATGCTCACCGACGCCAGCGTCCTCCCGTGCACCGACCCGCACGACCAGGAGGTCTACTACGAGATCACCATGCCGGACGCCGAGTTCGCCGATGCCGACATCGATGCGGCGTCGCAGGAGTGCATCGGAGATGCGTACACCTCGTTCGTCGGCCTCAGCTACGACGACTCGGCACTCGACGTGACGACGCTCACGCCCACTCAGCAGTCCTGGGAGCAGAGCAACGATCGCGTGATCCAGTGCCTGATCTTCGACCCCGCTGGACAGGTCGAAGGGTCGCTGGCCGGCGCTGCACGCTGACCCACCGCTTCACCAAGAAGGGCCCCGCCATCGGCGGGGCCCTTCTTGGTGCAAGTCAAGCGTCAGCAGAACTTCGGTCAGGAAACGAGAAAGCCCCCTCCATGGAGGGGGCTTTCTCGTTGGCTCCCCGGCTTGGACTCGAACCAAGAACCTGCCGGTTAACAGCCGGCTGCTCTGCCAATTGAGCTACCGAGGAATGTGCTCCGCTGCGCGGGCAACTCGACAAGCTTAGCAAACTCCGGAGCCCGTTCATGACACCGGGGCGGCATATGCGCCTTCCGGGCGTGTCGGGGTCAGGGGCGGGAATCCGACTCGGCGTTCGGAACCCACAGCAGGTCCTTCCCCACGCCGCGGGCCACGACATGACCACCGCGGAGCATGAGCGTCTCGGCGTTCAGCTCGCGGATGAAATCGGCATCGTTGGTCACGAGGAGCGCCGCCATCGACTGCTCCTTCCGCCGCCGCGTGATGGCGTCGAAGACCACCGGCCGAACCTCGAGGTCGAGGTTCGCGAGCACTTCGTCCGCGATGAGGACCTTCGGCTCGAGAACGAACGAGCGAGCGATCGCCACGCGCTGCCGCATGCCCGCGCTGAGCTCGTAGGGGAACTTCGCGGCCGTACCGAGCGGCAGGTGCAGCTCGTCGAGGAGCGTGGCCACACGGATCGAGAGCGCCTTCGAGTTCACCTTCCGCTCCCGGACGAGGATCGGCTCGGCGATCACCTCGTTCACGGTCAGCCGCGGCGGCAGGTCGGCGCCCGCGCCTTGCGGCACGAATCCGGTGCGATACGTGAGGATGCGGTGTTTGCGCCCTGGCCGGCGTACATCGACCCCGCACACCTGCGCACGCCCGCCGACGACCTTGACCGAGGGATCCGTCGATCCGGCGAGAGCGGCGACCAGCGTCGACTTTCCCGACCCGGTGGGTCCTGCGACGCAGATCAGCCCGCCGGGGGCGAGAGAGAAGGTAACGCCGTCGACGGCGCGGGTCGGCATCCCGTGGCCGATCCGATCGATCACCAGATCCGAGCAGTCGATCGTGTTCGTGGATTCGGGCCTGCGGGACATGTCTCCATCCTGCCCTCTGCGCGAGGCCGGTCAGGGTTACGACTCGGCGAACCGCTGACGCTCCGCATCGATGTCGCGCAGTCGCATCCGCAGCGCCCTGCCACCGTCGGAGTCTGCCGGGACGCGCTGCACGGCTCCGAGGAGCTCCTGCTTCTCCTGCTCGAGCTGGCGAAGGACGAGACGACGGGCGAGATCGGCCACGGTGGCGACGGCCCGCTCCTCGTCGCGCGCAGGGAACGGCGTCATCAGCAGCTCCCCCGCGAGCGAGCGGTAGGGCTCGCGGACACCGTTCACCGCCTCGGTCACCCACCCCGCCCTCGCGCGGTCGGGCGCGGCTGCCACGGCCTCACGCACAGCATCGAGTCCCGGCGTGCGGAACGGGGCACCCAGTGCCCTGTTCAGGAGTGCCTGATCGATCTGGTGGCCGTACTGCAGCGCCCCCATCAGCGCGTCACGCTCGACCGCGACATCGGCGCTGCGCGGCAGACTCGCCAGAGTGACGGGTGCGACGACGGGCGCGCCGGTCACGGCGTCGATCTGGGGCGCCTCGCGCCGCACCTGCTGCGGTGCGGGTCCGCCGCGGGCCGCGCGCTCGACCTCACTGCGCACCTCGGTCGGATCCATCCCGAGTCGACGGGCCAGGACCCGCTCATAGCCGGGACGCAGCAGCTGGTCGCGGATCTCCGCCACGATCGGCGCGGCGGCGCGGAGTGCGCCGACCCGCCCCTCGACGGTCGACAGGTCGAATCCGGCGAGCTTGCGATCGATCGCGAACTCGAACATCGGCTGCTTCGTGTCCATCAGCCCGCGCACCGCCGCATCGCCCCGCTGGAGCCGCATGTCGCACGGGTCGAGCCCGTCCGGGGCGACCGCGACGAACGTCTGGGCGTTGAATCGATCGTCTTCCGTGAAGGCGCGCAACGCCGCCTTCTGTCCCGCCTCGTCGCCGTCGAAAGTGAAGACCACCTCGCCCGAGGCGTTGTCGTCGCCCATCACGCGGCGCAGCACCTTGATGTGCTCGGTGCCGAATGCCGTGCCGCAGGTCGCGATGGCCGTCGTGAGGCCCGCGAGGTGGCACGCCATCACATCGGTGTACCCCTCGACGACGACCACCCGCCGAGGATCCCCTCGTGCGATGTCCCGTTTGGCGAGGTCGAGCCCGTACAGCACCTGCGCCTTCTTGTAGATCGGCGTCTCCGGGGTGTTCAGGTACTTCGGCCCCTGATCGTCGTCGAACAGCTTGCGCGCACCGAAGCCGATCGTCTGCCCTGACACGTCGCGGATCGGCCACACCAGGCGCCCGCGGAACCGGTCGTACACCCCGCGCTGCCCGGTCGAGACCAGACCCGCATTGCTGAGTTCCTCACGTGTGAAGCCCTGCGCGGTGAGTGCCTTGAGCATGCCGTCCCAGCCACGCGGCGCGAAGCCCACGCCGAAGTGCGCGGCCGCGCCCGCATCGAAACCGCGCTCTCCGAGGAAGCGGCGACCGGCCTCGGCGTCCGGTGTGAGCAGCTGCGCACGGAAGAACTCCGCCGCGGCGGTGTTCGCGGCATACAGGCGGCTGCGACCACTCGTCTCGGGCGCCGCCCCGCCGTCTTCGTAGTGCAGGGTGTACCCGATGCGACCGGCGAGGCGCTCGACCGCCTCGGTGAAGCTGACATGGTCCATCTCGCGAAGGAACGAGTAGACGTCTCCCGATTCCCCGCAGCCGAAGCAATGGTAGTAGCCGACCTGCTGGCGCACGTGGAAGCTGGGGCTCTTCTCGTCGTGGAAGGGGCACAGCCCCTTGAGCGATCCGACGCCCGCGGATCTGAGGGCGACGCGCTCACCGATGATGTCGGCGATGTTCGTGCGCGCCTTCACCTCGTCGACATCGGCCTGCAGGATCCGCGGCATCAGTGCGCCCCTTCGGCGACGGGCCGCCTCTCGGCATGCGCACGGGCGCCGGGGCGAGCGTGACGGGGTGTCCAGATGCCGACCTCGGCCGGATCGATCTCACCGACCAGGCGGTTGTGCCAGTCGATCGCACTCTGATCGGTGAGGCTCGCGATCTGATCGACCACGACCCTGGCGCGCTCGGCGTCGTCTTCGGCCGCGACGAAGTCCGCGGCGAACGCCGGCTCGAGCACATCGGACCCGGCGGACCACAGGGCGTCGGTCGACCAGAGGGCGTCGGCGAGCCGCTTCAGGACGCGCCGCTGCTCCTTGTAGACGCCTTTGCGGGCTTCGATCGTCACGATGGCCTGGCCCATGATGCCCTTGAGGACGGCGATCTCGACCTCGATCACCCGCGGCACGATGACATGGGCGTTGTAGCGCACCAGTGCGGTACTGCCGTAGGCCTCTTTGGTGGCCGCGACCGCGGCCTTGGCGAAGCGCCCGATCAGGTCGCTCGTGAGGTTCTTGAGACGGGCGAGTGCCTGCCGGGAACGGTCGAACGACGCCAGCCACATCGGCTGGGACGACAGGCGGTACAGCGCGTCCGCCAGCTCGTCGCGAGTGAAGTCGTACCCCACCCACTGCTGGATGCGTCCGACGAGTGCGTCGTGCTGGTGCGGGTCGGCGAGCTGGGCGACATCCACGTAGCCGTTGACGATCGCGTCCTCGAAGTCGTGCACGGAGTACGCGATGTCGTCGGAGAGATCCATGATCTCGGCTTCGATGCACCGGAGCCGTCCCGGGGCTCCCTCACGCATCCAGCGGAACACGGCCTCGTCCTCGGGGTACACGCCGAACTTCAGACGCCCACCCGGATCCGGCACCGGACTGTCGACGGTCCACGGGTACTTGCAGGTCGCATCGAGGCTGGCGCGGGTGAGGTTCAGGCCCACGGAGCGATCGTCGTCGTCGAGCACCTTCGCCTCGAGCCGCGAGAGGATGCGCAGCGACTGGGCATTCCCCTCGAACCCGCCGATGTGCTCGGCCCATTCGTTGAGCGCACGCTCGCCGTTGTGACCGAAGGGCGGGTGGCCGAGGTCATGACTGAGACAGGCGGTGTCGACGACGTCGGCCGAGACGCCGAGCGCCACGGCGAGCTCGCGACCGACCTGCGCGACCTCGAGTGAATGGGTCAGGCGGTTGCGGGCGAAGTCGGCGGTGCTGGCCGGGCTCAGCACCTGCGTCTTCGCGGCCAGGCGCCGCAGAGCTGCGGAGTGCAGGACGCGCGCCCGGTCGCGGGCGAAGTCGTTGCGTTCGGATCGATGGGTCTCCGCGAAGAAGCGCTCGGCGTCTCGCGCGTCGTAACCGTCGGCGCGCAGGCCGACCTGAGGGTCAACCACCACTGTTCTCGATCTCCGCTCCACGCATCATCTCCGAGGCCGACGACGCGAGTTCGCGCGACTCCAGCCACTTGTCCGGCAGCGCCGTGCGCTTGGGGTGTCCGGATCGACCACGCTGTCCCTCGGCATCGGCCCCAGGGTACGGTGCCGCGCGATCGAGGCGTCCGAGGAAGTCGTCGATCTCCGCGAGGCTGGATGCCGTGGCGAGCCCGGTGCGGATGTCCCCGCCGACGGGGTAGCCCTTGAAGTACCAGGAGACGTGCTTGCGGATGTCTCGGCACCCGCGGTCCTCGTCCTCGAAGAACTCGACCAGGAGCTCTGCGTGACGGCGGAACGCGTCGGCGACGAAGCCGAGGGTGGCATCGACCGTCTTGCCCTCGCCTCCGAAAGCGGTGGCCAGCTCGCCGAACAGCCACGGACGCCCGAGGCACCCGCGACCGACCACGACGCCGTCGCAGTCCGTCTGCGCCATCATGCGCACCGCGTCGTCGGCCGACCAGATGTCGCCGTTGCCGAGCACGGGGATGCTCGTGACGGCCTGCTTGAGCTCGCCGATCGCATTCCAATCGGCGAATCCTGAGTAGAACTCGCCGGCGGTGCGCGCATGCAGGGCGACCGCGGCGGCTCCAGCATCTTCCGCTGCGCGTCCCGCGTCGAGGAATGTCAGGTGGTCCTTGTCGATGCCCTTGCGCATCTTCACCGTGAGCGGCACATCGCCCGCAGCCTTGACGGCCTGATCGACGATGTCGGCGAAGAGCTTCGACTTCCAGGGGAGCGCTGCTCCCCCACCACGACGTGTGACCTTCGGCACGGGGCAGCCGAAGTTGAGATCGATGTGGTCGGCGTGATCCTCGGCGACGATGATGCGCACGGCTTCGGCGATCGTGTTCGGGTCGACGCCGTAGAGCTGGATGGAGCGTGGAGTCTCGGACTCATGATGCCGGATGAGCCGCATGGTCGTCTCGTTGCGCTCGACCAGCGCACGCGAGGTGATCATCTCGCTCACATAGAGCCCGGCGCCGTACTCACGGCACAGACGCCGGAAGGCGGTGTTGGTGATGCCCGCCATGGGCGCGAGCACGACCGGCACGTCGAGATCGATCGGACCGATGCGGAGGGGGCGGGCGGGGGCGGTGGCGAGAGTCATGTCCTGTCCATTCTCCCAGACGCGGAGCCGGGAGGGATGCGGCGATCTAAGCTGTGAAGATGACCGATTCCGCGCTCCGTTCGATCCCCTTCACCGACGCTCGGGGCGAGGATAAGACGCTCGACGATCTGGGCGCCGATGTGGTGCTCGTCGTGAACGTCGCCTCGAAGTGCGGCCTCACGCCGCAGTACGAGCAGCTCGAGGAGCTGCAGCGCCTGTACGGTGATCGCGGGTTCACCGTCGTCGGCTTCCCGTGCAACCAGTTCTTCGGTCAGGAGCCGGGCTCGGTCGATCAGATCCTCGAGTTCTGCTCGACCACCTACGGCGTCACCTTCCCGGTCAACGACAAGGTCAAGGTGAACGGCAAGAACGCCTCCGACCTCTACAAGGCACTCAAGGAGACGCCGGACGCCGGTGGCAAGGCCGGTCGCGTCGAGTGGAACTTCGAGAAGTTCCTCGTGCTGCCGGACGGGGACGTCCTGCGCTTCCGTCCGAAGCAGAAGCCGGACGCCCCCGAGATCGTCAGCGCGATCGAAGCGGCGCTGACCCGCTAGACCGCGGCAGCCTCGGACGCGGACTCGCCGCGCTTCGACCAGAGGTCGCGGATCACGTTCTCGAACGCGGCGGGCGGCTGCGCGCCGCTGATGCCGTACTGGCCGTCGACCACGAAGAACGGCACGCCCTGGATGCCGTAAGCGCGCGCCTGGGCCTGATCCTGACGTACAGCCGGAAGGTACTGGTCGCTCTCGAGCGCGGCTCGGGCGCGGTCCGCATCGAGACCGACCTCGGTCGCGAGCTCGACGAGGTCGTCGATACGTCCGACGTGCTTGCCCTCGGTGAAGTAGGCGGACATCAGCCGCTCCTCCATCTCGTGCTGGAGGCCCTCGGCCTTCGCGAAGTGCAGCAGTTCGTGCGCCTTCACCGTGTTGGTGTGCTGCAGCAGATCGAAGCGGTACTCGAGTCCCGCGTTGGCGGCGACGCCCGTCACGTTGGAGAGCATCTGCTCGACCTGCTCGCGCGGCATGCCCTTGTGTCCGGCGAGGAAGTCGATCTCGTCGCCGTCGAAGTCGACGGGCGTGTCCGGTGAGAGCTCGAACGAGTGGAAGGTGATGTTGACCTGCGGCGCGTCCTCATCGGCCGCGACCGCTTCGAGACCCTTCTCGAGGTTGCGCTTGCCGATGTAGCACCACGGGCAGGCGATGTCGGACCAGATGTCGATGGAGATGGGTTCAGTCACACTTTCATCCAACCGCATACGCCTGTGAGCTATTCCGAGGGAGCTGCGCCCCGCGGGTAGGATTCTCGGATGCTCTCCGCCGACGACCCGCTGCCGTTCCGGCCCGTGCGCGTGCTCGTGGCGGGTGTGACCGGGTCGGGGAAGACCAACCTGGCCGGTCGTGTCGGCGCGATGTGGGATCTCCGCCACGTGGAGATCGACGGCCTGTTCCACGGCCCGAACTGGACGCCGCGGACCGAATTCCTCGACGACGTGCGCGCGTTCGCCGCCGACGACCGATGGATCACGGAATGGCAGTACACGAGCAAGGGCACGGACGCCGTCCTCACCCCGCGCGCGGAACTCGCCCTCTGGCTCGACTACCCCTACCGCGTGGTGCGCAACCGTCTGATCAGGCGCACCCTTAGCCGCAGCATCCTGCGCACCCGCATGTGGAACGACAACGTCGAGAAGCCGATCTGGAGGATGTTCGGCGACGATCCCGAGGAGAACATCCTCGCGTGGCAGACGAAGACCCTGGGGCACTGGGCCGAGCGGATGCCGGGATACGCCGAGCGCTTCCCGCACCTCACCATCGTGCGGCTCCGTCATCCGCGGGAGACGGAGCGATGGCTGCGTAGTCAGGCCGACGCGTCGGGAACGTCGATCGCGCCGCCGAAGCGCCGATCACGCGACAGGTAGATGCCGATCGCGCGCCACAGTTCCTCGCGCGAGAAGTCGGGCCAGAGCGTGTCGAGGAACACCATCTCGGCGTAGGCCGACTCCCACAGCAGGAAGTTCGAGGTGCGCTGCTCCCCCGAACTGCGCAGGAACAGGTCGACGTCCGGCATATCCGGCACGTACAGGTTCCGGCGGATCATCTTCTCGGTGATCGCCTTCGGCTTCACCCGTCCGGCGGCGACGTCGTCGGCGATCGCCCGCATCGCATCGACGAGTTCGACTCTTCCGCCGTAGTTGACGCACATCGTGAGGGTGAGGACGTCGTTGCCCCTGGTCAGCTGTTCGGCGTACTGCAGCTCTTTGATGACGCTCCCCCAGAGCCGCGGCTTGCGCCCGGCCCATCGGATCCGCACGCCCCATTCGTTGAGCTGGTCACGGCGCCGATGCAGCACGTCGCGGTTGTACCCCATGAGGAAGCGGACCTCCTCCGGAGAGCGCGCCCAGTTCTCCGTGGAGAACGCGTAGACGGAGAGGTGCTTCACGCCGGCCTGGATGGCTCCGGCGACCACGTCGAGGAGCACCTCCTCGCCCGCCTTGTGGCCCTCGATGCGGTTGAGTCCTCGACGGTTGGCCCAGCGGCCGTTGCCGTCCATCACGATCGCGACGTGCTCCGGGACGGCCCGGAACGCGGGCGGATGCACGCCCGTCCAGTCCAGCGGGCGATAGGCCACGGCATCCTTGTGCGTGTACGGCTTCGGGCTCACCGTTCTCCTTCCGAAGGGATGTCGGACACGTGGGCGAGCGAGCGGATGCCGCGCTCCAGGTGCCATTGGGCGTAGGCGGAGACGAGTCCCGACGCCGCGGCGGTGTCGGCGTGGGAGGAAGCGTCGATGACGTCCCACTCCCCCGCGATCAGGGCGCGGAGCAGCATCAGGGTCTTGTCGGCGACACGCGGGCTCCCGGCAGGAGCGCAGTTCTGGCACACCAGTCCGCCGAGCTGGGCGACGAACCGCGAGTGCGGCCCCGGCGTGCCGCAGCGTGCGCATTCGTCGAGCGAGGGCGCCCATCCCGACAGCGACATCACACGCAGCAGATACGAGTCGAGGATGCTCCGGGCCACATGCTCTCCGCGCGACAGAGCCCGCAGTCCGCCCACGAGGAGCAGGTACTGATCGGGAGTCGCCTCCGCGTCGCTCAGCCGGTCGGCCGTCTCGACCATGGCGTTCGCCGCCGTGAACCGGTCGTAGTGCGCGGCGATGTCGGTGCCGTAGGAGCCGAGGGACTCGGCCTGCTGCACGATGTCGAGCGAGCGGCCCTGGTAGAGCTGCACGTCGGCGACCATGAACGGCTCGAGCCTGGCGCCGAACTTCGACGACGTCCGACGCACCCCCTTCGCCACCGCGCGGACCTTGCCGTGCCGTCGCGAGAGCATGATGACGATGCGATCCGCCTCACCGAGTTTGTGGGTGCGCAGGATCACCGCTTCGTCTCGGTAGGTGGGCACCCTTCGATTATCCTCCGTGCGGGAGAATGGACGCGTGACCGAACCGCTCTTCACCATTCCGCTGTGGGCGGACCTGCTCGGCGTCGGCCTCGGCGGCGTCCAGGGCGCGATGTTCGCCTCGGGTTTCCAGGGCCAGCGGCGGCTCGACTGGCTCGGTGTCGCGATCATCGGCATCATGATCGGGATGGGCGGGGGTCTGATCCGCGACATCCTGCTCGGGCAGACTCCTGCGACCCTGCAGAACCAGTGGTACCTGGTGACCGCGGGTGGCGCGGCGCTGTTCGGCATGCTGCTCGCGGGGCTCTTCACCCGGCTGAACACCGCGATCGTGGTACTCGATGCCGTGGTGATCGGTATGTTCGGGGCCTTCGGGACGAGCAAGGCCCTCGCTTTCGGGATCCCCGAGGTCCCGGCCGTCTTCATCGGCGTCTGTGCCGCGGTCGGCGGCAGTGTGCTCCGCGACATGTTGATGGGACTCCCGACCGCCATCATGCACGTCGGATCGCTGTACGCGGTCGCCGCCGGCGCAGGATGCACGTTCATCGTGATCGCGGTGGCGCTGGGAATGCCCATCACGATCGCCGCGGTCGTCGGCATCGCCGTGACGACGGTGATCCGTATCCTCGCGGTGACGTTCGACGTCTCTCTGCCGGAGCAGCGCCGCATCTACCGCCGCAAGGTCGCTGCCGAGACCGGTGCCATCGCGATCGTGAAGCCCAGCGCCGACGCCTGAGACCCACGGCGATACGCGCTCAGCGTGCGGAGCGATCCGAGATGATGCCGGCGAGCCCGTCGATCACGCGACCCAGGCCGAACCTCCACGCGACGTCGGCGTCATAGGGACCGTCCATCGCCTCGCCGGCCGCGCGTCCGACGGACTGCGCGAGGGGGAATCGGTCACCGAGGTACGTCGACAGCCGCGGTGCTGCCTCGGCCCAGAAGGGCCCGAACTGCTCCCGTTCCGCGCTCTCACGCATTCTCGACGCGGTCGCCGCGACGAAGTCGAGGACGAACGACAATGCCGCGTCGCGCTCGACATCGGCGAGATCGGTGTCTTCGAACACCCGCAGCTCGCGGTCGTACTTCGCGATCGTGCCGGGGCCGACCGCGACCCTCGCGTCGTCGATGTCCGACATCCACGGGTGCGCGCGCAAGAGCGCGAGATTGTCCTCGGCCACCCGACGCGCGCGTGCGCGCCACCCCGCCCCCTCATCCGAGGTGGCCGGCATCCTCGCGTGCAGCTCGTCGACCATCAGGACGAGCAGGTCCGCCCGACTGCTGACATGCGTGTAGATCGACATCGTCGTGAGTTCGAGCGACTGCGCCAGGGCACGGATCGTCATCGCGTCGACCCCCTGGGTGTCGGCGAGCTCGATCGCTCCGGCCACCACCTCATCGACCGAAAGACGGGCCCGGGGCCCGCGACGCACGGTCGTACGGGGGGAGGCGTCCTTCCGCCAGAGCAGATCCACGAGGTTCTCGGCCATCTCGGAATATCCTCGCCCCTCGATCACTTAACTCTGTACGTTGTACGTAGTTTATGACAGGAGAGCCATGAACATCACCCAGACCGCCATCTCGCTCAACGTCGCCGACGTCGCCGCGTCCGCGTCGTTCGCGAAGACCCACTTCGGCTTCGAGGAGGCGATGTCCGCGGAGGGCTTCGTCTCTCTGCAACATCCGGACTCGCCGCCGAACCTCATCTTCCTCGAGACCGGGCTGAGCACCTTCCGTCCGCAGGAAATCGCCGGATCCGCGGGAGAAGGCACACTGCTCGTGTTCGTCGTGGACGACATCGACCGCGACTTCGCGCGCATCGCCGAGGCAGGAGCACGGGTGGTCACTCCCCCGGAGACCGAGCCCTGGGGTGAGCGCTACTGCCAGTTCGCGGATCCGAACGGACTCATCTGGCAACTGGTGCAATGGGTCGAATGAGCCGCTGACACCGACGACACCGCGCACAACGACGGCGGCCGGGATCCTCCAGGGGGTCCCGGCCGCCGACGTTGAGACGGCCGATCAGACCGTCGCGAGCTCCTGCTGACGCGTGCGGATCGAGCGGTTCACACCCGAGACGATCGCCTTCAACGACGCTGTCGAGATGTCGCCGTCGATGCCGACGCCCCACAGGCGCTGGTCGCCGACCTGCAGCTCGACGTAGGCCGCTGCCTGCGCGTCGCCACCGGCGCTGAGAGCGTGCTCGACGTAGTCGTACACCGTGATGTCGAAGCCCTGGCCGCGCAGCACCTCGACGAACGCCGCGACGGGACCGTTGCCGTTGCCCGTGACCGACACCTGCTGGTCGTCGTCGCGCAGGACGACGTCGAGAACGACGTCACCCGACATGTCGCTGCGGGTCTGCGTCGCGAGCAGCTCGAAGCGGCCCCACTTCGCCGCGGTGTCGACCGCCGGCAGGTACTCGTCGTTGAAGATCGACCAGATCTGCTCGCTCGTCACCTCACCACCCTCGGCATCCGTCTTCGCCTGCACGACACCCGAGAACTCGATCTGCAGCTTGCGTGGCAGGTCGATCGCGTGGTCCGCCTTCAGCAGGTAGGCGACGCCCCCCTTGCCGGACTGCGAGTTGACGCGGATGACGGCCTCGTACGAGCGACCGAGGTCCTTCGGGTCGATGGGCAGGTACGGCACGGCCCATTCGATGTCGTCGACGGTGACGCCTTCGGATTCGGCGCGCACCGCCATGGCCTCGAAGCCTTTCTTGATCGCGTCCTGATGCGATCCGCTGAACGCAGTGAAGACCAGGTCGCCGGCCCACGGGCTGCGCTCGGGCACGGGCAGCTGGTTGCAGTACTCGACCGTGCGCTTGACCTGATCGATGTCGCTGAAGTCGATCTGCGGGTCGATGCCCTGCGTGAACAGGTTGATGCCCAGCGCGACGATGTCGACGTTGCCCGTGCGCTCGCCGTTGCCGAACAGGCATCCTTCGATGCGGTCGGCTCCCGCCATGTAGCCGAGCTCCGCCGCCGCGATCGCGGTGCCGCGGTCGTTGTGCGGGTGCAGCGAGAGGATCACGTTCTCCCGGTGCGCGAGATGGCGGCTCATCCACTCGATCGAATCGGCGTACACGTTCGGAGAGGCCATCTCGACCGTCGCGGGCAGATTGATGATGACCTTGCGGTCCGGTGTGGGCTCGAAGACCTCGATCACCTGGTTGCAGATGTCGACCGCGAACTCGAGCTCGGTGCCGGTGTAGCTCTCCGGCGAGTACTCGTAGTAGACCTTCGTGTCCGGGATCGTCTTCTCGAATTGCCGGCACAGCCGCGCTCCCTCGAGCGCGATGTCGATGATGCCCTGCTTGTCGGTGCGGAAGACGACCTCGCGCTGCAGCACGCTCGTCGAGTTGTAGAGGTGGACGATGGCCTGCTTGGCACCGGCGATCGACTCGTAGGTGCGGGCGATCAGGTGCTCGCGCGCCTGGGTCAGCACCTGGATCGTGACGTCATCGGGGATCAGGTTCTCTTCGATGAGCTGCCGGACGAAGTCGAAGTCGGTCTGACTCGCCGAGGGGAAGCCGACCTCGATCTCCTTGTAGCCCATGCTGACGAGGAGCTCGAACATGACGCGCTTGCGCTCGGGCGACATCGGGTCGATCAGCGCCTGGTTCCCGTCGCGGAGGTCGACGGCGCACCAGCGCGGAGCCTGGGTGATGCGGGCGTCTGGCCAGGTGCGGTCAGGCAGGTGGACGTTGATCTGCTCGTGGAACGGCCGATACTTGTGGATCGGCATCGCGGACGGGCGCTGAGTGTTCTGCATGATGGGCTTCTTCTCTTCGTCAAGATGTACGGGCCAACACAAGCGCCGCGACGAGGAAGGCCCTAGCTCTTAGGACTCGTCGCGGCAGCTAAGAAGAAGCAGACCGCCGAAAGGCATGTGGTCATGCTAGCAGGGATGCCGACGCGGTTTCGACGGAGTCGAGACGATTCCGGCGCCCGTGACACTCCCCCATATGAGCACATCGCAGCGTCGCCTGGCCGTCGCCGCGGCATCCGCCGTCGGCCTCCTGTTCCTGAGCGCGTGCGCGACAGGCACCGCCGGCATGGCCGTGCCGTCGAGTACGAGCGTCCCCTCGGATCAGCGCCTGGAGAGCGTCGAGCCCGAGCTGCCGGACGGGCGCGTCATCGGCGTCGGCACGGTCCTCGACGTCGCCGGCGACGTGCAGCTGTGCATGGGACCGATCATGGAGTCCTTCCCGCCGCAGTGCAGCGGCGTGCCCCTCGACGGATGGTCATGGGACGGCGTCGACGGCAGCGAGACCAGCGGCGAGACCACCTGGGGCGCGTATGCCGTGTACGCGACCTACGACGGCGAGCGACTCACGAACACCGACCCGCCGATCATGCTCGCGCTGTACGACCCGGTCGCGCCGGATGATCCGTCCGGCGGCACCACGGGCGAGACGCCGACGGAGGAGCTCGCCCGGATCCAGGACGACATCGCGGCACGACTCGATACCGACGCGCTCGCTCTCGGGTCGGAGCGGGGGTACGTCTGGCTGACCGTCGTGTGGGACGACGGCACGATCCAGGAAGCCGCCGATGCGGAATACGACGCGGATGCGGTGTTCGTGACGTCGGCCCTGCGTGAGATCGATTGACTCAGGGGATCAGCGCGAGTTTGCCGCCCGGATGCCCGGTCGCCAGGAGCCGGTGGGCTACCGGCGCCTGATCGAGTGGGAAGGTCCGCGCGACCGGGACGACGAGGTCCCCGTTCTGCGCCAGCGCGATCAGCTCGCTGCGCGCCCCGTCGCGGAAGCGCGCGCTCGCAGGCTGTGAGCCGGCGATCGCGAGGATGCCGTCGGACGCGGCGCGCGCCGAAGCGGCGATCGTGACGATGCGCCGGCGATCGGCGACCAGGTCGAGGGACACATCGACGGCCTCATCCGTGCCGACGGCATCGAGGGCAGCCGCGATCGGTGCATCGGCGAGGTCGAGAACCCGATCTGCGAGGCCCGTCCCGTAGGCCACCGGGATGCCCCCGAACCTGCGCACCTCGTCGAAGCGGCTTGTGCTCGTTGTTCCGATGACCCGGACTCCGCGCAGCCGGGCCTGCTGCAGGACGCTGACGCCGACGGCACCGGATGCCCCGTGGAGGAGGATCGTCTCCCCCGGTGCGGCACCGACCACGGCGAGCATCTCTGCCGCGGTGGTGCCGACGAGGAGCAGGTTCGCCGCCTCCGGGTGCGTCAGCGTGGAGGGCTTCGCGAAGACCTTCTCGGCCGGGACCGTGAGTTCCGTCGCATAGCCTCCGCGCACCCGGAAGGCGATGACATCCTCGCCGATGGTCGCTGCTCCGGAACCGATCCGCGTGTCAGGACCGATCGCGCTGAGCTCACCCGACACCTCGTATCCGATCGGGGTCGGGAGCGCGAGGCCCGGCCGCGCCGACGCGACATGCTTGGCGTCAGCCGGGTTCACACCTGCCGCGCGCACCCGGATCGTCACCTGGCCGACGCCGGGCTCCGGGACGCTCTCCTCGACGAGATCCCAGGTGTCAGGAGGCCCCCAGACCGTCGCGATCCAGTGCTCGGCCAGAGGGAGAGCTGCGGACGGCGTCGACGTCGGCATCGCTCACAGGATGCACCGGAGGTTGGTGACCGAGCCGGAGACATTCCCCCAGGTCCCGGCGTTCACGCTGCTGAGCACCGTGGTGCCGTTCCGGACCTGGACGTATCCGGAGGCGCGGGCATTGGCGACCGACTTCACCGTGAAGCTCGACGCGATCGAGTGCACGGCGCACGTGCCGAAGGTGAGGGAGCCCCCTCCGAGGGACGACGCGTTGTATGCGCAGAACTTCCCGGTCGCGCAGGTCCCGACCGAACGCGCGGAGATTCCGGAGGCGCTGGGCACACGGAGCTCCATGTCCAACTCTGGCCACACAGCATGATTCGCATCGAGGAGCACGCCACCGGGCACCTCTTCGAGCATCGCTGCGACCAGGGGGTCGACGTCACGATCGTCAGGGACCGAGGCCATGGCCGGGGCAGCCCCGAAGGTCAGGACCAGACCGAGCACGGCAGCGGCGAGAGCGGTGGTGCGTTTCATCGAACAGTCTCCTCATCGAGATCCCACATCTGATACGAGATGATCGCGCCTGCGGGGAACACGTCATCGGCCTTCAGCACCGTGCGCTCGACTCCGACGATCCGTCCGGTGTCGCGGGACACCAGGACCAGGTCGCTCACCGCACCGTCGGGTGATTGGACCCGGACCCCCGTCACGGGGCGGCCGAGCCTGTCGTTCGTCGTGCCCAGCGCGTCACCGCCGCCGGCTTCCTCGAGCAGGTGAAGCAGCAGTTCATGCTGCGTGTCCGTCAGAGTCCACTGGTCGAGGACCGAGGCCAGCGCCATCTCCACATCGAACGCCGTCGGCTCTTCGGGCATCCCGAACGCGCGGAGCATGGCCACCATGTCTTCACGCGTCTCGCCGGGGACCGCCGTCCAGGGCGTCTCGAAGTCGCCCGGTGCCATCACCAGATCGGTGACCACCTCTCCGCTGCTCGTCACTTCTGCGGCGTTGCTGGCGACCGCATCCGCAGGATCGTACGGGACCCCCGCGATGATGATCATCCGCCCGGAGCCGTCCGCCTCCCAGGTCAGCGTCGAGAGCTGCGGCACGACGGTCGTCGTCTTCGTGTCGACGTCGACCTGGAACCCCCAGGAGGCCGTCCTGACGGTTCGCGAGGGTTCGGTCGGGCCCGCGGTGTGCGAGAGCGCCGTCCCGGCCTCGTCCACGAGCTGCGCGATAGTGTTCGCCCCGTTGAAGTCCAGCGGCGAAGGCGTCGCGGCCACGGCGGCACCCTGCGGTGAGAAGACGGCGACGGCCAAGGCCGTGGAGGCGGCGACGGCGGCGAGCCCGCCTGCCCAGCCGATCGCCCGCGTCCGACGGCGCTTCGGAGCGGCGCCTGTGCGGAGGATGCGGTCGCGCGTCGCGAGCGCCGTCGCATCAGGCATCGCATCACGCGGCGTCGGTGCAGGGTCGGCGTCGCTCAGCATCCGCTCGAGCACGGCGTTCTCAGTCATCACCCGTTATCAGCCCCTCCAGGCCCAGCTCCGCCCGCAGGCGGTCCTGCGCGCGGATCAGCGTCTTCCGCACCCGGGACTCAGAAGCGCGCAACAGCTCCGCGATCTCCCCCACCGCGAGTCCATCCCAGTACGTGAGCATGATGATACGCCGTTGGGACGGGGTGAGGACAGCCAAAGCTCGAATGACTTCGACACGGCCCGTGCGTCCGGGCGTCGACTCATCGCCGGAGACACCGACATGGACGGCGTCGAGAGCGCTGTGCGGCAGGGATGTCCTCCCCGGACGCGCGCGCAGGCGACGATCCGCCGCGCGGAGCAGCCACACTCGACCCGGCGGCCGAGTCGGCCGGAGCCGCGACCACGCGAGGAGGAAGACCTCCGAAACGATCTCGGTGACTTCCTCCTCCGCGCCGACGACACCCTCGATGTGGTGCCGCACCGCTGCCCAGTGCTCGTCGAACACTCGGCTGAAGACCTCGTTTCGCAGCGGATTCGGGTCTTCGCTGCGACCACTCATGTCGTCGGGGTCGGCGGTCTTCCCGCCGCCCTCGACGTGTCACTCGATTTCATCTCAGAAGCCGAGCCTGCCGAGCTGCTTCGGATCGCGCTGCCACTCCTTCGCGACCTTGACGTGCAGGCCCAGGAACACACGCGTCCCCAGCAGCTCTTCGATGCCGACGCGTGCGCGCGCACCCACCTCGCTGAGCCGCTTGCCTTTGTGTCCGATGATGATCGCCTTCTGGCTGTCGCGTTCCACCACGATCGACGCGTGGACATCGGTCAGGTCCGTGCCCTCCCGCGGTGCGATGTCGTCGATGATGACCGCGATCGAGTGCGGAAGCTCGTCACGCACACCCTCGAGGGCGGCCTCGCGGATCATCTCCGCGATGCGGTCCTCCTGCGACTCATCCGTCGTGACGCCCTCGGGATAGAGCGCCGGCCCCTTCGGCATCAACGTCAGGATCTCGTCGGACAGAACCTCGAGCTGCTCGTGCGTCAGCGCGGAGAGCGGGATCACCGCGGCCCAGTCCTCGCGCAGCGCGTCGACCTCCAGGAGGCGCTCGGTGACCTCGTCCCGTCCCGCGGTATCCATCTTCGTCACGATCGCGATCTTCTTCGCCCGCGGGTATCCGTCGAGCGATGCGGCGATCCGGCGGTCACCAGGACCGACCTTCTCGTTCGCCGGGACGCAGAACCCGATCACGTCGACGTCGCCCAGCACCTGCTCGACGAGGTCGTTCAGCCGCTCGCCGAGGAGGGTGCGGGGCTTGTGGATCCCCGGGGTGTCGACGATGACGAGTTGCCCCTCAGGACGATTCAGGATGCCGCGGATGGCGCGGCGGGTGGTCTGCGGCTTCTCACTCGTGATGGCGATCTTCTCACCGACGAGGGCGTTCGTCAGCGTCGACTTCCCGACGTTGGGGCGTCCGACGAAAGTCACGAACCCGCTTCTGGTGTCGTCAGTCATCGTGTCGATCTCCTTCATCCTGCGAAGCATCAGGTTCCCCTGGTGCACGTTCCACGAATACCGTCGCGATGCCGCGACCGCGCCCACGCGAGGCCCCGCCCGTGAGGGCCAAGCCTTCCACGACGGCCGTTGCACCGGGCTGCGGAACCTGACCGAGCGCCTTGCCGAGCAGTCCGCCGATCGAATCGACGTCCTCGTCCTCGAGCTCGAGGCCGAACAGATCACCCACATCCTCCAGCGAGAGCCGTGCGCTCACGCGGTATCGCCCGTGACCGAGGTCGACGAATTCAGCGGATACCTGATCGTACTCGTCGGAGATCTCGCCGACGAGTTCCTCGATCAGGTCCTCCAGCGTGACGAGCCCGGAGATTCCGCCGTGTTCGTCGATCACCAGGCACACGTGGACGGCGTCGCGCTTCATCTGCTGCAGCAGGGTCTCCGCGCGCATCGACTCCGGGACGAACGTCGCAGGACGCGCGATGGGACGGATGGAGGCCGCACGCCAGGCGCTGTCGTCGCGGTACGCGAACTGCACGAGATCCTTGAGGTAGAGCACCCCGACGACATCATCGGCGTCATCGTCGACGACGGGTATCCGCGAGACACCGCGGTTCAGGAACAGGGACATCGCCTCGTCCGTGGTCGCGGTGGCGTCGACGGTCACCATCTCGGTGCGGGGAACCATCACGGCGCGGACGAACTGGTCGGTGAAGTCGAACACCGAGTGGATGAGGTCGCGGTCGTCCTCCTCGATGAGATCGTTCGACGCGGCTTCGTCGACCATGCTCAGCAGCTGATCCTCGCTCGTGAACGAGCTGCGACCGGTGCCGGGGGTGACCCGGTTCCCGAGCAGGACGAGGCCCTGGGCGAGCGGGCCGAGGAAAATGCGGAGTCCGCGCACGATCGAGGCGGTGCCACGGATCATGCCCTCCGCATGCTGACGCCCGAATGATCGCGGGCTCGCGCCCACGAGGACGAAGGTGATCGCGGTCATCAGGACGGCGGCCGCGAGCATCGCCCACCAGTTGTTCTCGATCAGGATCGTGAAGGCGACCGTCACCAGCACGGCGGCCGTGACCTCCGCCAGGACGCGGATGAAGGCCACGGCATTGACGTGGGCGTCGAGGTCCGCCGCGATACGGCCCAACGCCACGGCCCGGCGACCTTCCGTCGCCATATCGGCGAGGCCGGCGCGCGAGGTGACCCCGTACGCAGCGTCGATCGCTGCCATGAGACCGCCGAAAGCCACCAGCAGCACGGCGGCGATGAGGAGCAGAGTCGCGGTCATCGTCGACGTTCAGCAGCGGCGAAGCCCTGGATGAGTTCCTTCTGGAGTCCGAACATCTCACGCTCCTCGTCGGGCTCGGCGTGATCGAAACCGAGCAGATGGAGCAGTCCATGCGTGGTGAGCAGGATGAGCTCATCCATCAGCGTGTGTCGCGCCGCCTGCGCCTGCGTCTCGGCGACCTGCGGGCACAGCACGATGTCGCCGAGCAGACCGGGAGCGGTGGGGCGGTCCTCGGTTCCCGGGCGGAGCTCGTCCATCGGGAAGCTGAGCACGTCGGTCGGGCCCGGCTCGTCCATCCACTGCACGTGGAGGGCTTCCATGGCGCCTTCGTCGACGAGGACGATCGCCACCTCGGCGTCGGGGCTGACATGCAGTTGTGCGAGGTTGAAGTCCGTCAGCCGCTGCAGCACCGTCTCGTCGACGTCGATGGCCGACTCGTTGTTGATCTCGATCATGAGAGTCCTCGTTTCGGCATGCGGTCCCGTGGTCCTGGTCGTTGTGCTCCCCTGCGGTCGGCCCGATTCGCGAACTCGGCCGCCTGCTCGCGCTCGAACCGCTGCGCCGTGCGCTTCTCGTCGTATTCGCTGTATGCGTCGACGATGCGTCCGACCAGGGAATGCCGCACGACGTCGTCGCTGGTGAGGCGGGAGAAGTGGATGTCGTCGATGCCGTCGAGCACCCGCGTGACCAGACGGAGCCCGGACGATCCCTGCGGAAGGTCGACCTGGGTGATGTCGCCGGTGACGACCATCCGTGTGCCGAAGCCGAGACGTGTCAGGAACATCTTCATCTGCTCGGGAGTGGTGTTCTGTGCTTCGTCGAGCACGACGAAGGAGTCGTTCAGTGTGCGCCCGCGCATGTAGGCGAGCGGTGCCACCTCGATCGTCCCCGTCGCCATCAGACGCGGCACGATCTCCGGGTCCATCATCTCGTTGAGAGCGTCGTACAGCGGTCGCAGGTACGGATCGATCTTGTCCGTGAGCGTGCCGGGCAGGAACCCGAGCCGCTCCCCCGCCTCGACGGCGGGACGGGTCAGGATGATGCGGGTGACCTCTTTGCGCTGCAACGCCTGCACGGCCTTCGCCATCGCGAGGTAGGTCTTGCCCGTTCCGGCGGGACCGATGCCGAACACGATGGTGTTCTCCTCGATCGCGTCGACGTACTCCTTCTGCCCGAGGGTCTTCGGACGGATGACCTTGCCGCGTGTCGTCAGAATGGCCTCGCCCAGCACCTCGCTCGGACGCGGCCCGCCCTCCTGTCGCAGCATGCGCGCCGAACTCGAGACATCGCTCGGTGCCAGATCATGCCCGGCCTTGGTCATGGCGAGCAGCTCGTCGACGAGCGCCTTCGCCTTCGCGACCGCATCCGCATCTCCGCTCAGCGTGATCTCGTTGCCCCGCACGAGCACCTCCACGTCCCGGTGCTCCTTCTCGAGCATCCGCAGCAGACGATCCTGCGGGCCGAGCAGCTGCACCATCGCGACGCCGTCCGCATAGATCTTCTCGACGGACTCGGGCGAGCGGCCGTGCAGGCTGCGCTCCTGCGGTTCGTGATTCTCAGGCACCGACACTCTTCTCGGTCAGTCCGCCGGCCAGGATGTGGGCGTGGACATGGAATACGGTCTGTCCGGCGTTCGCGCCGGTGTTGAAGACGAGACGGAAGTCGCCGTCCTCGGTGTGCGTCGCGGCCAGCTCCTTCGCGAAGGCGACCATCGCGGCCAGCAGCCCGGGATCACCCGCTGCGAGCTCGGCGACGTCGCGGTACTCCGCGGTCTTCGGGACGACGAGGAGGTGCACGGGCGCCTGCGGGGCGATGTCGCGCAGGGCGAAGAGGCGGTCGGTCTCGCCGATGATCTCGGCCGGGATCTCCCCGTTCAGAATGCGCGTGAAGATCGAGGTGTCCGTCATGCCGTCAAGTCTACTGACCGACGCGCCCGCGCAGCCCTGAGTCCGGCGTCCGCGAAACGGGCCGTCACCATCGTCCGAGCGCCACCGACAGCACCGCGATCGCCGCAGGACCGGCGGTCGAGGTGCGCAGGACCGTGTCGCCCAGGAGCACGCGCTCGGCCCCCACCGCCGTCAGACGATCGAGTTCCTCGTCGGAGATCCCGCCTTCCGGTCCGACGACCAGCACCAGATCACGACCGTCCGGCTCGATCTCGGACAGACGTACGGATGCCGTCGGGTCGAGCAGCAGCACGCGCTGCGAGCTCGCCCGTCCGGAGAGCTGCGTGGTCGAGACCGGCGCGGCGACCTCGGGAACCCAGGCGCGATGGGCCTGCTTGGCGGCCTCACGGACGATCGTCGCCCACCGCTCCCGGCCCTTCACGGCCTTCGGTCCTTCCCAGCGGGACACGCTGCGGCCCGCCTGCCAGGGGACGATCTCGTCGACGCCGAGTTCACACGCGGCCTGCACCGCGAGTTCATCACGGTCGCCCTTCGCGAGCGCCTGGACCAGCACGATCCGCGGCGTCGCAGCAGGGTACTCGACACGCTCCGCGATGCGGACGTCGACGCGTGAGGGCGACACCTCTTCCGCAGTCCCCGCCAGCCACACCCCGGCACCGTCGCCGACCGTGACCGCCTCGCCGACGCGAAGGCGACGCACGACGGCCGCATGCTTCGCCTCGGCCCCCGACAACGACACGAGGTCGCCGACACGGGCATCCGTCGCTGCGGTCACCAGGAAGTGCAGCGCCATGATCAGTGGCTGCGGAAGCGGTCGCGGAGCTTCGAGAACAACCCCTGCTGGAACTGCGCGAGCTGCGGCTCCGGCGACTTCGCCTTCTTCGCGAAGTCCTCGATCAGCGCCCGCTGTGCGGAGTCGAGCCTGGTCGGCGTCAGCACCTGCACGCCGACGCGCAGGTCACCGCGCTGCGTTCCCCGCAGCGGCGTGATCCCGCGGCCCTTGATCGTCAGCACGTCACCGGACTGGACGCCGGGGCGGATCTCCAGATCGACCTCGCCGTCGAGCCCCTGGATCGTGGTCTCGGTGCCGAGGATCGCGTCGGTCATCGACACTTCGAGCGTGGCGAGCAGATCGTCGCCCTCGCGACTGAATGCCGCGTGCGCGTTCACGGTCACCTCGACGTACAGGTCGCCGTTGGGGCCGCCCGCCTTGCCGACCTCGCCCGAACCGGGCAGCTGCAGGCGGAGGCCGGTCTCGACTCCGGCCGGGATGTCGAGCGAGACGGTACGGCGCGAACGCACCCGACCCTGACCGCCACAGGTGCCGCAGGGGTACGGGATGGTGGTGCCGTATCCCTCGCAGGTGCCGCAGGGCTGAGAGGTGACGACGTTGCCGAGCAGGCTCCGCACCTGGCGCTGCACGTGACCTGAGCCGCCGCAGATGTCGCACGTGACCGGAGAGGTGCCCTCCTGGCAGCAGGAGCCCTGGCACGTCTCGCACAGCACCGCGGTGTCGACGTCGATGTCACGGTGCGCGCCGAACACGACATCGCCGAGGTCGAGCGTCACGCGGACGAGGGCGTCCTGTCCGCGCTCACGGCGCGAACGCGGACGCGCGCCGCGTCCGCCACCCTGGGAGGCGCCGAAGAAGGTCTCGAAGATGTCGCCGAAACCGCCGAAACCGCCGAAGTTGCCGGCGGCGCCGTCTCCGCCGCCCATGTCGTAGCGCTGTCGGGAGTCGTCATCGCTGAGCACGTCGTACGCGTGCGTGACGAGCTTGAACCGCTCCGCCGCGTCTTCTCCGGGATTCACATCCGGGTGCAGCTGTCGCGCGAGACGTCGGTACGCCTTCTTGATCTCATCGGTGGAAGCGTCTCGGGACACCCCGAGAACCTCATAGTGGTCCGCCACAATCGCCCTTCTGCGTGTGTCTTCTCGTGGCGACCGCGTCAGCGGCCGGCCTCGTCTTCATCGAGCATCCGCGACAGGTAGCGGGCGACCGCCCGCGCTGCCGCGAGATTGCTCGGGTAGTCCATTCGGGTCGGCCCCATCACGCCGACCCGCGCCGTGCCACTGGGCGCGGCGTAGTTGCTGGCGACGATCGATGCCTCGCCGAGGCCGAACGGCGCATTCTCCGTGCCGATGCTGGCCGCGAGACCGTGCTCGTCCGTGACCATCTCGCTCATCAGACGCAGCAGCGTCACCTGCTCCTCGATCGCTTCCAGGAGCGGATGGATGCTGCCGCGGAAGTCGTGCTCGCGACGTGCGAGCGTCGCGGCGCCCGCCATCACCAGGCGCTCCTGCCGGAAGCCGCTGAGCTCGTCCATCACGACGACGGCGAGCGTTCGCAGGACGCGGTCCTTCGGCGTCTCCTCGGCGGCGATCAGCGTCTGCAGCCGATCCGATGCCTCGCTGATCGCCTGCCCGGTGATCAGCGCGGCCAAGCGCGCGCGCAGCGCCGCCAGGTCGCTCTCGTCGATCGCCTCGGGCACGAGCGCCATGCGCTGCGACACGCCGCCGGCATCGGTCACGAGCACGATCAGCAGTCTGTTCGGCGCGAGCGCCACGAGTTCGACGTGGGTGACGTGGGCGCGCGCGAACGACGGGTACTGCGCGAGTGCGACCTGCCCGGTGAGCTGTGTCAGCACCCGCACGGTGCGAACCATCAGATCGTCGAGATCGGCCGGTTCACCCAGGAACGACTCGATCGCGGAGCGCTGGGCTGACGAGAGCGGCCGCAGCTGGGCCAGATGATTCACGAAGACGCGGTAACCCTTGTCGGTGGGCACACGGCCGGACGAGGTGTGCGGAGCGGTGATGAGCTCCTCGTCCTCGAGCAACGCCATGTCGTTGCGGATCGTCGCCGCCGAGACTCCGAAGGAATGGCGGTCCACGATGGAGCGGCTGCCGACGGGTTCGTGGGTCTCGACGTAGTCCTGCACGATCGCGCGGAGAACCTGGAGTCCTCGCTCGGTGACCATCACCCTTCCCTTCCGTTGGCACTCGGACGTTCAGAGTGCCAATCCTACCCCGTGCAGCTCCGTATCCTCCGTACCACCGGCGCACAACTCTAGGATGACGCTCATGACCACCTCGCCCCAGGCCACCCCGTCGAGCGGCATCGTCCGCGGCTCAGAGCGGGACGGGATCGTCCGCTATCTCGGCATCCCGTACGCAGCCGCCCCGTTCCGGGAGAACAGGTTCCGCGCTCCGCAGCCGGTCGCCCCATGGGAGGGTCCGCGGGAGGCGACGGCGTTCGGCCCGACGCCGCCTCAGGTCCCGTACGCGGGCGCGATCGGAGAGCTGCTGGGATCCGTGCGCATCGCCGGCGACGACATCCTCACCGCGAACGTCTGGGCCCCCGCCGACGCCTCCGCGGCCCCTGTCCTCCTGTGGATCCACGGCGGGGCGCTCGAACGCGGCACCGCCGCACTGCCGCTCTACGACGGCACGGTGTTCGCGAAGGCCGGCATCGTCTTCGTCTCGATCAACTACCGTCTCGGCTCGGAGGGCTTCTCGGTCCTGGACGGGGCTCCTCGCAACCTCGGTCTGCGCGATGCCGCGGCGGCGCTGGAATGGGTGCACCGCGAGATCACGGCCTTCGGCGGCGACCCGGCCAGGATCACGGCCATGGGCGAGTCCGCCGGCGGGGCCATCGTCGCGGGTCTCCTGTCGCGCGACGACTCCCGGGCTCTGATCGACCGCGCGATCATCGAGTCGGGTCCGCTCCAGGCGCAGACGGCGAAGAAGGCGGGACGGGTGACGGCGCAGCTCGCGAAGCGGCTCGGTGTCCGCACCGACCGGGACTCGTTCGCCGCCCTGACGCCCGAGCAGCTGCTCGATGCGCGCAAGGCCCAGTCCGCGGGCTCGTCACCGCTCGGCGGAGCGCCGGGGTTCCAGTTCGCCATCGACCAGGAGAGTCTGCCACGATCGCCGCACGAGGTGCTCGGGACCATCGACACCCCCCTTCTGATCGGCAGCAACACGGACGAGTATCGCCTGTGGTTCCCGCCCGAGGCACTGGCCGGGATCAGCGAGCTCAAGCTGCAGGCCGCCCGGCTCCTCTCGCGGATCCCCCGTCGCGCGGTGGCCGAATACCGGTCCGCGTTCCCCGGAGCGAGCACCGGCGAGGTGTTCGGGCAGCTCGTCACGGATCTGATGCTGCGGGCGCCCCTGAGCCGTGTGGCGGCGGCGCGCCCTGCGTCGACGTACGTCTACGAGTTCGCATGGTCGAGTCCGGTGCGCGATCTGCGCGCCGCCCATGCGCTCGAGCTCGGATTCGTGTTCGACCGCCTCGGCGATGAAGAAGCCAGACGCATGGCCGGGCCCGAAGCCCCGCCGCAGCTCGCCGCCGAGATGAACGCCGCGTGGGTCGGCTTCGTCACCGACGGCGACCCCGGTTGGCCGTCCTACGGTTCCGAGCGCCGGACGCGTCTCTTCGACACCGTCAGCACGACGGTGTCGCAGCGCCGCACCGCGGGGATGGATCTGCTCCCGGGATGACCCCCGCCGACTTCAGTCCGTCAGCTCGCGCACGACGGCGTCGGCGAGGAGGCGTCCGCGGAGCGTCAGCCGGATGCGCCCCTGAAGGGCGGCGACCGGGTCGATGAGTCCGTCGGCCATGAGTCCGGCGACGCGGCTCCGGTTCCCGGCCGGCACATCCTCGACGGCGATCCCCTCACGGATGCGGCTGAGCAGCAGGATGCGCTCCAGGGTCCGGGACTCGTCATCCGGTCGCTCGGTGCCGGCCGCCGGGGATTCCGACGCTGCGAGCCGTTGCGCGTACGCCGCCGGATGCTTCACGTTCCACCAGCGCAGGCCCGCCATGTGGCTGTGCGCGCCCGGCCCGAAACCCCACCAGTCGTTGCCGCGCCAATAGGCGAGATTGTGCCGCGAACGGTTGTCACCCGAGCCTGCGCCTGCCGATGAGCGCGCCCAGTTGCTCACCTCGTACCAGTCGAAGCCGCCGGCCGCGAGGCGCGCATCGGCGAGCTCGTACATGTCCGCCTGCAGGTCGTCGTCGGGGGTCGTGACCTCGCCGCGGCGGATCTGACGGGCGAGCTTCGTCCCGTCCTCGATGATGAGCGCGTACGCGGAGATGTGGTCGGATTCGAGCTCGAGAGCGGCGTCGAGTGAGGCCTCCCAGTCGGCGAGCGACTCCCCCGGTGCCCCGTAGATCAGGTCGACACTCACCGCGAGGCCGGCGTCCTTCGCGGCGGCGACGGCGGTGCGCACGTTCTCCGGGCGGTGCGTGCGGTCGAGGGCCGCGAGCACATGCGGCACAGCCGACTGCATGCCGACCGACATCCGCGTGACACCGGCCTCGGCGAGCGTCCGCGCGACCGCGGGGGTCACCGTGTCGGGGTTCGCCTCGACGGTGACCTCGGCGCCCTCGACCAGGCCGAAGGCGCCGGTCGCGGCCTCGAGCATGCGTGCGAGGTCGCCCGCGGGCAGCAGCGTCGGCGTGCCGCCGCCGAAGAAGACGGTGTCGAGGGGCCGCAGCGCCCCTGCGTCGGACAGCACCCGACGGGCGAGGGCGATCTCGGCGATCAGGGTCGACGCGTAGTCCTCCTGTTTCGCCCCGCGCAGCTCGGTCGACGTGTAGGTGTTGAAGTCGCAATACCCGCAGCGCACCGTGCAGAAGGGGATGTGCAGGTAGGCCGAGAACGGCACGCTCGTGTCGATGGGCAGGTCGACGGGCAGATGGCCGTCCGTCGGCGCAGGATCGCCCAGGGGAAGCGGTCCCGCCATCAGAGGGGGGTCGCGTACAGCGGGGAGATCGCGCGGAGGTAGCGCGCGAAGAGCTCGCGGCGACGGCGCTTCACGAGCGCGGGGATCGTGCGGTAGAGCAGGCCGTTCGGCGCATCGAAGGCACGGACCGTGAACCAGACCTCGTCATTGTCCTCGCGCCAGTCGACGTCGAAGGACTCCTCGCCGCTGACGACCGATCCGCCGACCGTCCCGAGGACGAAGCCGATGCGTCGGGTCTCCTCCGTCACCGAGATCACGCGGAGTTCGGAGTCGGCTCGCATGCCACCCACGCGTCCGCGCAGGTGCAGGGTCATCCCCGCGCCGACGAACGGCATGCCCTCCGCGTCGTATCGCGGCTCGACGTCGCGCTTGCTCGGTGCGATCGGGTTGCCCTCGGCATCGAAGCTCACCCCCGCATAGGCAGGGCCGGGAGCGGGACGGACGTCTTCGACGGACAGACCCGCAGCACGCTGGGCGGTCCACGAGAGAAGGGCCTCGCCGGCGGTCTGGAAGCGCTCGACGCCACTGCCGATCCGCCAGGATTCCTCCGCCGGGATGCTGCGCTCCGGGGGGTACTGCATCAGATCCGGCGCATGGGTCGCACCCACGGCCGCATAGTCCACCGTGTCGTCTCGGAAAGTCCCGCGCCGCATGACTTCCACCCTACTTCGCGTTACCTGAGCGAACACCCCCCACGCGCCGCAAGCCGACACATACCCGCCTGACGGGCTTCTCGGAGCGTGCCGAACGGCCCGCTGCTCCGGACCCTCAGCGCGAAGAGGCCGCGGCAGCCTGCACGATCCGCACGTAGCGGGCGTGGGTGGCGCGCTGGACCAGGCGCAGCGCCGGCGCGAGCAGCCGCCAGAACCAGGTCGACGGGCGGGAGACGGACCGCGCCGTGAACACTCCCCCCTCGTCGATCCGGAACGACTCCTCGCCATAGATCGGGTGCCCGGGTCGCGTCTCGTAGCCGAATCCGCTCTCATCGGCCCAGACCACGCGCACGGGCTCGACGAATCGGATGCCGAAGAGCCGCTTCGCGAGCATCCCCTCGAGACCGGGAGTCGGTGCGTCTGCCGGAACCTCGAATCCGGCCCGGCGCTTGAACTCCCACGACCTGACCACTGCCGCCACGGCATCACGCTCTGCAGGCGCGACCACGGTCGAGTGCTCGGACACCCGCATCCCCTCCGGCGCACTGGCGATCGGGTGACGCGTCATCCCGCGCTCGTACGCCGGAAACGGCACGTTCTACTTCTTGTCCTTGCCCTCGACGTCGCCGGACAGTGCGGCGATGAACGCCTCCTGCGGGACCTCGACGCGACCGACCATCTTCATGCGCTTCTTGCCCTCCTTCTGCTTCTCGAGGAGCTTGCGCTTGCGGGTGATGTCACCGCCGTAGCACTTGGCGAGCACGTCCTTGCGGATCGCACGGATGGTCTCGCGGGCGATGATGCGCGCGCCGATCGCGGCCTGGATGGGCACTTCGAACTGCTGGCGAGGGATGAGCTTGCGCAGGCGCTCGGCCATCATCGTGCCGTAGGCGTAGGCCTTGTCACGGTGCACGATCGAGCTGAACGCGTCGACCTTCTCGCCCTGGAGGAGGATGTCGACCTTCACGAGGTCGGCCTCCTGCTGTCCGGAGGGCTCGTAGTCGAGTGAGGCGTAGCCCTGCGTCTTCGACTTCAGCTGATCGAAGAAGTCGAACACGATCTCGCCGAGCGGCATGTTGTAGCGCAGCTCGACGCGCTCCTCGGAGAAGTACTCCATACCGAGCAGGGTTCCTCGGCGCGACTGGCACAGTTCCATGACGGTGCCGACGTAGTCCTTGGGCAGCAGGATCGCGGCCTTGACCATCGGCTCTGACACCGAGCCGATGCGCCCGTCCGGGTACTCGCTCGGGTTCGTCACGGTCACGGTCTCGCCGGTGTCGCTGGTGAGGACCTCGTAGATCACACTGGGTGCGGTCGTGATGAGGTCGAGGTCGAACTCGCGAGCCAGACGCTCCGTGATGATCTCCAGGTGCAGCAGACCGAGGAAACCGCAGCGGAAGCCGAAGCCGAGCGCCACCGAGGTCTCGGGTTCGTACACGAGGGACGCATCCGAGAGCTTGAGCTTGTCGAGCGCTTCACGCAGCTCGGCGTAGTCGCTGCCGTCGATCGGGTAGAGGCCGGAGAAGACCATCGGCTTGGGGTCGGTGTAGCCGGGCAGGGCCTGCGCCGCCGGCTTCCGCGACGTCGTGATGGTGTCGCCGACCTTCGACTGCCGCACATCCTTCACGCCCGTGATGAGGTAGCCCACCTCGCCCACGCCCAGCCCCTTGGTCGGCGTCGGCTCAGGACTCGACACACCGACTTCGAGCGCTTCGTGGTTCGCGCCGGTCGACATCATCTGGATGCGCTCGCGCGGTGACAGGCTTCCGTCCACCATGCGCACGTAGGTGACCACGCCGCGGTAGGCGTCGTACACGGAGTCGAAGATCATCGCCCTGGCAGGTGCATCCGCATCGCCCTTCGGGGCGGGGATCTCCTTGACCAGGCGGTCGAGCAGCTCCTCGACGCCGACGCCGGTCTTCCCGGAGACACGCAGCACATCCTCCGGCTTGCCGCCGATGAGTGACGCGAGCTCCTTCGCGTACTTCTCCGGGTCGGCTCCCGGCAGATCGATCTTGTTCAGCACCGGGATGATGTGGAGGTCGTTCTCCAGCGCCAGGTACAGGTTCGCGAGTGTCTGCGCCTCGATCCCCTGCGCCGCGTCGACGAGCAGGATCGCTCCTTCGCAGGCGGCGAGCGAGCGGGAGACCTCATAGGTGAAGTCGACGTGGCCAGGCGTGTCGATCATGTTCAGCGCGACGGTCTGGCCGTCGAGCTCCCAGGGCATGCGCACCGCTTGACTCTTGATCGTGATGCCGCGCTCGCGTTCGATGTCCATGCGGTCGAGGTACTGCGCGCGCATGTCTCGATCCGAGACGACTCCGGTGATCTGGAGCATGCGGTCGGCGAGGGTCGACTTGCCGTGATCGATGTGGGCGATGATGCAGAAATTGCGGATCTGCGCAGCGGGCGTCGAAGCAGGCTGAAGCGGGGTGTGAGCGCGTGGGGACATGTCCACTCGATTGTACGGTCAGGGGGTGCTAATCCCCGATTCCGGCATACCGGTGATAGTCTCCCGAAGTTGCCCGGGATAAATCCTGACACCGGATCCCGTAAGCGATAAGACTCCGTCACAGACCCCGTGATGGCCCGTCGCATCGCGGAAGACGGTGGATGGTGATTGAGAATCCAACTGGCTCAGCGTTGCGTCGGAAGATCCCGAGCGCGTCTGTAGAAGAGAAAGACTGACCCCTTGATCAAGTACCTCCTCCGCCGAGCACTCGGCTGGCTGCTGATGATCGTGGTCGCGACGAACCTCACGTATTTCCTGGCGTGGGGATTCCTCGATCCGCGCAGCAACTACGTGGGACGACGCCCTCCACTCACCGAAGAGCAGATCGTCAATGTCCTCGAGCCCCGCAATCTGAGCGACACCGTCCCCCTGATCGAACGGTGGTGGACGTGGCTCACCGGCATCCTGCTCCGCTGGGACTGGGGCGTGAGCCCGACCGGCGGATCCGTGAACGAGCAGGTCTCGTACCGCATGTGGGTCAGTGCCGAGCTGGTTCTCGGCGCGACCATCATCACGACGATCCTCGGCATCGCACTCGGCGTCTACACGGCATCGCGGCAGTACAAGCTCGCCGACCGCATCGGCCAGGCCACGAGCATCATCACGCTGAACATCCCCATCGTCGTGGCGGCGTTCGCCATCGTGCTCCTCGCGATCGGGCTCAACAACGCGACCGGTGTGCGGATCTTCTACGTCACGGGTAACGCCAGTCAGGGGGTGGAGGGCTTCTTCCCGACGCTCATAGATGTGCTGCAGCATCGGACGCTGCCGA
>NZ_PCOY01000051.1 GCF_002979475.1 Microbacterium sp. MYb62 | reverse complement strand
CGCCCGCACGCACGGACTGCCGATGACCGTGCACACGGGCAGCGTCAGCGACCAGGTGACGCTGCTCGCGCGGGCGGGCGTGCTCGGCCCCGACATGCTGCCGTCGCACTCGCGGGACTTCACCGCCCACGAGTACGACCTGATCGCGGCCGCGGGCGTGCCGGTGAACGTCACCCCGCTCGCCGACAACCGCCACGGTCTGTCGTGGCACATCGGCGAGGCCGTCCGGCGCGACCTCGTCATGAGCGTCGGCACGGACGGCCCGGTGTTCGGCGGCGCCGGCATGCTCGGACAGCTGCGTCTCCTCATCGAGAGCCAGCGGGCCGACGAGGCCAGGATCGAGAGGATGCAGGGACGCGTCGAGCGGCGACGCCCCGGCTTCCCCGGCGTCACCCCCGAACGGGTGCTGCGCGCCGCGACGATCGACGGCGCCCGCGCCCTCGGCCTGGATCATCGGATCGGCAGCATCACCCCCGGCAAACGCGCCGACCTCACCCTGATCCGGGTGAACCCCTTCGGACGCGGCCGCACCTCCCCCGCGATGCACGTGCTCACCGACGATCGCGTCCGCGTGGACACCGTGATCGTCGACGGCGTCGTACGCGTGCAGGACGGTGCGCCGACCGCCGCCGACACGGATGCGCTCGTGCGACAGCTCACGGCCGCCACCGACCGCATCTTCGCCGAGCCGCTGGACGGAGTGCGCCGCGTGTGGTGGGCACCACCCGCCGAGGCCGCGCGATGGGACGGGCGCGGCGAGATCGCCGAGCTCGGCGAAGACCTCGGCACCGCGCGACGCGAGCGCACGGAGGCCCCCTCATGATGACGGGAGGCGAGGCCCTCGCCGCACAACTGGCCATCGAAGGCGTCGACACGGTCTTCGGCATCCCCGGACTGCAGATCTACCACGCCGTCGATGCGATCGAGGCGCACCCGGCGCTCCGACTGATCAGCACTCGGCACGAACAGGCCGCGGCGTACATGGCCGACGGCTACGCCCGCGTCACGGGAGACGTCGGCGTCTGCCTCGTCGTCCCCGGTCCCGGCATGCTGAACACACTGGCCGCGCTGTCGACCGCCTGGGCGACGAACTCCCGGGTGCTGCTCCTGTGCGGACAGATCCCGACGACCTCCTACGGGCGCGG
>NZ_PCOY01000050.1 GCF_002979475.1 Microbacterium sp. MYb62 | reverse complement strand
GGTCGTGGCGCGTGTTCTGGAATATCACGTTGATCGGGGTTTTTCCGGGTGGGAATGTCGGTGGTCCCGGGTTGACTGGGGGTATGAACACTCCCGTGGAGCTGCTGGGCCAGGTCGTTGCTGATCTGGATGTGGTGTTGCGCTCTGATGTGGTGGCGGGGTTGTCGGATGACGTGAAGATGGACCTGTTGCGGGTCGCGGGGCAGGTGCAGCGGCGGGTGGAGGCGGTGGTCGTGGAGACGGTCGCGTCGGTCGATGCGCGCCCGGCGGGGTCGGGGGAGCTCGGGTTCTGTGGGATGTTCGGGTGTCGGAGCATGGGGGAGTTGTTGCAGCGGGTGTTGCGGACGGATGCGGCCGGTGCGGGGCGGGTGGTGAAGGTCGCGAAAGCGGTCCGCCGGGAGGTGGGGTTGTCGTCCGGGGGCTGGTTGCCGGCCCGGTGGCCGGCGTTGCGGGGCGCACTGGTGGAGGGGACTGTCGGTGTGGTGGGGGTGTTGGCGGCGATCGGGCCGGTGGAGCAGGCCGGGGCGCGGGTCGGGACCGGGGACCGGTTGCTCGCGGATGCGGAGCTGGCCGCGTATGCGCGCGGAATCCCGGTCGCAGATCTGAATGCTGACTCCCCGGGGAGTGCGGGCGTCGAGGGCGATGTCGCTCCATCAGCGACGCCGGAAGATCTGCGGATTCTGGCGCAGGTGATCGTGCAGTATCTGGACCCGGATGGGGCGGAGCCTGCGGACGACATCGCGATGCGTGCGCGGGGGATCGTTCTCGGGCGTGTGAAGGACGGGGTGATCCCGATCCGGGGTGGGTTGCTCCCCGAAGTCGCGGGGCAGTTGCAGCGGATCTTCGACGCGTACCTGAATCCGAAAGTCGACGGGCCGCCGCTGCCCGGGGTGATGTTCCGTCCCTCCGACGACACCGACGCGGACCCTGCGGGGCCTGCAGACAACACCGACCCGACGGGGACGGACGACGGTGCAGACCCGGGGGTGTTCTCTGGCAACACCGACCCGACGGGGACGGACGACGGTGCAGACACGGGGGTGTTCTCGGGCAACACCGACCCGACGGGGATGGGTGACGGTGTGCTGCCGTCCGGCGATCCGGGGCGGGTGGTCGATCCGCGTTCGCGGGCGCAGAAACAGCACGACACCCTCGCCGCGGTCCTCGGGATCGCGGCCCGCCACGACGACATGCCGAAGCTGGGCGGTGCGGCACCGACCCTGGTCGTCGCGGTCACCGCCGACGACTACACCACCGGGCGCGGGTGGGCCCACGTCGAGGGCGTGGACACTCCCGTGCCCGCCCGGGTCGCCGCGCACACCGCGTGCGCGGGCGGGGTGCAACGGGTGCTGTTCGACCCCGCAGGGCGCATCATCGGCATCCACACATCAGACCGCGTCTTCAACGTCCATCAACGCCGCGCGATCACTCTCCGCGACAAAGAATGCCTCATCCCGGGCTGCCACGTCCCCGCGACCTGGTGCGAGATCCACCACGTGCAAGAACACGCCTACGGCGGACCCACCCACACCGACAACGGCGCCACCCTCTGCTGGCACCACCACCGCACCCTCACCACCAGCGGGTGGGAGATCCGCATGCACAACAACGTCCCCCACGTCCGCGGACCCGCCTGGTGGGACCCCACCCGACAATGGCGCACCCCACAACCACCCGCACCACGATCCACCGCG
>NZ_PCOY01000005.1 GCF_002979475.1 Microbacterium sp. MYb62 | reverse complement strand
CGCCGCCGCCTCCCGCCCCCGCCCCGCAGCAGACCGAGCAGTGACGCTCGCACTCGAGCTCAGCGAGCTCGCGACGGCGGTTGCACGCGAGGCCGGAGAGCTCGCGCGCAGGCGTCGGAGCGAGGGCGTCCGCCTGGCAGCGACCAAGTCGACGCTCGCCGACATCGTGACGGATGCCGACCGGGAAGTCGAGGCGCTCATCCGCGACCGGCTCCGCGAGGCGAGGTCGGATGACGGCTTCCTCGGCGAGGAGACCGGTGCCGAACCCGGCGTCAGCGGGATCACCTGGGTGGTCGATCCGATCGACGGCACGGTGAACTACGCCTACGGCATCCCCGCGTACAACGTGAGCATCGCCGCCGTCCGGGGCGAACCCGATCCGGAGTCCTGGGAGGCGCTCGCCGCGGCCGTCGACGCGCCGGCGCTCGGCGAGACCTTCACAGCGGCCCGAGGGCACGGAGCCTGGTCGGGAGGAAGCCGCCTGCAGGTCACCCAGGAGACGCCGGCCGGTGCGCTGCTCGGCACCGGCTTCGGCTACGACCCCGCGACGCACGCGGGAGACCTCGCTGCGGTGAGCCGGGTCATGCCCATCGCGCGGGATCTCCGACGGATGGGCGCCGCCGCTCTCGATCTGGCCTCTGTCGCCGCGGGCAGGCTCGACGGGTACTTCGAGCGGGGATTGCGGCCCTGGGATCATGCCGCCGGTGCGCTCCTGGTCGAGGAGGCGGGCGGCGTCGTCTCTCGAATCGACCTCGATTCGCCGCGACCGATGCTGATCGCCGGAGGGCGTGACGTGCACGCACGGCTCGTTGCGATCCTCGACGAGAAACAGTGACCGATTCATGGCATTCCCAGGGGGATCACGGTAGGGTTTATGCGATCGTTACTTTCACCACCCGAAGGTGAAAGTTGAGTTTGCGCCCCCGAGCTTGCCGCACGACCGAGAGAAACGTTTTGCCCTTAGAGAATCCTCAGGCTGCCTCTGTGCCCACGCGCCGGTCCAGCCGACTCCGCATCACGGCCTCCGAGGCCCCCGCGGCGGGAACGACGGCACCCCTCTCCGAGGCAGAGTCCGCCATCGCCCTCGCCGCCGTCGCGCCCCTCTCGCGGCGCGCAGCTCGTGAGCGTCAGGCGTCCGACTTCCCGGCATCCGAGCCGCCGGTGGAACCGTTCATCGCCGCGGCGCCCGAGCCGATCATCGCCGAGGTTCCCGCCTCGCCTGTCGCCGTCGATGACGACGATGTCTTCGAACGGGCATCCCGGGCTTTCCGCACCACGGGAACGGTCCCGACCTTCTCGGCATCCGACCGGACGTCGGCACGACAGGCGCCGGCAGCCGAAGCCGAGACGCCCGCCCACGTCGCCCCACGGCGGCCCCGCAGCATCCGCAAGGTCGCCACCGTCGGCGCCACCGTCGGCGTGATGAGTCTCGCCGGACTGCTCGCGGTCTCCATAACCCTTCCCGCTGAAGCCGTCGCGGGTGTGCAGGGAACCTCGGTCGCATCCCTGTCGCTGGTCTCGACGTCCGCATCCGGCGCAGACGGAGCAGGGGCCGACGAGATCCAGGCCTTCGTCGCACCGTCCGGTGTCGAGAACGACTCCCTCGCCCGTGCCGACGACTTCAGCACGGTCTCGCTCGTCGAGGTCGCCGCCGAGCAGGGCATCAACTACTCGGGCGAGATCTTCACGAACGATCCGGAGGCGGCCATCCAGTGGCCGTTCCTCGTCGGCGTCGGCATGAGCTACGGGTACGGCATGCGCAGCGGCCGACTCCACGAGGGCATCGACTTCGTCCCCGGCAACGGCGCACCGATCCAGGCCATCGCCGACGGCACGGTTCGCATCGCGACCGAGCAGGGCGGCGCCTACGGTGTGACGGTCTACATCGACCATGTCATCGACGGGTCCGTCATCACGAGCCACTACTCGCACATGCAGTACGGCTCGCTGCAGGTCAAGGCCGGCGACACCGTGAAGGTCGGAACCGTCGTCGGCAAGACCGGAAACACCGGCCGTTCCTACGGCGCACACCTGCACTTCGAGCTCATCGTCAACGGGACGACCATCGATCCGATGCCATGGCTCAAGGAGAACGCCGGGCGGCCCTCGTACTGACCGGCTCGATTTCATGAGGACGCCACAGTGATGGTATTCTCGTACGGTTGCCCCGCGAGGGGCAGCACGCCCCGATAGCTCAGTGGCAGAGCACTTCCATGGTAAGGAAGGGGTCGTCAGTTCAATCCTGACTCGGGGCTCGCAGCATTCTTCTCACGCGGACGGATGCCTCGCGGCAGGGTAGCTCAGCTGGTTAGAGCGCACGACTCATAATCGTGAGGTCGCGGGTTCAAGCCCCGCTCCTGCTACAGATTGAAACCCCGGTTCGCCGGGGTTTTTCTGTTCTCAGGCGGTGTCTGTTTCTCAGGCGGTGGGAACCGAGCAGCTAGCGTGCCGGTTGCAAGCCACCGATGGGCGAATCCAGGTCGCCGTTGACGTACATGTAGTCGTCGAAGATGTCGGCCGAGCGTCCTCCGCTCAGCCACGTGTCCACGCCCTCGCACACGTTCGTCGTCTGGGGGAGCAGCGCTTCCAGGTCGATCCTGCCCGAGGAGTCCTGCGTCCAACGGCCGCTCAGGTCGTTGCACCCGTCGTCGCCGGTGACGGTCCCGTCAGCGGAGAACCGCAGGGACGGTGCGCCGTCCACACTCGCCTCCCACACGCCGACGGGGTCGGGGAGAGGAGGCGCGGCCCCGGGTCGCGCCTCGCCGTTCGCGATCCTGTCGTTGCGCTCGTGCATGGGAGCCAAGCCGACCTGGAACACGATGCTGGTCGCGATCGCCGACAGCAGGACGAGGATGACGCCGAGCAGAGGACCCCAATGGGCGGGCTTCCCCCGAAGTCGAAACACCACAGCGGCGACGACCGCCGCGACGACAGAAGCACCGACCGCCCAGGGGTACGCGGCCCGGGCGCCGAGGCTGAGCTCCAGATCACAGTCGCCTTCGCAGCCGACGACGCCGAACGACTCGAAGATCTGCATCCAGTGCGCTCCGAACAGGATCATCGGGATGAGGATCCAGAAGCTGACCGCGAGGCCGAGTCGACTCGGTCGGTCGTGGTCCGGTGTCCTGAGCCGGGAGCTCTCCGCGCGCATGCCGTGAATCTAACATCCGCAGCGGGGCCTATCGTGGCAAGGGAATCGAATGTGAATTGACAAGGAGCAGCATGCGCATCGCACTGCACTCGGTGATCGCAGAGGGTGCGATCGACGACTACCGGACCCACCACGCCCGTATCCCGGAAGGGCTTCGGGACCTGTTCGGTGTCGCCGGCATCCACGACTGGACGATCTGGCGCTCCGGTCGCAATCTGTTCCACATCGTCGAATGCGACGACTTCGAAGCGGCGATGCGGGTGGTGAACGCCTCGCCGGAGAACGACGCCTGGCAGGCCGACATCGGACGGTTCGTGGAGGGGTTCCATGGGCCGGACGGCGAAGACGGCTTCACCCCGATCGAGCAGGTATGGGCGCTCTCCGCCCAGCGGAGCGCCGAGGCCTGATCACCGTGAAGACGAGATGACCGCCGCTGCCCGCCGCGACGCGATCCTCCGGGAGCTGGAGCTGCGCGGCTCGCTGTCGAGTGCTCCCTTCGCTGCCCGGCTGGGCGTCACGACGATGACGCTCTGGCGCGACCTGGTCGCGTTGGAGGAACGTGACCTTCTGGTGCGCGTGCACGGGGGAGCCGTCTCGCTCGAGGTCGCCCAGCAGCAGTCTCGTGGGGCGCGGGACACCCGCGAGACGCGGACGCGTCCCGTGGCGACGATCGGCATGATCGTGCCGACCACGCAGTACTACTTCCCGGAGGTGATCCGGGGAGCGAGTCAGGCCGCTCATGAGGCGAACTGCCGGCTCGTGGTCGGTGCTTCGCAATACTCGCCGCAGGAGGAGTTCCGACAGGCGGAACGGCTGATCGCCAGTGGTGTCGATGCGCTCATGATCACCCCGCACGACACCCTCGCCGCCGATTCGCCGCTGCAGCGGATGCTCGCGGAGGCGGGGATCCCTGTGGTCATGGTCGAGCGCTCGGTCGAGGACCGCCTCGCCGGACGGCTGGAATGGGTGCGCACCGATCATGCGCACGGAGCCGAAACGGCCGTGCGGCATCTCGCTGAGCAGGCGCACACGGCGATCGCTCTGGCCGCGCGCCCTGCGGCGACGGTCGCGGGGCTGGATGCCGGATTCCGGCGAGCGATGGCGGCGATGGATCCGGCGTCGGTCGTGATTCTCCGCCGCGACCTGTCGCCGCCGAAACTCGGGGACACCGCGAACATCCGCGAGCTCGACGACTTTCTCGACGAATGCCTGGCCGCAGGCGTCACCGCGGCGATCCTGCTCGGCGATGCGGATGCGATGGCGTTCCTCGACCTGGTGCTCGAGCGCGGTCTGCGCGTGCCGGAGGACTTCGCGGTCGTCGCCTACGACGACGAGGTCGCCGCTTTCGCGACGGTGTCGCTGACCGCGGTGGCGCCGCCGAAGCAAGAGCTGGGACATGCGGCACTGCGACTGTGCATCGACCGTCTGAAGCAGCCGGTGGGGGTCGCGCACACTCCCGTGCGGATGGCGATGCTCCCGGCGCTGATCGTCCGAGACTCCAGCGTTCGACGCGTGTAGTTGTTAGGTTTTGTTATAAAACCTCTCCTCGTGTTGGTGAATCGTCCCGTGTGCCGAAAGATCGTATTCGCACGGTCAACGATTCAAAGGAGAACCCGCGATGTCCCTGCGTCGAACTTCCCTCTCGGTGGCGGCCCTGGTCGCCACCTCCGCCCTCGTCGCAGGCTGCGCCGGCGGCGGTGCGACCGCCGAGCCCGAGAAGCCCTCCGCCGCCCCGAAGGGCGAGGTCACCTTCTGGTCGTCCCTCAGCGGCATGTCGGATGTCGCCGCCGCGTTCAACGAGAGCCAGGACGACATCACCGTCACCTTCGAGGAGATCCCGAACGGAGCGAACGGCGGGTACACGAAGCTCTCCGCCGCCATCGAGTCCGGCAGCGGTCCCGACGTCGTCGGCATCGAGTACGACCGGCTCCCCGGCTTCGTCGCCGCCGAACAGCTCGCCCCGGTGGATGACCTGGTCTCAGGTGACCTGCTCGGCACGTACGACGAGCAGGTGCGCAGCCTCGTCTCGTTCGGGGACGCGGCCTATGCGCTTCCCTACGACGCTCCGCCGATGGTCATCTGGTACCGCCAGGACGTGCTGGAAGCCGCCGGCGTCGGGGTGCCGGAGACCTGGGACGAGTTCGAGGAGGCCGCCCGTGCGGTCAAGGCCGTGAATCCTGACGCCTATCTCACGAGCTTCTTCACCAACGAGCCCCAGCTGGCGCCGATGTCGTGGCAGGCCGGAGCCGAGTGGTTCACCGTCGAGGATGACAGCTGGAAGGTGGCCATCGACGACGAGGAGTCGCAGAAGGTCGCCGACTACTGGCAGCGCCTGATCGACGAGGACCTGGTCAAGAAGCAGCTCGGCTTCAGCGACGAATGGACTGCCGATCTGAACAGCGGAGTGGTCAACGCCTGGGTGGGCGGCTCCTGGAGCGCCTCCGCGCTCAAGACCCGCACCGAGGCCTCGGGTCAGCAGGGCAAGTGGATCGCGGCCGCTCCGCCGTCGTGGGACGGGGAGCCGACCGGTGCGCTGAGCGGGGGAACCAGCTTCGCGATCCCGGAGAACTCCGACAACGCCGCCGCTGCGGCGGTGTTCCTGGAGTGGCTGGTCACCTCGCCGGAAGCGATCGAGGCACGCGGGGCCGTCGGCACCGCCTACCTCGCCTACCCGGGGCTGAACGAGGTCGCGGTATCCGTCGCCCCCACCGACTACTACGCGAACGACATCTACGAAGTCTTCGACGAGGCATCGGCGAACCTCGGCCCGTGGGCCTGGGGGCCGAAGTACGACCTCACCGCCACCGCGCTCAAGGATGCCGTCACCGCGGAGCCGACGTTGGGCGATGCGCTGACGGCGACGCAGAAGGCGACCGTCGGCGGGCTCGAGAAGCTCGGCCTCGACATCAAGGAATGACGGATCCGTCGGGCGGTCGGGCACTCCGCCCGCCCGGCGGACCAGATCGAAGGACAACCACGATGACAGCTCCCGCCCCCGCGAAGCCGCGGACGAGGAAGACCATCCCGGGGACGGGCGGTCGCACGGCCTCCGTGTTCCTGATCCCCTTCTTCGTCCTCTTCGCCCTGACGATAATCGCCCCGGTCATCTACGCGATCGGGATGAGCCTGTTCGCCGAGAAGCGCAGCGGCCTCGGGTTCGGGGGAGCGACGACCGAGTTCGTCGGACTCGGCAACTACTTCGAGGTGCTGTCGGACCGCACGTTCACCGACGGTTTCGGTCGCCTCGCGCTCTACTGCCTCCTGTACGTCCCCTCGCTCCTCGTCGTGGCTCTGGTGCTCGCCCTGCTGCTCGACGCGACCGTGGCCTACGCCAAGCGCACGTTCCAGCTGCTGCTGTTCCTTCCGCACGCGGTGCCCGGCGTCATCGCGGCACTGATCTGGGCCTACCTGTACACCCCCGGCGTGAGCCCCCTCGTGAAGGCCCTCGAATCGGGCGGCATCGCGATCGACTTCCTCTCGGGGCAGCTCGTGCTCCCCTCGATGGTCAACATCGCGGTGTGGGAGTGGGCGGGCTACAACGTGATCATCCTCTTCACCGCACTTCAGGCCGTGCCTCGCGAGATCCTCGAAGCGGCCAAGGTCGACGGCGCGGGAGAGATCCGCACCGCCTTCTCGATCAAGACCCCGCTCGTCTGGCCGGCCATCGGCGTCGCCCTGCTGTTCACGGTGATCGGCTCGCTGCAGCTGTTCACCGAGCCGAAGATCCTCTCCTCGGCGACGACCGCGGTCACCAGTACCTGGGTGCCGAACATGTGGGCATACGACGCGGCGTTCAACCGCAACAACCTGCCGCAGGCCGCAGCGGCCTCCATCATCCTCGCCCTGCTCGCCGGCCTGCTGTCCTGGGTCGTCACGCGATTCACCTCGAAGGAGCCGACGCGATGACCGCCGTGATCGACCGTCCGGTGCCGCACACTCCGGCATCCGCCCACCCGCCACGCATCCCGCGGGCACGCCGCGCGGGCGGTCGCAGCAACCTCCCGGCCAGGGTCGGCGTCAACGGGCTGCTCATCCTCGGTTCCGCCTACATGGTGCTGCCGCTGCTGTGGCTCGTGTTCGCGGCGACCAAGGATGCGGGCGACCTGTACTCCGGCAACGCGTTCGCCTTCGGCTCCGACTTCCTCGCGAACATGCAGCGGCTGCTCACGCAGGACGATGGCATCTTCCTCCGCTGGCTGGGCAACAGCATCCTGTACGCCGGGATCGGCGCGATCGTCGGCGGTTTCGTCTCGCTCATGGCGGGCTACGCGTTCGACAAGTTCGAGTTCCGCGGCAAGCGCGGGCTCTACGCCTCGGTGCTGGTCGGCGTGCTCATCCCGAACACGGCGACGGTGATCCCGCTGTACCTCCTCGCGGCATCGGTCGGACTGACGAACACCATCTGGGCCGTCGTGATCCCGACGCTGTGCAACCCCTTCAGCGTGTACCTCGCCCGGGTGTTCTCCTCGGGCTACCTGCCGGGGGAGACCCTCGAAGCGGCACGGGTCGACGGCGCGGGACCCGTCCGCAGCTTCCTGCAGGTCGGGCTTCCGATGCTGGTGCCGGGATTCGTCACGATCGCGCTCTTCCAGTTCGTCGGCATCTGGAACAACTTCATGCTGCCGCTGATCATGCTGCAGAACCGGGAGCTCTTCCCGTCGAGCGTCGGCATCGCCCTGTGGCAGAGCCAGGTGCAGCAGAACCCGGAGTTCTCGACCCTCGTCATCGCGGGGTCATTCGTCTCGGTCGTGCCCCTGATCATCGCCTTCGTGATGCTGCAGCGGTTCTGGCGGGCGGGCCTCTCCGCAGGGAGCGTCAAGTGAACTCCCGGCGCCCGGTGACCGCCTTCGCGATGACGACGTCGGTGCGGGGGCGCGTCTTCCCCGAAGCGATGATTCGCGAGTACGAGGCCGTGGCGGACGTCGCCGGCTTCGTCACCGAATTCGAGTCCGCCGAGGCGCGGGCGGTCCTCGCCGATGTCGAGGTGCTCGTCACCGGCTGGGGAGCCCCGCGACTCGACGCCGCTCTGCTCGAGGCAGCACCTCGCCTCGAGACGGTGCTCCACGCTGCGGGCACGGTCAAGCCCTATCTGAGCCCCGAACTCCTCGAACACGGTGTGCGGGTGAGCTCGGCCGCTGCAGCGAATGCCGTGCCCGTCGCCGAGTACACCGTCGCGATGATCGTGCTGGCCGGCAAGCGGGTGCTCCCCATCGCCCGCCGGTACCGCGAGCTGCAGGATGACTTCGACGTCGAGGCGACGTTCCCCGGCATGGGCAACTACGGCCAGCGCATCGGCATCGTCGGCGCCTCCAAGATCGGGCGGATCGTGATCGAGATGCTTCGGGCGTACGTGTTCGAGGTCGTCGTCCACGACCCCTATCTGACCGACGCCGAAGCCCTCAGCCTCGGAGTCACGGTGGTCCCTCTCGATGAGCTTCTCCGCACGAGCGACGTGGTGTCGGTGCATGCGCCATCGCTGCCGTCGACCCGGAACCTGCTGGACGCTCGGGGCCTCGACCTGATGCCGGTCGGAGCCACGCTGGTGAACACGGCACGCGGCGAGGTCGTCGACCAGGATGCGCTGACCCGCAGGGTCGTCGCGGGCGAGCTGTTCGCCATCCTCGACGTCACCGTGCCGTGGATCCTGGAGGCGGGCCATCCGCTCTACACCTCCGAGAACGTGCTGCTCACGCCGCACATCGCCGGCTCCCTCGGCGCCGAACTCGGCAGGCTGTCGCAGGCGATGCTCGACGAGCTGCGGCGCATCGCCCGTGGTGAGCCCCTCGCGCACGAGATCGAGCCCGAGCTTCTCGCGATCATGGCCTGACCCGGGCGCGCCGCCGGCACTCCTCTCCGATCCGACGACCCTGACCCCTCCCGTTCGACGACGACACCAGGGCGACGCCGATGATTCCGACGAGCATGGCGAACAGCCGGAGATCGCGAGGCCGATCCGGACGCGGTGTCACCAGGAGCGAAGCGTCGTCACGCGGCGCGCTCCTCGGCGAACGACGGCTTCGCATCGCCGACGCGGCCGCGGATGAAGAAGATCAATACGAATCCGGTGACGATCACCACGATGTTGCCGAAGCCGGCGACCCCGGTGAGTGCGCCCTCCGCGGGGTGCGCGGTCTGCAGGAAGATGCTCGGGTCGGTGCTGGCGTGCAGCAGGATCGGCGCGATGATCGTTCCGGTCACGCGGAGGGCGAGGTACATCAGGATGCCGAACGCGAAGGTGTAGACGAGCTGGAATGCCGTCGCGAAGAGCGATTGCCCGTTCAGCAGGTTCCCGGCGTGCAGGCCGGCGAACACACCGGCGGAGATCACCGCGACCACGATCTCGCGGTATCCCGCCTTGCGAGCGAGGTTCACGACGAGGCCGCGGGTGAGTACCTCTTCGGCGAATCCGATGAGGAGTCCGGCCAGCAGCCAGGTGGCCACGACGTCGAAGCCGACGTCGCCGTAGTCGATCGTCGCGAAGCGCAGGATGTTGAAGAGCAGGACGACGACGATCGCGATCCACATCCAGCCCCCGCCGCGGATCGGCTGCGGTCCGAAGATCTCGCGCCACCATCCGACCGACGTGATGAATGCGACGAGCAGTAGGCCGCCGACGATGAGCGGCAGGACGTAGTAGACGACGACTGCGGCGGCGCCGGTCGGATCGTCGAGCTGGAGGGCGAGAGGTGTGAACGCGAGGGAGAGCAGGTCGTAGAGCACGAAGTAGACGGCCGCGAGGACGAGTGCGCGCCACCAGCCGCCCTTCTCCCAGAACGTCTTCCAAGGGGACATGGCCGCGGGGGTGGACATGGAGCGCTCCAGACCGTCGGCGGGTGGGGGCGGCCGACTACTCGACAGTCTGGCGCACGGCGTTCGGTCGCGTCCATCCGGAAGCTCCGGGGAGTGTCGGACGTGCTATCTGCGGAACCTCTTCGAGTCTCGCGCCGGGGGAAGATGAGGGATCGGGATGGGGCGTGTGGCGCGCGAGGTGTCCTGGAACCTCCGCACGGCATCGAGGACGTCTTCGGCCGTGGAGTAGCGCAGCGCGAGGGGGAGGTCGCGTCGCCAGAGGACTTCGACTTCGGTCGGGGCATCCTCGAAGATCGTGCAGACGACTCTGCGGTGGTCGTTCTCCGGGTACTGCAGATCGTGGATCGCCCAATCGGTCGCGCTGACCTCCACCAGCGTGAACCTCCGGTGCGGATCGTGCTCCATCATTCTCCTCGCTGTCCCCACGATGCAGGATGACCGATCCGCGCGGAGAACGGGAGCCCCTTGACAGACTGCGGCCCCTGCTCCAGAGGGGGCAGGGGCCGCAGGTCTCAGCGGACCAGGGGAGTCGAGCCGGTGTCCGCAGACCCGGCATCCGCCGTGGCGACCGCCTCCGCCCGTCCGCCGCCGCGCTGCTCGGCTTCCAGCCGCTCCGCCTCGTCGCCGCTGATCGCCTCTCCCCGGGCGACGAGTCCCGCTTGGTCGGAGAGTGGGATCTGCTTGAGGAACAGCGAGAGCAGCAGTGCGAGCACGATGAAGGGTACGAGGTACCAGAAGACCGGGGCCAGCGCGTCGGCGTAGGCGGTGACGATGCCTTCGCGCACTTCGTCCGGCAGAGAACTGAGCGTCGACGGATCGATCGTCGATGCGGCCTCCGAGGCGGCATCCGGAGAGGCGCCGGCGCCGGCGAAGACGCCGAGCAGGTTCTCGGTCAGCCGTGTGGTGAAGATGGTGCCGAACACCGCGGTTCCCAGCGACGCACCGACCTCGCGGAAGTAGTTGTTCGTGCTCGTGGCCGTGCCGATCTCGCCGGCGGGGACCGCGTTCTGCACGACCAGGACGACGACCTGCATGATGAGGCCGAGCCCGGCGCCGAACACGAACAGGAAGACGCAGATCAACCAGATCGGTGTCGCCGCCGACAGCGTGGTCATCGAGACCATAGCCATACCGGTGATGATCGTGCCGAGGATCGGATAGATCTTGTACCTGCCGGTCTTGGAGATCGCGATGCCCGAGAAGATCGAGGTGCCCATGAGGCCGACCATCATCGGGATCATCAGCAGACCGGATTCCGCGGCAGACGTACCGGACGACATCTGCAGGAACGTCGGCACGAAGCCGATCGCCGCGAACATCCCGATCCCGAGCACCAGGCCGATCGCGGTGGCGTTCACGAAGATCGGGTTCCGGAACAGGCTCAGCGGGATGATCGGGTCCTGCACACGCGACTCCGTGATCACGAACGCGGTCGCCGCGACGACGAGCCCGGCGCCCCACGCCCAGGTGGCGAGCGAGTCCCAGCCGAACTCCTTGTCGCCGCCGAAGTCGGTGAAGAAGATGAGGCAGGTGGTGGCGATGGAGAGGAAGATGACGCCGAAGATGTCGATCGGCTTCTCGGCCTTCTTGCTCGGCAGCTTCAGAGCCACCAGCGCGATGATGAAGGCGGCGATGCCGACGGGGATGTTGATGTAGAACGCCCACTGCCACGTCAGGTGGTCGACGAAGTAGCCGCCGAGGAGCGGGCCGGCGACGGCAGACAGCCCGAAGACGGCGCCGAGCGGACCCATGTACTTGCCGCGCTCGTTGGCGGGCACGATGTCGGCGATGATCGCCTGCGACAGGATCATCAGACCGCCGCCGCCGAGGCCCTGCAGGGCGCGGAACACGACGAACATCCAGAAGTCGGTGGCGAACGCGCAGCCGACCGAGGCCAGCGTGAACAGCGCGATCGCGACCAGGAACAGGTTGCGCCGCCCCAGGACGTCGCCGAACTTCCCGTAGATCGGCATCACGATGGTCGTGGCCAGCAGGTAGGCGGTGGTGATCCAGACCTGGTGGTCGACGCCGCCGAGCTGCCCGACGATGGTCGGCATGGCGGTGGAGACGATGGTCTGATCGAGGCTGGAGAGCAGCATGCCCGCGATGAGGGCGCTGAAGATGATCCAGATGCGGCGCTTCGTGAGCAGGAAGGGCGCATCCTTCGTGGCGGTGGCGGACATTCAGTGGTCTTTCTGTGATGGTGCGTAGAGGGAACGGGCGAGATCGAGGCGCCGCGTGATGAGGTCGCTGAACGGCTCGGGGGACTGGTGGTGCAGGAGCTGGTCCATGCTCATCCGCACGAGTGCGCCGACCGTGTGCACGATGACCTCGGCGCGGAGCTCGGCATCGGCCGCGTCCGGAATACGGCGGAGGATCAGGCCCATGTCGCGCCGTTCGTTCTTCGCGAGCTGCTCGAACGCGGCCTTGAGCAGGCGCGGCTCCTGCTCGATCACGGCGAACAGCGCGGGGGCGTCCTCGACCGGGTTGAAGAGCTCGAAGCGGCGGATCGTCAACTGGAGGAAGTCGTCGAGGAGGTCGCCGTCCTGAGCGGTGAACTCCTCTTCGAGAGCCTCCTGGCGGGAGTCGATCGTCGTGAACCCGAAGACCGCGTTCTCCTTGCTCTCGAAGTAGTTGAAGAACGTGCGCCGGGAGACGCCGACCTCCGCGCACAGCTCCTCGATCGTGAACCCGGCGAACCCTCGCTCCGTCGTCAGCCGACGTGCGGCATCGGTGAGGGCACGAGACGTCTCCCGCTTGCGTTGCTCTCGCAAGGAATATGCACTGTCTCTCATGAAGTGCAATATTGCACTCTGAACCTTGGAGTGCACTGTGAGGCACGGCTCTCGAAAGGAAAAGAAATTCTGATCAATCTGTGACGTTCTCCGTGCGGTATCCGTCCTAGTGGTGTCGCTGAACGGCGACCCGCTCTCCGCACCGGAGGCGGACACACGGATGAAGGAGCGCAAGATGGCGAACGTGACTGGTGGCACTCAGCCCAAGGCTCAGATCGTCGCATCGCAGCTGGGGGCTGCTGCGGGGAAGACCACGATCGAGGACGCGGTGGTGGCGAAGATCGCCGGCATCGCCGCTCGCGAGGTCAGCGGCGTCTATGCACTCGGCGGGGGCGCCGCGCGCATGGTGGGAGCGATCCGCGATGCGCTCAACACGACCGACCTGTCGCAGGGGATCAGCGTCGAGGTCGGCGAGACGCAGGTGGCGGTCGACGTCACGATCGTCGCGGAGTATCCGGTGTCGCTGCAGAAGGTGGCGGACGAGGTCCGCGCGGCCATCCATCGCGCGATGGTGGAACTGGTCGGCATGGAGGTCGCCGAGGTCAACGTGACCGTCAACGACGTGCACATCCCCTCCGACGACGAGGGCGACGACACGCAGGAGACGCGAGTCCAGTGAACGCGTCGGTGATCGGTGCGGCGGCCGCGGCCGTGCTCGCGTTGACCTGGGTCGTCCTGGGCTTCTGGGCCTTCGTGCTCGTGGCGCTGGCGATGCTGATCGGCGCGGTCGCCGGCCGCATCATCGACGGTCGGATCGACGTGCGCGCGCTCGCCGACGTCTTCCGAGGCCGGCGCTCGTCGTCATGACGGCCGTCGGCGTGGTCGAAGCGGTGAAGGAGATCGTCCCGGGGCGGACGACCTTCACGGCTCGCGCGCTGCAGCGACTCGCCACGGGTATCGCCCGCGACGCCGCAAGGGTTTCGGTCCGCGATGTCGGGGTGGAGCTGTCCGATCGCCGCGGCGCGCTGCGGATCGCGGTCACGGTTCCGGTGGCGAGGGCCGCGGAGCGCGGAGGAAATCTGGTCGAGAGCGGTGAAGAGCTCCGGCGTGGACTGATCGAGGGAATGCGGGAGCTGGCCGGTCGCGAGGTCGGCACCGTGGACATCCGGTACTCGGGGGTCCGCCGGAGCACCGAGAAGAGGGTGAGATGACGAAGGAAGAGGCGACGTATCGGCGCGTTCTCCGTCGGGAGACCCATGCGCCGCGCACGGCTCCCGCGACGGTGGTCGCGGCGATCGGCATCGTGCTGCTCCTCGCGCTGCTCGTGGCGGGGGCATGGTGGCTGGTGGACGGAGGATTCCGCGCCGGAGCCGTCCGCTGGCTCGACGGGCTCGCGCTCCAGGACCAGCCGCAGGTCGTGCCTTTCGGGGCCGGTGCGGTCGTCGTCGTCCTCTCCCTCGTGCTTCTCGCGCTCGCCGTGCTGCCGGGGCGTCGGGCCCGCCGGGCGCGCATGACGGAACGGACTGCCCTCCTCGTCGACGACGGGGTGATCGCAGACTCGATCGCCGAGGCTGTGGCACGACGGGTCCGCGTCGAGAGAAGCCGGGTGGCCGTCACCGTGGGGCGACGGACCGTGGCCGTCAGGATCACGCCGACCAGCGGCATCCCGGTCGATCGATCCGCAGCGGAGTCGGCAGTGGACGACACCCTCGTCGGCATCGGATTCACCGCGACCCCTCGTGTGCTCGTCGAAGCGAACGGAGTGATCGCATGAATGCGACGAACAGGCTGACGAACCGCGTACTGCTCTTCGTCGTCGGTGCCGTCCTGCTGGTCGTGGGGGCCGGCGCGGTCGCCGCGGGAGTCCTCGCCGCAGGGAATCCGCCGGCGTGGATCGAGCGACCCGCGTCGGCCGCGCGGGATGTCCAGGACGCACTGGCCGGGTGGACGTGGCAGGTTCCGGGTGCCGGCACGGTGTCCGTTCCGCTGCTGATCGCGGCGGCGGCGGTCGTGATCCTCATCGTGCTCCTGCTGGCCTTCCTCGGCACGCGGAATCGGGGCAGGTCGAAGACGGTGCTCGAGGTCGACGTCGCCGGCGGGCGGACGACGGTCGATCGCAACGTGGCAGAAGCGGTGCTCACCGAGCCGCTGATGAGACGCCCCGATGTGCTCTCGGCACGGACCGGCGCCTACCGCATCGGCGGGACGCGGGCCGTCGAGCTCGCCGTCACGGTGCGACCGGGCGCCCCTCTCGGTGCGGTGGTCGCCGCGGCGGAGGCGGCCGTCCGCGAGTGGGACGAGCTCCTCGGGGTGCGTATGCCGATCATGCTGCACCTGTCGGATCGGCGCTGGCGCGACGGGTTCCGGTCGCCGACGCGGGTGCGGTAACGGGCGCGATCGCGCCCGGACACACGAACGCGCGGAGGTCCTGCGCGAGGATTCGACCCCGAGATCCGGGGCCGGTACGAGAAGGAGGAGACGCCATGGGTGCGGAAGACAAGATCAAGGCCGCTGCGGAGAAGGTCGCCGGGAAGGCGAAGGAGACCGTCGGCAAGGTCACCGACGACGACAAGCTCGTCGCCGAGGGCAAGGCCGAGCAGGCCAAGGGAGAAGTCCGTGACGCGGCCGAGAACGTCAAGGACGCGTTCAAGAAGTGACGGGTGGGGGGAGGGGCTCACCCGAGCCGCTCCCCGATACCTCCCAGGTCGGCAGGAGATGATCCGATCCGGTGGGGCGTCCGTTCCGAATTCCTCAGGGGATCGGATCGAGGGGTGGGGTGGATGGAAGACGAACGCTTTCGCAGGGCACTCGAACACGCGGATGACGGCATCGTCGCGGGGCGTGCGATGGACGGCGATGTCGAGGCCTTCGCGGTTCTCGTGCGCAGGTACACGCCGATGATGCGCGCCTACACGCAGCGGATGCTGAACGCCTCCGCCGACGTGGACGACATCGTGCAGGAGTCGTTCGTGACCGCGTGGCAGCGGTTCGGAGAGCTCGAGGATCCCGCGAAGGTCAAGAGCTGGCTCATGAGGATCGTCAGTCGCAAGGCCGTGGATCGCATCCGCGCCATCCGGCCTGCGGTGGACATCGACTCGATCGACCGCCCGGCACCGCTGCACGCCTCTCCGTCAGCCGTCGTCGAGGTGCGCGCGGGAGTCGCCGCCCTCGGGGCCGCACTTCGCGAGCTTCCCGACGCGCAGCGCGAGTGCTGGGTGCTGCGCGAGATCGGCGGCCACACCTACGAGGAGATCTCGGAAGAGCTCGACATCCCGGTGTCGACAGCGCGGGGACTGCTCGCCCGTGCCCGGAAATACATGATCGTACGGATGGAGGAGTGGCGATGACCGATGAGAGTGGGACACCGGAAGTCCGCCGGCTCGGTCTGGAACCGACGGATCTCGACGGGCACACGCTCGACGAGCTCACCGACTACCTCGACGCCGGACGCCTGCCAGCCGATCGCTCGATCGACGAATCGCCCGGCTGTCAGCTGGCGCTGGACGCGCTGGAGCGGCTGCACGGGCTCGGTGCCGAGCTGATCGCCGCGGATACCGCCGCCGAACCGGAGGTGGACGAGAACTGGGTCGATCGCATCCTCAACGGCATCGCCATGGACGCCCGCGCTGGGCGGCGCATCCCCTTCGACTCGCCGGACCCGGACGTGGAGCTCGGGATCACCGAAGGAGCAGTACGCGGTCTCATCCGCTCCGCGGAGAACGCCGTGCCCGGTCTGCTCATCGGCCGGTGCCGACTCGACGGAGACGTGACGATCGCAGATGCTCCGATCCGGGTCGAGATCGATGCGAGCGCGCTGCACGGGCAGCCGATCCCGCTGGTCGCCGCGCAGCTCCGGGCCGAGGTCGGCCGCAGCCTCCGGGCGCACACCGAGCTGAACATCGTCGCGATCGACATCGCGGTCCGAGACATCCGGGAGGCGTCGTCGTGGACGGAGGAGAGCTGATGACCCCCGAGGGGCGCGACGGACTCGCCGCCGCGATCGAGGTGGCCGTGCGGGCGACACCGGGCGTGCGGACCGTCTATCGGTCCGGATCGCTGATCTCGAACCTGCTGCGCGCGGGCGCGGAGGCGATCGGGGTGCGCGCGGAGGAGGAGCCGATCGTCTCTGTCGCCTTCGTGGGCGACGCGGTCGCGGTGGAGGCATCCCTCGGAGTGGATGCCGGTGCGAGATCGGCCGACGTCATGCACGCCGTGCACGCCGCCGTCGACGGGGTGCTCGGCGCGCGGGGCCTGCGTCGGGAGAGCATCACGCTCACCGTCGCGCACGTGCAATCGCGCGGCGTGTCGTGACCGGCCGCTGATACCACCGGGCGCCGCTCTCTGGGGGAGAGCGGCGCCCGGTCTTCCGGCGTCGATCAGGCGATCGCGCGCAGGCCCTCGACGAGCGGAGTGGTCGGGCGCCCGATCAGACGCGCGAGCGTACCGTCGGCGTCGGCGAGGGCGCCGCCCTTGATCCCGGCGTCCAGCGCGGCGACGAAGCCCGCGGTGCCCTCGTCGAGACCGGCTTCGCGCAGCGCCGCGACCTGGTCGTCGAAGGCCACCTGCACGTACGTGACCTCGCGTCCTGTCACCTCGGAGAAGGCGGTGGCCAGGTCGCCGTAGGTCCACGCGACATCGCCGCCCAGTTCGTAGACCCCACCGATGTGCCCGTCTTCGAGCGCCACCGCGGCCGCTGCATCCGCGAAGTCCCTGCGGCTCGCCGAGGCGACGCGTCCCTCGCCGGCGCCCGCGGCGAGCACACCCGTCTCGGCGGCGCGGGCGAGATCGGCGGCGTAGTTCTCGGTGTACCAGTTGTTGCGGAGGATCACGGCCGGCAGCCCTGCGGCGGCGATGAGCTCTTCCGTCGCCTTGTGCTCCGGCGCGAGGATCAGGTCGCTCGTCGTCGCCTTCGGAGCGCTCGTGTAGATGAACTTGGAGACGCCGGCGGCCTTCGCGGCCTCGATGACCGCCCGGTGCTGGGCCACGCGGCGGCCGACCTCGGAGCCGGAGACCAGCACGACGGTGTCGACGCCCCTGACGGCCGCGTCGACGGATGCGGGGTCGGTGTAGTCGAGGTGCACGACGCGCACACCCAGATCGGCGGCCTTCGCGGTGTCGCGAGCTCCGGCGACGATCGACTGCGGGTCGGCGCCGCGCTCGAGCAGGCTGGCGATGATGAGGCGGCCGAGGTTGCCGGTCGCGCCGGTGACGAGGATGGTCATGAGGGTCCTTTCGTAGGTGACACCCTCGACAACCCGCGGATGTGTCTTCCGCATTCCTATCGACGGGTACCCACTTTGAAGTAAGGTACCCACATGACGGTTAGTTTCGCGCAGATAAAGGAATCCACTCCGTTCGTCTTCGATCAGAACTGCGGCACGCGCGTCATCCTCGACCACATCATGAGCAAGTGGGGCGTGCTGGTGCTCTCCTCCCTGTCCGATGGCACGCGACGGTGGGGAGTGCTGCGCCGGGAGGTCGACGGCATCAGCGAGAAGATGCTCGCCTCGACGCTGCGCACCCTCGTGGAGGACGGGTTGGTGCATCGCGAATCGCTGCCGACGGTTCCGCCCCATGTCGAGTACAGCCTGACGCCTCTCGGTCGCGACCTGATGGAGCGGATGCTGCCCCTGATGGAGTGGGTGGCCCGCCATGCGGACGGGATGCTCGGAAGGGGCTGATTCTGCGGATTCCGTCGTGATGGGGCGTTTTCTGCTGCGGATTCACTCGGTCGAAGAAACTCGTTGACGCGATAACCGCGGTGGCCCTACTGTTCTGACATGGCAGCAACGACGCCGATTCATCTGGAACGACCCGACGGCAAGGGTCTGGCTGCGGGAACACTGGGACTCTGGGGATCGACCGTCATCGGTCTGGCCTCGACGGCACCGGTCTACTCGCTCGTGGCGACGCTCGGTTTCGTGGTGCTCGCCGTCGGTGCGCAGGCGCCGATCGCCTTCATCATCGCGTTCGTGCCGATGCTCCTGATCGCCTTCGCCTATCGCGAACTCAACAACGCTGTTCCCGACTGCGGTACGACCTTCACCTGGGGGACCAAGGCGTTCGGCCCCTGGGTGGGCTGGATGGGCGGCTGGGGTGTCGCCGTCGCCGGCATGGTCGTGCTCGCCAACCTCGCCCAGATCGCCTCGGTCTACTTCTGGTCGCTGATCGGCCAGGACCTCGAGAACGACGACTGGAGAGTGGTCCTGGTCGCGGTCGCCTTCATCGCGGCCATGACGTGGGTCAGCTGGCGGGGGGTCGAGATCGGCGAGCGGATCCAGAACATCCTGCTCGGCATCCAGTACCTGGCGCTCGCGATCTTCGTCGTCACGGCGCTCTGGCAGTTCTTCGCCGGTACCGCGCCCAACCCGACCCCCTTCGACTGGGAGTGGATGAACCCGTTCGCGTTCACCGACTGGTCGGGGTTCACCGAGGCCATCCTCCTCGCGCTCTTCATCTACTGGGGCTGGGACACCTGCCTCGCACTCAACGAGGAGACCAAGGACCCGAAGCGCATCCCGGGCCGCGCTGCGCTGCTCACCACGGTCATCCTGCTGTTCACCTACGTCGCCGTGACCATCGCGGCCATGATGTACGCCGGTCTCGGCGAGGACGGCACCGGGCTCGGCAACGAGGCCAATGCCGACGACTTCTTCCTCGCGATCAAGGACGGACTGCTCGGTCCGTTCGGCTGGGTCCTGGTGGTCTCGGTGATCATCTCGGCGATCTCGTCGACGCAGACCACGATCCTGCCGACCGCTCGCGGCACGCTCGCGATGGGCGTGTACCGTGCCCTGCCGGCGAAGTTCAAAGACGTGCATCCGACCTACAAGACTCCGTCGTTCTCGACCATCGTGATGGGCGTCGTCGCCTCGGTCTACTACGTGGGGATGACGCTGATCAGCGACAACATCCTGCAGGACTCGATCCTGTCGCTGGGCCTCGCGATCGCGTTCTACTACGCCATCACCGGCTTCGCGTGCGTCTGGTACTTCCGCAAGGACCTGACCTCCTCCGCCCGTGAGTTCTTCTTCAAGGGCCTGTTCCCGCTGCTGGGCGGACTCATGCTGGCGTGGGCGTTCATCCAGTCCGCGATCGACATGTGGGACGTCGACTACGGCTACACGGTCCTCTTCGGCATCGGCGGCACGTTCGTGATCGGGGTCGGCTCGCTGGCCTTCGGTCTCGTGCTGATGTTCCTCTGGTACCTGTTCCCGCGGTCCAAGCGGTTCTTCCGCGGCGAGAGCCTGAACCGTGAGACGCAGGTGATGGTGCCGGACGAGCCGGCCGTGACGATCCGTTCGATCGACGGAGGGATCTGAGGATGCCGGTCGCGACCGCCGATCTGTACGACGAGCGCGAGGAGGGCATCCAGTCGCTCCCGCTGCAGCTGCGCTCGTTCGGGCGGAGGGCGGCGTTCGACGGCCCGATCCGCACCGTCCGCTGCGTCGAGGACAACGCGCTCGTGAAGTCCGTGCTGGCCGCTCCCGGAGACGGGGCTGTGCTCGTGGTCGACGGGGCCGGCTCGCTGGAGCGCGCGTTGATGGGCGACCTGATCGCGGCCTCGGCGGTGGCGAACGGCTGGGCGGGTGTCGTGATCAACGGCGTCATCCGTGACCGTGTCGCGATCGACGCCCTCGACCTCGGGGTCAAGGCGCTGGGCACGAACCCACGCAAGAGCACGAAACTCGGGACGGGCGAGGTGGAAGTCACGCTCGAGTTCGGGGGAGTGGTGTTCCGGCCGGGCGCCCACCTCTACAGCGACGAGGACGGCATCCTCGTCGAGCGCTGAAGGTCGCGCCGGCGCGCTTGTCCTAGGCTGGCTCCGTGCGCATCCGGCTCGACATCGCCTACGACGGCACCCACTTCCGCGGGTGGGCGAAGCAGCCGACGCTCCGCACGGTGCAGGGCACGCTCGAGGCGGCGCTCGCGCGGATCGTGGGCTCCGACGTGCAGTTCGTGGTCGCGGGTCGCACGGATGCCGGCGTGCACGCGAGCGGTCAGGTCGCGCACGTCGACCTCGACGAGAAGCAGTGGTCGCGCATCGAGGCCAGGCAGGGACGTGCGCCGCTGGAGCCCGCCGAGACCATCGCCGGGCGCATGCGCGGCGTGCTCGGCGCCTACTCCGACGTCACGGTCACCCGCACGTCGATCGCTCCCGCGGGGTTCGACGCCCGTTTCTCGGCCGTCTGGCGCCGCTATCGCTACCGTCTCGCCGATACCCGGACCGGATTCGATCCGCTGCGCCGCCATGACACGACCACCGTCCGCGGTCGTCTCGACGGACCGGCGATGGATGCTGCGGCTCGCACCCTCATCGGGCTGCACGACTTCGCGGCATACTGCAAGCCTCGCGAGGAGGCGACGACGATCCGCACCCTGCTCGACTATCGCTGGGAGCGCGATGCCGACGGCGTGCTCGTCGCCGAGGTCAAAGCCGACGCGTTCTGCCACAGCATGGTGCGTGCGCTCGTCGGCGCCTGCGTGGCCGTGGGGGAGGGGCGCCTCGACGTCGACGACCTCGTGGTGCTGCGCGACGCCCTCACCAGGACCAGCGAGTTCAAGGTGCTGGCGGCACGGGGACTGATCCTGACCGAGGTGGGCTACCCCGCTGACGAGCTGCTGTCGGCGCGCGCCACGCAGACCCGCGCTCGCCGCGACGGAGCGAGCGGCTGACATGACCGCGCCGCCCGCCGACCGGCCGAACGCATTCGCGGCGGCTCTGCGTGCGGCGGTCTCCGAGCGCGGCATCACCCTCGCTCGTCTGCGCCAGCAGCTCGCGGAAGACGGCAACGTCGTGTCGATGGCCACGCTCAGTTACTGGCGTTCCGGCGACAGACAACCCGAGGGAGCGCAGTCCCTCGGCGTCGTGGAGGGTATCGAGGATCGACTGAGACTGCGTCGGGGTCACCTGAGCGCGCTGCTCGGACCCTCCGCGCGGCTCGGCGCGGTGCCACCGCCGCGACTGCCCTTCGACGAGGAACGCGAGAACCGCGAGACCGCGGAGACGCTGGCAGCATTGCGGTCCTCTCCTCAGGAGACGCTGCGCGACCTCTCCACCCAGCTGACGGTGCAGGTCGGATCCGACGGCGCGGTCGAGCGCATCGTCATGCGCTCGCTCGTGCAGGCGACGCAGGGGGTCATCACCGAGATCCCGCTCATCGACGTCGCTCCCCGGGAGACCGAGGTGCTGTCCGTCATCTCGGACGTCGTCGGAGGGCGTGTCGACCGGGAGCACCTGCATCCGGGGCATCTGCTCTCGGGCGTGGTCATCGCTCTCGACGAACCGATCACCGCGGGGGACACGACTCTCTTGGAGTTCACCGAGACCTTCCCGGCCGGGTATCCATCGCGGCAGTCGGCATGGCACGCCACGTCGCGGCCCGCTCGCGAGACCCTCATCTGGGTCCGGTTCCCGCCCGATGCGCAGCCGAGCTGGTGTGAGGAGTATGCGGAGATGGGAGAGGACTACACGTGCGTGATGCGGTCCGTGCGAAGCGGATCCGTGCATGTGGCACGGTACGGGTTCGGCCCGGGAATCCTCGGAATCCGCTGGGGGTACGACGGCGATCCGGAGCGGGGCCACGGTCGGGACGAGTAGCGTGGGGACGATCATGAAGGTCATCTCATACAACCTCCAGAAGCATCGCGCAGCAGGGGAGCTCGCGGCGCTCGTCGGCGAGCACGATCCCGACATCCTCTGCCTGCAGGAGTGCGACGTCCCGGCGCTGCCCGCTCGGATCGGAGATCTCGTCCTCGCGGATGCCACGCAGGGCAACCGCCTCGGCCTCGCGCTCTTCTATCGGTCCAGCACGTTCCACCTGCAGGCGATCCGCATGCTCGGACTCAAGAAGTCGCTGCACGACCGCATCGCGAAGCCCGCGCACGAACGTGTGCTGGGGGCGCGGCTGCGCGACATCGACGACGGCCAGGACTTCATCGTCGCGTCCTTCCACGCCGCGCCCCTGACCGCGCTGAACTCGCTGCGACGGCACCAGATCCGCGCCGCGCTCACCGAGCTGGCGGCACTGGGCGAGGGGTTGCCCCAGCTGATGGTCGGCGACTACAACTATCCGATCTTCAAGGAGAACCTCGGTCAGGCCGTGCGGGACCACGGCTACGCGCTCTCGCTCAGCGACGATCACACCTACACGCGCTACCGGGTCTTCCGCGGTCACTACGACTTCGCCACCTCGTCCGGGTTCGAGATCGAGCGCATCACGACCCTGCCTCAGGGGGCGAGCGATCACCGACCGATCCTCGTGACGGTCACACCCGACTGAGTCGTGGGTTTGGGCATACGGCGCACGGTGGCGTATGATTTCCCTTTGGTGCCTTTCCCCGTCCGCGGAGAAGGGGCATCGTCCGAACGTGAGCCCTCCACTGGCGTGTTCCTCCCCGTCGGGAAGAACCACCCCGGAGTGGGATTCACGAACTTCTCCGTTCGACACAAGAAAGCAGCACTATCGTGACGCGCACTTACACCCCCAAGGCTGGCGAAGTCCAGCGCGACTGGGTCGTCATCGACGCCACCGACGTCGTTCTCGGCCGCCTCGCCTCGCACGCCGCTACGCTCCTGCGTGGCAAGCACAAGCCGACCTTCGCCAACCACATCGACTCGGGTGACTTCGTCATCATCGTGAACGCCGACAAGGTCGCGCTCACCGGTCAGAAGCTCCAGAAGAAGCTGGCTTACCGCCACTCCGGTTACCCGGGCGGCCTGAAGTCGGTCACCTACGCCGAGCTCCTCGAGAAGAACCCGGTCCGCGCTGTCGAGAAGGCCATCCGTGGCATGCTCCCCAAGAACAGCCTCGGCCGTCAGCAGCTCTCGAAGCTCAAGGTCTACGTCGGTGGAGAGCACCCGCACGCCGCGCAGCAGCCGCAGACGTACACCCTCGACCAGGTCGCCCAGTAAGCGCCGTAAAGACTTAAGGACATACTCGTGGCTGACATCCAGGACACCACCGAAACCCCCCAGAACTTCTCGACGTCGACTCCCGAGACCGACGTGGTCGAGGCGGCTCCCCGCCCCGTCCTCAGCGTCCCGGGTGCCGCTGTCGGCCGTCGCAAGCAGGCCATCGCCCGCGTGCGCATCGTCCCCGGCTCGGGCACGATCACGGTCAACGGTCGCACGATCGAGGACTACTTCCCGAACAAGCTGCACCAGCAGCTGATCAACGACCCGTTCACCGTGCTGAACCTCGCCGGTGCATACGACGTCATCGCGCGCATCTCCGGTGGTGGCCCCTCGGGCCAGGCCGGCGCGCTCCGCCTCGGCATCGCCCGTTCGCTGAACGGCATCGACGAGGAGAACAACCGTCCGACCCTGAAGAAGGCCGGCTTCCTCTCGCGTGACGCTCGCGTCAAGGAGCGCAAGAAGGCTGGACTCAAGAAGGCCCGTAAGGCGCCTCAGTACTCGAAGCGTTAAGGTCAACCGCTCCGATGCCGATCTTTGGCACGGACGGTGTGCGAGGACTCGCCAATGGCATCCTCACCGCCGACCTGGCGCTCACCCTGGCCCAGGCGACTGCTGTCGTCCTGGGCCAGGGCCGTACTGCGGAGGCTCGCAAGGCCGAAGGCAAGCGACTCACCGCAGTGGTCGCCCGGGACCCCAGGGTCTCCGGACATTTCCTGACCGCGGCCGTCGCCGCGGGACTCGCCTCATCGGGCGTCGATGTGCTCGAGGCCGGGGTCATTCCGACGCCCGCGCTCGCGTTCCTCGTCGCCGACCGTGACGCCGACTTCGGCGTGATGATCTCGGCGTCGCACAACGCCGCTCCCGACAACGGCATCAAGATCTTCGCGCGCGGGGGCCGCAAGCTCCCCGACGTCGTCGAGCAGCGCATCGAGGAGGCGATGGCCGGCGAGAAGCTGCGCCCGACAGGGGCCGGCGTCGGTCGCATCGACCGGTTCTCCGACGCGGAGGACCGCTACGTCGTGCACCTTCTCGGTTCGCTCCCGAACCGGCTCGACGGCATCCACGTGGTGCTCGACTGCGCGCACGGGGCGGCATCCGGTGTATCGCCGGAGACGTTCCGCGACGCCGGCGCCGAGGTCACCGTCATCGGAGCCGATCCCGACGGCTGGAACATCAACGACGGCGTCGGCTCGACCCACCTCGACAACCTCGCCGAGGCCGTCGTCCGTCTGGGCGCCGACATCGGCATCGCCCACGACGGCGATGCGGACCGCTGCTTGGCGGTCGACGCCGAGGGCAACGCCATCGACGGCGATCAGATCATGGCGATCATCGCGGTGTCGATGAAGGAGCGCGGCCATCTCACCGACGACACCCTCGTCGCGACCGTGATGAGCAACCTCGGTCTGCATGTCGCGATGCGCGAGCACGGGATCACGGTGCGCCAGACCGCCGTCGGCGACCGCTACGTCCTCGAGGACATGAACGAGGGCGGATACGCACTCGGCGGCGAGCAGTCCGGTCACGTCATCATGAGCGAGTACGCCACCACCGGTGACGGCATCCTCACCGGACTGCACCTGGTGGCCGAGATGGCGAGGCAGAAGAAGAGCATCGCCGAGCTCGCGTCCGTCATGACCGTGTACCCGCAGGTGCTGATCAACGTGCGCGACGTCGACAAGGATCGCGTCGCCGACGACGAGGTCGTGCTGCAGGCCGTCCGCGACGTCGAGGCCGAACTCGGCGACACCGGCCGGGTGCTGCTGCGCAAGTCCGGGACCGAGCCGCTGGTGCGGGTCATGGTCGAAGCCGCGGACGCGGAGTCGGTGCACGCCTACGCCGGACGCCTCGCGGAGGTCGTGCAGGAGCGCCTGGCGCTCTGACGCCCTGGCGCTCTGCTGACAGAGCCTCTCGAACCGGCCGGTCGCTGCTCTCAGCGGCCGGCCGGTTCGCGTTCGGCGTCCCGATCGGCGCTGCGGTGCGCACGGAGTGCGCGCGGTGTGGTGCCGTAGTCGTCGTCGAGGGCGCGGCGCAGGCTCATCGGAGAGTGGAAGCCGGCGCGCTGCGAGATCTGCTCGATGCTCAGCACATCGAAACGGCTGTCGATCAGCAGGGATCGTGCGAGCTGCGCCCGCTGGTGACGGATCTCTCCCGCCACGCTCTTCCCGGCCTCGGCGAACACCAGCTGGAGCTGGCGCAAAGAGGTCTGCACCTCGCGGGCGACCAGCGCCGGATTCAGGCCGGGGTCGCCGCACCGCTGCGTGATCACCGCGACGGCTCTGTCTCGCAATGCGGCACGAGGGGAACGACGGCTCGAGGCTTCGCCGACGCGATCGAGCAGGATCGCGTCGCTCATCTCGATGATCAGCCGCTCGATCGCGTACCGTTCGATCGCCGTCGCCTGGTCTTCGGCGGCGAGGATCTGCTCGATGAAGGCCTGCATCGCGCGGTCCAACGGCCGTCGACGCGGGAAGACTCCGGACGTCGACGGCAGCGCAGCGCCGACCGCGCCGAGGGCGGCGCGGGGAACGTAGGCGGCGGTGATGCGCCAGGCGCCCTCGCACCGCACACGGCGGGCGATCCCCGGTGAGGCGACCACGAGTCCGCTCTCGAGCGCCGCCCACGGTCCCGTCCGGGTCGTCGACGGTGAGCGCACCGTGTCGACGAAGGCGAAGACCGCATGGTCCGGGTGCGCCGCGACGGTGTCGATCGCCAGCTCGGTCGGGCCGCCGTGCAGAGACAGCAGGATCACCGGACCCGGTGTGCGCTCCACGGCGCGGAGCGGCGGGCGGTCGCCGAGCGCGCCGATACCGTGCGAGAGCAGTTCTGCGGAGCCGACTTCTCTCGCGCTTCCTGGACTCACAGCACCCCCCGACGCCGATGACCATGGGACGGCACGTCCGGGAGGACGGTGTTCGCCCGGTTCGCGCCTTCCCGATCTCCGGATGGTGACCGGGGAGGTGCGCTTTCGTCAGAGGATACCGGCGCCGACACAACGGCAACAGGGGGTGTGTCGGCGAACTCCGCAGGGGCGCTCAGTCCCGGGCGCCGCTCCAATTCAGCTGCTCGATGTATCGCAGCAGTACGCCTTCGCGCAGCGCCCACGGCGAGACTTCGAGTTCGTCCACCGCGAGCGCGGTCATCGCCGCATGCAGAGAGACGGCGGCGGCCACGATCTGGAACGTCCGGTCGGGGGTGATGCCGGGCAGCTCCTGCCTGGCCGAAGCGGGCAGGCGTGCGAGTCGGGGGATCCAGGAGCCCAGCGAGGCCCGGGGCAGCAGCATCCGCTCGCTCCCCGACCAGCCGGGCACGGGATAACCGACCAGCCGCGCGAGGGAGCGGATGGCCTTGGAAGATCCGACGACGTGATCGGGACGGGGGAGTGCGAGGAACTGCGGAAGCACCGCAGCGAGGGTCGTCTCCGCGTGGGTGCGGAGTCTCGCGACATCGCTCTCTCCCGGAGGATCGTTCGGCAGGAACTGCACGGTCATGCGCCCGGCGCCGAGGGGCACGGACGCCGCGGCATCCGGCAGCTCCTCCGCGCCCGCCGCGATCTCCAGAGAACCGCCGCCGATGTCGAGGAGCAGGATCTGCCCCGCCGACCAGCCGAACCAGCGGCGCACCGCGAGGAAGGTCAGCTCGGCCTCGGTCTCGCCGTCGAGCACCTGCAGCGGCTGGCCGAGCGCAGTCTCGATGCGGGCGATGACGTCGGCGCCGTTGCGCGCATCGCGCACGGCGCTCGTCGCCGTCGCCAGCAGCGCATCCACGCGCTCGGTCTCGGCGACACGACGAGCCTGCGCGACCGCGGCCTCGAGCGCGACCACGCCCTCCTCCGAGATGGCGCCGTCGGGTGTGAGGTAGCGCATGAGGCGCAGCACCGTCCTGTCGCTCGTCGTCGCGAGCGGCCGTCCACCGGGGCGGACGTCGGCCGCCAGCATGTGGACGGTGTTGGATCCGATGTCGAGGACTCCCAGGCGCACGGGAAGAGACTACTCGCCCCCCGATACGATGTACTCCGTGACCACCGTCGACCCCACGCTCCCGCTGTCGCCCTACCGGGAGATCGGTCGCGCGGAATGGGCGCGGCTGGCCGCCGGGCTCGACCAGCCGCTCACCGAGACCGAGGTCGTCGAGCTGCGGGGCATCGGGGACCGGCTCTCCCTCACCGAGGTGCGCGAGGTGTACCTGCCGCTGAGCCGCCTGCTCAGCCTCTATGCGACCTCGACCAAGCGTCTGGGGGCCGCCACGTCGTCGTTCCTCCAGGAGGACGACACCACGACCCCGTTCGTCGTGGGCGTCGCGGGGTCGGTCGCCGTCGGCAAATCGACGATCGCCCGCCTCCTCCGCGAGCTCATGAGCCGGTGGCCGGGAACGCCGCGGGTCGAGCTGGTGACCACCGACGGGTTCCTGTACCCGAACGCCGAGCTCGAGCGCCGGGGGATCATGGATCGCAAGGGCTTCCCCGAGTCGTACGACCGTCGGGCGCTGATCGAGTTCCTCACCGAGGTCAAGAGCGGCGCCACCGAGGTGCGCGCACCGTTCTACTCGCACATGCGCTACGACATCGTCCCGGATGCGAACGTCGTGGTGCGACGCCCCGACGTGGTCATCGTGGAGGGGCTGAACGTGCTGCAGCCCCCGCCCGCTCCGAACGACGTCGCGGTCAGCGATCTGTTCGACTTCTCGATCTTCGTGGACGCCGACACCGCGCACATCGAGAAGTGGTACGTCGATCGCTTCCTCGCGCTGCGTCAGGCCGCCTTCAGCAACCCCTCGTCGTACTTCAACGTGTTCGCACACCTCACGGACGAGGAGGCGATCACCACGGCGCTCGGATACTGGAACGAGATCAACATGCCCAACCTCGTCGAGAACGTGATGCCGACACGGCACCGTGCGCGTCTGGTGCTGCGCAAGGGCGCCGACCACGACGTCGAGACCGTTCTGCTGCGCAAGCTCTGACGCTCTGGGCCGCGGATGCCGACGCGGTGGGGCGCCGAAGATAGTACGGACGACTCGCAAAAATCCCGCCTTACTCTTGATCGCATGTGTGGAATCGTCGGATACGTGGGCCCGCGCCCCAGCCAGGACATCCTTCTCGCCGGTCTCGCCCGTCTGGAGTATCGCGGCTACGACTCCGCGGGCGTCGCCGTCATCGACGGGGACGGTGCGCTGGGCGTGCGCAAGAAGGCGGGCAAGCTGGCCGTGCTGCGCGACTCGCTGGTCGACGCGCCGCTCCCCGACGGGTCGACCGGCATCGGCCACACCCGGTGGGCGACGCACGGCGGCCCGACCGACGGCAACGCGCATCCGCATCTCGCCGACCACGACAAGCTCGCCGTGATCCACAACGGCATCATCGAGAACTTCTCCGCCCTGCGCGACGAGCTCCTCGCCGACGGCGTGGTGTTCCGCAGCGAGACCGACACCGAGGTCGCTGCCGCCCTCCTGGGGCGCGAGTACGCCGGAAACGGCGGCGACCTGCAGCGGGCCTTCCGCAGCGTCGTGAACCGCCTCGAGGGCGCCTTCACGCTCCTCGCGATGCACCAGGACCACCCCGGACTCGTCGTCGGCGCTCGTCGCAACTCGCCGCTCGTGATCGGACTGGGCGAGGGGGAGAACTTCCTCGGTTCCGACGTCGCCGCCTTCATCGAGTACACCCGGAAGGCGCTCGCGATCGGGCAGGACCAGATCGTGTCCATCACCCCGGACGCCGTCACGGTCACCGACTTCGCCGGCACGCCCGTCGACCCCGAGCCGTTCGACGTCTCGTGGGATGCCGCCGCCGCGGAGAAGGGCGGATGGTCGAGCTTCATGGCCAAGGAAGTCGCGGAGCAGCCGGAGGCGGTCGCCAACACGATCCGCGGACGCATCCAGGACGGCCAGGTCGTCATCCCCGAGCTCGACGGACTCGACGAGCTCTTCATCGGCATCAACCGCGTCATCATCACGGCCTGCGGCACCGCGTCCTACGCCGCCCTCGTCGGGAAGTACGCGATCGAGCAGTGGGCGCGCGTCGCGGTCGACGTCGAGCTCGCCCACGAGTTCCGCTACCGCGATCCGGTGATCGGCGCCGACACCCTGGTCGTCTCGATCAGCCAGTCGGGCGAGACCATGGACACGCTCATGGCCGTGAAGTACGCCCGTGAGCGCGGCGCACGCACGCTCTCGATCTGCAACACGCAGGGCGCCACGATCCCGCGCGAGTCGGATGCCGTCGTCTACACCCACGCCGGCCCCGAGGTCGCCGTCGCCTCGACCAAGGCGTTCTCGGCGCAGATCACCGCGCTCCTGCTGCTGGGCCTGCACATGGGCCGGGTGCGCGGTGCGGTCGCGGACGCGTCGGTCGACGTCGACGAGCTGGCCGCGCTGCCGGAGAAGATCGCGAAGGTGCTCGAGAGCGAGCAGGAGCACGTCACGCAGCTCGCCGGCTGGATGGCCGACACACGCTCCGTGCTGTTCCTCGGTCGCCACGTCGGCTACCCGATCGCCCTCGAGGGAGCGCTCAAGCTCAAGGAGATCTCCTACATCCACGCCGAGGGCTTCGCCGCCGGTGAGCTCAAGCACGGCCCGATCGCGCTGATCGAGCCCGGGCAGCCGGTGTTCGTGCTGGTGCCGTCGCCGCGCCACTCCGCGCTCGTGCACTCGAAGGTCGTCTCGAACATCCAGGAGATCCGCGCCCGCGGCGCCAGGGTGATCGTGATCGCCGAAGAGGGCGATGTCGCGGTGCTGCCGTTCGCCGACGAGGTCATCCGCATCCCGCTCGCCGGGGCGATGTTCGAGCCGCTGCTGGCTGTCGTGCCGCTGCAGATCTTCGCGATGGCACTGGCCACCGCGAAGGGGCTCGACGTCGACCAGCCGCGCAACCTCGCGAAGTCCGTCACCGTCGAGTAGGTCCCGGAGTCGCGTCGCTCGACCTCCGCTCCTCCAGTCCCGCGGGGCGACTTCGCCGCGCCGACGCCGCCGCCGCGACGCCTTCGCGACGACGCCTTCGCCGCGACGCCTTCGCCGCGATGCCTTCGCCGACGATGCCCTCGCGACGCACACACCGGGGGCCGACACGCCAGATGTCGGACGTGCTTCCCGGTTCCGTCCGACATCTGGCGTGTCGGCGTACATTCGGGGAGACGGTTCTCGAGGAGACGGTTCTCGGGGAGACGGTGCTCGGGGAGACGGTGCGCGGAGCGGCGGACCGCGCGAACAGCCGGACCGCGCGGAGCGAGCGGACGAATCGCTCGACGACCGGGCATGCTCGATAGGCTGAGCACGTGATCATCGGCACCGGCATCGACCTCGTGGACATCCCACGATTCGAGCGGACGATGACACGGACGCCGCGGTTGCGGGAACGACTCTTCGCTCCGTCCGAGCGCGGACTCCGCCTCCCGTCGCTCGCGGCGCGCTACGCCGCCAAGGAAGCACTGATCAAGGCGCTCGGCGGATCTGACGGCGTGCACTGGACCGAGATCGAGATCGCGTCCGAACCCTCCGGACGTCCGCACTTCGTCCTCTCCGGCTCGACCGCCGCCGTCGTCGAGGAGCGCGGCATCCGCACTCTGCACCTGACCTTGACCCACGACGCGGGACTCGCCGCCGCGTTCGTCGTCGCCGAAGGAGACCCGCTGTGACCGTTCCCTTCCGCGAGGCGACCATCGACCTCGATGCCATCGCCGACAACGTGCGGCATTTCCGTCGACTCACCGGAGTCGAGGTGATCGCGGTCGTCAAGGCCAACGCCTACGGCCACGGCGCGGCGACAGCGGCGGTCGCGGCCCTCGCCGCCGGCGCGACCCGCATCGGGGTCGCCGAGATCCCCGAAGCGCTCGAACTTCGCAGACAGGGCGTGCACGCGCCGATCATGGCGTGGCTGCACGCGCCGGGGGAGCGGTTCGAGCATGCTGCCGCGCAGGGGGTCGAGGTCGGGATCTCGTCCTTCGACCAGCTCGAGGCCGCGGCCGCCGCGGCGGCGGTCGACCGTCCGGTCGGGGTGCACCTGAAGTTCGAGACCGGGCTGTCGCGCAACGGCATCGCCCCGGCCGACTGGGGGCGCGTGCTCGCCGAAGCCGCTCGCCTCGAGCGCATCGGACGCCTGCGCATCGTGGGACTGTTCAGCCATCTGTCCAACACCTCGGTGGAAGACGATCGAGCAGCCCTCGCGAAGTTCGAGGAAGGGGTCGCCGCGGCGGCATCCTTCGGCATCCGCCCCGAGATCCGTCACATCGCCGCCACCGCGGCGGCGATCGACCTCCCGGAGATGCGCCTGGATGCGGTGCGGATCGGCGTCGGACTCTTCGGACTCTCCCCGTTCGACGACCGCAGCTCCGCCGAACTCGGTCTGCGCCCCGCGATGACCCTCCGTGGCGCGATCGCGGCGGTCCGCCGGGTGCCGGCGGGGACGGGCGTCTCGTACGGCTACGACCACCGCACCGACCGCGACACGACCCTGGTCCTCGTCCCGCTCGGATATGCCGACGGTGTGCCGCGGAACGCCTCCGGCAAGCTCCCCGTCTCGATCGGCGGGCGTCGGTTCGTGAACGTCGGACGGATCGCGATGGACCAGTTCGTGGTCGACGTGGGCGACCGGCCGGTCTCGATCGGCGACGAAGTGGTGCTGTTCGGCGACCCCACCCTCGGGGTGCCCTCCGCGACGGAGTGGGCGGACGCCGCGGACACCATCAACTACGAGATCGTGACGCGCATCGGCCCCCGAGTGCCCCGGCGGTCCTCATGAGCGTCGATCCGGCATTCCTCGGTCGTCGGGAGATCGCGACCACCGACGAGATGGAGCAGCTGGGGTTCCGGATCGGCGAGCAGCTGGAGGCCGGGGACCTGCTCATCCTCACCGGTCCGCTCGGTGCGGGGAAGACGACCTTCACCCGCGGGCTCGCGCAGGGGCTCGGTGTGCGCGGCCCCGTGCAGAGCCCGACCTTCGTGATCGCCCGCACGCATCCGTCCCTGATCGGCCGCGCGCCCCTCGTGCACGTCGACGCCTACCGGCTCGGATCGGGGGCGGAGCTCGACGACCTCGATCTCGACCTCGGGCGTTCGGTGGTGGTCATCGAGTGGGGGCGGGGCATGGCGGAGGAGTTGGCCGACTCCTGGTGGGATATCGAGCTCGAGCGTCCGGTCGGTGCCTCGGACCTCGACCCGTCAGCGCTGGACCCGTCGGAGCTCGACGCCGATGCTCCGCGGATCGTCACCATCACGCGCGAGACGATCGCATGACGGCGGGATCGGCATCCGCACTCGTCGCCGTCATCATCGAAGACGATCCGGGAGTGCGCTCGCTCCTGGACGAGGTCTTCCTCGCTGCCGGCTTCGAGACCGTCCTCGCCGGCTCCGGGTTGGAGGGGCTCGCGGCCATCGAGCGGAATCGTCCGGTCATCACGACCCTCGACATCAACCTGCCGGGCATCGACGGCTTCGAGGTCGCCCGCCGCATCCGGCGGATCAGCGACACGTTCATCATCATGCTCTCCGCACTCTCCGACGAGTCCGATGTGGTCCTCGGGCTCACCTCCGGAGCGGACGAGTACCTCGTCAAGCCGTTCCGGCCGCGTGAGCTCCGTGCCCGGATCGAAGCGCTGCTCCGACGTCCTCGTCTCGCGGATCCGCGCCTCGCCGAGGCTCCGCGCCCGGCGGATCCCGACCCCGCGGCAGACGGCGCCACGGTCCTGACCTGGCGAGGCAGGGTGCATCGCGACCTGAGCCTCGACCTCGACACACGGCTGGTCCTGATCGGTCAGAAGCGGATCGACCTGACGCCCACCGAGTTCGATCTGCTCGCCGCCCTGCTCGAGGCGAAGCTGCGCGTATGCAGCAAAGCCGATCTCGCGCGCGGACTGCGCGGATCTCCGGAGGGGTCGAACGACTATGTGAGCGAGCCGGACAAGCGGGCGATCGAGACGCACATCGCCAACCTGCGGCGCAAGCTCGGCGACAGCACGACGAGTCCGCGGTACATCGAGACGGTGCGCGGTGTCGGCTACCGGCTCACGCCCGCCGAAGACCTGTGACACCGAGGGGCGGGACCGCGGCTCCCCAGCCGCGGTCCCGGTTGCCTGCGAATCCCCACTCGCCTGGCCCCAGCGTCTGCGTTGTTCCCCAGTCGCAGTATCGGCCCCCACTCAGAATGCTAGAGCGACGGGGCCACCCGAAGAGCGGGCTCGACCGATCTTTGAGTAATCTTGCGGCAAAGCTGAGGTTCGACGGGGAGGGTGAGCGCTGATGGTCCGCACTGTGTCTATCTGGCGCTGGCAGCTGGTGTTCACGGGCAGCATCGTGGCCATCGTCGTCATGATCACCGCCTTCAAACCGCAGACATTCGCCAACCCGCTCATCGTCGCCGGGGTCGCTCTGGTGATCGTGACCACGTTGCTGACCCTCGCGGTGCCCTGGCATCGGCTCCCGCGCGCCGCGGCGGTCGCCGTGCCCCTCCTGGACGCCCTCGCGGTCGGGTTCACCACCAACGCGCCCGACATCCGGCTCGGCTTCCTCTGGGTCTTCCCCGTGGTCTGGCTGGCGACGTACTTCACGATGCCGTGGGTGCTCGGCGGTATCGCGTTCATCAGCGCCACGCTCGTGCTGTTCGCGGAGCGGAGCGGCGCGCCCGCCGACATCCTCCTGCGCCTGCTCACCCTCGTCATCACCCTCGGGTTCCTGGGCGTGACCGTCCGTATCGGCGCACAGCGCTCGCGTGCCGCGCGCCGGCTGCTGCAACGTCGCTCGGAGCAGGTGAACCGCGCCGCGGAGCGGGCGGAGGCGAACCAACGGCGGGTGATCCAGATCGTCGATGCGCTGAGCGTCGCCCTCGTCGTCGTCACCGCGGAGGGACGCGTGCTCCAGATGAACGACGCGTACCGCGTGCTCTACGGACGCGACCGCTTCGGTGCGGCACTCCCCTCGGCAGCGGTCGAGTACGACGCCAGACGCGGCACGGCGCTCTCGCCGTCGCGCACCTCCCTCGCCAGGGCCGCCGGTGGCGAGAAGCTGCGCGCCGAACGGGTGTGGCTCTTCGACGGGGCGGGACAGTGGCGCGCGCTCGAGGTGAGCACGCAGTCGATGGCCAGCGCGGGAGAGGGTGTGGACATCACGCTCGTCGTGATCGACGACGTGACCGCTCTGCTCGAGGTCGACGAGGAGCGTCGGGCCTTCAACGCGGTCGTCTCGCATGAGCTGCGCAACCCCCTCACCGCGATCGTCGGTCACGTCGACCTGCTCCGTGAGCGCGACGACCTCCCCGGACGCGTCCCCGCGCAGCTCGAGATCATCGCGCATGCGGGCGAGCGCATGCAGGATCTCGTCGCGAGCATCCTCCAGCAGACGAGCCGCACTGCGCAGGAGCCGTTCGAGTCCGTGGATCTGCGCGAGCTCGTCGAAGCCGCCGCGGCTTCGTACGCGCCGGTCATCTCGGGAAGCAGGCAGGTGCTCCGGATCGTGGGGGCGGAGCGCCTCGTGATCTCCGGCGACGCGTTCCGGCTGCGGCAGGTGCTCGACAACCTGCTCAGCAACGCCGCCAAGTACACCCCGCCCGGCGGCAGCATCGACGTCGACCTCGGCGTGGCGCCGACGGGGCACGCGCAGCTCATGATCGTCGACGATGGATTCGGAATGGCACCGGAAGACCTGGCGCGGGTGTTCGAGCCCTACTTCCGCACCGAGAAGGCCGTGCGGGCCGGCATCAGCGGGACGGGCCTCGGCATGGGCATCGTGCGCGACATCGTCGGCGCGCATGACGGCAGCATCGACGTCGCCAGCGAAGTCGGGGGCGGCACCCGGGTCACGCTGCGCTTCCCGCAGCGTTCTTCGAAGGAGCCGCAGGCATGACCCCGCTCGTACCTGTCAACGTCGACGTCACGACCAGCATGGTGGCCGTCGTCACCGTGCTCACCGTCATGGTCGTCGGCCTGTGCACGCTCGCGCGCCCGAGCAGGGCGACCGTGACCTGGGGATCCGCCTTCGGCCTGGGGGTGCTCGGGGCCTACCTGTGGCTCGCCGGGCAGCAGACGGAGGAGCCGATGCTGCGCGGGGCCGCCTCGGCGCTTCTGCTCTGCTTCGAGCCGCTGGTCTGGATCGGTCTGCGGATGCACTTCGGGCGGCGGGCGCGCTGGTGGCTGGTCGTCCCCTTCCTCCTGATCGCTCCCGCCCTGCTGATGTCGACGGCAGGAACGCCGTGGTACCTGCCCTCCTTCCAGATCGTCTTCCTCGGCAGCGCCGTCTACGGCGGCCTGGTGGCCTATGAGCTGCTGCGCGACCGCACCGCTGTCAGAGACATCGTGCTGCCGCTGGCGCTCGCGTCGTGCGGGCTCGTGGTGGTCGCGGTCGTGAGCACCGTGTCCGCCCTCCTCTCCGGCGGGGCCGGAACCGACGAGCAGCTGAGCGCGCTGCGCGGGATGAACGCCGTCGGCACCGTGGTGGTCAGCACCTGCGCCGCTTTCACCCTCGTGCTGATGGTGCGGGCGGAGGGGAAGAAGAGCGATGTCGACGACGTCGCGGAGCGGGCGCGCCGCCGGCTCCGGAAGGCGGAGGGACAGAACGATCAGCCGTGGTCCATCCTCGACATCCGCCTGGACGACCCCGACGACCTGCGGGAGGCGTCGACGGGGGCGGCGTTCACCCTGATCGTGGATCGATTCCACCACGACATCCAGGAAGCCCTGCCGGTCTCCGCCGACGCCGATCGGGTGGAGGACGGCCGAGCGATCGTCATCATCCGCGGCAACGATGAGGCGGTCCGACACCACCTGCGAGCGATCCTGACCCGCGTCTCGGTGATCGACAGGGAGACGACGGTGACGGGGATCCGATCGTCGGCGAGCATCGGCTGGGCGACCGCCTCCGTGGTCGGCTTCGACTACGACGCGCTCGTCGCTGCGGCGAGCAGGGCGGCGGTCAGAGCGCGGGCAGCAGGAGGCGACCAGTGGAAGCGGGCCACCGCCGAGGACCTGTCGCGGGTCTGAGATCGCGGTCGACTACGGCGTGCGGGACTCGCGACCTCTGGCGAGGGCTGCGGCGATGGCGTCCTCCGCGTCGGCACCCGTCTCGGCCGCGGCCGACACGTTCTCGGCGACGACGGCCTCGATGATCTCGGTCCGCTGGATGCGCGTCTCGCGCGGTGCCTGCACGCCGATGCGCACGCTGTCGCCCTTGATCTCGAGCAGCGTGATCTCGATGTCGCCGTCGATGCGCACGCTTTCACCGATCCGCCTCGTCAAAACCAGCATTCGTTCAGCCTAGTGCTGCCGGGACGATGCCGACCGACGGCGCGGGGATGTCCCGCACGACGCCGACCGTCTCGATCGTGAGGGCGGCGGCGGTCGCCTCGGTGTACGAGAGGACGGGAAGGCCGTCGGTCTGGGCCGAGACGAGTCGGCGTACCGCGGGTCGCAGCGACGGAGCGCACACCAGCACCGGCTCTCCGCCCTCACGCACCGAGGAGACGGCCTGCTTCACGGATTCCACGACGGCCTCCATGCGCTGCGGATCGAAGACGATCTGGGTGCCCTCGTCGCCCGGACGCAGGCTCTCGAGCATCGCCTGCTCGAGGAGCGGGTTGATCATCACCACTCGCAGCGTGCCCGCATCGGCGAACCGGGCGGCGATCGCGGGGCCGAGCGCGGCCCGCGCGGCCTCGATCAGGCCCTCCGGCTCGGTGGAGGTCCGGGCCCGCAGCGCCAGCGCCTCGTAGATGCGGCTGAGGTCGTTGATCGGCACGCGCTCGGCGAGCAGACCCTGCAGCACGCGCTGCACCTCGGCCAGCGACAGCAGCGCCGGCGTGAGTTCCTCGACCGCGGCGGGGGAGGCCTGCTTGAGGGCGTCGGTGAGCTGCCGCACGTCTTCGCGGCTCAGCAGACGGGCCGCGTGCGCGTGGATCACGCTGGAGAGGTGCGTGATGATCACGCTCGCGCGGTCGATCACCGTGGCACCGGCGAACTCGGCGCTGTGGCGCATCTCCATCGGGATCCATTTGCCCTCGAGCCCGAACACCGGGTCGAGCGTCGCGGTGCCGGGGAGGCTGTCCAGCCCCTGTCCGAGCGCGAGGACGGAGCCGGCAGGCGCCGTGCCACGGCCCGTCTCGACACCGGCGATGCGGATGACGTAGGTCGACTGAGGCAGCTCGATGCTGTCCCGCGTGCGCACGGGTGGGGTGATCAGTCCGAGGTCGAGCGCGATGCGGCGGCGGAGGGCCTTCACCCGCGCCAGCAGGTCGTCCGGACCGCCGGTCACGAGGTCGACGATGTCCGGGGCGAGGAGGATCTCGAGCGGATGCACGCGCATCTTCTCGATCAGCTCCTCCGGCTGGTCCGTCGGCGCGGTCGAAGGGCTCTGCGCCGCCGCCGCATCCTCGCGCTTCTGCGTCGCCTTGATGCGCTGTGCGATGAGAAGGAGGAGAGCGCCGATCGCCACGAACGGCAGCATCGGCATGTGCGGGATGAGCGACATGATGATCGCCGCGCATCCGGCGATGATCAACGCGTTGCGGGACTGTCCGAGCTGCGCGGACGCCGCGGTGCCCATCTCCGTCTCCGCGGTCGAGCGGGTCACGATCATGCCGGTGGAGACCGCCATCAGCAGGGCCGGGATCTGCGTGACGAGCCCGTCGCCGATCGTGAGGAGGCTGTAGGTGCTCACGGCCTCGTCGATCGTCATCCCATGCTGCACGATGCCGATCGCGATGCCGCCGACGATGTTGATGATGATGATGACGAGTCCGGCGATCGCATCGCCCTTCACGAACTTCGATGCACCGTCCATCGCCCCGTAGAAGTCGGCTTCGGCTGCCACCTCGGCGCGGCGCTCGCGGGCCTCCGCATCGGTGATCAGCCCGGCGTTGAGGTCGGCGTCGATGGCCATCTGCTTGCCGGGCATCGCGTCGAGGGTGAATCGCGCACCGACCTCGGCGACGCGCTCGGCACCCTTCGTGACCACGACGAACTGGATCACGACGAGGATGAGGAACACGACGGCGCCGATGATGAGCGAGCCCCCGACGGCGATCGCGCCGAACGCCTCGATCACCTGCCCCGCATACGCTTCGCCGAGCACCAGACGGGTCGAGGCGACGTTCAGGCCGAGTCGGAACAGGGTGGCCACGAGCAGCAGCGAGGGGAACACCGAGAAGTCGAGCGGCTTCTTCACGAACATCGACGTGAGCAGGATCACGAGCGCGAACATGATGTTCAGGATGATGAGGATGTCGAGCAGGAAAGGCGGCACCGGCACGACGAGGAGCATGATGATGCCCACGACGCCGATCGGCACCCCGAGCTTGGGAAGCAGCTGTCTCATGCGGTCCTCCGGTAGGGAAGGGAGTGGATGCCACGGGCGGCTCCGCGTCGTCGCAGCGAATCGACGAACACGAGCACGCGGGCCACGGCGTTGTACAGGTCTTCGGGGATCTCCTGGCCGAGCTCGCACGCGGCGTGCAGGGCGCGGGCGAGGGTGATCTCGCGCACGAGCGGCACCCCGGCGCGCACGGCCTCGTCACGGATGCGCTCCGCGATCACGCCGCTGCCCTTCGCGACCACCTTGGGGGCGGCGCGGCCGGGTTCGTAGCGCAGCGCGACCGCGATGTGGGTCGGATTGACCACGACGACATCCGAGCCGGCGACAGCGGCGATCATGCGGTTCCTGCTCACGGCGAGCTGGCGCGAACGCCGCTGCTGGCGGATCAGCGGGTCGCCCTCGGAGTTCTTGTTCTCGTCGCGGATCTCGCGCTTGGTCATGCGGGTGTGCTTGCGGTTGCGTCGCATCACCACGAACATGTCGATCACCGCGAGCGCGAGCCCGACGCCGATCGCGGTCTGCAGCAGGGCGGCCGTGCCCTCGCTCGCGATGCCGAGCAGACGGGAGATCGAGTGCGCGCCGCTCGCGGTCAGCACGGGCATCAGGCTCGCGATCACGAACCAGAGCGCGATGCCGATCGCCGCGGTCTTCATCAGCGCCTTGGCACCCTCCCAGAGGGCCTGCATGCCGAACACCCGGCGCATGCCGTTGACGAGGTTGAACTGCTCGAAGCGCCCGGTGAGCGGTTTCAGATGCACTCCTCCCTGGATGACCGCGCCGATCAGGGTGACGATGGCGACCGCCGCCAGCATCACGGTGAGGGTGGGGAGCACGGAGGCGAGGCCGCGGCCGAGGGCGGCGAGTGCCGCCTCCGGTGTGGGAGCGTCGACCAGAGAGGTCAGGGTGAGGAGCTGCTCGGTCCCCGCCGAGGCGCCGAGGGCGATGGCCGCGGGCATGGTGATCGCCGCCGCGCCGATGCCCAACCAGGCCGTGAGGTCCTGGCTGCGTGACAGGCGCCCCTTCTTCCTGGCCTCGCCGAGATGCTTGTCGGTCGCCTTCTCGCTGCGCTCGCCGCCGTCGGTGCCGCTCACTCGTGCACCCCCTGCATCATGCGCAGCGCCTGCCCGGCGAGGGCATCGACGATGCCGGGGAGGACGGCGTAGACGGCACCGGCGAGCAGCAGCGTGAGCAGGATCTTCACCGGGAAGCCCATCGCGAACGCGTTCAGGGCCGGCGCGACACGGGTGATGAGTCCCAGACCGACGTCGGCGAGGAACAGCACGAGCACCAGCGGCCCTGCGATCTGCACGGCAGCGAGCACCATCTGGGAGACCCCGTCGATGAGGAGCTCGGCGGGGCCTGCTGCGGCGAACATGCCGTCGACGGGGACGGCCTCGAAGCTGCGGGCGAGCCCGGCCAGGATCAGCTGATAGCCGCCGGAGGCGAACAGCAGGGTCAGTGCCGTCAGGTGGAAGAGTCTCGTGAACTGGGCCCCGTTCACGAGCGAGTGCGGGTCGAAGGCCTGGGCGAGCTGGAATCCGCCGAACACGTCGATCAGGCTGCCGGCGGCCTGCAGCGCCGAGAAGCACAGCAGCACCAGGAAGCCGAGCAGTGCGCCCGTGACCAGCTGCAGCACCAGCGCTCCGAGGAACGGCCCGGTGTCGAGGTTCTCGTAGCCCGGAGCGACGGCGGTACCCATCGCGAGGGAGAGACCGATCGCGAGCATCGCCTTCACGCGCCCCGGAATCGCCCCGTAGGAGAACGGCGGAGCGATCACGATGAACGCCGTGATGCGCACGGCGGCGAGCATCGTGGCCTCCAGCCACGCGAAGTCGATCGGGATGTACACGTCGTCATCCGCTCAGCAGCGAGGGGATGCGGGCGAACATCTCGTTCGTGAACGCGATCATCTCCGCGATCATCCAGTTGCCGGCGATGAGCAGCGCGATGCCGACCGCGACGATCTTCGGCACGAACGACAGCGTCACCTCCTGCACCTGGGTGATGGACTGGAGCAGTGAGATGGCGAAGCCCACGACGAGGGCGGTGACCAGCACGGGCGCCGCCAGCTTCGCCGCGATGATCAGCCCTTGCGTGCCGATGTCGATGACGGCCTCGGGACTCATCCGACCCCTCCGTAACTCTCCAGGAGCGCGCGGATGATGAGCCCCCAGCCATCGACGAGGATGAAGAGCAGGATCTTGAATGGCAGGGAGATCATGACGGGCGGGAGCATCATCATGCCCATCGACATGAGGGCGGCCGCGACGACCAGGTCGATCACGAGGAACGGGACGAAGATCACGAAGCCGATGATGAACGCGGCGCGCAGCTCGGAGATCATGAACGCGGGGATGAGCGTGTACATCGGCACGCTCGAGGGATCTTCCGGGTTGGGCTGACCCGCCATCCGGGTCATCAGGGCGAGGTCCTCCTCGCGCGTGAAGCGGAGCATCCACTCCTGCAGCGGCAGCTGGCCCACGTCGATGGCCTGGGTGAACGTGAGGGTGCCGTCGATGTACGGCTGCACCGCGACCGTGTTGATCTCGGTCAGCACCGGCCACATGATGAACAGCGACAGGAAGAGCGACAGTCCGGCCAGCACCTGGTTCGGGGGGATGGTCGGCAGCGACAGGGCGTTCCTCGTCATCGCCAGCACGACGAAGATCTTCGTGAACGACGACATCATCAACAGCAGGGCAGGAGCGACCGAGAGCAGCGTGATGCCGAGCAGGGTCAGGATCGAGCCCGAGGGGCCGCCGTCGACGCCGTTGATGTCGATCGTGATGCCCTCGCCCGGATCGTCGGGCGGCACCTGCGCATGGGCAGCCGTTCCCGTGAGGAGCGTCAGCACCACCACCAGGGCGAGCGCGGTCGCGAGCAGCAGCGCGAATCGTCGCAGCGCCCGCCGGTCGGCGAGCCCACGGTGGGCGCTCATCGCGTGCGCCGGATGGCCTCGGCGGTCTGCCGCCAGGTTTCGGGGGAGAGGATGGAGCCGCGCAGCGGATCGTTCCGATGCCGCACCCGGCGCCGCAGCATCGGATCCGCGGCCGGCGCGCCCGTCGTCTCCGTGAGGGCGGTGGCGGCGAGGATGCGCTCGAACTCCTCGGCGTCGGACGCCGCTTCGGAGGCGGCCGCCGACCTGGCCGGACGGGCGGTCTCCTCCGACGGGCCCCCGGCCTTGACCGGCAGGCGATCGACGACGTTGACGCCGTGCTCGGTGACGCCGAGGACGTAGCGGGCATCCTCCGTCTGGATCACGACGATCTGCGCCTTCGGACCGACCCCCTGACGTCCGAGCACCGTGATGGCCTCGCTGTCGCGACGGCGCGCCTGCGTGCGCGCGACGCGACGCTGCAGATACCACAGCACCCCGAGCACTGCGGCGAGCGAGAGCACGACCCGCAGGCCGAGCAGGAGGTCGTCCAGGGTCAGGCCTCGACGTTCTCGAGGATGCGGGTGATGCGCACCGCATAGTCCTGATCGACGACGACGACCTCGCCGTGGGCGATGATGCGGCCGTTGAGCTTGATGTCGGCCGGTGCGCCGGCCGAGCGGTCGAGCTCGACGATGCGTCCGGGCTCCAGCCCGAGCACGTCGCGCACCGCCATCCTGGTGCGTCCGATCTCGACCGTGAGCTCCATCTCGACACCTGCGATGCGGTGGAGTCGGCGGGAGGAGTTCGAGACCGCGGCCGGGGCGCGCGAGATGACGACGGCGAGACGACCGATCGTGTGATCCGCGTCGTCCTGCAGGTCGAACAGCTGAGCGGCGGGATCGGCGAACAGGGCGGAGGCGTCGCCGATCGTCGCGTCGCCGAGTGCCCCGGATCCGAGGGCGCTCGTCGACGCCTCGAAGGCGTCGCGCAGCCGGTCGGTCAGTGGCGCGCCGCCGAGTCCGTCGACCAGGATCTCCGGTTCGAACAGCTGGACGGCCAGTCGGGCGCTCGCCTCACCGACGAACTGCACGATGACGGCGTCGCCCGTGTCTCCCGAGACCTGCGAGGCGCGCGCGACGAGAGGAGAGGCGGTCGGCAGCTTCGCAGCGAAGGCGGCGGCGACGGCGGACTCGTAGGTGGTGGTGCTTGTCACGCGGACTCCTCGGCGAAGGCGGGATCGGGGATGGTGGTGGTGACGACGCAGGCCAAGCGCGCCCCGGCGCTGCCGACGGCGGCCGTGGCGACGGTCTGGTCGCCGACGGCGAGGACCATCGGGCGGTCGGCGGAGTGCGGGAACGCGATGATGTCGCCGACCGACAGATCCAGCACCTCGCGGGGGAGGACGGCCCGCGGCGCGAGCCGCAGCGCGACCTCGACCGGCGCGACCTCGACCTGGCGACGGATCCGCCCCGGAGCCCCGGAGCGCTCGTCGTCGGAGGGGCGCACGGTGAAGCCGGCGAGCACGGAGGCGGGGAGCATGACGCTCGTCGGCACGGTCCGTCCGCCGAGGCGCATCGAGAACCGTGCGACGATGACCGGTTCCCCCGACGCCGCGACCTGGGCGAACTGGGAGCTGTACTGGATGCCGCTCATGGTGACGCCGGCGGGGAGCAGGCCGTCCAGCGCGCCGGTGAGATGGTCGATCGCGTCGACGATCAGGGTCCGGATCAGCGCCTGCTCGATCGTGGTGAACGTGCGGTCCTCCGAGGCGGCGGATGCGCGTCCGCCGACCATCTGCACGATCCACGCGGTGGCGGCGGAGGTGGGCAGCTGCACGATCAGGCGCTCGTCGGAATCGGGAAGCGCGCACACGATCATGGTGGTCGTCGTCGGGAGGGACTGGGCGTATTCGCCGTAGGTCATCATCCCGACGTGCTCGACGGCGATGGTGGCGCGCACGTGGATCTTCGCCGAGAGCTGCGCGGACCACTGTCGGGAGAACGTCTCGAAGGCCAGCTCGAGGGCGCGGATGTGCTCACGCGAGAGGGTCGCCGAACGGCCGAAGTCGTACACCTCGACTTCGGCGGTCTTCGTCGCCGTTCCCGCGCGCACCTCGGAGCGCACGCTGTCCTCGATCACCACGTTCCGGACTATCGGGTGGCGATCGGCGTGCGTTAGGTGAGTGGGCGGGTCAGGAGGACGGCTTCCCCGCCTGGGCCTGGGGAATGAGCGCGCGCACCTCCTCGTTCGCGTCGGAGAGGACGACGATGTCGACCCGCCGGTTCTGGGCGAGGGCCTCGGGGGCGTCGCCGGCAGCGACCGGACGGGTGTCGCCGAAGCCGACCGACTTCAGGTGCCCCGGGGGGAGGCCCGAGGCCTCGACCAGGTGTCGCAGCACCTGAGTCGAGCGGCCGGCCGAGAGCTCCCAGTTGGTGGGGTACGGCGCGACCGATCCGCGGACGTCGGCGTGGCCCTCGACCGAGATCTCGTTCGAGGTGGTCACCAGTACCGAGCCGAGGGCATCGAGCACGAGGACGGCGGTCGAGCTGAGCGTGGTGCTGTTCGTGGTGAAGAACGTCTCGGCGCTGACGAGGCCGATGGTGAGACCGCGCTCGTCGATCGTGAAGGTGACGTCGGCTTCGAGCCCGTTCTGGGCCAGCACCTGTCGCAGGCGCTCGCGCAGCGCGGAGAGCTCGGTGAACTCGGTCTGCGCCGCGGCCAGATCGACGTCGGCGAAGTCCTGGCCCTTCTCGTCGACCAGCTCCGGAGGAACGACGACACCCGTCGTGACGTCGACGTCGTCCGACGGCTCCTGGCCGAACCCGGTGGCGAGGGAGGCGCTGAGCGCCTCGAACTTCTCCTGGTCGACCGTGGACATCGCGAACAGCACGATGAACATGCACATCAGGACGGTCACCATGTCCATGTAGGATGCCATCCACCGCTCGTCCGGACCGCTGTGCTCCTCCTGGGGCACGCGGCGACGGGCACGGACGCTCATGACGCCTGCTCCGTCTCCTCGGCTGCTCGGGTGCGGGCGTGACGGCCGGAGCGGGCGGAGGGGCGCTCGGACACGAGGGCGCGCAGGCGCTCTCCGACGAACTGCGGCGGGGCGCCGGCCTGGATCGCGAGCATGCCCTCCATGAGCACGGTCATGCGTTCGAGCTCGAGCTCGCCGAGACGTTGGAGGCGTCCGCCGATGGGCAGCCAGATGAAGTTGGCCGACAGGAGACCCCACAGCGTCGCCACGAATGCCGTCGCGATCATGGGACCGAGGGTGTCGGGCTTGTCGAGCTTCTCCAGCACATGCGTGAGGGAGACGACGGTGCCGATGATGCCGACGGTGGGCGCGAATCCGCCCAAGGTCATGTAGAAGCGTGACGCGGTGCGGTTGCGGGCGGCGGTCGAGGTGAGTTCATCCTCCAGCAGGGTCCTCAGGTCTTCCGCATCCGTGCCGTCGGCGATGCTCTGCAGAGCCTGCCGCAGGAACGGATCCTTCTCGTCCTCCAGCCCCTGCTCGAGGGCGAGGAGCCCCTCGGCGCGCGCCTTCTCGGCGTAGCCGACCACCGTGTCGATCATGCTCGACGCGGTGCGGCGCTCGCCGCGGAAGGCGCGGGGGAGCGACTTGACCGCATGCAGTGCATCGCGCACGGTGCCGCTCGCGATGCCGACGGCGATCGTGGCTCCGAAGACCAGCACCATCGGGGCGGGGATCAGCAGCGATCCGATGGTCGCGCCTTCGAGGTTGATCATGGCGACCAGGGCGCCGAAGGCCAGGACCAGTCCGAGGATGAGGGACGGATCCATCAGAGACCGACCTCGGAGTCGGGGGTGACGGCGTCGGTTCCGGCCGCGGCGATCAGAGCGGCAGCGGTGGCGAGCACGCCGGCACGGAAGCGGGTGATCTGTGCGATCACGTCGTCCATCGTCTCGGTGACGACGAAGGTCGCGCCGTCGACCATGATGAGCGTCGTGTCCGGCGTCGCCTGGACACGTTCGATCAGGTCGGGATTCACCGCGAACCGCGAACGGTTCAGGCGCGTGAGGACGATCATGGGCTCCATCCTGGAAAGATCCGTCCGCGTTCCGGAGAGCACGGACCCGACGGCCCGTCCTGGGCCGTCGAGGGGGACTGTCGGCCGGAGGGCGCGGGGCGTTAGCCATGCCCGCGGCGGAGGAGGTCTACGACCGGGACGCCTCAGCGATCGGCGAGCAGCCGGTCCCGCACCTGACGACGCAGCACCTTGCCGATGAGCGACCGGGGGAGATCGTCGACGGCGGTGATCCGGCGCGGCACCTTGTAGGGGGTGAGTCGGGTGCGACAGAAGTCGCGCAGCGCATCCACGTCGAGGACGGCGCCGTCGCGGAGCACCACGGCGGCGGCGACCTCTTCTCCGCCGTGGGGTCGGGGAAGACCCACGACGGCAGCTGCCACCACATCGGGGTGCGCGACGAGCGCGTCTTCCACTTCGCTGGGCGACACGTTGAAGCCGCCGGTGATGATGAGCTCCTTGAGACGGTCGACGATGCTCACGAACCCGTCGGACGAGACCTGGGCGATGTCTCCGCTCCGGAGCCAGCCGTCGGCCAGCAGGGCATCGGCTGTCTCGCTCGGACGCCCCCAGTACCCCTGGAAGACCTGCGGGCCGCGGATGAGGAGTTCGCCGGCCTCGCCGGACGGCAGGTCGACGGTCGGATCCGCGGGATCGACGACCCGGATCTCGGTGCTCGGGAACGGCACGCCGACCGTGCCGGGACGACGGGTGGGCCCCATCGGGTTGCCGAGCGCGACCGGTGAGCTCTCGGTCATGCCGTAGCCCTCGACGAGGAGGCCACCCGTCGCCTCCTCCCAGCGCTTCACCGTGGCGACCGGGAGGCTCATCGCCCCGGAGATCGCGAAGCGGACCGTCGAGAGGTCGATGGTCCCGCGGGCGGCTGCACGAGCGAGAGCGTCGTAGATCGGGGGGACGGCGGGGAGGAAGGTCGGGGGAGTCGCGCGTGCCGCTGCCGTGACCAGACCCAGGTCGAACGCGGGGAAGAGGACGAGCCGCGCGCCGATGCTCATCGCGAACGTCAGGCACAGGGTCATTCCGTAGGCGTGGAACAGCGGCAGGACACCGTAGAACGTCTCCTCGCCGTCGACGAGTCCCGGCACCCACGCCCTGCCCTGCATTGCGTTGGCGCGGAGATTCGCATGCGTCAGGATCGCGCCCTTCGGGACGCCCGTCGTCCCGCTCGTGTACTGCAGCAGGGCGATGTCGTCGAGCGTCGGTCCCGGCACCCGACGTGAGATCCGCCGGTGGTCGGCGAGGCTCTTCCAGGCGACGAGATGCCGGGCCTTCGGGGTGCCGGTCAGCTTCGCCCGCGACTCGCGTGCCTTGGGTACCGGCAGGCGAAGAGCGAGGCGCTTCGACAACGGCATGGCCGTGGTGATGTCGACGCTCACGATGTGCTCGACCCTGAGGTCTGCCGGGAAGCCGGCGATCGTGTCGACGGCCTTGTCCCACACGATGGCGAGGCGTGCACCGTGATCCTCGAACTGGTGTCGCAGTTCGCGCGCGGTGTAGAGCGGGTTGTGCTCGACCACGATCGCACCGAGTCGGAGGATGGCGTAGAAGGCCACGACATGCTGCGGGCAGTTGGGCAGCACCAGAGCGACACGGTCGCCCGCGCCGACCCCGAGGCGCCGCAGCCCCTCGGCCGCGCGCTCGACTTGCTCCCCGAGCTCGCGGTAGGTCGTGACCGCGCCGAAGAAGTCCAGCGCCGGGCGTCTGCCGAAGGCCTTCACGCTCGCCGAGAGCATCTCCGGCAGGGTCTGCGACGGATCCTCGATCTCGGCGGGTACGCCCTCCGCATAGGAGTCGAGCCAGGGTCGTGAGGCGAGAGGGGAGACGGACATGTCTCCATCCTGCCCGGGATCGTGATCCGCGGACACCGCACCCGTCAACCGACGAACAGGAGCACGATCGATAGAGCGACCGCTGCCGCACCGACGCCGGCCAGGGTGATGCCGAGCACCTGGAACGCATGCAGGAGAGGGCGTCGGGGTTCGAACCGCATCAGGCTCGGGTGGCGCTCACTGAGGAAGGCGTCTGCCTCCTCCCGTCCGCGCCAGTGGGTGGACTCGTCCGCGCGGAGCGGCCGTTCCCAGAAGTCGCCGGCGGCGAACCAGCGGGCGCGCGCCCGGCCGCCCTCCTCTTCGAGGATGACGACTTCGTGCGGCAGCCACGAGCCGTCGTGCACCTTCACCAGCAACACGACGACGAGCAGGGGGAGACCAACGCCGAGTCCGATCCAGGACAGGATCTCGGCGATCGTGCCGACAGCGTCGACCGCGTTCATGACCGGCACCTTTCTCCCTCAGACGACAGTACCGGTGAATCCCGCGCCGCTGAGGCTGACCGGGTGGACGAAGACACGCGGAACGTGCAGGCGACCCTGGCGACCATCACGGAGCACTGGCAGCCGCATCGGCTGACGAGCGTCAACGACGACGACGTCAAGGTCGTCACGTCTTCGTCGTCCCGAAGGGCGTCGAGCACTGCCCGCGTGCGGATGACGAGGTGCACGCGATCCTCTTCGAGTGGAAGGGCACCGTCAACACGGGCGATGCCGGCGGCGAGATGACCTCGGCGCTTCGCGAGTTCGGATGACCGAGACGCTCACACCGCTCGGAGGGCTGCGGCCGCGGCATCCATCGCGTCGCCGTTGAGGGCGAAGTAGGCCCACTTGCCGCGCTGTTCACGCGTGACGAGCCCGGCATCCGCGAGGAGCTTCATGTGGTGGGAGACCGTGCCCTGTGAGAGGCCAACGGGTTCGGTCAAGTCACAGATGCATGCCTCGCCACCTGCTCCGGCGGCGATGAGGGACAACAGCCTGACCCGAGTGGGGTCGCCCAGTGCCTTGAACACGCGCGCAACGCGTTCCGCATCGTCGACGGTCATCGACGGGGTGATGGGCGGGACGCAGCAACGGGGTGCTTCGATTGTCGTCGGCAGGGTCACGGGTCTATTCTGGCACGCATTGACAATCTTCGATAGATGGGTGACAGTCTTCATATTGATGTTTTTCGATTTGAGGAGATGTGATGTCTGAGCTTCCTGTCGTCGTCATCGGTGCGGGCCCGCAGGGTCTCGCCGCCGCGGCGCACCTTGTCGAACGCGGCGAGAACGTGATCGTCGTCGAGCGCGGGCGCGGTGCTGCCGCCGCGGTTTCCGAGTGGGGACATGTGCGCCTGTTCTCGGCGTGGCCGGAGCTCACGGACGCTGCTGCACGCCGTCTCCTCGAGCCGACGGGATGGAACGCGCCCGCTTCCGGGTATCCGACCGGTGCGGAATGGGTGAGCGGCTACCTGGCGCCGCTCGCTGACGTTCTGGGTGAGCGGGTCCACTACGCGACGACCGTCACGGGAGTCGCGCGCCAGGGCCGGGACAAAGTCATCGACGGAGGACGCGAGGGCCGGCCCTTCGTCGTGCACACCGTCGACGCTGACGGCGACGAATCTCGACTCATCGCCCGCGCGGTCGTCGACGCGAGTGGTACCTGGGGGCTTCCGAACCCTGCGGGGGCCGACGGGTTCCCCGCACTCGGCGAGTCCTCGGTTTCGGGCACGATCTCGTACCGTATCCCGGCTGACGTGGCGGAACTCGCGGGCTCGCATGTCGTCGTGGTCGGTGCGGGGCACTCCGCCACGCATGCCGCACTGCGCCTGAGTGAGCTGGCGCGTCGGTCCCCGGGAACTCGCGTGACATGGTTGTTGCGTCGAGGGAGTGCGGCGAACGTCTTCGGGGGTGGGAGCGGGGACGAGCTTCCCGAGCGTGCTGCTCTCGGGTCCCGCGCTCGCAAGGTCATCGACGAAGGGATCGTCGAGCTGGTGACGGGCTTCCGTGTCGCCGAGTTCCGGGAGGACATGGACGGGCTGACCGTCGCCGCCGAGGACGGGCGCGAGGTGAACGGTGTCGGGCGCGTGTTCGCGCTCACGGGCTTCCGCCCGGACACCGGCATGCTGCGAGAGCTGCGGATCGACCTCGATCCCGCGCTCGAGGCGGTCGCCGGCATCGCTTCCGAGATCGACCCCAACGTTCACTCCTGCGGATCCGTGGGTGCGACGGGCGCAAGAGAGCTTGCGCAGCCGGAGCACGGGTTCTTCATCGTCGGCGCGAAGTCCTACGGCCGGGCGCCGACTTTCCTCGCGATGACCGGCTTCGAGCAGGTGCGGAGCGTCGCCGCGCACCTCGTGGGAGACCATGAGGCGGCGGGACGCAGCGAACTCGTCCTCCCGAGCACCGGCGTGTGCGGGGGCGCTGGCGGCTTCGACGACAACGCGGGCAGCTGCTGCGCAGCTCCGTCGACCCTGCAGATCGGTGCACGGCCGGTCGCCGTCGGCTGATCGACGCACACGGAGCGGTGGGGTTTCCGCAGGGATCCCCACCCTCCGCATCTCGCTGACGAGTCGAGCCGCCAGGGTGCGCACGTTCGCGTCGATGGTGTCGCGAAGGACGCGGACCACGGCACCGGCGTCGTGGGGGCCATCTGTCGTCGCTGCCGCGGTTGCCATCAGTATCGATAAGTGTCAATATAGATACATGTCGATGCAATGGGACTCTGCACGGTGACCGCGGCCGGAGCCTGTCATCGCAGAGATGAGATGGAGGCGCTCCTCGCATGAGCACCGCGACCGTAGCCACCACCGCCCTGACCACGCGACGCCTGTCCACCCTGGACCGGTGGCTGCCGCTATGGATCGGCCTGGCCATGGTCGGTGGCATCTTCATCGGCCGCTTCGTCCCCGGCGTCTCCGACCTGCTCACCCGCCTCGAGGTCGGTGGAATCTCGATTCCCATCGCCCTCGGTCTGCTGGTGATGATGTATCCGGTCCTCGCGAAGGTCCGCTATGACAGGGTCGCCGCTGTCGCCGGCGACAAGAAGCTCCTCGTCTCGTCGTTGGTGCTCAACTGGCTCGTCGGCCCCGCGCTGATGTTCGTCCTCGCGTGGGCGTTCCTGCCCGATTTGCCCGAGTACCGTACGGGACTCATCATCGTGGGGCTTGCGCGCTGCATCGCCATGGTGGTCATCTGGAACGATCTCGCCTGCGGCGACCGCGAAGCCGCAGCGGTGCTGGTCGCCATCAACTCGGTTTTCCAGGTCGTCGCGTTCTCGCTCCTCGGGTGGTTCTACCTCACCGTCCTCCCCGGATGGCTCGGTCTCGATTCGCAGGGCCTGGAGATCTCGGTCTGGCAGATCGCGCTGAACGTCCTGATCTTCCTCGGCATCCCCCTCGTCGCCGGTTTCGCCTCCCGCTTCCTCGGAGAACGTGCGAAGGGGCACGACTGGTACGAAGACCGCTTTCTGCCGAAGGTCGGTCCGTGGGCCCTCTACGGTCTCCTCTTCACGATCGTGCTGCTGTTCGCCCTCCAGGGAGAACAGGTCACGAGCCGCCCGTGGGACGTCGCGCGGATCGCGCTGCCGCTGCTGGCGTATTTCGCGGCCATGTGGTTCTTCGGCCTGTTCACCGGAAAGGCACTGGGGCTCGGATACGCGCGCTCGACGACCCTGGCGTTCACGGCGGCCGGAAACAACTTCGAGCTCGCCATCGCCGTCGCCATCGGCACGTTCGGCGCGACTTCCGGCCAGGCACTCGCCGGCGTCGTCGGTCCGCTGATCGAGGTCCCCGTTCTCGTCGGGCTCGTCTACGTCTCGCTCTGGGCAGCCCGCCGCTGGTTCCACACCGACCCGTACACGACGGAAAGGATGCCGTCGTGAACGTCACCGTTGCGACCGACACCGACACCTGCAACCCCGTCGCATCCCATGCCATCGGGCTGGAAGCCGCCACCTCGGTAGCGGCCACGCTGAAGGCGCTATCGGAGCCGCTGCGGCTGCGGATGCTGTCGGCCATCGCCTCCGACCCGCGCGGAGAGTCCTGCGTCTGCGACCTCGCTGAGCTGGCCGACGTCTCGCAGCCGACCGTCTCCCACCACCTCAAGGTACTCAAAGACGTCGATGTCCTCACGTCGGAGCGACGCGGAACGTGGGTCTGGTACCGAATCAACCCGAGTCGGCGCAGCGTTGTCACCGCATTGCTGGATTCCTTCGCACCGGCCTCGGTCGCGCCCGGAGGGATGGACGACGACGGCCAGCTGCGGCCGGACTTCGATGCGCGGGTAACTCGCCTCGCGGAAGAGCTCGCAGCGCAGGTTCCTGAGCTCGGGGCCGACGTCGTTCTCGCGACCGTCCGAGAGTCCTACACCGCGCTCGCACGCAGCGCCCGCGTCACCTCGGCGCTCGTGCCTCTCACCGAGCGCTTCGCGCGCCAGCGTCTCGCCGATTTGACCCGGGACCGCGACTCCTCCGTGCCGCAGGTGCTTTTCGTCTGCGTCGCGAACGCCGGCCGGTCGCAGCTCGCCGCCGCACTCGTCAACAAGCTCGCAGCGGGCAAGGTCATCGCTCGTTCGGCGGGCTCCGCGCCCGCCGATGTCATCCACCCACATGTCCGCTCGCTTCTCGCCGAGATCGAGGGCGACCGGGCCGCCGACCGCTTCCCGAAGCCGCTCACAGACGACGCCGTCCGCGCGGCCGACGTCGTCGTCACGATGGGCTGCGGCGACGTCTGCCCCCTCATCCCCGGCGTCCGCTACGACGACTGGGCGGTGGGTGACCCTGCTCTCGCCTCTCGTGCAGGCGTGGACGCCATCCGCGACGATATCGCCGACCGTGTGCGTGTACTCGTCGACGAGCTTCTTCCTTGACCGCCCTCCGACCAGGAGCACTCATGATCGACACGACCACCAAGCCCTCCGTCCTCTTCGTCTGCGTGCACAACGCGGGTCGCTCACAGATGGCCGCGGGCTTCCTCCGCGACATCGCCGGCGACCGCATCGACGTCCGCTCCGCCGGCTCCATGCCCGCCGAGCAGATCAATCCGATCGCCGTCGAGGCCATGAGCGAACTCGGGATCGACATCACCGCCGAGCAGCCGAAGGTGCTCACGACCGAAGCTGTACAGGCATCCGATGTCGTCATCACGATGGGATGCGGCGACGCGTGCCCGTTCTTCCCCGGCAAGCGCTACGAGGACTGGAAGCTCGACGACCCGGCCGGCCAGGGGATCGATGCGGTCCGGCCGATCCGCGACGACATCCGGGCCCGCATCGAGCAGCTGGTGAGCGAGCTGCTCTGACGACGGAGGAACGGCGGCGCGCCCACAGGGTGACGAGCGGCCGCCGCGCCTCGGAGCATCAGCGCTTGAGGTTCGTCAGCTCCTGCAGCACCTCGTCGCTGGTCGTGATGATGCGCGCGTTCGCCTGGAAGCCGCGCTGGGCGACGATCAGGTTGGTGAACTCCTGCGACAGGTCGACGTTCGACATCTCGAGCGCGCCGCTGATGATGCCGCCCAGTCCGTCGGATCCGGCCTGTCCGAGGGTCGGCTGACCGGAGTTGCCGCTCGGCCGGAACTGGGAGGAGCCGACCTTCTCGAGGCCCCCGGGGTTGACGAAGCCGGCCAGGGCGACGCGGGCGAGCACTTCGGTGTCGCCGTTGCTGAACGTGCCGACGAGGCTGCCGTCGTTCATCAGTGCGTACGAGCTCAGCGTTCCGGCGGGCTTGCCGTTCTGCTCCTTGATGGCGACATCGCTGACGTCGGCGAAGCCGGTGACGGCGGAGAGGTCGACCGTGACGCCGCCGGAGACGATGGAGGACGCCCCCGGCTGCTTGCCGTCGGTGAACGTGAGTGCCGTGGTCGCGCCGCCCGGCTCGGTGACGTCCCAGCCGGTGGTGGTGCGGGTGAAGGTGAGGCGCATCGACGTCGCGGTGCCCTCGGCATCGTAGGTTTTGATGTCGCGCACCAGGGTCTCGCCCACAGCGGCGCCGGAGGGCAGGTTTCCGGTGACGCGTGCCGTGGTCGTCGCCGTGGCAGGGCTCAGGGCACCGACCGGCAGCGTGATGTCGCCGGTTCCCTGTCCGGGGACGATGACGCCGCCCTGGGCCGTCCAGCCCTGCACGAGCGCGCCGTCGGCCGAGACCAGCCTGCCGCTCGCGTCGAACGAGAAGCCGCCGTTGCGGGTGTACAGGGTCTCTCCGCCGGAGCGCACGACGAAGAATCCGTCCCCCGCGATCATCAGGTTGGTCGGCACGCCCGTGGGCTGCGGCGCGCCGGAGGCGAAGTTCGTGCTGATGCCGGCGACCTGCACGCCGAGTCCGACCTGGGCGGGGTTCTGACCGCCGATGGCCTGCTGCGGCATCATCGAGTTGCGCACGAGCTGCGAGAGCGAGTCCTGGAACTGCACGGCCGAGGCTTTGAAGCCGGTCGTGTTGACGTTGGCGATGTTGTTGCCCGTGACGTCGAGCATGGTCTGGTGCGAACGCAGACCCGAGATTCCGGCGAACAGAGAGCGGAGCATGGTGATGCCTTTCTGGAAGGGGCTGGTCAGGACTGCGAGCGGGGGACGAGGGCGACGCCGGAGACGGCGTCGAGGGGGATGGATGCTTCGCCGATGGTGACGAGCGGGACCACGCCGGCGTAGGACACGGAAGTGACGATGCCCTTCTGGGTGACGCCCTTCTCATCGACGTACTGCGCCTCGTGGCCGATCAGCGCGGCGGCCGTCTGGCGCATGCTGAGCGCGAAGCTCTCGGTCGAGGTGGCCGACAGCGCCGTCAGCTGCTCCATGGAGGCCAGCTGCGTGGTCTGCGAGATCATCTCGTTGGTGTTCATCGGCGAGCTGGGGTCCTGATTGGTCAGCTGCGTCACGAGCAGCTTCAGGAAGACCTCGGAGTCGAGCGTCTGCTTGCGGGCGGTCGGAGGCGTGGTGCTGCCCGTCTGCACGCCGGAAGGCGGAATGGTGCCGGAGATGGGGTCGACCGTTGTCATGGGTTCCTCTCGGATCAGGCGAAGACTTCGATGCCGCCGTGCGGCGAGGCGAGGGATGCGGGCGCTGTCGGGTCGGGCGTCAGCGGTGCGGTGTCCTGCGCGAGACGGGCGCCGTTCGCGTCTCGACCCGCCGAGGTGCCGGTCCCCGGCTGGCCGCTGCCTGCACCGGCGGCGCCGTTCGCGGAACCGCCGTTCTGCGAGCCGTTGCCGTTCGCCGGGTTCTGCGGGTTCGACGAGCCGGGGGCGTCGTCGGAGGTCGAGAGCAGGAGCGAGGCGTGCGGTGCGGCGGCGGCGAGATCCCTTCGGAGGTCGACGAGGATCGCGCGCAGCGCCTCACGACCGAGATCGTTCGGTGCATGCAGCTCGATATGGATGGCTCCGCCGGAGATGTGCGCGCGCACCGTCACCGGTCCGAGGTTCTCCGGCGACACGGTGAGGGTGAGGCTGTGGTCCCCGTCGGGGGCCTGTGCCAGCGACACCACGGGGGTGGTGAGCTGGGGGAGCAGCACGGGGCGGGCGGCGGAGGCGGCGACCGGAGCGGCTGCCGCGGGTACGGGAGCCGGAGGGGTGCTGGCGACCACCGGTGTCGGGGCGAGCGCCTCTCCGGTCGAGGCCGCGGCGGCCGGCACCGGGGGAGAGGTCGGAGCGGATGCCGCACCCGCGCCCGTGCCTGCGGGAGACGTCGCGCCGTCCGGGGAGACGTCGGGCATGGCGGTGGCCACGTCGAGCGTCTTCTGCTCGGAGACCGGGCTCGATCGTCCCGGTGCTCCCGCGGGGTCGGCGACACCGGCCGTCGGGCCGCTCGCGACGCTGAGGCGAGAGACCGGGGAGGGCAGGGGTTCCCCGGTCGGCGCGCTCGCACCGGCGGCGGACGCAGCGGTGAGCGGAGACTCCAGCGGGGAAGAACTCGCCGCGGCCCCGAGCGGGCCAGCCGCTCCCGGAGCGGGTAGGCGGTTCCGTGCTGCATCGGGAAGCGGCGGCTGTGCGCGGGCGGCCTCGACGGCGGTGGCCGATGCGGCCGTCCCCGGGGCGGAGGCCAGCGGAGCGGGGAGGTCCGTGGCGTCGGCGGTGGCCGTGACACCTTCCTCGGAGGGGACCGTCGGCTCCTCTTCCCCGGGCGCCGGCGTCCGCACGGCGGGATCGTCGGGGACGGCGCCGCCGATTCCGTTCACGACGCCACTCACGTCGTCGCTCGCGCTCGTCGGGGCAGTCGGTTCCGGTGAGGGGATGATCGCCGGTGATACCGGTGCGGTGGGGAGGGAGGGAGACGTCGTCGGGTCCGCGGGCCCGTCGTCCGTCGACGTGCCGGTGCTCTCCGTGCCATCGGCGGGGATGCGCGCGGCCTCCTGGATGACGTCGGCGAAGGCCGCTGCCCCCGGGGTGACCTGTCGGGAGGCCCCGACCGGTCCGGAAGCCCGAGGAACGCGCGCATCGAGCATGTCGGCGATGCCGAGAGATGTCATGACCCGTCCTCCGCTCTGGTCCGCGAACCGATCTCGTCGAGCTCGGCCTGCTCGGCGTGCAGCTCGGCCGCGCGCACCTGCACGGCGTGCGCCTGGGCGAGACGGTCGAGTCCGCGCATCGCCCTCCGCGCCTCCGCGTGCTCGGCGCGCGCCTGATCGACCGTGTGCTCCTGCAGTTCCGAGAGCGTCCTGAGGTCGGCGAGCAGGGTCCGGCCGGCGACCCTGGCGGCGGCGAGGGCGGCCAGCGAGCGTACGTCGACCGCTTCGCTCCCGACACCGGACAGATGCGCGCGCAGCGAACGGTCGCGGGCTTCGGTGTGCTGGGCGTCGATCACCGCTCGGGAGAGCCGCTGGGCGGCCGCGCGCTCCTGGATGTCGCGCACGCGCAGCAGGCCCGCCAGGGAGAAGGAACGCGTCATGAGACTCCTCCGAACGCGGCGACGAGTTCGTCCAGACGGCGCCACGACTCGTCGATCTCGCTCGTCTGGTCGAGGGGCTGGGTGAGGAAGGCGCTGATCGCCCGCTCGTGGGTGATGGCGGCGTCGATGCGGGTATCGGCCCCGGCGTGATAGGCGCCGATGTCGATGAGGTCGTTCGCGCGGCGACGGGCGGCGAGCACGGCGCGCAGCGTCGCCGCGTGCGACCTGCGCTCGGGGCCGGTGACCTTGCCTGCCACTCGCGAGACCGAACCGAGCACATCGATCGCGGGATGGTGTCCCGACAGGGCGAGCGCGCGATCGAGGACGACGTGTCCGTCGAGGATCGACCGCACGGTGTCGGCGATGGGCTCGTTGTGGTCGTCGCCGTCGACGAGCACGGTGTAGATGCCGGTGATCGAGCCGCGCTTGTCGGTGCCCGCCCGCTCGAGGAGCCCGGCGAGGAGGGAGAACGTCGACGGCGGATAGCCGCGCGTGGCAGGGGGCTCTCCGGCGGAGAGGCCGATCTCGCGCTGCGCCATCGCCACCCGGGTCAGTGAATCCATCATGAGGATGGCGTGGGCGCCGTCGTCCCGGAACGCCTCGGCGATCCGCGTCGCCGTGTACGCGGCACGGATGCGCGCCATCGCGGGCTGGTCAGAGGTCGAGACGACGACGACGGAGCGGGCGAGCCCCTCGGGGCCCAGGTCGTCCTCGATGAACTCGCGTACCTCGCGACCGCGCTCGCCGACGAGAGCGATCACCGTGACCTCGGCTTCGGTCCCGCGCGCGATCATCGACAGGAGCGACGACTTCCCCACCCCGGAGCCGGCGAAGAGGCCGACGCGCTGACCTCGACCGACGCTGACGAGCGTGTCGAGGGCCCGCACGCCGAGCGGAAGCGGGGAGTCGATCCGATCGCGACCCATGATCGAGGGGGGTGCGTGGTCGAGGCCCACGGGGACAGCCCCGGTGAGAGGGCCCTTCCCGTCGATCGGTCGGCCGAGGCCGTCCAGGACGCGTCCGAGGAGCGCGGTGCCGGTCGGTACGCGCAGGGCGCCACCGCGCGCGCGCACGGGAGCCCCGACCGTGAGTCCGGTGACCGCGCCGAGCGGCATGCACCGGAGTCCGCCCTCGCCGATCGCGACGACCTCCGCGTCGACGCCGTCGAGCGTCACCACGTCGCCGACCGCGCCGTCGAGGCCGCGCACCTGCACGCTCAGCCCGCGCACCTGCGAGACCTCGCCCACGCGCTCGGGTCGCGCCGCGTCGAGCACCGCGCTCCAGGCGCTCACGTCGCGGCCTCGGCGAGTGCGCGCCGCGCGCGGTCGAGGGCGCTCCCGATCCGGGCGTCGATGTGGCCGTGGGCGAGGATCGCGACGGCGTCGCCGCGGTCGAGGGTGTCGTCGGGGATCAGGGCGACGGATGCCAGCTCGCCCGTCGAGCCCTCGAGCGTGCGGAGGTCGTCCGGGTGCAGGCGCACCTCGCGGATCTCGTCGGGCCCGGCATCGGCGAGGGCGCGTCGCGCGGCCACGGACGCAGAGGCGCCGGCGTCGGAGAGCTCGCCGACGACGATGAGCTCCGCGAGTTCGATCGCGCAGCGCAGCACCTGCTCCTGCGCGGCGGAGGTCAGCTCGCGCTCCCGGTCGCCCAGCGACCGGGCGGCAGCACGGAGCGTCGAGATCGCGTTCTCGATCTCGCGGGCCTGCGCGTCCTCGCGAGCGGTGCGGGCCTCGTCCGCTGCCCGGTGCGCGGCTTCGGCTTCGGCGAGACCGGCACGGAAGCCCTCCGCGTGTCCGTCGGCATAGCCCCGCATGCGGGCACGGGCATGCTCCGCGCCGCCGTCGCGGCCATCCAGACGCGGGAACAGCACCGGCGAGAAGGGGTCAGTAGACATATTCGTCCTCGTCGGCGCGCTGCACCGTGATGTCGCCCGCCGCCTCGAGAGCACGGATGGTGCGGACGATCTCTGCCCTGGCCTCCTCGACCTGCGACACGCGTACCGGTCCGAGCGTGCGGGCCTCCTCGTCGAGGTTCTCCCTGTTGCGCTCGGAGACGTTGCGGCGGATGAGGTCGGCGATGGGCTGGTGCGCGCCCTTCAGAGCGAGTGCGAGGGAACGGATGTCCATGCCCCGCAGCACGCGCTGAGTGTCGCGGTCGTCGAGCTTGACGATGTCGGCGAACGTGAACATGCGCGAGCGGATGTCCTCCGCGAGTGCGCTGTCCCTGTCTTCGATGCTCGCCAGCAGCGCCTTCTCGACGGTGGCCCCGGAGCGGGCGATGATCTCGACGAGTGGCTCGACGCCGCCGAGGACCTCGGGGGCGTCGCGGGCGGCGAAGGTGCCGGTCCTGGACCTGAGCGCGTCCGCGACGATCGCGATGGCCTCCTGCGATGCGGTCCCCATCGTCGCGATCGCGTGGGCGACATCGGTGCGCGTCGGGTCGGGGAGTGCGGCGAGCACGGCGGCCGCCCGATCGGTCGGGAGGTGCGCGAGCACGAGGGCGACGGTCTGAGGGAGTTCGCCGTCGAGCAGCGTCGCCAGTTGCGCGGGGTCGGCGGAGCCGAGGAACTCGAAGGAGGAGTTCATCGAGGAGGAGCCGACTCTGCCGAGCACCGCGGCCGCGCGCTCGGCGCCGAAGGTCGCCTCCAGCAGGCCGGCGGCGATGTCGCGTCCGCCGCGCGCCGGAGGCAGATGCCCCGACGCGATCCGGTGGAACTGCCCGAGTGCCTGGGCGGTGGTCGCCGCATCCAGGTTCTGCAGATCGATGATCTCGGCGGCGACCGCCTCCGCCTCCGCCTCCGAGAGGTGTTTCATCACCTCGATCGCCTGGGCGCGGTCGAGGTTCATCAGCACGACGGCCGCCGTCTGCCGGTCGGTCAGTCCGGTCATACCTGCTGCCTGTCGTCGATGAGGGTCCGCAGCAGCTCGGCCGTCCGCTTCGGATCCTGTCGGGTGAGCGAGTCGATCTCCGCGCGGCGGCGCTCGAGGCTGACCTGTGCGGGTTCGGGATCCGGCTCCGGCTCCGGGTCGGGCGCGGTCTCGAGGAATGCGAGCGGGGTCGTGGGCGACTGATCGATCGCGGCGGTCGCGCCGGCATCGAGCACGGAGAGCGCCGGAGGACGATCCCCGAACAGCTGGTCGAACTCGGTCGCGGCGCTGCTGCGACGGCGCGAGCGCATGATGAGCGCGGCGAGGCCGGCGATCAGCGGGATGGCGATGGCGGCGGCGATGATCACCGTGTTCAGGAGGAGGGCCTGACGCTCGGCGCCCTCGGCATCCTTGGCTGCCTGGAGGGCGGCCTGCGCTGCCTCGGAGCTGGTCTGGCTGAACGAGACGAGTTCGACGGAGATGGCATCGCCGCGTTCGGTGTCGATCCCCGCGGCCGTCTCGACCAGGTCGGTCAGCTGTGCGGTGCTGAGGTCGCCGCCCGCTCCGGCGTCGACCGCGACGGAGACCGACTGCCGCAACAGGTTTCCCGCCGGGGTCGAGGTGCTCTGCGTGCTCTTGTTGACCGCGTTGGTCTTCGATGTCTCCGTGGATTCGGACGTGCCGTCGCCGTCCGCCGACGGCACGGCGATGTTGTCGGGACCGAGCACGCCGGCGTTCGAGCTCGAGCCGTTCTGCCGGTCGGTCCTGGTCTGCTCGGAGAGCGGGGGAGCGCCTTCCGCCGGAGTGTAGGTCTCGTCGACGCGCTCGTTGACGGAGCGGTCGATCTCGGCGACGACCGTCACGGTGGCGTTCCCCGGTCCGACGACGGTGTCGAGCATCTGCTGCACGCTCGCCGTCACCCGTGCTTCGTAGTCGTTCGCCTGCTGGTCGACGCCGCCGACCGCGCCGACGCCGGCGGCCGAGAGCGTCTGGCCGCTCTGGTCCACGACGGCGACGTTCTCGGGCTTCATGCCGCTGACGGCTGCGGAGGTCAGATGCACGATCGCCTCCACCTGCTTCGCCGACAGCGTCGAGCTTCCGGACGTCTCCACGAACACGGATGCCGTGGGGTCGACGGTCTCCGATACGAACACGCTCTCCTCGGGGATCGCGAGCTGCACCGACGCGGCGGTGACCCCCTTGATCGAGGAGATCGTGGCGGCGAGCTCGCCTTCGATGGCGCGCTTGTAGGTCACGGACTGCTGGAACTCCGACGTGGTCACGCCCATGTCGTCCAGCAGCGAGTATCCGCCGGAGCCGGCGCCGGGGAGCCCCGCGGAGGCGGCGGCGAGCCGCTGGTCGTACACGTCCTTCTCCGGCACCAGCACGGTCGCCCCGCCGTCGGCGAGTTCGTAGGGGACGGAGGAGGAGCGCAGCTGCTCGACGACGGCGTTCGCGTCCGAGGCGCTCATGCCGGAGAACAGCGGCGTGTACGTGGGGCGGGTGAGCCAGCTGGAGAGGGCGACGATCCCGAGCGCGAGCACGGCGACGCCGATGATCGCGATCGTGCGCTGGGCGAGTGTGAACCCCGCGATCACGCGCCCGATCCGCTGGAACACGTTCGTGACGGCCTGGGGCATCAGGCTTGCATCCGCATGATCTCGGTGAACGCGTCGACGCCCTTGTTGCGCACCGCGGCGACGAGCTCGAGCGTGACGGCTGCGCGCGACGAGGCGATCATCGCCGAGTGGATGTCATCGAGGTCACCCGTGACGGCGGCGACCTTGAGCGCATCGGACTCGGACTGCAGCGTACGCAGTTCGTCGATCGCACCGGTCACGCTGTTCGCGAAGGCGGTGTCGTCCGCCGCCTTCACCGGCGCGGGGGCGGGAGGGGCGAGGGTGAATCCCGAGGAGATGGCCTCGATGCCGGCGAGTGATGCCATCAGCTGCGTCCGATCTGCAGTGCTGCTTCATAGGTGTTGCGTGCGCGGTCGACGATCCCGGCACTCGCCTGGTAGCCGCGTTGGGCGAGGATGAGCTGACTCATCTGATCCCCGAGATCGATGTCGGGGTAGCGCACGTAACCGTCCGCGTCGGCGAGCGGATGATCGGGCTGATGCACGAGCCGGCCTTCCGCGCTGCCCTGCACGGTGCCCGCGACGTACGCGCCGGGTGACTGATCGCTCGTCTGGGCGAGGATGTATCTGGCGCGGAACGCCGCTTCGTCGGTCGCCGTGGCGGTGTTGATGTTGGCGATGTTGTCGCTGATCGCGTCGAGCCACTTGCGGTGCAGCGTCAGGCCGGTGCCGGCGATCCCGATCGCGTCGAAGGTCATGAGGTCCTCATCGCGGTGCGCAGCGATGTGAACGAGCCGTTCACGGCCTGCGTCGCGAACTGGTAGCGCAGCATCGTGTCGATGCTGGACAGCGTCTCGGTGTCGAGGTTGACGTTGTTGCCGTTCAGGCGGGTCGGTTCGAGCGAGGTTCCGACAGTCGCGTCGACCTGCCCGTCTCCCGCGTCGATCGAGCGGGCGAGCGCCTCCTCGAAACGCACGCGCTTGGCGTGGTAGTTCGGGGTGTTGATGTTGGCGATGTTGTCGGAGATCGCGCGCTGACGCAGCGCGAGGCCGTCGAGCGCGCTCGTCAGCGCGTTGATGGTCACAGAATCGAACACGAACCGGCTCCCCGTGTGTGGCTGGTGTGGCCGATCCCTGGCCGAGTGGTGCGAGCCATCCCTGCTCTCACTGCTCTATCGGCAGGATGATCCGCGATGTTAGGGAGCGATCTCACCCGTCGACGTCGAGATAAGCGGGGGCATCGCTGCGCCGGGTGCTCGGAACGCGACGAACGGCGCCCAGATGCTGCCGGAGTTCGCTGAGATCGTCGCGTATGCGATCCATCGCGGAACGCTGCAGCTCGACCACGTCCCTGGCGCGGTCGGCGAGCGAGGGAGGAAGCGGCGTCGACGGCGGTGTCCAGGGAGTGAGGTCGGCGTCGGCAGCGGTGCCGGGGGCGGCGGCGAGGATCTGCACGGCTTCCTGCTCGAGGCGATCGAGCATCGTGGTCCATTCGTCGACGCTCATGAACGCGCCTCGGCGACCGTGCGGGCGGCCTCGTGCCAGGCGTCCCGCAGCGGGGCGATGATCTCGTGGCAGGCGCGGGTGCGCTCGGGGTCGCGCCCGATGTTGGCGCCGATGAGCGTCTGCGACAGGAAGACGTAGAGCGAGCGCAGCCCTGCGCTCCCGTTCCATTCGTCGGTCAGCGACGACGACAGTTCCGAGACGATCGCCTGCGCATGCTGCAGCTGCGCGTTCGCCTCTTCCCAGTCCCCGGCCCGCTGGGCGGTCTCTCCGCGTGCGATGTCGAGCAGCAGGCGATCGTAGAGCATCGTCACCAGGCGCTCCGGCGGAGCGGACAGCACGGCGTCCTCGCGGTAGCGCTGCTGGGCGCGCAGGGCGGCGTTCATGCTCACTTCCCGGAGTTCGAGCTCGAGCCCGGCAGGGCGGCGATCTGCGAGGAGAGGTACGAGGACTGCGACTGCAGCTGCGACAGCATGACCTCGAGCCGCGCGTAGGTGCGTTCGAGCGTCGACTTGCGCTGCGCGAGACGCACGTCCCAGCGCTCCATCTGCTCGCCGAGGCTCTTGACCTCGCTCTCCTGCCCGGTGATGCGGGAGGTGAGCAGCCCGTCGTACTTGTCGGAGTAGACCTTCGCCGTCTCCTGCACGCGCGCGGCGACCCCGGAGAAGAGGCCCGCGACGGCGTCGGGGTCCTTCGCGAGCGCTTCGGCGAACTTCTCCTCGTCGAAGCTCAGCACGCCGTACATGTCGGTCGAGATCCCGATGGAGGACGGGGAGGTGCCGTCGACCGGATGCTGCACGGCGTCGGCGAGAGCGTTGCGCAGCATCCGGATCGTGCTGTCGCCGGTGAAGACGCCCAGGGTGGTCTTGTCGCCCTGCTTCGCGCCGACGGTCGCCTTCGACCCGTTGTCGATGCGGGTCAGGATGTCTTTCACCGCGGCGATGAAATCGGCCGATGCCTTGGTGCGCGCCTCGGAGTCGACGGCGACGCCGATGGTGACCGGGTCGACGGATACCGCGGAGACGGTGATGTCGACACCGTCGAACAGGTCGGTGAAGGTGTTGCTCGACGACGTCAGCACCTGTTCGGCGCTGGTGCCCGCCCACAGCCGGACGCGGGCGTCGGCACCGGTGGCGATGACGGCGGCTCCGGCTTCTGTGGAGAGATCGGAGGCGGTCCCGGCCTCGACGGCGGCGGTGTCTCCACGGTAGGCGCGGAACTGCCCTGCCTCGCCGGAGTCGGCCGCCCGCAGCTGCAGGCGGTGCATGACGTTGCCGTCGGCGTCGCGTCCGGCAGGGACGGCGGCGGCGACGATGCCGAAGCCCGCCTCGTTGATGGCCTGTGCCACGTCCTGCATCGACGCGGAGTCGGCCGTGACCTGCAGGCGCTCACCCTTCGCATTCTCGAGGGTGATCACGGGCGGGTCGTCGGGCCAGCCGTTCGAGGCAGCGGAGACGATGGTGTGGTTCTTCGCCACCTGGTCGACGACGATGTCGGCCGAGAGGGGAGCGGCCCCTGTGCGGGTGGCCACGGTGACGGTGGGGGACGACGAGGTGGTCGTGAAACGGAGCAGCCCGTCGCGTGACGCGGCCTTCTCAGCGGCGGTGGCGAGGTTCTGCACGGCAGTGTTCAGCGTCTGCAGCTGGCTGACGATGCCGTTCTTGTCATCCATCTTCGCTTTCAGTAGCGAGCGCGGGATGGCGGCCACATCCATCAGCGCTTTGATGACCTCTGTGGTCTTCAAGCCGGAGACGAGACCGTCGAGCGAGAGCGACATGATCGCCTTTCCGTGTCAGGGGCGGATGAGGTCCGGGCGCCGGTGGGCGCCCGGACCTCATGGCGTGGTTCAGCGCAGGAGCTGGAGAATGCCCTGGTTCGACTGGTTGGCCTGGGCCAGCATGGCCGTACCAGCCTGCGACAGGATGTTCGCCGACGTGAACTTGACCATCTCGGACGCCATGTCGGTGTCGCGGATCCGGCTCTCAGCAGCAGCGAGGTTCTCCGCCGACACGTTGAGGCTGTTGATGGTGGACTCGAAGCGGTTCTGCAGCGCACCGTAGCCGGCGCGTGCGGTCGAGACCGCCTGGATCTGCGTGTCGATGCCCGCGAGCGCCGCACCGTACGTCGCAGCGTCGGTCATCGTGGCTGCGAGCGTGTCGATCGTTGCACCGAGGGTGTCGAAGTCGGTCAGTGCGACCGAGATCTGGTCCTCGGCGGCGACGGAACCCGCACCGACCTGGAACGTCAGCGTCGCGCCGCCCGAGAGCAGCTTGATGCCGTTGAAGTTCGTGCTGTCGGCGATCCGGGTGAGCTCGTCGGCCAGGGCGCCGATCTCGGTCTGGATGGCCTCGCGCGACTTCGCGTTGTTCGAGTCGTTCGCACCCTGGTTGGTCAGGTCGCGAACGCGCTGCAGGATCGAGTGGACCTCGGTCAGGGCGCCTTCCGCGGTCTGGATGACCGAGATGCCGTCCTGGGCGTTGCGGGCTGCGACGTTCAGGCCGTTGACCTGCGAGCGCAGGCCCTCGGAGATCGCCAGGCCCGCGGCGTCGTCTGCCGCGCGGTTGATGCGGAAGCCGCTGGACAGCTTCTCGAGCGACTTCGACAGGTCGTTCTGCGTGTTCGACAGGTTGCGGTAGGCGTTGAGCGCCGACACGTTGGTGTTGATCTGCATACCCATAAGGGTTCTCCTCCGTGAATGTTGTTGTGCGAGAGACCATCCGTGGTCTCCCGCACACACCTATCGGCAGAGGAGGCGCGCCCGTTAGCAGAGCGCAGCGATTCGGGCTATGCGGGTGTCGACTCCCGGAAGACGTCGGCGATCCGGGAGCTGGCGGCATCTGCGATCCGCGTGAAGTACGCATCGCGGGCGCCGGTGGACACCCGCGTCGTCGTGGCCGGCGTCGGGCCGTCGGCGAAGTACCTGTCCAGCGCGTCGCGCAGCAGGCGGATCGCCTCGGACCGCTGCTGGGAGACGGCGGAGTGGGTCACACCGAGCTCTTCGGCGATCTCCTTGACCGGTCGCTCGTCGAAGTACACGCCCTGCACGATCCGACGCATGCGCTCGGGGAGGGCCGCGACGGCCTGCTCGAGCACCGCACGTCGCTCGCCGACCAGGGCCGATTCCTCGGGAAGCGGGATGTCCGCGGCGACCTCACGTGCCGACGGGTCCTCGAGCGTCGTCACGGTGCGCGCGGCGTCGGCGAGCGCTTCGACGACGGTCTCCTTCGCGACGCCCATCGCCGTGGCGACCTCGGCGGCGGTCGCGGTCCTTCCGAGGCCGGCGGTGAGGGTGTCGCGCACCGCCACCGTCTCCTTGATGCGTTTGCGGATGCCGCGGGACGCCCAGTCCATCGCGCGCATCTCGTCGGCGAACGCGCCGAGGATGCGGCGGCGTGCGTAGGCGCCGAAGGGGACGCCCAGAGCGGGGTCGAAGGCGTCGGCTGCCGTCACGAGCGCGAGCGCTCCGACGGCCGCGAGCTCATCGCGGGGGATGTGGGTGGCCCGAGCGTGGGTCTCGGCTGCGAGGTATCCGACTAGGGGGAGGTTGCTCTCGATGAGCACATTGCGCTCAGCGCGCGTCGGCATGGGGGATGATCCACCTCTCTGGATGCACTCCGGAAGTTCCAAGGTGGTGGGCAGATGCACATATCACACTTCTTGTGACGTGTACATGGGGAGAACTGCTCACCGCCGTTCCACATAGTAACGTTAGGCAGGCGACTGCCGATAGTGACCTTTGGCCGCGTCGTCAGGCGGGGCGATCACTGGGGAAAAGGGGATCATGGGAGCCAACGAACTTTCGATACAGCTGTGGCGCGAGCGCGAGCTGCTCGAGATGCTGCTCTTCAAGCTCGACGAGCAGCAGCTGCTGCTCGCCGCGGGACGCTCCCAGTGGATCCAGTTCGCCGCGCGTGAGATCGATCAGGTGCTCGACCGGCTGCGTGGCGCGGGATTCGCCCGCACCGTCGAGGTCGCCGCCGTCGCAGAGGAGTGGGGGGCTCCCGAGGCGGCGACGATCCGAGAGTTGATCGAGCACGCGCCGGAGGGCGCGTGGCACGAGGTCTTCGCGGACCATCTGCGTGCGCTCTCCAAACTGGCCGCAGAGGTCGAGCAGATGCGCGATGCCAACGCGGAGCAGCTCAGCGGAGTGCTCCGCGCCACCCAGGAGACGATCGCCGCTCTCGGACACGACACCGGCGAGTACACGACCACGGGCGATCGCGCCCGGGACGACGCAGCGCGCATCATCGATACCGAGATGTGACCGAGAGGGGATCATGTCGACCTTCAGTGGATTGAACACGGCGGCCAGCGGACTGGCGGCCGCCCGGCGCGGCATGGACGTGGTCGGCCAGAACATCGCCAACCAGAAGACCGAGGGATACACGCGCCAGCGCGTGACGACCTCGGCTGTCGCGGCGATCGCACAGACCGGGCGGTTCAGCGTCGGAGCGCTGCCGGGACACGGGGTCTCGATCGACGGCGTCGCCCGTCTCGGCGACGCCCTGCTCGACGCCAGGGTCCGCGATGCGCTCGGTGCCTCGGGGTACTGGTCCACTCGCGCGGTGGCCGCGACCACGATCGAGGCGTCGCTGGCGGAACCCACCGAGAACGGGCTGGCGGCCCGGCTCTCGAAGTTCTGGTCCGGATGGCAGGACCTCGCGAACACGCCGGACTCCGGGGCAGCGGCCTCCAGCATCCTCGAGTCGGCGAAGGAGCTCGCCTCGCACATCGCCGGCGGCTACCGCAACGTCGCCACGCAGTGGAGCGATGCGCGTGCGTCCGCCGACCGCACGGTCGACCAGGTGAACGCGGCCGCCGACCAGATCGCGGTGCTCAACGATGAGATCCGCGACGCCCTCGCCTCCGGGCGCTCGGCGAACGAGCTGATGGATCAGCGCAGCCTCCTCGCGCAGAACGTGGCCAGGATGTCGGGCGCGGCGTCGACCATCGAGAGCGACGGGACGATGACGGTCCGTCTCGGGGGCAACGCCCTCGTCTCCGGCTCCGATTCCCGCCATCTCGTTCTCACCGGGCCGGCCGCGATCGACTCCGGTCAGCGTTTCAGCCTGTCCTGGGCCTCCGCCCCCGACCTTCCCGCGTCGATCGACGGCGGCGAACTCGGGGCCGCGCTGTCGGTCCTCGCACCGGCGGCCGACGGCGGCATGCTCGCCGGGCTCGCCGCCACGTACGACAAGGTGGCGACGGCGCTCGCCGACGCCATGAACACCCAGCACCGGGCCGGTGTCACCTCCACGGGGCAGGCGGGCGGCGACTTCTTCACGCTGCCGACCACCGGATCCGCCGCGCTCGGCCTGCAGGTCGCCGTCGGCTCGGCATCCGAGCTGGCGCTCGCCGCCCCCGGGTCCGGCGCGCTGGACGCGACGAACGCCGATCTGATCTCGCAGATCGGCCGACGCGCCGGCTCGCCCGATGCGCTCTGGTCCGATCAGGTCACCCGGTTCGGTGTCGCGACGGCCGCCGACGTGCAGCGTGCGAAGCTCTCCGATTCCGCAGCGGTCGCCGCCGTGGGCGCACAGCAGTCGGTCGCCGCCGTCGACGGCGACGAGGAGACCATCAGCCTGCTCACCTACCAGACCGCCTATCAGGCCGCAGCCCGTGTGATGACCGCGGTGGACGAGGCGCTCGACGTGCTCATCAACCGCACGGGTCTCGTCGGACGCTGAGCGAAGGAGCACCGTGATCTCTCGAGTGACGTCATCCGCCATGACGCAGACGGCGATGCGCCAACTGCAGTCCAACCTCTCCGAGCTGGCGCGCCTGCAGGAGCAGGCGACCTCCCAGCGCGCGTTCGCGGCCCCTTCCGAGGACCCGGCCGCCGCGGCCACCGCTCTGGCGCTGCATGCCGAGCAGCGTCGCACGGAGCAGTACGCCCGCAACATCGACGACGGACTGGCCTGGGTCACTGCGGCGGACAGCGCCATCACCGCGAGCACCGCTCTGCTGGGGAGGGTCCGCGACCTCACCTCGCAGGGGGCGAACGACGGCGCCCTCGACGCGAACGCCAAGGAAGCGCTGGCCGTCGAGCTGGAGGGGATCCGCAAGGAGCTCCTCGCCCAGGCCAACACGCGGCTGCTCGGCCGTTCCGTGTTCGCGGGCACCTCGGACACGGCGGCGTTCGCCGCCGACTACAGCCACAGCGGGGTGCCGGGAGCGGAGGTCACCCGCCGGGTGTCCGACGCCGCGTCCGTGCGCGTGGACACCGACGGCGCTGCCGTCTTCGGCACCGGGGACGACTCGGTGTTCGCCCTCGTGGACAAGATCGTCACCGATCTCCGCTCCGGCACGAACGTCGGCCCGCGCTTGGCCGAGATCGATTCCCGTCGCACCGCCATGCTCGGCGTGCAGGGCTCGGTCGGCACCCGGCAGTCCCAGATCGAACGCGCCAAGGAGGCGGCAGTGCAGAATTCCGTGTCCCTCGAGTCCCGCAGGACGGCGGTGGAGGATGTCGACTCGATCGAGGTGCTCGTGCGCCTGCAGGCGCAGGAGCTCGTCTATCGCTCGGCGCTCGCCGTGAACGCGCGCGTGCTCCAGCCTTCGCTCATGGACTTCCTGCGATGACCGCGGCGCTGACGTTCGTCGCCCCGCCGCCCGGGCTCGCCCCCCACGTCGACTTCGCTCTCGCACCGGTCGACGGCGCCGACGGGCTGTTCTCGATGCGCGCCGTCGACGACGCCGCGCTGCGCCTGTACCTCGTCGATCCGCGGGCGGTGCTGAGCGAGTACGCGCCGATCCTCACGGACGAGCAGGCGGACGGCCTCGCGCTCGGCTCGGCCGACGACGCGCTGATCCTCGTGGTCGCTCACCCCTCGGTCGAAGGAGTGAGCGTGAACCTGTTGGCGCCGGTGATCGTCAACCGCACGACCGGAGCCGCATCGCAGGTGATCCTCGAGGACCAGGACTACCCCCTGCGCGCTCCGCTCGGCTGACGCACGATCCCGCGGTCCCGCGGACCGCTTTCCCAGCGGACCGACGGCTAATCTGGAGTCGTGATCCTTGCCGTCGACACTTCCCTGGGCACGGCTGTCGCCCTCATCGATGCCGACGGGGGGCGACGCGCCGAAGCCGGCGCCGTCGACCCGCTCGGCCACGCCGAGGTCATCGGCGACCTGCTCGTCGCTGCGCTCGGGGAGGCGGGGGACGGAGAGATCACCCACGTCGTCGCCGGCATGGGACCAGGCCCCTTCACCGGGCTCCGCATCGGCATCGCCGCAGCCCGGGCCTTCGCGCTCGGACGCGGACTTCCGGTCATCCCCGTCCCCAGCCACCTCGCGGCGGCCCTCACCGCGCTCGAGAGCGAGACCGCACCGTTCGCGATCGTCACGGACGCCCGTCGGCGTGAGGTCGCCATCACCGTGTTCGAAGGCCTGGATTCCGACGGGCTTCCGGTCGTGACCGCCGAGACCGTGCTGGTGCGGGCGACGGACGCCGACGCGCACCTCGACGGCATCCGCCGCATCGACGTGACGACGCTCTCCGCGACGGACCTGGCGCGGGTGGGGGCGCGGGCGCTCGCCGCCGGTCGCACTCTCACCGGCGACGAGCCGCTCTACATGCGCCACCCCGACGTGACTGTTCCCGGCGCGCCGAAGCGGGTGGGCACATGACCCTCCGCGACGCGACCCCCGACGACCTCGACGCGATCATGGCGATCGAGAACCGTTCGTTCCCGACGGATGCCTGGAGCTCCGAGACCATGGCGGCGGAGCTCGCGAGCCCGCACGGACGGTACCTCGTCGACGAGCACGACGACGCCGTCGTCGGATACGGCGGGGTGCGCGCGCTGCAGGGCAGCGCCGACGCCGACATCCAGACCATCGCCTTCCTCGCCGAGCACCGCGGGCAGGGGAGAGGGCGCGCGCTGCTGCGCGCGCTGCTCGCGGCCGCTGCGGCGCGTGGCGCCCGCGAGGTGTTCCTCGAGGTCAGGGCCGACAACCCCTCCGCCGAGGGGCTCTACCTCGCCGAGGGGTTCGAGGAGATCGCGCGTCGCCCGCACTACTACCAGCCCGACGGCGTCGACGCGATCGTGATGCGTCTGGAACTGCGCCGTCATCCGGCGTCCGCCCCCACCGCCGAGGAGGCGAAGACATGAGCGAACCGCTGGTGCTCGGCATCGAGACGAGCTGCGACGAGACGGGCATCGGCATCGTCCGCGGACGCACTCTGCTCTCGAACACCATCGCGTCGAGCATGGACGAGCACGCCAGGTACGGCGGCGTCGTGCCGGAGGTCGCCGCCAGGGCGCACCTCGAGGCGCTGCAGCCCGCCATCGATGCGGCGCTCGCGGAGGCCGGCGTGCGCCTCGACGATCTCGATGCCGTCGCCGTCACGAGCGGCCCCGGTCTCGCCGGGGCCCTGATGGTGGGGGTCGGGGCGGCGAAGGGCCTGGCCGTCTCGATCGACAAGCCTCTGTATGCCGTGAACCACCTGGTCGGACACATCGCCGCCGACATCGTCACGGCAGACTCCGCGCCGCTCGAGTATCCGACCATCGCGCTCCTGGTCTCCGGCGGGCACACCTCGCTGCTGCACGTGCGCGACCTCACCACCGATGTCGAGCTCCTGGGCGAGACCATGGACGATGCCGCGGGCGAGGCGTTCGACAAGGTCGCCCGTCTCCTGTCGCTGCCGTACCCCGGAGGTCCCGAGATCGACCGTGCGGCTGCGGACGGTGATCCGACCGCGATCCGATTCCCTCGAGGTCTCTCCCGTGCCTCCGACCTCGCGAAGCACCGCTACGACTTCTCGTTCTCGGGGTTGAAGACCGCCGTTGCCCGCTGGGTCGAGCGGTGCGAGGCCGAGGGGATCGAGGTCCCCGTCGCCGACGTCGCCGCCAGTTTCCGCGAAGCGGTCGTCGACGTGCTGGTCACGAAGGCGCTCGCCGCCTGTGCCGATCTGGGCGTGCCCCGTCTGCTGCTCGGCGGAGGCGTGATCGCGAACCGCCGTCTGCGCGAGGTCGCTCTCGAGCGCGCGGCCGCCGCAGGCGTCACGGTGCGCATCCCGCCGCTGTCGCTGTGCACGGACAACGGCGCGATGATCGCGGCGCTCGCCTCCGAACTGATCTCGTCGGGGCGCCGCCCGTCCACGCTGGCCTTCGGGGCGGATTCGACGCTTCCCGTGACGGAGATCCAGGTCGCGGAGGCGGTGCCGGCATGAGCGACCTCCCCGGCCCTCCGGAGGCGAAGGGCATGCCCACGCCGCCGGCGCGCATCGAACCGCCCAGCGATGAGGTCGAGCACCCGGCGGGGGCAGCCCGGATCCCCGGTGCCCGTCGCGACGGGTACACCAGGATGCCCACCGGGCCGGTCGGCATCGAGCCGGTGGTGGCGAGCGGTCCCGACATCGACGCCCCGGACGACACGGAGTGGGAGCCGTCGACCGGCGCGATCACGATCGACGACACCCGCCTCGCGCCCTGGGCCCTGCTCGCCGCGATCGTGGCTCTCGGAACGTCGTTCTTCGTCGGCTGGGGGATACCCGTCGCCGTGGTCGCGGTCATCGCCGCGATCATGTCGCTGCGCCGCCCCGTCGAGAGCAGGGCGATCGCGCGCTGGGCGCTCGTGCTCGGGCTCTGCGCGACCGTGTACAGCCTGGGATGGCTCGTCTGGGCGGGTATGCAGTTCGAGAGGCTCGGGTGAACTGATGCGGGATGCCGACGAGTTCGCGGAGCTGCGAGCCCTGCAGGCACGGGCCTATGGCCGTGACGCCGCGCTCACGGAGACGGAGGCCGCCCGCCTCCGCGAACTGGAGGAGCGCCGGATCGTCTCGCCCGCTGACCCGGGTGAACACTCGACGGCCGAGCCCGACGCGGCACTGCTCGCCGCACCGGGCATCGCGGGACTCGGGCGTGACCCCGGGGCGCGGGGGGAAGACGCCGCCCCCGACGCCGCCCCCGACGCCGCCTCCGACACCGCCCCCGGAAACGCCTCGGACCGTCACGAGTCGTTCTCGGAGGTCCCGGACCCCGCGATGACAGACGGGGCGGAGCGCTCCGCGACGCCGTCCGAATCCCTCCGCACCGCGCTGCGGGCACACTGGCGGGTCTTCGCGATCGCCGCCGTCGCCGCGCTCGTGATCGGGCTCGGGGCCGGCTGGCTGGCCTTCGGCAGGCCCGGCGTTGCTCCCGTCGAGCTGACGGCGCAGCAGCAGGAGTGGCAGGACGACCTGATCTCCGCGGGCGTCTACGACCCGGGATCCATCCGCGCGCTCGCCGTCGAGGAGGGCGCCGTCATCTGGACCGCGACACGGGACGAGCGCGCCCGCACCTGCTTGATCCTGGGTACGGGCGGCATCACCCAGCCGAGCTGCGACCGCACGGAGCGGATCACCGACACCGGGATCTACGGCACGATCTCGGTCAGCGGCGAACAGGATCAGCAGCGCCAGATCAGTGTGCAGATGCTGCTGACGGCGGCGGGCGAGCCCGCGGTCGCGGTCAGCACCTACGACTACGACCCGAGCATGAGCGGCGTCACGTATGCGAACGAAGAGGAGACGCGCACCGCGGAACGCCTGGTCGAGGACGGCTTCGAGGTCAACTCGCTCTGGGTGGTCGGGTACGACGGCGACGTGCCGGTCTGGACCGGGATGCAGTTGGAATCGCAGAACCAGTGCCTCATCTACGACGGGTCGACGGCGGAGGCTCCCACGGTGTGCGCCGATCCGGAGACCCTGCTGGAGCAGGCATCCAGCCTCGTCCTCAACGTCGTCGACAGCGAGACCGGCGAGACGACGCATCTCGAGATGAACTCGAACCGCGGCCCCGCCTACCTCGTCATCACCCGCGAGGGGGGCGTCGTCGGTGCTGGGGAGGACTGAGTCCGAGGAGCTGCGGGCGCTTCAGGAGAAGGCCTACGGCCGTGGCGGCGTGCTGACCGGGGCGGAGTCGGACCGCCTGCGTGAGCTCGAGGACGCCCGCCTCTCGGCGTTCCGCGCCGGACCGGTCACCGCTCATGACGTGCGGGCCGTCGCCCACGACGCGGGCGTGCGGGACGTCTCGGCGACGCGCGCATCGGAGGGGGCACCCACCGGACACCTGCCGCACCCGGTCGCGGATACCGTGGACGCCGGTCCCATCCAGGCGAGTACCGTGGCGACGAACACCGCCGAGACCGGCCCCATCCAGGCGAGTACCGCGGCGTCGAACGCCGCGGAGACGGGCCCCGCGCAGACGAACGCGGAGGGGACGCCGCCGATCCCGCATGACCCGACGCCGGACGCGACCCTGCTCGGGACGCTGCGGCGGCATGCGACGGCCGCGGTCGTGGCCGTCGCGGTCCTGCTCGCGGTCGGTCTCGGTGTGGGGTGGGCGCTGTTCGCCCCGCGGACCGCGAGCATCCCCCTGACGGGTGAGCAGCAGCAGCGCCGCGCCGAGCTCGCTGCCGACGTCTTCGATCCCGGCTCCGTCCGTGCGATCGCGCAGAAGGACGGTGCGCTGGCCTGGTTCGCGACGCAGGACGACGGTGAGCTCATCTGCCTCATCCTGGATGTCGGGGCGCAGTCGCAGACCGATTGCGCCCCGTCCACGATGATCGAACGGGGACTGGGCGCGACGCTGTCCGTTCCCACCGCGGTCTCCGCCGAGGACGACCTCTTCGGAGGCGCCTCCGGCGGTGAGGCCGTATACGCCTCTCTCTTCCTCTCCACCGCCGGCGAGCCGATGGTCGGCATCCAGCGCTGGAGCGCGTCCTCCTCGTTCATGGAGCAGTTCGAGGGAGAGGAGCGGCTGCGCGCCGAGGCGCTCGCCGCGGAGGGATATGAGCACGGGCTCTCTCTGGTCGGCTCCTTCCGCGGGGAGCCCGTGTGGCTCGCCGATCGTCTCGCCTCTCAGGGCGCGACGGAGAGGTGCTTGCTCGTCGATGCCACGGAGGGGGTGGCGTGCGAGTCGTTTGGGACTGCCCTCACGGAGGGGCTCTCCACGCACGTCGTCGATGTCGCCCCCGACGGCTCCGTGGCGTCGGTCTCGGTCGTCGAGCTGCGGTTCACCGGTCAGCAGACGCCGTACCTGACGGTCACCGTGGATGCGCCGGTGTCACGGGTCGTCCCGGGGGACTCCGTCGTGATCCCGGGGCCGCCGGGCGACCCCATCGAGGTCGAGACCCCGAACGACGGCACCGGCGGCTGAGCGTCGATCAGCTCGGGGCGGGCACCCGGTCGGCGAGGATCGCCCGACGCTGGTCGCCGATCCGAGCGAGGATCAGCGTCGCCTCCTGGTCGCCGCGCAGCACCAGTTTCCTGCGGAAGGCGGCGGGGTCGACGTCGACCCCGCGCTTCTTGATCTCCAGGCGTCCGATCCCGTTCGCCTTCAGCGCGGCGCTGATGGCCTTGGGGTTCGCGGGCAGGGTCTCGCGCACGCGGAACGATTGCACGAACGGACTCGTCAGCGCGGCGTCCGATGTCAGGTAGGCGATGTGCTCGTCGAGCATCCCGGCATCGAGGCTCCGCGCGACATCGCCGATGAGGCGCGCGCGGATGACGGCGCCGTCCGGCTCGTGCAGGAAGGCACCGAGCTCGCGCACCGGCTCGTCGACGGCATCCGCGGGCGCGGTGAGCTCGTGCGAGCGGTCGTCGCGGATCACGAGAGCCGCGCGCCGCACGCCTTCTCTGGCGAGGGCCCCGCTCCAGACCACGAGCTCGACGACGCTGCCGTCGGCGCTCACCCACTGTGCCTCGGCGTCGGCGGGAAGCGCGTCGCGGTCGTGCGCCGGTCCGAGCTTGATGCCGGTCGGGGTCCGGGCAGCGACGTCGAACGCCCAGTCCAGGGAGGGGGAGTAGTCGTCCGCGGTGACGCGCTTCGTCTCGCTGTGCCCCGACGTGCGTCGAGCCGGGTCCATCCAGATCGCGCGCGTTCCGGTATCCTCCAGCGCGGCGAAGGCGTCTTCCGCGGTGCCGTGACGCACCGCGGCGCTCTCGCCGAATGGGGCCAGATTGTAGGCCGCGATGGCCGCTGTGACCTCGTCGGCATCGACGGCGAGCACATCGAGCCCCGCTCCGGCGAAGGCGAGCGAGTCGCCGCCGATGCCGCAGCCGAGGTCGGCGACGCCGGTGAGGCCGGCATGACGGATGCGCTGCGCGTGACGCGCGGCGACGCCGAGCCTCGTCGCCTGTTCGAGTCCGGCGCGGGTGAACAGCATGCGCGTGGCGAAGGGGCCGAACTTCGCCACCGCCTTGGATCGCAGATGCGCTTGCCCGACGACGGCGGAGACGAGTTCGGGGGAGTGCCCGGCTGCCCGCAGTCGCGAGACGCCGCGGGCGACGTCGGCGGTGGATTCGATCGGCCCGACCGCGTCGAGCAGCTCGAGACCGGCGGGGGTCAGCAGGGCGCGCAGCTCGGACATCTCCACGCCTTCAGCCTAATTGCCCGCACCGGGGCGCGAACGGTGGCGCGCGCTGGCACTCGCATTGCGTGAGTGCCAGCGGAGCGCCTAGACTGGATTAGCACTCTCGGGTTGAGAGTGCGAACAAGTCTTTCGTGTCAGCGTCAAGAAAGAAGAGGTAGACCGTGTCGGTTTCCATCAAGCCGCTCGAGGACCGCATCGTCATCCAGCAGGTCGAGGCCGAGCAGACCACCGCGAGTGGCCTGGTCATCCCCGACACCGCCAAGGAGAAGCCCCAGGAGGGCGAGGTCGTGGCTGTCGGCCCCGGCCGCATCGACGACAACGGCAACCGCGTTCCGATCGACGTCGCCGTGGGCGACCGTGTCCTGTACAGCAAGTACGGCGGCACCGAGGTGAAGTTCGGCGCAGACGAGTACCTCGTCCTGTCGGCACGCGACGTCCTGGCGGTCGTCGTCCGCTGATCTGCGGAACCTGATTCCCGCGCCTCGTGGAGGGGCGGGACAAGGCCCTCGAAGGGGTCCGGATGCTCATCGCATCCGGGCCCCTTCTGCGTAGCGCCACGGGGCGACCGTTTCCTGCCAAACTCCGTCGGAGGCCCGAGCGGGGCGTTCGCACCGGCCGTGGGGGCATAGGGTTGTGCGGTGCCCCCCGAGACGACCCGTGCCACACAGACCGCCGGAGTCGCCTACGCCGGAGCCGCCTACCTCCTCTGGGGCGTGCTGCCGCTCTACTTCCTCCTGCTCGTTCCGACGGGGCCGTGGGAGGTCGTGGCCTGGCGTGTGCTGCTGTCTTTCGCCTTCTGCGTGCTGCTGCTCACGGTCACGCGCGGCTGGGCGGCGTTCGGCGTCATCCTCCGTCAGCCGAAGCTCCTGGGATGGACGGCGCTCGCGGGTGTCCTCATCTACGTCAACTGGCAGGTGTTCCTGATCGGAACCCTCAGCGAGAACGTCGTCGAGACCAGCCTCGGCTACTTCATCAACCCGATCACGACCGTGCTGCTGGGCGTCTTCGTGCTGAAGGAGCGCATCCGCAGGCTGCAGTGGGCCGCCATCGGGATCGCGGCGATCGCGGTCGTCGTGATCGTCGTGGCCTACGGGGAGTTCCCGTGGATCGCCCTGTCGCTCACGGCATCGTTCGGCGTCTACGGGCTCATCAAGAAGAAGATCGGCCCTGCGGTCGACGCCGTCAGCGGCCTGACGCTCGAGTCGTTCTGGTTGATCCCGATCGCGGTGGTGCAGTTGATCGTCGTCGCGCAGACGACGGCGATCACGATGGGCACGAGCGGCTGGCCGCATGCTCTGCTGCTGGCTTTCGCGGGGGTCGCCACGGCCGTCCCGCTCCTCCTCTTCGCCGCCGGCACGCGCAGGATCAATCTCACGGTGATCGGGATGATCCAGTTCATCACGCCCGTGATGCAGTTCGTCATCGGCGTCGTGGTCCTGCACGAGCCGATGCCGGCGGAACGCTGGGCCGGCTTCGTCATCGTCTGGATCGCCATCGCGGTCTTCATCGTCGACCTGTTGCTCGCCGCCCGTCGAGGGCGCAGGATTCCGCGGGTCGAGCCAGCCTGATCCCGAGTCTCATCAGGCCGAAAACCCGGTGTCGGATCGTTAACGCACCGAGATACTTGCACCCCCTGTGCGCGGGCGTCACGCTCTAGTGTTAGAGCACCCGATTGTGGTCACAATCCACGTTCAGTTACGCAAGGGAGCATCATGAACGCATTGAAGGGCTCGCGCACCGCGAAGGTCTTCGCCGGGATCGCGCTGCTCAGCGCATCCGCCATCGTCATCGCCGGCTGCAGCAGCACACCGAGCGCGGAGCCGAGCGGCGGCAGCGACAAGCCGGCCGCCGACCTGACGCTGAAGCTCGGCTCGCTGCTTCCGCAGACCGGTTCGCTGTCGTTCCTCGGACCGCCCATGGAATCCGGCGTCGGACTCGCGGTCCAGGAGGTCAACGACGCCGCCGCCGGTGTGACCATCGACCTGACGGCCGAAGACGAGGGCGACACCGACACCAAGGCCTACGAGACCTCGATCACCAAGCTCCAGGGCGCCGGTGTGACGGCCATCGTCGGCGCTGCGGCATCCGGCGTCTCCCGCCTCATCCTCGACGGCAACGTGAGCGCGGGAATCCTCCAGATCTCGGCGTCGAACACGGGCCCCGACTTCACCGACTGGGATGACAACGGCCTCTACTTCCGCACCGCACCCAGCGACCTGCTGCAGGGCGAGGTGCTCGGCAACCTGATCGCCGAGGACGGACACAAGACCCTCGGCGTCATCTACCAGAACGACGCCTACGGCACCGGCCTCTTCGACAACATCAAGGCGACGTTCGAGGGCGCCGGCGGCGAGGTCGTCGCGAGCGCGGCGTACAACGTCGGTGACGGTCAGTTCGACGCCCAGGTCGAGACGATCAAGGCCGAGAACCCGGATGCCGTCGCGATCGTGTCGTTCGACCAGTTCAAGACCATCGCGCCGCTGCTGGTGAACGCCGGCATCTCGCCCGACAAGTTCTACATGGTCGACGGCAACCTGTCCGACTACGGCTCGTCGCCCGACACGAACTTCCCGTTCTCGCTCGAGGGTGCCCAGGGCACCAAGCCGGGCCCGGCGCTCGAGGATGACTTCACCGACCGTCTCCAGGCCTACTGGACCGGCGAGGGCAACCCCGAGGTGAACGACTTCACGTACGCGGCCGAGGCATACGACGCCGTCGTGCTCGTCGCGCTGGCCTCTCTCGCCGCCGGCTCCACCGAGGGCGCGGACATCGCGGCCAAGATGGCCGAGGTCTCCGGCGGCAGCGGCGACGGTGAGAAGTGCACCAGCTTCGCCGACTGCGCGAAGATCATCAACGACGGAGGCACGGCCGACTACGACGGCTACTCCGGCGAGATCACGTTCGACGAGAACGGCGACCCGCAGGGCGCCTCGATCGGAACGTACAAGTACGGCGCGGACAACCTGATCACGCGCACGAACTGATCACACACGGAGAAGGCCCCGGATGCACCAGCATCCGGGGCCTTCCTCGTGGTGCGGGGCTGCGGGTCAGGCGGCGTCCGTGCCGAGTGTGCCGAGGTAGAGCCCGATGACCTTCGGGTCGTTCAGCAGATCCCGTCCCGTTCCCTCGTGGGCGTCCCTGCCCTGGTCGAGCACATAGCCGCGGTCGCAGATCTGCAGGCAGCGCCGGGCGTTCTGCTCGACCATGATCGTCGTCACGCCGGCCTTGTTGATGTCGGAGACACGGATGAACGCGTCATCCTGGCGCACGGGGGACAGGCCGGCCGAGGGCTCGTCGAGCAGCAGCACCGAGGGATCCATCATCAGCGCGCGCGACATCGCGACCATCTGCCGCTCACCGCCGGAGAGGGAGCCTGCGCGCTGCTTGAGGCGCTTGCCCAGCTCGGCGAAGATGCCGGTGACGAACTCGAGCCGCTCCGGATAGATCTTCGGATTCTGGTAGAGCCCCATCTGCAGGTTCTCCTCGATCGACAGCGACGGGAAGACGTTGTTCGTCTGGGGCACGAACGCGACCCCGCGCTTGACGAGCTTGTCGGCCTTCAGCCCGACGATGCTCTCGCCGTTCACGGTGATGCCACCGCTGCGCACGTTGACCAGCCCGAAGATCGCCTTCAGCAGGGTCGACTTGCCGGCGCCGTTCGGTCCGATGATGCCGATCAGCTCGCCCTGGCGGGCCACGAGGTTCGCCCCGTTGAGGATGTTCACGCCCGGAAGGTAGCCGGCGTGGACGTCGGTCAGCTGCACCACCACATCGTCCTGGCGTGCGGTCTGTGGGGCATTCGTCGGCTTTTCCGCGCTCATGCGGCGCCCTTCCCGTCGGTACCGGATTCGTTCTCGATCGTCGCCTCGAGCTCCGCCTCGGCCTCTGCTTCGATCTTCTCGCGGAGTCGGATGGCGGCGGCATCCTCGATGACGGGGATGCGTCCCGTGACCGCGCCGAGGTCGACGTCCTGATGGGCGCCGAGGTAGGCGTCGACGACCGCGGGATTCTCCATGACCTCGTCGGGAGGTCCCTCCGCGACCACGCGCCCCTCGGCCATCACGATCACCCAGTCCGCGATGTGGCGGACCATGTGCATGTCGTGCTCGACGAACAGCACCGTCATCCCCTGCTCCTTCAGATCGAGGATGTGGTCGAGGAGGGACTGTGTGAGCGCGGGGTTGACGCCGGCCATGGGCTCGTCGAGCATCACCAGCGTCGGGTCGCTCATCAGGGCCCTGGCCATCTCGAGGAGCTTGCGCTGACCGCCCGAGAGCGAGGCCGCGAAGTCCTTCTCCTTGGCGTCGAGCTTGAAGCGCGTCAGCAGCTCCCGCGCCTTGCCCTCGATCTCGGTGTCCTGCGCCCTCCACAGGAAGGGGAACAGGCTGGACCAGAAACCCTCGCCGCGCTGATGCGGGGCTCCGAGCTTCATGTTCTCGAGGACGGTGAGCAGCGAGAGCGACTTGGTCAGCTGGAAGGTGCGGACCTGGCCCATCCTGGCCACCTTGAACGAGGGGACGCCCGAGAGGCTCGTACCGTCGAACGACCAGGTTCCGCTGTTGGGCTTGTCGAATCCGCACAGCAGGTTGAACAGGGTGGTCTTGCCCGCTCCGTTGGGCCCGATCAGTGCCGTGATCGCACCGCGGGGCACTTCGAGGTGGTCGACGTCGACGGCCATCAGCCCGCCGAATCGGCGCTGGACCGCATCCGCGATGAGGATCGGATCGACCTTGGCGACTCCCGGCTTGACCTCGCCCTTCGTCAGGCCGGTCGTCTTCGGGCGTCGGATGCTCCCCGTCGAGGGGGCGACGGTCGCCGTCTCCTCGACGGATTCGGGGACCGCGTCGGGGGTCAGTTCACTTGACAAAGGTCATCTCCCTCTTGTCTCCGAGGATGCCCTGTGGGCGGAAGATCACGAGCAGCATGAGGGCGATGCCGACGAAGATGAACACCATCGTCGAAGCCTGGCTGTCGGACATCGGCAGCAGACCGGCCTTCGCCATGGAGGGGAGCAGGTTGGCCATGAAGGCGAACACCACCCAGAAGAGCACGGCGCCGAGCGTCGGTCCGAGCACCGTGGCCGCACCGCCGAGAAGCAGGATGGTCCACAGGAAGAACGTCAGCGACGTCGAGTAGCTGCCGGGAACGACCGCCGAGGGGAGGACGAACACGATGCCGCCCGCCGCGCCGATCACGCCGCCGACGACGAGGGCCTGCATCTTGTACGCGAAGACGTTCTTGCCGAGCGACCGCACGGCGTCCTCGTCCTCGCGGATGCCCTTGAGGACGCGACCCCACGGGCTGCGCATCAGCGCCCACACCAGCAGCACCGCCAGAGCGAGGACGAGAAGACCGAACACGCGGTTCCACAGGTCGTTCGCGCTGTACGTCCACGGGCCGAACCCGTAGGTGCCGGGCGGGAAGGGATTCGCGTCGCGGAAACCGCCGTTGAACTGCGCGAGACCGTCGGCGGAGTTGGTGTACTCGTCGAACACCTGGGTGGTGAACAGCAGGCGCACGATCTCGCCCGCCGCGATCGTCGCGATCGCGAGATAGTCGGCGCGCAGCCGCAGCGTCGGGATACCCAGGATGACGGCGAAGAGCGCGCCACCCACGAGCCCGATCAGCATGCCGATCCACCAGGGGAGGCCGAAGGTCAGCACGGAGATGGCGTAGCCGTAGCCGCCGATCGCCATGAAGGCGGCCATGCCGAAGTTGAGCAGCCCGGCATAGCCGAAGTGCACGGCCAGACCGGTCGCGGCCAGCGCGTAGGCGATGGTGACCGGGCTGAAGAGGTACGTGGCGGTGTTGGAGAAGATGCTTCCGAAGTCCATGGCGTCAGCCCAACCTTTCCCTGCGTCCGAGCAGACCTTGAGGTCTCACGAGGAGGATCACGATGAGCACGACCAGGGCGCTCGCGTACTTCAGATCGGAGGGGATCCACAGGGTCGACACCTCGACGGCGATCCCGACGATGAGCGAGCCGAGGAGTGCGCCGAACGCGGTCCCGAGCCCGCCCAGGGTGATCGCCGCGAAGATCAGCAGCAGCATCTGCATGCCCATGTCCCACTTCACACCGGGGCGGAAGTACGCCCAGAGGATGCCGGAGATCGCGGCGAGGACGCCGGAGAGGATCCAGACGTAGCGGACCACCCGATCGACGTCGATGCCGGAGGCGGCCGCGAGCTGCGGGTTGTCGGAGATGGCGCGGGTGGCCTTGCCGATGCGGGTGCGGGTCAGGAAGAAGGCGACCGCGACGATGACGACGATGCTCACGCTCATGGCGATGATGTCGATGTACGACAGCGAGATCGGCCCGAACTGGATCGGCGTGGGACTGGCGCCGGGAAGCTGCCGGGTGCCGCCCCCGATGATGTACTGGAAGGTGTAGCGCAGGGCGAGCGAGAGTCCGATGCTGACGATCATCAGCTGTACGACCCCGAGTCCTCGACGCCGCAGCGGACGCCAGATCCCGGCGTCGAGGCCCCAGCCGAGCAGGCCTCCTCCGATCACGGCCGCCGCGATGCCGAGCCACAGCGGGAGGTGCCAGAAGCTGGTGACGACGAGCGCGACCAGCCCACCCCACGTCACCATCTCCGCGTGCGCGAAGTTCGACAGTCGCGTGGTGCCGTAGATGAGCGCCGCGCCCATCGAGGCGAGTGCCAACAGCAGGCCGAAGTTGATGCCGCCGACGAGCCGAGAGAGCAGCTGGTCGATGAACGACACGGTCATGCGTTCGCCTTCGCCGAGGAAGAGGTTCATGATCTTGGTGCCGGTGAGACCGAACTCGACCTCGAACGAGGCGGTGGTCCCCGCGATCGGCTGGGTTCCCGGCGGCAGCTGGCTCGCGTCGACGATCACACCGTCGGGGAGGCTCTCCTCATCGACCGTCAGGGTGTAGGTCGCCTTGTCCGGCACGTAGAGACGCCACTTGCCGTCGGCATCGGTCTCGGTCTCGCCCTTGAAGCCCTTGCCGTCGATCGACATGACGACGCCCTCGACGGGTTGATCGTCGAAGGTGACGACACCGGCGAAGTAGAACTCCGTGACCTCCTGCCCGTCGTCCGTCGTCTCGGCCGCAGCCGGAGAGGGCGGTATGAACAGGAACGCGGTGAGCGCCATGAGGATACCGAGGAAGGCGACCATCCAGGGTCGCTTTCGCTGCACGGCGATTGTTGTGGGTCCCACGCAACCTCCACTTTGAGTGCTGTGTCTCTGCGGTCTCGGGTCGACTGCAGGGATGGACGACGGAATTGAGCGTAGTGCGCGATTCGCGAATCACCTACACCCTGGGGCGCCTTCCTCCGGCCGTCGCACGACGTCGGGAATGTTCTCGGGCGTGTCTCGCTTAGAATCTTCATACGGGCCGCGGCCCCGCACCGGCCGACGTCGACCATCCCCTCGCACTCGGACATGCGCGACTCGCGCAGAAGGAGAATCCATGGAACAGCACGATCCCTTCGGCTTCGTCGGACTGACGTACGATGACGTGCTGCTCCTGCCGGGGCACACCGATGTGATCCCCAGTGAGGCAGACACCTCGTCGCGGATCACCCGCCGCATCTCCGTCGCCACCCCGCTGCTGTCGAGCGCGATGGACACCGTCACCGAGTCGCGCATGGCGATCGCGATGGCGCGCGAGGGCGGCATCGGCATCCTGCACCGCAATCTCTCGATCGCGGACCAGGCCGCACACGTCGATCGGGTGAAGCGCAGCGAGTCCGGCATGATCACCGATCCCATCACGACGACGCAGGATGCGACGGTCGAAGAGGTCGACAACCTGTGCGCGAAGTACCGCATCTCCGGTCTTCCCGTCGTCGACCCCGAGGGGAAGCTGGTCGGAATCATCACGAACCGCGACATGCGCTTCGTCTCGGGCTTCGAGCGTCAGACCACCTTCGTGAAAGACGTCATGACGCGCGAGAATCTCGTCACGGCCCCGGTGGGCGTGGCTGCAGGGGAGGTCATCGCCCTGTTCGCGAAGCACCGTGTCGAGAAGCTGCCGCTGATCGACGAGGACGGCAAGCTCGCGGGCCTCATCACCATCAAGGACTTCGACAAGAGCGAGAAGTACCCGCTCGCCACCAAGGACGATCAGGGCCGCCTGCGCGTCGGCGCGGCCATCGGATTCTTCGGCGACGCCTGGGAGCGCGCCGAGGCGCTGCGCGACGCCGGTGTCGACGTTCTCGTCGTCGACACCGCCAACGGCCAGTCCCAGGGCGTCATCGACCTGGTCCGCCGTCTGAAGGCCGACGCCTCGTTCGAGCACATCGACATCATCGGCGGCAACGTCGCGACCCGTGAAGGCGCCCAGGCCCTGGTCGACGCCGGCGTGGACGCGGTCAAGGTCGGGGTCGGCCCCGGTTCCATCTGCACCACGCGCGTCGTCGCGGGTGTCGGCGTCCCGCAGGTGACCGCTGTCTACGAGGCCTCGCTCGCGGCCCGTCCCGCCGGCGTCCCGGTGATCGCAGACGGCGGCCTGCAGTATTCGGGCGACATCGCCAAGGCGCTGGTCGCCGGTGCCGACGCCGTCATGCTCGGCTCTCTCCTGGCCGGAACAGACGAGTCCCCGGGCGAGATCGTCTTCCAGTCCGGAAAGCAGTTCAAGCAGTACCGCGGCATGGGCTCGCTCGGTGCGATGCAGACCCGCGGCAAGCAGACCTCGTACTCCAAGGACCGCTACTTCCAGGCCGACGTCCCCAGCGACGACAAGCTGATCCCCGAGGGCATCGAGGGGCAGGTGCCGTATCGCGGACCGCTTTCCGCCGTCGCCTATCAGCTGGTCGGCGGGCTGCGTCAGTCGATGTTCTACGTCGGTGCCCGCACGATCGAAGAGCTCAAGTCGCGCGGCAAGTTCGTGCGCATCACCTCGGCGGGGCTCAAGGAGTCGCACCCGCACGACGTGCAGATCGTGGTCGAGGCCCCGAACTACAAGAAGTAGTCGAACCCACCGAGAGAGGGACCGGATGCGATGCGCATCCGGTCCCTCTCTCGTTCTCGCGTGCGTGCGGTCAGCCGCAGCGGTAGTTCACGCCGTCGACCTGCCACACCCCGGGGCCGAGCTCGGCGCACATCCCGATCACGGCGGCGAGGAGTGTGAAGACGATGATCAGCACCACGATCCAGAAGATCGTGATGAGCGCACCGACGATGATGCCGGCGATGGCGAGGCCCTTCGGCTCCTTGGCCTTGCTGAGCTTCACCGCCGCGACGATGCTGATGATGAGGCCGACCGGTGCCACCAGGACGGCGAGCACGAGGCCGACGATCGAGAGCACACGCCCCGGCGGCGTCGGCGTCGGCTGCGGGTAGGCGGGCGCGGCAGAGGCGGCGGAAGGATAGCCCGCATCCGCGGCGGAGTTCCAGGCGGGCGCGGGCGGTGGAGCGTCAGCGGTGGCGGGCGGCGGCGTCTCCGCCGTCACGGGCGGTGGGGGCGCCGGCGTCGAAGCACCGGCTGCCGGGGAATCGGGCGACGAGGAGTCGGGCGACGAGGAGTCGGGCGACGGGGGATCGGGGAACGGGGGATTCGTCATGTTCTGTCCTGTTCTGTCCTGTCGACGGTGCGCACGAGGGAACACGCTCGGTAGCCCCGAGCGTAGCGAGGGCACTCCGGCCGCACCATCCCCTCCTCGGGGTCGCCCTCTTCCGTCCGTCCACGACCCGGCGTAGCGTGCCGGTATGTGCCGCAACATCGTCCCGTTGAACAACCTCGAACCTGCCGCCACCGAACAGGAATGCCATGACGCCGCCTTGCAGTTCGTGCGCAAGATCTCCGGGACGACGGCGCCGTCGAGGGTCAATCAGGCGGCGTTCGACAGCGCCGTCGGCGAGATCGCGCTGGTGGTGACCCGGTTGCTCGGCGAACTCGTCACCTCCGCGCCGCCGAAGAACCGCGATGACGAGGCGGCGAAGCGACGCGCACGATCCGCCGAGCGCTACGAGGCGATCCGGGTGTTCCAGGAGGAGAAGCGCGCGGCCCGCGCCGGGTCATAGGCACGCAGCCGCCGAGGCGGCGACACCGTATGCCAGAATCGACATACCCCGCTCGACTTTCCCTGCGGTCTCGGTGATGAAGGCGCCGAGTTCGCACCGCCGATGCTCGCATCGGCAGGGAACCTCCCCAAGGAGAGCTGTACATGCTCGAGGAATCCCCTCGCGTCCTCGTCGTCGATGACGATCCGGATGTCGCCCTGCTCGTGAAGACCGTGCTCGAGCGGCGGGCCGGTTGCATCGTCGACGTCGCCGAAGACGGCCGAGCCGCCGTCGACCGTGTCGCGGTGCTGCGCCCCGACGTGGTCGTCACCGACATCGAGATGCCGGGGCTGAACGGCCTCGAGCTGCTCGCCGAGCTGCGGCGCACGGTACCGTCCGTCCCCGTCGTCGTGATGACCGCGCACGTCTCCGTCGAGTACGCGGTCTCCGCCCTGCGCGCGCAGGCCGACGAGTTCCTCACCAAGCCGCTCGACAACGCCAAGCTCGTCGAGGCCGTCACCCGTCTGGTCGACGAGGGCCGACGCCGCAGGGAGGAAGCCCGCCAGCCCGAGCGGGTGCTCGCCATCGGCGCGCATCCCGACGACGTCGAGATCGGCGTCGGAGGGCTGCTCGCGGCCCATGCCAAGGCCCAGGACGAGATCACGATCCTCACCCTCTCCCGCGGCGCGCGCGGCGGTGACGCCGACAGTCGCCAGAACGAGTCGCTGGCGACCGCCGACATGCTGGGTGCACGGCTCTTCCTGAAAGACCTGATCGACACGGAGATCTCCGGCGGCGGATCCACGGTCCGACTCATCGAGGAGGTCGTGCAGGAGATCCAGCCGACCATCGTGTACACCCACTCGAGCCACGACCGTCATCAAGACCACCGCGCGGTGAGCGAGGCGACGATCGTCGCGACGCGGCGTGTCGGCACGGTCGCGTGCTACCAGAGTCCGTCGTCGACGATCGACTTCCGTCCCACCCGGTTCGTCCGGATCGACCAGTACCTCGACGAGAAGCTCCGCCTGCTCGAGCGCTTCGGATCGCAGACCGCGAGCCGCGACTACCTCGCACCCGAGTTCGTCACCGCCACGGCGCGGTACTGGTCCCGATTCGGCGGAGGTATGGCGGTCGAACCGCTCGAAGTCGTGCGCGAGACCGCAGAGTTCATCGGTGCCCACGAACTGACCCGACGGGAGAGCTGATGACGCAGCGTGTGCTGGTGACAGGTGCCGGCGGACCGGCCGGTGTGGCCGTGATCCGATCGCTCCTGCGCCGCCCCGATCTGATCGTGTTCGCCGCCGACATGGACGGCTGGGCGAGCGGCATCTACCTGGTGCCTCCGGCGCAGCGTCGTCTCCTGCCGCCGGGCCGGGACGCCGACTTCGTTCCGGCGATCGCGCGGATGGTCGCCGCCGACGAACTCGACCTCGTGATATCGACGGTCGATGTGGAGCTGATCGCCCTGGCGGGGCGACGGGAGGAGCTGGCTCCCGCCGTGCTCGCCGCTCCCTCGGCCGACACGCTGAACACCGCGCTCGACAAGCTCGCCCTCGCCGAACGGTGCGCACCGACCGGGCACACCCCGCGCACCGTCCTCGCCGGGCGCGACGCGGAGGCTGTCGACTGGGAGTTCCCGGTCTTCGCCAAACCGCGTCAGGGGGCGGGAAGTCGCGGCGTGCGGCTCGTGCCCGACCGGGCCGCGCTCGAGGCACTGCCCACGGATGAGGGGCTGATCGTGCAGGACTTCCTCCCAGGGGAGGAGTACTCGGTCGACGTCATCGCCGACGCGGAGGGCAACGTCGTCGCCGCGGTGCCCCGGACGCGCGCCAGGGTCGACTCCGGCGTGGCGATCGCGGGCCGCACCGTGCGCGACCCCGAACTCGAGGAGACCGCGGCGGCGATCGCGCGGGCGATCGGGCTGGTGGGTGTCGCGAACGTGCAGCTGCGCCGCGATCGTACCGGCCGCGCCGTTCTCCTCGAGGTCAACCCGCGGTTCCCCGGCGCGCTGCCACTGACCATCGCGGCCGGCGTCGACATCCCCTCTCTCGTGGCCGACCTGTTCCTGGGGCGCGAGCTGCCGGTGCGGATCCCCTTCCGCGAGGTCGCATCCGTGCGCTTCCTGGAAGACGTGATCGTCGAGATCGACGAGGTGCTGGTCTCCGACCATGCGGGGCATCAGGAGGAGCTGTGAGCCACGAGGAGCTTCGCGGCGATCACCACGTCCACTCGACCTTCTCCGACGACGCCGTCTCCACGCTCGCCCAGAACGTGGACGCGGCGATGGACGCCGGGCTCACCACCCTGCGCCTGGTCGACCACGTGCGGCAGAGCACCACGTGGGTGCCCGAGTATCTCGCGGCCGTCCGTGCGCTCCGGGTGCCGGACGGGCTCACCGTGCTCACCGGCGTCGAGGCGAAGATCCTCGATGTCACCGGCGCGCTCGACTTGCCGGCCCTTCCGGACGGCATCGATCGGATCCTCATCGCCGACCATCAGTTCCCCGGTGCGGACGGGCCCCTCGGCCCGACCGTCGTGCGCGAGCGGATCGCTGCGGGTTGGGCGATCGACGACGTCCTCGACCAGCTCGTCGAGGCGCTCATCGCGACGATGCACCGGCATCCCGGAAACCAGCTCGCCCACTGCTTCTCGATCCTGCCGAAGATCGGCCTGTCGGAGACCGACCTGGGGGTGCAGCGGACCGCGGCCTGGGCGCGGGCGGCCGCCGCGACGGGCACGCTCGTCGAGGTCAACGAGAAGTGGGGCTGCCCGGGAGCAGAGGCTCTGACGGCGCTTCGCCGAGCGGGCGGCGAGATCGTCGCCTCCACAGACAGCCACGAGGCGGCGGAGGTCGGCAGGTACTCGCGTGTCATCCCGCTTCTCGCCGCGGTGGAGGCCCGCTGATGGCCGACCTCACCTGGCTGGAGAGCGCGCTGGTCATCCTCCTCCTGATCTGCGTCCTGGTCGGCACGCTGCCGGTGATCAACACCGGTCTGCAGTTCCTGCTGCTGCCGTTGCATGCCTTCCGCAACCACTACGCCAAGGCGGCGCCGTACCACCCGAACGTCGCCGTCATCATCCCGGCCTGGAACGAGGGTCTCGTGATCGGCCCGGCGATCGAGCGGCTACTGCAGCTGGAGTACCCGGCCGAGCGCCTGCGGGTCTTCGTCGTAGACGACGCCTCCACGGATGACACCCCGGCCATCGTCGCCGCGAAGGCCGAGGCGCACCCCGGTCGCGTCGCGCACCTGCGGCGCGAGAAGGGCGGCGAGGGCAAGGCGCACACGCTCAACCACGGTCTCGACGTGGTCCTCGCCGATCCCTGGACCGAGGCGGTGCTAATCATGGACGCCGACGTGATCTTCGCCCGCGACTCGCTGCGCAAGCTCAGCAGGCATCTCGCGGACGAGAAGGTCGGGGCCGTCACCGCCTACATCGCGGAGGGCAGTCGCGACCGCAACTACCTCACACGGTTCATCGCGATCGAATACGTGATCGGGCAGCTCTCGGCCCGCCGTGTGCAGAACGTGGGCGGCGCGATCGCCTGCCTCGCCGGAGGCGCACAGCTGCACTCGCGAGCCAATCTCGAGGCGATCGGAGGACGGATCCCCACGGGCACTCTCGCCGAGGACACCATGACGACGTTCGAGGGGCAGCTGCACGGACGACGGATGGTGTTCGAGCCCCACGCGGTGGTACTGGCCGAGGAGCCGCGCACGATCGACAGCCTGTGGAAGCAGCGGCTGCGCTGGGCGCGGGGCAACGTGCAGCTGACTTCGATCTATCGCAGCCTCTGGTTCCGCCCCAGCCGCGAGCACAACCTGGGCAGCTTCGGGTTCGGGCTCGCCTGGTTCACCATCCTCCTGCTCCCCGCCTTCATGCTCCTGGCGGCGGCCGGCATGCTCGCGCTTCTCCTCCTGCACAGCGACATCGCGGAGTTCGTGTTCCGATTCATGTGGATCGCGGCGGCCTGCATCTATCTGTTCTCGATGCTGTACTCGGTCCAGCTGGATCCTCGGACGGGGCGGCATTCGTGGCGCGAGGCGATCATGTTCCCCGGACTCGGTGCGTTGATCCTGATGGCAATCGCGCTGTTCCCGTGGGCGTTCGAGGCGGCCCTCACCGCGCTCGGACTGGCCGTGACCGATCAGTCGCGCATCGTCTGGGCCGTGATCTTCTACCTGTGGGGGCCGATCTCAATGCTCGGGATCTGGCTGGCGCGCGCCGTGGAGCCTCTTCCCGGTGGCAGGTTCTTCGCCGGACTGCTCCTCTACATCTGCGGGTACGGTTCCCTGCTGTGCGCCATCACCGTGGACTCCTACATCAAAGAATGGCGTCGTGCAGACGCCTCCTGGATCAAGACCGAGAAGATCGGACGTGTCGACTCATGACCGCAGCACCGTCACCCGACAGCGAGCGGGAGGAGATCGCCGCGGATGCCCGACGGGAGCGGCGGCTCATCCCGCAGGCGATCCTCGCCCTCGCCGTCGTCGCCGTCATCGTCGTCGTGCGAGAGCTGCTCCTTCGATGACCGGGAGGCCGTTGGCCCTGGTCGTCGAGGACGCCCCCGATCAGGCGGCGCTGCTGCGCCGCTACCTCGATCGCGAGGGCTACGACGTCTTCATCGCCCGTGACGCGGAGTCGGCGATCGCGGCGTTCCCCGACATCGATCCCGCGCTGGCTGTGCTCGACCTCCTCCTCCCGGGGATCTCAGGGCAGGCATGTGCGCGACTGGTGCAGGAGCGGTTCCCGGACTGCTTCCTCGTGATCAGCTCCGTGCTCGACGCCGCCGACTACCCGCCGGCCGATGCCGCGCTTCCGAAGCCGATCACGGGAGCGGACCTGCATCGGATCGTGGAGCAGGTGGGACGATGAGGGCCACACCTCTCGACCGTGCGGAGAACCGCTGGTATCAGGTCTTCGACAACCCGACCCCGCTGCTCAAGCAGCTGCCGACGCTCGTCGCGACGGTCATCGCGGTGGCGCTCACCTGGGGTGTCCCGGATCTGCCGATCACGCACGCCGCCGCGGCGCTCGCGGGGGTGGCGGTCGTGCTCGCGGCCACCGTCCTGGCTGCCGTGCTCACGGCGCGCGGTGTGCACGACGGATGGGCCGTGCTCCTCATCCCCATCGTCGACATCGTCGGTTTCGGCCTCTTCCGCACGGGCACGGGCGGGGCGACCTCGCTCTTCTCGTCCCTCGTGCTCCTGCCGGTGGTCTGGCTGGCTGCGGCGCCGGGCATCCGCTGGGTCTTCGTCGTCGGCGGGCTCACCTCGATCGCCCTGCTGATGCCGTACTTCACCGACCCGCCGGAGACTTCTGTCGAGTGGCTGCGTGGAGTGGTGGGCCCCCTCGTGTTCTCGGCCGTCGCCGCGGTCATCAACCAGCTCTCCCGGCAGCAGCGCCTGCGAGTCGAGCAGGCGGAGGAGCTGGTGGCGGAACGAACCAGGGCCCTGTCCGAGAACGTCGCGATGATCGTGCAGCTGCGCGACAAGGAGCGCCAGTACCGCGAACTCCTCGACTCGTTCGAGAGTCTCTGGTCGTCGATCACGGCGCAGGCGGTCATCGCGACGGACTGCAGCGGCCGGGTCACGGCATGGAATCCGGGGGCGGTGCGCCTGCTCGGGCTCTCGGTCGACGAGGCGCTCAGGGATGTGCGGATCGATCGATTCTTCTCGACCGCCGTCCTGTCGATGCTGGCTGTCGACAACGCCGAACCCCCGCCGTCGACCGCCGAGCTCCCGCCGGGGTACGCCGATCTCTCGCCCGGAATCAAGGCCCTCTTCGCGCAGGCCGATGCCGGTCTCACGGTCGACGGCGACATCGAGGTGGTCACGGCGGGAGGGACGACGGTGCCCGCGCGCGTGACCGTGAGCCCGCACAAGGACGGCGCCGGCGCCCAGCAGGGCTACCTGTTCGTGCTCACCGATGAGACCAGGGCCGTCGAGGTCGCACGCATGAAGGACGAGTTCGTCGGGATGATCTCCCATGAACTCCGCACACCGCTCAGCGCCATCATCGGCTTCCTCGACCTGCTCCAGAACGACCCGGCGCAGCCGCTCACCGCGGACCAGCAGGAGTTCGTCGGGATCATCGAGCGCAACGCGCAGCGACTGCTCAACCTCGTCGGCGATCTGCTGTTCACGGCCCAGGTCGAATCCGGACGCTTCCCGCTCGAGCGGGAGGAGGCCGACGTCGCCGAGCTGGTCCGATCCGCCGTGGTGTCGGCGGGGCCGCACGCCCAGCGCGAGGGGATCGAGCTCGTGGCCGAGGTCGGGGCGGACGCGCTCCCCGTGCTCGTCGATGCCGGGAGGGTCGGGCAGGCCATCGACAACCTGCTGTCGAACGCCATCAAGTTCACCTCACGGGGCGGAAACGTCACCGCCGGTGTGCGGGCCGTCGACGGGGGAGTGGAGTTCTCGATCGCCGACACCGGCGTCGGAATCCCCGAAGATGAGCAGGGCATGCTGTTCACCCGCTTCTTCCGCGCATCGACCGCGACGCGCAACGCGGTCCCGGGAGTGGGCCTCGGGCTCACGATCACCCGGGCGATCGTGCTGGCGCACGGCGGCACGATGGATGTGACGAGCCAGGAGGGTGTGGGAACGGAATTCCGATTCGTCCTGCCCGCCGCTCCGCGCACCGAGGTGTTGATGAGCGTGACCCGCGCCGACTGATCCCTCCGATGACGCTTCGTGTCGGGCTGTGAAGCCGCGTGACGGTGCGCGGGCGCAGCAGTCGGCCCGATCGCTACGGTCGGGCCATGACTCTTCTCCAGGACCAGCTCGCGGGCATCGCCGACGTCACTCCGGCCGAACGCGCGCAGCGGCTCACCGACGCCGGCACCGCATGGAACGAGCGGATCGCCGCCGACGACACGAACGCCCAGCTCACCTACCGGGTCAGCGGACGCGGCATCGGCTCCGTCGCCACCGAGATCCGCGCGGGGAAGCACCGCTTCCTCGTCGACGAGCCCGGTGCGCTCGCCGGCGACGACGTGGCGGCGAGCCCCGTCGAGTACGCGCTGGGCGCCCTCATCTCCTGTCAGGTGGTCGTGTATCGCCTCTATGCCCAGGCGCTCGGACTCACGATCGACGAGATCGAGATCACGGCGGAGGGTGGCCTGGATGTGCGCAAGCTGTTCGGCATCGACGAGTCGGGGCGGGCCGGATTCCACGATGTCCGCGTATCGGTCGACATCGCGGGGCCGAACAGTGCCGAGCAGTATGAGAACCTGCGTGCGGTCGTCGACGCGCACTGCCCGGTGCTGGATCTCTTCGCCGCTCCCGTGCCCACGTCGAGCGCCCTCACCTGAGAGCGGTTCGGAGCCTGGCCGCTCCACCTGATAGCCTGGTCGGCTCGGCATGCGCGGGCGGAAGGACGGCCACGCACCGTGAGCTCTATCGATGTATCCAGCGTCTCCTTAACGCTTCCCGACGGCAGACCGCTTCTCGATGAGGCGACGTTCCGTGTCGGCGCCGGCTCGACGAGTGCGCTGATCGGCCCGAACGGCGCAGGCAAGACCACCCTGCTGCGCATCATCCGCGGCGATCAGGCCGCCGACGACGGCGTCGTGACGATCGACGGCGGTCTCGGAGTCATGGATCAGTTCGTCGGCCACGGCGAGGCGGGCGAGACCGTGCACCAGCTGCTGGTGCGTGTGGCCCCCGCGCGCATCCGCACGGCGGCCGAAGCCCTCGAGGCTGCGGAGAACGCGCTGATCGAACGTGACGAGCACGATACCCAGATGGCGTACGCCTCCGCCATCGCCGAGTACGCGGATGCCGGGGGCTACGAGCACGAGACCGTCTGGGACCAGTGCACCGTCGCCGCGCTCGGGGTGCCGTACGAACGGGCGAGGTATCGTGACCTCACCACCCTCTCCGGCGGCGAGCAGAAGCGGCTCGCGCTCGAGGCCCTGCTGCGCGGACCCGACGAGGTGCTGCTGCTCGACGAGCCGGACAACTACCTCGACGTCCCCACCAAGCGGTGGCTCGAGGAGCAGCTGCGCCAGACGCCGAAGACCGTGCTGCTGGTGTCGCACGATCGCGAGCTGCTCGCACGCGCGGTCGACCGACTGATCACTCTCGAACCCGGCGGCGCCGGCGCCACGGCGTGGGTGCACGGCGGGGGGTTCTCGACGTATCAGCAGGCCAGGACCGATCGGATGGACCGGCTCGACGAGCTGCGGCGGCGGTGGGACGAGCAGCACGAGAAGCTGCGCACCCTGGTCGCGAACCTCAAGGTGAAGGCTTCGGCGAACGACGGCTTCGCATCCCGGTATCAGGCCGCGCAGACGCGCCTGCGCAAGTTCGAGGAGGCGGGGCCTCCCGAGGAGCGTCCGCCCGCGCAGGACTTCGACATGCGCCTGCGCGGCGCCCGCACCGGCAAGCGCGCCGTGGTGGCGCAGCGTCTGGAGCTCACGGGGCTCATGCGTCCGTTCGATGCCGAGGTCTGGTACGGCGACCGGGTCGCGGTGCTCGGGTCGAACGGTTCGGGCAAGTCGCACTTCCTGAGGCTTCTCGCCCGCGGCGGCAGCGATCCCGATTCCACACTCGGTCATGTGACCTCGACGGGAGAGCAGCTGAGCACGGTGGAGCACAGCGGCACGGCCACGCTCGGCGCGCGCGTCGTGCCCGGGCTGTTCGCACAGACGCACGCGCATCCGGAGTTCGTGGGGCGCACGCTCCTGGAGATCCTGCACCGGGGCGACGACCGTCGTGCCGGGATGCCGCGTGACGCCGCGAGCTCCGCACTCGACCGCTACGGACTCGTGCGGCAGGCGCAGCAGAGCTTCGACTCGCTCTCGGGCGGGCAGCAGGCGCGATTCCAGGTGCTGCTGTTGGAACTCTCCGGAGCGACACTGCTGCTGCTCGACGAGCCGACCGACAACCTCGACCTGGAGTCGGCGGAGGCACTGGAACAGGCCCTCGCACGTTTCGAGGGGACCGTGCTCGCCGTCACGCACGACCGCTGGTTCGCCCGATCGTTCGACCGATACCTCGTGTTCGGGTCGGACGGCGAGGTCTACGAATCCGACGCGCCGGTGTGGGATGAGAAGCGGGTGGCGCGCGCTCGCTGACGCCGGGTGGGGATCACGCATCGGGGGACGGCGAGAGCGCGAGCTCCGATGCGTGCCCTCCGCGTACGATGGCGCGATGACCAGAAGTCACGACTACAACCCCGGTCCTCGCGTGGGCATCACCTTCTCCACCTTCGACCTGCTGCACGCAGGGCACATCATGATGCTCGCGGAGGCGAAGCGGCAGTGCGACTACCTCATCTGCGGCCTGCAGATGGATCCGACGCTCGATCGCCCGGAGAAGAACGCCCCGACGCAGACGGTGGTGGAACGCTACATCCAGCTGCGCGGGTGCCAATACGTCGACGAGATCGTTCCCTACTCCACCGAGCAGGACCTGGAGGACATCCTCCGTTCCTTCAAGCTGGACGTGCGCATCATCGGCGACGAATACCGTGAGAGCGAGTTCACGGGGCGCGCCTACTGCGAGGAGAGCGGGATCGATCTGTACTTCAATGGAAGGGATCACCGCTTCTCGAGTTCGGGGCTGCGCAGGATCGTCGCCGCGAGAGAAGCCGAACGCGTGGCGCGCATCGGCTGAAGGCGCCCCTCGACGCCCGGCGGGGGTCAGGGGAGGCGGAACGGCGCGGCGGCGCGCGCGGCGGTGTCCGTCGCGAGGTCGGCGAGGATCCCGCCGACGCCCGGCGCGAACTTGAAGCCGTGCCCGGAGAACCCCGCTCCCACGACGATCCGTCCCCGACGGTCGAGCACGAACGTGCTGTCATCGGTCGACGTGTACGTGCAGCTGATCGGCACGGCGGATTCGGCGTCGAGGCCCGGCACCCACTCCCGGACATAGTCCGCCAGGGCTCGCTGATGCGTGGGCACGTGCGGGCGGGCGTCGGGGTCGATCTCGTCGCCGATGCGATGGAAGCCCACCTTGACCCCTTCGCCGGGCGTCGGCATGCCGTACACGGTCGCGGGGTGCGCGGCCGGATCCGCATAGTGGTTGAACGACGGCCAGGTCGCCTCGCCGAGCGGTCGGAAGTGCGCCGGCGTCTCCTCGGTGACGGTCAGCCGCGGCAGGCCGAAGCGCGCGAGGAGCTTCGAGGTCCAGGCGCCCGCCGTCACGACGACGGTGTCCGCGCGCATCCGACCGCCCTCGGCGAGGACGAGCACGACGCCGTCGGTGGCCTCCCCGATGTGGGCGACCGGCGTGCTCCAGCGCACCTCGCCGCCGCCGGTGACGATCCGCCGCTCCAGCTCCCGCAGCGTCTCGGCCGCACGCGCGACGCCGGCATCCGCCGACCACAGCACGTCGCTCTCGAAGCGCATGCCCGACCACCGCGCACGCGCGTCGGCGCGGGAGAGGATGTCGGACCGGATGCCATGGGCATCGAGTGCCTTCTGCACCGCGTCGAGATCGAGCCCTCCGTGGGTGGCGAGCCCGTGCAGCCGCAGGAGCGGTTCGCCGTCGACCTCTCCGAGCGCATCCCACCCGGCGCGAGCGCGCACGAGCAGGTCGAGGTAGTGCTCCTCGTCATAGGCGTTGTTGAAGTTGCGGGTCGCGCCGTGCGATGCGCCTTCGCGGTGGCCGCGCGCGAAGCGCTCCAGCACCACGGGTCGGAGGCCCCGTCTGGTCAGCTCCCACGCCGCCGCGAGGCCCATGACGCCGCCTCCCACGACCACGACATCCGCGGACTCCGTCTTCATGCTGCCTCCCGGGCTCGGATCCAGTCTCCCAGCACGGCGGCGTCCGACCGCCGGGTAGGCTGGTGGGGTGACCATGGAGATCGAGCTCGGCCGAGGAAAGCGCGCGCGTCGCGCGTACACGTTCGATGACATCGCGGTGGTGCCTTCCCGGCGCACGCGCAACCCGGAGGACGTGTCGACCGCGTGGACGATCGATGCCTTCGGCTTCGAGATCCCGGTGCTCGGAGCGCCGATGGACTCGGTCGTCAGCCCGCAGACGGCGATCATGCTCGGTCAGCTCGGCGGTCTCGGCGTGCTCGACCTCGAGGGTCTGTGGACGCGCTACGAGAACCCCGAGCCGCTGCTGGCGGAGATCGCGGGTCTCGACGACGCCCGGGCCACGGTGCGGATGCAGGAGCTGTACTCCGAGCCGATCAAGCCCGAGCTCATCACCAGCCGTCTCGCCGAGATCCGCGAGGCCGGCGTCACGGTCGCCGGGTCCCTGACCCCGCAGCGCACCCAGGAGTACTACGACACCGTCGCCGCCGCCGGCGTCGACCTGTTCGTGATCCGCGGCACCACGGTCTCTGCCGAGCACGTGTCGAGCGTCGCCGAGCCCCTCAACCTCAAGAAGTTCATCTACGACCTCGACGTCCCGGTCATCGTGGGCGGTGCGGCGACCTACACGGCAGCCCTCCACCTGATGCGCACGGGCGCCGCCGGTGTGCTCGTCGGCTTCGGCGGGGGAGCGGCGTCGACCACACGCGCGACCCTCGGCATCCACGCGCCGATGGCGACCGCGGTCTCCGACGTCGCCGCCGCACGACGCGACTACCTCGACGAGTCCGGCGGCCGCTACGTGCACGTGATCGCCGATGGCGGCGTCGGCACCTCCGGCGACATCGTCAAGGCTCTCGCGATGGGTGCCGACGCGGTCATGCTCGGCGTCGCACTCGCCCGTGCCACCGACGCACCCGGCCGCGGCTTCCACTGGGGCCCCGAGGCGCACCACCCGAAGCTGCCGCGCGGCCACCGCGTCGAGGTCGGCGGTATCGGCACGCTCGAGGAGATCCTCTACGGTCCTGCGCCCGTCGCAGACGGCACGGCGAACCTCATCGGCGCGCTGCGCAAGTCGATGGCGACCACGGGGTACTCCGATCTCAAGGAGTTCCAGCGGGTCGAGGTCGTGCTCGCGCCCTACGAGGCCTGAGGTCCTGCGCTCCACCGTGACCACTCCTGCACCGTTCCCCCCGACTCTCCGTGAGGTCATGCTCCGGGGACGCTGGATCGGGATGCTCCTGCTCTGCCTTCTCGTCGCCGGCGTCTTCGCCTGGCTCGGGCAGTGGCAGTTGGAGCGCGCGATCGAGACCGATCCGCCCGCCCCCGGCGCCACCGAGCAGGTGCAGCAGCTCGCGGAAGTCCTCGAGCCGGGGGAGTACCTTCCCGAGCCGCTCGTGGGACAGCGCGTCGAGACATCCGGCGCCTGGGTCCCCGAGGACTTCATCGTCGTGTCGAGTCGCTTCAACGACGATGTGCAGGGCTACTGGGTGACCGGTCAGCTGCGGGTCGATGAGCGTGTCTCGATCGCCGTCGCGATCGGCTGGGCGCCCGACCGGAAGACCGCCGACGCGGCGGTGAAGGAGCTCGAGTCGCGTGCCGACGGCTCCGAGGTCGCCGTCACCGGACGCATCATCTCGGATGAGGGTCCTCGGGTGCCGCCGCACTCCGATCCCGCCCAGCTGGATCGCATGTCGCCGGCCGCACTGCTCAGCCGCTGGCACGACATCGAGGAGCTCGACGTCTATCGCCCGTACCTGGCCTCGACGACCGCGACGGCCGGGCTGGTCGACATCTCGTCGCCCGCACCTGAGGAGATATCGCCGGTCAACTGGCTCAACGTCTTCTATGCGGTCGAGTGGGCGATCTTCGCCGGCTTCGCGTTCTATCTCTGGTACCGCCTGGCGAAGGACGCCTGGGAACGCGAGGTCGAGGAGTTCGAAGACGAGGCCGCGGCCGGAACGGTCTGACCGCACGCGCATCCGCGCGCGATTCCCTGCGCAATTGTGCGCCGTGCTGCCCCACTAGAGACCTTCGTCAGGGGTCGTTCCGGCCATCCGGTGAGCGCTGGATGACGAATCGGAAAACTCCGTTGAGGATGTCCGGACCGCTCCGTATGCTCGCACCATGTGAGCATGCTGGGAGTTTCCCCTGTGTGCCGTGACAGTCCTGAGCAGTGTCGAACCCGATCGAGGAGACAGCACCGATGATGTCCGCTCCAGATGGCGAGAGCCGCATGGCTCCCGTCTCACACCGTAGAAGTCGGGGGCGCATCGGCGCTCTCGCCGTGACCTGCGTCGCCGCGCTGAGCCTCGGCTCGCTGGCCGCCGTTCCCGCCGCAGCCGACACCACGGGTACGGGGGTGGTGATCAACGAGGCGTATCTCTCCGGCGGCAGTGCGGGAGCGGCGTTCAAGAACAAGTTCGTCGAGCTGTACAACCCCACCTCGGCCCCGATCACCCTCGACGGGATGTCGCTGCAGTATCGATCGGCGACCGGCTCCGCCGCCTTCAACGGCGTCGCTCCGCTCACCGGAGTCATCCCGGCCGGCGGCTATTACCTGGTGCAGGGCAACAGCAACGGGGCGAACGGCGCCGAGCTGCCCGCCCCGGATGCCGTCAGCACCCTGACCCCGAGCGGCACCAACGGCACGCTCGCGCTCGTCGAGGGCACGGCGGCGGTGACTCTCACCCCCGGCTCGGTCGTGGGCGTCGACGGTGTGGTCGACCTGCTCGGCTACGGCACCTCCAACACCTTCGAGGGCACCGCGGCCACCGCGCCGACGGGCAACACCGACGTCAAGTCGCTCAACCGCACCGGCGGCGTCGACACCGACGTCAACAGCGCCGACTTCACGCTCTCGCCCACGATCACCCCGCAGAACTCCGGCGAGACCGATCCGGGCACAGGTCCGGGCACGGATCCGACGAAGGCCACCATCGCCGAGGTCCAGGGCACGACCGACGTCTCCCCGCTGAACGGCCAGACCGTGCAGGTCGAGGGCGTCGTCACCGCCGACTACCGCACCGGCGGCTACAAGGGCATCGTCATCCAGACCCAGGGTTCCGGGGGCGCGACGGATGCGACTCCCGGTGCCTCGGACGGCGTGTTCGTGTTCCTGAACGCCCTGACCCCGACCCTCGCGATCGGCGACCTCGTCTCGGTGACGGGCTCCGTCAGCGAGTACTTCGGGCAGACGCAGATCAACCCGGCCGCGGCCGCCGATGTCGCGGTCGTCAGCGCCGGCGTCGGGGTTCCCGCCGTCACGCCGCTGCCCGCGACGGTGCAGGGCGCCGACCGTGAGCAGTTCGAGAACATGTACGTGGCTCCGGAGGGGACCTACCGTCTCGCCTCCAGCCACCAGCTGTTCAACTTCGGCACGCTGTGGCTGAACGCCGGTGACGCCCTCGCCGTGAAGAGCACCGAGACCACCCGTCCCGGCGACGAGGCGGCAGCGATCGCCGCGGCCAACCGCGCCAACCGCGTCCTGCTCGACGACGGCTGGTCCATCCAGGTGTCCAACAGCGGACACCCCGGTGAGCAGCCGTATTTCGCGAAGGACACGGTGGTCCGCAACGGCGACACCGTCGACTTCGGCGACAACGGCTATGTGCTGCAGTGGGGCTTCAACGACTGGCGTCTGCAGCCGGTCGTGCCGATCGACGACTCTTCGTCCGCCGACCTCAAGGTCGGTTTCACGGCGACGAACCCGCGCACCGAGAGCGCACCGGCCGTGGGTGGCGACGTCCAGGTCGCGTCCTTCAACGTCTACAACTACTTCACGACGCTGAAGAGCGAGAACTCCAACGCCCGGGGTGCGGCGAACGCGGCGCAGTTCGCGATCCAGAAGTCCAAGATCGTCGCGGCGATCAACGGTCTGGACGCCGACATCGTCTCGCTCATGGAGATCGAGAACTCGGTGAAGCTGGGCAAGCCCGTCGACACGGCCCTCAAGGATCTGGTCGCCGGGCTCAACGCCGATGCGGGCAGCGACGTGTGGGGCTACGTGCCCACGCCCGCCGCCCTGAACGACGCGGCGACGACCGACTTCATCACCAACGCGATCATCTACAAGAAGGATGCCGTCAAGCGTGTCGGCGACAGCATCACCGTCACCGACGAGACCGTGTGGGGCAACGCCCGCGAGCCGATCGCGCAGGCGTTCGACATCGACGGTCGCGTCGTCACGGTCGTGGCGAACCACCTGAAGTCGAAGTCGCCGCCCGAGGGCGCCGGCGCGGAGCCGGCCGACGGCCAGGGCTTCTTCAACGCCGACCGCGTGAAGCAGGCGAACGCGATCCTCGCCTTCACCGCTCAGCTCGAGGAGACGACCGGCAGCGGCGACATGCTGCTGATCGGCGACTTCAACGCCTACGGCAAGGAAGACCCGATCGACGTGTTCACGTCGAACGGGTGGAGCGACCTCGTCGCCGACAAGGCCTCCGGTCAGTACACGTACACGTTCGACGGCGAGCTCGGCTCGCTCGACCACGTGATCGCGTCGCCGTCGCTCGCCTCGTCGATCACGGGCGCCGGAGTGTGGGGCATCAACTCGCCCGAGTGGAGCGACCGCGGCTACGCGTTCGGCGCCACCGAGCAGGGAACGCCCTACCGCTCCAGCGACCACGACCCGATCATCGTCGGCGTCTCCTCGGAGATCCCCCCGGTGAGCATCGACGTGGTCACGGTGAACGACTTCCACGGTCGGATCGAGGCCGACGGCGCTGCCGCCGGTGCAGCGGTCCTGGCCGGTGCGGTCAAGCAGTTCCGCGAGGCGAACCCGAACACGATCTTCGCCGGTGCCGGCGACCTGATCGGCGCCTCGACGTTCACCTCGTTCATCAACGACGACAACCCGACGATCGACGCGCTCAACGCGGCCGGTCTGGATGTCAGCGCGGCGGGCAACCACGAGTTCGACCAGGGCTGGGAGGACCTTCGCGACCGCGTGCAGGGACGCGCGGACTGGGAGTACATCTCGTCGAACGTGTTCGTCACCGAGACCGGCGAGCCCGCGCTCGCCCCGGCCTGGGTGAAGGAACTCGACGGCGTGAAGGTCGGCTTCGTCGGTGCTGTCACCGAAGACCTCGACTCGCTCGTCTCGCCCGAGGGCATCAAGGACCTCGAAGTCCGCAGCATCGTCGACTCCGTGAACGCGGTGGCCGACGACCTGCGCGACGGCGACGAGTCCAACGGAGAGGCGGATGTCGTCATCCTGCTCGTGCACGAGGGCGCATCCAGCGTCGAGCTGTCGAGCATCACCCCGGATTCGCCCCTCGGCGAGATCGTCTACGGCGTCGATGACGACGTGGACGCCATCGTCTCGGCGCACACCCACCTCGCGTACAACCACGTGATCGACGGCCGTCCGGTCGTCTCGGCGGGGCAGTACGGCGAGAACCTGGGCCTGATGAACATCAAGGTCGACCCTGAGACGAAGGACCTGATCTCGATCACCAATGAGATCAAGCCCCTCACCGCTGCGGGCAAGCCGCTGTACCCGGCCGTCCCCGAGGTGGCCGACATCGTCGCCAAGGCGAAGGCCGAGGCCGATGTGCTCGGCGCGATCAAGGTCGGAGACATCACCGCCGACTTCAACCGGGCACGCCAGAGCGACGGGAAGACGGAGAACCGCGGTGGCGAGTCCACCATCGGCAACTTCGTCGCCGATGTGCAGAAGTGGTCCACGGGCGCCGATGTGGCGATCATGAACCCGGGTGGAATCCGTGCGAACCTCACGTACGCGTCGGCCGGAGCATCCGACCCCGACGGCAACGTCACCTACCGCGAGGCGGCGACGGTCCAGCCGTTCGCCAACACGCTGGTGACGCTGACGCTCACGGGTGCGCAGCTCAAGGGCGTGCTCGAGGAGCAGTGGCAGCCGGCAGGTTCGGCTCGTCCGTTCCTCAAGCTCGGTGTCTCGGAGGGGCTGGTCTACACCTACGACCCCGCCGCCGCACAGGGTTCGAGGATCACGTCGATCACGCTCAACGGCGCAGCGCTCGACCCCGCGGCGAACTACACGGTCGCGGCCAACTCGTTCCTCGCGGCGGGTGGGGACAACTTCTTCACCTTCAAGGAGGGCACGGGCAAGCGCGACACCGGCAAGATCGACCTGCAGTCGATGGTCGACTGGTTCGACGCGAACAAGACCGCGAGCCCCGATGCCGCCCAGCGTGCCGTCGGTGTGGCGGTCAGCCCCGCGGATGCCGACGGCTACAGCGCCGGCGACCAGGTGACCGTGTCGCTCTCCTCGCTGGCGTTCAGCGCGGGTGAGCCGGCTCCGGGAGAGGTGTCGTTGTCGCTCGGCGGCACGCAGCTCGCGGCCGGCGCGGTCGACCCGGCCGTCGTCGACACCACCGACGAGGGCGGGCGCGCCGCGCTGACCTTCACGGTTCCGTCGGGCGTCTTCGGCGAGCAGCTGCTCACCGTCGCCGTCGCGGGGACGGGGACGACCGTGCAGGTGCCGTTCACGATCGCCGGTGAAGAGGAGTTCGCGGGCACCATCGCCCTCGGCTCGTCCAAGGTGACCGCGGGCAAGAGCCTCAAGATCACCGGTGAAGGCTACGTGCCCGGCGAGACGGTGAGCATCGAACTGCGTCCGAAGAAGGGCAAGCCGGTTCCGGTCGGCACGGTCCAGGTGGGCGCCGACGGCACGTTCAGCACTTCGGTCACCGTGCCGAAGAGCGCGCCGTCGGGCAAGTACACCGTCGCGGCGTCGCAGGCCGATGGAGACGCGGCGACCGCCACCGTCACCGTCAACCGCGCCGGCGGCATTCTCGGCGCGATCCTCGACTGGCTCTGGGAACTCCTGACCCGGTGGTTCTGATCGGGGAAGAATGGTTCTGATCCGGTAGACGGATGACACAGGCGAAGGCCGTCGGGAGCGATCCCGGCGGCCTTCGTCGTCTCCTCTCCCGATTGTGTGTTTCAGGCCACATACCGAGAAGCGCGTTTAAACGCACAAAGCGAAGTGTTACTTTTACGACACAAAGGCGATAGTGTGTTTAAACACACAGCAGGAGGAGTCATGGAGAGTCAGCCATTCCACTCGGCGAGACAGCTCGGGGCCGTCATGAGAACCGCGCGTCTGCGCCAAGGCTGGAGTCAGACGGAGCTCGCTGAGCGGGCCGGCGTCGACAGGCCCTGGCTGGTGAAGTTGGAGACCGGGCGCCTCGACAACCCGACGCTTCGCCGAGTTCTGCAGGTGGTGGAGTCTCTCGGACTGCAACTGAACGTTCAGGAGCCCGTAAAAGGCGATTCCTCGTTCGATTTGAGTGCGTTGTGGGGCGAGGGGGAGGGCGGACGATGAACGCCGGACCCTCTGCTCAGGGCGATCTGGTCGCGTTCGTCGACGGTCAGCGCGCCGGCCTGTTCTCTCAGAACGCGCGTGGCGCGATCAGCTTCACATACGACAACGATCTGTCGCCCGTGGCGACGCCGCTCTCGATTTCGATGCCCCTCGTGGCCGGCGCGGATTACGGCAACCGGACAGCACGACCGTTCCTGCAAGGGCTGCTGAGTGACAACCCCGCCACTCTGGAAGCCATCGCTGCTGCGCACCACACGAGTCCCCGGAACCCGATGGGTCTCCTCCGACACATCGGACGCGATACGGCCGGTGCGCTCCAGCTGTTGCCTCCGGGCGAAGCGTCCGACGATGCTGCGGCGCGCACGGGTGACGTGCATTTCATCGACGACCTCGGCGAACTCGTTGCGTCCGTGGTTGATTCCGCGGGCGATTGGTCCGAGAGGTACGACGAGTTCCGCTGGAGTCTCGCCGGTGCGCAACCGAAGCTCGCGCTGTACCGCTCAGACGACGGCCAATGGGGTGTTCCGCGCGATTCGACGCCGACCACCCATATCCTCAAGCCCGCAGCACGTGGTGGCCGTCACGACGTCAACGAGTTCCTGACCATGAGAGCCGGTCGTCGTCTGGGGCTGCGGGTCGCCGACCACGGGCTCATGGTCACGGACCGCGGCGACTTCGTCTTCGTTGCGAAGCGCTATGACCGCGTCCAAGCCGGTGATCGGCTCCACCGGCTCCATCAGGAGGATTTTGCGCAGGCGCTCAGCGTCGACCCCGCGCTTAAGTACCAATCCGACGGCGGCCCCGGGCTGGAGGAGTTCGCTCGCGTGGTGCGGGCGTTCGCGCCGTCCGAGCAGCGGCGCGCGGCGAACGAGCTGTTCGAATCGCTCGTCTTCACCTGCGCCGCGGCGAACACCGACGCGCATCCCAAGAACTACTCTGTCATCCACTCTGGAACGCAGATGAGGTTGGCGCCCCTCTACGACCTCGGAAGCAATGCGCTCTACAGAGGAGATCAGCCGATGCCCTCCGCGGTGTCCATCGGGGGGGAGCGCGTGATGGCACGCATCGGGATGACGCACTGGTTGAAAGCGGCCAAAACGCTCGGAGTCGATGCGCAGACGGCACGGGATGTCGTCGAACGTATCCGAGGCGGGGTCGCCGCCGCCTTCGTGGCCGCGCGCGCCGACCTCCTCGCGGACGACGACGGCCTGACGTACGCCGATCGGCTCGTAGAGGCTGTCGAGGAGCGCGCTCGCCATCACGGGTGGTGAACGCGACGTCTCAGGCGCTCACCGCGACCGGACCCCACACGAAGCCGTCGGGGTCGACGGCCGCACCCAGCACACCGTTGACCGTGATCCGGTGCGACCCGGAACCGTCCGCCGGCACACCCGCGTCCTTCGCGAGCGAGGCGTGGCGGTACAGGCCGAGTCCGATCGGGCTCGCTCCCGTGTCGAACTGCACGTAGCTGCGCCCGAAGCTCTTGCCCACCGGGATGCCGCGGTCGGCGTAGAAGGTCTTCGATGCGACGACGTCATCCACGCCGAGCAGGAGGACGATCTCGTCGACCGCGCGACTCGGGGGAGCGGTGTCCTTCTTCGCCGACGTGGCGACCTTCCAGATCGCGCCGTCCGGTGCCTGGATCGTGCCGCCGACGCCCCAGAGCGACTTCGACGCGGGCTTGATCACGGTGGCGCCCGCGGCGACAGCCGCATCGACGAGGGCGTGCACGTTCGCCGGCTGCGAGACGACGAGGGAGAGGGTGTACCCGCGGAAGCCGGAGGTGTCGGCTTCCGCGGCGCGGAACCGCAGGCGATCGCCGAGGTCGAAAGCCTGCGCGTAGAAGGAGCGGGCGGCGTCCACATCGGGGACGTCGAGGGTGAGGGAATCGATGGTGGTGTTCATGACGACGACGCTACGAGGGCGGCTTCGAGCCTGCTTCTCGATTCCTGACCGATGCCTCCGCGGCCGGATTCGACACGAATTTCCGGCGGCTAGACTGGACGCATGCCCGAACCGAAAGTCGCCAGCTTTCCGGCGATCCGCGGTGCGCTGAAGTTCTACCAGATCGCGTCGATCATCACAGGAGTCATGCTGCTCCTGCTGCTGACCGAGATGGTGCTGAAGTACACGCCGATCCACCTCGAGCTCTTCATGGGAGGCTCCGGGGGACCGCTCTGGTTCGCCGGCGTGCTGGCCGGCCCCGACTGCCAGTGGTGGTCGCTCTTCGCCCCGATGACCAACTCCTGCGAGATGACCTCGCTGGGCGACGGGTTCAACCTCTCGCTGTTCATCCTGGTGGCGCACGGCTGGTTCTACGTCGTCTACCTCTTCGCGTGCTTCCGTATGTGGAGCCTGATGCGCTGGCGCTTCCCGCGGTTCATCCTGCTCGCACTCGGCGGCGTCGTGCCGCTGCTGTCGTTCTTCATGGAGGCGGTCGTCGCCCGTGAAGTCAAGACCTATCTCGCCACCAGAGAGGCCGCCGAGGCCTCCGCCCCCGCCCCGGAAGGTGTCCGTTGACCGAACAGTCCGAGACCCAGCAGCGTCCTGCGCTCGTCGTCGACTTCGGCGCGCAGTACGCGCAGCTGATCGCCCGTCGCGTCCGCGAAGCGGGCGTGTACAGCGAGATCGTGCCCCACACGGCCACGGCGGCGGAGATCGCCGCCAAGAACCCGGTGGCCATCATCCTCTCCGGCGGTCCCTCGTCGGTGTACGAGGAGGGTGCCCCGAAGCTCGACCCCGCGGTCTTCGACCTCGGTGTTCCGACCCTCGGCATCTGCTACGGCTTCCAGTACATGGCACAGACGCTCGGCGGCGAGGTCGCCAACACCGGCCTGCGCGAGTACGGCGCGACGGATGCCGTCATCACGGGCGACGGCGGCACGCTGCTCGGCGGCCAGCCCGCGCAGCAGAACGTCTGGATGAGCCACGGCGACCAGGTCGCCACGGCACCGGAGGGCTTCGACGTGCTCGCGACGACGGATGCGACCAAGGTCGCGGCGTTCGCGAACGAGGAGCGCGGCTTCTACGGCGTGCAGTGGCACCCCGAGGTCAAGCACTCCGACCACGGCCAGCGCGTGCTGGAGAACTTCCTGCACAAGGGCGCGGGCCTCGCTTCCGACTGGAACAGCGGCAACGTGATCGCGGAGCAGATCGAGCGCATCCGCGAGCAGGTGGGCGACGCCCGCGTCATCTCCGCTCTCTCCGGCGGCGTCGACTCCGCGGTCTCCACCGCTCTCGTGCACAAGGCGATCGGCGATCAGCTGACCGCCGTCTTCGTCGACCACGGCCTGCTCCGCAAGGGCGAGCGCGAGCAGGTCGAGAACGACTACGTCGAGTCCACGGGTGTGCGTCTGATCACGGTCGACGCGGCAGAGACCTTCCTCGGTCACCTCGAGGGTGTGACCGACCCGGAGGAGAAGCGCAAGATCATCGGCCGCGAGTTCATCCGCGCGTTCGAGAAGGTGCAGCTCGACCTCGTCGCAGAGGCCAAGGCCTCGGGCGGCGCTCCGGTGAAGTTCCTCGTACAGGGCACGCTCTACCCCGACGTCGTCGAGTCCGGCGGCGGTGCGGGCACCGCGAACATCAAGTCGCACCACAACGTGGGCGGCCTTCCCGACGACCTCGACTTCGAGCTGATCGAGCCGCTGCGCGCGCTGTTCAAGGACGAGGTGCGCGCGATCGGTCGCGAGCTCGGCATTCCCGAGGCGATCGTCGGACGCCAGCCGTTTCCGGGGCCCGGTCTCGGCATCCGGATCATCGGTGAGGTCACCGCTGACCGTCTCGAGATTCTGCGTGAGGCCGACGCCATCGCCCGCGAGGAGCTGACGAAGGCGGGCCTCGACCAGGAGATCTGGCAGTGCCCCGTCGTGCTGCTGGCCGATGTGCGCTCGGTGGGCGTGCAGGGCGACGGTCGCACCTACGGCCATCCGATCGTGCTGCGTCCGGTGTCGAGTGAAGACGCCATGACGGCCGATTGGACGCGTCTGCCGTACGACGTGCTCTCGAAGATCTCGAACCGCATCACGAACGGTGTCCGCGACGTCAACCGCGTCGTCCTCGACGTCACGTCGAAGCCGCCGGGAACGATCGAGTGGGAGTAGGGAGCGCGATGCTCCCCGATACGGCGCCGGTTCTCCCCGACGCCGAGTACGTGGTGCTGTCCAGCCGGCTGATCCCGGGGATGGACGGTGGCTACACGATCGCGACGCTCACGCGTGCCCGACAGCTCGCCGCCGCTGGTGTGGCCGACGGCGCGGGCCCGCAGCTGCTCACGTTCGACCCGGGCACCGCGGCCGATCACGCTGCGCACCGACAGACCTTCGTCGAACAGGGTGCACTCGTCGACCCGTCGCGGATGCGCAACCTCTTCGATGAGGCCGTGGCTCCCGACGGGGGAGCGGCCGACTGGCTGCGTGCTGCCGCTGACGCTGCGGTCAGCCCTGATCCCGACGTCGAGTACCGCGTGCTGGCGGATGCCGAGGGGCGGCCGTTCGCGGCGCTCCCGGTGATCCCGGGGAACCCGGACTGGCACCTGACCGAAGAGCCCGTCCTCGTCTACGACGCCGCGGGTGCGGTGGCGGGAGCGCTGCACGGGTTCCGCGGGCTGTACCGGGCCTGGCTCGAGCAGGTGGCGGCCGCGTTCGGCGATCGCCTCATCGTCGTGATCTGCGAGTCCCGGCAGCTCGGCGAGCTCATCGCCGACTGGTCCGATCCGCGCGTGCGCATCCTGCACCCGATCCACACCATGCACGTCGAGGCGCCGTACACCCCGGATGCTCCGATGAACACGCTCTGGACGCGCTGGTTCCGTCTGACCGACCGTTTCGATGCGGTGATCTGGCCCACCACCACGCAGCGCGACGACGTGGTGGCGCGGTTCGGGGAGTCGGCACGACACGTGGTGGTGCCGAATCCGATCGCCCCGATGACGGGCCAAGACGACCTGCGCGAAGACGGTCTCGTCGTGGTGCTCGGTCGCCTCGCCCCGGGAAAGCGCATCGATCAGGCCATCCGCGCTTTCCTCGCCGCGGACGTGCCAGGCACTCGCATGGAGATCTGGGGCGGTGGGCCGGAAGAAGACCGACTGCGCGCACTGATCGACGAGCTCGGCGCCGGTGATCGGGTGCTGCTCGCCGGGTACACCGATTCTCCCGGCACCGTGCTGGACCGCGCATCCCTCATCGTCACGGCCACTGCCTACGAGGGGCAGCCGCTGTCGATCGTCGAAGCTCTCCTGCACGGGGCGCCCGTCGTGTCGTACGACGCCCGCTACGGCATCCGTGACGTGCTGGAACAGGGCGGTGGCGTGCTGGTGCCCAGCGGTGATGTCGATGCGCTGGGCGCGGCGATCCGTGCTCTGCTGACCGACCCCGACCGGCTCGCGGCTCTGAGCGCCGAGGCGCCGTCGGTCGCCGCGGCCTGGAGCCCCCAGCGGTCGCTCGACGCCCTCACCGCCGTGATCGCCTCTGTCGCCGGGCGTCCGTCCCGTCGCGCGGAGTGAGCGGCACCACGGCGAGCCTCGAGAAGTGAATTCCGCCGCATCCGTCCTCGACCTGATCATCGCGGGGATCGACGAGGAGAACCTGAACGCCTACGGCGTGCATGTGCTGATCGGCGACGAGGCGGCGCAGCATCGCTGGCGCAGCGACGATCGAGTGAACGTGTACTCGGTCTCCAAGGGCGTGAGTGCGCTCGCGGCGGGGATCGCCGTGGACGAGGGGCTGCTGTCCTTGGAGACGCGGGTCGCGGAGACGCTGCCGACGTTGCGGCTCGGCCAGGGGGTCGAGAGCGTGACACTGCGGCACCTGCTCACGATGACGAGCGGCATCGACTTCGAATGGTTCGGCACCCAGGAGGTTCCGTGGCCCGACCTCGCCCAGGAGATGCTGCGTCGGCCGACTCGGGCTCCCGGTGCGGTCTTCCAGTACTCCGATGCGAGCACCTACGTCGCGATGCGGATGCTCGGAGCGCTCGTCGGCGACGTGCGCGACTGGCTCCTCCCGCGGCTGTTCGATCCCCTCGGCATCCATGACCCGCAGTGGCACCGGTGCCCGCGTGGCTGGATCATCGGCGGCAGCGGGCTCGAGCTGAGGACCGAAGAGCTCGCGCGCATCGGCCGGGTCCTTCGCGATCGGGGAAGCTGGCGTGGGCAGCAGCTGGTGAGCGGAAGCTGGATCGACGGCATGCATGCGGCCGGGGCCCGCGCGGGCGGGGGCGGAGACTCGTGGCGCTACGGGATCGCCACCTGGAGCGGTCCGGGCGAGGGGTGGCGCCTCGACGGACTGTACGGCCAGTACGTCTACGTGGCGGAGAAGCACGGGGCGGTCGTCACGATCACCGCGAAGGAAGAGAGCCGCGACCATCGCCTCGTCGAGATCGCGGCGGACGCGATCTCCGAACGCGCCCCCCGACGCACCTGACGCTCACGGATCACCCCCCCCGCGTCGTTGTCGCTTCTGCGTGCCCGGAGCGACAGGACGTGCGACCGGAAGCGCGAGCTCGCGCAGCTCGAGAGCGTCGTGGCGCGCATCGCGGGCCGCTGCGAGAAACTTCTTCAGAGAAATTCCGGGATGATGTCGATCCGTACCGTTCCCGTTCGACGTCAGAGATGAGAGGGTCGAGAGACGGCCCACGAACAAGGAGAACATCATGAAGTTCATGCTCATCATGCGCGCGACCGACGAGGCCGTCGAGGCATACAAGGACATGCCTTTCGAGCAGGTCATCGAAGCCATGGGCAAGTACAACGAGTCGATGATCAAGGCGGGCGTGCTGGTCGCGGGCGAGGGCCTGACCGACGCGGCCGAGGGCTTCGTCGTCGATTTCAGCACCGAGAAGCCGCTCGTCACGGACGGCCCCTACGGTGAGACCAAGGAGCTCTTCAACGGCTTCTGGATCGTCGAGGTCCCGACCCGCGAAGAAGCCGCGGAGTGGGCGAGCCGTGCCCCCCTCGGCCCGGGTTCCTTCCTCGAAGTGCGTCGCGTCACCGGCGTGGAGGACTTCCCCGCCGACAACGAGTGGATCGAGAAGGAAGCGGGCTGGCGCGAGGACGCCGCTCAGCGCGCGCAGCAGTGATGGCTGCGTTCCCACACGACGGCACGGCGCCCTCCGCACCCGACACCGGGTCTGCGGAGCGCGCCGTCGCCGCGGTGTGGCGCATCGAGTCCGCACGCATCGTCGGCGCCCTCACCCGGATGGTCGGTGACTTCGGGCTGGCGGAGGATCTGGCACAGGAGGCGCTGGTGGATGCGCTGCGGCAGTGGCCCGTCGACGGCGTTCCTCGCAACGCGGCGGCGTGGCTCACCGCCGTCGCGAAGCGCAAGGCGATCGACCGATGGCGTCGGCAGGAGCGGCTGGACGAGCGGGTCGCCCTGCTCGCTCACGACCTGGAGCGGGAGCAGGCCGGCGGAGGGGACCTTCTGTGGGACCCGGATGCGGTCGACGACGACGTGCTGCGTCTGATCTTCATCGCGTGCCATCCGGTGCTCTCGAAGGAGGCGCAGGTGGCGCTGACGCTGCGGGTGGTCGGGGGTCTGTCGAGCGAGGAGATCGCCCGCGCCTTCCTCGTGCCGACGGCGACCGTGCAGCAGCGGATCGTACGGGCGAAGAAGACGCTCGCCGCGGCGAACGCCCCCTTCGATGTGCCGCCCCGCGAGGAGCGCTCCCCGCGCATCGGGGCGATCCTCGGGGTGCTGTATCTGATCTTCAACGAGGCCCATGCCGCCAGCAGCGGGCCCGAGTGGATGCGACCGGAGCTGAGCGACGAGGCCATCCGCCTCGGTCGGGTGCTCGCCGCGCTGATGCCGCAGGAGCCCGAGGTGCATGGTCTGCTGGCGCTGATGGAGCTGACGGCCGCGCGGTTCGCCGCGCGGGTGGATCGGCACGGCGAACCGGTGCTGCTGGCCGATCAGGATCGTCGGCGCTGGGACCGCGGGCGCATCGCACGCGGCCGTGCGTCCCTGGCCACCGCTGATACCCTCGGCCGTGGCCGCGGGGCGCACTGCCTGCAGGCGGCGATCGCCGAATGCCACGCGGTGGCGGCATCCGTCGACGAGACGGACTGGGATCGGATCGTGCTGCTCTACGAGGCGCTCGGACGCCTCTCCCCGTCTCCCGTGGTCGAGCTCAACCGTGCGGCTGCCGTCGCGATGGCGACGGGCCCGGCATCCGCTCTGCGCATCATCGATCAGCTGTCGAGTTCGGGCGTGCTGCGCGGTTACCACCTGTTGCCGGCGACACGCGGTGAGCTGCTGCGTCGGCTCGGGCGTGAGGAGGAGGCCCGGAGCGAGTTCGTCGTGGCCGCCGGCCTCGCCGGCAACGACCGCGAGCGGACGCTGTTGGAGCGGAAGTCGCGCGGGGAAGAGAAATGACCCGCCCCCTTCGGATGCACGAGGCAGCCGAAGAGGACGGGCATCGGGCGACGCGCTGAGCGTCTGATTCGCCGGTGTCAGTCGTTGACCTTCTGGCCGCGACCGGCGATCAGGCCGTAGATCAGCAGAACGACGATGGAACCGGCGATGGCGAGGAGCCAGGTGCCCAGGTCCCAGAACTCGGTGAGCGGACGGTTGAGGATCAGACTGCCGAGCCAGCCGCCGAGCAGGGCGCCGACGACTCCGAGCAGCAGCGTGATGAACCATCCTCCGCCCTGCTTGCCGGGCAGGATCAGCTTGGCGATGGCTCCGGCGATGAGGCCGAGAAGAAGAAAGCCGAGAAAACTCATGGTCAGCTCCTGTGGATCGGGAGCCCCAGGGTGCCGGGGCTTCGTGACCACCACACTGCCGACATCGCGAGCCGAGCGCCAACCCCTTGCGCGCACACCCCCGGGTATGCCACGAGGCCCGCCTCCGGGGGGAGACGGGCCTCGTGAAGCGCAGCTGTCAGTTGTTGCCGCGTGCGATCGCGATGATGCGCAGGATCTCGACGTAGAGCCAGACGACCGTGACCATGATGCCGAAAGCGCCGAGCCAGCCGTACTTGCGGGGAGCGCCGTTGCGGACGCCCTGCTGGATCTGGTCGAAGTCGAGCACCAGCGAGTAGGCCGCCATGATCACGACGAGCACACCGATGATGAGGCCGAGCGGGATGCCGAAGACCGGCTGGCTCAGCATGCCGAACGCGTTCGTGTTGACGCCGGTCCACATCAGGACGACGTTCAGCAGCGAGAAGACCAGGTAGCCGACCATCGCGATCATGAAGATCTTGGTCGCCTTCTTGGAGGCGCGGATCTTGCCGCTCGCGAAGAGGGCCAGGGTCACGCCGACGACCGAGACGGTCGCGAGCGTCGCCTGGAAGACGATGCCGGGCCAGCGGACCTCGAAGAACGCGGAGATGCCACCGATGAAGAGGCCCTCGAACACCGCGTAGGCGAAGATCAGCGCGGGGCGGACCTTCTTGCGCGAGGTGAACATGACGGCCATGGCGAGCACGAAGCCGCCGAGCGCGCCGATGATCCACGGCAGCATGCTGACGGCGGGCGGGTTGTACGGGTCGTAGCGAGGGACATCGAGGCCGCCCAGCGTCCACACCCAGCCGATCGCGGCGGTGACGAGCAGGATGGCGAACAGGCCGGCGGTCTTCCAGACCGTGTCCTCGACCGACATGCGGTCGGTCTCGATGGCACCGGCAGGAGGGGCGGCGTACATGCCCTCGAGCTGTGCGTTGGCCGCGGCGTCCATCGCCCCGTGCTGGAGCGAGGCGTTCTGCGCGCCCTGGGCAGCCTGAGGTCCGCCCGGGTACGTCGCGACGTTGCGCGGGTCCTGCTGCTGGAAAGCAGGGTTGTTGAAAGCGAAGTTGCTCATTGGTGGGCCTCACTCCAAAGGGGGGTAGTAGGTCTCTTCCCTCCACGATACCCGGGAGGGCACGCACCCGGGGTGTTCTACGCTGAGAGCGTGCCCAGGAAATCTCCCCTCGTCATCGGGCACCGCGGTGCGCCCGGCTATCGTCCGGAGCACAGTCGCTCCTCCTACGAGCTCGCGCTCGCGATGGGGGTGGATGCGGTCGAACCCGATGTCGTCGCCACGAAGGACGGCGTCCTCATCGTGCGGCATGAGAACGAGATCTCGGGCACGACCGACGTCGCCGAGCACCCGGAGTTCGCCGAGCGCAAGACGACCAAGCGCGTCGACGGGCAGGCACTGACGGGGTGGTTCAGTGAGGACTTCACCTGGGCCGAGCTGTCGACCCTGCGCATCCGCGAGCGGCTGCCGGAGGTGCGGGCGTCGAGCGCGAGCTTCGACGGCGCGCAGCAGATCCTGCGTCTGCGCGACGTGCTCGACATCGTGCGCGAAGGGGCGGCGGAGCACGGCCGGGAGATCGGCGTGGTGCTCGAGGTCAAGCACGCCACCTACTTCGCGAGCATCGGTCTCGATCTCGCGCCCCTCATCGACCGCGAGCTGCGCGAGACGGGGTGGGCCGAGGGAGAGCTGCCCCTGATCGTCGAGTGCTTCGAGTCGACGGTTCTCGGCCAGCTGCGCGAGCGCGGGATCGCCGCCTCGTACATCTATCTGATCGAAGCGTCGGGCCGGCCCTACGACCGTCTGGTCGTCGAGGGCAAGCAGGCGCTCAGCTACAAGGCGACGGTCACCCCGCAGGGCCTCGACGGCCTCGTCGGCCGGGTGGACGGCATCAGCGTGAGCAAGAGGATGCTGCTCGAGCGCGGCAACACGATCGTCGCCGACGCCCATGCCCGCGGGTTGCAGGTGTTCACCTGGACCTGTCGGCCGGAGAACGCGTTTCTCGCGCCGGAGTTCCGGGGGCCGGGCGGGCGCGGTGCGTACGGCGACTACGAAGCGGAGTGGAGCGTCATCGCGCGTCAGGGCATCGACGGCGTGTTCGTCGATCACCCCGACCTGGGCGTCGCCTTCTTCCGCTCCTGACCCGAGCCGTCAGTGCGTCGACGGAGGAACGGCCGGGTTCAGAGCGGGCCGAGCACGGTCCGCACATCGCCGTCGAGCGTCAGCGCGCGCAGCGGGGTGAGGATCTCGCGCTCCTCGAATCGGAAGTGCGACTCCATGATCGCGGCGATCCCGTCGACGTGCCGCCCGATCGATGCCGCGTCGTCTCCGCGCTCGGCCGCGGTGCGCAGCGAGGCCAGGAGGTGGGCGAGCATCGAGTGGTCCTGCATGAGCTTGCCGATGATCCCACCGAGCTCGGGATGCTCCGCGCGCAGAGCCGGGAACAGCGCGTGGTCCTCGGCCCGGTGGTGGCCGTCCAGCGCCGCGCAGAAGCCGATGCAGTAGAGCACGAGTTCGGACGCGGCATCCGGAGTGCCCTCTCCCGTGGCGAGGGCCTCACGGGTGGCGGCGAGGGCCGCGCGCAGGCGGGAGTGTGCCGTACGCAGCTCCTGATCCCAGGCGATCAGGCGGGCGGCATCCATCCGCTCAGTGTAGGCGGAGGTGCGTTCAGACGGGCCGGTCGAACGCGCCCCGACGAGTGGAGACGATCTCCTTGCCGAGCGGCATCAGCGAGATGGGCACCATCTTGAAGTCGGCGATGCCCATCGGGATGCCGATGATCGTGATGCACAGCAGGATGCCGGAGACGATGTGCCCGATCGCGAGCCACCATCCGGCGAGGACCACCCACAGCACGTTGCCGAGGAACGAGCCGACACCGGCCGTCGGCTTGCTGATGACCTCGCGGCCGAACGGCCAGATCGCGTAGGCGGCGATGCGGAACGAGGCGATCGCCCAGGGGATCGTGATGATCGGGATGCACAGCAGGATGCCGGCCAGGACGTACCCGAGGAAGAGAGCCCAGCCGGCCAGGATGACCCAGATGATGTTGAGGATCGTGCGCATGGGGAGATTGTGTCATCCGCGGATCTGCAACGGCCGGGAGTCACGCGACCGGTCGCCCGGCGTCGATCAGGGCGACGGGGGGAACGTGAACTCCGTGTCCCAGAGCGCAGCGACCTCACCCGTGCTCATGCCGGGGACGAGATGCACGGGGCGGCGCACCTTGCCACCGGGGCGCGCAGCGGGATCGGGGGAGAGGAGGGCCTCCACCGTGACGCTGCCGAGCCGATCGAGCTCGGGGTCGATCGACGTGAGGGAGTGGTCGGGGCTGCCGCTGTACTTGGTCCAGTGGTCGTATCCGATCAGTGCGACGTCCTCGGGTACGCGGATTCCCGCGCGTTCGAAGGCGCGGGAGATCCCGATCGCGATGTAGTCGTTCCCGCAGAAGATCGCATCCACCTCGACGCCGCGTTCGATGATGTCGAGGGCGGCGTGATAGCCCCAGGGGGTCGTCCAGTCGCCGTGCATCACCGGGGCGACGAAGTCCATGCCGTGCTCATCGAGCACGTGGCGGGCCCCGGCGAGGCGATCGCGCACCGAACCGGAGTAGTCCATCGCCGTCACGTGCATGATGCGACGTGCTCCGCGCGAGATCAGGTGGCGCATGGCGATCTCGCCCGCCTGGATGTCGTCGGGCAGGAAGCTGGTGTCGCGCGGATCGTCGGAGACGCCGTAGGCGTGGACGACGGGGACGGTGAACGCGTCGGTGACCGACGGCAGCGGCACGTCGGTGCCGTCACCCACGACGATCACCCCGTCCACGCGCCGTGCCTGCAGCGTGCGCACGTTCTGCGCCCGGCAGTCCGCGTCTTCGCCGTCGTCGTACACGAGCACCGCGACGTCTCTCCTGCTCAGCTCGCCGACGATGCCCGTGATCACCGGCGTCGAGAAGTTGCCCGTGGCCTTCTGGGCGAGCACGCCCACCACGAAGCTCTTGCCCAGCGCGAGCGACAACGCGAGCGAGTTGGGACGGAAGTCCAGGGCTTCCGCGGCATCCCACACCCGTTTGCGCGTCGCCTCCGAGACCGTGCCACCGCCGTTGAGCACGCGCGAGGCGGTGGGGACGGACACTCCGGACAGCGCCGCGACGTCCTTCAACGTCACGGGGCGAGATCGGTTCATGTCGGACATGCTCCTCCCGGAAGGTCAGCGCTCAATGATCGAACCTACAGCGAGTTCGTCCAGCCAATCGGCGTAGTCGATCGACGCGGCCGCCGATGCCTCCTTCAACTGCGTCTCGATCCGCTCCCTGGCCACCGCCTGGGCGGCGATCCGGCGTTCGGCCTCGTCGACGGGCGCCGGTTCGCCGGTGAGTTCGACAGCAGCCGCGTCCAGGGCGAGCGGGTCGGCGAGGAGCGCGTCGATCAGGGGCAGCTCCGCGGCGGTGGCGAACTCGGCCTGCTCGATCGCGTCGAAGTCCTCGTAGGACAGCTCGAGGGGGCCGTAGACGACCTCGCCCGCATCGGCACGTCCGCGTCGCTGCTCGTTGTGAAGATCCCAGCGGGTGAGCGAGGATTCGAGGGTCGCGTCCGGGATGGCGCCGAGCCGGACGCCGAGGGTCCTGCGCACGATCTCGTCGGCGCACGCGACCGCACCGCGCTCGCGGAGGACATCGAGGGCTGGGCGTCCCTCCACGGTCGCGGCGTCGAGGTCGTTCCCCTGGCCGACGTCCTCGGCATCGAGGAGGACGCCGGCGAGCTCCTCCCGCAGACACGACGTGTACTCGTCGAGAGAGACGGGCGTGCCGTCGACGTGGAGTGCCGCGGTGTCTCCCGTGGGCAGGCTGCGCGCCTGCTCCGGCGGCGTGCAGGCGGCCAGCGAGAGGGCTGTCGCGAAAGCGAGGATCATGCCCGCTGCGCGCGCTCGGGAGCCTGCGACCGGAGTCGTCGACGGGGCCATGGTCAGCTCTCCGCGCGGGCCCCGGCCGCGGCTTCCTCATCCCGGAACCGCACGCGGACCACGGGGACCGCCGTATCCGGACGGTGGTCCCCGAGCGGCACCGTCAGCAGACCGCGCGGGTTCTCCTCGCGGGCGTGCGCCGGATCGACGGTCGCCGACCACGCGAGGCGCTCGCCCGTCGAGAGGAGGGTGACCTCCTCGATGGTGCGGACAGGGAGTCCCCGGACGGTGAGCTCGCCGTCCGGCCAGCCGAAGAGGTGCAGATAGACGGCGTCGCCCGTGCGCGTGGACGGTCCGTAGTGCTGCCAGGCCGCGAGTCCGGGGCCTGCGCCGATCACGCTCTCACGATGCGCGGCCATCCAGTCCGCGATGTCGTCGAGGATGGCGCCTTCCTGCGGGACGACGGCACCGTCCGCATCCGGGCCCACGTTCAACAGGAGCGCGCCTCCACCGGCGACACTCTCGATCAGGGTGCGGATGAGCGCTGCGGACGTCTTGTACTCGAGGTCGTCCGGGACGTATCCCCAGGTGGTGTTCATCGTGACGCACGCCTCCCAGGGGCCCGACATCAGGTCGGCGGGGGCGGACTGCTCGGGAGTGACGTAGTCGCCGACGCCGGGGAGTCGGTCGTTGATCACGATCTCGGGCTGGAGTGAGCGGATGTGCTTCTCGAGCTCGATGCTGCGCCACTCCTCGGCCGTGCGCTCCCAGCCTCCGTCGAACCACAGCAGGTCGATGCGGCCGTAGTCGGTCAACAGCTCGTCGAGCTCCTGGCGCATTCCGGCGAGGTAGCGATCCCAGCTCTCCGGCGACGAGCGCGGGTAGTCGTCGAATGCGTACGGGGCGAACTCCGGGCGCCATGCGGGATAGTCCGGATCCGCCCAGTCCGACAGCGAGTAGTACAGGCCGATCCGCAGGCCGGCAGCGCGGAAGGCGTCCACGTACTCGCGCACCAGGTCGCGCCCTGCGCGTCCGAACGGCGACGATGCGATCGACAGATCGGTGGCCCTGCTGGGCCACGCCGCCCACCCCGAGTGATGCTTGGTGGTGAACACCGCGTACCGCATCCCGGCGCGGCGTGCGCGCTCGGCGAGTTCGACCGGGTCCCAGGCCTGCGGGTCGAATTCGTCGGCGTGGGCGTAGTAGTCGGGCGGGGTCACCGTCCGCGGCCCCGTGCCGCTGTCCGAGAGCAGGCCGACGAGGGGCCAGGACAGGTCGAGGCCGAGCTGACTGGCCTGGTCGAAGTGGATGAACATCCCGAAGCTCGCCGAGTCGAACCATGATCGCCCCTCGGTCGTGGTGGGGATGAGGTCCTGGTCGTTCATGGTGCTGTCTCTCCAAGCAGTGGGGCGGGGCCGGCTTGACAAGCGCGGCGGATTGATATTAGCTTCATCCCGAGCGTTAGGCAACCGGTTACCTACCCGAGTGAAGCAACCGATTGCTCTTCGGTCCCGAACACCTCGCAATTTCACAACATCCTTTGAAGGAGCCTTCGATGAGGAAGCACACACGCGCCCGAATGATGACCGCCGGAGCAACCGGCGTCCTCGCCTCCCTGGTGCTGGCCGGATGCGGCGCCGCCGAGCCGACCACCAACGAGGACGGCCAGACCGTCCTCACGGTCTACGGATGGAAGGGGACGGAGGGCGAACCCGCCAACGTCGCCGAGATCAACGCGGCCTTCGAGAAGGCGCACCCCGAGATCGAGCTCGTCTTCGAGGCGCTGCCCGCCAACGAGCCGTACTCGCAGCGCGTGCAGCCGGAGCTCCTGGCCGGCGACTCGGCCGACGTGGTCATGGTCGACAGCAACCTCCTGGCCAACTGGGGCGAGTCGGGCTACCTCGCCGATCTCTCCGATCGCGCGTGGGCCGACACCATCACCGACTCGCTCCGACCGTTCGCCGAGCACGACGGCGAACTGCTCGCGATGCCGATGGAAGCGGTGGGCGTGGGCATGTTCGCCAACACGCAGCTGCTCCAAGAGGTCGGCATCACCGAGACTCCCGGCGACTGGCCCGCCTTCCTCGACGCCCTGCAGGCCCTTCAGGACGCCGGTCACACTCCGATCGCCCTGCCCAACCGCAACGGATGGACCGGTTCGGTCGCGTTCCTCGGCGCCGGCGCATCCGTGGTCCCGGAGAGCTGGGACGCCGAGTTCTTCGCGGGCGATGCCACGTTCGAGGACTGGCGGCCCGCCGTCGAGCAGCTGGTGGAGCTCGGCGAGCTCGGCTACGTCGACTGGCGCACCGAGCTCGGCGTCGACGAGTGGTCGGACGGCCTGAACCAGTACACGCAGGGCGACATCGGCTTCTGGGTGCAGGGATCCTGGAACCTGGCGCCGGTGCGCGAGGCCGGAGTGCCGACCGAGTTCGTCGCCTGGCCGGGTGCCGCAGCGGGGGAGACCTCCAACGGCCTGGTCTTCGCCGGGACGATGTGGGCGATGAACGCCGCCACCGAGGTCGAGGATGCGGCGCAGAAGTACATCGACTTCTGGGCCCAGCCCGAGAACCTGAAGCCCTTCCTCGAGGCCGAGAGCGCGGTCTCGCCGTTCGTCGGCGGGGAGACGCCCGCGAACGAGGACACCGCCGGGTTCGTGGCGGCCTACGAGGCCGGCGACGCGCGCTTCATGCAGACGAACACCTGGATGGCCGGAGACGTGCAGACGCAGATCGGTTCGCGGCTGCAGGCGCTCTTCCTCGGAGACATCACCGTGGACGAGCTCCTCGACGAGCTCGACTCCATCGCGCACACCGAGTAGCAGGAGCCGGGTGCGGCGGCGCTCGCCGCCGCACCCGCACCATCCAGGAGCACCATGATCACCAAACGTCCCGTCGTCGCGGCCGGATTCCTGCTTCCGTCGATCGTCATCTACGGCCTGCTGCTGCTCTACCCGCTGTTCAGCGGGCTGTGGTTGAGCCTCACCGACAGTCGCGGCGGTCCCCGCTCCGACTTCGTGGGTGCCGAGCAGTACGTCCGCATGGCCTCCGACAGCGAGGTATGGCGAGCGCTGGGAGTCACACTCGCCTACGCGCTGATCGTCGTCGTGCTGCAGAACCTGCTCGGACTGCTCTTCGCCAGAGCGCTGTACCACCGGCCCCGCATCCGCAAGGTCGTGAGCGTGCTGATCATGCTGCCGACCCTGGTGGCCCCGGTGATGGCGTCGCTGATCTTCTCCGCCATCTACGCGCCGGACGGTGCCCTGAACTCGCTGCTGCGCGCCCTCGGGCTCGACGCCTTCACGCGCATCTGGCTGGGTGACCCGCAGACCGCGCTGTGGGCCATCGCCCTCGTGAACATCTGGATGTTCGCCGGCTACTCCGCGGCGATCTTCCTCGCCGGTTACCTGGCTCTCCCCGGCGATGTGCTCGAGGCCGCAGATCTCGACGGCGCGAGCGGATGGCGACGGTTCCGCGCGATCGAATGGCCGCTGCTCGCTCCCGCCCTCACCGTGAACATCACCCTCGCGCTCATCGGTTCGCTCAAGGTCTTCGAGTTCCCGCTCATCATGACCAACGGCGGCCCGGCGGGCGCGACCACCACGCTGACCATGCTCATCTACCGCAAGGTCTTCGGCAACGCCGGAGAGTTCGCCTACGGAATCACGATCGCGGTGCTGCTCCTCGTGGTGGTCGTCGTCTGCTCCACCGCCGTGACCGCGATCCTGCGACGGCGTGAAGAAGGAATGGGGATCTGACGTGACCACCGCAACCATGGGCGCGCCGCGATCCGCGTCGCGCATCGGCCGTCTGATCGGCGACGTCGTCCTCTGGATCGGCGTGGGACTGCTCCTGCTGCCGTTCGCCTTCGCGGTGCTGACCGCGCTGCGCCCCGCCGCAGACGTCGCGGCTGATCCGCTCGGGTTCCCCACCACGCTGACGTTCGAGAACGTGGTGATCGCGTTCAACGAGATCGACTACGGACGCAGCCTGCTCAACACGCTCCTCATCGTCGGCGGCACGATCGTCGGCACCGTCGTCGCCGGAGCCATGGCGAGCTACCCGCTCAGCCGGATCGGACGCGCGTGGAGCACGGGGGTGTACCGCCTGTTCCTGGTGGGCACCTCGATCCCGATCTACGTGCTCATCGCACCGCTGTACCTGCTGATGCGCGATCTGCAGCTGCTGAACACCCACCTCGGCGTCATCCTCATCTACATCGCGCTCAACCTGCCGATCGCGGTCTTCTTCTACACCAGCTTCATGCGGCAGGTGCCGGTCGAGCTCGAGGAGGCGGCATCGCTGGACGGGGCCGGACCACTCCGCGTGTTCTTCCGCATCGTGCTGCCGCTGCTCACACCCGTGACGGCGACGCTCGCGACCTACCTCACCCTCGCGGTGTGGAACGACCTGATCGTGCCGCTGGTGTTCCTGCCCGGCGCCGAGAACCGCACGATCATGGCATCCGCCTACGCCCAGCTCGACCCGAACATCATCGAGCCCACGACGCTGTTCCCCGCGGCGCTGCTGGGCGTGCTCCCGCTGATCCTGGTCTTCTCGTTCCTGCAGCGATACGTCGTCGCGGGGATGTCGGCGGGAGCCGTGAAGTCCTGACCCGGGCGCCTGCCGGCGCCCCCGAAGAAAGGAACGGCAATGCTGCCGCTGCCATCTCTCCCTCGACGTCGCCGAACAGGCGCCGTCATCCTCGCCGCCGCCCTCCTCGCGGGCGGACTGGTGACGGTGAGCGCGCCCACCGCCTCGGCCGCCGACACCGGGTACTTCGTCGACTGCGATGCGTCGGCGCCCGGTGACGGCACGTCGCAGAGCCCCTGGGACTCGCTGTCGGCGATCGCGCCGCCTCCCGGCGGGTTCGGTCCCGGCGACTCCATCCGCCTGCGTGCCGGGACCGTGTGCACCGGCTCGTTCGAGGCGATCGGCGACGGCGCCGCCGGCGCTCCTGTCGTGCTCGGCGCGTACGGTGAGGGCGCCAAACCCGTGATCGCCGCCGGAGGTGCGACCCCGGCGGCCGTCACCCTGCGCGATGTCAGTCACTGGCGGGTCGAAGGCCTCTCGGTCACCAACGACGCCGACGACGAGCAGGTCCGCAGCGGCATCCTGATCGAGGCGACCGGCGACGAAGTGCACGCGGGGATCGAGATCGTCGGCAACGACATCGCGGATGTCGCCGGCATCACGCATCGGTTCGCCGACGGACGCTACGTCTCGGCAGGCATCCTGGTGAAGCTGCCCGCGAAGTCGACCGGCGCGAGCGGATTCTTCGACGGCGTGCTGATCGAAGACAACTCCGTGCGCGAAGTGCGGTCCATGGGGATCGCACTCACGGGGTCGCCCAACGGCGATGACACGATCGGCCGGAACACGGATGTCGTGATCCGCGGCAACGTGGTGACCAGGGCCGCCGCCGATTCGATCCTGGTCGGCGTCTCGGACAGCCCGCTCATCGAGCACAACGTGAGTTACGACGCGGGCTACGACGCACCGAACCGCGGTGCGATCGCGGGCATCTGGGCGTACACCAGCATCGATCCGGTGTTCCAGTTCAACGAGTCCGCCCGCACGCAGCCCGGCCCTGACTCCATGGGCTGGGACTGCGACTGGGGCATCACCGGCTCCTGCACCTATCAGTACAACTACTCGCACGAGAACGCCGGCGGCTTCTACCTCGAATGTCTGTCGTGCGCCGGACCCGGCCAGACCGACGAGCCCCACCTGATCGTCCGCTACAACGTCTCGCAGAACGAGGGCTTCGTGAACTCGGCCAACGGTCGCGTGCGCCTGGAGATGTACAACAACACCCTCTACAACCCGGACGGCGAGTTCGAGATCCGGCTCCCTGCGAACACCCTGTTCGCCAACAACATCCTCGTGGGGAAGGGCCTCACGCGTCTCGACGCCGACCGCGGCATCACGGTGTCCCACAACCTCTACTCCGGGTTCGCCGTCCCCGCCTCGGATGCGGCGGGGGTCGCCGGCGATCCGCTGTTCGTGGAACCGGGCGGCGCCGAGGACGGTCTCGCCACCGCGTCCGCCTACGCGCTCCGTCCGGGCTCGCCGGCCCTCGATGCCGGTCGGGTGATCGGCGGCAACGGCGGTCGCGACTACTTCGGCAACCCCGTCTCTGCCACGGCAGCACCGCACATCGGGGCGTTCAGCGGGTCGCCCGTGGCCGCGCCGCCCCTCCCCGACGTCGAGACGCCCGCCGGCGAGCTGCTCGTCGACGGCGGCTTCGAATCCGGTGTGTTCGGCAGCTGGCGCAGCATCTGGCCGGATGACGACAACTTCGTCGTGCCGCACACCACTCAGGGGGACTCGCGTTTCGCGATGCAGCTCAGCATCGCGGGACACCGCGGCGTGGAGCAGACCGTCAGCGGTTTGCTGCCGAACACCGACTATGTGCTCAGCGGGTACGCCCGCGTGATCAACGCCGGCGAGGAGGTGCGCATCGGGGTGTACGACAGCGGCGCCGCCGAGGCATACGCGCCGGTCGTGTCGACGGACTATCAGCAGGTCAGCGTGCCCTTCCGCACGGGCGCATCGGCCACGTCCGCGAAGGTGTACTGCCTCAAGGAGACCGGACTCGACATCGGCTTCTGCGACTCGCTCTCCCTGCGCGCGGTCGCACCGACGGATCCGGGGACGACGGACCCGGGCACGACGGACCCGGGCACGACGGACCCGGGCGCGCCGGGAACGGGTGGCAGCGGCGGCACCGGCGCGGACCAGGGGGAAGCGACTCCGGCCGGTCAGCCCCTGGCCGCAGCATCCGGCGAGGCGGCATCCGACTCGCTCGCAGCGACCGGAGCTGCGACGCCGTTCGCGCTGATCGTGGCGGCGATCCTGGCGATGCTCGCCGGTGCCGGCGCACTGATCCTGCGCAGAAGAAGGGTGTGATCCGCAGGTCTCCCGCCTCCCCGGCGGGAGACCTGCGCCCGACGGGCAACGGGAGCAATCGCCACCTCCCGTTCACCTTCCGTGCACCCGAGGGCCTTCCTGCGGACACGCGGGATCGGTGGTCTGGGCGGGTACCCGACTGAGTCCCCTCCGGTCGGCCCCGTCTCCGGGGCTTTCCGGCCCAGCCACCCAGGAGTCCTCCATGCCCCGCCTGCAATTCGCAGCGGCGGTCGCGGCGGTGTGCGCCGTGAGCGCCGCCACCCTGCTCGCCACTCCCGTCGCCGCGATCGGCGCCGATCCCGGCATCCGCCTCGCCGAGGTGGCCCCGGCCGCGCCGAGCCTGGTGCTGAACGAGATCGTCTACGACGACGCGGCGACCGGGCTCGCCGACCAGGTCGAGATCTACAACGCCGGAACCGAGACGGTCGACCTGACCGGATGGACCATCGCCGATGAGAAGCGCGACAGCTTCGGCACGGCGCCGGAGGGCACCGCCCTCGCACCCGGAGCGTTCCTGGTACTGGTGAAGGACGTCGACTTCGCCTTCGGGCTCGGCAAGGGCGACGAGGTCGTGCTCTTCGACCCCAGCGGCACCGAGGTCGACTCCTACGCTTACGCGAACACCGCGCCGCTCTCGGTGTGGGCGCGCTGCCCCGACGGCACCGGTGCCTGGGCGCATGCGACTGCGGCGACGCCCGGTACGGCGAACGACTGCGCGGTCGCTCCCGTCGCCGGCTCCGTCCTCATCAACGAGGTCGACTCGCAGCCGGCCGACTGGGTGGAGTTCCACAACCCCGGCACCGAGGCGCTCGACATCTCGGGGTACGAGATCCGCGACAACTCCGACGACCACCGCTGGCAGTTCCCGGCAGGCACGCAGATCGGAGCGGGACAGTTCCTCGTGGTCGAGGAAGGCACGATCGGACTCTCCGGAGGCGTCGAGGCCGCGTTCCGCGAACCGATCGGCATCGGCAGCGCCGACCGGATCCGTCTCTACGATGCCTCGGGCGCGATGATCGACGACACGCTCCCGTGGCAGGGGCACGCGGCGATCGACGGCGACTTCGCGGCGGCGACTCTGGCGCGCTGTCCCGACGGTGTCGGTGCGTTCGTGCTCGCACATCCGACTCCCGGCGCCGCGAACTCGTGCGTGATGCCCGATGTCGTCATCAACGAGATCGAGTCGAACGGCGACGCCACCGACTGGGTCGAGGTCGTGAACACCGGCAGCACCGCGGTCGACCTCTCCGGCTGGAGCGTCATGGACAGCGACCCGGCAGGTCACACCGCAGAGACCACGCCGCTTCCCGCCGGAACGATGCTGCCGCCCGGCGGCTACCTCGTCTTCGATCAGCCGGCGGACTTCGTCTTCGGTCTCGGCAACGGCGACACCGTGACGATCCGCGACGCGAACGGCAACACGGTCGATGAGCACGTGTACACCGCACACGCAGCCGGCGTCCTGGCGCGCTGTGCCGACGGCTCCGGCGACTTCGTCGACATCGCGGTCTCGACCAAGGGACTCCGCAACGCCTGCGGCAACCCGGTGCGCATCAACGAGGTCGAGTCCGACGGCGGCTCGCCCGACGACTGGGTGGAGCTCGTGAACCCCACCTCGGGTGCGCTCGACGTGTCCGGCATCGTGGTGAAGGACGACGACGACGCGCACGGCTACACGCTCCCGACGGGAACGACCATCGGGGCGGGGGAGTACCTCGTGATCGAGCGCGACCGGCTGGGCTTCGGTCTGGGCGGCGGAGATGCCGTGCGTGTCTTCGACGGCGACCTGCTCATCGACGAGACCACCTGGGGCGACGGACACGCGGTCACCACCTGGGGGCGCTGCCCCGACACGACGGGCGCCTTCGCCGTCACCACCGAGTCGACGAAGGGCGCGGCGAACCTCTGCGCAGGCGAGGTCGCCGTGGCGACGTGGCCCGGTTCGGCCGATGTCCGCGTGCTCGACGACATCCCGACGTTCCTGGAGGACAGCTCGGGGCTGGACGTGCAGGAGACCGCCGACGGTGCATTCCTCTGGGCCGTCGACAACGGGGAGGGCCGCATCTGGAAGCTCGAAGCGCAGGCGGACGGCTCGGTCGAGAAGGTCGACGGCTGGGATGCGGGCAAGCGGGTGCGCTTTCCGAAGGATGCCGAGGATCCTGGGGCGGCAGGCCCTGACACCGAGGGCATCACGGTCGATGGCGACGGCTTCGTGTATGTCGCCTCTGAGCGCGACAACAGCGCCAAGGGCGTGAACCAGAACATGGTGCTGAAGGTCGATCCCGAGGCATCGGACGGCGACCTCGTCGCTCAGCAGACGTGGGACCTGACCGCCCTGCTTCCCGCGGTGGGGGCGAACCTCGGCATGGAGGCCGTGCAGTGGGTGCCGGATACGGCGCTCGCCGGAAAGCTCTTCGACGACAACACGGGTGCCGCCTACGCCCCGGCGGACTACGCCGGTCACGGCGGCGGGCTGTTCCTCGTCGCGGTGGAGGACAACGGGCACGTCTACGCCTTCGCGCTCGCCGCGGACGGCGCGGCGACCCTCGTATCGGAGATCGCTCCCGGTCTCACCGGCGTCATGGCGCTCGACTACGACAGCGTGCGCAACTCCCTGTGGGCCGTGTGCGACGACGGTTGCCAGGGACGCTCGGCGGAGATCACGCTGAACGGCACCGCGCAGCCGGGCATCGCCCACTACGCTCGTCCTGCCGGCATGCCCGACATCAACAACGAGGGCTTCGCGACCGCACCGGCCTCGCTGTCGGTCGACGGACAGCGCCCGGTGTGGTGGTTCGCCGACGGCTTCGCCTCCGAGGCGCTGCGCACCGGAACGCTCCCCGGCGTCGACCCCGGCACTCCCGGGGGAGAGAACCCCGGCAATCCGGGCGGTGAGAACCCGCCGCTCCCCGGCGCCGGTCTCGTCGACGCCAACCGCAACGGCGTGACGGTCGACCCGTCGGTCGCCACGCGGGGTCAGCAGGTCGTCGTGACGGTCGGAGCGAGCAGCGCGGGTGCGGACGCGGAGGTGTGGATGTACTCCGACCCCGCACGGATCGCGACGGGAACGCTGACCGCGAGCGGCGCGATCACCGTGACGATTCCGACGGATGCTCCGCTCGGAGCTCACCGGATCGCGGTGTTCGCCGCGGACGGCGCGCTCCTCGGCTGGGCGGACATCCGGGTCTCCGCCGGTGCCGGCGGGCTCGCCGCGACCGGTGCCGATCTCCCGATCTCGGCGACGGCCGTCGCGCTGATGCTCGTGATCGCCGGTGTGCTGATGGTTCGCCGACGCCGGCAGACGACCTGACGTCGAGCCGACGCACGAGAGCGGGGAGGGATGCGCGGATCGTGGTCCCTCCCCGTCATCGGCGTCGGCTGCGGTCGACGGTGAGCGGAGGAGGACCGTCAGAGCCCGAGCACGGCCCGCGCGCCGTCGGCGTCGGCCTGGCGGTACTCCTCGGCGAGTCGTGCCGCGCGTTCCGAAGAGAGCCGCAGGGTTCCGGCGTGCAGGCGCCACTGCGCGTCCAGGGCGGAGGAGCGCCGGGTGAACGCGCTCTGCGCCTCGCCCTCCCAGCGGGACCGCAGGTCGCCGGAGGCGGCCGCCAGAGCGTCGAGAGACTCCACGATGGCTGTGGCGGAGGCCAGCCCGCTCGCTGCGGTCTCGGCGAGCCGGTCGGGATCGATCGTGAGATCCATGGTGCGTCAGCTTTCCAGTCCGGTGGTCGGATAGCCGCGTCGCGCATCCGACTTCAGGCTCGTCGCGATGTCGGATTCGGCGCCGAACAGATCGGCGCTCCGATCCGCGAGCACCGACATCGCCTTGTGCTGCGCCTCGGCGATCGTCTCGAGTGTCAGCTGCGCGAGCACCGGCAGCGCGAGTCCTTCGGCCGCCGGACCGAATTCGAGGCCGGCGAGCTTGCCGCCGACCCTGGCGCGCACCGTCACCTCGCCACGAGGGCTGCGCACCGACTCGGTGATGGTCTCGACGTCGGCAGCCAGGGCCTGGGCGCGTTCGCGGTTCTGCTGCGCCTGGCGGTTGATGTCGTCGAGCTGCCGCCGCGCCGCGGCGAAGCCGTCGTCGATGCCGAACGTGTCGTCGTTCACGTCGTCCTCCGTCATTCCTGCTCGGTCACACCGGAGGGGACCTCCGGCGCTTCGCCCGGCCACGAGCCGAGTCGTTCGACATTGCGCGCGCCCTGGTCCTTGCTCTCCGCCACCTCGATGGATGCGGAGCTGTACGCGCTCGGCGCGGCCGCGGCGTCTTGGACCCAACCGGCCTGCTGCGCCGCCGCCGCCACGTCGAAGCCCTCCGGTGACGAGGTGCGCACGCTGATGTCGATCCGGGCGTTGGGCATATAGCCCTCGCGCACCGACCAGACGGAGGCGACGACGAAGTCGACGAGGGCCGCGCCGTCGGCGATCGTGTAGCCCGGTTCGACCTCGAGGGCGACCGCGTACCCGGTGTTGCCCTTGACGTTCGGCCGTTCGCCGCCCGTGATCTCGGAGACCACGATGCCGGGGAGCGCATCGAGCGACTCGCGCATCTCGGCGAGGGTCTGACCACCGGATGCCGCATCGTGGGGGACGTCGGCCCCCGAGCCGCCGCCTCCGAACGCGCACCCCGAGAGGGCGAGCATGCTCACGGCGACGACGGAGAGGGCGAACCAGCGTTTAGCGGCCATAGTGCATCATGTCCTCGAGTCGGTACTGCATGTCGGACCAGATGCTGACATCCGCGATGCCGGCGTAGGCCGGGTTGGTGTTGCCGGGGAAGCCCATGCCGGAGAGGATCGTCTCGTCGTAGGCCCCCGTGACCTCGAAGACCCCACGGCCGTCGACGTTGCGCAGTCGGAAGGCCACCTCGCCCGGATATTCCGGGTGTCCCGGTTTCGCGGCGATCACGAAGCCGTCGTCCGTCACCTGCTGCACGACGATGTCGCCGGAGGTGACACCGGGGATGCCCATGCCGAACAGCGAAGTCTTGATGGTCTGCCCCTCGCCGCTGAGCTGCATGTTGAGCTGCGAGTTGTCGCCCTCGCGCGACGGGAGGAAGACATGACCGAACTCCTGCTGGAGCATCTGGTTGAGCTGCTCGGTGGTCATGTCGGTGGCGCCGAGGTCGAACTGATGGGAGTAGCCGAGGTCGTAGTCGCCGACGAACCGGTGATCCGAGCCGGGGTAGGGGGAGGGGCCGGGATCGTAGGTGTCTCCCATGCCGCCGGGCGGGATCGCTCCGGGCAGGCCGCCCAGGGGGCCGAGGAGCTGCCCAGGGGGGAACTGCTCAAGGAGCTCGCCGAGCACGTCTTCGAGGCGCTGATGGAACGGGATGATCGCCCGATAGAGGTCCGTCGCCAGTCGAAGCATCTCCCGCAGCGCCTGCAACGCGCGGTCGATGTTGGAGGTGACCTCGGAGATGACCTGCGCGCAGTTGTCGGCGAAGTCCTGGATCACCTGCGCCTTCTTGTCGAGCTCCCAGGGCCAGCTGCCGAACAGGAAATCCTTGATGCTGCCGCCCACCGTCGACAGCAGCTCGAATCCGGCGCACACCAGTGAGCGCATGACCTCGACGGCGCGCACGCACAGCTGCAGCGCCTGACTCATCACCTTCGACCAGTCGGCGATCGAATGCGTCGCCGCGGTCAGCACCCGCAGGGAACCCTCCACGACCAGGGCGGTCAGCCCCTGCACCTGGCCGCTGATCTGCGTGAGCGCCTGCTGATAGAGCGCGGACGCCGACTGCACATCGCCCGCGTACGTCTCCCAGGCATGCGACGCCTGATAGAGCCCCGCCGGGTCGCCCGTCACCTGCTCGAGCAGCTGCTCCAGCGGTCGGACGAAACGCATGATCTCGGAGGCGAAGCCATGCAGGCCGCCGCCGCAATCGTCGCCGGCGCCGCCGCCGGCGGGGAGCTGACTGCTCCAGCTTCCCGAGGCGAGGGCGGAGGCGGCTGCGTCGGCATCCGGCAGGACGGTGGTGCTCACGTCAGCCCTCCGCGGCGATGCGCTCGAGATCGGCGCGGCCGTCGTCGTCGACGGTGCGGAACCCCTCCACGGCCTTCTCCACGCCGGAGGCGGTGCGCTGCGAGACCGTCCCGACGAAGCCGGCCGCTCCCTCGACGACAGCCCCGACCGAGTTCAGCACCGGGGGGATGAAGGCGCCGATCGGGCCGAACGCCATCCCGGGCACCGCCGAGGAGACGCTGTTCCGCGCGGACGCGAGCTTCGCCGCGGCCTCCGTCAGCGCACTTCGCGCGGCGGCATAGGCCTCGCTGTGGACTTCGATATCCGCCATCTGATCGTGCTCCCCCCGAAATCTGCGCGTCTGATCGACCGGATCGGTGAACAGACAGAGTCCACGATAGGTCGGGCGCCTGAGGATGCCAAGCGGCGGCTGCGGTCTCCGTTTTGGGGGATGCGCGCGGGGGCAGAAGCCGGGTAGACAGGATGACGACGCGGAACGACCGCGACGAAAGGAGGAGGAATGAGCATCGCCTTCCTCCTGACGACGCTGGTGATCGTCGCCACGCCCGGGACGGGTGCCGTGTATTCGATCGCGGCGGGGCTCTCGCGGGGAAGCAGGGCCGGCATCATCGCGGCCTTCGGGTGCACGCTCGGTGTCATCCCGCACATGATCGCGGCGATCACCGGGCTCGCCGCGATCCTGAACGCCTCTGCGGTCGCTTTCGAGACCATCAAGTGGCTCGGCATCGCCTATCTGCTGTTCCTCGCCTGGCAGACCCTGCGCGACAGGTCGCTGATCCAGGCAGAGGAGGATGCCGCACCGCTCTCGTCGTGGCGCGTGATCCGCACCGCGATCCTCATCAACGTCCTCAACCCCAAGCTCACGATCTTCTTCTTCGCTTTCCTGCCGCAGTTCGTCCCCGCCGGTGACCCGAGCGGCACCTGGCAGATGGTCGGTCTGAGTCTGGTGTTCATGGCGTTCACGTTCCTCGTCTTCGCGCTGTACGGCGTCTTCGCGGCCACGATGCGCGCCCGGGTCCTGGGTCGGCCGAAGGTGATGACCTGGCTGCGTCGCTCGTTCGCCGCGACCTACGTGCTCCTCGCCGGGCGTCTCGCCCTGGAGAGCCGGTAGGCGGGGTATGGCGGATCGCTCTCTGACCCGCTCCGTCGAGTGGCGGGGCCGAACGGTCGCCGGGGGAGCTGTCCGCCGCTCTCCTCGAGGAACGGGCCCGCGGGTCGGTGAGACGCCCTTCGGCGGAGGCATCCCGTGCCGCGGTGTCGGTGCCGCCGCCTAGACTCGAAGGGCCATGACCGAAGCTCCCCTCATCGTCCCCGGATCCGTCGGCCCGCGCTCCTCCGGGGCGGAGGGGCAGGACGATCTCCTCGCCGGCCTGAACCCCCAGCAGCTCGAGGCCGTCACCTACCGCGGCCCCGCCCTGCTCATCGTCGCGGGTGCAGGATCGGGCAAGACCAGCGTGCTCACCCGCCGCATCGCCTCGCTGCTGCGCGGACGCGAGGCGTGGCCGAGTCAGATCCTCGCGATCACGTTCACGAACAAGGCCGCGGGCGAGATGCGCGAGCGGGTCGAGGGGCTGATCGGCGACGCCGCCCGCGGCATGTGGATCTCGACGTTCCACTCCGCCTGCGTGCGCATCCTGCGCCGGGAAGCCCAGCAGTTCGGCTACACGAAGTCGTTCACGATCTACGATTCCGGCGACTCGCGGGCTCTGCTCAAGCGCCTGGTCAAGGAGCACGAGGCCGACGCCTACGGGCTGACGCCGGCCTCCGTGCAATCGCGCATCTCCAAGCTGAAGAACGAGCTGTCCGACGCGGAGTCGTACGCACGTCAGGCCAACATGAGTGATCCGGCCGAGCGGGTGTTCGTCGAGGTCTTCGCCGACTACCAGCGACAGCTGCAGAAGGCGAACGCCTTCGACTTCGACGACCTCATCGGCCAGACGGTCTACCTGTTCCGGGCGTTCCCGCAGGTCGCCGACACCTATCGCCGCCGGTTCCGCCACATCCTGGTCGACGAGTACCAGGACACGAACCACGCGCAGTACTCGCTGATCCACGAGCTCACGCGCCCCGTATCCGGCTCCGCCGGTGCCGCCCCGGATCCCTATGCCTCCAACGGCATGATGATCTTCGAGCCCGACCCCGCTCCCACCGCCGATGCCGGAGAGCCCGGAGCCTCGCTCACCGTGGTCGGCGACTCCGATCAGTCGATCTACGCGTTCCGCGGCGCGGACATCCGCAACATCAGCGAGTTCGAGCGCGACTTCCCCGGCGCCCGGGTGGTGCTGCTCGAGCAGAACTATCGATCGACGCAGAACATCCTGTCCGCCGCGAACGCCGTGATCGGCAACAACTTCGACCGCAAGGACAAGAAGCTCTGGAGCGACAAGGGCGACGGCGACGCCATCATCGGCTTCACCGGCTACTCGCAGCATGACGAGGCCCAGTTCGTGGCCGACGAGGTCGAGTCGCTGCACCGTGCGGGTATGCCGTACTCGGAGATGGCGGTCTTCTACCGCACCAACTCGCAGTCCCGTGCGCTGGAGGAGATCTTCATCCGTTCGGCGGTGCCGTACAAGATCATGGGCGGCACGAAGTTCTACGACCGTGCCGAGATCAAGGATGCGCTGGCCTACCTCGTCGCGGTCGCGAACCCGGCCGACGAGATGTCGGTGCGCCGCGTCCTGAACAAGCCGCGACGCGGCATCGGCGATGTGACCGAGACAGCCATCGCACGGTTCGCCGAGGAGCACGGCATCAGCTTCCGCGATGCGCTGTCGATGCCGGGTCAGCTCGGCGTCGGGCCGAAGATCCAGGCGGCGATCGCCAAGCTCGACGCCGTGCTCGCCGAAGCCACGGCGATCATGGTCCCGGCGACCGGAGAGGTGCCTCCCCCCACGAGCGTGGCCGACGGCCTGAGTCTGCTGCTCTCCCAGAGCGGCTACCTCGACGCTCTGCGTGCGAGCCGCGACCCGCAGGACGAGGCGCGCGTCGAGAACCTCGACGAGTTCGTGGCCGTCGCCCGCGACTTCGCCCGCAACAACCCCGAGGGCACGATCGTCGACTTCCTCACGGAGGTCGCCCTGGTGTCCGACGCCGACGACCTCGACGATGAATCCGGCTCCGTCTCGCTCATGACCATGCACACGGCGAAGGGTCTCGAATACGACGCGGTGTTCGTCACGGGCGTGGAGGAAGACCTCATCCCGCACCGCATCTCGGCTGGAGAGCCGGGCGGACCGCAGGAGGAGCGACGACTCTTCTACGTCGGCATCACGCGGGCGCGCAAACGGCTGCATCTCTCCCTCGCCATGACGAGGGCGCAGTTCGGCGAGGTCACCGTGGCGATGCCCAGTCGCTTCCTGCAGGAGATCCCGGCGAGCCTGATCGACTGGCGGCAGTCCCCGGGAGACGTGAACTCGCGTGGGGGGATGCAGTCCCGCGCCCTGAACGCGCGTCGCCAGGGCGGGTTCGGCGGCTCGGGCTCCGGCGACCGCTTCGGGGTCAAGGCGCTCCCCGGACGCGACTCCCTCAAGCCGCTGTCGACGGCGATGGACAAGTTCCCCAACCGGGTCACGGCCAAGATGCGCGACAACGGCGACCTCGAGCTCGCCGCGGGCGATCGCATCCGGCACGTCGACTTCGGAGAGGGACGGGTGGACGCCGTGACCGGTGAGGGAGCCAAGCGCATCGCCCACGTGCGGTTCGACTCGGCGGGGCAGAAGAAGCTCCTCATCAAGGTCGCACCGATCGAGAAGATCTAGCACCGCCGACAGAGTCTCCGCCACGGCGGAACACACGCCGGGATGCCGGTTAGGCTGGCTCATATGGCCCTCTTCTCCCGCCGCAAGAAGTCCGGTGACGATGCCGTCGCCCCCACCGCACCCGCTGTCGAGACATCCGCTGTCGAGACACCCGCTGTCTCCGCCGAGTCCGCCGCGCCCGATGTGAGCGATCCCGCCGGGACCGTCGAGGCGCAGCCCGTCGAGGCGCCCTCCATCGGCATCTCGGTGCAGGCGTTCCGCGGCGTCGGCGCCGAAGCGGGCCCCGAGGTCGCACTCCCGTCCTCCGACGAGAAGCCTGAGCCTGCGGCATCCGCGCCGCGCACCGCGCAGCCGCGTCCGACCGCGCAGCCGGAGGCTCCGCAGGAGCGGCGCCTCCCGCTGGCGGCCGCCCTGCCGCCGGAGCAGACCGAGACCGTCGCCGGGATGAAGGACAACGTCCTGCTCCGCGAAGCGCTCACCGAGATCGAGACGGGGGCGACGAACGACCAGCTGCTCGGAGTGATGCGCCAGGCGCTCCAGGGTCACCTGTACATCCGCGTGAACGGTGACGCCCGCGCGCAGATCAGCGAGGGCAAGCCGCTCTCGGTCGCCGTGGTGCGCGACGCGGACGACCGGCAGTTCATGCTCGCCTTCAGCTCGGCGCGCGCGGTGCGCGACTCCGTGCAGCTCGAGGCCGACCCCGCAGCGACCTCGGCCGTCGCGCAGCCCGTCACCTCGGTGCTGCAGCAGGTGGTGTCCGGTGAGTTCGCCGGCTTGATCGTCGACAACGCCTCGGCACCGCACCGCGTGGTCTTCCCGACCGAACTTCTGCAGAAGACGCTCGAGCAGGCTGACGTCGACATGACCGTCAAGAGCATCCTCGCCGCGCCGCGCGAGCAGGATTCCGCGGTGAAGGTCGGCGAAGCGCTCGCGACGAAGCGGATGTGGGTGGCGGTCAACGACGGTTCCGGCACCGGCCAGGTCGGCATCGCCGAGGCGCAGACGACCGACGGTCGCCGTTTCCTGCAGCTGTTCTCGCACCCGCTCGAGGTCATCGCCCTCGGACGAGGGGATCGGCCGCTCCCGTTCGAGCCGACCCAGCTGGCGAAGGTCCTCACGAGCCACTCCGAGATGGCCGGCGTGATCGTGGACTCCGCCGGGCCTTCGCTCGTCGTCGAGCGTGAGGCGCTCACCCCCGTCCTCGTGCTCGCGGTCGACCTCGGCGACTGACCGGATTCGGGTCCGGCGCACCGTTGGGGTGCGCGGGGTTCCGTCCGTCGGGGCGGCGCTCTAGGGTCGGAGCATGGCCTCAGAACGCGTGACCCTGACCGTCGCCGATTCCGATGGAGAGCGCGAGGTCGCGCTCTCCAGCCCCAACCGTGTGGTGTGGCCGGATCTCGGCATCACGAAGGCAGAGCTGGCCGAGTATGTCGAGCTCGTCGCGGGGCCCTTCCTCGCGGCCAACGGCAACCGCCCGGTCTCGCTCGAACGCTTCCGCGACGGTATCGGGCCCGCAGACGGCGCGCGGGCGGAGGGTTTCTTCTCGAAGAACCCGCCCAAGGGCACTCCCGACTTCGTCGATGCCGTGACGGTGACGTACAACAGCGGGCGACAGCATCCCCAGATCGTGCTGAACCGCGCGAGCGCGATCGTCTGGGCGGTGCAGATGAACACGATCGTCTTCCACCCGTGGGCATCGCTGGCCACCGACCCCGACAACCCCGTCGAACTGCGCATCGATCTCGACCCGCAGCCCGGCACGGACTTCGCGGATGCCGTGACGGCCGCCCACACGCTGCGCGAGGTGCTGCGCGAGGCGGGACTCGAGGCGTTCGCGAAGACCAGCGGCAACCGCGGCCTGCACGTGTTCGCCCCGATCGAGCCGACCCACGAGTTCCTCGACGTGCGGCATGCCGTGATCGCCGCGGGACGCGAGCTGGAGCGCCGGATGCCGGAGCACGTCACGACGAACTGGTGGAAGGAGGAGCGCGGAGAGCGGATCTTCGTCGACTTCAACCAGGCCAACCGCGACCGCACGATGGCCGGCGCCTACAGCCCTCGCGCGCTTCCCGGAGCGACCGTGTCGACGCCGGTCACGTGGGACGAGCTCGACGGACTGGACCCGAGGTCGTTCACGGTGCGCAGCATCCCGAAGCGTCTGGAGGAGGTCGGCGATCCATGGTCCGCGATGCCGGACGCGCCGGGACGCATCGACACGCTGCTCGCATGGTGGGAGCGTGACAAGGAGAACGGGCTGGGGGAGCTGCCGTTCCCTCCGGAATTCCCCAAGATGCCGGGGGAACCGCCCCGTGTGCAGCCCAGCAAGAAGGTCGCGGCCCACTGGGACGAGGATGGCACTCCGGTCGCGAAGGACTGACCGCGCCCGCCGGCCTGCTCAGCTCAGGACGTCGGCGAGGTCGTATCCCGCGACGGTGTCCAACTGGTCGTAGGTGCAGGAGCGAGCATCGCGGTCCGGTCGCCACCGCTCGAACTGCACGGTGTGTCGGAAGCGGGCGCCCTCGAGCTGGTCGTAGCGCACCTCGAGCACCCGCTCGGGGCGCAGACGCACGAACGACACGTCCTTCGAGCCGCTGAACCGCGACCGCTCGCCCTCCGCGGTCACGACGTCGCCGGACTCGTCGCGCTCCACCAACGGGGCGAGCTCCTCGACAAGCTCCTGTCGGCGGACGTCGCTCCATGCCGCCACCCCTCCGACCTGGCGCAGCACCCCGTCGTCGCCGTACAGTCCGACCAGGAGGGAGCCGACTCCCGATCCCGACTTGTGGATGCGGTATCCGAGCGCGACCACATCCGCCGTGCGGGCGTGCTTGATCTTGAACAGCGCACGCTTGCCCGGCGCGTACGGCTGATCGAGGGGCTTCGCGACGACGCCGTCGAGTCCCGCCCCTTCGAACTCCTCGAGCCAGCGGACGGCGGCTTCGCGATCGCGGGTCGTGCGCGTGATGTGCAGGGGGTGCTCGACGGCGTCCATGAGCGTCTCCAGGCGCGCCCGTCGCGTCTCGAAGGACTGTGTGAGCAGGTCGTCCTCTCCGAAGGCGAGCAGGTCGAACGCGATGAACATCGCCGGCGTCTCGACCGCGAGCTTCGCGACACGTGAGGCGGCGGGATGGATGCGCTGGCTCAGCGCCTCCCAGTCCAGGCGCTGCGACCCGTGCGGGCCGGTGGCGACGACGATCTCGCCGTCGAGCAGACACGGCCCCGGCAGCAGGTCGGGAATCGCGTCGACCAGCTCGGGGAAGTACCGGGTGAGGGGTTTCGCTCCTCGGGACCCGATCTCCACGGTCTCGCCGTCCCAGGCGATGAGGCCGCGGAAGCCGTCCCACTTCGGCTCGTACAGGAGCCCGCCGGGAGTCTTCGCCGGATCGGGGACCGCGGAGACCGCCTTGGCGAGCATCGGCGCGGGGATGTCGTAGCGCATGCTCCCATCCTGGCCGCAGCGGAACCGTGACGGAAGGGGCGTCGGTCAGGCGAACAGGTCGGACAGGGTCGCAGGTTCCCCCGCGTCGAGCAGCGCGGTGCGGGCGGCATGCCAGCCGGCCATGCCGTTGACCGAGGGCCCGGGCGGAGTCGAGGCCGAAGCCAGGTACACGCCGCGCATCGGCGTGCGCCACGGGGTGGGAGAGAGCACAGGGCGCCGCAGCGCCTGGCGGATGTCGAACACCCCGCCGGAGATGTCGCCGCCGATCTCGTTCGGGTCGAGCGCCTCCCTGGACGACGCCGGCACGGCATGGTGCGCCAGGATGAGGTCGCGGAATCCCGGGGCGTAGCGCTCCACCTGGGCTGTGATGAGCTCGGTCGGGTCGAGGTCCGATCCCGGGGGCACATGGATGTACCCCCAGAGCACGGCCTTGCCGTTCGGAGCACGGGATTCGTCGAGCACCGAGGGCTGCACCGCGAGCACGTAGGGCCGTGCGCTCACGTGCCCGGCGGCGACGGCGTTCTCGCTCGCCCAGACCTCGGCACGAGTGCCGCCGAGGTGCACCGTCGGTGTCGTGGCGACATCGGGATTCGTCCACGGGATCGGCCCGTCCAGGGCGAAGTCGACCTTCGCCGCTCCCGGACCGTATCGGTAGGAGCGGAGCGCCCGTGCGTAGCCCGCCGGGACGTCGGGGTGCGTGAGCGCGAGCCGGGGCGAGGTGTTCAGCAGCAGCAGGTCACCCCGCCGCGGGTCGCCCCAGTCCAGCGCAGCGAGGTCGGCGACCGGAGTGCTCGCCTCGATCGTGCCGCCGTGCTCCTCGATGTCCGCGACCATCGCGTCGGCGATCCGTTGAGCACCGCCGCGAGGGTAGGGCCAGCCGCCGGCGTGACCGAGCGCGGCGAGCAGCAGTCCGGCTGCGGCGCCCGCGAGGGAGGGCTGCGGCGAGTTCGCGTGCGCGACGACGCCGGAGATCAGGGCCGCGGCCTCCTCCGTGCGGAAGGCGACGGCGGCCAGGGGAGTGCCCTGGTCCAGCATCCGGATCGCGTAGCGCACGGCGGTCACCGGGTCGCGCGGGATGCGCAGCAGCTGATTGCCCGTGAAGTCGACGACGCCGTCGATGTGGCTGCTCAGGGGGCGCAGCCGAGATATCCAGGCGGGTCCGTCGATCCCGAGCTCGGCCGCCGTGCGGTCGATGTCCCGCCAGGCGATCGCGGCGCGTCCGTCGTCGAGAGGATGCGCGTAGGAGGCTTCGGGGCGGATCCACTCGAGACGCTGATCGAGGCCGAACGCCTGGAAGAACGGCGAGGAGAGGGCGGCAGGGTGTACCGCGGAGCAGACATCGTGCCGGAATCCCGGAAGCGTGGACTCCCGGGTGCGCACACCGCCGCCGATCGTGTCGGCGCCTTCGAGCACCCGCACTTCGTAGCCGGCGCGCGCGAGCGTCACCGCCGCGGCGAGCCCGTTCGGGCCGGATCCGATGATCGTCGCCTGAGCCATGAGGTCAGTTTGTCACGGGCGCGAGGGAAAACGGTCGGCCGTACCCCTCTGAGCGTGCGATCCTGGAACAAATGAAAGAAGCACAGGGGCCGACCCCCGCAGGCACCTCCCGTCCATACCGTTCGCTCTCGGAAGCGTTGCGCGCGCACCGCATCGATCCGTCGAACCACGCGTTCATCAAAGCCATCGTCGACGGCATCGGGATCAGTTCGTTGATCGACCGCGGTCGCTACATCGAAGCGATCCGCCGCGGCGAAGGGGCGCCCCTGCACATCGGGCGCACCTACACCAACGGTTTCACCGAAGACGAGCGTGTCGTCGTCGGCGCGGTCGCCTTGCGTCTGCAGCCGAGCGAAGGGCGGGCGCCGTACTTCTACGTCAGCCACCCGACCGAGCTCCTCCCGATCACCCCGCCGCGCGCCGCGAAGCGCACGACGACTCCGAGGGTGTCCGCGCCTCGCACTGCGAAGGCGCCGAAGCCGGTCGAGGAGCGCGACTACGGAGTGTGCGACGTGTGCTTCATGGTGAAGACTCCGGCCGGCGGCTGCGGCTGCAACTGACGGTGAGCGCCGAGGCGCGGTCAGAGGCCGACCGGCCGTTGATCCGGCTCGCCGACCTCGCGGGGCCCGATGCGCTCGAGGTCGGTGCGGCAGTGCGCACCTACCTGACGCAGACCGAGGCCGAGAAAGGCGTGCAGGAGCACGGAGCCGAGCTCGATCCTGCCGTGCCGCTTCCCGAGCGCTACCTCCGTGAGGTTGACGACCCGGCCACGGCGTATGCCGAGCACCGCGTGCGGGGCGCAGCTCGGGGTGCGCATCGTCGGGGTCGTGGTGCTCTCCGTGAGCGACGACGTGGCGGAGATCAAGCGACTGTGGACGGAGCCCGAGGTGCGCGGACGCGGGGTGGGATCGGCGCTGCTGGACGCCGCCCTCCACGACGCGGCCGCCCTCGGCGTCGCGCAGGTCCGGCTGTCGGTGTGGGACTGGCGGGGTGGCCCCATGCGTCTGTACGAATCGAGGGGCTTCGAGCGCGTGCCCTCCTGGGACGATCGCGAGCGTCTCGTGTGCATGGTGCGCCCGGTCTGAGGGGACCGCATCCGATGTGCCCGTCGTGTCACCCTGGGACCTGCGACAGGCGATACCGACCGGGAGTCATCCCGACGAGCGGTGTGAACTGTTCGATGAACTGACTGGTCGTGGCCCACCCGCATGCGGCGGCCGTGTCGGTCACAGAGGCGCCGTCGGCGAGCAGCACGAGCGCCCGGTGCACGCGCAGCTGGAGGCGCCACTGCCGGTACCCCATGCCGGTCTCCTGCGGGAAGAGTCGGCTCAGCGTCCGTTCGGCGGTGCCGGTGCGCACACTGAGCTCGCCGAGCGTCACAGGCAGGGCGAGGTCGTCCTCGACGATGCGGGCGGCGTGGCGCAGGCGCGGATCGTGGGGCTCGGGCAGGTGCAGCGGCTGCTCGGGCGCGGTCACGACTTCGTCGACGATGACGCGGCGCAGGTGGTCCAGGGCTCCGTCGCTGCGTGTGCGGTCGGACGTCATCGCCAGCACGGCCTCGCGGGCGAGCGGTGTCGCGACGAGCACGGCAGGGGCGGTCGGGAGCAGCGCGGCGAGCTCATCGGTCAGGTGGATGATGCGCATATCCGTGCGCCCGTGCGCGCGATGACGGTGCTCGGCGCCCGCCGGCACCCACGCCATGCGTGTCGAGGGCGCGATCCAGGCGCCGTCGTCGGTGAGCAGGGAGAGCACTCCGGATGCCGCGTGCACCAGGTGCCCGAGCGGATGGGCGTGACGCGGCGACGTCTCGGCGTGCGCGAAGCGGTAGGCGCCCTCCATCGGCAGGGTGGCGAGGGCGCCGAAGTCGACGAGGTTCGAATCGACGAGTCGAGGGGATTGGCGAGTATTCGACATCACCATGCAGTTTACGTGTTTCCTGTCAGGTGTGAGGGGTGCTGGACTTTATGCATGACCACGATGCAGGAACCGTTCGACACCGCCCCGACCCCCGCGACCGCACCGTCCGTCCGTCGCGGCGGCGTCCTCACCGGCGTCTACGTGGGTATCGGTCTGCTGATGATCGTCCTGAACCTCCGCATGGGGGTCGCATCGGTCGGCCCGGTGCTGCCCGCGATCGAGCACGACCTCGGCATGCCCGCGGCGGCGGCAGGGCTCCTGACGACGATCCCCGTGTTCGCCTTCGGGGCGTTCGCGTTCCTCACTCCGACGCTGACACGCTGGATCGGATTGCACCGGCTGCTGGCGCTGACGATGGTCGTCGTGGCGGTCGGTATCGGCATCCGCCTGCTTCCGTCGCCCGAGGCGCTCTTCGGGGGCACGGTGCTGGTCGGTGCGGGCATCGCGGTGGCCAACGTGTGCATGCCCGCCGTCATCAAGCAGGACTTCGCACACCGCCTCGGGCTGATGATGGGGCTGTACTCCACGGCGCTGTTCCTCGGCGCGGCGGCGGCCGCGGCCCTCACGGTGCCGTTCATGACCGCGCTCGATGGTTCATGGCGCGGCGCGATGGCGATCTGGGCGATTCCCGCCGTGCTCGCGTTGGTGATCTGGCTTCCGCGAGCGATGCGCACGGTCGCCGATTCGCCGACGGTCGCCGGCGCGCCCGGTGCGCCCGTCGACGCGATCGTGGAGCCACGGGACGAGCCGCGGATGTCGGCGCTGCTGCGCGATCCCGTCGCCTGGGCGGTCACGGGCTTCATGGGGTTGCAGAGCCTGAGCTACTACGCGGCCCTCACCTGGATTCCGACCATCCTGCAGGACGCCGGCGTCTCGGTGTCCGATGCCGGGTTGCTGCTGTCGTACTCCAGTTTTCCCGGGATCGCGGCGGCCCTCCTCGTGCCGACGATGATGCGCCGCATGCGGCCCACGTGGCTCCCCGTCGTGGTCTCCGCGCTGCTCTGCGCCGCGGGGCTGATCGGCCTTCTCGTCGCGCCGGGCGGAGCCGCCCCGTGGCTGTGGATGACCCTGCTCGGTCTCGGGCAGGGGGCTGCCATCTCGCTGTCGCTGACGTACATCGTGCTCCGCGCGCCGGACGCGAGGCACACGGCGCACCTGTCGACGATGGCGCAGGGGATCGGCTATCTGTTGGCCGGCTTCGGTCCGATCGGTCTCGGCATCCTGCACGCCGCTGTCGGCGGGTGGGTCGTGCCGGTGGTGGCGCTCATCCTGCTCCTCGCGGTGCAGGCGGTCGCCGGAGCGGCGGCGAGCCGAGAGCGCCACGTGAGCGCCCGGCGCCGGTGAGTCGGACCCGAGGATCCTGCCTCAGGCGAACGCGCTCATCCCGGTGATGTCGCGCCCGAGCAGCAGTGCCTGCACGCTCTCGGTGCCCTCGTAGGTGTGGATGGCCTCGATGTCGGCCATGTGCTGCATCACGCCGTTCTCGAGCAGGATCCCGTTTCCGCCAAGCAGGTCGCGGGCGGTCGAGGCGATCCGACGCGCGGCACGCGTGTTGTGGAACTTCGCGAGCGACGCCTGGGTCGGACGCAGCTGACCCGCTGTCTCGAGGTCTGCCATCCGCCGGCAGTACAGCTGCATGGCGGTGAGGTCTTCGAGCATGTGGGTGAGGCGCTCCTGCACCATCTGGAACTTCGCGAGGGGCTTGCCGAACTGCACCCGCTGGGTCGCATACGCCAGTGCCGCCTCGTAGCAGGCGGTCGCGTGTCCGAGCGCCGACCATGCGACACCGGAGCGGGTCGCGTAGAGCACGGTCGAGGCGTCCTTGAAGCTCTTCGTCCCCGGCAGCACGGCGTCGAGGGGCACTCGTACGTCGTCCAGCACGATGTGCGCCTGGTGGATCGCTCGCAGCGAGGCCTTGCCGCGGATCACGCTTCCGGTGTAGCCGGGGGTGTCCTGCTCCACGAGGAAGCACCGCACGGCGCCGTGCTCGGCGGCGCCCTCGTCGTCGATGCGGGCCCAGACGAACGTGATGCCGCCGGAGGCGCCGTTGCCGATCCACTTCTTCGTCCCGCGGATGACCCACTCGTCGCCGTCGCGGCGAGCCACGGTCTCCAGCGAGACGGAGTCGGAGCCGTGGTCGGGTTCGGTCAGAGCGAACGACCCGAGCACCGAGCCGTCGGCGAGAGCAGTGAGCCAGCGCTCCTGCTGTGCGGGGGAGCCGAACAGGGCAAGGGAACGCAACGCGAGTCCGCCCTGTACCGCGAGGATGGTGCCCAGCGAGCCGTCGCCACGGGAGATCTCCATGTTCACCAGGCCCGCAGCCAGCGGCGACAGGCTCGTGAGTGACGGGTGCTGGATGCCGTCGACGACGAGGTCCATCTCGCCCATTCGGCGCGCGGCCTCGAGCGGGTACTCCGCACGATCCCAGGCGTCAGCCATCTGCGGGGCGACCTCGTCGACGTAGGACTTCGCGCGGTCCCACGCCTCACGGTCGGCGGCGGGGATGTCGGCGAAGACGGCGTAGTAGTCGCTGTCCTGACGTCCGGTGATGTCGTACGACGAGACGCGCTCGCCGGGGAAGGGGGAGGCTGCAGTGCTCATGGGGCTCCTTCGTGGCACCAAGTATCGTACTCCTCGATACTCGGTTCCACGACCCCGCAGCGGGTCGAGCTCGTGCGGCTAGTCGAGCTGGGACTGCAGCCGGCGACTGACCTCGGCGATCGGCATGGAGCGCGGGAACACCGCGACGACCATGTCGTCCGGGGCGGTGACGGCATCTCCGGCGACGCCGTAGCGGCGCCGCACATCGGCCAGCGCATTCTGCAGCGTCGCCAGCGGCACCTTCTTGCGGCCGCGCAGCAGCTGTCGCAGCACGTGGTTGTGCACCGCCGTCACGAGAGCGGCGAAACCGACGGCATCCAGAGGATCGACGCCGGGGAGGGCGCCGCGCAGGTAATCGTCGAACAGCCGCTCGTAGCGGAACACCGTGATGATCTCGCGCTCGCGCAGCACCGGCACCTGGCGCACGATCTGGTAGCGGCGCCTGGCGAGCTCCGGGTCGTGTGCGAAGTGGGCGAAGACCGACTCGGATGCCGCACACACCGCGCCCCACGGGTCGTCATGGCCCTCGTCGAGGAACTCTCTGAGCTGCTCCAGGAGCACCTCGTGGTCTGCGAAGACCACGTCCTCCTTGCCTCCGAACTGGCGGAAGAAGGTGGATCGGGAGACGCCGGCCGCCTTGGCGATCTGCTCCACCGACGTCTGATCGAACCCCTGGGCGCTGAAGAGTTCGAGCGCTGCGGCGACGACGCCGGTGCGCAGTTCTGCGGATTCGTGCATGGCGAAAGCCTAGACCTCGGCTGGCGGTAGCGCCGATGCGCCGCCGTCATACTGAGGAGTGTGAGCGATGACGGGGCTGGCGCCGGATGGTACGAGACGCGACGACGCGGCACCCTGCGCTGGTGGGACGGCGCGCAGTGGACTCCTCGCATCGAAGTGCGGGGTCGGGAGACGACCCTGGCAGCGGAGAGTGCTTCGGTGCGCCGACAGCTTGTCGTGACGGAGATGGTTCTCGTCGTCGTCCTGGCGGGCGCGATCCTCATCGCCCTGTGGGGTTCGCTCCCGGTGGTCACGGTGCGTCCCGTGATCGTCGCCACGGGTGCTGCTCTGGTGGTCGTCCCGCTCGTGACCAGGTGGCAGCTCCGACTGGTCGCCCTTCCCGCACGTGGTCTGAGGGGGCGGACTCCTCACCGTCGGTGATGTCGACTATCCTGGGTCGCCGGAGGGCGGGGCGCGCTGGCGTCCTGACGGAGGGGAAGATCATGGCAGCCCAGATCGGTGCTGATTTCGAGCAGATGCTCGAGAATATCCACACGCTCGTCAAGAGCATCGAAGCAGCCGGAGTGGGGTCGCGCGGCACGGAGATCGACGGGCTGCGGACGAACACCACAGCCAGCTACCTCGACTCCGCATCGGGCTTCACGGCTGAGATCGAGCGGATGATCGGTCAGCTCACCGCAGACGTCGCGGCGTTCCGTGACGCTCTCAAGTCGACCGTGGAGGAGAAGCAGCAGTCCGAAGAGAACCTCTCCTCCACGCTGTCCCAGATTGCGCAGGTCGTGGACGACCCCTCGCTCACGACGACGGCTCAGCTGGAGGCCGGCACATCGACTTCCGCTGCTCCGGTCGTGGATCCGTCGGGCGAGGATTCCTCGACCGATGACGGCGGTAGCAAGTCGGGCGGGTACTGATGCGGCTCCGCCGGTGGCCGGTGGCGCTGTTCACCGCGGCGCTGCTGCTCGGAGGGTCGGGTCTCTCGTCCGCCGCCGCTGCCGACGATTTCAGCACCGAAGGACCGCTCTGGTACCTCGATGCGATGAGGATCCCGGCGATCCACGATGCCGGGATCAACGGTGAGGGTGTCACGGTGGCGGTGTTCGATGGGGCGTTGAATGCGGACATCCCCACGCTGCAAGATGCGGACATCGAGGTGCGACCGATCGATGGATGCCCTGACCCGCTAGCGACCTCCGCCGTCGAAGCATCGAAGCACGGTACATCCGCGACCTCACTGATAGTGGGCAATGGGACTTCCGCTAGTGGAACCGGTCCGGTCGGCCTGGCGCCCGGAAGCCGAGTGCTTTACTACGGGGTCCTCCAGGAGTCATGCGAGGTCAAGAGCATCGCCGCCGCGCTTGACGACGCCGTCGCGCAGGGGGCAGATATCGTCTCGATGTCCGGCGGGTACGGGCGACTCGCCGACGAACTCTCCGAAGGTACCGTCGACAGCGTCGCGGCCGCACTTCGCGCGGGGGTCATGATCGTGACGGCGCTGCCGAACAGCGATTCGACCTCGATCCCCGAGCTCATGACGGTCAACGGGGTGGTCAACGTCGCCGCCGTCGACGGAGCCGCGCAGCCGGCGACGCAGCGCGACGGTTCGGGCCTGACCAACGCGGACGTCGACGTCGTCGCGCCAGGCATCGACGTAGCGGGCCTGGGCTGGGACGGCACGTGGGGCATGTCGGCATGGTCCGGTACTTCCGCATCGACCCCGGTCGTCGCCGGCTTGCTCGCGTTGGCGAAGGACAAGTGGCCGGATGCATCCTCGTCGCAGTTGCTGCAGTCATTGATCCGGAACACCGGGTCTGAGCCGCACGAGCTCGAGTGGTCCAGCAGCCTAGGTCACGGCGTCGTGAACGCCACAAGGCTCATCGCGGAGGACCCGACCCAGTATCCGGATGAGAATCCCCTCTTCAAGGAGGATCAGTCACCGTCATCGGACGAGGTCTACGCCGCGCCCGATCCGACGGAGGTCCCCGTTCCGTCGCCAGGGGGAGAGCCATCGGCAGTGCCCTGGCTCATCGGCGGTGGAGCTGTTGTCGTCATCGCGATCGTGGTGGTCGCCGCGGTGGTATCGAGGAAGAAGAGAGTCGGAGGTCGTCGAGATGTATAACCCCAATGTATGTACACCCACCATGTTCGAAGACGAATTGCGCGCTCTCTCCTCGATGCCTACCTTCGCCGATCCCCAGCTCGAGGAAAGACTGAGAGCCGTCGACGAGCTGCGTCGCGCGCTCGCGGCCGTTCGCGAGATTCCCGGCTGGAGCGGAAAATCGGCTGAGGGTGCCGAGGGCTTGCTCGTGCGGATGGAGTCGAACACCACACAGATCAAGTCAACGCTCAATCTGCTGAAGAGTTCTCTCGACGCGTCGACCCACGCCACGGCTGCGAGTGCCGCAGCGGCGCTCCGCGACCTCCCGTCTGCGTCAGCGGAAGGATTCCTCGCGGACGCCGGTCGCAACCTGTCGGGGCTTACGGACGGATGGGGTGCGGCTGACACGGGCGAACTTGTCGCGCGGGAAGAGGCGAGGCTCGCCGCTGAGCGAGAGAATGCCGCCATGGTCGCGCTGAAGGCAATCCGTGGCGAGCTCGTCAGGGGAGCGACGACCTCGTTCGACAGCCCCGAGCTGCGGGCGGTCGATGTCGGCTCGATCCCCCCGCCCGTTATCGATGTCGAGGGCATCGACTCGCGCGTCCCTCCCGTCGGCAGCAACGGGCCCTCTGCAGGGGGCGGCTCGCCGCAGGGCGGAACCGGCGTCGGCAGCGTGGCACCCCAGCCGGGTGGCACGTGGGTACCCGGCGGCGGTGGCGACGGCGGCTGGGACAACGGCGGCTCTGGTGGCGGTAACGGCGGCTCGGGAGGGGGCAACGGAAACGGTGGTTCGGGCGGCAACGGCGGCTCCAACCCCAGCGTCGACTCGCCGAACGGCGGCACCCTGCCCGGATACCCCGGAGGTGGCGGCGGTGGCGGCGGAGGCCTGCTCGCCGGCGGATCCGGTGGTTCGGGCACGCTCGGCGCAGCGGTCGTGGGTGGAGCAGGAGCCGCAGCGCTCATGGGTGCACGCTCGGCGTCGCTCAGTGGTGCGGGCGGCGCGGGTCTGTTCGGCGGTGGCGGAAGCGGTGCGGGTGCGGGTGCGGCCACGGCTGGACGCGGACTGCTCGGGATGAGCGGTGCGACCGGACCCGGTGGGCTCGGAGCCGCGGGCGCTGTTTCCGGCCCGGCGACCGGTGCCGCCGGTGGGACGACCGCAGGTGCGGGCGGTCGCTCGATGGCGCCAGGCATGATGGGCGGAGCAGCCGGAGACGACGAGAAGCGCCGCGAGCGCTCCGGTCTCGGCGGCCCGATCGCCCCGAAGCTCGAAGACGACGAGGAAGCCACGCCCCGCTCGCGATCCGCCCAGGCGGGCAGCCGCGACTCGCTTCGCTGAACCCGTCTCCATACCGATGTGCGCTCCCGGCGGCCCTTGGGCCGCCGGGAGCGCCCAGTTCGGGGTAGTAGGCTGGGGGACTGGTCGATGTCTCGACATCGAGAGAATTACCAGACAGCAGCCCAGTGAAGGAACCACAGTGGATCTGTACGAGTACCAGGCACGAGACGTTTTCGAAAAGTACGGAGTGCCGGTTCTCGCCGGCATCGTCGCGGACACCCCTGAAGAGGTGAGGGCGGCTGCCGAGAAGATCGGCGGAGTGGTCGTCGTCAAGGCTCAGGTGAAGACCGGCGGCCGTGGAAAGGCGGGCGGCGTCAAGGTCGCCAAGACCCCCGACGAGGCGTACGAGGCAGCGAAGGCCATCCTCGGCCTCGACATCAAGGGCCACGTCGTCAAGCGCGTCATGGTCGCGCAGGGTGCGCGCATCGCCGAGGAGTTCTACTTCTCCGTGCTGCTCGACCGCGCCAACCGCTCCTACCTGAGCCTCTGCTCGGTCGAGGGCGGCATGGAGATCGAAGAGCTCGCCGTCGAGCGCCCCGAGGCGCTCGCACGCGTCGAGGTCAACCCGCTCACGGGCATCGACAAGGCGAAGGCCGTCGAGATCGCCCGCGCGGCGAACTTCCCCGAAGACCTCATCGAGAAGGTCTCCGACGTGTTCGTCAAGCTCTTCGACGTCTACAAGGGCGAGGATGCGACGCTGGTCGAGGTCAACCCGCTGGTGCGCACCGAAGAGGGCGACATCATCGCGCTCGACGGCAAGGTCACGCTCGACGACAACGCCTCCGAGATCCGTCACCCCGAGCACGAAGCGCTCGAGGACAAGGACGCAGCCGACCCGCTCGAGGCCAAGGCCAAGGAGTCGGGCCTCAACTATGTGAAGCTCGACGGCGAGGTCGGCATCATCGGCAACGGCGCAGGGCTCGTCATGTCGACGCTCGACGTGGTCGCCTACGCGGGCGAGAACCACAACGGTGTCAAGCCGGCCAACTTCCTCGACATCGGCGGCGGCGCCTCGGCCGAGGTCATGGCCGCCGGCCTCGACGTCATCCTCGGCGACCCGCAGGTCAAGAGCGTGTTCGTCAACGTGTTCGGTGGCATCACGGCGTGCGACGCCGTCGCCAACGGCATCAAGGGCGCCCTCGAGACGCTGGGCGCCACGGCCTCCAAGCCGCTCGTCGTGCGCCTCGACGGCAACCGCGTCGACGAGGGTCGCGCGATCCTCGCCGAGTACGCGCACCCGCTCGTGACCCTGGCCGCCACGATGGACGAGGGCGCCGACAAGGCCGCCGAGCTCGCCAACGCCTGAAACTGAAGGACGAGAAGAATGTCGATCTACCTCAACAAGGACTCCAAGGTCATCGTCCAGGGCATCACCGGCGGTGAGGGCACCAAGCACACCGCGCTGATGCTCAAGGCCGGCACCCAGGTCGTCGGTGGCGTCAACGCCCGCAAGGCCGGAACCACGGTCTCGCACACCGATAAGGACGGCAACGCCGTCGAGCTGCCCGTCTTCGCCTCGGTCGCCGAGGCCATGAAGGAGACCGGCGCCGACGTGTCGATCGCCTTCGTGCCCGGCGCCTTCACGAAGGACGCGATGATCGAGGCCGTCGACGCCGAGATCCCGCTGCTCGTCGTGATCACCGAGGGTGTACCTGTCGGCGACTCGGCCGAGGCCTGGGCCTACGCGCAGAGCAAGGGCAACAAGACCCGCATCATCGGCCCGAACTGCCCCGGCATCATCACGCCGGGCGAGGCGCTCGTCGGCATCACGCCGGCGAACATCACGGGCAAGGGACCGATCGGCCTCGTGTCGAAGTCGGGCACCCTGACCTACCAGATGATGTTCGAGCTGCGCGACCTGGGCTTCTCCACCGCCATCGGCATCGGCGGCGACCCGGTCATCGGCACCACGCACATCGACGCGCTCGCCGCGTTCGAGGCCGACCCCGAGACCAAGGCCATCGTCATGATCGGTGAGATCGGCGGCGACGCCGAGGAGCGTGCCGCCGACTACATCAAGGCGAACGTCACGAAGCCGGTCGTCGGCTACGTCGCGGGCTTCACGGCTCCCGAGGGCAAGACCATGGGTCACGCCGGCGCGATCGTCTCCGGCTCGGCCGGTACCGCTCAGGCGAAGAAGGAGGCCCTCGAGGCCGCCGGTGTCAAGGTCGGCAAGACGCCGTCCGAGACGGCCGACCTGATGCGCGCGATCATCGAAGCGCTCTGATCTGAGCTACGCTTGATCTGAAGGCCCCGGACTCCACTCCGGGGCCTTCTTTCATGCCCATCGAGTGGCTCGGTCAGTCGCGAGGTGCCTGGACGGCTGCCCGCAGCACGCCCAGCCTCCCGTGAGCTTCGTGCGGGGCGCGACGGTCGGGGGTGTCAGCTGCGCATGGTCACCGCATCCAGAATGCCGTCGAGTGCGGAGTGGGCCCGCACTGTGGCCTCAGCGTCATCCGGATGCGCGGCGAGCCAGAGAGCGAGCTCGTTCATCGCTCCGGAGAGCGCCGCCGCCAGTGCGTCCAGAAGCACGGGGGATGCCCCGGCTTCGCGCAGGCCCGCGCGCAGCTCCTGCTCGGGGCCTTCCGCATCGAGTCGCCGCCACTCCTCCCAACCGAGCACGGCCGGGCCGTCGACGAGCAGGATCCGCGATGCCGCTCCCTGGGTGATGGCGTCGAGGAACGCGTGGCTGCCGTCGCGGAGCGCAGCGTCCGGACCACTGCGGGTCGTCGCGTCCACGATGGCCGCGGCGACCATCCGCTGCTGCTCTTCGGCGATGGCGGTGAACAGCAACGGCTTCGACGTGTAGTGGTGGTAGACCGCACCCCGGGTGACTCCGGCGAGGCGCGCGATCTCGTCGACCGATGCTGCGGCGTATCCGAGCGCGGCGAACTGCGTCGTGGCGACATCCAGGATCCGTCGGGCGGTCTCGGCGGCGGCGGCGGCGGATGCTCGAGGCATGGGGTTCCTTTACGGGCGTGGTGTATGTATCCTAACCTCACGGATACAAACACGCTGTATGTAAAAGGAGAGATGATGGAGATCACGAGCTTCTACCCGGTGCTGATGGTGGACGACGTCGCCGCGGCGACGCGCTTCTATCGCGAAGAACTCGGCTTCGAGACGACGTTCGAGGCCGACTGGTACGTGAGCCTGCGCTTCGACGGCGGCGAGCTCGCGATCCTCGATCGCACGCACGAGACCATCCCCGACGGATTCCGAGAGCCGGTGCGCGGGCTGCTGCTCAACGTCGAGGTCTCGGACGCGGCTGCCGCGCACGCGCGCCTCGTGGGGGAGCGCGGCCTCCCGGAGCGCCTGCCCCTCCGGGACGAGGCCTTCGGTCAGCGGCACTTCATCGTCGAGGCGCCCGGCGGGGTGCTGATCGACGTGATCGAGCCGATCGAGCCGTCTGCGGAGTTCGCCGCCGCCTACGCGCAAGGGTGAACTGCCGCTCCGCGGGGACGCCGAAACGCCAGATGTCGGACCCGTTCTCGCATACGGTCCGACATCTGGCGTTTCGTCCTGCACCTGCACCTGCACCTGCACTTGCACCTGCACCGGCATCTGCCCCTGCCCCTGCCCCTGCACCTGTCCCTGCACCGGGGCGGGGCAGGGGAGGTGGCCGGCGGGCAGGTGTGCCCGGCAGGGGGAGGGTGACGGCGGGTGTCAGATCCCGACGCCGAAGAGGGCCTCGATCGGCCCTCGGGCGAAGAAGATCAGGAACCCGGCGCCGACGACCCACAGCAGCGGGCTGATGGTCTTGGCCTTGCCGGAGAACGCGTGGATGAGCACCCAGCTGACGAAACCCGCGCCGATGCCGTTCGCGATCGAGTAGGTCAGCGGCATGACCGAGACGGTGAGGAACACCGGCAGCAGCACGCGGAAGTCCGTGAAGTCGATGTAGCGGATCTGCGCCATCATCATGGCTCCGACGATGATCAGCGCAGCGGCGGCGATCTCGGTCGGGACGATCGATGTCAGCGGGGTCAGGAACATCGCGATCAGGAACACGACGCCGGTGACGACGTTCGCGAGCCCCGTGCGAGCGCCCTCGCCGATGCCGGCGCCCGACTCGATGAAGACCGTGCTCGAGGAGGAGGACGTCGCACCACCGGCGATCGCGCCGACGCCTTCGACGACCAGCGCCGACTTGATCCGGGGGAAGTCACCGTTGTCGTCGGCGAGGTTCGCCTCCTTGGCGAGACCGGTCATGGTGCCCATGGCGTCGAAGAAGTTCGTGAAGAGCAGCGTGAAGACGATCATCACGATCGCGACCAGGCTGACCTTGCTCAGGTCGAAGCTGAAGTCGACGGCACCGATCAGGCTGAGGTCGGGGATGCCGACGGGCGAACCGCTGAGTGCGGGAACCGTGAGGCCCCAGCCGCCGGGGTTGACCACGTTGCCCTCGTCGTCGAAGCCGCGGGCTCCGATGTGCCAGATCGCCTCGACGATGACCGCGAGCACCGTGCCGCCGATCAGGCCGATCAGCATGCCGCCCTTGATCTTGAGGGCGACGAGGATGCCGGTGAGCAACAGCGTGATCACGAAGAGCAGGCTCGGCACGGTCGCGACCGAGCCGTTCACGCCGAGTCCGACAGGCGGCGACGTCGCGCCGGTCGCGGTGACGAAGCCGGAGTTCACGAAGCCGATGAATGCGATGAACAGGCCGATGCCGACCGTGATCGCGATCTTCAGCTGGAACGGCACCGCGTCGAAGATCGCCTTCCGCAGCCCGGTGGCGGCGAGCAGCACGATCACGACGCCGTTGATCATCACGAGCGCCATGGCCTCGGGCCAGGTCACCTGGCCGACGACCGAGAACGCGACGAAGGCGTTGATGCCGAGTCCCGCAGCGAAGCCGAACGGCAGGCGCGTGACGAGTCCGAACAGGATCGTCATCACGCCGGCGGTCAGCGCGGTGGCGGCCCCCACGGCGTTGAAGCTGAGCATGTCGCCGGCGACATCGGGCTTGCCGGAGAGGATGATCGGGTTGAGGATCACGATGTACGCCATCGTGACGAACGTCACCAGGCCCCCTCGGATCTCGGTGCCGATCGTGGATCCGCGCTTGCTGATCTCGAAGAAGCGGTCCAGGGAGTTCTTGGGCTCGGTGGATGCCGGGGCGGGCGGGGCAGTTGTCATCGGGAAACCTCCGGAGAAACGCTATCGTGTCGCCGACCCCCACGCGCGCCCCCAGAGCTTCGTCGGCAACTCGTCGTAGTCTCGAAACGCTATGCAACGCCTCCTCGTCGCGCTCCTCGCCGCCTTCGACGCCGCCATCGCGGCAGCGGTCGGTCTCGTCGCGCTGCTGGCGCCGCTGACGCTGCTGTGGACGCTCGCGTTCGGCATCACCGCTGACTGGGGCGCGCTCTGGCCGCTCACGGGCACCCTCTGGGAGTTCGGACACGGGGTGCCGCTCGCCGTCACGATCCCGGACGAGCTCCTCGTCGCCCTCGCGATCCCACCGCAGGCGGCCTCCTTCGCGGTGTCGATCACGCCCCTGGCGTTCCTGCTCTTCACCCTCCTGTTCGCGGCGCGCTCCGGAGGCCGGGCGGCGACGGCCGGGGCATGGCTGCTCGGCTCGCTGTCCGGCGCCGTCGTGTTCGCGGCCATCTCGACGGGCGTGGCGCTGACGGCACGACTGGATGCGGTGCAGACACCGCTGCCGCTCGCGATCCTCCTCCCCGCTGCCGTCTACCTCTTCGGAGCCCTGTGCGGGGGCATCCGGATCGCGTGGGACGAAGGGGACGGCGGGATCCTCGACCGTCTGCATGACCGGCTCGATGCGCATGAGGACTGGGCGCCCGTCGCGCCCGCGATCGTGCGCGGCGCGGCGTTCGTCCTCGTCGGGGTCGTCGGCGCCGCCGCGCTGGCGCTCGCCGTCACCACGTTGTTCCGCGGCGGCGAGGTCGTCGCCCTGTTCCAGGCCGCCCGCGTCGATGCACTCGGGGCGACGGTGATGACCCTCGCCCAGCTCGTCTATCTGCCGACGCTGATCGTGTGGACGGCGTCGTGGCTCGCCGGGCCCGGCTTCGCGGTCGGCGTGGGCACCGCGGTGTCGCCGGCCGGCACGCAGCTGGGTGTCGTACCCGGCATCCCGGTGTTCGGGCTGCTGCCGGAGAACAGCTCGATCTGGATGCTGATCGTCGTGCTCGTGCCGATCGCGGCCGGCGCCTTCGCCGGATGGGCGGTGCGCTCGCGTCTCGTCTGGGAGGGAACGCCTCTCGGCATGCTGCCGCGCGCCGCGATCGCCGTCGGAATCGCGGGTGCCAGCGCCGGCATCGCCGGCCTCGCCGCGGTGCTCGCGAACGGGTCGATGGGTCCCGGCCGACTGTCGGACGTCGGCCCCGCCGCATTGCCGTTCATGCTCGCGCTCGGCCTGGAGGTTCTCCTCGGCGCCGCGATCCTGCTGCTCTCCCCACGCCATCGCGACGAGCTGGCCGAGGAGCGCACCGACCGCTGGATCGCCGAGATGACGGAGTTCGACGCGGGCGTCGCACCCGCCGCGGCAGGCGGATCGCCGTTCGACGGAGCACCGCGCACCGACCCCTCGCCCTTCGACGACACGGCACCGCTGGACGATCTGCGCGGCTTCGACGTGCCCGATCCCGGCCGGGGGGATCGGCGGGACTGACGGCGCTCCTCTTGCAGCGGCCGGCGGGCAGAACCGGGCTGCACGCCCCGGTAGACTGGGCGCGTGCTCACGGTCGCCGTTCTCATCTCGGGCACCGGCTCGAACCTTCGCGCCCTCCTCGAGGCCGCTCGTCATCCCGATTTCCCCGCCAGGGTGATCGTCGTCGGTGCCGACCGCGAAGCCGATGGGCTCGCCCATGCCGAGGAATTCGGCATCCCCAGCTTCACGGTGCCGTGGCACGAGCATGACGGCCGCGAGGCCTGGGGTGAGGAGCTGTCGCGTCAGCTCGCCGTCTGGAACCCGGACCTCGTGGTGCTCAGCGGGCTCATGCGTCTGCTGCCGTCGGCGCTCGTGGCCGAGTACTCGCCGCGCCTGATCAACACCCATCCGGCGTTCCTGCCGGAGTTCCCCGGGGCGCACGGCGTCCGCGACGCTCTCGCGGCCGGCGCGACCGAGACCGGTGCGAGCGTGATCGTCGTCGACGACGGCGTCGACTCCGGTCCGATCCTCGCGCAGGAGCGCGTCGCGATCCTCGACGGCGACACCGAGCACAGCCTGCACGAGCGCATCAAACCTGTCGAACGTCGACTGCTCATCGACGTCGTCCGCGGCATCGCCACCGGCGAACTCGCACTGAAGCCTTCCTCCTGACCCCCACCCGACGCCCCGCACGAAGGAGCCCATCATGGCCGGCCCCCGCCACGACCCCACGCTCTACCGCGATCGCGACACCGTGCCGATCCGGCGCGCGCTCGTCTCGGTGAGCGACAAGACCGACCTGCTCGTCCTGGCCGCAGCTCTCGCCGAGGCCGGTGTGGAGATCGTCTCGACCGGTTCGACGGCCTCGACGATCCGCGAAGCCGGCATCGCCGTCACCGACGTCGCGGCCGTCACGGGTGTCGCCGAGATGCTCGACGGCCGTGTCAAGACGCTGCACCCGAAGATCCACGGCGGTCTGCTCGCCGATCTGCGCCTCGAGGACCACGAGCGTCAGCTCGCCGAGCTCGACATCACGCCGTTCGAGCTCGTCGTCGTGAACCTCTACCCGTTCGTCGAGACCGTCGCCTCGGGCGCCGTCGGCGACGATGTGGTCGAGCAGATCGACATCGGTGGACCCGCGATGGTGCGCGCTGCGGCGAAGAACCACGCCAACGTCGCGATCGTCGTCTCGCCCCAGTCGTACCCCGGCATCATCTCCGCGATCGCCGAGGGCGGCACCTCGGTGTCGCAGCGCCGCGAGCTGGCCGCCCGTGCGTTCTCCCACACGGCCGCCTACGACACGGCCGTCGCCTCGTGGTTCGCCGAGGGCACGCTGCAGGACGAGGGCGACCTCCCCACGCACCTCACCATCCAGGCCGAGCGCCTCGCCACGCTCCGGTACGGCGAGAACTCGCACCAGCGCGGCGCGATCTACACCCGCGCCGGCGGACACGGCATCGCCCAGGCCACGCAGCTGCAGGGCAAGGAGATGTCCTACAACAACTACGTCGATGCGGATGCCGCGCTGCGCGCCGCCTACGACATGGTCAAGCCGGCCGTCGCGATCATCAAGCATGCGAACCCCTGCGGGATCGCGACCACCGCGCCGAACGCCCTCGACCCGATCGCCAGTGCGCATCTGCGCGCCCACGAGTGCGACCCGGTCTCGGCATACGGTGGCGTGATCGCCGCCAACGGCACCGTGACCCTCAAGATGGCCGAGAACCTCAAGGACATCTTCACCGAGGTCATCGTCGCGCCGTCGTTCGAGCCGGCCGCGCTCGAGGTGTTCAAGGCGAAGAAGAACCTGCGTCTGCTGCAGCTGCCTCAGGACTGGCAGCAGGAGCGCATGGACGTGCGCCTCGTCTCCGGGGGCCTGCTGCTGCAGGATGCGGACCGGTTCCCGGACGACATCGTCTCGGTCGCGAAGAACTGGGAGCTCGTCTCGGGTGAGCGCCCGAGCGACGAGGAGATGGAGAACCTGATCTTCGCGTGGAAGGCCTGCCGCGCGGTCAAGTCGAATGCGATCGTCCTCGCGAAGGACAACGCCACGGTTGGTGTCGGCATGGGCCAGGTCAACCGCGTCGACTCGTGCCGGCTCGCCGTCGAGCGCGCGGGGGACCGCGCAGCCGGATCGGTCGCGGCATCCGATGCCTTCTTCCCGTTCGCGGATGGGGCCCAGGTGCTGATCGATGCCGGCGTCACGGCGATCGTGCAGCCCGGCGGTTCGGTGCGCGATGAGGAGGTCGTCGACGCGGCCCGCAAGGCCGGCGTCACGATGTTCTTCACCGGGGAGCGTCACTTCTTCCACTGAGGCGCCCTCCACTGAGGCGCCCCGCCGAAACCCCCGCTTACCGCCGAGACCCCGGCCTGCGCACGTCTGCAGGTCGGGGTCTCGGCGCGAGAAGGCGATCTCGGAACGCACCCACGGTGATGTCCGATTTCCGCCAGTCGAGGTCGGTGGCGCGTGACAGAGTGGGGGCATGAGCTTCCCCGTGATCGACTTCGACGAGCGCTACCGTGCGATCAGCGCGCGGGACACCCGCTTCGACGGGCAGTTCGTGACGGCCGTGCGCTCGACCGGGATCTACTGCCGCCCGAGCTGCCCCGCGCGCACCCCCAAACCGGAGAACGTGACGTTCTATCCCACCAGCGCCGCCGCGCATGAGGCCGGATACCGGGCCTGCAAGCGCTGCCTGCCCGAGGCGGCTCCCGGCTCACCCGCCTGGGACCTCCGCGGAGACACGGCGGCGCGGGCCATGCGCCTGATCTCCGACGGGGTCGTGGAGCGCGAAGGGGTTCCCGGCCTCGCCGCACGCCTCGGCTACTCCAGTCGGCACCTCACGCGACTGCTCACGACCGAACTCGGTGCAGGACCGCTCGCACTGGCCAGGGCGCACCGTGCGCACACGGCGCGGATGCTGCTCGTCGGCACCGACATGCCGATCTCCGATGTCGCCTTCTCGGCCGGGTTCGCCAGCATCCGTCAGTGCAACGACACGATCCGCGAGGTGTTCGGCCTCACTCCCGGTGAGCTCAGGGCGCGTCGACGGCTGCCCGCCTCCGCCGTCCCCGGCGCGATCGACCTCGTGCTGCCCTCCCGCGGCCCGCTCGATGCGAGCGGCATCTTCGCCTGGATGGCGGCGCGCGCCGTTCCCGGTGTCGAGGAGACGACGGTGACCTCGTTCGCCCGGCATCTGCGGATGTCGGGCGGCCCCGCCTGGTTCGAGGTGAGCCAGGACGAGGCGGGCCGTCTCCATCTGCGTGCCCGCGTCGCACGGCTGGGTGACCTGGCGCCGCTGGTGTCGACCGTCCGTCGCATCTTCGACCTCGACGCCGACCCGCTGGCGATCGATGAGGCACTCTCCGCGCACGCCGAGCTCGCCCCTCTGGTGGCGCGTACACCCGGTATCCGCGTGCCGGGGTCGGCCGACCCGCACGAGATGCTCATCCGGGCGATGGTCGGACAGCAGATCACGGTGGTCGCCGCCCGCACCGCGCTCACTGCTCTCACAGACGCGCTGGGGGAGCGCACCGCAGACGGGGTGCTGTTCCCCACCATGGCGGCCATCGCGGAGCACGGCGCCGACGTCCTCCGCGGCCCCGCCGCGCGCATCCGTGCCATCACCGGTGCCGCCGCCGCACTCGCCGACGGCGTGCTGCGGCTCACGGTCGGCGACGACGGCGTCGAGCAGCGCAGCGCACTACTGGCGATGCCGGGCATCGGCCCGTGGACGGCCGACTATGTGCGCATGCGCGTGCTCGGCGACCCCGACATCCTGCTCCCCGGCGACGTCGCGCTGCGTGCCGGTGCCGCGTCCGCGGGGCTCCCCGGGGAGGCGAGACCGCTCACGGCCTGGGCGGAGCGCACGGCACCCTGGCGCAGCTATCTCAGCGCACACCTCTGGCGCGCCGCCCCGGTGCGCCCTGCAGGCCCGCGGCGCGCGGCATCCGCGACACGCCCCGCCCTCATCGAAGACACCACGACGAAGGAGACCTCATGACCGCCCTCATCCAGACCATCGAGACGCCGGACGGCGCCTTCACGATCCTCACCGACGAGCGCCAGCGCGTGCTGTCCTCCGGTTGGACGTCCGACGTCGAGGCCATCCTCGGACGGTTGCCCGCCGCGACCCGCCCCGAAGACCTGCGCGAGGGCGAGACGGATGCCGCCGCGGCCGTCGTGGCTTACTACGCGGGCGACCTCGCGGCGATCGACGCCGTCGCCGTGAAGCAGTCCGGCACCGCGCTGCAGCTCGCGGGATGGTCCGCGCTTCGTGCGATCGAACCGGGCGGGCCCCTCACCTACACCGGCTTCGCGACGCAGCTGGGCAATCCGAGCGCGGTGCGCGCCGCGGCATCGATCTGCGCACGCAACGCGCCGGCCCTGTTCGTGCCCTGCCACCGGGTGCTCCGCACCGACGGCACCCTCGGCGGATTCGCCTGGGGGCTCGAGGTCAAGGAGAGCCTCCTGGCGCGCGAAGCCGCCGCTCGTTGATCCGGATGCACCAGCCCGAGGAGTCGGGATGGTGCATCCCGACGAACTCCGGCGTGTGATCGCGACCTAGGCTCGTCCCGTCCGCAGACACGGAGGAGGGCGGATGCCGCAGCTCGAAGACGTCCGCGAGTGGGTCGAACGGCGCGTGCCGGAACTCGTCTCCGCGCACCGCGTTCCCGCGCTCTCCCTGGCGATCGGGAGGGGAGACGAGGTGGCCGCGTGGGCGGGCGGCACGCTCAGCCTGGCGACCGGAGTCGAGGCGACCCGCGACTCGGTGTTCCAGATCGGCTCCGTGACGAAGGTGTTCACGGCGACGCTCGTGATGCAGCTCGTCGACGAAGGTCGGCTCGATCTCGATGCCGCGGTGCGCGACGTGCTCCCCGGGTTCCGGGTCGCCGAGGAGGCGGCGTCCGAGCGGGTGACGATCCGGCAGCTGCTCAGCCACACCTCCGGATTCGAGGGCGACGTCTTCGTCGACACGGGACCGGGTGACGACTGTCTGGAACGCTATGTCGAGATCCTCGCCGGCACACCGCAGCTGTTCGCACCCGGCGTGATGTTCTCGTACAACAACGCCGGCTTCTCCACCCTGGGCAGGATCGTCGAGGTGCTGCGCGGCGAGCCGTACGACCGGGTGCTCCGGCGGTGCCTGCTCGATCCTCTCGACCTGCGGCACGGCGCCGTGAACGCGGCAGAGGCGATCCTGCACCGGGCCGCCGTCGGACATCTCGAAGACGAGGCGGGCTCCCTCGCACCCACGGGCGTGTGGGCGATGGAGCGTTCGGGCAGCCCTGCCGGGTCCGTGCTCGCGATGAGCGCCGCAGATCTGCTGTCCTTCGGGCGGATGCATCTCCGGGGAGGCACCGCGCGCGGCGGAACCAGGATCCTCTCCGCCGCGGCCGTCACCGAGATGCAGCGTGGACAGGTCAGGCTCCCCGACATCGATCAGGGCTCGGCGTGGGGCCTCGGGTGGGAGCTGTTCGACCGCGGCGGTCCTCGGGTGATCGGGCACGACGGCAACACCATCGGTCAGTCGGCATCGCTGAGGCTGGTCCCGGAACACGATCTCGTCATCGCGATCCTCGCGAACGGCGGAGCTCCGCATCCGGTGTTCGCGACGATCGTCGACCGCGTGCTGCACGACCTCGCCGACGTCCCGCCGCGCGTCACGCCCACGCCGACCGGCCCCGCACCCGCGGCGGTCGAGCGGTATGTGGGCCGCTACGCATCGAGCACCGCGATCACGACGATCAGCCGCTCGGCAGACGGGCGGCTCTTGCTCGAACGCACCCCGCACGGTGTCGTCGCCGAACTCGGCGATCTGCCGTATCGTACGGAGCTCGTGGCCTGGCACCACGACGTCCTGCTGCCCGTGCAACCCGAACGGGGCGTTCCTCAGCCTGTCGCCTTCCTCGGAGATGACGGGACCGGCCGCGCGCTGTACCTGCATACCGGCCGTGCCGATCGGAGAATGGACGCATGACCCGCGCCGACGCCCTCGACCTGCACCACCGCGCCGTCGTCGCGGACGCGCACAACGACCTGCTGTGCGCGGTGGCGAGTCGCCCCTCGGAGCAGTGGTCGGACTTCTTCCGCGCGCAGTGGCTCCCGCAGCTGCAGGCGGGCGGTGTGGATCTGCAGATCCTGCCGGTGTTCATCGACGAGGTCTATCGTCCCGAAGGGGCGTTGCGTCGCACCCTGCGCATGATCGAGGCCGCCCACCGGGTGGTCGAGGGCAACGCGGATACCGTGGGACTGTGCCTGGACGGCGACGACATCGATCGGGTGATCGCCGAGGGGCGCATCGCGCTGGTGCTGGCGCTCGAGGGCATGCCGGGCATCGCCGACGACGTCGAGCTGCTGGAGACGGTGCACCGCCTGGGCGTGCGGGTGGGGTCGGTCGCGCACTTCGGGCGCAGCGCCTTCGCCGACGGCAGCGGCGAGGACGCCGCCGGCAGTCGACTCACCAGGACCGGGATCAGAGCACTCGCCGAGATGGAGCGCATCGGGATGGTGTTCGACATCAGCCACCTGGGCGCGGGCGGCGTCGATCACGTGCTCGAGCTCGCCACACGTCCGGTCATGGCGACGCATTCGTCGGTGCGAGCGCTGTTCGACCACCACCGCAATCTCACCGACGCGCAGATCGCCGGGGTCGCACGGGGTGGGGGAGTCGTGTGCGTCAACTTCTTCGCTCCCTACCTGCACCCGAGCGAGTACACGATCGACACCCTGATCGACCACTTCGAGCGGGTGGTGTCGGTCGCCGGCATCGAACACGTCGGGATGGGGCCGGACTTCGTCCGTGAGGTGCTGGACGACACCACGGCACCGTGCTGCGTGCAGACGACGATCGAGGGGGTGCCCGCCGACAGGTACCTTCCGGGTCTCGAGGGGCCGACCGGACTCCCGCTCGTGACCGAGGCGCTGCTTCGTCGCGGCTGGCCGGAGGCTGATATCCTCGCCGTGCTCGGCGGCAACGTGCAGCGCTTCCTCCGGTCGGAGCTCGGCGGCACGCGCACGGCCCACGGCTGAGCGAAACCCCACGCGTTCGGTCCGATTCGCGCTCTTCGTCGACTTCGACGAACAGCGGTGTCGTCGTTCGACAGTCGCAACGAACGCTGCGCTCGACGCGTGGCGCAGTATCGGGAGAGCGGCGGACCCGACCCGGGACCGCGAGCACGCCCACGAAGTCGCAAGGGAGCGCGGGATGCTGACGATTCGAGACCTGTCGGTGGAGATCCGCCGCGGTGACCGCACCGTGCGCCCGGTCACCGGCGTCGACCTCACTCTGCATCGGGGCGAGACCCTGGGCATCGTGGGAGAGACGGGGTCAGGGAAGTCCATGACCGGACTCGCCGTGATGGGCATGCTCCCCGCCGGCAGCGCGGTCACCAGCGGTTCGATCGATTTCGACGGGACCGAGCTCATCGGACTCGGCGCCGCGGACTATCGGGCGCTGCGAGGCAATGACATCTCCATGGTGTTCCAGGACTCGATGACCTCGCTCAACCCCACCAGGAGCATCGGCGATCAGGTCGCCGAACCGCTGCGGCTGCACCGAACGATGTCGCGGCGCGATGCCCGCGCGCGGGCCGAGGAGATGCTGGCGCTCGTCGGCATCCCGCACCCCCGCGAGCGGATGGGCGACTTCCCGCACCAGCTGTCCGGCGGGATGCGCCAGCGCGTCATGATCGCCATGGCGCTGATCTGCGAACCGCGGGTGCTGATCGCCGACGAGCCGACGACGGCTCTCGACGTGACCATCCAAGCCGAGATCCTCGAACTCCTCGGCGGGCTCAAGGATCAGCTCGGCATGGCGATGATCCTGGTCACGCACGACATGGGGGTCGTCGCCAGGCACGCGGACCGGGTCGGGGTCATGTACGGCGGCCGACTCGTCGAGACCGGGACGACGGCAGACATCTTCCGCCACACGCGGCACCAGTACACGCACGCGCTGCTGTCCTCGATCCCGTCGCTCGCCCAGGACCGCGACCTCGAACTGTTCAGCATCCCCGGCTCGCCGCCGGACCCGGCCTCCCCACAGGTCGGGTGCCGGTTCGCTCCGCGCTGCCCCGCCGCGACCGAGCGGTGCCGGGTCGAGACACCCGTCTCCACGAGCGGTCCGGGGGAGGGACACACGTTCACGTGCTGGAACCCGGCGCAGGAGACGGCGGTCACGATCACCTCGCGCCGCTTCCGCGAGCCCGATCCGGAGGCGGCCTCGTCGATCTCCGCCCCGCCGCGCCTGCAGGTCGTGGACCTGCGCAAGGAGCATCCCGTCTCCGCGCGCGGGCTGTTCGGGCGGAAGCGGTCGGTGAAGGCCGTCGCCGGGGTGAGCTTCGAGGTTCGGGCGGGAGAGGCGTTCGGACTCGTCGGCGAATCCGGCTGCGGGAAGTCGACGCTCGGGCGGATGCTCGTCGCGCTGGACCGTCCCACCTCCGGACAGGTCCTCCTTGACGGAGCGTCGATCTCCGGCCTGCGTTCCCGACAGCTCGGGCCCCGTCGGGCGAAGCTGCAGATGATGTTCCAGGACTCGCATGCCTCCCTCGACCCGAAGATGCGCATCGACGACATCCTGCGCGAGCCCCTCGCGATCCAGGGCATCGGCACCGCGGCCGCGCGTAAGGAACACGTGACCGCGCTCCTCACGAGCGTCGGGCTCGGCGCCTCGATCCTGGAGCGCTATCCGCACGAGCTCTCCGGCGGCCAGCGCCAGCGCATCGGCCTGGCACGCGCACTCGCCCTCGACCCCGATGTGCTGGTGGCCGACGAGCCGGTCAGCGCCCTGGACGTCTCGATCCGCTCCCAGGTGCTCAACCTCATGCGAACGATCCAGCTCGACCGCGGCCTCTCGAGCGTCGTGATCTCGCACGACCTCGCGGTCGTGCGCTATCTGGTCGACCGCGTCGGGGTGATGTACCTCGGGGCGCTGGTCGAGGTCGGCGAGACCGCCGAGGTGTATTCCCGCCCCGCGCACCCGTACACGGCCGGCCTGCTGGCGGCCGTCCCCGTGGCCGACCCCGATGCGGACGCCCCCGCGGAGCGCGTGCGCGGTGAACTGCCCAGCCCGCTCGATCCCCCGAGCGGGTGCCGCTTCCGCACCCGCTGTCCGCTCGCGACCGCGCTGTGCGCGACGGTCGAGCCGACGCTCGAGGCGGTCGGCGCCGATCACGACGTGGCCTGCCACTTCCCGCTGCAGCCGAAGACCCGCCCCACGGGCGTCGCGACGGAAGAGCCGGTGCTCTCGTGATCGGGTTCGTCGTCCGCCGCATCCTCGTGTCGATCGTGGTGCTCCTGGGAATCTCGCTCGTCGTCTTCCTGATGCTCCATCTCATCTCGGACAGCCCGGGGCGCGCGGTGCTCGGTCAGCAGGCGAGTCAAGCCGCCGTCGATGCGTTCAACCAGGAGAACGGCTTCGATCGGCCGGTGCTGATCCAGTACATCGACTACCTCGGGCAGCTGCTGCAGGGCGACCTCGGCCGCTCGTACAAGCTGAACGAGGATGTCAGCACCCTGCTGCTGCAGAACGCACCGCGCAGCGCGGTGCTCTCCCTCACCGGCCTGATCCTCGCCCTCGTGATCGCCATCCCGCTCGGGATCCTCCAGGCCGTCCGTCGCGGGCGCTTCGTCGATCGGGCCGCGACGTCGGTCTCCTACCTGCTCTACGCGACGCCGTCGTTCCTGATCGCGCTCGTGCTGATCGGCGTGTTCAGCCAGGCGATCCCGCTGTTCCCCGCCGAGGCGTCGCAGTCCACGTCGCCGTGGGTGGTGTTCACCGATCCGCGGTCGATGGCGCTGCCGCTCATCACGCTGGCGGTGACCAACGTCGTCGTCTTCTCCCAGTACCAGCGATCGTCGGCGCTGGAACAGCTCGGCATGGACTACATCACGGTGGCGCGCGCCAAGGGGGCGTCCGAGCGGATCGTCCTCACCCGGCATCTGCTCCGCAACGCCATCACGCCGATCATCACGCTGGTGGGTGTGCTGATCCCGACCCTGCTCGCCGGAAACCTCATCGTCGAGTCGGTCTTCAACTATCCGGGACTCGGGCTGCTCTTCCTGAACAGCCTGCATCGAGAGGACTATCCGGTGCTGCTCGCGTACACCCTCATCGGCGGGGCACTCACCGTCGTCGGCAACCTCGTCGCCGACCTCGTGGTCGCCCGCGCCGACCGACGGATCGAGGTGGGCGCGTGAGCTCCGCACGTTCCGAGATCACCGGGGAGGAGCTCCCGGTCCTCGCCACCCGCAACCCGATCTCCCGGTCCGCGGTGCTGAGTGCGCTCTGGCACAGCAAGCAGGGCATGGCGGGTGTGCTCATCCTGGTCGTCCTCGTGCTGTTCTGCTTCCTGGGGCCGATCGTCTATCCGACCAACCAGACGGATGTCGACCTCCTCAACGCCGCACTCCCTCCGGGAGACGGGTTCCCGCTCGGCACCGACAGCAACGGCTTCGACGTGCTCGGCCGGCTGATGCAGGGCGGACAGATCTCGCTGCAGATCGGTCTGCTCGCTGCGGTGTTCGCCACGACGCTCGGCACGCTCTACGGCGCGGTCGCCGGTCTCGTCGGCGGTGTCGTCGACGGCGTCATGATGCGCATCGTCGATGTGCTGCTGTCGATCCCCTTCCTGTTCTTCGTGCTGATCATCGCCGCCCGGTTCACTCCCACTCCGCTCACCCTGAGCCTGGTGATCGGTGGCTTCTCCTGGCTGATCGCGGCGCGACTCATCCGCGGTGAGGTGCTGTCGCTCCGTGTGCGCGAGTTCGTGTCGGCGGCCCGCCTGATGGGCGCGAGCAATCGGCGCCTCATCTTCCGCCACCTCATCCCGAACACGTTCGGCGTGATCATCGTCAATCTCACGTTCCAGGTGGCCGACTCGATCCTGGTGCTCGCCGCGCTCGGGTATCTCGGCTTCGGGCTCAGCTATCCCGTCACGGACTGGGGCAGCCAGCTCTCCAGCGGCGTGTCGTTCCTGGCGGCGGACTACTGGTGGCTCATCTACCCCGTCGGCGTGTGCATCGTGCTCACGGTGCTCGCGCTGAACCTCCTGGGCGATGCGCTGCGCGACGCCATCGACCACCGCGACGTGTGAGCGGCGCGCCCATGTCGGACCTGTGTCGGCGTCGACGGATGGTGCGAGACGAATATGTCGGGATCCCTGAACGGCGCAGGATGGGGATGCTGCACTCTCGGAGCATCGGACGAACGCACCACCCGATCCGTCCGATCCCATCCTGAACCCGAAGAAGGAGCACAGCACATGTCGCAGGTTCCGCGGAGGCGAGGGCGCCTCCTCCTCGCGCTGGCAACAGCCGGCGCGCTGCTCGTGACCGGTTGCACCGGAACGAGCACACCGGTCGATTCCTCGAAGTACGACGCCCTGCCCGACGAGAGCGGCACCCCCGTCGACGGCGGCACCGTCACGATCGCGTTGACACCCGGTCTCACTCCGAACTACATCTACCCGTACCCGCCGGCCGCGGTCGGCGGCACGACCATCGGCTATGACCTGATGTGGCGCGCGCTCTACCGCACGAGCCTCGAGGGGCAACCCTTCGATGAGGGGACCAGCCTCGCCGAGGCGCCGGTGTTCAGCGATGACGGGCTCACCGCCACCATCGCCATGAAGGACGACACCTGGTCCAACGGCAATCCGGTCACCGCCGACGACGTGGTCTTCTCGTTCGACCTGCTGAAGGCCGCGATCGCCGAGAGCCCCGCGAACTGGAGCTTCTACAGCCCTGGACAGTTCCCCGACGGGGTGACGGCCGTCGCCACCGCGCCCGGCACGCTCACGCTGCAGTTCGAGACCGCGTACAACCCCTCCTACCTGGTGTCGCTGCTCCAGCTCCTCTACGTCATGCCGTCGGCCGACTGGAGCATCGCCGAGACGGGGGGACCGATCCTCGACTCCTCGCAGCCGGAGAACGCCGCGGCGATCTACGCCTACCTCACCGGTCAGTCGGCGGACCAGTCGACGTTCGCCTCCAACCCGCTCTGGCAGGTCGTCAACGGGCCCTACCAGCTCGCGGCGTTCGAACCGTCGACCGGTTCCTTCTCCCTGACCCCGAATGCCGAATACACGGGGCCGGGCGATGCGCGGATCGAGCGCGTGGACTTCAAGGCCTTCACCTCTGCGGCGGCGATCTACAACCAGTACGAGGCGGGCACGCTGACCGTCGGACGCCTCGACGCGAGCTACGCGTCGAAGATCGACGAGCTGCGCGAGAAGGGCTACAACGTGTACGGCGCGCCCGCGCCTTCGCGCTTCGACGGCCTGGTGCTGAACTTCGACAACACGGTCGACAACTTCGACAAGGTGATCGGTCAGCTCTACGTGCGCCAGGCGCTGCAGCATCTGATCGATCAGCCGGCCTACATCAAGAGCCGTGGCATCCACAGCGGCACCGCGAGTGAGAACTACAGCACGGGCGGCCTGAACTCGGCGTATCCGGCCGACTTCGGCGAGAAGGCGCCGTACCCGTTCGATCCCGAGGCCGCCGAGAAGCTGCTCACCGACCATGGTTGGAAGGTCGACGCCGAAGGGGGCACGGTGTGCGAACGCCCCGGCAGCGGCGAGGACGAGTGCGGGGAGGGGATCCCCGAGGGACAGAAGATCAGCTTCACGATCGCCTCCGCGAACGAGCCCGCCTACGTCGGCGCGCGCGATCTCGCCTTCGTCTCGCAGCTGAAGAAGCTCGGCATCGACGCGAAGATCGTCACGAAGTCGCTCAACCACATGTATGCCAACTACGGCAACAGCTACGCGCCCGCCTCGACGAACGAATGGTCGATGCAGGACTTCGGACCGTTCATCCAGACGGCCTACCCGACGAGTAACGGCTCCTTCAACACCGGCGGCGGTTTCAACCTCGGCAGCTACTCCGACCCGGAGGCCGACGCACTGATGGAGGCCAGCACGTTCGGCTCCGCCCCCGATGCGCTCAGCGCCGAGGTGACGATGCTGTCGAAGGACCTCCCGGTGCTGTTCTTCCCGACGCCGGACACCCTGATCGTCTGGAAGGACACCCTCTCCGGACCGCCGTCGACGTTCCGCTCCCTGCTGAAGTTCAGCTACTCCCCGGAGCAGTGGTACTTCACCGAGAAGCAGCCAGAGGACTAGGAGCACATCGATGAGCGCGCAGACCAGACCGTTCGTGCGGCCGATCCCGGCGATCGACCTCACCCGGCCGGAGTTCCCCGACTCCGCGGAGGTCGGCGCGCTCATCGGCGATGCACGTGTCATCGCCCTCGGCGAGGGGGCACACAGCATCAGCGAGTTCACGGCATACGGCGATGCCCTCCTGCGCCACCTGGTGCAGGAGCACGGGGTCACCGCGTTCGTCCTGGAGTCCGGCTTCGCCGAGGGCCTGCTCATCGACGAGTGGATCCACGGCGGGCCGGGTGAGCTCGACGACATCGCCCGCACCGGCATCACGTACGGCTTCGGCGAGTCCGCGCAGCTCAAGCGCCAGCTCGCGTGGCTGCGGGAATGGAACGCCGGAGGCGGGGACGTCCGCTTCTACGGGATGGACCTCCCCGGCTCGTCGACGTCGCCGGGGCCGGCCGTGCAGGCATGCCTCGCCCGGATCCCCGCGCGGGGATCGGACGACGAGCTGCGTCGGGTCAGCGATCTCGGCGGACGGACGGAGGCCGCGGTCGCCTACGCCTCGATGACCGCCGAGGAGCGGGACCATCTCATCGCCGCGCTGCGCGACCTCGTCCTGCGTGTGCGCGAAGCCGGTGACGAGGTCGCCCGACGGTGCGCCGACTCGATCGACGCCTTCCTCGGCGAACTCGCCTGGGACGGCGAATCCGGACCGTATCCCCGCGAGCAGTACATGGCGAGGACGGTGGGCTGGATCGCCGCGCGTGAGGCCCGCATCCTGCTCTACGCCCACAACGGGCACGTCCGTCGCACACCGCTCGACGGTCGGGACATGATGGGCGCCCTGCTCGACCGGGAGTTCGGAGATGACCTCCGGGTGATCGGGATGACCTTCGGCACCGGACCCGTCGTGACGTTCACCCCGCGCTCGCCGCGCCCGTTCGACTGCGATGTCGCCCTCGGCGAGCGTGGCACGGTCGCCGGCAGCATCGAGGAGACGCTCGAGGGACAGCTCGACGCGCTCGGCGCCGACACCGCGTTCGTGGACCTCGCCCTCGCGCCTTCCGGCTTCTTCGGCGGGTGTGAGGGGATGTTCTCGAGCGGCGCCCTGGAGAAGGTCGGGGACTTCCCCGCGAGCTTCGACGCCCTCGTGCACCTGCGCCGCGTGACCGCGGTGCCCGGCGCCTTCGCGCGGCTGCGCGACGAGCTCGACGCCCCGGAGCGGACGGCGACGCGATGAGCATCCCCTCCCCGTCCCGGCGCATCTCTCCGTCGAGCCGCATCGTCGACGTGGTCGAAGACGTCGCCGGCATCCTCATCCCCGACCCCTACCGGTGGCTCGAGGAGGAGACCGACGAGGTCCGCGACTGGCAGCGGGCCCAGGCGGCGTTCGCCACGGAGACCGTGACGGCAGGGGGATGCACGGACGCCGCACGCGCACTCGTGGTGGAGCACGACGTCGGCGTGCGCCCTGATCTGCCCCGGTATGCCGGTGGCTCGTGGTTCCGCGTCGTCGACGACGATGAGGGCTGCGCGACGATCGTCATGAGCGCGGGGCCCTTCCTCGCCGGCCGCCCGCTCGTCGCGCTCTCGGCGTTCGACGAGGGCGACCACCCGGCGGTGCTGTCGTGGTTCGCGCCCTCGCCGGACGGTCGGGTACTGGCGCTGGGTGTGTGCACGGACGGCAGCGAACACAACACCGTCCGTCTGATCGACGTCGCGACGGGTGCCGTTCGTGACGACGCTCCGCCCGAGGTGCTGCACAGCGCCTGGGGAGGCGGGGTGTCGTGGCTGCCTGACAGCACCGGCTTCCTGTTCCTCGCGCTCCGCGGAGGCGCGGCCGATTTCCACCAGGTCGTGTACCGGCATGATCTGGGCGTGTCGGGGCCGTCCGTGCTCGAGGAGATCCCCCTCCCGCCCGGGTCGCGGGAGTACACGCGCGTGCAGTTCTCGACAGACGGCCGGTGGGCGGTCGCGAGTCATCGTGTGGGGCGGCCCGTCCCCGTCGCCGTGCGCGACCTGCGCGCAGGAACACCGTGGCGACCGTTCGTCGACGGCTCTGCCGGCACCGTCGCCGGGCACGTCGTCGGCGACGAGTACATCGCCGTCACCGACCAGGGGGCGGCGCGCGGACGCGTGGTCGCGATCCCGTTGGATGAGCAGCATCCCGACGATCCCGACCGATGGCGCGTGCTGGTCCCGGAGGGCGAGACCGTGCTGCGTGCGATCCACCCGGTCGGAGAGCACCTGTACCTCACCGGATTCGAGGAGACCGCCGCCCGCGTGCGGGTGCTGCGCGCCGACGGCACCGATGTGGGCGCCGTCCCGCTCCCCGCCGACGGTGCGCTCGGGGGAGCGTTCTTCCCGCTCACCGGTCTCACGCCCGACGACGGCAGCGGCGACTTCCTGTTCTCGTTCTCCACGCTCACTACGTCGTGGGGCGTGTACCGGCATCGCCCGGGAGACGCGTTCGTGGACGAGCTGCTCGCCCCGCGGATCACCGTCGATGCGACCGTCGAATACCGGCGGGCGCTCGCCGCAGACGGCACGCCGATCCCCTATCACGTGGTGCGACCGGCGGGGCGAGAGCCCGAGGAGCCCGCGCCGGCTCTGATCTCCGCTTACGGCGCGGCGGGGATCCCGACGCTGCCGCGCTACCAGCCCGATCTCGCCGCCTTCGTCGCGGCGGGCGGCGTGCTGGTCCAGGCCTACCTCCGTGGGGGAGGCGAGTTCGGCAGCGACTGGTTCCGCGGCGCCGATCGGGAGAACCGTCGTGTGCGCGACGGCGACCTCGTGGCCGTCGCCCACGACCTGATCGACCGTCGCCTCACCGCGCCGGACCGGCTCGCGCTCACCGGCGGCTCGGACGGCGGGCTGATGTGCGGGGTCGCGGTGATCGAGCATCCGCAGCTGTGGCGCGCCGTCCTCCCACGCGCGCCGCTGCTCGACCTCATCGGCGGGATCCGGATCCCGTACCTCGAGTTCGTGATCCGCAAGGCCTGGGGCGACCCGGACGACGCCGACGACGTGCGACGGCTGCGGCGCTCCTCCCCGTACGAGCTCGTGACGGACGCGGTGTTCCCCCTCGTCTACGTGCAGGCGGGGGCCACGGACCCGCGGTGTCCTCCCGCGCAGGCACGCAAGTTCGTGGCCAGGATGCAGGCATCGCAGCGCGGAGAGCAGCCCATCCTGCTGCACGTCTTCGAGAACGCGGGACACGGCGCCGGGACGAGCCCCGAAGTGCTGCAGCAGCAGGACGCCGAGTGGTTGGCGTGTCTGATGGCCGCGCTCGATCTCACGTCGTCGCCGCGCAGCTCACCGCTCTGATCTGATCGCGAGCAGTCGCAGTTGCAGCTGCACCGCGAAGCGGGCGTTCGGGTCGTCGAGGTCGAGACGGCCGACCTCGGCCACCCGCCGCAGACGATAGCGGAAGGTGTTCTGGTGCACGAACATCGCCGCCGAGGCGAGTGTGACGTCTCCCATCGCATCGAGCCAGGCGCGCAGCGTGTCCACCAGGCTCGCCTGGTGCGAGGCGTCGTAGGCGATCAGACGGGCGAGAGGTCCCGAGGGCACCTCGTCCGCGGGGGCGGCGAGCTCGAGCAGCAGTGATTCGGCATGCACGTCCTCGAGGCGCGCGACCGCACGGTCGACGACATGCGCGCGGAGCACACGCAGCGCGCGATCCGCGCTCGAACGGGAGCGGTGCAGCCGGGCCATCTCCTCGACGATGGTCCCGATGCCGATGAAGGGCCGCTGTGAGGAGCGCACCCTGGCGAGGAACTCGTTCGCGAGGCGCATGGCGCTCTCCTCGGCATCGTGCGTCGTCGCGACCGGGAGCACACCGTACGCGACCTCGCCGATCAGCCCGACCGTCGCCCGGGGGTGCGCGAACATCAGATGCACCGAGAACGCATCCGCCACGCGCTTGCGCTCGGCGGCCAGTGCCGCGTGGGGGAGCTGATCCGTCGCGGGCGCGTGCAGTGAGAGGGCGAGCACGATCGAGGGCTCGTCGCGGAGACCGAGTCGATGTGCGGCCTCCGCGGCCGCTGGTCCTCCGTCGAGGGCGCTGCGCAGCTGATCCGCGCGGAGGCGCCGTTCGACGTCGGCATCGGTGCGCTGCCAGATCAGGTGCATGGCGACGAGCTTGGCCGACTCGCGGAGCACCCGCACGTGCTCTTCGCTGAGCGGACTCGGCGAGGCGATCCAGATGGTGCCCAGCAGCTCTTCTCCGGCCCGGACGGGCATCACCGTGCGCCGGTCGTCGGGAGCTTCCGAGGGGCCGGGAACCACGACAGGGCCGTCACTGCGGGTGATCTCACGGAACACACCGGTCTCCTCGAGCAGCCGGGTGTAGTGCGGAGGGAGCTGGCGGCCGCGGGGAGCCGCCGGAGCCTGACTCTCCTGCGCGTGAGAGAACGCGAGGAGCTGGGAGTTGCGGTCCTCGATCGTGACCGGTGCCTCGAGCAGGGCGGCGATCGCGTTCGCCATCGCGAAGAGGTCGCCGGCGAGGATGCCGCCGAAGGTCACCGGTCGGGCGTCGTCGTGGCCGCCCGGTGTCATCAGCGCGCGGAACAGCCCCGCCAGGTGCGCCCAGGTGGTGCCGCGGGCGAGCGAGAAGAGGGTGATCCCGGTCTGCTGCGCGGCGGCGACGACCTCGTCGTCGGCGAGGAACGGTGCGCGGACCACCAGCCCGGTCGCCCCGCTCGGACCGAGCCGGGTCAGGACTTGCCGGACGTCTGCGCTCTCCTGCAGGCCGACCCCGAGGACGATCGCGTTGCGCGAGGCCTCCGGCTCGTCGCGCGGATCGTGGATCGCGACCGCTTCGATCGTGCGGTCGTCGCCGATCTCCCCGGCGATCACCTCGAGCAGGGTTCCGCCGAGTTCTTCCATGACGTGGACGAGACTCGCCTGGGGCCGATGGTTCATCGAGGCTCGCATTCTTGTGAGGCTAGCACCGCGCAGACGCCGGGAAACGGGGGAGCCGTTCCTCTCCACCGTGGCCGACACGGCGCGGACGTCATCGGATCGGGATCCACTCGCGGGAGACCGTGACCCCGGCCAGGATGTCCGGATCGGGGGACACACCGATCCCCGGGCCGGTCGGCACGGTGAGGTGTCCGTCGACGAGGCGGAACGGCTCGGTGAGGTCCTCGTCGAAGTACCGCTCCGACGCGGAGGTGTCGCCGGGAAGCGTGAATCCGGGGAGCGCGGCGAGGGCGACGTTCGCCGCCCGTCCCACGCCGGTCTCGAGCATGCCGCCACACCACACCGGCACCCCGTTGGCGACGCAGACGTCGTGGATGCGCCGGGCTTCGAGGTAGCCGCCGACCCTTCCCGGTTTGATGTTCACGATGCGGCACGCGCTGAGCTCGATCGCCGCCGCTGCGGCGCGTGCCGAGACGATCGACTCGTCCAGGCAGATCGGCGCGGCGAGCCGACGTCCGAGCATGGCGTGGCCGAGCAGGTCGTCCATCGGCAGCGGCTGTTCCACCAGCGAGAGGTCGAAGGCGTCGAGGGCCAGGAGGTGGTCGATGTCGCCGCGCTCGTAGCCGGCGTTGGCGTCGACCTGGAGCATGATGTCGCCGAACCGCTCGCGCACCGCGCGCACCGGCTCGATGTCCCACCCGGGCTCGATCTTCAGCTTGATGCGGAGGTAGCCGGCCGCGAGGTACTCCTCGACCGCATCCAGGAGAACGGGGATCGAGTCGGCGATGCCCACCGACACCCCACAGGGGACGGAGCGGCGCACCGCTCCGAGCGCGTGCGAGAGCGGGACGCCGCGCGCCTTCAGATCGGCGTCGAGGACCGCGGTCTCGAGCGCGGCCTTGGCCAGTCGGTTCTCCTTGAAGCGCGAGAGCGCCGGGGCGACGCCGTGCGAGTCGAGATCGGGCACTCCCGCCAGAGCGGGGATCAGGTGGCGACGGAGCACGTCCGCCGCGCCCTGCGTGTACTCGCCGGAGTACAGCGGAGCCTCGCTCGCCCCGCACTCGCCCCAGCCCTCGGCATCATCGGCGACGGCGCGCAGCAGGAGCGTGTCCCGCACCGCCTCCGTGCCGAACGAGGTGCGGAAGGCGCCGACCAGCGGCATCGATATGTGCAGGATCTCCACGCCTTCGAGATTCACGGCGTCTCCGTTCTGTCCAGGATGTACCAGCCGTCTCGATCGAAGCCGCGCACGACGGCCCCTTCGTCGAGCAGGGTGCCGAGTGTCGCCCTGACGGCGAGGCGCCAGGCCGTGGCCTTCGCCGAGTCGGTGGCCCGCATCGACTCGATGTCCGCGGGGATCCCGATCAGCACGAGGTCGGCGTCACGGTCGCCGAGCACCGGGCTCTCCGACGGGTCGGGGCGCAGGGCGACGACGGCGGAGGCGAACTCCGCGCGATGCATTGATGCCGTCCGCCCGGAGGCGGCCGCCACGACACCGGCGTGCGTCAGGGGCCAGCGCGCGAGCGCGCGGTCGGTGATGTCATCGCGATTGATCGCGTCGTCCATGGCGCCGTACAGATCCGGCAGGTAGTCGGTGACGGACGCGCCGAGCTTCACGATGTTGAAGTACGCGTTGCGTCGGACGAGGGGATCGAAGGTCCACGTGATCGTCTCGACGCCTTCGCGCAGCGCCCAGGCGCGCTGATGCAGCTTCATCGCGTGACCGATGCCGGTGCCGCGGGTGCGGGCGAGGGCTCCGGTGATGTGGCTGTGCAGGCGGCGCTGCGACGGCGGACCGAAGAACCCGAGACTCGCTGCGGCGAGGCCCTGCTCGTCGAACGCGCCGCTGACGTAGCCACCGCTGACCCGGATCGCGCTGAGCAGGTCGGCGGTGACGGGAGGGGCGCCCTCGCCGGCGTGCCAGACCTCCTCGATGAGTGCGCGGACGGCTGCGTGCTCCTCGATGCGGTCGAGGAGGCGGATGCGCAGGCCGGACGCCCTCTGTGCGGCCTCGGCATCGGCTTCCGCACGCACGCGGAAATCCTCGCGAGTGCTCATCGCCGGGCCGCCGACGCCGACGCCGGGGCAGGGGCCGACGCCGACGCGGGGGAGGGCGCGGGTGAGGCCAGGAGCTCTGCGACCAGCGCGGTGAGCAGCCGGGTGCGGTCGGGCAGTTCTGCGACGATCACGTGCTCGTCGTCGGCGTGCGCGCCGCCGCCCACGGCACCGAGGCCGTCCAGCGTCGGGGTGCCCACCCCGGCCGTGTAGTTGCCGTCGGAGGCCCCGCCGACCGAGATCGACTCCAGCGCGCGGATGCCGAGACGCTCCGCGATGCGGCACGCGCGAGCGAACAGGGCCGCGGAGGCCGCAGCCTCCATCGGCGGACGATTGATGCCGCCCTCGATCGACACGGCGGCACCCTCGATCCGGGGGACGAGGGCGAGGATCGAGTCGTGAGTGCGCTGCTGCTCGATCACGGTGCGCGCACGCACGTCCACCATGAACGAGGCGTGCGCAGGCACCGTGTTCGACGTGGTGCCGCCGCGCATGCGGGTGGGCGTCACCGTCGTGCCGAGGTCGGGAGCGGCGAGCTCGGCCACGGCCTGGATCTGATGCGAGAGTTCGACGGTCGCGTTGACGCCCTGCTCCGGCTCCAGGCCGGCATGGGCCGCGCGCCCGCGCACGTGCACCTCGTATCGGGAGACGCCCTTGCGCGCGGTCTTGAGCGCGCCGCCGGGGCCGGCTGCCTCCAGGACGAGGGCGGCGGCGCAGCGCCGGGCCTCCTCCTCGATCAGCGTCCGCGATGTCGGCGATCCGGGCTCCTCGTCGCCGGTGATCAGCAGGGTCACTCCGTCGCGGTCGGGCAGAGCGGCGAGCGCGTGGAACGCGATCACCAGGCCCGCCTTCATGTCGAACGAACCGGGGCCACGCAGGATGCCGTCTTCGATCGAGGCGGGGTGGGTGACGATCGTCGAGAGCGGCCACACCGTGTCGTGGTGACCGAGCAGCAGCACGCCGTCTCCGTCGCCGAACCGCCAGCGCAGGTGGGTGCGGCCGTCGATCGTGAGCCGCTCCGGGGCGTCTCCGAGGAGGCGCTCACCCATTTCGGCCACCGTGTCGGCGCTGCGGGCGACGGCGTCCAGATCATCCGACGGCGACTCGCATCGCACCAGGTGCTGGATGTCCGCGATCATCGCGGCGGTGCGATCTGGCATCGCTGCTCCCTTGCTGTGGCATGCCCGTTCCCCGGGGCTCCCATACTGCGGGGCGCCGGGCGCGACGGGCTCGTCGGAACCACCGAACGCACCGGCGTGCATTGGTCGGGTTCGATGGATGCATCGCCCTCGGCGAATCCGTCGAGATCGATCGGGAATGACTCTTGCATTCAGCTGGTTCACAGCAATAGGCTGGTGGGCTGTCGCGCCAACCGGACGACATCGCCGAGCCCCTGAGGAGGACACCATGACCACGATCGCCACCGCGCGGATCGCAGCTCTCGGCTCGACCCCGGCGCGTCCGCTCATTTAGAGCCACCCCGCCCCTTCTTCATCGGATGCCGGACTCTGCGAGTCCGCTCTCGCATCCGTCCCCTTCCGCAACCGCAGTCCATACGAAATTCGTCTGAGAGACATGTCCTCCTCGCCTTCCGTGCAGAATCCCTCCCCTTCATCGACCCTTTCCACTCCAGCCGCACTGTGGCGCCTGAAGCCCTTCGTCAAGCCCGTCATCTGGCGGCTCGCCGGCGGTGCCGCCAGCGCCCTCATCGCCGCGATCATCGCCCTGATGATTCCGATCGTCCTCGAACAGATCATCAGCGGGCCGGTCTACTCCGGGGAGATCGGCGCGATCGTCTGGGGTGCGCTCGCCGTCTTCGCGCTCGGCCTCGGCGAGGCGCTGATGGTCTGGCTGCGTCGTCAGTTCGTGCTCAATCCCTCCACCGAGGTCGAGTACAAGATGCGCACCGAGCTCTACTCGCGCCTGCAGACCCTCCCGGTGTCGTTCCACGACCGCTGGGGCTCCGGTCAGCTGCTCAGCCGCATGATGCAGGACATCGGCCTCATCCGCCGCTGGCTCGCCTTCGGTCTCGTGCTGCTCGTCGTCAACCTGCTCACGATCGTCATCGGCTCGGTGCTGCTGTTCCGGTGGCACTGGCTCCTGGGCACGATCTTCCTGGTGACCGCGATCCCGCTGTGGATCCGCGGCTACCTGTTCGAGAAGCGCTACGGCGCCCTCACCCGCCGCAGCCAGGATCAGGCCGGCGACCTCGCGACCAGCGTCGAGGAGAGCGTGCACGGCATCCGCGTGCTGAAGGCGTTCGGACGCGGCAAGCACGCCCTCAGCCGCTTCAGCCGCCAGGCCGAGACGCTGCGTGAGACCGAGATGAGCAAGGCCGGCGCGATCGCGTCGATCTGGTTCTGGCTCGACCTCATGCCGCAGATCGCGTTCGGTCTCAGCCTGATGTCCGGCATCTGGCTGATCTCCGTGGGTCAGATCGGCGAGGCGCAGCTGTTCGCCTTCTTCGCGATGGCCGTGGTGCTCCGCTGGCCCATCGAGTCGATCGGCTTCCTGTTCTCGTTCATGCTCGACGCCCGCACGGCGACCGACCGCGTGTTCGACATCTTCTCCGAGACCAACACCATCACCGACCCGGAGAATCCCGTGCACATCGCGCATCCGCGGGGAGAGCTCGCGTTCCAGAACGCGCACTTCCGCTACCAGGACGCGGGCGCCCACGAACGCGACCTGCTCGACGGCATCGACCTGGTGCTGCGCCCCGGCGAGACCATGGCGCTGGTGGGTCTCACCGGCAGTGGCAAGACCACCCTCACCACCCTGCCCACGCGTCTGTACGACGTGACGGGCGGCAAGGTCACGCTCGACGGCGTCGACGTGCGCGATCTCCCGCTCGCCGAGCTCCGTCAGCACATCGCGATGGCGTTCGAGGACGCGACGCTGTTCTCGGCGACCGTCCGCGAGAACGTGCTGCTCGGCCGCGCCGACCTCGACGTGCACAGTGACGAGGGCGAGCGGGTGCTCCGTGAAGCGCTCGACGTGGCCCAGGCGTCGTTCGTCGACACGCTGCCCGAAGGCGTCGAGACGGTGATCGGCGAGGAGGGGCTCAGCCTCTCCGGCGGCCAGCGCCAGCGGCTCGCCCTCGCCCGTGCGGTCGCGGCGAAGCCGAAGGTGCTCGTGCTCGACGACCCGCTGTCGGCGCTCGACGTCGACACCGAGGCGCTCGTGGAGGAGGCCCTCCGGCATGTGCTCGCCGACACCACGGCCATGATCGTGGCCCACCGGCCGTCCACCGTCGCGCTCGCCGACCGCGTCGCCCTGCTCGAGGCGGGCCGGGTCACCGCGGTGGGTACCCACTCCGAGCTGCTGAAGACGAGCCGTCACTACCGTCACGTCATCTCCAGCCTCGAGGCGGAGGAAGCGGCACGCACCGGGGCGATCCCGATCATCCGCGATGAACAGGCCGAGATCGAGGACGAGGTCCGCGAGGGCCTCGGGATGGCGGCCGCCGACGAAGACCCGATCACCGAGAAGGAGGTGCAGCGATGAGCTCCGCCATCACCGGAACCCAGGACGAGGATCGTTCCGAGTACACCCGCGAGGAGAGCCGGCAGATCCGTCGACGGTCCCTCCGGCTGCTCGGATCCCTGGTCCGCCCGCTGAAGCCGCAGATCGTGCTGGCCGCCGCGGTGCTGATCGTGTCGACGGCGCTGCAGGTGGCAGGACCGATCCTGATCAGCATCGGACTCGACCGCGCGCTGCCCGAGGCGGTGAAGCGCGCCGACTGGATGCCGACGTTCATGATCGGCGGCATCTACCTGCTCGCCGGTGCGCTCGCCGCCGTCCTGATCGCCTGGTACGTCATCATCGCGGCCAAGCTCACGCAGGCGGTGCTGCTCGACCTGCGCAAGCGCATCTTCCTGCACACCCAGCGCCTGAGCCTGGAGTTCCACGAGTCGTATACGTCCGGTCGCATCATCTCCCGGCAGACGAGCGACCTCGACTCGATCAAGGAGCTCCTCGACGGCGGTCTGAACGAGCTCGTCTCCGGAGTGCTCTTCGGACTCTTCACGTTCATCGCGCTGTGCGTCTGGGACTGGCAGTCCGGCCTCATCCTCGCGATCGGCGGGGTGCCGCTGTTCTTCCTGATGAAGTGGTTCTACTCCCGGTCGCAGCTCGTCTACCGCGAGTCGCGAGTGATCAGCGCGAAGGTGATCGTGCAGTTCGTCGAGACGATGACCGGCATCCGCGCCGTGAAGGCGTTCCGCAAGGAGCCGCGCAACGACAAGGCGTTCCAGGAGATCGCGGGCGAGTACCGCGACGTCAACCGTCGCTCGATGCTGCTGTTCGGCACGTTCGAGCCCGGCCTCATGGGCGTCGCGGCGCTGGTGCTCGGCATCGTCGTGCTGTGGGGCGGCATCCGCGTCTCCGAGGGGGCGCTCACCGTGGGTGTGCTGCTGTCGGCCGTGCTGTACGTGCGCAACTTCTTCGCTCCGATGCAGGAGATCGCGATGTTCCTGAACTCCTACCAGTCGGCCACCGCCGCGCTGGAGAAGGTGTCGGGCGTGCTCGAAGAGGTGCCGACGGTTCCGGACCCCGAGAAGCCGGTCGACCTGTGGGAATCCCGCGGCCACGTCGAGTTCGACGAGGTGACCTTCGGCTACAACGGCGAGAAGACCATCCTCCCGAACTTCTCGCTCGACATCCCCGCGGGGCAGACGATCGCTCTGGTGGGTACGACCGGCGCGGGCAAGTCCACGCTGGCCAAGCTCATCTCGCGCTTCTACGACCCCTCGGAGGGGCGCGTGACGCTGGACGGCGTCGACCTGCGCTCGCTGCATCCGAAGGACCTCCGCCGCGCGATCGTCATGGTCACGCAGGAGGCCTACCTGTTCAGCGGGACCGTCGCCGACAACATCGCGCTCGGCAAGCCGGATGCGACGCTCGACGAGATCAAGGTGGCAGCGCGCGCCGTGGGCGCCGACGGGTTCATCTCGTCGCTGCCCGACGGCTACGGCACCGACGTGAACAAGCGTGGCGGACGGGTCTCGGCGGGCCAGCGCCAGCTCATCTCGTTCGCCAGGGCGTTCCTCGCCGACCCCGCGGTGCTGATCCTCGATGAGGCCACGGCATCACTGGACATCCCGTCCGAGCGGCTGATCCAGGACGCCCTGCAGACGCTGCTCAAGGACCGCACCGCGATCATCATCGCGCACCGCCTGTCGACGGTCGCGATCGCCGACCGGGTGCTGGTGATGGAGCACGGGCGGATCATCGAGGACGACACTCCTGCCGCGCTCATCGGCGGCACCGGCAAGTTCGCCCAGCTGCACGCGGCCTGGCAGGAGACACTGGTCTGATGATGCGGACGGCTGCCTCTCTGCGACCCCGGGTCCGACCCGCGGTCGCAGAGAGGAGCGCCGGGCGGGGAAGGCGGGCACGGGTGCACCGACGGTCCGCATGCGTGGGTAGCATCGGAGCATGGACCCGGTGCTGCTCGTCACGGAGTGGTGGTGGATCGCGCCTGCCGCGGCCGCGGCAGGAACGGCCGGTGCCATCGGACTGCGCAGGCGGAGCACGGTGAGCGGCCGTCGACTCGCGTACGACGCGGCGAGGAACGACCTGCGGCTCGCGCAGTCCGCGGCCATCGAGCGCCGCGCGGCACTCAAGATCGCACGTGCCGAGCACGCGCGGGTCGCCGCGGAACGAGCAGCAGGGCGGGCGTCCACCGAGCAGGTGGCGAGCGCCCGGAGGATGCTGCGCGAGGCCGAGCGCGACGTCAGGGCGGGCGTGGCCGACGTGAAGGCCAAGCAGGCGCGCCTCCAGGCGGCTCGGGTCGCCATCCCCGCCGCATCCGCTCCCCGTCCGCTGGACCGGCTGCGCGCCGAGCACGACGCCGTGATCGCGAAGTGGATGCAGTACGAGACCGATCCTGCTCGGCAGATCGCCTACCCCGAGATGACCGACGTGAGACAGCCGGCGACGGTCGCCTACCTGCACGCCTCGGAGCGCGCGAGCGAACTCCGGCGGGGCCTGGGCGAGCGGCCGACCCCGACCGAGTTCGGCGCCTATCGCGACGCGGTGGCGGCGTTGGCGACGGCGTTCGACGTGGCAGAGCACGGTGCGAGGGTGAAGGCGGGCGAGGTGCCGCCGTCGCCGTCATGGCAGGAGTCGGCCCAGGACGCGATCACGCGGTCCGCCGAGGCCATCGAACGTGCGGCCGGTGCCGCGGCATCCGTCATCTCCCGATGGACCACGCGCGGGCGTGACGGTACTCCGCCTCACGGCGGCAATCCGCCGCGCGACGGCGCGTAGCGGCTTCGGACCGCCCGGGATGGGAGCGCTCCCCGTCGAGCGTGATGAGGGCGACGAGGTCTCGATGGGGGAGGGGATTCGAGACCCCGCCGCCGGTCTACGTCGTGATGCGGATCTCGGCGATGACCTCGCCGTACTCCGTCTCGCCCACGGGCGTGAATCCGACCCGGTGGAAGAACGTCTCCGGCCCGCCCTCACCGGCCTCGTAGATCACGTCGACATGGTCGACCCCGCGCGAGCGCGCCTCTTCGACGAGAGCCTCGACGGCGTAGCGACCCACTCCGCGACCCTGGTCGTCCGCGTCGACGTTGATGCGCCAGAGCACGGAGCGGAAGTGCTCCTCCGGGGCCTCGGAGTCGAAGTTCGCGCTGACGAAGCCGACGACCTCGTTGCGGTCGAGGATCACCCGCTGCCAGGACGTCTGCGGGTTGATGACGGTGGCCGCGATCCCGTAGGAGACGGGAGCGAGGAACTGCTCCTGCCCGGGCTTGAGCGACAGGTTGTTCACGGCGACGATCGTCGCAGCGGAGAGTTCGACCATGCGCAGTTCGGACATGCTCCCAGGCTAACCCCTCCCGCGGGGAGGTACACGTTTCGGACGAACATTTCACCCGGGGCGTTCCTCGTCGACGACGGAGGGGCGTTCGCGCCCGGGCGGGGGCCGCAGGGTCGGAGCCGCTCAGGTATCTTGGTATCGAGACAAATTTCCCCGCGAACGGAGTACCTCCCGGTGACCGACGACGCCATCATCTACACGTACACAGACGAGGCACCGGCGCTCGCCACCGCCTCGTTCCTCCCGATCATCCAGGCTTACACCGGCCAGGCCGGCATCGAGGTCGAGACGCGCGACATCTCGCTGGCGGGCCGCATCCTCGCCGCCTTCCCGCAGAAGCTCGCACCGGAGCAGCAGGTCGGCGATGCGCTCGCCGAGCTGGGCGGGCTCGCCACGCTCCCCGAGGCGAACATCATCAAGCTGCCGAACATCTCGGCATCCATCCCGCAGCTGAAGGGCGCGATCGCCGAGCTGCAGAAGCAGGGATACGACATCCCCGACTTCCCCGACGAGCCGACCTCCCTCGAGGAGAAGGACGTCCGTGCCCGCTACGACCGCATCAAGGGCTCCGCCGTGAACCCGGTCCTGCGCGAGGGCAACAGCGATCGTCGTGCTCCGCTCGCGGTGAAGAACTACGCGAAGAAGCACCCGCACCGCAACAAGCCGTTCGCCGCGGGATCGAAGACGCGCGTCGCGACCCTCGGGCACGACGACTTCAAGCACAACGAGCGCTCGTGGGTCGCGGCACACGACGACGTGCTGAGCTTCCGCCACACGGCCGAAGACGGAACGGTCACCGTGCTCAAGGAGGGACTCAAGGTCCTCCCGCGCGAGATCATCGACGCCACGTTCCTCTCCGCCGCCGAGCTCGACGCATTCCTCGCCGAGACGCTCGCGGCGGCCAAGGCCGATGACGTGCTGTACTCGGTGCACCTCAAGGCCACCATGATGAAGGTCAGCGACCCCATCATCTTCGGCCACGTCGTGAAGGCGTTCTTCGCCGACGTGTTCGCGGAGTACGGCGACCGGCTCGCCGCTGCGGGACTCAACGCGAACGACGGTCTCGGCTCGATCCTCTCGGGTCTGGCGAACGTCGCGGACGGTGCGGAGATCGCCGCCGCCTTCGACAAGGCCATCGCCGAGGGCCCGCGCCTGTCGTACGTGAACTCCGACAAGGGCATCACGAACCTGCACGTGCCGAGCGACGTGATCGTCGACGCGTCGATGCCCGCACTCGTGCGCAACGGCGGCAAGCTCTGGGGCAAGGAGGGCGAGGAGGCGGACACGCTCGCCGTCATCCCCGACTCCTCGTACGCGAGCGTCTACCAGGCCGTGATCGACGACGTGATCGCCAACGGCCCGCTCGACCCCGCCACGATCGGCACCGTTCCCAACGTGGGTCTGATGGCACAGGCGGCCGAGGAGTACGGCAGCCACGACAAGACCTTCGAGATCGCCGCAGACGGCGTCGTCCAGGTGCTCGACGGCGAGGGCACGGTGCTCATCGAGCACACGGTCGGCAAGGGCGACATCTGGCGCGCGACGCAGACCAAGCACATCCCGGTGATGGACTGGGTCAAGCTCGCGGTGACCCGTGCGCGCGCCACCGGCGACCCCGCCGTGTTCTGGCTCGACGCGAACCGCTCGCACGACGCGCAGATCATCGCCAAGGTGCACCAGGGTCTGGCGACGCTCGACACCAAGGGCCTCACGATCACGATCCTCGCGCCCGAAGAGGCCACGCGCTACACGCTCGCGCGCATGCGCCACGGGCTCGACACGATCTCGGTCACCGGCAACGTGCTGCGCGACTACCTGACCGACCTGTTCCCGATCCTCGAGGTCGGCACGAGCGCCAAGATGCTCTCGATCGTGCCGCTGCTCGCGGGCGGAGGTCTGTTCGAGACCGGTGCGGGCGGCTCCGCGCCGAAGCACGTGCAGCAGCTGGTCGAGGAGAACTACCTGCGCTGGGACTCGCTGGGTGAGTTCTTCGCGCTCGCAGCGTCGCTGGAGCACTTCGCCGACCGCACGGGCAACGAGAAGGCCCGCGTGCTGGCGGAGACGCTGGATGCCGCGACCGGTACCTTCCTCGAAGAGGACCGTTCCCCGGGTCGCGCGCTGGGCACGATCGACAACCGCGGCAGCCACTTCTACCTGAGCCTGTACTGGGCGCAGGAGCTGGCGTCGCAGACGAAGGATGCCGAGCTCGCCGCGGCCTTCGCTCCGATCGCCGCGACCCTCGCGCAGAACGAGGAGACCATCGTCTCCGAGCTCAACGCGGTGCAGGGCAAGCCGGTGGAGATCGGTGGCTACTACCGCCCGGACGACGCGCTGGTCGAGGCCGTCATGCGTCCCTCCGCGACGCTGAACGGCATCGTCGACGCACTGCGCTGAACCGACGGAAGGGGGCGGATGCCATGGCATCCGCCCCCTTCTTCGTACCCGCCGGCGAATGCCTGGCGCGCGGAAACGGAGACGAAGCAGACTGTTCGCGGCGCGTCGCACGGCAACACGCCGGAGCGGACACATCCGATCTCCGTTTCGGTCGTCGTCGAACATCGCCGGCCGCCTCGATGAGCGGGGGACGGGGCGACGTCAGTTGTAGACCGAGATCTCGAGGCCGACGGGCGACCAGTCGTAGACGTACTTGGCGAGATCGATCGGCAGGTTCACGCACCCGTGACTCATCCGCTGGCCGAAGTTGTTGTGCCAGTAGGTGCCGTGGAACCCGATGTTCGGGGCGAACCAGGTGATCCAGGGCACATCCTCTGTGCAGTACGGGGCGCCCTCGTAGCAGCCCATGTCCTGGATGCGAGTGTGGGCGAACACCTTGAAGCTGCCCGTGGGCGTCAAGGTGCCGGGCAGACCGGTGGAGACCGCCCACGAGTTCACGACGGCGTTGTTCTCGAAGAGGTAGGCCCGCTGCGAACCCAGATCGATCTCGATACGGCGGAACAGGTTCACCGTCTCGAAGGGCGTCTCGGCGACCGTGAGCTCGAAGACGCCGTCGCCGGCGCCGAGCTGCTGAGAGAACTGCTCGGCGATGCCCGAGGTGTCGCCGACCGCTCGGCCGGTGGCGCCCTCCTGCTCGGCGCGCAGCACCGTACCGGCGGAGTCGACGATGTTGGTCGCGTTGACCGGCGCGCGGTCGACCAGCGCAGGAAGGGTGTCGACGGTGGCCTGGATCGCCTGCGGGTCGGCCTCGATGCGCAGCTGGCCATCGTCGTCGACGACGGTCAGCCATGTCGCGGCGACCGCGGCATCGATCGGCACCGTCCGCTCCCCGCCGACGTAGAAGCCGATGTTCGAGAGCATGGTGTTGAGCGAGGTGGCGGTGGCCGTGGCGTCGTCGTCCGACACCGCGGGAAGAGCCTCGGCCGGACCGCCGGGGTACTCGAGGGTCTTGCTCCCCTCGCCGACCGCAGCGGTGAAGGCGGCGGTGAGATCGGCGACATCGATTCCTGTGCCGGTCTCGGACGCGGTGATGACGTAGGTTCCGCTCGCGGCATCGAAGACGACACCCGCGTCCACGGGGTCTTCGAAGCTCGTCGGCACCGCACCGCGCAGTGCGGCCGACGCCTTCTCCGCGTCGAGCGCGATCTCGGCGGGAACGGGATCTCCCATCCACGCGCCGAGGTTCCAGAGCGGGTGCTCGGCGAAGGCGGTGTCCGCGAGCGCGGTGGCATCGACGGTCGCGCCGAGGTCGGCACCCGTGAGCACGGTGCCGTCTCCCGCTCCGGTGAGCGTGATCTCGGTCTCGGCGAGATGCGCGTTGACCGCTTCGGCGGCCGCACCCGGCGTCATCCATCCGACCGGGATCCCGGCGACGGTGGTGCCGGGGGCGATGAGGACCATCGAGGCGGCACCGGCACCCAGGGCGACGACGCCGACGCCGAGGCCGATCCACAGGCCGAGACGACGTTTCCTGGGAGCGGGTTCGGCGGGCGCCCAAGCGAGAGGCTGCTCGCCGGTGATCGGCGGAACGACCTCTGTGGAGTCGTCACCGTGCGCTTCGGCTGCTGCGCCCGGCGCAGAAATCAGATCGGTCACGAACTTCACCCCCCGGCTCTCAAACGTGTCCTGACGTTCAATGGTACGGGATGGCAGGTAACGGGGAGGCAACGGTCCGTGCTATCGTCCCTCCCCGCAGGCCGCGACTCAGTCGATGATGGCGATTCCGTCGATCTCGACCAGCATCTCCTCGCGGGGCAGGCCGGTGAAGACGGTGGTCCGCGAGGGGAGCACGCCGCTCGTGGTGTGGGCCGTGACGAAGGCGCCGTACGCGTCGTTCATGATCGGGAAGTCCTCGCGCTTGGTCAGGTAGACGCGCAGCATCACGACGTCATCGAACGTCGCGCCGGAGGCTTCCACGATCGCCTTGACGTTCTCGAGCGTGCGGGTGGTCTGCGCGGCGACGTCGCCGGGGAAGAGGTACTCGTTCGTCTGGGGGTCGACGGGCCCCTGTCCGGAGACCTGCACGAAGGGTCCCTTGCGGATTCCCTGGGAGAAGGTGTGAGCGGGGGCGGGTGCGGCGTCGGTGGAAACTCGGATCTTCGCGGTCATGCCGCCAGCCTAGTAGCCTTGTTAGATGCCTCTACAAATTCCGGATCCCGTTCTCGGCGCCTGGACGAAGGGCTTCCCCGCGCGGGCCGCCGGCCTCCGCCTGTCGGACGTCCCCGGTGCCGGTCTGCACCTCTCGGACCTCCCCACGCCGGTGCTGACCGTTCACGAGGATGCCCTCGCACACAACGAGGAAACGGTCTTCGCCTGGGCGCAGGAACAGGGCGTCCTGCTGGCGCCGCACGGCAAGACGACGATGGCCCCTGCTCTGTGGCAGCGGCTCCTCGACGCCGGAGCGTGGGGGATCTCGGTGGCGACTCCGTGGCAGGCCGAGGTCGCGGTCGACGCCGGCGTCGCGACGGTGCTGATCGCCAACGCGGTCACGGATCCCGCCGCGGTGCGCCGACTCGGAGAGATGCTCGCCGACGACGAGGGGCTGCGGGTGCTGTGCTGGGCAGACTCGGTCGAGGGAGTGGCGATCCTCGCGGCGGCCATGGCCGGTGCGGCACGGCCGCTCGACGTCCTGGTCGAGCTGGGCGGCGCACAGGGGCGCACCGGTGCACGCACCGTGGACGAGGGGGAGCGGATCGCGCACGCGATCGCGGCGGCCCCCGGTCTGCGCCTCGCGGGCGTGGCCGGATATGAGGGACCGTTCGGGCCGGATCGCGGTGACGCCTCGATCGCGGCGGTCGACTCCTACCTCCGCACGCTGATCGAGCTGCACTCCCGCCTGGTGTACGCCTCCGGCCTCCGGCCCGTCCTCAGCGCCGGCGGCAGCGCATTCCCCGATCGTGTGGCGGCCGTGCTCGCGACGCAGGGCCATGACACAGACGTGGTGCTGCGCTCCGGCGCGTTCCAGATCCACGACGACGGGTTCTACTCCCGGATGTCGCCGTTCGGTCAGGTGGCCGGAACGGCGCCGCTCCGCTCGGCGATGCACGCGTGGTCGCGTGTGCTCTCGCAGCCGGAGGACAGACTCGCGCTGCTCGATGCCGGTCGACGCGACGTGCCCTTCGACCTCGATCTCCCGGTCCCGCAGACGGTCGCGGGGGAGGTCACCGCCCTGAACGATCAGCACGCCTTCCTACGCCTCGGTGAGGGAGCGACGGTCGCGGTGGGCGAGGTCGTCCGCCTGGGGCTCTCCCACCCGTGCACGGCCTTCGACAAGTGGCGGGTGGTCGCCGTGATCGACGACCCCGACGCCGTCGACCCGCGTGTGATCGGAGCGGTCGCGACATGCTTCTGAGTGCGGAGAAGGCTGCGTCCGGGCTCGTGCGGATCTACCGCGGGGCGACGGTCGTCGACGGGACGGGTGCGGAGCGGTACACGGCCGACGTCGCGGTGGAGGGCGCCAGGATCGTCGCGATCCGGGGCGTCGGATCCGACGCCGCCGACCTCGAGCTCCCGGAGGGGACCGTCGAGATCGCGGCGTCGGGCCTCGTCCTCGCCCCCGGCTTCATCGACATGCACGCGCATAGCGATCTCGCCGTGCTGCGCGGCATCTCGCACGACGCGAAGATCAGGCAGGGAGTCACGACCGAGGTCCTCGGACAGGACGGCCTCGGCTACGCACCGCTCGACGATGCCGCCGCCGCCGTGATCCCGGCACAGATCGCCGGCTGGAACGGGACGCCGGACGACGTCCCGTGGCGCGCGATGGACGATCTGCTCACGGCGATCGACGCCGCAGCCGTCGCGAACGCCGCCGTGCTCGTTCCGCAGGGGAATCTCCGGATGATGGTCGTCGGGCACGAGAACCGGCCGGCGACGGCGGACGAGGTCGGTGCGATGGCCGATCTGCTGGGGCAGTCCCTGGATGCGGGCGCCTTCGGGATGTCGAGCGGCCTGACCTATACGCCCGGTATGTACGCCGACACCGCGGAACTCGAAGCGCTGTGCCGCGTGGTGGCGGAGCGCGGGGGGTACTGGGCGCCGCACACCCGCAGCTACGGCGGCGGCGCGCTCGACGCGTATCGGGAGGCGCTGGACATCGGTCGGCGCACCGGCTGCCCGATCCACCTCACGCACGCCACCATGAACTTCGTCCCGAACCAGGGCCGCGCGGGCGAACTGCTCGCGCTGATCGACGAAGCCATCGCGGACGGCGTCGACGTCACCCTCGACACCTACCCGTACCTGCCGGGCGCCACCACGCTCGCCGCGCTGCTGCCGAGCCGGCTGGCGGGAACGGGCGACCTGCTGCGGGCCGTCGCCGCGCTCGACGAGGACGGCAGGGAAGCCGTGCGCGTCGAGCTCGAGGAGGTCGGCTGCGACGGGTTCCACGGCGAGAAGGCCGACTGGACGCAGATCCAGATCTCCGGCACGGCGAATCCCGCCCTCGCCGATCTCGTCGGGCGCACGGTCGCCGAGATCGCCGAGACGAGCGGACGTCGGGCCGTCGACGTCGTGCTCGACACCGTGATCGAGGATGCCGGGGCGACCGGCATCCTGATGCACATCGGCGACGAGGGCAACGTCCGCGCGATCATGCGTCACCCGCAGCACGCCGGAGGGAGCGACGGGATCCTGATCGGCGCCCGACCGCACCCGCGCGCACGCGGCACGTTTCCGCGCTACCTCGGCCACTACGTCCGCGAACTCGGCATCCTCACCCTCGAGGAGGCGGTGCGACACCTGGCGGGCACGCCCGCTCGGCGCCTCGGCCTCGACCGGGGCGACGCTCCGCGCGGCATCATCCGGCCCGGGGCGACCGCGGACCTGGTGCTGTTCGATCCCGAGACCATCGCGGCAGGTGCGACCTTCGACGCGCCCTTCGCCACCCCGCAGGGGATCGTCGAGGTGCTGGTCGGCGGAGTTCCGGTGCTGTCGGAGACAGGCATGACCGGGGCCGCCCCCGGCCGGGCGCTGCGGATGGCGCCGCCGGCTCATCGGGCGACGCTGCCGCGCATCGCCTCTCGCATCGATCCGTCCGCTCCCCGGTTCGCCTGGACCGAGGCGACCCCGATCCTCGCGGCATCCGAACTGGCAGCCTCCGCCGCCCGGTTGGGAGGCCGCGGGGAGGACGACGGGCTGCCACCGATCCGTCTGCTGGTCGATGAGACGCTCGGCGCGGATGCCGCGTCGCGCGGCCGCATCGCCGCGGAGGCCTTCCGGGTGAGCGTGAGCGCCGCCGGCGTGGAGGTCAGGGGCGCGAGCCCTGTCGGCGTGTTCCGCGGTGCGACGGTGCTGCGTCAGCTCCGCGGGTCGGAGGGGGAGACGTCTCTCCTCCCCGCGGGTGTCTGGGAAGGCGCTCCCGCCTACGGCTGGCGCGGGACGATGCTCGACGTCGCCCGGCACTTCCGGAGCGTCGACGACGTCCGTCGTCTGATCGATCTGCTCGCCGATCACCACCTCAACGTCCTGCACCTGCACCTCACCGATGACCAGGGCTGGCGCTTCGAGGTGCCGGGCTACCCCCGTCTCACCGAGGTCGGCGCCCGCCGGGAGTCGACCCAGCTCGGTCACGGGCCGCTCTCGACGGTGGAGCCGGGGGTGCACGAGGGTTTCTACACGACCGCGGAGTTGCGTGATCTCGTCGCGTACGCGAACGCGCGCTTCGTGACCCTCGTCCCCGAGGTCGAGCTCCCCGGACACATTCAGGCGGGCCTGGCCGCATACCCCGAACTCGGCAACGTCGATGTCGGGGATCCGGTCGTCGCGGCCTGGGAGCGCTTCGGGGTGAACCCCCGCACGCTCGCACCGACCGACGCCTCGCTGGCATTCGGGCGCGCGGCGATCGATGCGCTGTGCGACGTGTTCGACTCGGAGTGGATCGGGATCGGCGGCGACGAGGTGCCGGTGACCGAGTGGGCGCAGAGCGCCGCGGCCGCCGAGCGGATGAGCGACCTCGGTCTGGACACCCCGCACGACGTGCAGCCCTGGTTCACGGCGCACTTCGTCGCGCATGTCCGTGCCCGTGGTCGCACCGCTCTCGCCTGGGACGAGGTGCTCGAGGGCGAGGTGCCGGAAGGCGTCCGCATCCTCGCGTGGCGCGGCCCGGTGGCGATGCGCGAGGCCCTCCGGCGCGGTATCGAGGTCGTCGCGTGTCCCGACCTCGAGGTCTACCTCGACTATCCCCAGTCGGAGTCGGAGGAGGAGCCCATCAGGGTCGGCCCTCCGTTGACGATCGAGCGCGCGTACACCCTGCGTGTCGAGGACGGCGCGGTGGGCGGACAGGCGAACGTCTGGAGCGAGCACCTGCCCACGCGCGACCGCGTCGACTTCGCCATGTTCCCTCGTCTGTCGGCGATCGCCGAGCGGCTCTGGGAAGGCGGAGATCCCGCGCCCTACGACGACTTCGGACGGCGTCTGCCGACCCACCTGCGCCGCCTCGCCGCCGCGGGGGTGCGGTATCGTCCCCTGGACGGGCCCGAGCCCGGACAGCGCCGCTCCGGGGTGCCGGGGAAGCCTCTCACGATCGAGGCGCGGGAGAAGATCGTCGCAGGGCTGGTGGAGCGTCTCATCGAGCGCTCGAACACGGTCGTCGCCGACGATCGAAAGTAATGTAACGTTTCGGTAACCCTCCTCGCGCGTCCGCGAGCGGAGGTTGCGTAAATTTTGTTCGTAAGGTCTACTAACAAACATGTCCGTTTCGGATGAACAGCGTTCCGCATCGCCGTCAGAGTACGTCGGTGCGAATGCGCACGCCTTCGGCCCCGGGCGTCACCTGCGCTCGCGCTCCAAGGTCCTTCCCGAGCACGCCCGCGGGCACAACCGCGCACTGGTGCTGCAGACCCTTTACCACGCGGGGGCCATGAGCCGCGCCGACCTCTCTCGGGAGACGGGGCTCACCAGAGTCACCATCTCCGACCTGGTCGCCGAGTTCATCGCCGACGGCATCGTGATCGAGATGGGCGTCCGCGAGGCCGTGGGACCGGGGAAGCCCCCGATCCTCATCGACATCGATCGATTCGGCCACCAGATCGTGGGACTCGACCTCTCGGGACCCAACGCCTTCACCGGCGCGGTGCTGAGCCTCGACGGCGACGTTCTCGAGCGACGCGAAGTGCCGCGGCCGGAGTCGCCAGACGGGGAGGCCGCGTACGCTGCTCTGCGCGGACTCGCCCAGAGCCTGGTGGAGGCCTCGACGCAGCCGCTGCTGGGAGTCGGCATCGGCACCCCGGGTGTCGTGCGTCCCGATGGCGTCGTGCTCAGCTCTCCGAACCTCGGCTGGACGAACTTCCCCCTCGAGGCGAAGCTGGGCGTCGATCTCGATCTGCCGGTCCTCGCGCGCAACGACGCGAACGCCGCAGTGCTCGCCGAGTACACCTTCGGCGACGCGAAAGCCGACTTCATGCTCATCAAGATCGGCCGCGGCGTCGGCGCCGGCCTCATCACCGGCAGCCAGCCGTTGCTGGGCAGCCGTTTCGCCGCGGGGGAGATCGGGCACGTGGTCGTCGGAACAGACGGCGGCCCGCGCTGCGCCTGCGGCAAGGACGGCTGTCTCGAGGCATGGCTCAGCGTCAGCCGTCTGCGGGCGGCTCTCGACGCGGACCCCGACGCGCGGGAGGATATCCTCCGCGATGCCGGGACGCGCATGGCGATCGCCGTCGCCCCCATCGTGGCCGCCCTCGATCTCTCCGAGGTCGTGCTCTCCGGCCCGGCCGACCTGCTCGACGGCGTCCTGATCGACGCCGCGATCGAGACCCTGCACGCACGCACCCTCGAGGGCGTGTTCGAGGACGTCGTCGTGCGCCGCACCCATCAGGAGGACATCGTCCTGCGCGGAGCCGCCGTGATGGTGCTCTCCGGACAGCTGGGAGTCTCGTGATCGCCACGTCCGCCATCGCCGGAACTGCCGGGAGCGGCATCCGATGACGGGCGCAGGCATCGCCGACCGCTCCGGTCGGCGGGTACGAGTGGGCCTCGATGTCGGTGGCACCAAGATCGACGCGGTGGCGGTCGATCCGTCCGGCGACATCCGCGGACGACTGCGCCGTGCCACGGGATGGGGCGATGAGGCGGTCGTCGAGAGCATCGTGATGGCCGTGGCCGCGCTGGCCGAGGAGAGCGGATTCCCGCTCTCCGACGTGGGCTCGGTCGGGATCGGCATCCCCGGACTCGTCGATGCCGAGGCGGGACGCGTCGATCACGCGGTCAATCTCGGTGTCGAGTCCCTGGACCTCGCGGCGAGGGCCGAGCAGGCGCTCGGCGTGCCGTTCCGGGTGGAGAACGACGTGAAGGCGGCAGCCCTCGGCGCCGCCGTGCTGAGCGGGGTCGCCGGTTCCATGGCCTACCTCAACCTCGGGACCGGCGTCGCCGCCGGCATCGTGATCGACGGACGCATCTGGCGTGGCTCGAGGGGGACGGCCGGCGAGGTCGGTCACCTGTCCGTCGACCCGCGCGGACGCCTCTGCGGCTGCGGACAGCACGGATGCGTCGAGACGTTCTGCGGAGGAGGCGCCCTGGCCAAGGCCTGGGGGCGTCCGGGCGCGCTGCCGATCAGGGACATCTTCGACGCGGCCGATGCGGGGGATCCGCTGGCGGTCGCGCTCCGCGACGACCTCTTCCACGGCGCCGCCGCGGCGGTGCGGGTGCTCGTGCTCTCCGCCGATGTCGAGACCGTCGTGATCGGCGGAGGACTCACCGCCCTCGGGGACCGGCTCGAGAGCGGTATCCGCGCGGCGCTGCACGCCGGTGCCGAGGCGTCACCGTTCATGCGGTCGCTCCGTCTGGATGAGAGAATCGAACTGATTCCCGCGGGTTCCCCCGCTGCCGCTTTCGGCGCCGCACTGGTCGGCGCTTCCATCACCGAGAAGGAGATCGTTCCGCATGGCTGAGGTCGTCATCGTCGAGAATGCCGAGGCCGCCGGCGCTTTGGTCGCCACCGAGATCGTGGAGCTGATCGCTCGTCGACCCGATGCGGTTCTCGGCCTCGCCACCGGCTCGACTCCGCTGCCCGTGTACCAGGCGCTCCGCTCCCAGCTCGCCGGCCGCGACGTGTCCCAGGTGCGCGGCTTCGCTCTCGACGAGTACGTCGGCATCGACCCGACGCACCCGGAGAGCTACCGTTCGGTGATCACCCGGGAGGTCGTCGAGCCACTCGGACTCGATCCCCAGCGGATCCACGTGCCCAACGGCGCCCAGGCGACTATCCAGCACGCGGGTGACGACTACGAGAGGGCCATCGATGCCGCCGGCGGCGTCGACCTGCAGATCCTCGGCATCGGCACCGACGGTCACATCGGCTTCAACGAGCCCGGCTCGTCGTTCGCGTCGCGCACCCGCGTCAAGACGCTGACGGAGCAGACCCGCGAGGACAACGCCCGCTTCTTCGACTCGATCGACGACGTGCCCATGCACTGCATCACGCAGGGACTCGGCACCATCCTGAAGGCGCGTCACTTGGTGCTGCTCGCCTTCGGCGAGGGGAAGGCCGAGGCCGTCGCCGGGGCCGTGGAGGGCCCGCTGACCGCCCTCCTGCCCGGCTCGGCGATCCAGCTGCACCCGCACGCGACGATCGTCGTCGACGAGGCGGCGGCGTCGCGTCTCGCCCTCGCCGACTACTACCGCTACACGTTCGCCAACAAGCCCGCCTGGCAGGGCATCTGACGCAGGTTCTGCGAGTCGAGCCCGTCTGACACGCGTTCGGACGGGCTCACCCCGCGAGCGTCGGCCAGGCGAGCGGCAGCAGATGCTCGAGGCTCAGCGGTGCGAGCGGCAGTGTCGAGACATCGGCCCGGGTGATCCATCGCAGCTCGGCGAGCTCGGCCTGGACCGTGACCGCGCCGGGATCGACGGATGCGGCGAACGCTGCGGCGACGACGCGGTGCCCCGGTTCGTTGGCAGCCTCTGCGACGAAGGTCCCGAGGGGGCGGAGGTCGGACTCGTCGAGGAGCAGACCGAGCTCCTCGTGCAACTCGCGGATCAGCGTCTGCGCGGCCGACTCGCCGGCCTCCGGCTTGCCTCCCGGCTGCATGAACCGGGTCGTGCCCTGCTTGCGGACGACGAGCACCCTGTCGTCGTCGTCGATGATCACCGCGGCGCTCACATGGATGTCAGGCATCGGGACGGAACACCTTTCCGGGGTTGAGGATGCCGAGCGGGTCGAACACCGCGGCGATCTGACGTTGGAGGCGCCACTGGTCGTCGCCCAGCTCCTCGGCGAGCCAGCGGCGTTTCAGGACTCCGATGCCGTGCTCGCCGGTCAGTGTCCCTCCCAGGCGGATCGCGGCGCGGAACAGCTCGTCAGCGGCGGCCCAGACGTGTGGCGGCGTCTCCGGCCCCTCGAAGATGAAGTTCGGGTGCAGGTTGCCGTCGCCGGCGTGCGCGACGGTGGGGATCGTGAGTGCGTACTCGTCTTCGATACGTGCGATCTCGTCGAACATCGCGGGCATCGCACTGCGCGGCACCGAGACGTCTTCGATCAGGGTCGTCCCGAGGGAGGCCATGGCCGCGTGCATCGAGCGGCGGACGGCGAGGAGACGCTCGCCTTCCTCGCGATCGTGCGAGACCACGGTGATGCCGTCGTGTGCGCTCAGGATCATGGCGATCGCGTCGGCCTCGACACCGGCTGCCGGGCCATCGGTCTGGATGGTCAGCTGGGCGGCTCCCGGCGCCGGCGCCGGGAGGGCGAGGAGCGCGTGCACGGCGGCGAGACTCGCGGCATCCATCAGCTCCATGATCGCCGGCTGCACCCCCGCGGCGGTCACCGCGGCGGAAGCGGCAGCCGCGGCCCGGACGGCGGGGAATGTGGCGGTGACGGTGCAGGTCTCGCCCTGGACGAGCCGGCGCAGCTTGAGCGTGGCGCCGACCACCACGCCGAGGGTGCCCTCGGACCCCACGACCAGCGCGGTGAGGTCGAGACCCGTCACTCCCTTGACGCTGCGATGCCCGAGGTGCAGCAGGCGGCCATCGGCGAGCACCAGGTCGACCCCGAGCACCGCGTCGCGCACGACACCGTACTTGGCGCACAGCAGACCACCGGCACCGGTGGCGATGTTGCCGCCGACGGTGGAGATGTCGCGACTGGCCGGGTCGGGCGGCCACCACAGGCCGTGACCGGCGAGTTCCGCATTGAGGTCGGCGTTCAGGATGCCGGGCTCAACCACGGCGAGGAGGTCGTCCGTGCGCACCTCGAGGATCGCCGTCATCCGCCGCATCGACAGGACGATCTCACCGGTTCCGGCGTTGGCGCCACCCGCGAGGCCGGTTCCGGCACCGCGCACGACGACCGGCGTGCGTGTCGCCGTGGCGATGCGCATCGTCTGTTGCACATGCTCGACGTTCTCCGCGTGCACGACGGCCAGCGGACGGCCGGCGGCGGAGTGACCGGAGCGATCGGCCCTGGCCCCGTCGAGTGCGGCCTCGCTGACGTCCACGAGCGCCCCGAGCGACTCCTGCAGCAGGGACAGGACGCTCGACTGCGCGCTCACGACGGGATACTCACGACAGGGCGCGGCGGCCGCTCAGGACGCCGGCGACGACGGCGACCAGGGCGAAGGCGGTGCCGATCAGGGCCTGCCCGAGAGACCACCAGGCGATCGTGACACCGACGTAGATCAGCAGTTCCACGGCGGCGCGAAGGAACGGGTGCACGCGCAGCACCGGTCGTGGCGAGAGGAACAGCGCCCAGATCAGGATCACGAGGACAGGTGCGCCGATCCCGATGACGATGTTCCAGGGCAGGTCCCAGCTGGCGAAGCCCCACAGCGCGAGGGACGCCACGGCGGCGACCAGGACGATGACGCGAACGATGTCGAGGGCGGTGACGACCGGGCGTTCGACACCGGGGACGGGGGCGGGATCCGAGGGCATGGATCCAGTCTATTCGGCGGTGGCGGCGTCCTCGGCCGGGGCGACGGTCGGCGCGAGCACCGTCTCCCGCGTCGTGACCGGGGTCTGCTCCACAGGCGCGGGTGCGGTCGGCGCGGGCGTCGGCTCAGTCGGTGCAGGTGCAGGTGCAGGTGCAGGTGCAGGTGCAGGTGCGGGAGCAGGGACAGTCGGGGCTTCGACGACCGACACCACATCGCTCGCCGGAATCGTCGTGTCGACCGGCTCTTCGCCCGTGCCGTCTCCCGGTGCCGGAAGAGTCTCTTCCGGCTGGGGGAGCTCTTCACCCGGGAGGGGCAGCTCCTCACCGGGGAAGGGCAGCTCTTCGCGATCGAACCAGCCCTCGGGCTCGAGGGCGAGGAGCGTCGTGTCGGCGATCGGAGCGCTACCCGACTCCAGCACGTACTGGAAGACGACGCTCGTGCCCGCAGGATCGAAGAACTGCCAGATGTCGGGCCGGAGGTCGATCACGCCGAGGCCGGCTTCATCCAGGACGGTCCTGCCGCCGCCACCGTGACTGTCGTCGAGCAGCGCTTCGACGGTGGTTCCCGGCACACCCGTGATCGGCACGAGGTAGTGGATCTGGAGGCCTTCCCACTTCATCGTCGCCGTGGCCCAGCTCGGGGCCTCGGTCGGGATCGTCGGCTCGACGGGCTCGACGGGCTCGACGGGCTTCTCAGGCTCGGGGTCGGGATCGGGCGTGGGCGGGACCACGGGAGG
>NZ_PCOY01000049.1 GCF_002979475.1 Microbacterium sp. MYb62 | reverse complement strand
GTGGGCGGGACCACGGGAGGGACCACGGGGGCGGGCGGCGGGACGACCGCCTGGCCGGCCTGATCCGCGTCCGGCTGCGTGCTCTCGGGCTCCACCGGGGGAGCGGGTGCTTCTTCCGGCTCCGTGGCGGGCGGCTCGGCGGCGGGAGGCACGATGACGACGGGCTCGTCGAGGTTCATCGTGTCATCGGGGCTGACATCGGCCGCGATCGACGACGAATCCTCGTCTCCGGCGTTGGGGAGCGAGGTCGCGGGCTCAGCGCCGGCGAGTCCGGGGATGATGGTCGACGCGGCGACGACGCCGGCGACGACCAGCGCGGCCGAGCCGACACCGACGAGGGCCCCGATCCCGGTGAAAGCTCCACCTGCTGATCCGGCTCCGCCGGACGCCCCCGCGGTGCCGCCCGTCGAGCCGCCGGCGCCGGAACCCGAGCCGCCGGTGGCGGCGAGGCCGGTCGCGGCGTGGCCCGCGCCGGGGTCGCCGGCGAAGACAGCTCCGGGGATGCTCGACGGCATGGCGGCCAGGGCGACGATCGGAGTTCCTGCGCCCTGCAGCGTCGCGAGATAGCCGGCGGCGCCGGTGACGCCGAGCACGAGAGGCAGCAGCACGAGCGCGAGGCGCTGGGAGACATCCTTCGCCTCGGCCGCTACGATCATGCAGCGTGCGCATTCGTCGAGGTGCAGCTCGAGTCGCTTGTGATCGCGGGTGCTGAGGTTGCCGCGCGAGTAGGCGCCGAGGTGCTCGATGGTCCACTGGCATTCGGAGCCGTCTTCGGCGCTGCGCAGGTGCGCCTGGATCCAGGCTTCGCGGAGCCCTTCGCGGGCGCGGAACGCCAGCTGCGACACCGCGCCGGCCTTCATGCCGAGGAGGGATCCGACCTCCTGCGGCTTCATCTGCTCGATCTCGGTGTACCAGAGCACTTCCTGCCAGCGCGAGGGAAGGCTGCGGAAGGCCTGCGCGGTCAGACTGCGGTCGAGCGCCTCGCTCGCTGCCTGGTCTGTGGTGTCGGGGTCGGCGACCGTGTCGAGCTCATCGATCGCGGTCTCGCGGCGGGAGCGTCCCCAGCCGGCGGCCGTGTTGCGGATGCTCGTGAACAGGTAGGCGCGGAAGGAGCCGTTGGGGCCGCCGCCCTTGACGATCGCCTGGTAGATCCGGGTGTAGGCCTCTTGCACGAGGTCGTCGGGGTCGATGGACGACGTGACCGAGCGCGCGACGGAGAGCCCGGACGGGTAGTGCCGTCGCCAGAGTTCACCGAACGCCTCCGTGTCACCGGAGCGGGTGCGGAGGATCAGGTCGGCATCGCCGATCGTCCCGTCGTGAGTCGTGTTCTCTTCGTGCACAATCATCCATCTGTCGCCGGGCGCAGGTGCGCCTTCACGGGAAGAGACGCATGAGAGCGCCTCTCATCACGCGACTCCACCATTCTCTCGTGAATCTCCCAGGGAAGCCACCCTTTCCTGCGAACTCCGAGCCGATACCCGGGTTCCTCCGGGCGTGGTCATGTCGTGCTGTCAGTCGGGAGAGAGAAACGATCTCGAGGTTTTTCGAGAAGTCGCGTAATGAATCGGGATGTGCACCGTCTCATCCCATGGAGACAGCCGTACGAATCCCTCCGGGGGGCGGGGTTCAGGCGCTGGTGCGGGAGGTATTCGCGCCGGTCGGGTGGGTCGGGAGCCTCGGGGGAGGAGTGCCCGGCCCCCCACCTCTGCAGGAAACGGAGACGCCGATCTGGGGAGAAGCAGTCTTCCGAACGTCTCGGCCCGAGCGCCGAGAAAACGGTTTCGCGAAGATTTTTCGAGAAGCCGCGTAATGAATCGGGATGAGCACCGTCTCATCCCATAGAGACAGCCATACGAATCCCTCCGGGGG
>NZ_PCOY01000048.1 GCF_002979475.1 Microbacterium sp. MYb62 | reverse complement strand
CCTCGCAGACCAGCGCTCGTACCCGGGTGCAGTCGCCTTCAGTAACGAGGCAGCGTTCACTCTTCCCGCCGCTAAAGAGGCCGCCCGTAGCGTCGTCACAGCCAAACCACCATCCGTGGGCGGCACCCTGAGCTCAGGGGATGTTCTCATCGAGGTCAACACCCGGCCGGTGCACGTCGTCGCGTCTCCGTTCGCCTTCTTCCGTGACATCGGATTCGGGGACGAAGGGGCCGACGTCCGTGCCCTGCAACAAGCACTCGTGAACAGCGGCCGCTTGGCTAGCGCAGATGGAACATACGGCCCGCAGACCGCTCGGGCCGTCGCACGCTGGTATCAAGACGCGGGGTACAAAGCCCCGACGCGACAGCGACCACTCGCGAACGCATCATCAGGCACGTCGGACACCTCGAACGACCCCGGGGCGTCGGATTCCGCTGAGTCCACAGAGACCGTCGACTCGGGTGGCCCGCCGGCAAACTCGGAGCAGAATGCGACGCTCGATCCCTTCGTACCCGTCAGCGAACTGCTGGCTGTGCCCTCCCTTCCCGCCACAATCATCACCGCGCCCGCCGTCGGTGCACTCGTCGGAGGCGAAGACACCACAGATCTCACACTCGGAGCGAACCCGTTGATCGTGCGTGCCGAGGTACCGGTCGCGGACTCCGCAGGGATCACACCAGGTGACCGTGTGACTGTCGACGCCGAGGCAGGGCAACTGAACGCCGTTGTCGCGAGCGTTGACGAGCAGCCGCCTGCAGAAGACGGATCCCCTCGCGCGAGCCTGATGACCGTTTCGCTAGAGACGGATTCCGCCGTGCCGATCCCAGGACGCGGAGAGACCGTCACAGTACAGGTGCTGAACGCGATTGTCGCCGACGAGACGCTCATCGTCCCCACATCCGCTGTCGTAGGTCGCGGGAAAGATCACGGGATCGTCGTCAAACAGCAGCCCGATGGTTCCCTCATCGAGGTGCCCATCACCGTAGCGGGCTCGCTGCGGGGAATGACCGCTGTCACACCAGATGAAGCAGATGTGTTGGCAGAGGGCGATGACGTCCGGGTCGGGTAGAGGGCCGGTGCCTCTCCTAGAGTTGCGTCATGTGTCGCGGAGATACACGTCCGCGCACGCCCCGACGGTGATGGCGCTTGACGACGTGAGCCTTCGAATCGGACAAGGGGAGTTCGTCGCGATCGTCGGGCCGTCGGGAGGTGGGAAGTCCACCCTGCTGAACGTGCTCGGATTGCTCGACTTCCCCGACGGCGGCGAGTACTTGATTGACGGCGCGGCGATGCCTTCGCAAGAAGGGGCAACAACAGCGCGGATCCGAAGCACGGCCTTCGCCTTCGTCTTCCAGGCGTTCCATCTCCTGCTGAGCAGGCCCGTCCGTCACAGCGTTGAGTTGGGGTTGATGTATCGGGGGGTGAAGGCGCGCGCCGAGCCGGCGACAGCAGCCCTCGAACGTGTAGGGCTTGCTGGACGGGCAGAAGAGATAGCGTCACATCTGTCTGGGGGGCAACAGCAGCGGGCAGCGATCGCCCGTGCGATCGCCTCGAATGCCAGGATCGTCCTTGCCGACGAACCGACCGGGAACCTAGACAGCGAGAACGCGCGACTCATCATTGCGGAGCTGCAGGCACTGAACAAGGCCGGAGCGACAGTGATCGTCGTGACCCATTCCGCGGACGTCGCCGCTGCGGCCGATCGTCAACTGCGCATTCGGGATGGTCGGCTTGTGTCTGACACCGTGCAGGAGCACCCCGATGGGGTTGCATCCGTACGCGCCACAGAGGAGCCACGCGACCGTGCAGAGACGCCGATGCACAGCGCAGCAATCCCCGCTCGCACCCCGGCCGACACCCGCTTACAAACCGCCGCCGGAGACCAGGACTGGACGCACCCGACACGGTGGAAGAAGCGCCCGAGCCTTCTGAAACGCGACATCTTCCGAGATGCGTGGCAGTCGGCACT
>NZ_PCOY01000047.1 GCF_002979475.1 Microbacterium sp. MYb62 | reverse complement strand
CCCGCCGAGCCCGGCATCCCGCCCTCGACCCCTCTGGCCTGACACCAGGCCCGTCGTGCGACGCACGCCGACTGCGGGCTGATCCCCAGACACGGGGTTTCGGCGATCAGTAGACTGATTCCACCGCGCGGGAGTGGTGGAATTGGCAGACACGCAGGATTTAGGTTCCTGTGCCCCAGGGCGTGTGGGTTCAAGTCCCACCTTCCGCACGAGAGACGAGGGCACCCTTCCGGTCGCCACGACATCGCTCAGCTTCACCGCCGACCATTCACGACCGACGGGACACCCCCAGTGCTCGAATCCATGTTGCACGCACCGACCGCTCTCATCCCCTGGCTCGATCCCCAGACGATCATCGGCGCGGCGGGCCCCTGGGCGCTTCTGGTGGTGTGCTTCATCATCTTCGCCGAGACGGGGCTGCTGGTCGGGTTCCTGCTCCCCGGCGACACCCTGCTCATCATCGCCGGCCTCCTGACGCACACCAGCAACGTGTTCGGTGTGAACATCTGGGTGGTCTCGCTCCTGATCGCCCTCTCCGCCTTCGTCGGCGGCGAGGTCGGGTATCTGATCGGCCACAAGGGCGGGCCGGCCGTGTTCGAGCGCAAGGAGTCCGGGCTCTTCAGCCGGAAGAACGTGGAGCGCACCAACGCGTTCTTCGAGCGCTTCGGCGGTCTCACCGTGATCCTCGCCCGCTTCGTCCCCATCGTGCGCACGTTCGCCCCGGTCGCAGCCGGCGTGGGGCACATGCCGTGGCGGCGCTACTCGCTCTACAACTTCATCGGTGCCATGATCTGGGGCTTCGGCCTCACGATGGTCGGCTACCTGATCGCCTACATCCCGTGGGTGCGCGATCTGGTCGTCGAGTACATCGACGTGATCCTGCTGATCGCCGTCGGCGGTACCGCCATCGTCACGCTCTGGCACTACTTCTCCGAGCGCCACAAGGCGAAGAAGGCCGCAGCCGCCGGCGAAGACGTCGTGACCGATGCCGAGGAGGCGGAGGAGCTCGTGCTCGACGCCGAGGTGTTCGACCGCGCGCCCGATCTGGACGGCGACGGCAAGCACTGATCGTTCGTCGGACGCCGGATCGTCGGCGCCCGACGCTCAACCCGCGTTCTTGGCGCGCTCCTCCTTCGAACGTGCCACACTCGCGCGCAGCGCCTCCATCAGGTCGATGACCTCGCCGCCCTCCGCCGCCTTCTCGGCTTCGCCGAAGGTCTCGGCCACGTCGAACGTGTCGCCGGCCTCGATCTTCGCGTCGATGAGCGTGCGGAGTTCCTTCTGGTATTCGTCGACGAACGCCTCGGGGTCGAAGTCCGCCGAGTAGCTGTCGACGAGCGACGCCGAGAGCTCGAGCTCCTTCTTCGATATCCGCACGTCCTCGTCCAGCGCGGGGAACGCGGCCTCGCGCACCTCGTCGGCCCACAGGAGCGTCTGCAGCACCAGCACCTTCCCCCGCACGCGGAGGGCCGCCAGCCGCGTCTTCTGCCGCAGGGTGAAGCGCACGATGGCCGTGCGGTCGGTCTGCTCCAGGGTCTTGCGCAGCAGCACGTACGCCTTCGGCGACTTCGAGTCCGGCTCGAGGTAGTACGGCTTGTCCAGCGTGAGCAGATCGACCTGGTCCGACGGCACGAACTCGACGACGTCGATCTCCCGGCTCTTCTCCGCCGGAAGCGCCGCGAGGTCGTCCTTGGTGAGCACGACGGTCTGCCCCTCGTCGACGTACGCACGGTCGATGTCGGCGTACGCCACGGTCTCGCCGCAGACCTCGCAGGTGCGCTGATAGCGGATGCGCCCGCCGTCCTTCTCATGCACCTGATGCAGCGGCACATCGTGGTCCTCGGTCGCGGAGTACACCTTGACCGGGACGTTCACGAGCCCGAACGTCAGTGCGCCCTTCCAGATCGTCCTCATCACACCAGTAGACACCAGCCACAGCCGTCACGACCAGTCCCTTGACTACGCTGGCCCCATGGTCGCAGAAGCGCAGATCGTGCAGGTCGACGGCCGACGCCTGCGCGTGACCAACCTCGACAAGGTCGTCTATCCGGAGAGCGGAACCACCAAGGGCGAGGTCTTCGCGTACTACACGGCCATCGCACCACTGCTCCTCCCGCTTCTCGCCGGTCGTCCCGTCACCCGCAAACGCTGGGTGGAGGGTGTCGGGACCACGGAGACACCTGCGGACTCGTTCTTCACGAAACAGCTCGAACCCGGCGCGCCGTCGTGGATCCCCCGTCAGGCGATCCAGCATTCGGATGGCCCCAAGGAGTACCCCCTCGTAACGGATGTGCCGACCCTGGTGTGGCTCGCCCAGGTCGCCGCGATCGAGCTGCACGTGCCGCAGTGGCGCTTCTCGTCCGACGGCCTGCCCGGGCGGCCGGATCGGCTGGTGCTCGACCTCGACCCCGGCCCGGGAGTGGGACTCGCGCAGTGCGCAGAGGTCGCCCGCATCGCCCGCGGCGTCCTCACCGGGATGGGGCTCGACCCTCTGCCGGTCACGAGCGGCAGCAAGGGCATCCACCTCTATGCCTCCCTGCCGGGCGAGCAGACGAGTGACGAGGTCTCCGCAGTGGTGAAGGAACTGGCCCGGCTGATCGAGAGCGATCATCCCGATCTCGCCACCAGTGTCATGGCGAAAGCAGTCCGCGGCGGCAAGGTGTTCCTGGACTGGAGTCAGAACAACGGCAAGAAGACCACCATCTCGCCGTACTCGCTCCGCGGTCGCGCACGGCCGTGGGTCGCGGCGCCCCGGACCTGGGAGGAGCTCGACGACCCGCATCTCGCCCAGCTCGACCTCGACGAGGTCCTCGCGCGTGCTGCCGCGGGTGTCGATCCGGTGGCGACCCTCCGGCCGGGGGCCGAACCGTCCTCCTCGCCCTCCTCGCC
>NZ_PCOY01000046.1 GCF_002979475.1 Microbacterium sp. MYb62 | reverse complement strand
GACGATGCCGTAGCGCGCCTCGTTCAGGCAGGCGAACGGCCCGGAGAGCCCGGCTGCGCCCGGAAGCAGCGCCTCCGCGGGCAGCCGCACCCCGTCGAGTCGGATGTCGCACTGCACGGAGGCGCGCATCGAGAGCTTCCCGTCGATCGGCGTCGCCGTGAAGCCGGGGGCGTCGGTGGGGACGAGGAACCCCCGGATTGCTCGTGCGCCTTCGCCGTAGGCGGGGTCCTCGACCTTCGCCCACACCACGGCGACGTCCGCCACCGAGGCGAGACCGATCCAGCGCTTCGCCCCGTCGATGACCCACTCGCCCGCATCGAACCGCGCGACGGTCGCGGTCGCCGCGGGGTCACTTCCCCCCTGCGGCTCGGTGAGGGCGAAGCATCCGACCGCCTCGCCCCTGGCCATCCTGGGCAGCCAGTGCTCCTTGTGCTCTTCGCTGCCGTAGCGGGCGATCGCGGTCATGGCGAGCGAGCCCTGCACCGAGACGAAGGTGCGCCAGGAGGAGTCCACCGCCTCCAGCTCCCTGCATGCCAGACCATAGGAGACGGCTCCCGCCCCGGCAGCCCCGTACCCCTCGAGGTGCATCCCGAGGAGGCCGGCCTCGCCGAGAAGCGGGATGAGCTCCTCGCGGAAGCGGCGGTCCTCGGAGTCGGCGTCGATGATCGGCGCGATGTGCTGCCGCGCGAAGTCGCGCGCCCGGTCGCGCCAGTGACGCTCGCGTGCGGTGAGCAGCGGGTCGAGGCCGATCAGATCTTCCAGGGACAGTGTCATGTCCGTTCTCCTCTCGCCGGAACCGATCGCTCCCATCGCGCGTCGGCATGTTCGCCCTCCTGCGGCGGCGGACGGTCGTACCGGGCCGGGGAGTCGCGGAGTCCGATGGGATTGGACACCGACCGTACTCCCCCCGTCGTCACGACCGGCGCGAGCCCGAGCCGGTCGGCCAGGCGGAGCGCTTCGCCGATGTCGTTGACGAGACCAGCCGGCACCCCGACCGCGGACAGGCGCGCGACCCAGCTCGCCGCGGGATCCGCCTGCAGGGCATGCTCCAGGAGGCGGGTGAGCGCGGCCCGATTCCGCACGCGGCTCTCGTTGTCGCGGAACCGCGGGTCCTCCGGGTCGATGCCGACCACGCCGCACAGCGCCCGATGCTGACGGTCGTTGCCGACCGCGATCACCAGATCCCGATCCGCGGCCGGGAACACGGCGTACGGCGCGATCGATGGATGCGCATTGCCCAGCCTCCCGGGCACGGGTCCTCCGGCGAGCACCGAAGCCGCCTGGTTCGTCAGCGCGGAGAGCAGGCTCTGCAGCAGGGAGATCTGCACGTGCTGACCGCGGCCGGTGCGGTCGCGCTCGCGCAGCGCCAGCAAGATGCCGGCGACCGCATTCTGTCCGGACAGCACGTCCACCAGCGCGACGCCGACCTTCGCGGGCTCGGCGTCCGGATGCCCGGTGATCGACATCAGGCCTCCGACGGCCTGGACCAGCACGTCGTACCCGGGGAGGGCCGACGCCTCTCCGAAGCCCGTGATGGTGCAGCTGATGAGGCGCGGATCGGCCTGGCGGAGAGTCTCATGGTCGAGTCCGAACCGTGCCATCACCCCGGGGCGGAAGTTGTCGACCACGACGTCGGCCGAGGCGACGAGCGCCCGCGCCCGCTGTCGCTGCGCCGCATCGTGCAGGTCGAGGGTCAGGGACCGCTTGTTGCGGTTCACGGCACCGAAGTATGCGGATTCGCCGCGCCCATCGACCGGCGGCACCCAGCCACGGGTCTCGTCGCCGCCGGGAGGCTCGACCTTGATCACGTCGGCACCGAAGTCCGCGAGCATCATGGTGGCGTACGGGCCGGCGAGCACGCGGGAGAAGTCGGCGATGCGGAGTCCGCTCAGGACGCCGGGTCCATCCTGCTGCGCCATCAGGACCGCCCGAGCCGGCGGGCCTCCTCGGCGAAGCCCAGGACGCGCGCGCGGACCGCGGCATCCCGCTCGCGCCGGCCGACGGCTTCGGCGACCTGGAGAACACCGTCGCGCTTGACCACCCGCCCGTCGACGATCACGTCGCGAACCTCGGCCGGCACCAGCGGCGAGGTCATCAGATGTGCGGCCGGGTCGTCGAGCGCCGCGGGATCGCGCGGCAGCACGATCACGAGGTCGGCGAGCGCGCCAACGGCGATCTCCCCGAGACGGTCACCGAGCCCGAAGGCGTGCGCACCCCCGACCGTCCCGAGGCGCAGCGCCCCGTCGATGTCGAGCGTCTCGGCGTCGCGGACGTGGTCCCGCGGCAGTCGACGCTCGTCGCGGAGCACCCGATGGTCTTCGAGCATCGACATCAGGTGGGTGAGGCGCAGGGCCGTGAACATCTCCATCGGTGCGACGATCGGGGGTGTGTCGGTGCCGACACCGAGGCGGACGCCGCGACGCACGGCCCGGCGCACGATCGACAGGGAGACGATCTCGGTGAGCTCCGCCTGGGGGGTGGTCGAGATCACGACGCCCTTGTCGGCGACGATCTCGAGCTCCTCGTCGCTGATCGGGTTGGAGTGCACGAGCAGCAGATCGTCGCCGAGGAGGTCGCTCTCGTGCAGGCGGCGCACCTCGTTCGCTCCGTTCTGATGCACCATCATCCGCATCCCGAGGTCGCGGGCGACGGCGACCTCCTCGATCACGCGCGGGAGCATCCCGGCGTTCGGCGTCGGCATCGCCAGGGCGATGGACACACGCCCGCCCGAGGCCGATGCGACGTCACGCAGTCGTGGGAGATCGCGCAGGCGTTGCGCCCGCGCGCGGTCGAGGTCGCCGTGGTCGCGGTCGTACGAGGCATTCGCGCCGTACCCCATGAGCACGCGCTGGCCGGAGGCGAGGTGGGCCGCGAGGCCCGCGTCGACGTGCGCGGCGGTCGCGTTCGCCCCGTGGAAGAAGTCGACGGCACCGGTGACGCCGTGATCGAGCATCTCCAGGGCGGAGCCGAGGATGCCGTCGTGCGTGTCCTGCGGGGTGTAGAGATCGCGGAAGCCGTCGAGGTGGCTGAAGTACCCCGGTGCGGTGGGGCGGATGCACGCGCGCCGCCACGGGTGCTCCCACATGTGCACGTGGGTGTCGATCAGGCCCGGCATCAGGATCGCTCCGGACGCGTCGATCACCTCGACGCCGTCGACGACCGGCCGTTCCGCACGATGAGGCTCGATGGTGGCGATGAGGCCGTCGCGCACGAGGACGTCGTGGCCGCGCAGGATCGTGCCCGCCGCATCCGTGGTGACCACGATCGCGTCCCTGATCAACGTCTGCCCCATGCCACGACTCCTCTGTCGATGTAAGTGGATTGGCCAAAACGCTATCGGGAGACGTGGCCGAGTGTCAATCGCCCACCAGACAGCCATTTCAGCCGAACCCTTCCCCACAGGGGTCGTTTTGGGCATGATGTGGTCAAGCCACTAACCGAGAGGATTTTCATGCGCGCACCGCACCGTCCCATCCTGATCCGCAACGGCACCGTGCTGACGATGGACGACAGCCTCGGCGACCTCGCGCACGCGGACGTGCTCGTCGACGCCGGCCGGATCACCGCCGTCGGTGTGGACCTGGAGGCGCCGGGCACGGCCACGGTGATCGATGCGGCCGAGATGGTGGTGCTCCCCGGCTTCGTCGACACCCACACCCATCTGTGGCAGACGGCCGTTCGCGGCACGGCCGCAGACGTGATCGGCGACGAGTATCAGGCCAACGTCAAGCGGCTCCGCGATCGCTACACCGCGGAGGACAAAAGACTCTCCGCGCACGTGGGCGCCCTCGAAGCGATGGCCTCCGGCGTGACGTGCGTGCTCGACCACTGCCACGACGTGCCGGATGCCGCGCACGCCCTCGCCTCCGCGCAGGGACTGCACGACGCCGGGATCCGCGCGGTGTTCGCGCCCAGCATGAACCCCCGCCGCGCCGCCTCCACGCACGAGGAGCGTCTGCTCACGGTCGACCGCGTGCGCCGCGAGCTCTCGGCGACGGACGGCCTCGTCGCGCCGGGCATCGCCCTCACCGACGCGCCGTTCGTGCGGGCGGCCGGCGACCGATGGGACTGGAACGCCGCAGAAGCCGCCTACGCCCGCACGCACGGACTGCCGATGACCGTGCACACGGGCAGCGTCAGCGACCAGGTGACGCTGCTCGCGCGGGCGG
>NZ_PCOY01000045.1 GCF_002979475.1 Microbacterium sp. MYb62 | reverse complement strand
CATCCACCGGTTCCGCGCTCATGTGGAGTCACCTCCCCGGAGGTCCTGCTCAGCCTCTCGCAGTCCGCCGAAGATCTCTCGCGATTCCCCCCAGCGTCCTCGTCCGGTGATTGCCTTCCGGGCTACTGCGCGCGCCATTGCGACCACGACTGTGACGCGACCGGTCCACCGATTGAAATGCCGAGCTTGGAACAACATCGTATTTCGCCCGAGCAGCCGCGGGGGGATACCGCTCGACCGCTGGTGGCTGACGGCGTCAGGCACCCAGACGACACGATGACCGGCCCGGGAGAGTCGGACGTGAAGATCTGTCTCCTCGAAGTAGAGGAAGTAGGACTCGTCGAACCGGAAGCGACTCAGCAGCTCCGTGCGATATAGGACGAGTGCGCCGTCCAGCCACTCGCGATCCTGCGGAGGACTGCCCGGCGCAGCGAGAGCGCGACGGTGATCTGCCTGATGAAGCCAGCGGGAGATGTATCCGCCAGTGGACCAGACCTCATCCGTACCGTCAATCATGAGCGTCGGCCCAGCCGCGGCGACCTGGTCATCGCTCATCGCATCCACAAGCATCGTCAGCGCGGCAGCTGAGATTCTCGTCTCGTGCGACGCGACTACCGTCAGCGCTCGCGAGCCTGGTAGCTGACTCAGCACCCTTACTCCATGATTCGCTGCGGCCGCGTATCCCCGGTTCTCCATCCTGACGACGTGAACGTTCTCGGACAGGTCAAGGGGAGGGTCTGAAAGGGGGGAGTTGTCAATGACGACGATATGTTGGGGCGTCACGCCAGCAGAGATGGCATCCCGAACCACTTCGATCACCGTTTCGGGGCTCCGGTGGTGGACGATCACGAACTGGACATCGGTTTCCGGGGTCATGCCGGCTGCCTCGATCGCCAACGCAACCCTGCGGGATAGCCCGCCATCTTCGCGAGGTCGCCCGCAATGACGATGAGCGGGACGAGCGCGAGCGCCGGGACCACCCCGCGGCCGAACGCTTTCCGACGTCCGAACACGCGGCGCCAGAACTTTTCCAGATACGCGGCAGCGCAGACTGCGAGGGCGACGAGTGTCCACGGTGTCAGGAGCGAAAGAACGGCGAGCGTCAAGCCGGCGGTATACGCCACGTATCGTGCAAAATGCCGCTTCCGCCAGAGGCCTGCCTTCCCGTCGCCGCGGGCGTATCGGTAGTACTGCTTCATGAACGCCCGAAGCGTCGGCCGTGCGGACCACGAAACGAGTGCTGCCGGCTCAAAAAGAAGCACGAAACCGGCGTCTTTCATGGCGATGTCGAAGAGCAGGTCCTCGCAGTAGTCCAGCCATTCGGGGTATCCGCCTACCGCTGCCCAGGCTTCGCGAGTGAAGGAGATCGAGCGGCTTGAAGGCAGGAAGCGTTCGGGATCGATCTCGGCCAGTGCGGGGGTGATGGTGAAGGCGATCGCCCGCTGAAGCAGCGTGTCACCAACAGGATAGAAGAACCCACTCACCACGTCCGCATCGTGGGACGACGCGGCGTGTAGAAGCGCCGTAACCCATCCGGGGTCGACTTCTGTGCCTGCATCCGTGACCAGGATGCGGTCGTGGCGAGCTGCGGCGATCGCCTGATTCCTCCCGGCGGAGATGCCGGCACCGGGAGATTCGATCAGCGTCACCGTCACGCCGTGGGGGGGAGCCCAGGTGCGGATCGCCTCGGTCGTCCCATCTGTGGAGCCGCCATCAACGATGACGATCTCCGCTGGCAAAGTGGTCTGGCCTCGGAGGGAGTCTAGGAACGCGCTAATGGTCGTGGACTCGTTGAGGACCGTGATGACCAGCGAAGCCTCCGCGACGCTCATCCGGCATTCCTCGTCTCGAGCGGGGGAAAGACCGCCTCGGTGATGGTGCTATGCATCCGCTCGACTGCCGGTGCGCTCAACAGAAGCGATGGATAGCGCGCATAGAACTTCGTCATCGATGCGATCTCCCGTCGCCAGGGCATGAGGCGGAAGCCGCCGGCCGTCTCTCTCGCCCACCCATGCAGCAGTTGCGCCGTCGGAATCAGAAGCACGGGAACATCGGCGCTCCAGCTACGCATACCGAGGTCGGAATCTTCGTAGTACAGGAAAAAGTAAGGATCCCATCCGCCGATCCGGTCGATCTCCCGGCGATGACCGAGTACCGCTGCGCCCATCAGCCAGACCACCGGGCGTGCCTCATCACCCTCGCCAAACAATTGATACCGCTGATCATCGCCGCGGAGGCGATTACGGACTTTCGCCGCGAGGGTTGGAAAGCCTCGGCCATTGGGCTGAAGGGAGCCGTCAGCATTGAGGAGCTGTGGCCCCACGATCGCCCGGTGGTCTTGGGCGGCTTTCGCGAGCGTCTGAAGAGCCCTGGTATCGGGGCGCACGTCGGGGTTGAGGAATCCGATGAAGTCGGCCGAGGCCGCCCGGTAGCCGACGTTGTTGGCGTAGGAGAAACCGTTGTTGTCCTTGAGTGCGATCACACGGGCACCTAGCGCCCGTGCAACGTCCGCAGTGTCGTCGGTGGACGCATTATCCACCACGATCCACTCGATGGCCTCGAGCTCTGCGTACGCGGCCCAGAAGCGCTCGAGGACACGCGCACTGTTGTAGGTCACAGTGACCAGCGAGCACCATGGGGCAGCGGAGGAGGCCGCACGCGGCGGGATGTCTGCAGTCATAGCTTTCTGGTGTCGGATGCCTCGGCGGGCGCCCGTTTGAAACGGAGGATGCTCGTCGTCACCGACGAGCCGCCGCGAGGCTTCGGGCTACGCGAAAGCCTAGCGCGTGTCTGCCGTACCGATATGTCGCACGCCGCGGGTGTCGGGCAGTGGTGCTCGCGCCCTCGATACCCCGCGTCCGCGAGCTGGCGAAAACTGCTGCCGGGACCCGATATTCTGCTGTGACAGCATAAGAGGGCCGAGGGCGCCCGGAGGGTACACATGGCCTTCGCGTTGTCCCCTCCGCCGGCATGGGCGCCGGATGCTGCCGGAGCGACTCGTCACGGGTCGTCAGACCAGGGGAGCGGGCAGTGTTGGCTGATGCAACGACGGGCAGTCGCAAAGGGGTCGGCCAGCGTTGGCCGCGTCGATATGCGCTCAGGTTACGCTTCACCGACGCCGCAGTACTCACGGCCACTCTCGCCGTCTACTTCCTCCTCGCGTCGGCCTTGGGAGAGCCGCTCAGCACGGTGTCCTGGCCCGGCGACCTCGAGATTCCCTATGCGATCGTTCTGCCCGTCATCGGCCTGATCTGGATGTTCGCGCTCGATGCGGCCGACAGCCTCGACGACCACGTCATCGGCCACGGCACCACCGAGTACGACCGCGTGTTCCGTGCGACGCTCGCGGCGTGCGCCCTGGTCATCGCCGTGGCGTTCTTCTTCCGCCTCGATCTCGCACGGGTGATCTTCCTCGTGGTCTTCCCGGTGGGGTTGGTCCTACTGATGCTCACGCGATGGATGTGGCGCCAATGGTTGCGTGGACGTCAGCGCTCCGGCCAGTACGAGTACCGCACCGTCGTGATCGGCGAGACCCGCAAGGCGGAGCACATCATCAAGACGCTGAACGGTGCGGACGGTACGGGGATGAAGGTCATCGGCGTCCTCACCGAGCAGGCGAACGGGATGATGGTCGACGGAGTTCCGGTACTCGGCGAGTTCGCGGAGCTCGAGCGAGTGGCCGCGCAGCTCGACGTCGACACGGTCGTCTTCGCCGGCGCTGACCAGATGTCCCCGAAGACCATCCGCCGCATCGGGTGGAACATGGCTGACCTCGACATCGACTGGATCGTGGTCCCCTCTCTCACCGATGTCGCCGGCCCTCGCATCCACTCACGTCCTGTCGCCGGGTTGCCGCTCGTGCACGTCTCGTTCCCGCGGCTCGACGGTGCACGTCGATTCCTCAAACGGGGCTTCGACATCGTCGGATCCGCGGCGCTCATCATCCTCCTCTCGCCGGTCCTGCTCGCCGTGGCGACGGCGGTCAGGTTCACCAGTCCCGGTCCCGTGCTGTACAGCCAGGAGCGCATCGGCCGCAATGGAGTTCCGTTCCGAATGCTCAAGTTCCGTTCGATGGTGACCGACGCGGACGACCGTCTCGCGGAGCTGCTCGAAGCGCAGGGCCGCAGCGACCAGCCGCTGTTCAAGATCGAAGACGACCCGCGGGTGACACCGGTCGGACGGTTCATCCGCAAGTACTCCCTCGATGAGCTCCCGCAACTGTTCAATGTGCTCCGCGGCGAGATGAGTCTCGTCGGTCCGCGCCCGCAGCGCGAGGCCGAGGTGGCGCTCTACGACCACGCCGCGCACCGGCGTCTGATGGTGAAGCCCGGCATGAGCGGACTCTGGCAGGTGAGCGGGCGCTCCACGCTCTCCTGGGAGGACACGATCCGACTCGATCTCTACTACGTCGAGAACTGGTCGTTCATGCAGGACATCGTCATCCTCTTCCGCACGGTCAAGGCTGTGACGGCTCCGGGAGCTTCCGCGCACTGATCAGCGTTCTGCAAGGGACGAGACGCTAGTATCGGGCGAATCTAAGGAGCACATCATCACCAGTCATCACCGTCCTCGGACCCGACGGGAAGCTCGCATGGCGGCTGCTGCGGCGGAAGCGAGCGAAGGGCCTACGGAACCGAAAACGGCCCGCGAAGCACGTGGCGGCTCGTCGGTACGCAAGCGGCGGCGGTGGCCGTGGATCGTGTTCCCCATCCTCGGTCTCCTCCTCATCGTGGCGGTGGTGGGCGGGATCTTCGTGCTGCAGGCGCTGACGGTGCGCGACAACCTCCAGGCGGCGAAGGGGCAGATCTCTCAGGTCGTGCCGCTGGTCAAGGCCGGCGACACCGCCGGCGTGCAGAAGGTCGCGGATGAAGTGCTCACTCTCACGACCGAGGCGAACGACATCGTCGGCAACCCGCTGTGGCAGGTCGCCGGTGCCGTCCCCTTCGTCGGCGAGAACGTCTCCGCGGTGAGCGAGACCACCATGGCGACCCATGTGCTGGTGCGCGATGCGATGCCGATCGCGCTCGACCTGCTCGCCAAGACGGACGTGAAGAACCTGATGGTCGAGGGCGGAGGGATCAATCTCCAGCCGTTCCGCGACATGCAGCCACAGCTCCCGGCACTGCGGGCCGCGTTCGACGAGGCGAAGGCGCACGTCGATCAGATCGATCGCGATGCGATCCTGCCGTTCGTCGACGAGAACATCGGACAGCTGGTCGACATCGTCGATCAGGCGGTGCCGATGCTCGGTCTTGCGGAGAAGTACCTTCCGAACGTGCTCAGCGTGCTCGGCGACGGGGGAGTGCGCACCTATGCGATCCTCTTCCAGAACAACGCCGAGAGCCGCGCGACCGGTGGCAACCCCGGCGCCGCGGCGATCCTGACCGTGGCCGATGGCCGGGTGCAGATGCGGGTGGACGCCGATGTCGCCCGATTCCTGCTGGAAGGGCGCGGAGGCGACTTCAGCCAGGAGATCGAGCCCCCCGAGAAGGCCCAGCTGTTCGAGGCAGCGGAGACGATG
>NZ_PCOY01000044.1 GCF_002979475.1 Microbacterium sp. MYb62 | reverse complement strand
TAAGATAGAGAAGTTGCCCTGCGGGCCTGGCTGTGATGGCTGGGTCGTGGGAGCATCCGATCCTTGAGAACTCAACAGCGTGCACTTGTCAAATGCCAAATTATCCTCGTCTCCACTTCGGTGGGGGTGAGAATTCCTTTGGATCAAAGACCAGCCCTTCCGGGGGCTGGCAATGGATGAAGTCAGCAATGAATTTGTCTCTTTGGTCAGCATCAAACTCGCTGCGTCATCGTTTTCCCGGTGTCGTATGCATTTCTTTTTTTACGGAGAGTTTGATCCTGGCTCAGGATGAACGCTGGCGGCGTGCTTAACACATGCAAGTCGAACGGTGAACACGGAGCTTGCTCTGTGGGATCAGTGGCGAACGGGTGAGTAACACGTGAGCAACCTGCCCCTGACTCTGGGATAAGCGCTGGAAACGGCGTCTAATACTGGATATGTGACGTGACCGCATGGTCTGCGTCTGGAAAGAATTTCGGTTGGGGATGGGCTCGCGGCCTATCAGCTTGTTGGTGAGGTAATGGCTCACCAAGGCGTCGACGGGTAGCCGGCCTGAGAGGGTGACCGGCCACACTGGGACTGAGACACGGCCCAGACTCCTACGGGAGGCAGCAGTGGGGAATATTGCACAATGGGCGCAAGCCTGATGCAGCAACGCCGCGTGAGGGACGACGGCCTTCGGGTTGTAAACCTCTTTTAGCAGGGAAGAAGCGAAAGTGACGGTACCTGCAGAAAAAGCGCCGGCTAACTACGTGCCAGCAGCCGCGGTAATACGTAGGGCGCAAGCGTTATCCGGAATTATTGGGCGTAAAGAGCTCGTAGGCGGTTTGTCGCGTCTGCTGTGAAATCCGGAGGCTCAACCTCCGGCCTGCAGTGGGTACGGGCAGACTAGAGTGCGGTAGGGGAGATTGGAATTCCTGGTGTAGCGGTGGAATGCGCAGATATCAGGAGGAACACCGATGGCGAAGGCAGATCTCTGGGCCGTAACTGACGCTGAGGAGCGAAAGGGTGGGGAGCAAACAGGCTTAGATACCCTGGTAGTCCACCCCGTAAACGTTGGGAACTAGTTGTGGGGTCCATTCCACGGATTCCGTGACGCAGCTAACGCATTAAGTTCCCCGCCTGGGGAGTACGGCCGCAAGGCTAAAACTCAAAGGAATTGACGGGGACCCGCACAAGCGGCGGAGCATGCGGATTAATTCGATGCAACGCGAAGAACCTTACCAAGGCTTGACATATACGAGAACGGGCCAGAAATGGTCAACTCTTTGGACACTCGTAAACAGGTGGTGCATGGTTGTCGTCAGCTCGTGTCGTGAGATGTTGGGTTAAGTCCCGCAACGAGCGCAACCCTCGTTCTATGTTGCCAGCACGTAATGGTGGGAACTCATGGGATACTGCCGGGGTCAACTCGGAGGAAGGTGGGGATGACGTCAAATCATCATGCCCCTTATGTCTTGGGCTTCACGCATGCTACAATGGCCGGTACAAAGGGCTGCAATACCGCGAGGTGGAGCGAATCCCAAAAAGCCGGTCCCAGTTCGGATTGAGGTCTGCAACTCGACCTCATGAAGTCGGAGTCGCTAGTAATCGCAGATCAGCAACGCTGCGGTGAATACGTTCCCGGGTCTTGTACACACCGCCCGTCAAGTCATGAAAGTCGGTAACACCTGAAGCCGGTGGCCTAACCCTTGTGGAGGGAGCCGTCGAAGGTGGGATCGGTAATTAGGACTAAGTCGTAACAAGGTAGCCGTACCGGAAGGTGCGGCTGGATCACCTCCTTTCTAAGGAGCATCTGACTCTTCGGAGTCCAGAACCCAGATCGAAGGCATACGTTCTTCGCTGGGAGCTCATGGGTGGAACATTTGACATGGCATCGAGATCTGATCTCGGAACTAGTACGCCGCTTGCGGTTGGAAGGTTCTGGGTGAGGGGACCGGTGTCTGCACGCTGTTGGGTCCTGAGGGACCGGATGCGCTTTGACCTTCGGGTTGGAAGCATTTGGTTACTCTGGGCCTCTTTCTGTTTCTCCACGTTGTGGGGTTGTGGATGGGGGCACCGCCCGTACTTTGAGAACTACACAGTGGACGCGAGCATCTTGCAGCTGATCTTCGGATCGGTTGCACAAGATGATCTTAAAGATCATTAGTCAATTTCATGCCAGGCTTCGGTCTGGTGTCGATTCTGATTCAAACTCATGTGATTTCAAGTCTTTAAGAGCAAACGGTGGATGCCTTGGCATCTGGAGCCGAAGAAGGACGTAGCAATCTGCGATAAGCCTCGGGGAACTGATAAGCAAGTTTTGATCCGAGGGTGTCCGAATGGGGAAACCCCGCTGGGCGGCGTGCCGACCTAGTGACTCCCGCCTGAATATATAGGGCGGGTAGAGGGAACGTGGGGAAGTGAAACATCTCAGTACCCACAGGAAGAGAAAGCAACCGCGATTCCGTTAGTAGTGGCGAGCGAAACCGGAACAGGCTAAACCTAGCGTGTGTGATAGCCGGCAGGCGTTGCACGTTGGGGGTTGTGGGACTTTTCAGTCATCTCTGCCGAGATGGCGGCGTTACAAGAAGGTATAGACGAACGGTCTTGAAAGGCCGGTCATAGAGGGTGCCAACCCCGTAGTCGAAATGCTTCTCTTGGCGCGAAGAGTATCCCAAGTAGCACGGGGCCCGTGAAATCCCGTGTGAATCTGTCAGGACCACCTGATAAGCCTAAATACTCCCAGATGACCGATAGCGGACAAGTACCGTGAGGGAAAGGTGAAAAGTACCCCGGGAGGGGAGTGAAATAGTACCTGAAACCGTTTGCTTACAAACCGTTGGAGCCTCCTTAGTAGGGGTGACAGCGTGCCTTTTGAAGAATGAGCCTGCGAGTTAGCGATATGTGGCGAGGTTAACCCGTGTGGGGTAGCCGTAGCGAAAGCGAGTCTGAATAGGGCGATTCAGTCGCATGTCCTAGACCCGAAGCGAAGTGATCTATCCATGGCCAGGTTGAAGCGACGGTAAGACGTCGTGGAGGACCGAACCCACTTAGGTTGAAAACTGAGGGGATGAGCTGTGGATAGGGGTGAAAGGCCAATCAAACTTCGTGATAGCTGGTTCTCTCCGAAATGCATTTAGGTGCAGCGTTGCGTGTTTCTTGCCGGAGGTAGAGCTACTGGATGGCCGATGGGCCCTACAAGGTTACTGACGTCAGCCAAACTCCGAATGCCGGTAAGTGAGAGCGCAGCAGTGAGACTGTGGGGGATAAGCTTCATAGTCGAGAGGGAAACAACCCAGACCACCAACTAAGGTCCCAAAGCGCGTGCTAAGTGGGAAAGGATGTGGAGTTGCCTTGACAACCAGGAGGTTGGCTTAGAAGCAGCCACCCTTGAAAGAGTGCGTAATAGCTCACTGGTCAAGTGATTCCGCGCCGACAATGTAACGGGGCTCAAGCACGCCACCGAAGTTGTGGCATTGACATTATTGGTAGGCCTTCGTGGTCCAGCCGTGTTGATGGGTAGGAGAGCGTCGTGTGGCCAGCGAAGCGGCGGTGTGAACCAGCCGTGGAGGCTACACGAGTGAGAATGCAGGCATGAGTAGCGAATGACGTGTGAGAAACACGTCCTCCGAAAGACCAAGGGTTCCAGGGTCAAGCTAATCTTCCCTGGGTAAGTCGGGACCTAAGGCGAGGCCGACAGGCGTAGTCGATGGACAACGGGTTGATATTCCCGTACCGGCGAAGAACCGCCCAAGCTAATCCAGTAGTGCTAAGTGTCTGAATCCCAGTGACTGATCCCTTCGGGGTGACGCTCTGGGCCTAGCGCACGACCCCATTCTGGTGCGGTTAGCGTATTAACAGGTGTGACGCAGGAAGGTAGCCCAAGCCAGGCGATGGTTGTCCTGGTGCAAGTGCGTAGGCCGAGTCGTAGGCAAATCCGCGATTCACAGAGGCTGAGACACGATGCGGATAAAAAGTGGGTGATCCTATGCTGCCAAGAAAAGCATCGACGCGAGGTTCTAGCCGCCCGTACCCCAAACCGACTCAGGTGGTCAGGTAGAGAATACCAAGGAGATCGAGAGAATCGTGGTTAAGGAACTCGGCAAAATGCCCCCGTAACTTCGGGAGAAGGGGGGCCTTCGGCGTATAGGGATTTACTCCCGAAAGCGTTTGGAGGCCGCAGAGACTAGTGGGTAGCGACTGTTTACTAAAAACACAGGTCCGTGCCAAGTCGCAAGACGATGTATACGGACTGACGCCTGCCCGGTGCTGGAAGGTTAAGAGGACCGGTTAGCCGCAAGGCGAAGCTGAGAATTTAAGCCCCAGTAAACGGCGGTGGTAACTATAACCATCCTAAGGTAGCGAAATTCCTTGTCGGGTAAGTTCCGACCTGCACGAATGGCGTAACGACTTCCCAACTGTCTCAACCGCGAACTCGGCGAAATTGCATTACGAGTAAAGATGCTCGTTACGCGCAGCAGGACGGAAAGACCCCGTGACCTTTACTACAGCTTGGTATTGGTGTTCGGTGTGGCTTGTGTAGGATAGGTGGGAGACTTTGAAGCATGGACGCTAGTTCGTGTGGAGTCATTGTTGAAATACCACTCTGGTCACTCTGGATATCTAACTTCGAACCGTAATCCGGTTCAGGGACAGTGCCTGGTGGGTAGTTTAACTGGGGCGGTTGCCTCCCAAAAAGTAACGGAGGCGCCCAAAGGTTCCCTCAACCTGGTTGGCAATCAGGTGTCGAGTGTAAGTGCACAAGGGAGCTTGACTGTGAGACTGACAGGTCGAGCAGGGACGAAAGTCGGGACTAGTGATCCGGCAGTGGCTTGTGGAAGCGCTGTCGCTCAACGGATAAAAGGTACCTCGGGGATAACAGGCTGATCTTGCCCAAGAGTCCATATCGACGGCATGGTTTGGCACCTCGATGTCGGCTCGTCGCATCCTGGGGCTGGAGTAGGTCCCAAGGGTTGGGCTGTTCGCCCATTAAAGCGGTACGCGAGCTGGGTTTAGAACGTCGTGAGACAGTTCGGTCCCTATCCGCTGCGCGCGTAGGAAATTTGAGAGGATCTGACCCTAGTACGAGAGGACCGGGTTGGACGAACCTCTGGTGTGTCAGTTGTTCCGCCAGGAGCACCGCTGATTAGCTACGTTCGGGATGGATAACCGCTGAAAGCATCTAAGCGGGAAGCCGGCCTCAAGATGAGATTTCCATACCTTCGGGTGAGAGGCTCCCAGCCAGACTACTGGGTTGATAGGCCAGATGTGGAAGTGCAGTAATGCATGCAGCTGACTGGTACTAATAAGCCGATGACTTGATAACACACCGTTTGTTGGTGCTACGCGTCCACTGAGTGGTTCTCGATGTACGGTCGAGAACCGCATAACAACAATGACTTTGTTATGTGTTTGATTGAAACATCAATAGTGTTTCGGCGGCCATAGCGTGAGGGAAACGCCCGGTTACATTCCGAACCCGGAAGCTAAGCCTCACAGCGCCGATGGTACTGCAGGGGGGACCCTGTGGGAGAGTAGGACACCGCCGGACTCCTTTTAGACAA
>NZ_PCOY01000043.1 GCF_002979475.1 Microbacterium sp. MYb62 | reverse complement strand
GGTGCGAGGGGAGAGGCGCGAGGCGATCGAGCACGGCTCACGCCTGGTCGTTCTGCATCGGCGACGTCGCCTCGGCTGAATGACGCGATGGTGTCGGTGCGGTCCTGTGCTCGGGCCGACACCACAGCGTCAGATAGGCCGCATCAGGAGTTCACGCGGATGATCTCCTGCTGATACGGCGCGATCACGTCACCCGAGATGCGCAGGTCCAAGAGCAGGAATCGGCGCGACCCGGCATCCTCCTCGGCCCAACTCGCCAGCCGATCGAGGTCGGCGAGCGTGCGCACGACGACGCCCTCCGCACCCACGGCTGCACCGAACGCGGCGAAGTCCACTTCGGGGATGCGCATCGGTCCCTCAGCCAGGCCCTTGAGGCCGTAGAGGTTGACCTCGGCTCCGTATGCGGCGTCATTCCAGACCACGGCCATGCCCCGGCCGCCCGCAGCGCGCACCGCGGATTCCAGGTCGGCGATCGCCATCAGGCCGCCGCCGTCGCCGGAGGTGAGCACCACGGTCGACTCGCGCCGGGCCAGGGCCGCACCCACGACGCTCGGCCACCCCTGACCGATCGACTGGAACGCGGTGCCGATCATCATCATGCGGTCGGGGGCGGCGACCGGCCAGTACATGTTCGCCCACCCGATGAAGTGTCCGCCGTCCGACACCACGACGCGGTCCTCCGGCAGCAGCTCGGCGATGCGGCGGGCAGCGGATCGCGGGTCGAGGCGGCCGTCGGGGGCGAGGTCGTCGCCGGCGTCGTAGGCCCGAGCGGAAGCGACATCGACGCTCTCCCGCCACGGGTTCGCGCGGGATGCCGGGCCGATGCGATCGACGAGCGTCTCCGCAGCCAGCCGGGCATCGGCGCGGACGAACCCGCCGACGTGGGCATGCGTCGCCGCCGGCGCGATGTCGATCTGGAAGACCCGGGTTCCCGGAGCGAACAGCTCTCCGAAACGCATCGTGAACTGGTTCAACGCCGCTCCGAACACGACGGCGACATCGGCGGTGCGGATGAGCTCCATCGCGCCGTCGGCGCCGAAGCCACCGGTCACTCCGAGGTCGTAGCGCGTGTCGGGGAAGACCCCGCGGCCGAGTGCCGACGATGCCGTGAGGGCGCCGGTCGCCGCGGCCAGCTCTCCCAACGCGGCGCTCGCACCGGACAGCCATGCCCCGCGACCGGCCAGCAGGAACGGTCGCTCTGCACCGGCCAGCGCGGTCGCGATGTCGTCGAGCATCCCCTCGGCGAACTCGCCGCGCGGCGTGAGCGGTGCGGGGATCCGCGGTGACGGAGCCTCGGGAACCACCCCCGCCTCCAGTGCGGCGACGTCGTAGGGGATCGCGAGCACGACCGGGACGCGATAGGTGAGGGCGTGCTCGATCGCGATCACCGTCGTCGCCGCGGCATCCGCATGCCCGACCGTGTACGTGCGGGCGCCGACGGCCGAGGCGAGGGCGATCTGGTCGACGTCCCATGGCCGCGGGCCGGATGTCGGCTCGTCGCCGACCACGAGAACGAGCGGCACGCGCGCCTGCACGGCCTCGGCCAATGCGGTCAGGGTGTTCGTGAAACCGGCGCCGTACGTCGACGTGCCGGCGGCGATGCGACCGGAGGCGCGGAAGTGGGCGTCGGCAGCCACCACGGCGCCCTGCTCGTGGCGGACGGCCGTGAACACGGCATCCGTCTGCGTCTCGATCGCATCGAGGAAGTAGGCGTTGCCGTTGCCCATCACCCCGAAGACGGCGTCGATGTGCTGGGCGAGGGTGAGGGCGACGTGCGCGGAGACGGTGGGCATGCGAAAGCCTTTCGAGACAGGGACGGAGGAACTGCGGGATCCGTATGTGTCTCGCCTTCGCGTCTTCGCGAAGTGCTTCGTGCCTCTTTTTCAGGCACCGGCCGGGCCGGACCCGCTCAGTCTACCGGCGAGGGAGCTCCGCGGATGCGGGAGAATGCAGGAATGACTGATGCAGAGATCGAGCGCGAGACACTCACCTGGGACGGATTCGGGGCGGCGACGCGCGATCTGGCGCGGAACATCCTCGATGCGGGCTTCCTGCCCGAGGTCGTGGTCGCGATCGCGCGCGGGGGCCTGCTCCCGGCCGGAGCGATCGCCTACGGACTCGGCGCCAAGAACTGCGGAGCGATCAACGTCGAGTTCTACACCGGGATCGGCACCGTCCTCGACGCCCCCGAGGTGCTGCCTCCCGAGCTCGACATGGCCTATCTCGACGGACGCCGCGTGCTGCTGGTGGACGACGTCGCCGACTCGGGTCGCACGCTCGCCCTGGCCGTGCAGCTGCTGAAGGACAAGGGTGCCGACGTGCGCTCGGTCACGATCTACACCAAGCCGTCCACGATCATCCAGCCCGACTTCGCCTGGAAGGACACCGACCTCTGGATCGACTTCCCGTGGTCGTTCCGCGGCACGGTGCGGGAAGAGGATCAGGGGCTCGCCCCGTCCGCCTGATCCGCTGCTGCACGGTTCAGCCGTGCAGCAGCGAGCGCAGCGTCGGGATCGTGTCGGCCTCGGCCGGTGTCTTGTCCGGCCGGTAGCCCTTCACCCGGGCGAAGCGCAGCGCGATGCCGCCCGGATACCGCGGAGAGCGCTGCACACCGTCGATCGCGATCTCCACGACGAGCTCAGGACGCAGGAACACGGTGGATGCCGTGCGGTGCGACTCGTGCGCGGGGAACTCCGTGGTCTGCCAGCGCAGGATTTCGTCGGTGAGTCCCTTGAAGGTCTTGCCGACCATGACGTACCCGCCGGGGTCGCCGAATTCTCCCGAAGGATCGCGGGCGCCCAGGTGCAGGTTCGACAGCCATCCCCGGCGGCGCCCTGAACCCCACTCCGCCGCCAGGACCACCAGATCGAAGGTCAGGACGGGTTTGACCTTGACCCACGACTTTCCACGGCGCCCGGCCGCGTAGGGTGCGTCGACGGCCTTGACCACGACGCCCTCGTGCCCGGCGGCGAGGGCGTCGCGCGACAGCTGCTCGGCGACGCCGGCGACGTCGGTCACGATGCCCGGCATCCGCCACTCGCCGGCCACCCGTTCGAGTTCGGCCAGCCGGATGGAGAGCGGCTCGTCGATCAGGTCGCGCCCATCCACGTGCAGCACGTCGAAGAACCACGGCCGCAACACGAGCTCGCGCGACACCTCGGCGCCGAACCGCGACATGGTCTCCTGGAACGGTCGCGGACCGCCGTCTTCGTCGAGTGACAGCGTCTCGCCATCGAGGATCACATCGTGCACGGGGAGGGCGCGCACGATCTCGACGATCTCCGGCACGCGGTGCGTGATGTCGGCGAGGCTCCGTGTGTAGACGCCGACGTCGTCGCCGTGGCGATGAACCTGGATGCGGGCGCCGTCGAGTTTGTACTCGACCGATGCTCTGCCGGTGATCTCGAGCGCGGCGGAGGGAGTCGTCGCCGTCGACGCCAGCATCGGCAGGACAGGGCGCCCCACCTGCAAGCCGATGGCCTCGAGAGCGCCCAACGGCTCGGTCAGCGCGATGCGGGCGGTCTCACCGAGGTCGCCGGAGAGCATCGCAGCACGACGGACCATCGCCACGGGACGGTCGGCCCCCTTCGCGATCGCGTCGAGGAGCACGCCAGACAGAGCTCCGGTGCGCAGTTCGCCGAGCATCGCGCGGATCAGGAAGTCCCACTCGGCGGGCGTGGCACGCGCGGCGAGATCGACGAGGATCCCGGTGCGCGCGGCTGCCGAGCCGGAACCGGAGGTCGTGGCGAGAGCGTCGAGAGAGGCATCGACGTCGGCGACGGTCAGCGTGGGATCGCCGGCGTGCGGGATGTCGATGGCGGTGAGACCTCGCCATCCGACGCCCAGCCTGCCTTGGCGCGGTGCGGCGAGCAGCAGCCCCACGAGTGACGCGACCTCCTCCGGTGCGGGTCGCGCCAGCAGCCGAGCCAGCGCGTCGACCTTCGCGAGTCGAGACGAGGTCGCGGCGACCTCGTCCGCCGTGGAGACGACCTCGGAGAGCATCATCCCGGTATTGTCGCACCGGCCACCGACGTGGGACAGCGGACGGATTCAGGCCGATGCGCCGATTCAGGCCGATTGTCGCCCGAACTACCTGATGCGGCGCGAGCGCCTGATATCACGTGAGTCGCGCGCGGGGCAGGCGTGAACGTGGCGAGGCGTCAGCGCCCGCGGAACTCCGGCTTCCTCTTCTCCTGGAACGCGGCGAACCCTTCCCGATAGTCCTCCGTGTCGCACAGCACCGCCTGCGCGGCGTTCTCGATCCCGACGGACTCCCACAGGGAGAGCCGCTCGTCGCGGATGCGGGCGATCAGCTCCTTGCTCGCGAGGAACGCGGCCGTCGCGCCCCGTGCGGCGGCGGTCGCGGCATCCGTCGTCGCCTGCACGACCTCATCGTCGGGGAGCACCCGCGAGAAGAGTCCCGATGCCACTGCTTCCGAGCCGCTCATCAGTCGCCCCGTGTAGATCAGGTCGAGCGTCTTGTGCGCCCCGAGCCGGTCGAGGAAGAGGGCGTGCCCGCCGGAGTCGAGCGTCGCGCCGAGCGCAGCGAACGGGGAGCCGATCTTCGCGGACTCGGCGACGTACACGACGTCGGTGGCGATCAGGAGGCCGAGACCGACCCCGAGGCAGGCGCCGTGCGCGACCGCGAAGGTCGGCGCGGGGAACCGCGCCATCCGCTGCAGCAGCGGGGCGACGAGGCCGCCGAGATAGCCGAGCACGTCGTCGTCCTGCGGGGTGACGCCGGAGATGTCGCGCCCGGCGCAGAACGCGCGGCCCTCGCCCCGGAGCACGAGAGCCCGCACGCCCGCGGCCTTCGCCTCGACGTAAGCCGCATCCAACTCGGCGAGGGCACGCTCGTCGAGGGCGTTCAGTTTCGCCGGCGCGTTCAGCACGATCGTGGCGATGTCGTCCGCGATGGTGAGGTCGATCATGGAGGGCCTCCGGTCAGACGTCGTAGTCCACGACCACGCGGTCGCTGGTCGGGTGGGACTGGCAGGTGAGCACGAATCCGCGCTCGAGCTCGTCGGGTTCCAGAGCGTAGTTCTCGGTCATGGTCACGCTGCCCTCGATCACGCGCGCGCGGCAGGTGCCGCAGACGCCGCCCGCGCAGGCGAACGGGGCATCCGGCCGCACACGCAGTGCTGCGTTCAGCACGGACTCATGCGCGTCGACAGGGCTCTCGACGGTCGAGGAGACACCGTCGAGGGTCACCTCGATGCGCACGGTCTTCTCGCCGACGCGCACCTGCACCGGGCGGGCCGCGCGGGCCGGTTCGTCGCCGGTGGTGAACAGCTCGAAGCGGATGTGCGAGCGCTCGACGCCGACATCGGCCAGTACTTCGCGGCAGAGGTCGACCAGGGCGAGCGGCCCGCACAGGAACCATTCGTCGACGGTCGACGGCGGGATCAGCGTGCCGAGGATCGTCCGCAGCTTCTCCTCATCGATCCGGCCGGACAGCACCGGCGCCGCTCGCTGCTCGCGGGAGAGGACGTGGTGCAGCACGAGTCGGGTGGGGTAGCGATCCTTGAGGTCGGCGAGATCCTCCAGGAACATCACGTCGAGCGTCGCGCGGTTCGTGTACAGCAGGGTGAACCGCGACGTGTCCGACCGGGTCAGCACCGTGTTCGCGAGTGCCATCAGCGGCGTGATGCCGGAGCCGGCGGCGATCCCCACCACGTGCCTGTCGTCGAGGTCGTCGAGGGCGGAGGTGAACGTGCCCTGCGGGCTCATCACGTCGATCTCGAATCCCGCGTGGAGTCCGGTCTGCGCCCACGTCGAGAACAGTCCGCCCTCGTCGCGCTTCACGGCGACGCTCAGCCGGGTGTCCCGTCCGTCGTCGCGGTGCTCCGGCGCACGGCACAGCGAATAGGAGCGCCGCACCTCGACGCCGTCGAG
>NZ_PCOY01000042.1 GCF_002979475.1 Microbacterium sp. MYb62 | reverse complement strand
CATCAGGTGCACCACGATGAGCGCGATGACGAGCATCGGCAGCAGCAGGATGTGCAGCGTGTACAGGCGTCCGACGATGTCGGTGCCGGGGAACTCGCCGCCGAAGAGGAGGAACGAGGTCCACGTGCCGATCAGGGGGAGCCCCTTGATCATGCCGTCGATGATGCGGAGACCGTTGCCCGAGAGCAGGTCGTCGGGGAGCGAGTAGCCGGTGAAGCCCTCAGCCATCGCGAGGATGAACAGGATGAAGCCGATCACCCAGTTCAGCTCGCGCGGCTTGCGGAATGCGCCGGTGAAGAACACCCGGAGCATGTGCACGCCGATACCCGCGATGAACACGAGTGCCGCCCAGTGGTGGATCTGGCGGACCAGGAGGCCACCGCGCAGGTCGAACGAGATGTGCAGAGACGATTCGAGTGCGGCGGACATCTCGATGCCGCGCATCGGGGCATACGCACCCGTGTAGTGGGTCTCGACCATCGAGGCCTGGAAGAAGAACGTCAGGAAGGTTCCGGAGAGGAACACCACGACGAAGCTCCACAGAGCGATCTCGCCGAGCATGAAGGACCAGTGGTCGGGGAAGATCTTGCGTCCGAGCTCCTTGACGAAGCCGGAGAGGCTGGTGCGCTCATCGATGTAGTTCGACGCGGCACCGACGAAGCGACCGCCGAGGGGCGCCTTGGTGTCCTTGTCCTCTTTGGACAGCGTTGCGGTGCTCAATGGCGCTCCCAGAAGCTCGGGCCGACGGGTTCCGTGAAGTCGCTGCGTGCGATCAGGTAGCCCTCGTCATCGACGGTGATGGGCAGCTGCGGCAGCGGACGTGCCGCGGGGCCGAAGATGACCTTGGCATGGTCCGTGACGTCGAACTGCGACTGGTGGCACGGGCACAGCAGGTGGTGGGTCTGCTGCTCGTACAGGGCCACGGGGCAGCCGACGTGCGTGCAGACCTTGGAGTACGCGACGATGCCGTCGTAGGACCAGTCCTTGCGGTCCTCGGCCTCGATCAGCTGCTCGGGGCGCAGGCGCATCATCAGGACGATGGCCTTGGCCTTCTCCTCGAGGTAGCCGTCGTGGTGGCTGAGCGTGGCGAGTTCCTCGGGGATCACGTGGAACGCCGAGCCGAGGGTCACGTCCGCAGCGCGGATCGGGGTGCCGTCGGGGTCGCGGACCAGGCGGGCGCCCTCTTCCCACATCGTGTGCTTGAGCAGCACGACCGGGTCGCCCGCGGTGGGGTCCTCCGGGGTCGAGTGGGGAGCCAGGCCACGGAACAGCGCGACGCCGGGGATGATCGAGGCGACGATGGCGGCGAACAGCGAGTTGCGGATCATCGAGCGGCGCCCGAAGCCGGACTCCTCGTTCGCGTCTGCGAAGGCCTGGATCGCTGCTTCGCGGGTCGCGTCCTTGCCACGGGTGGGGTGGCGGTGCTCGATGAACTCCTTGTCGGACATCAGCGCCTTGGACCAGTGGATCGCACCGATACCGAGGGCCAGCAGCGCGAGGGCGATGCCGAGTCCGATGAAGAGGTTGTTCTGCCGGATGTCGATGAGCGCGCCGCTCTCGATCGGGAACAGCATGTAGGCGGCGACCGCCCAGATGCTGCCGGCGAGCGAGAGGTAGAACAGCGTGTAGACAGTGCGGACAGCGGCCTTCTCAGCGCGCGGGTCCTTGTCGGTCATCCGCTCGCGGTGCGGCGGAAGCCCGGGGTTCTGCACGGGATCGCTGACTGCGACACCCAGCCCCGGAGAGGGCTGGTAGGCCCTGTCAAGAGCCTGCGAGTCGTCGTCGTGTGCCATGGTGCTCCTCGTACGTTCCTCTTCGATGAATAAGCGTCAGTTGGACTTCGCCGTGATCCACACGGTGACGGCGACGAGCGCGCCGATTCCGAAGATCCAGACGAACAGGCCCTCGGAGACCGGACCGAGCGAACCGAGCGAGAATCCGCCGACCTGCACGGACTGCTGCTGGAAGAGCAGCGCCGAGATGACGTCGCGCTTGTCCTCGTCGGACAGGTTCATGTCGCCGAACACCGGCATGTTCTGCGGGCCGGTGACCATGGCCGCGTACATGTGCAGCGCGCTGGTCTCTCCGAGTCCCGGTGCGTACTTGCCCTCGGTGAGTGCTCCACCGGCGGCGGCCACGTTGTGGCACATCGCGCAGTTGACGCGGAAGAGCTCGGCGCCGTTCGCGACATCGCCCTTGCCGTCGAGGATGTGGTCAGACGGGAAGGTGGGGCCGGGGGCCTCGGACTGCACGAAGGACGAGATCGCGAGGATCTGGTCTTCGGTGAACTGGGGTGCCTTCTGCGGTGCCTGCGGTCCCTGCATCTGCAGGGGCATGCGACCGGTCGACAGCTGGAACTCGGTGGCCAGCTCGCCCACGCCGTAGAGGCTGGGGCCGTTGGCGGTTCCCTGCAGGTCGAGGCCGTGGCAGGTGGCGCAGTTGGCCGTGAACAGCTTCTCGCCGTCCTCGACCGTCAGCTGCGAGGTCGCTGCGGACTGCGTGTCGGATGCAGCGAATGCAGCAGTCGCGCCGGCGTACACGGCGCCGGTGATCATGAGGCCTGCGCCGATGAGCGCGGCCGCCGCCAAAGGGCTGCGACGACCGCTGGAACGGCGCTTCTTCTCTCGTGCCATCTCGGGGATCAGCTCCGCTCTTATTTCAGGAAGTAGATAACGAGGAACAGCACGATCCAGACGACGTCGACGAAGTGCCAGTAGTAGGACACCACGATCGAGGAGGTCGCCTCTTTGTGCCGGAAGTTCTTGACGGCGTACGCGCGGCCGATGACGAGGAGGAACGCGACCAGGCCACCGGTGACGTGCAGGGCGTGGAAGCCGGTCGTCAGGTAGAAGGCGGAGGCGTACGAGTCGGCGTTGATCGGCATGCCTTCGGCGACCAGCTGCGCGTATTCCCAGACCTGGCCGGAGACGAAGATCGCGCCGAGGGCGAAGGTGAGGAAGAACCACTCGACCATTCCCCAGCCGAAGAGGCGACGGCGGCCGGCGCCGTTCTTCTGCCCCTTGCCGATCTTGTAGGGCTGCAGGTCTTCTGCCGCGAACACGCCCATCTGGCACGTGAAGGAGGACAGGACCAGGATCGCAGTGTTCACTGCGGCGAACGGAACGTTCAGCAGCTCGGTCCGGTCTGCCCACAGCTCCGGGGAGGTGCTGCGGAGGGTGAAGTAGATCGCGAAGAGTCCCGCGAAGAACATCACCTCACTGCCGAGCCACACAATGGTGCCGACAGCTACCGGGTTGGGCCGCTTAATCGTTCTCGCCGCCGGGGCATACGTCGCTGAGGTCGTCACCCCTCCATTATGGCCGATCCGCGGGCGTGATTCTTGCACCGACGGCCCTCGAATTGCCGGTCGGCGACTTAGGAGACCCTAAGAAAACACTGCGAATACCCGGTGAATCCGCGGGAAACAAGGGGTGGGCGCGAAGTGCACGTGCGTTCGGAAGCATCTGCATGTTTTCTCCGCGCCGATAGGATCGCACACATGGCTGATTCCCTGACCTGGTCCGACGTGCTCACCTCTCTGCTGGAGCGTCGCGATCTGAGCGTCTGGGAGTCCACGTGGGCGATGCGTCAGATCATGCAGGGGAGCGTCACAGAGGCGCAGCTCGCGGGCTTCCTGGTCGCGCTTCGGGCGAAGGGAGAGACGATCGACGAGATCGTCGGCTTCCGCGACGCGATCCTGGAGGCGGCGGTTCCGCTGCCGGTCTCGCCCGACGTCCTCGACATCGTCGGAACGGGGGGCGACCGCGTCGGCACGGTGAACGTGTCCACGACCGCGGCGATCATCATCGGCGCGACCGGGGTCCCCGTCGTGAAGCACGGGAACCGTGCGGCGAGCTCGGCGTCCGGCTCCTCCGACGTCCTCGGCGCTCTCGGCCTCGAACTGTCGCTCGACCCCGCCGACGTCGCATCGATCCTCGACCGCACCGGCATCACCTTCGCATGGGCCGGCGCCTTCCATCCCGGGTTCAAGCACGCAGGATCCGTTCGCGCGGAGCTCGGCGTCCCGACCGTGTTCAACATGCTCGGCCCGCTGTGCAACCCGGCTCGCGCCGAGGCGAATGCGGTGGGTGTCGCCCAGATCGAGCGCGTCCCGCTGATCACGGGCGTGTTCCGGACCCGCGGTGCGACAGCACTCGTCTTCCGGGGAGATGACGGACTCGACGAGCTCACGACGACAGGACACAGTCGTATCTGGGAGGTCACGCGCGGAGACATCCACGAGCACGACCTCGATCCTCGTGACCTCGACATCCCCATCGCGGACCTCGCCGACCTCATCGGCGGCTCGCCGCGGCACAACGCCGAAGTGCTCCGGCGCACGCTCGCAGGCGACACGGGTGCCGTGCGGGACATCGTCCTGCTCAATGCGGCCGCGGGCATCGTCGCGTTCGAGCTCTCGCAGGACGCGACCCAGGTTCAGCGTCCGATCCTGGAGCGTCTGCGCGAAGGATACGACAAGGCGTCTGCCGCCGTGGACGACGGCCGTGCGCTGGCGAAGCTCGATCAGTGGATCGCCGTGAGTCGCGAGCTGGCGACCGCGCAGGGGTGACCGTGGATCCCGTCGACGCGCTGCTCGAGATCGCCTCCTTGTTGGAGCGAGAGCGCGCGTCGCGGTATCGGGCGAAGGCCTTCCGCCAGGCGGCCGCGACCCTGCAGGACCTTCCGGAGGACGTCAGGGACGATCCCACCCGACTGCGTGCGGCCAAGGGCATCGGTGAATCCACGTTCGCCGTGATCCGTCAGGCGCAAGCCGGGAAGATCCCGGAGTACCTCGTGGAGCTGCGCGGCGATGTCGAGCCGGAACGGATGTCTGCATTGCGGGCCAAGCTCCGTGGAGACCTGCACGCCCACACCGACTGGTCGGACGGCACCACCCCGATCTCGGTGATGGCTGCTGCTGCGAGGGCGCAGGGCCACGAGTATCAGGCGATCACCGATCATTCGCCGCGGCTGCGAGTGGCACGGGGGCTCTCCGCCGAGAGACTCCGGGAGCAGATGCCACTGGTGCGCGCCGAATCCGGTGACGGCTTCACCATGCTCGCCGGGATCGAGGTCGACATCCTCGAAGACGGAGCTCTCGATCAGGAGGATTCGCTGCTCGGCGAACTCGACATCGTCGTGGCATCGGTGCATTCCAAACTGCGCATGGATGCGCGTCCGATGACGGCGCGGATGATCGCCGCGGTCTCGCATCCGAGGGTGAACGTCCTCGGACACTGCACCGGCCGACTCGTGCAGGGCGATCGCGGGACGCGCCCGCCGTCGGCGTTCGATGCGGCAGCCGTCTTCGCGGCCTGTGCGGAGAACGGCGTGGCCGTCGAGATCAACTCGCGTCCGGAGCGCCAGGACCCGCCGGACGAGCTGATCGCGATCGCGTTCGAGGCCGGATGTCTGTTCTCCATCGACTCGGATGCACACGCACCCGGTCAGCTGTCGCTGCTCGATCACGGTGCGGAACGCGCAGAGCGCGCGGGGATCCCCGCATCGAGGATCGTGACGACCTGGGGTCTTTCACGGTTGCTCGCCTGGGCGGAGTGAGCCGCTGCGGTCCGCCGACGATCACTCGGACGGAAGGGCTGCCTTCGACACGGCGGCGACCGCGCGGGTCATCGAGCCCCCGAGATTCCACTTTTCCGCGAGGGTCGATGCCGCGTCCACCTCGGCGGGATCGAGCACGCGCAACGGGATGTCAGGAGCACTGATCGGCAGAGCCGTCGCCACGGCGACCACTGTCGGAGCCACGTCCAGATAGGCGGACGCCGCGAGGATCTTCGCGCGCACCCCTGCGCTCATGCCTTCTCCTGCTTCCGCCGCGGCGCGGATCCCGTCGAGATCGACGTGGGTCTGCAGCAGCGTGGCCGCCGTCTTCTCGCCGACGCCCGCGACGCCGGGGAGGCCGTCGGAGGCGTCGCCTCGCATGGTCGCGAAATCGGCGTACTGCGAGGGGAGGACCCCGTACTTCGCGACCACCGTCGCGTCGGTCACGATCTCGAGATTGCTCATGCCGCGTGCGGTGTAGATGACCCGCACATCACGGGCGTCGTCGACGAGCTGGAACAGATCGCGGTCGCCGGTGACGATGTCGACGGGCATCGTCGCCGTTGTCGCGAGGGTGCCGATGACGTCATCCGCCTCGTGCTCGGCGACCCCGATGATCGGGATTCCGATCGCGGCGAGAGTCTCGCGGATGAGGGGGATCTGCGCCTCGAGCGGGTCGGGGATCTCCTCGACGTCGGGACCGCTGACGACGACCTCCACGACGCGGTGCGTCTTGTAGCTCGGAATGAGATCGACGCGCCACTGCGGACGCCAGTCATCGTCCCAGCAGGCGATCACGTGCGTCGGCTCGTACAGCGTGACGAGCTTCGCGATGATGTCGAGCAGGCCGCGGGCGGCGTTGATGGGCGAGCCGTCCGGTGCCGTCACCTTGTCGGGGACCCCGTAGAAGGCACGGAAGTAGAGGCTGGCGGTATCGAGCAGCATGAGGCGATCGGCGCGGGTCATGGACTCAGCGTAGAGCGCCGACCGTCGGGGGGCAGCACGCAGATGTCGCTCGGTCGCCGCGGTATGCGTGGAGCACGGCAGGAGAGGACCCTGAGACGGAGCGGTCGTCTTCGACACTCGTGGGTATGACGAGTCCTCTTCTTCGCGCGTTGTCCGTTCTCGCTCTCGGCGGAGTGCTGCTCAGTACCGCGCTGACCGGATGCGCGATGCCGGCGGAGAGCTCTTCGGCGCCGGAATCCACCGACGAGCCCATCGCCTCCGACGGGTCCTCCGGTGCACCCCAGGCCGCGTGGCTCGATGCGACGGCGTTCGTGCTCAAGACGGAGGGAGATGCGTGTGCGCCCCACATCGGCGACTTCATCGCGGGAGAGCAGTCGTTGGAGATCGTGCTCGTCGAAGGGGATGACGAGATGTGCGCGACGGTGCGCACGCCTCAGGGGACGTACGTAGCCCTTCCGGCGGCGTTCGATTCGTCGCGCCAGGTGGAGCTCACCGTGACCGAGGCGGGAAGGGAGAAGACGGAGCTCACGCTCCCGGGTCTCGCGGACGGCGAGGTCATCCCGGCGGACCGGATGGCGGAGCAGACTCCCGCTGTGGCACGGATCGACGACCACGAGATCGCTGTGCTCACCTCGGGCTCCTCCACGTGCCCGCCGGGGTCGGGCACCCTGACGGCCCTCAGCGAGACGGAGGGAAGCGTGCGACTGCATTCCCACACCGACACCATCTGCACCAGGGATCTGGTTCCGCAGATCACGTTCGTCGCGGCGCGGGACATCGCTGCAGACGCGGTCCTGACCCTCGAAGGTCATGTCGATGCCGATGGTGCGCCGATCGTCCTGACCTTCGTGCGATGACGAGCGACGTCTTCGTGCGCTGACGAGTGACGGCACGGGATCAGCAGCCGGGCGCAGCCGGTCTCTGGTCGCATGTGAACGCGACGAGCGCGGTGTGCGCCTCGAAGATGCGGATCTCCTGCACGGCGCCGGGGATGGAGAGTCGTCCCGCGACGGGGAACCATCCGCCGCCGAGGTCGACCTCGGCCGTGTAGCGCACCACGACGTGGGCCGGGTAGGTGCCGCGTTCTCGATACGTGTGGCTCGTCGCGGTCGGGGTGAACGGGGCTTGGCCGAGCGCGGTCCAGGTCTGACCCGCCGTGCTGGTCGTCGCGGTCGTGCCGTCGCCGTGGACGAAGTCGTAGCCGACCGGAGTGAAGCGCACGGAGATCGCCGCGCCGAAGAGAGTTCCCGATCGGGTCTGTGCGGATGCCGGGGCGACGAAGTTGGTCGGCATGCCGGCGACACCGACGTTGTCCGGCTCGGCCGTCGCGGAGACCCCCGCGGGGGCGAACTGCGCAAGGTCCGTGATCGTCACGGACGGGAGCGCGGCCCCTGCCTCCGTCTCCGTCTCCGTCTCCGTCTCGACCTCCTCCTCGTCCTCGCTCGCGCGGAAGCAGGCGATGCCGCTGTCGCGGTTCTCGAGACAGCCACCGAAGTCGAATTCCGCCGGAGGGAACCAGGGAGCGTCGGGGGAGTCCGGCAAACCCGGGGAGGAAGGGCGGGAGGGCG
>NZ_PCOY01000041.1 GCF_002979475.1 Microbacterium sp. MYb62 | reverse complement strand
ACCTCACTCTGGGCGAAGCCACGCCGGCGCTCTCCGGGGCCGAGGTCGATGACATGATCCGCGTTGACGATCACGTCGAGGTCGTGCTCGATGACGATGACCGTCGCGCCGGCGTCGATGAGTCGTTGGAAGACCCCGAGCAGCACCCGCACGTCCGCCGGATGCAACCCGACACTGGGCTCGTCGAAGACGAAGAGCGTGCCGTGCAGTTCTCGCTCGAGATCGGAGACGAGCTTGAGTCGCTGCGCCTCGCCCCCGGAGAGCGCCGGCGTGGCTTCGCCCAGAGTGAGGTACCCCAGCCCGATCTCTTCGAGGGTCCGCAGACGTGCCTCGACCTTGCGGATGCTCCCGAACACTGAACGAGCCTGCTCGATCGTGAGTGCGAGTGCCTCAGGGAGTGTGACACCCGACAGGCGGATCTCGTCCGCTTCCGGTGCGTACCGCGTGCCGCCGCACGTCGGACAGGGGATGTCGACGTCGGGGAGGAATTGGACGTCGAGGAACACCTGCCCCACGCCGTCGCAGGCAGGACAACGCAGAGCGCCCGTGTTGTAGGAGAAGCTCGACGCCGTGAGCCCCTGTGCCCTGGCCGTCTCGGTATGGGCATAGGCCCGGCGCAGGTCGTCCAGGATTCCCGTGTACGTCGCGACCGTCGACCGGACGTTCCTCCCGATCGGGGCGGCATCGACGACGACGGTGCGGGCGACGCCCCCGGCGTCGATCTCCGCGACATGCGCAGGACGCCCCGCACCGGAGGGCGACGCCGCCAGCGCCGCGGCGAGACTCTCCAGCACCAGGGTGGTCTTGCCCGATCCGGACACCCCGGTCACCGCCGTCAGCCGACGGAGCGGGAAGTCGACGGCGAGCGCATGGAGGGTGAAGTGCGCGGTGGTGCGCAGACGGATGCGTCCGTGGGCGAAGACCTCCTCGGCACCGGCTCGCTCACGGACGACGGCAGGTTCGCGACCGCTCAGGAATCCGCCGATGCGCGACGCGGTGTTCCGCTCCATCGCCGCGACATCCCCCGTCGCGACGATCGACCCGCCACGCGTCCCGGCGTCCGGGCCGACTTCGATCAGCCAGTCGGCATGTCGAAGCACGTCCACATCGTGATCCACCAGCACCACCGAGTTCCCCGTCTCGACGAGACGTCTCACCACGCGAAGCAGCGACTCGATGTTCGCCGGATGCAGACCGATGGAAGGCTCATCCAGCACGTAGAGGATCCCGGTCGCGCTGCTGCGCAGGGCCCGTCCCAGCTGCACACGCTGCAGCTCTCCTGTGGACAGGGTGCGGGACGACCTGTCCAGCGAGAGGTACCCCAACCCGAGTCCGAGAAGCCGGTCCCCCGACGATGCGAAGGCCTCGACGATGCGCTCCGTCATCTCCCGCAGCTCGGGCGGGACGACGGAGGGCAGCCCGCGGACGAACGCAGAGACCTGCTCCAGGCTCCACGCCGAGACGACGTCGATGCTCGAGCCGTGCACGGTCGTGGATCGCGCCCGCGCGTTGAGCCTTGAACCCCCGCAGGACGGACATCCGGCCACGTGCACGAAGCGGTCGAGACGAGCGAGCCCCTTCTCGCTCTGAGCCTTGCGCAGGGCATCCTCGATGACCCGGCCGGCGTTGCGGTACTTCGCGTCGAGCTCGAAGACGTTGCCGTTCTTGCTCGTCACGACCACGGAGCGCGTCGTCTCCTCGCCGTGGAGCACGACGTCGCGCTCGCCATCCGTCAGATCCCGGAAAGGGACGTCCGTCCGCACGCCGAGCGCGGCGACCACCTGCGGGAGCAGACTCGCACCGAACGACCCCCACGCTGCGACGGCCCCCTCGTCGATCGTGAGCGACTCGTCGGGAACGAGGGCCTCGGGGTCGACCTGACGCGTCTCCCCCGTCCCCTCGCAGGTCTCGCACGCCCCTTCCTCGTTGAACGAGAACGCCTCGGCGCCCGGCGCGGAGAACCGCACCCCGCAGGTGGGGCACGTGGCGTGCCCGGTGGAGGCCACGCTCAGCGACGGCGGCACCCGGTGTCCGTTCGGACACTCGTGCGTCCCCACCCGGGAGAAGAGCAGTCGCACGGAGTTGAGAAGCTCCGTCGCCGTCCCGAACGTGCTTCGCACGCCCGGGACGGCCGGACGCTGGTGGAGGGCGATCGCCGCGGGCACGCCCTCCACCGCATCGACGTCCGCTCGGGCTGCCTGCGACAGTCGTCGCCGCGTGTAGGCCGACAGCGCTTCGAGGTAGCGCCGCGACCCCTCCGCGTACAGCACGCCGAGCGCGAGAGAGGACTTTCCCGACCCCGATACGCCGGTCACCGCGACCAGGCGGTGCAGCGGGACATCGACATCCACGTTCTTCAGGTTGTGGACCCGGGCACCGCGGACGACGACTTCCTTGCCCCATTCCATACCCTCACCGTAGAGGAGCCGCGACGTCACGGCGTGAGCCGATGCAGGTCCCGCGGGAAGAGCGTCACCTCCCGGATGTTCGAGGCTTCGAGGAGGCGTGCGACCCATCGTTCGAGTCCGATCGCGAACCCGCCGTGCGGAGGCATCCCGTGCGCGAACGCGTCGAGGTAGGCCGCGTAGGCGGAAGGCGACTCTCCGCGCGCCTCGATCGCGGAGACGTAGTCGGAGTGGCGATGCAGCCGCTGTCCTCCCGTGACGAGTTCCAGCCCGCGGAACAGCAGGTCGAAGCTGTTGCTCCACCGCTCGTCGTCCGGTTGCGGATGCGTGTAGAAGGGGCGCTTGCGCATCGGATACCCCTCGACGGCGAGCACGTCGCTGCCGTATCGCTCCCGCGCCCAGTCGCCCAGAGCCCGCTCGTGCGCGGGCGCGAGGTCGGGTTCATCGTCCGGTGCGCCGACGATGCGCAGGGCGTCGCGGAAATGCACCACCGGGATCTCTTCGGGGATGGCCGGGAGAGCGACGTCGAGGAGGTCGAGGGCGCCGGCGCCCTCGGAGCAGATGCTGTCGAGCATCCCCCCGAGCACCTCGCCGAGCTGCGCCAGCACATCGCGGTGGTCGCGGATGAAGCCGAATTCGACGTCGAGGGACCTGTACTCGGCGAGGTGGCGGACCGTGTCGTGCGGTTCGGCGCGGAACACCGGGCCGACCTCGTAGACGCGTTCGAAGACCCCGACGAGCTGCTGCTTGTAGAACTGCGGACTCTGCGCGAGGTAGGCGGTCTTCCCGAAGTAGTCGACCGGGAACACGTTCGCTCCCGACTCCGTGATCGTGTCGACGATCTTGGGTGTGTGGATCTCCGTGAAGCCGGCAGCGTCGAGGGTGCGGCGGAATCCGCGCAGGCTCGCTGCCGTCAGCTCCCACTTCGCCCGCTGCGCCGGGTGGCGCCAGGTCACGGCCGCGTGGTCGAGGAGCGTCGGCAGCGTGGCGTCGAGCGATGGCCGCCAGAGTTCGACGATCGGAGTCCGGGCGGGCTCGGAGAGCATCTCGATCACGGGCGAGACGACCTCGACCCCGCCGGGTGCCTGAGCGTTCGCCGCGACGACGCCCACGATCCGCACGACGGTCTCCTCGGTGGGGATGCCCTCGGCGGGAATCTCGTCGGGTCGCAGAACGACCTGGGCGAGCCCCGTGCGGTCGCGCAGGATCAGGAACGACACCTTCGCGAGTTCACGACGGCGGTGGACGTGCCCCTCGAGCACGACGTGCTGGCCGGGGACGGCGTCGGCGAGCTGTGCGGCGAGGGTGCGGGCGGGGTCGGGTGATCTCATGATTCCTCCAGGATGTGGAAGCCCTGGAGGTGCGGGCGGGGGCTAGATCGCGGTGCCACCACACCTTCGCCGATGATCACCGGCCTCTCGTCGATCCGCTGGACGCGCGGGCCTCGTCTTCCCGAAGGGCGGGGACGTCACTCCCCGACGATGGCCGCTACCCATCCTATTGACTCTTCCGTCCGCGTGGTGGCGAGCACCGCTCCCGTCTGCCGCCCCACGTCGCGCACTCGCACGCGTCGACGGCAGACGGGAGCAGGACCGAGGCTAGGCGAGCACGGCGTAGTCGGTGTAGCCCTGGTGATCGCCACCGAAGGCCTTGCTGAGATCGGGGGCTGCGAACGGGCCGCCCTGGTGCAGACGATCGACCAGGTCGGGGTTGGCGATGTAAAGCGCGCCGAACGAGACGAGGTCGGCCGTGCCGTCGCTGATCAGGGCGAGCGCGTCGGGTCCGGTCGGCTCACTCCCGGTGAACGGGTTGAGGATGAGCGTGTTCGGCCAGGCCTCCCGCATGCGCAGGACGAGGTCGCGCTGACCCGGGGCCTCCATGACGTGCACGTAGGCGAGATCGAGCGGCGCCAGCTGCGCGATCAGAGAGATGTAGGTGGCCTCCCGATCGTCTTCCCGGATGTCGCCGAGCACCCCGCCGGGCGACAGCCGGATGCCCGTGCGCGCCGAGCCGATCCTCGCGCTCACAGCGCGAGCGACCTCGACGGCGAAGCGGGTACGCCCGGCGACGGAGCCACCCCAGCCGTCCTCGCGCACATTGGCGTTGCTGGCGAGGAACTGCTGCACGAGGTAGCCGTTGGCGCCGTGGATCTCGACGCCGTCGAACCCCGCCTCGATCGCGTTGGCCGCGGCATCCGCGAAGTCGGAGATCGTGGCGTGGATCTCGTCCTCGGTGAGCGCGTGAGGCGTCACGTGCGGCTTCCTGCCGGCGTGCGTGTAGATCTCGCCCGCGGCGGCGACCGCCGAGGGGCCCACCGGGATCATGCCGTCGGGGAGGAGATCGGGGTCGCCGATGCGGCCCACGTGCATCAGCTGGGCGAAGATCCGCCCGCCTTCCTCATGCACGCGATCGGTGACCGTGCGCCACGCCGTGACCTGCTCTGCAGAATGCAGACCCGGAGTGTCGGGGTATCCCTGTCCGACCACGGACGGCTGGGTTCCCTCCGTGACGATCAGACCGGCCGTCGCCCGCTGCGCGTAGTACGTCGCGTTGAGATCGGTCGGCGTCGCACCGGGGCCGTACGCCCTGCTGCGCGTCATCGGCGCCATCACGATGCGGTTCGTCAGCGGGATCCCCGCGAGGTCGTAGGGAGCGTGTGCGGAATTCATAGAGGTTCCTCCGTCGTCGACGGGATGCCCACGCACCCCGACAGTCCACTCATGGGACTGTACATGGAGTGAACTATCGCTGGCGGTACGATATTCCCATGGCGACCGGCGAGACCACGAAGGCGTCCGCAACGACGGCAGACACCGACGTTCCTCGCGGATTCCTCCACCCCCTCGCCCAGCTCACCTCGCTGGTGACGTCGCGCGTGCTGACCCTGGCCGAGCAGAACGGCTTGACTCCCACACAGGCCCGTATCCTCGGCCTGCTCCTGGACGGACCGCAGCGCATGGCCACCATCGCACAGGGGCTCGACATCGAGAAGACAGCGCTGACGGGACTGATCGACCGCGCCGAGGCGAAGGGCCTGGTCGAGCGCACGGCCGTCCCCCACGACCGGCGCGCGACGAACGTCACCGCGACCCCTGCCGGAGAGGCGGCCGCGCGCACGTTCTACGCACAGCTCAACGACACGCTCGAAGCGCTGATCGCCGAGTTGCCTCCACGCGATCGTGAGGCGTTCCGCGCCTATACCGCGACGATCGCCGGCTCGGTCGCCGAGGTCTGCCCGAACGTCTGACGATCCGCGACAGCGGAGAGCGGGCAGGGAGTCGTCAGTCGCTGAGTCGACGGTAGCGTCGCAGTCGCCGCAGTCCGGCGGGGTCCGGACGGTCGGCGTCCGCGTCGGCGACATCCTGCAATCGCCTCTGCGCCGTATCGGGGTCGAGGTGCATTCCGATCGCGACCAACTCGCCCTGGTTCGGCGGCACGGGCAACGCGGCGACATGGATCATCCGCCCGACCACGTTCACCAGGTAGCCACGCTCCGCCTTCGGGCCGTGCACGCGCACCCGTCCCTTGAGTCGGTATGCGCCGTCGGGAGGGTCCTCGAGCAGATCCGTGAGGGCGCCCGGCGCCACCGGACCCGGCAGCGCGACGGACCGGGCACGGGCATGCTCGTGCCCCTCATGCCGTTCTCCCTCCTCACGGACCAGCCGGGCCAAGGGGAGCTCATCGTCAGGCTCCTGATCGGTCGCGGCGTCGAACACGAGCGCAGGATCGACGAGCCCCGCCCGCGCGACGACGACCTGCGCCTGCTGATTGCGCGCGCGAACCCGCTGCCGGATCCGCTCGATCCTGTCCTCTCGTTCGTCATGCGCGAGCAGATCGGTCTTCCCGATCACGATCAGCGTCGCTGCCACATGACGCCGAGGAGGCTCCGGCCAGGTGTCGACGGTACGGAAGTGCTCGACGGCATCGATGACCTCGACGACCCCACCCGGGCGGATCCGCTCGGCACCGCTGAAGCGGATCAGTCGAGTCAGAGCGACGGGGTCGGCGGCGCCGCTGGCCTCCACGAGGATCGCGTCCAGCCGCAATCTCGGATGAGCGAGCCTCTCCAGCGCGTCGTCGAGCCCGCCCGAATCGGGGAGACAGCACAGACATCCGCCCGAGATCGCTGCCGCCTCGTCGATCTGTCCGGTCACGAGCGCCGCGTCCACATTGAGCTCGCCGAAGTCGTTCACCACCACGCCGAGTCGCGCGCCGGGCGCCCGCAGCAGATGATTGAGGAGGCTCGTCTTGCCCGCGCCGAGATGGCCGGTGAGTGCGATGACCGGCACCTTGTCCGCGTCCTGCCCTGCTGTCATGAGAACTCCCACCCACCTCTGCTCACACCCATTCTATTGAGAATGGTTATCAGATAGGCCGCGGGTCCGGCGGCATCGGGAGCGGTGGCGGGCAGGCCGCCGACCGCTCGACTCCGGGCTACGGCGCAGGTGGGACCACCGGTGCCGTCGGGCGACTCAGGAGACCGCTCGGCAGCCGCGCGGATGCGAAGAGCCCGGCGACGAGGATCGCCGCGGCTGTGACGACGAAGGCGACGGCGAAGGAGAACGCCCCGGCGAGGAAGCCGCTGACCGCCGGCCCCGCCATCAGCCCGACGGCGTAGGCGAGGTTGAAGAGCGTGTACGAGCCGCCGATTGCGGGGGGATCGAACTGCTGCCCCTGCAGACCGATGAGAGTCGCGCCCGGCGCGGAGAGGAGAGCCACCGCGACACCGAGGACCACCATTCCGGCGACCACCATCCACAGAGACGGAGCGAAGGCGAGAAGCACGAGACCGACAGCTGCCGCGACGATCCCCGCCAGCACCAGGGGACGGGCATGCACCCGGCCCAGGAGCGAACCCACGACCGGGTTCAGGATCGCCCCCACGATCACGGTCAGCCCGAAGAGCAGGCCGATGCCCAGTGGCGTCGCCCCGAACGTCCGCGTGAGGTGAAGGGGCAGCAGCGGTTCGATCGCGGCGATCATCGCGGCGCTGATCAGCACGACGACGATCACGGGAACGGTGCCGCGCACACGCAGCACCGCGAGCGGGCTCGTGGGCTCATGGGGTGCAGGACGATCGCCACGCACGAACACCAGTCGTGCGATGCCGTCGACGATCGCGAGCGCCGCTGCCAACAGGAACGGGACGACGTGACCGAAGCTCTCGACGAGCAGGCCGCCGATCGGCGGCCCCACGAGGATCCCCAGGCTCACCATGCTCATCGCCATCCCCATCGCGATCCCTCGACGTTCCAGGGGAACGGTCGCGGCGATCAGCGACAGGCTCGCCACCCACGCCAGCCCCGCCGCCGCGCCCTGGAGCACACGCGCCACGAGCAGGAGCCAGTACGGCCCTCCGATCGCGAACAGCAGCGTCGCCCCGGCGAGACCGATCAGCCCGATGAGCATCGGCAGCCGCGGCCCACGTCGATCCACCAGCACACCGGCGATCGGCGTCACGAGCAGCATCGCGGCCGCGTAGCTCGCGAAGAGCATCCCCGTCGCGGTCGGCCCCGCGTCGACCGCCGCGGGAAGAAGGGGCAGCACGGGGATGACGAGGCCGTAGATGAACATGTCGGTGAACAGCGCCACGCATGCGACGATCATGGCCGCCTTCGGTGAGCTGATCTGTCGTAGGCGGTATGCAGGCATGAGAGTGCCCCTTCTGACCCTGCGTGCAGGGTCGTTCGACTATCGCCCGTGGATCGCACGGGCGAGCGGACGGCGGCTCAGACGAGAACGCCGAAGATGGTCGCGCTCGCGAGGAGCTTCGCGTCGGAGGGATCCGCAGGGAGACGACTGCGCTGCGTGGCAGCGGTGAGGGTGAATCCGTGGATCGCGATCAGCACCGCGCTCAGAGCGGTGTCGACATCGAGGCCGCCTCGCAGGTCGGCATCGAGCAACGCGCTGCGGATGCCGTCCTCCCACGACGACATCCCCTCTTCTTTCGCGGCGAGACCTACGGTCAGATCCACCGATTGCGGGGCCACCAGCGTGGAGATGATCGCCAGCTGCCGAAAACGCTCGTCGCCGGCGAGCGCGATCACGTACTCCGCGATGAAACGGAGCAGACGCGCGCCCCCGGAGAGCCGAGCGTCCTCGAGCGCCTCCAGCAACGGCGCCATGGCGTCGGACCACCCTTCGTCGAGAGCCGTGTGGAGCAACGCGCGTTTGTCGGCGAAGTAGTGGTGCACCGCACCCCGGGTGACGCCGGCCCTGCGGCCGACTCCGACGAATGACGTCGCGTCCCACCCGATGTCGGCGAACGACTCCAATGCCGCGTGGAGGATGCTCGCGCGAGTCCTCTGCGCTTCTTCAGCCGTTCGCCTCATGAGCATATGCAACCATGTATGTATAACTTGTCAAACAGTGCCGTAGTCGGTCTTCACCCGAATTCGCGTATCCCGTTGCCGACGTGGCGAATTCGGGTGGCAGGATCAGGACGAACACTGGCCGTCCAGTGCCTGGCAGAACCACCGGGCAGCACCGAGGCTGAGACTCGGGGCACTACGGCGGAGCTCGCGAACCGTGCCACCTGGGCGAGGGATGGAGAAAGTCCGTGGCTGTCTACTGGGTGAATACGTTCACGAGCATCCTCGACGACGAGCGCCTCGGTCGCTACATCGAGATAGCGGGGCCCGCGATGCTCGCTGCGGGCGGCCGCTTCCTCGCGCGGGGTGAACCCCTCGTCGCGCTCGAAGGAGAGTCGGCTTTGCGGACGACGATCATCGAGTTCGCCGACCTCGATGCCGCCGTCGCCGCCTACAACTCACCCGCATATCAGGAAGCGCTCCGCGTCCTGGGCGACGCCGCGACGCGGGAGATCCGCGTCATCGCTGCGGCTCCGCCGGCGGGATGACGACCGAGCCTCCACCGAAGATGCCACGCTTACAGCGGTGGGCCGGAGTGCACGGCCATATCCTGACAGTGTGATCCCGCGCCCACTGCAACCCGACCTCGAGACCGCCGAAGCGCGGCACGACGCTGTGCTGCACGAGCTGCACGCCTACGCGCGACTCGTTGATGAGCACGGCGACGAGAAAGGATCCGCATATGAGTCGATGTCGGCCCGGATCCGACAGATGACGGGAAAAGACACCAGCTCCTTCAACCTCGCGGAATGGTGGGAAGGCGAAGGCGCCGAGGTACTGGCCTTCCGGCTGTCGCTTCCGGACCCCCCGACCGTCACTCTCGGAAGCGACGATATCCGTGCCATCGTGCACTGGCTGAAGACGCCCCGGCTGCCGCGCTCAGGTTCCTTCGCCGAAGATTTCGAGGTCTATCTCGATGACTACTACGACGAACTTCTCCGCAAGAACTGCAGCCGCTATGACCATCGGGTGCTGTTCGGCTCCCGGCGGAGCCCCGACGGTGTGAGGACCGAGATGACGGTGGACGAAGCGGTCGAATGGTTGCTGGCATCCCGGAAGCCGTGAACGATCGTTCTCGGCAAGGCCGGTGGCTTCGCCGTCGATCAGTGCGCGACAGCTTTCGTGAGAACGGACAGGGAACAAACTGCTCCCCGAAACTTCCGTGACCAAACCGTTGCATTCGTTATCTCGCCGTTATACAGTGATCACACGGTGAATGTTTGCTGTGGCATCCACCGCATGTGATTGCAGGACACTCTTGGTGCAAGGGACAAGGGCCGGTCGGGAGCCTCTCCGACCGGCCCTTTACTGTTCCCACTATTCTGTGAGGATGACCGATCGCAAGCTCGCCCTGGAGGCCTGGGAGAGCCTGTTCCGCGCGCAGCACGAGTTGTTCACCGAGATGATGGCCGACTTCGAGCACAGCGACCTCGCGCAGGCCGAGTACGACGTGCTGCTGACCGTCACGCGCTCCCCCGGCATGACCTCGCGGTTGCGCGACATCACCGCGAACATGCTGATCAGCCAGCCCAGCGTCTCGCGTCTCGTCGACCGCATGGTCACCCGCGGGCTCGTCTCGAAGTGCGCCGACCCCGACGATGGGCGCGGTGCGCTGATCCGGGCGACGGATGCCGGGGCACGAGCGTTCCGGGCCCTGGCCACCGTGCACGGACGCTCGATCGCCGACCGCATGTCGCGCCTCGACGACGACGAGCTGCGCACCCTGCGCGACCTCGCGGAGAAGCTCCGCAGCCGCTGACGCCGGCCGCTCGCTCGCGTCTCGTCCTCCGCGTCGGGCGGAGTTCTCCGCGTCGGGCGGACGCCTGGCCGCGAGATCTCCGCCCCACCGTGGGTTCTCCGCCCCGCACGAGGGCCGCGAGAACAGCCCGCTTCCGTTTCTGGCAGGGTGGGATGCGTACGCCTGCACAGCCGCGGGCACGTCAGACCGCCCCCTCGGGGGGAACCAGGGAGGTCATTCATGGAGTTCGCCGGAATCGTCGGAATCCTCGTCATCATCGGCATCGCCGTCGTCGTCGCGGTCGTCGTACTGCTCATCCTGCTGCTGTTCGCACGCAGCTGGATCAAGGTCGCCCGAGCTGACGAGGCCCTCGTCATCTCCGGCCGCAAGCAGAAGGTGCAGACAGCGGTGATCGCGACCGACGGGTCGAGCCGGTCCGAGATGTCGGAGTCGCCCGTCACCGTCATCGTGAACGGCAAGTCGCTCGTCAACCCGATCACGCAGCGCCATGAGATCATCTCGCTGCGCTCGCGCCAGGTCTCCCTGAACGCCGAGGCGCAGTCGCTCGACAGCGTCACCCTGAACGTCGACGGGGTCGCGATCGTGAAGATCGGCTCCGACCCGATCCTGGTCCGCCGTGCCGCCGAGCGCTTCGCCTCGCAGGACAAGGCCATCGAGCAGTTCACGACCGAGCAGCTCGAAGGAGCACTCCGCGGAATCGTCGCCACGCTCTCGGTCGTCGAGCTGATGCGCGAGCGGAAGAAGTTCTCCGATCAGATCGCCGCCGACGTCTCGCAGGAGCTCGCCGAGCAGGGTCTGATCCTCGACTCGTTCCAGATCAAGGGCATCACCGACAAGGTCGGCTACATCCAGTCGCTCGGCGCCCCCGAGATCCAGGCGAAGCGCCAGTCTGCCGAGATCTCGCAGACCAATGCCGACCGTGCGATCAACCAGAAGAACATCGCCAACCAGGAAGCCAACCTGATCGAGCAGACCGCGCTCGACACGAACACGGCCAACTCCGATTCCGGCATCGGTCGTGCCCGTGCCGAGGCCGAGCAGGCCGAGGCCCTGGCACGCGCCCAGGCCGAGCAGGCCGTGCTGCAGCAGCAAGCTGAGAACAAGCAGGCCCAGCTCGACGCCGACATCAAGCGCGTCGCCGACGCCCAGCGGTACGAGGCGGAGACCCGCGCCCAGGCCGAGCTCTACACCCGCGAGCGCGCCGCCGAGGCCGCCGCGATCGAGCAGGTCAAGCAGGCCGAGGCCCGCACCCGCATCGCCGAGCAGCAGGCCCAGGCCGACAAGGCCCGCGCCGATGGTGAAGCAGCCGCGGCGATCGCGAAGGCCAGTGGTGAGGCGAACGCCCTGCGCGCCCAGGCCGAAGCCGAGGCCGAAGCTCGCCGACTGCGCGCCAGTGCCGAAGCCGACGCCATCCGCGCCGAGGGTGATGCCCGCGCCGCGGCGCTCGAGGCAGAGGCCAAGGCCATCGCCTCGAACCAGGACGCCTTCCTCTCGCAGCGCGTGCTCGAGGTGCTGCCGTCGATCATGGCCGAGTTCTCGAAGGGGTACGCGGCGATCGGCAATGTGTCGATCATCGGCGGCTCGGGCCAGGACGGGGCATCGAACGTCGTCGGCGCTGACAGCGCCAAGGCCCTGGCCTCGGTGTTCGACAGCGTCCACTCCGCCACCGGGCTCGACCTCGCCGGCATCATCCAGGGTCAGGCTGTCGGCCGCGGCTTCGGGGCCGGAGTCGCGGAAGCCACGCCTGCGGCGCCCGCACCGCGCGTCTCGACGCCGACCACCCCGCCGCCGCCCGCACCGCCGGCTCCCGCAGCGGAGTAGGCAGCACACGACAGCGGATGCCGCGGCCGATTCGGTCGCGGCATCCGCCGTCCTCCCCCTTCCCCTGCCCGGCCGCCCTGCCCGGGGGCCCTGCCCGGGGGCCCTGCCCGGGGGCCCTGCCCGGGGGCCCTGCCCGGGG
>NZ_PCOY01000040.1 GCF_002979475.1 Microbacterium sp. MYb62 | reverse complement strand
CCCACCCCCAGGACTCCGCGACCGCGCACCCGCACCCGCAGAACTCCGCGACCACGAACCCGCACCCGCACCCGCAGGACTCCACGACCGCGAACCCGCACCCGCAGGACTCCACGACCGCGAACCCGCACCCGCAGGGCTTCGCGACCGCGACCGCCGCTCCGCCGACCGCCGCTCCGCCGACCGCAGCGCCGACCTCTCCGCAGTCGTCGCGATCGCGCCGCCTTCCGCGTGCGCCGCGCACTCCGCGCCGATCGCCCCGTCCGTGGGCGAAGGCCAAGGCACTCGGCGCCGTCTTCGCGATCGGCGTGATGGTCACCGGAGCGGCACTGCCGGCCCTCAACCCGGCAGGCGCTCACGGGGCGACCACCCCGGTCAGCCGCGCATCGGCAGACGGCACCGCGCAGTCCTACACGTCGACGGACACGATCCGCGCCGAGATCTCCGCACGGGGAACCTTCTCCGCGACGACGCCGGAAGAGGTCAAGGAGACGCGCTCGCGCGCCGTCGCGGCCGCACTGGCCGCCGGGATGTCCCTCGACAGCGCGGTGGAGATTCCGGTGGCAGACCGCATCGTGATGCCGATGGCGGACGGCAGCTACTCCTTCTCCGACAGCTTCGGAGCCTCACGACCGGGACGATCGCATCTCGGTCAGGACTTCGCGGCTCCCGTCGGCACGCCGATCAATGCGGCGATGAAGGGCTGCGTCTCGCGATCCACGGAGAGCTACCAGGGCTACGGCGTGACGATCCAGATCGAGAGCATCGTCGACGGCCAGGCCGTGAGCACCGTCTACTCGCACATGACGTACGGCAGCCGTGCGGTCGAGGTCGGAGACTGCGTCGAAGAGGGCCAGTACATCGGCGACGTCGGATCGACCGGGTACGTGTTCGGGTCGTGCCTGCACTTCGAGGTCCACATCAACACGGTCCCCGTCGACCCGCGCCCCTGGCTCACGAAGAACGTGACCTGACCCCGACGGGCCGATACGCCCGAGAAGGTCTCCGAGGTCGTCAGTCGAGGACCGCGGCGACGCACTCGATCTCGACGAGCTGGTGGTCGTACCCGAGCACCGTGACGCCGAGCAGCGTGCTGGGGACGTCGTGATCGCCGAACGCGTCCCGCACGACTTCCCACGCGGAGACCAGGTCCGCCTGCTGCGTCGATGCGACCAGGACGCGGGTGCTGATCACGTCGGCGATCCCCGCGCCGCTGTCGGCGAGCGCCGTCTTCATGTTCTCCACGCACACGGCGGCCTGCGCCGCATGGTCGCCGATACCGGCCGTGGTGCCGTCCGCGTTCAGCGGGCAGGAGCCCGCGAGGAAGATCAACCGGGAGCCGGCGGGGGCGGTGGCGGCGTACGCGTACTCCGCCACGTCCGAGAGAGACGGCGAGCGGAGGAGGGAGACGGCGGAAGGCATGGCGGAATCCTTTGAGATCGCGACGAAGGGTTAAAGCTAACATAGCTCGGTTAACGATCCGGCGACGGTAGAGTCGTCTCGTGGCGTACTGGGATCACGAGAAGCCGGTGCGACGGGTGCGCTCGCTTCAGGCCGAGGGGATCGCGCGCGTGTCATCCGCCCTGCTCGACGAGGGCGGCCTGCGCGCACTCACGCTCCGCGCGGTGGCCCTGCGGCTCGGCGTGGCAGCGTCGAGCCTGTACTCCCGGGTCGAGTCGGTCGACGACCTGTTCGACCTCGCCCTGGACGGCGCCCTGGGCGAGGACGCCGACGTCGCGGCCGCACTCACCGAGGCGACCCTGCCCGAGCTGATGCTGGCCTATTACCGCTACCTCGTGCGGCACCCCTGGGCATGCCAGGTGGTCGCCTGGCGCGCACCACGCGGCCCGAACTTCGTCCGCCTGTCCGAGCGGATGATCGACCTCCTCGTCGACGTCGGCGCCCGAGAGCCGCTGACGATGGCCTATGTGCTGGCGAATTACGCGATCGGGTGCGCGACCACGGCACCGATGGCGGAAGACGAGGCGCTCACTCCCGTCGACCCGAGCTCCGCGCCCGAATACGCGCGCCTGCACGCGGAGCACCCGGTGGATCCCGCCGTGATCTTCCGGACGGGCATGGACGCACTGCTCTCCGAAGCCGGCGTGCCCACGGGGTGATCGGATCCGAGGCGCGTCCTGCGATGACGCCTCGACCTCAATGCCCCGCGGCGAGCGCCTGCGCGCGCGACTCGCCTCCGGGGGCGTCTTCGCCTCGGCGGCGGAGCACGAACAGGGCGACGGCGAGCGCGACGATCAGCACGGCGGCGAGAGTGAGGGAGCCGAGCATCAGCCCGTGATGGAGCGCCTCCCGTTCGCGCGCGCCGGCGTCGACGAGCGCACCCGTGGCCGAGCCGATCACCGAGGCGACCACCGCGGTCCACAGTGCGCCGCCGATCATCCCCGTCGAGTTGGCCAGCCCGGAGATGACACCGACCTCGTCTTCTCCGGCGGTCGACATCGCGAGACTCATGATCGGCGGCAGCACCGTCCCGATCCCGAGCCCGAGGAGGAGCAGCGGGGCGAGCACGTCCCCGAGGTAGGCGCCGTCGATCGGCACCCGCGCGAGCAGCAGCACCCCCGCCACGTACACCAGCAGGCCGACGACGAGGGTGATTCGCTCGCGGAACCTCCGCACCAGGAACGGGGCGATCAGGATCGAGGCGACCGCGGTGACGACCGCCAGTGGGACGAACGAGAGCGCCATCTGCATCGGCGCGTAGCCGAGCACCTGCTGCAGCAGCAGGGTCGCGATGAAGAACGAGCCGTACAGGCCTCCGGTGACGAGGAACTGGATGATGTTGGCTCCGGCGACGTTGCGATCGCCGAGGACGGCGAGGTCGAGCAGCGGAACCTTCGCCCTCCGTTGCCGGATGACGAAGCCGACCAGCAGGATCGCGGCGCCTCCGAGATCCGTGAACGTCGAAAGCCCCCACCCGAGGTGCTCGGCATTGATGACCCCGTAGACCAGCAACGAGACCGACGCCACGAGGAGGACTGCCCCGATGACGTCGAGGCCGGCGGAGAGGCCGAGCCTTCGCCCGCGGGGAAGGATCCGCCAGCCGACGAGGAAGCTGACCAGCCCGATCGGGAGGTTGATGAAGAAGAGCCACTGCCAGCTCGTCAGCTGCATGAGCACGCCGCCCAGCAGCAGCCCGAGCGCTCCTCCCCCGGCGAAGACGAAGCTGTAGAAGCCGATGGCCTGCGTCTGCTCGGAGGGCTCGGTGAACATCGTCACGATCAGCGCGAGCGTGACCGCGGTGATCAGGGCGGCGCCGGCCCCCTGCCCGAAACGCGAGACGACCAGCATCACCGCGTTCTGCGACAGGCCGGCCGTGACCGACGTCAGCGTGAAGATCGCAATCCCGGCCAGGAGAACCCGCCGATGTCCGATCAGGTCGCCGAGGCGGCCGGCGAAGATCAGGAGCCCTCCGTAGGCGATGAGGTACGCGTTGATCACCACGACACCCCGCCCGGCGAGAAGCCGAGCTCCTCCTGCATCACCGGCAGTGCGACATTGACGATCGTCTCGTCGAGGATCGTCATCAGCGTGCCGATGCAGAGAACGATGAGCGCGATCCAGCGCGCGCGGGTGGCCTTCATGGCAGTGTCCCTCCGGTGAGAACGCGAACGATCCGACGGTAGCAGATGATCTAGAATTAGACGATCTATTTATGGAGGGGCTGTTGTACGATGGGGCGATGAGCGCACGCACGGTGAGCGACCTGGTCGTCCAGCTTCAGATGCTGACGAGGACGATAGAGCAGCAGGCGTCCGACGAACTCGCAGGACTCGACACCACGCTGCGCACGGTGAGCGTGCTGCTGTGCGCCGCGTCGGGCGAGAAGACGCAGAAGGAGCTGTCGGAGCTGGCGTGCCTGGACAAGTCCACGATGGTGAACACCCTGGATGCGCTCGAACGCGACGGGCTCGCCGAGCGCACGGCCACCGCGAAGGACCGCCGCGTGCGGATCGTCGAGGTCACCGACAGGGGCAGGAACCTCGTGTCGTCGACCTCGCACGCGCTCGACGGTCTCTACGAGTCGCTGCTGCACCACCTCCCCGAAGAGGATCGCGAACCGTTCCTCCGCTCTCTCGCGCGACTCTCCCAGATCTCCTAGGAGCGCCGCGTCCCGACGCCGCGCGCGTCACCGCGCCGGGACAGGCATCTCCGCGAGCCGGAGCCAGGTCTCCACGACGGTGTCGGGGTTCAGCGACATCGACTCGATCCCCTGGGTGACCAGCCATTCGGCGAGGTCGGGGTGGTCGCTCGGGCCCTGCCCGCAGATGCCGACGTACTTCCCGGCACGGCGGCACGCCTCGATGGCCATCGAGAGCATCCGGAGCACGGCGGGGTCCCGCTCGTCGAACGTCGAGGCGACCAGCCCGGAATCACGGTCGAGGCCGAGCGTGAGCTGCGTCATGTCGTTCGAGCCGATCGAGAAGCCGTCGAAGTACTCGAGGAACTCGTCGGCCAGCACGGCATTCGACGGCAGCTCGCACATCATGATCACCCGCAGGCCGTTCTCGCCTCGGCGCAGCCCGTTCTCGCTCAGCAGCTCGGTGACCGCCGCCGCCTCACCCAGGGTGCGGACGAACGGGACCATGATCTCGACGTTGGTGAGACCCATCTCGTCGCGCACGAACCGCAGCGCCTCGCACTCCATGTCGAAGCACGCCCGGAAATCCGGGGAGATGTACCGGGATGCGCCGCGGTAGCCGAGCATCGGGTTCTCCTCGTGGGGCTCGTAGAGGTCCCCGCCGATGAGGTTCGCGTACTCATTGGACTTGAAGTCGCTCAGGCGCACGATGACGGGCTCGGGGGCGAAGGCGGCGGCGATCATCGACACCCCCTCCGCCACGCGACGCACGAAGTACTCGCGAGGCGACGCGTAGGCCGCGATGCGCTCGGAGATGTCGGTCCGCAGCGGCGCCGCCAGCGACTCGTGATCCAGCAGCGCACGGGGATGGATGCCGATCTGCCGGTTGATGACGAACTCGAGGCGCGCGAGCCCCACCCCGCGGTTGGGCAGCTTCGAGAAGGCGAACGCCTGATCGGGGGTGCCCACGTTGAGCATGATCTTCGTCGGGCTCTCCGGCATCTCGTCGAGCCGCGTGATGATCTCCTCGAATCCGAGCATCCCCTCGTACACGAAGCCGTTGTCGCCCTCGGCGCACGAGACGGTGACCGCCTGCCCGTCGCTGAGCACCGTCGTCACGTCGCCGGTACCCACGACCGCCGGGATGCCCAGCTCGCGGGCGATGATCGCCGCATGGCACGTGCGCCCCCCGCGGTTCGTGACGATCGCGGAGGCGAGCTTCATGATCGGCTCCCAGTCCGGGTCGGTCATGTCGGCGACGAGCACATCGCCGGGCTGGAAGGCATCCATCTGCGCCAGCGACGTCATCACCCGCACGGGACCTGCGCCGATCTTCTGCCCGATCGCGCGACCGACCGTGATCGCCTCGCCCGACTCCTCCAGCACGAAGCGGCGCATGACGTTGCCGTCGGCGCGCGAGACGACCGTCTCCGGACGCGCCTGCAGGATGTACAGCCGCCCGTCGATGCCGTCCTTGCCCCACTCGATGTCCATCGGACGCCCGTAGTGCTCCTCGATGACGAGAGCCTGCCGTCCGAGCTCCTCCACTTCGGCGTCGGTGATGCTGAACCGCACCCGTTCGCCGGCGGCGACGTCTGTGAACACGGTGCTGCCACCGGCATGCGTGCCGTCGGCGTAGACCATCTTCACGGCCTTCTCGCCGACCGATCGCTTGAGGATCGCCGGGCGCCCCGCCCGCAGCGCCGGCTTGTAGGCGTAGAACTCGTCCGGGTTCACCGCCCCCTGCACCACCGCCTCGCCCAGACCGTACGAGCTGGTGACGAACACCGCCCTGTCGAATCCGGACTCGGTGTCGACCGTGAAGAGCACGCCGGAGGCCCCCACGTCGGAGCGGACCATCCGCTGGATGCCCGCGGAGAGCGCGACGTCGTGGTGATCGAAGCCGTGATGCACGCGGTAGGCGATGGCCCGGTCGTTGTAGAGCGACGCGAACACGCTGCGGATCGCCGCGAGGATGTTGTCGATGCCGCTGATGTTGAGGAACGTCTCCTGCTGCCCGGCGAACGACGCATCCGGCAGATCCTCCGCCGTGGCGCTGGATCGCACCGCCCACGAGACGGAATCCGGCTGCGGGTCGGACGAGACCAGAGCGGCGTACGCCTCTCGGATGTCCTGCTCGAACGCGGCGGGGAGCGGCTGCTGCTCGATCCACTCGCGCACCGTCGCACCGACACGCGCGAGCTCGGCGACATCGGCGACGTCGAGCGCCTCCACCGTCGACCGGATCCGCTCGTACAGGCCGTCCGCGGCCAGGAAGTCGCGGTAGGCGTCGGCGGTCGTCGCGAAACCTCCCGGCACGCTCACCCCCGCCCCGGAGAGGTTCGAGACCATCTCGCCCAGGGAGGCGTTCTTGCCCCCGACCTGGGCGACGTCGGCCATGCCGATCTGCGTGAACCAGAGGATGTTGGTCATGAGGACTCCCGAAGATGATGCATCGTGCGCGTGGGGGGTGGAGCCGCGATCAGCTGCGCAGCCGCATGGACTGCATGATCACGGCGGACATCTCCTCCACGGATTTCGTGGAGGAGTTGAGGAAGGGGACGCGGTTGCGGCGATAGAGGTCCTCCGCGCGGCGGATCTCGAGCGTGCACTGCGCCAGGCTCGAGTACACGGTGTCCGGACGCCGTTCGTGGCGCACCTGACTCAGCCGGAGCGGGGTCGTCGTCAACCCGAAGCACTTGCTCGCGAACCGGTCGACGGTGGCCGGAAGCCCATCCGACGGGAAGTCGTCGTCGGTGAGCGGATAGTTGGCGACCAGGAGTCCGTACTGCAGCGCCAGGTACATGGTCGTGGGCGTCTTCCCGCAGCGCGAGGGCGCGATGATGATGACGTCGGCGATGTCGAGGGCACGCATGCTCTGGCCGTCGTCGTGCTCGATGGCGTACTCGACCGCGCGCATCCTGGCGAAGTACCGCTCGATGTCACCGACACCGTGATACTGGCCCAGCTGCTCGGATGCCGCACTGCCCAGCGACGTCTCGAGCTCCCGCAGGTGCCCGCCGAGGAGGTCGATCACGACACCGCCCGAGCCGTGCAGCTCGGCGAGGATCTGCGCGGACTTCACGGTCGTGAAGATGATCGGGGCGGCGCTCGCGGCGTGCAGGGGAAGATCGGCGATCACGGCCCGCGCCCCCTCGACCGAGTCGACGAACGGCACCGTGTGCCGGCGGAACCGCACACCGGGGAAGTTCGCGAGGAGCGCGTTGCCGAGCACGCCCCTGGGGCTCTCAGGCGACGAGGGGTGGCTGCTTGCAGGCTCGGGCACGCTCCGAGCCTAGGAAAGTACCATCGTTCATCATCTGCTCAAGACAAGAAAGAACACCAGAAATTACCGGTGGCGCAAGCATCGCGCGCTCCGGGGCGGCGTTCAGCCCCAGACCTGCGGCGGTGCGGGCGTCCAGTCGTTCTCCCGGATCCAGTCCTCCAGCGTCCGCATCCCCGGATGGAGGGCGCGCGAGGCGGCGAGATCGGCACGGAACCCCTTGTGCTCGAAGAACTCGTACATGTGGGCGATGTCCTCGCTGTATGCGCGGACGGCCTCGATGTCGGATTCCTCGTAGCGCGCGGGCACACCCGTGACCGTCGCGAACGCCTCGGCCATCTGCCCCATGGTGAGCTCATCCCCCGCGAAGGCCACCTTCTCTCCGAGATAGGCGCCCGGCTCGGCGAAGACCTTCGCCGCCACGACGCCGATGTCCTCCGCGGCGACCAGCTGGATCCGGGTATCGCGCTTCGGCGGCCACGCGATCACGATCTCGCCGTCGACGAGCGGCGGAACCGCATAGGTGCCGAAATTGTCCATGAAGGCGACGAGCCGCAGCACCGTCGCCGGAAGACCCAGCTCGTGGATGCGGTCCTCGACGCGCTTCTTGCTCTCGAAATGCGGCACACCGCTGTCCCGCTCCGCACCGTCGATCGACGCGTACACGAAATGCTCCACCGCAGCGCGCTTCGCCGCATCCGCCACGGCGATACCCTGACGGATCTCGCCCTCCACGCCGCCGGGGCCGGAGAACGACTGCACGCTGTAGACGCCGTATGCGTCGGCGAACGCGGCATCGAGCGTCTCCGGCCGATCGAGATCGGCCGTGGCGAGCGTGGCTCCCGCCTCGACGAGCGCCCGGGCGGCGGGTGCTTCGGGATCGCGGACGAGGGCCCGGACATGCCATCGGCCATCGGCGAGCAGGTGGCGCGCGACCGCGCCTCCCTGCTGCCCGGTGGCTCCGATGACCGCGATGGTACGACGAACGTTCATGATTTCCTTCCTGTCGTGCAGATGCCCGGAAGCGGGCGGGGCGAACGGACGGGGCTCAGGCGACGGCAGCCTCGGCATCGATACGGGCATCGGCCTGCGCGCGCATCCGACGACCGAGCTCGCGGACGCCTGCGGACACCTGCTCCTCGTTGGCCGCGACGATCGCGTCGGTCGAGACGAGGCGCCAGTCCGGCCCGTACGCGTCGCGCGGCAGGGTGATCTCCACGTTGCCGCCGACGAGGTCGAGCCCGATGAACTCCAGAACCCCGCGCAGCTGCGCGCCCGAGAGCCCGCCGCCGTGGCCGCCGTAGCTGACGATGAGGGCGGGCTTCGCCTTCCACTCGTGGAAGAGGAAGTCGATGGCGTTCTTCAGGGATGCCGGGTATCCGCCGTTGTACTGCGGGGTCAGGAACACGACGCCGTCGCTCTCGGAGATCAGGCGGCTCCATTCCGCGGTGTGCGCGTTGCGGTAGTCGCCGAGCGCGGGCATGCGCGGCTCATCGAGCATGGGCAGGCCCACGGCTGCGAGGTCGACGATCTCGACGCGCGCACCCGAGGCCTCCGCGACGAGCGGTGCGAGGGCGTCGGCGATCTGATCGCCGACACGGACGGGACGGACGCTGCCGACGATGATGCGGATGAGCGGAGCGGAGCTGGAGGTGGTCATGCGGAGGATCCTTCGGGGAAGAGTCGATTCGAGTGGGAGGACATCAGGCGGGATTCGGCGTCGGCCGACGGACGAAGAACGCACCGACCACGACGACGAGGGACAGGACGGCGCCGATCAGGAAGGCCTGCTGGATGCCGCCGGCCTGTGCCGCCGTCGCCTCGGCGCCGTTCGCCGCGAGCTCCCCGGTCGTCATCGCGAGGATGGTGATGAAGAGAGCGGTGCCGGCCGCGCCGGCGACCTGCTGCACGGCGCCGACGGCCGCCGAGCCGTGCGAGTAGAGCTCGGGGCGCAGCGAACCGAGGGCCGATGTGAAGAGCGGCGTGAACATCAGGGCGAGCCCGATCGACAGGGCGACGTGCGCGACCACGATGAGCCACGGAGGCGTCTGGACGGACAGCCCCGCGAGCGCCCAGAGGGCCGCGCTGACGATGATGCTGCCGGGGACGACCAGGGGCCGCGGCCCGTAGCGGTCGAACAGCCGCCCGACGGTCGGCGCCACCAGCCCCATCACGAGACCACCCGGCAGCATGAGCATGCCCGTGACGACGGGGGTCAGCGCCAGCACGTTCTGGAGGTACACGGGCAGCAGGATGAGCGTGCCGAACATCGCCGCCATCATTACGGTCATGAGCGAGATCGCGATGGTGAAGCTGCGCGAGCGGAAGATCCGCAGGTCGAGCAGCGCACGACCACGGTCCTGCAGCGCGAGCTGACGCCACACGAACGCGCCGATGCCCAGCGCGCCCGCCCCGAGCGCGATCCACATCTGCCCGCCGCCGCTGCCGTCGGCCGCCCCGCCGATGAGGCTGAGCCCGAACACCAGACCGCCGAAGCCGACGGCGGAGAGGATGACCGAGAGCACGTCGAGCGGCACACGGCTGGTCTCGCCGACGTTGCGGATCCGGCGGTTGCCGACGATCAGCATGACGACCGCGATGGGGAGCACGATCCAGAACAGCGCGCGCCACGAGGCGAGGCTCAGGACGAGTCCGGACACGGTCGGTCCGAGCGCCGGCGCCACCGACATGACGATCGAGATCCGCCCCATGAACCGCCCACGGGACTCCATCGGCACCAGCGTCATGATGGTCGTCATGAGCAGCGGCATCATCATGGCGGTGCCGCCGGCCTGCACGATCCGTCCGACCAGCAGCACCTCGAATCCGGGCGCGAGCGCCGAGACCAGGGTGCCGATCGAGAAGAGGGTCATCGCCGCGGTGTAGATCTGCCGCGTGGTGAACCGCTTGAGGAGGAAGCCGGTGATCGGGATGATCACGGCCATCGTCAACATGAACGCCGTGGTGAGCCACTGCGCGGCCGTGATCGTGATGCCGAGGTCTTCGACGAGGTTCGGGATCGCGACACCCATGACGGTCTCGTTCAGGATGACCACGAACGCGGCGCCGAGCATCAGCCAGATGACGCGCAGGCGCTGAGGGTCGGCCGTGTCGGTGCCGGTCGGCGGCGCCTCGACCCCGCTCATGCGAACACGACCCAGGCGACGCCGATGATCACGGCGACGATCCCGAGCGCGAGGCTCGGCATGAGCGACTCGCGACGACGCACGTGGAGCGCGACGGCGACCGTCATCATGATCGCGAGACCGAAGGCCGCCACGGGGGTGAGCCACGCCGCGACGCCGGTGGCGGCGGGCAGCACGAGGCCGACGGCGCCGACGACCTCGAGGGCGCCGATGGTCTTGAGCTGGCCGGGGTTGACGGCCTCCACCCAGGCCATGCGCTCGTTCGCGCCGACGCGCTCGTACGGGGTCACGACCTTCATGGTTCCGGCGAGGGCGAAGAGCACGGCGAGCATGCCGGTCGCGATCCAGACGGCGATGATCATGGGGAGTCCTTTCACGGTTACGAAGAGTACGTAACGCACGATCTGTTATCGTATTCCTCGAGGCCCCCGCACTTCTCCGTGCGTCACGCACCCCGAGGTGCCCTACCCCGTCTGGAGGCGGCATGACCGATCGACCCAGCCACACGCTCTCCGGCCCACCCGTCGGGATCGACCCGACCCATGAGGGCACGGCGATGTGCGGGGTCGAGAACCCCGCCAGCAGCATCATCCGCGAGCTCCTCGCCCGGGTGGGAGACAAGTGGAGCATGCTCGTGATCGGCGTCCTGCACGACGGCCCGCTGCGCTTCACGCAGCTGCAGCGCACGATCGACGGGATCTCGCACCGGATGCTGACGCAGACCCTCCGCAGCCTCGAGCGCGACGGGCTGGTGACCAGGACGAGCTACCCCGAGATCCCGCCGCGGGTCGAATACGCGGCCACACCGCTCGGGCGCTCCCTCTCCGAACCCGTGATCGGGCTCGTGCAGTGGGCCGCGGATCATCACACCCAGATCCGCGACGCCCGCGACGCCTTCGACGACGAGGCGACGCCGACCGACCGTCCGTGAGCGGCCGTCCGTGAGCGGCCGTCCGTGAGCGGCCGTCCGTGAGCGGCCGGGTCTCACCCGGCGGATCCGGCCGTCAGGACGCCCATCCGGCCCCGTCATGCAGGCGGAGCAGGCGCCGGTAGTCCTCGGCGTTGGCCCGGATGCCGGCGAGCTCGGCCATCGCGAGAGGCCGACGCACCACGGCGGGAACACCGGCCACGAGCGATCCGGCGGGGATCTCCGCTCCCTCCAGCACCACTGCCCCTCCGGCGATCAGGCTCTCCTCGCCGATCACGGCGCCGTTGAGCACGACCGCCCCCATACCGATGAGCGTGCCTTCACCGACGGTCGCCCCGTGGATGACGGCATTGTGTCCGATGGACACGTCGTCGGCGATGATCGTCGGCGCCCCGATGTCGGTATGGATCGCGACGCCGTCCTGCACGTTGCTGCCCCGTCCGATGACGATCCGCTCCAGATCCGCCCGCAACACGGCGTTGTACCAGACGCTCGCACCGGCGCTCAGTTCGACCTCGCCCACCAGGCGCGCACCCGCGGCGACGAACGCATCCGGGGCGATCCGCGGCCGTCGACCCCCGAGCGCGATCACACTGGCCTGCTCCGACACGGTCATGCGACACTCCCTCCGTCGATCCGGCGGGGCGCCCCCGTCGGATTGACCGCCCGCAGCTCGGGCGGCAGCATCCGCTCGGGGGCGTTCTGATAGGCGACCGGCACCAGGAATCGTCGCAGCGACGTCGCGCCGACGGAACTGTGCACGCTGCCCACCGTCGACGGCCACGGTCCGCCGTGATGCTGCGCCCACGAGATCGGGACCGCCAACGGCCATTCGTCGAACACCACGCGCCCGGCCCCGTGTGCGAGGATCGCGGCGATCGCGGCGAAGGCCTCGTCGTCCGCCACTCCCGCCCCCGCGTCTCGGGCACCCCACAGCGTGGCGGTCAGGCTGCCTTCGAGCAGTCCCAGCGCGGCGGGGAGCTCCGCTTCCCAGGCGTCGGGCGGGTACCGGACCAGCACGGCCATGGGGCCGAAGCACTCCTGCTGGAACGCGGAGGGATCGGCGAGGAACGACGCCAGATCGGTGGCCACGAGCCGAGGCAGCGACGCGTCCCCCTCCGCTCGTCCCGCGAGGAGGACCTCCGTGTCCGCGCGGCGGGCGAGCATGTCGAAGCCGTCGTCGAAGGCGCGAGAGATCCCGGGGGTGAGCAGCCGCTGCGGTTCCGTGGGGCGCAGCGCGCCCTCGACCTCCGCCTCGATCGCGCTCCCACTCGGCAGGAACACGAGACCGGGCTTGGTGCACGCCTGCCCTCCGTCACGGGCGAGCACGCCGGCGAGACCCGCCCCGATCTCCCCGGCACGACCGGCCGCCGCCGCGGGCGAGATCACCACGGGGTTCACGGAGCCGAGCTCGCCGTAGAACGGGATCGGGTCGGGTCGCGAGACGGCCGCGTCGAACAGCGCACGCCCACCGGCCGTCGACCCCGTGAAGGCCGCGGCACGGATGAGCGGATGCCGCACCAGCGCGATGCCGCTCTCGAAGCCCTCGACGAGCACGAGCGCATCGACCGGCGCCCGGGCATCGGCCAGCACCTCGCGTACGATCACGGCCAGGCGGCGCGACAGCCTCGGATGCGCCGGATGCCCCTTCACCACGACGGGTGCGCCCGCGGCGAGCGCGGCAGCGGTGTCGTTGCCGATGACGGAGAAGGCGAACGGGAAGTTCGAGGCCCCGAACACGGCGACCGCACCGATCGGGCGCAGCATCCGCCGCAGATCACTGCCGGGGGCGGGCGTCTCGCCGTCCGATCGCTCGATCGTGACCTCCAGGTAGCCGCCCTCCCGGACCACCTCGGCCACGAAACGCAGTTGCTCAGCCGCGCGGCCGACCTCCCAGGCGAGGCGTGCCGGAGCGAGGTTCGTCTCCTCGTGCGCGAGGTCGACGAGCGCGGGGCGGTCTTCCTCGAGGGCGACGGCGATGCGGTCGAGGATGTCGGCGCGCGCGCGTCGCGACACCCGCTCCCACCCCGACGCGGCAGCGGCTGCTGCTGCGCTCTTGACGTCGTCCGGGGTGCTCGTCTCGTCCTCGCCCATGCGTCCTCCTCGGGAATCCGGCGAGAGCTTCGTCTCGCCGTCGGTCAGAATGCGTCGTGCCCGGTGAGCGCCCGCCCGATCACGAGCTGATGCATCTCATCGGTGCCCTCATAGGTGCGCACCGCTTCGAGGTTCGCGGCGTGACGCATCACGGGATACAGGTCGGTGATGCCGTCGCCGCCGAGCAGTGCCCTGGCGGTGTGAGCGACACGGAGGGCCTCGCGCACGTTGTTGAGCTTGCCGACGGAGATCTGCGCGGGCAGGAGTCTCCCCGCCTCCTTCGCCCTGCCCAGGTGGAGGGCGAGATGCGTGCCGGTGCTGATGGCGGTCGCCATGTCGGCGAGCTGCGCCTGCACGAGCTGGGTGGCCGCGAGCGGTCGGCCGAAGACCTCGCGGGTGGACACCCGGCTCACCGCGACCTCCAGACACGTCCTCGCCGCGCCCATCGCGCCCCAGACGATGCCGTAGCGCGCCTCGTTCAGGCAGGCGAACGGCCCGGAGAGCCCGGCTGCGCCCGGAAGCAGCGCCTCCG
>NZ_PCOY01000004.1 GCF_002979475.1 Microbacterium sp. MYb62 | reverse complement strand
CTCACCGCCCCTCACCATGCGTTGGCCGACACGCCAGATGTCGGACTCGCCCGGCCGACGGGTCCGACATCTGGCGTGTCGGCGGGGCATTTGGCGGGACGACTTCTCCTCCCCAGGAGCTGCGCATGACAACGGGGTACACAATCACGCTCGCCGGCCGTCTCTGACTGCTGGACACGGCCCATGCTGAGAGCGTGCTCGATCCTTCCTCGCTTCTCATCCGGCTCGGCGGCCTGGCCCGCGGCACCGAGTTGCAACGCTGCGGAGTCACTCGCCCTGAACTCGCCAAGGCAGTCCGCAACAAGACCATAGACAGGGTCCGCCCTGGCGTCTTCGCGTCGCCCGCCCTTCAGCCGCACCTGCGCCGGGCGGCCTTGCACGGGGGCTCCCTGACCTGCGGCGAAGCGCTTCGCCTGCACGGCGTATGGGTGCTCGCCGAGGAGTCCGCGCCCCATGTCTGGGTCGGAAGGCGCGCTCGCGTGCATGAGCACGCCGGGTGCCAGTGCGTCAGCCACTACTTCCGCGGTAGCGCCGGCCTGGGCATCGCTCACGTCGAGACCGCCCTGATCCACCTCCATCGGTGCCAGGGCGACGAGGCCTTCTTCGCGTCCTACGAGTCGGCGTGGAAACTTCGTCTGCTCACGCCCGCTGCCCGCCTGCGGATCCGCACTGCACTTCCTGCGTACGCACGATGGCTGGTCGACATCGCCCGACCGGACCCCGACAGCGGCCTCGAATCCCTGATCCGAATGCGGTTGCACGTCCTCGGCATCCTCCTCGAGTCTCAGGTCGTCGTCGATGGCGTCGGACGCGTCGACTTCGTGATCGACGGACGCCTGATCCTCGAGATCGATGGAAAGCAGAATCATGAGGGCGCGAAGGAACGGCACAAGGATCTCGCGAGAGATGCTTCCGCTTCCCGACGAGGGTTCGAGACCCTGCGCTTCGACTACGCCCAGGTGATCCACGACTGGCCGACGGTGCAGGCGGCGATCGTCGCGGCGATCGTCCGTGCGCACGAGCACGCGTGAAGCCCCAATGTGGGGGCCGACACGCCAGATGTCGGCACAACTCTCCCTCAAAGTCCGGCATTTGGCGTGTCGGCATACATCTGCGGGGCTACCTGAGGCCGAGGACACTGAGCCGCCTCGCGCACCCAGCCCGCTGTGAGCGGGCCCGCACACGAAGCAGCGGATGCCGCGGACATGCGTCCATGCGGCATCCGCTGTCGTCCGTCGTCAGCTGAGCTCTCCACCCTCCAGGAGCTCGGTGACGAGGGCTGCGATCGCCGAGCGCTCGGAACGCGTCAGGGTCACATGTCCGAAGAGGTCGTGTCCCTTCAGCGTCTCGATCACGCTCGCGATCCCGTCATGACGGCCCACGCGGAGGTTGTCGCGCTGGCCGACGTCATGCGTGAGGATCACGCGCGAGTTCTGCCCCATGCGGCTCAGCACCGTCAGGAGCACGTTGCGCTCGAGTGACTGGGCCTCGTCGACGATCACGAAAGCATCGTGGAGGGAGCGCCCGCGGATGTGGGTCAGCGGCAGCACCTCGAGCAGGCCGCGCTCGATGACCTCTTCGATCACGTTGCCGGAGACGACCGAACCCAGAGTGTCGAACACCGCCTGGCCCCAGGGTCCCATCTTCTCGCCCTGGTCGCCGGGAAGGTAGCCGAGCTCCTGTCCGCCGACCGCGAAGAGCGGCCGGAACACGATGATCTTCTTCTGCTGCTGCCGCTCCAGCACCGCCTCGAGCCCGGCGCACAGTGCGAGCGCCGACTTGCCCGTTCCGGCGCGGCCGCCGAGCGACACGATCCCGACTTCCTGGTCGAGCAGCAGGTCGATCGCGATGCGCTGCTCCGCCGAACGGCCGTGCATCCCGAAGATGTCGCGGTCTCCACGCACCAGTCGGTACTCACCATCGCCCGTGACCCGCCCGAGGGCCGATCCGCGCTCGGAGTGGATGATCAGGCCGGTGTTCACCGGAAGGCCACGAGCCTGCTCGCTGAGCCCGACCTCGCTCTCGTACAGGTCGCTGATGTCGTCGCCGGAGAGGTCGAGTGTCGAGATGCCGGTCCACCCGGAGTCCACGGCCTGCTCGGCGAGGTACTCCTCGGCGCGCAGCCCGAGCGACGCAGCCTTGACGCGCATGGGCAGGTCCTTCGAGACGATCGTGACGTCCTGGCCGTCCTGGGAGAGGTGCATGGCGACCGAGAGGATGCGGGTGTCGTTGTCGCTGAGCCGGATGCCGGCGGGCAGCACCGAGGAGTCGGTGTTCGCAAGCTCGACCCGCAGTGTCCCGCCCTCGCCGACCTCCACGGGAAAGTCCAGCCGACCGTGCTCGATCCGCAGGTCGTCGAGGTGGCGGAGTGCCTGCCGCGCGAAGTAGCCGATCTCCGGGTCGTGTCGTTTGCCCTCGAGTTCCGTGATCACGACGACGGGGAGGACGACCGAGTGCTCCGCGAATCGGAAGAACGCCTGCGGATCGCTCAACAGCACCGAGGTGTCGAGGACATACGTGCGCAGATCCTGATCCGGATCGGCGGATGATGCTCGCCTCGTCGTCTTACGGGTGGACTGCTGCGCGGTGCTGGTGGCCTGCTGCGCTGTACGTGTGGTCACGACCCACTCCCGACCCGGGGAATCCCGGCTATTCGAACAAGTCGACCAGGGGGTCACGAGTCGCGAACCTGAGGCCGACCCGAACGGGCGCCTTGCCCGATGCCTAGAACGTACGACCGCGTGAGGGATTAACGCGCATTCGACACGCCATCGATTCGTTACACGCTGATGAACGTCTCGTTGCCGAACGTGTGCAAGGCGTCATCGAGAAGAGCGAAGGTCGCCGCATCCGTCCCCGCGTGCGGAGCGATCCGCACCGAGGAGCCACGCGCCGTCACGACGATCCCGGCGTTGGCGAGCGCGGCGGCGAGGCGTGCAGGCTCCTCCGGCGCGAGAGCCACGATGCCGGCGCGCTGCGTGCGCTCGCGCGGGGAGCTCACCTCGATGCCGTGTCGGTCGGCGATCTCGATCACGGTGTCGACGTGTTCGGCGAGCCGTTCCTCGATCGCGGCCACACCGGCATCGCGCATATCGCGGACTCCGATCGCGAGCCGACCGGCGGCGAGGGTGTCGGGCTGGCTGATGGTGAATGCTCTGGCCGAGGGGGCGGGCGCCGGCAGCTCATCGACGAACAGGTCGGTGGCCGTCGTCCCGGTGATCCCCGAGAGCACCGGGGAGATCCGCTCCCTCGCCCGCGGCGAGAACCAGGCGAATGCGCTGCCTCGCCCCGCGCGCAGCCACTTGTAGCCGTGTCCGACGACGACGTCCGCGGCCGTGTAGTCGACGTCGACCACTCCGAACGACTGCACGGTGTCGACGATGAGCAGACGATCGGGGCCGATCGCCTCGCGCAACGCGGCGAGGTCCGCGCGATACCCGGTGCGGAAGTCCACGTGACTCACGGCCAGCGCGACGACCTCGTCGTCGAGCACCTCGATCACCGCGTCCGGTGTGACCCGCCCGTCGTCGGGTGTGATCCAGCGCGGCGTCACCGCGCGGTCGGATGCCGCGGCTGCCCGCTCCACGGTGAGGCTCACGCTCGGGAACTCGGCGGTGCTCGCGATCACCGCGCCGGAGAGTCCGAACAGCGCATGCATGAGGCCGTTCGTCGATGACGGCTGCAGCGTGACGTCATCGGCTTCCGCGCCGAGCATCTCCGCCACGAGCTCCTGCGCCTGACCGATGCGCTCCGCGACGAGGGAGAGGGAGGAGGGCCGTCCGCTGCCCAGAAGATCCGCGTCGGCGAAGACCTCTTCGCGGACGGACGGCGACAGCGGCCCGAAGGCCGCCCAGTTCAGATAGCCGGACTCGTTGTCGAACGTGTCGACATAGTCCTGGAAAGTGCTCACTTCGTCATTGTGGCACGGCGCCGCACGCGCCAGGTGTCCACTCAGCGGCCGAAGCGTCGGTCTCGGTCGGCGTAGTCGCGGATCGCCCGGAGGAAGTCCACCTGGCGGAGGTCGGGACCCAGCGCCTCCACGAAGTAGAACTCGCTGTGGGCGCTCTGCCAGAGCAGGAAATCGCTGAGCCGCTGCTCGCCGCTCGTGCGGATCACGAGGTCGGGATCGGGCTGCCCGCCGGTGTAGAGATGCTCCCCGATCATCTCGGGGGTGAGGTGCGCGGCGAGATCCTCCATCGTGCCGCCGGACGCTTCGTGCTTGGTGATGATGCTCCGCACGGCGTCGACGATCTCGTTGCGTCCGCCGTAGCCGACGGCGAGGTTCACGTGCAGCCCGGTATGGTCCTTCGTCCGCTCCTCGGCGTCGGCGAGCACGCGGGCGAGCTCGGTGGGCAGGATGTCGGAGCGGCCGACATGCTTGACCCGCCAGTTGCTCTCCTGCGACAGCGCCTCGGCGAGCTCGGCGATGATCTCGATGAGGTCGGCCAGCTCGCCGGAGTCGCGCTTTCGGAGGTTGTCGCTGGAGAGGAGATACAGCGACACCACTCGAACGCCGAGCTCATCGCACCAGCCCAGGAACTCGCGCATCTTCGCCGCACCCGCGCGGTGTCCCTCCGCCGGGGTGTCGAGTCCGAGCTGGCGTGCCCAACGACGGTTGCCGTCGATCATCATCGCGACGTGATGCGGCACGGACGCGGGATCGAGGTGGCGACGCAGCCGGTTCGTGTAGAGCCGATACAGCGGCCCTCGCCCCTGGCTCTCGCGTGACATCACCCACCCACGCTACCCTGTCGCACCTTCCGCCGCCTTGTGCGGACGCTGAGATATGTGCCTCACGCGGTATGCGCATCCGCTTAGAGTGAGCACGTGAGCACTCCCGAGCCCTCCGGTCCCGACGTTCCCCAGCTGCCGCTGCTCGAGGCTGCGGCGGCGGACGCTGCGGTCGACATCAAGCCGACCTGGCGGGGCTGGATCCACGCGGGCACGTTCCCTGTGGCGATCATCGCCGGCGTCGTGCTGATCGTCGCCGCCGAAGGCGCCGCGGCGAAATGGGCTTCCGCGGTGTTCATGCTCACGTCGATGCTGCTCTTCGGCAATTCCGCGCTCTACCACCGCTTCGACTGGCAGCCGAAGGTGCGGGTGCTGCTCAAGCGCATCGACCACGCCAACATCCTGCTGCTCATCGCCGGCACGTACACACCCCTGGCCGTCCTGGCACTCCCTCCGGAGAAGGGCGTGCTGCTCCTGTGCCTGGTCTGGGGAGGCACACTGGTGGGCATCCTCTTCCGCGTGTTCTGGATCCACGCGCCACGCTGGCTGTACGTCGCGCTCTATCTGCTTCTCGGCTGGGCGGCCGTGATGTACATCGTCGACCTCATGAACGCGAACTTCGCGATGATGGTGCTGGTGATCGTCGGCGGGCTCCTCTACACGGGAGGCGCCATCGTCTACGCCCTCAAGAAGCCGAACCCGTGGCCGGGCCACTTCGGGTTCCACGAGATCTTCCACGTGTGCACGGTGCTCGCGTTCCTGTGCCACTGGACGGCATGCCTGCTCATCGCTCTGGCACCGCTGTCGCCCTCCCTGGGCGCGCCGTAACGACCCGTCAGCGCGCAGGGGTGTCGTCGTCGGAAGCGCCCGTGCCGTCGGACGTCGGCGCACTCGTCCCAGGAGCGGCCGCGTCTCCCTCGGCGCGCGCGGCCTCCTCGGCGTCGAGCTCTTCGCGCACCTCTTCGCGGTACCGGACTCGGCGGATGCGGCGGTTCATGTCCCAGATCAGCAGGATGACCGCGATCACGATGACGACGATCACAGCGAAACCGACGAACCCCGGGGTCACGGAGACCGGATCGACCGTCATGCTGGGCGTCGGCATCGGGGTCTCGGTCAGAGCGAGCATGAATCGACCTTTCGTACGCAGGTCGCATAACCTGGTAACACCAGCCTAACGACCGGGAAGACCCACCTGTGACGACCGCGCAACAGCTCGACGAACGCTATGGCCGAACCCGACGGCGCCGGATGCCGTGGATCATCGGCGGCGCCGTCGCGCTCCTCCTCGTCGGCGCCTTCAGCTGGATGACCGTCGCCCAGTCGATGGCATCGGTCGATGCGGATGATCTGGGCTTCGAGCTCGTCGACGAGCACTCCGTGAACATCACATTCCAGGTCACCGGGGTGCAGGGCAAGGACGTCGTGTGCGCCGTGGAAGCGCTCGACGAGGAGTTCGGAGTCGTCGGCTGGAAGATCGTCGAGATCGAGGCCGGAGAGAGCCACTCACAGGCCCGTTCGGTCTCCATCCCGACGGTCGCCGCGGCGACGACAGGTTTGGTGAACACCTGCTGGGTCGCCTAGACTCGTGCCAGACAAGACGACGCCCCGGCACCGTGCCGGGGCGTCTTGGCATATCCCCCGCAGCATGCCGGAGGGATCCCGAAAGAAGGAGCTTCGTCATGTCCACCGATGCTCAGGTTCCCTTCCTCACGCAGGAAGCGTATGACCGGCTCGTCGCCGAGCTGGAGCACCTGTCCACCTTCGGCCGCGACGAGATCGCCAAGCGCATCGAGGCGGCTCGCGAAGAGGGCGACCTCAAGGAGAACGGCGGATATCACGCCGCGAAGGACGAGCAGGGCAAGCAGGAGGCGCGCATCCGCACGCTCGAGGGCCTGCTGAAGACGGCCAAGGTCGGCGAGGCTCCGGCCAGCCGGGGCATCGTCGAGCCCGGAACCGTGGTCACCGCCGTCGTCGCCGGTGGCGAAGAGGTCTTCCTCCTGGGCAGCCGCGAGATCGCTGCCGGCAGCGATCTCGACGTCTACAGCGAGGCCAGCCCGCTCGGCCAGGCCATCCTCGGCCTCAAGGTCGGCGAGAAGTCGTCGTACGAGGCCCCCAACGGCCGCTCGATCAGCGTCGAGATCGTCAAGGTCGAGACCTACACGGGCTAGTCGCCCGCAGCGCAGAACGCCCCGGCATCCACACGGATGCCGGGGCGCTCTCGTCTGCACGAGGTGTGCCGATCAATCCGGGACGAGGATGGGCTCGAAGCCGGCGCGGCGCAGCGTATCGAGCGTGTGCTCCGAGTGCTCCGGACCACGCGTCTCGACGCTGAGTTCGAGGATGACCTCGCTGATCTGGAGCCCGTGACCGTGCCGGGTGTGCATCGCCTCGATCACGTTCGCACCGGCCTCGGCGATGAGCTCGGACACGCGCGCCAGCTGACCGGGACGATCGGGCAGCGGGATGCGGATCGTGAGATAGCGGCCGGACGCCGCGAGCCCGTGCGAGACCACGCGCTGCAGCAGGAGCGGATCGATGTTGCCGCCCGACAGCACGGCCATCGTCGTTCCCGATGCCGAGACCTTGCCGGAGAGGATCGCGGCCACACCGGCAGCACCGGCGGGTTCCACGACGACCTTCGCCTGCTCCAGGAGGATGAGGATCGCCCGCGCCAGGTCGTCGTCCGAGACGGTGACGACCTCGTCGACGAGATCCTTGATGATGTCGAAGGGGATGGCGCCGGGGCGCGCCACCAGGATGCCGTCGGCGATGGTCGGACGCGTGACGATGTCGACCGGCTCACCGGCTGCGAGCGACGGCGGCATCGCCGCGGCGTTCTCCGCCTGCACGCCGATGATGCGGACGGTGCGTCCGAGTTCGGCGGCGCGCGCCTTGACGGCCGCCGCGACGCCCGCGATGAGGCCGCCACCGCCGATGCCGAGCACGACCGTGTCGACGTCGGGAGCGTCCTCCAGGAGCTCGAGGCCGAGTGTCCCCTGCCCGATGACGACGTCGCGGTGATCGAAGGGATGGATCAGCACGGCGCCGGTGCGCTCGGAGAACTCGGCCGCGAGACGCAGCGAGGTCGCCACCGTCTCCCCTTCCAGCACGACCTCCGCACCGTAGCCGCGCGTGGCGAGCAGCTTGGGGACCGGCACCCCCAGCGGCATGAAGATCGTGGCGGGGATGCCGAGTGCCTGCGCCGCCAGAGCCACACCCTGCGCGTGGTTGCCGGCGGACGCGGCGACGACGCCGCGGGAACGCTCCTCGGCGCTCAGCTTCGACAGCCGGTAGGCCGCTCCTCTGATCTTGAAGGATCCCGTGCGCTGAAGATTCTCCATCTTCAGCACGACGGGAGCCCCGAGAATGTCGGAGAGGGCTCGCGACGGCAGCGTCGGCGTGTGCGAAATCACCTCAGCCAGACTCTGAGCTGCGTGCTCGAACTCGGTCAGGCTGGGGACTGCGCTCATCGATTCCTCCGTCTCCGCTCGCGCGGAACTGTGCTCCAGATTAGGTCTCCGCTCGGCCCGGCGCCGGTGCGCCAGGATCCCGAGCTGATGGTCACTGCCGCGACGTTCACGAACGCCGCCAGCGGTACGGCGAAGAGGGCTCCGGGGATGCCGGCGATCATCGCGCCTCCGGCCACCACGAGGACGACGGCGAGCGGGTGCACCTTGACCGCCGAGCCCATCATGATCGGCTGCAGGATGTGGCCCTCGATCTGCTGCACGGCCAGCACGACCACCAGCATCCACAGAGCGATCCAGGGGCCGTTGTAGACGAGAGCGAGGAAGACGGCGACGGCGCCGGTCACGACGGCACCCACGATCGGGATGAACGAGCCGAGGAACACCAGCACGGCGACCGGGAGCGCGAGGGGCACCTGGAGGAGGAAGGCGCCGAGTCCGATGCCGATGGCGTCGATGGTCGCCACGAACATCTGGGTCCGCGCGTAGTTCACGACCGTGGTCCAGCCGTTGCGAGCGGCACCGTCCACGGCCGGGCGGGAGGTGCGCGGGAAGATCTTGAGCGTCCAGCGCCAGATGCCGGCACCGTCGGCGAGCAGGCAGATGAGGATGAACAGCGACAGCAGCGCGCCGGTGGCGACGTGTCCCACGGTCGTTCCGATGGCCAACGCGCCCGTCCAGAGCGCCTGCGTCTGCTCGTTGAGGAAGTCGAGGCCCTGTTGGAGATAGTCGGCGATCTGGGAGTCGGACAGATGCAACGGACCCTCATGGAGCCAGACCTGGAACTGATCGAAAGCCTCGGCCGTGCTCTTCTGCACGTCCGGCAGCTGGGCACGGACCTGCCAGACGACCAGCCACAGCAGACCGGTCACGATGGCCGCCGTGCCGATCAGCGAGATCGCGATCGCGAGCCAGCGCGGGAGACCGCGCCGCAGCATCCAGGAGAATGCCGGCCACAGCAGGGCCGTGATGAGGATGCCGACCATCAAGGGGATGACCAGGAGCTTGAGCAGCATCACGAGCCAGATGAAGACACCGATCGCCGCGGCGATCAGCAGCAGCCGCCAGGCATAGCCCGCGGTGATCCGCAGTGGCAGGGGCACCGCCTCATCGGCCTCGGTCGTCACGGTGCGGTCGGTGGAGACCGGGCGCGGACGGAAGAGATCTCGCAGCCGGTGTCGCTGGTCCTCGCTCATCGCCCAAGTCTACGGTCATGCCGTATGCCGTTCGACGCATCCTTCGGCATCCTTCGGCATCCTTCCGCATCCGGGCGCGATGTCGGCACCCGGCGATAGCCTGACGACGTGACGGAAACCCTCAGCCCCACCCAGGCACGTCGTATCGCCCTGGCTGCTCAGGGGTTCTCCCGCGCGCGGCCGGGCTCCGTGTCCGCACGCCAGGTGCACCGCGTGATGGACCGCCTCGGCGTGCTCCAGATCGACTCGGTGAACGTCTTCGCGCGCTCGCACTACCTGCCGCTCTTCTCCCGCCTCGGGGTCTACGAGCCCGCGCTCCTCGACCGGGTCTTCCTGTCGCGCACGACGCACTATGTGGAGTACCTCGCGCACGAGGCGACTTTCATCCCGATCGAGGACTGGCCGCTCTGGCGGTTCCGCATGGAGGACTTCCGGCGACGGTGGGCGGGCGAGGACTCGTGGATGAGCAGCAACGCGCGGACGGTGCAGTGGGTGCAGGACGAGCTGCGCGCCCGCGGCCCTCTCCGCCCCGCCGACCTCCGCGCCGACGCGCCACGGGAGCGCGGAACATGGTGGGACTGGGACGAGGTGAAGCTCGCACTCGAGCATCTCTGGCGCACGGGAGATGTGGCCGTCAGCGGACGCAGGGGCTTCGAGCGCACGTATGCGCTGGCCGAACACGTCATCCCCGACGACATCCGCTCGCAGCAGATCTCGCGCAGCGATGCGATCCTCGAGTTGACGCGTCGTGCGGCCCGCTCCAGCGGCGTCGCGACGCAGTCCGATCTCGCCGACTACTACCGGATCCGCGATCGGGCCGCGGTCGCCCGATCGATCGCCGAGCTCGTCGACACGGGCGAGCTGCAGTCCGTGCAGGTGCGCGGATGGGAGCGCGGCGGTCGCCCGCTCCCCGCCTGGCGGCACCGGGATGCCGTCCTGCCCCGGAAGATCGAGGCCGCGGCTGTGCTGACCCCTTTCGATCCGGTCGTGTGGTTCCGGGAGCGGGCGCTGCGCGTGTTCGATCTCGACTACCGCATCGAGATCTACGTGCCCGCCGAGAAGCGCAGGTACGGCTACTACTCGCTGCCGGTCCTCGTCGGGGACCGCATCGTCGCACGGGTCGACCTCAAGGCCGACCGTGCCACCTCCACATTGCAGGTGCAGTCCGCATGGTGGGAGCCGCAAGCCCGCCCCGGGGACGCCGAGCGGATTGCGGCGGAGCTGACGCTCGCCGCGACGTGGCAGGGGCTGGAGCACGTCTCGGTGTCGGGCTGGGGCGATGCCACCGAAGCACTGCATACGGCGCTGAGGGGCGGCGGGCCCGACCCGTCGGTGCGGCGACACGTCCATGCGCGAGAGCATCCGGCATGAGCAGGCGCGCGTGGTGGCTGGTCGGCGGTGTCGCGGGTGTCGTCGTGATCGCCGCCGGACTGTGGCTCTGGCAGCTGACGATGCGGCCTCCTACACCAGAGCAGGCGGCACGTGACTATCTGCACGCCCTGGAGTCCGGCGACGCCGATGCGGTGACGGCGACCGGGATCGCCGTCACCGCACCCGCGCTCGACGCCTTCACCGCAGCGACCGCGCTGATCGAGGATGCGGCGGTGACGGCTGTGCGAGAGGACCCGGACGCGACCACCGCCACCGTCGACATCGCCTTCCTGCTCGAGGATGAGAGGCGCACGGCACAGCTGACGCTGACTCCTGTCGAGGGCCGTTGGACGGTCGACGGCTCAGGGCTCGGCACCCTGACCGTCGATTCGACGATCGGCTCCGACGTCGGGATCGGCGAGATCGCGATGCCCGCCCGGGAGAAGCTCGCACTGCTGCCCGCGACCTACGCGATCGCCGCGGCACCGGCGTCGCTGCTCTCCGGCGGCAGCACCGTGCAGGTGCTGCCCGGCGACAACGCCGCGGCTGCGATCGAGGCCGCGTTGCGCCCGGAGGCGACCGCGGCCGCGCAGTCCCAGCTCGACGAGCGCCTCGACGCCTGTACCGCGCCCGCCGCCGATGCTCCCGACGGGTGCGGCATCCGCATCCCGTGGGGCACGGAGTTCCGCGAGGTCACCGGCATCCGCTACCGCATCGACGCCGTGCCCACGATCGCGCTGACACCGACGGGCTTCACGGCGGAGGGCGGCGTGCTCGTGTCCACGGTCACCGGGACCGGCCAGGACGGCGAAGCCCGCACGACCACCTACCGGACGGACTCGTGGACCCTGCGCGGCGACGTGTCGTTCACCGCCGACGGGATCGACCTGTCGGTCTGGTGAGCGGAGTCCTCAGTGCGCGGAATCGTCAGTGCACGGAATCGTCAGTGCGCGGCGTCGTCAGAACTGCACGCGCGGCGGTTCGGAGATGGCGCTGCTGTCCGCGACCTCGAAGAACTCACGCTCGGAGAAGCCCAGTCCCTTGGCGAACAGGTTGTTCGGGAACACCTTGATCTTGGTGTTGAGCTCGCGCACGCCACCGTTGTAGAACCGGCGCGCGGCCTGGATCTTGTCTTCCGTGTCGACGAGAGCCTGCTGTACCTGGAGGAAGTTGGTGCTCGCCTGGAGCTGTGGGTACGCCTCGGCGACCGCGAAGAGGCTGCGCAGCGCCTGCTGGAGGTGACCCTCGGCGATGCCCGCCTCGCCGGGGCCACCGGCTGACAGGGTCTCGGCGCGCGCACGGGTGACGTTCTCGAAGACGGCCTTCTCGTGTGAGGCATACCCCTTCACCGTCTCGATGAGGTTGGGGATGAGGTCGGCTCGTCGCTTGAGCTGCACCGTGATTCCGCTCCACGCCTCATCGACGCGGACGTTCAGCTGCACCAGCGAGTTGTACGTGGCCCACAGATAGATGCCGACGAGCAGGATCACTCCGACAACGATCAGTACCGGCACGAGCCATTCCATCAGAGGCCCACCCTTCCTCGTGTTTCTCTCATCTTAGACGCGCAGTCTGCACGTGGACTGGGCATCAGAAGCCGACTTGGCGACCGTCTCAGACGCCGAGGACACGCTCGAGATAGCGGTTCGCGAAGCGACGCTCCGGGTCCAGACGGTCGCGCAGCGCGACGAAGTCGTCGAATCGCGGGTAGCGCTCGCGGAGCGTCTCCGCCGTGAGCGTGTGGAGTTTGCCCCAGTGCGGGCGTCCGCCGAATTCGAGCATGATCTCCTCCACGGCCCCGAAGTACTCCGTGGGGTCGGCGCGCCAGTATCGGTGAACGGCGACGTAGGCGCTCGCCCGCCCGTGTGCCGTCGACAGCCAGCGATCATCGGCGGCGGCGAAGCGCACCTCGATCGGGAACTCGATCCGCCATCCGCGCTGAGCGATGAGCGCTCGCACCGCCTGAAACGCCGGGACGACATTCTCCGCGGGGATCGCGTACTCCATCTCTCGGAACCGCACGGTCCTGCTCTGGATGAGCACGCGATGCGAGAGCTCGGTGTACTCACGATCACCGGTGAGCTTCACCGCGAGCCGGCTGAAGGACGGTGTGATCGCCGGCACGGCCTGGCCCGCGGCGCAGACCACCCGGTAGACGCCGTTGGAGAGCAGCGTCTCATCGATCCATCGTCCGACCACGGGGAGCGGCTTGCGCACCGTGGCCTCCGGAAGACGGGTCTGCCGCTTGGTCAGCGCCACGTCCGTGTGCGGGAACCAGTAGAACTCGAAGTGGTCGGATCCGGCCACGCGCTCGTCGAGCGTCGCGAGCACCTCGTCGAGCGGCAACGGCTCGTCGATCGCGTGCATGACGAACGCGGGGACGCACTGGAGGGTCACGTCGACGAGGATGCCGAGCGCTCCGAGGCCGAGGGCCACGGCGGGAAGGAGGTCGCCCTCGTGATCGTCGTCGATGCGCAGGAACTCGCCGGCGGCGGTGACCATCGTGACGCCGACGACCTGGGTCGCGAGGCCGCCGTATTCGGCGCCGGTGCCATGGGTGCCCGTGGAGATGGCCCCCGAGATCGACTGCCGATCGATGTCGCCCAGATTCTCCATCGCGAGACCGTACGGCGCGAGCAGCCCGGGGATGCGGTGCAGTCTGGTGCCCGCGAGCAGTGTCACGCGCCCGGTCACGGCATCCGCCGAGACGAGTCCCTGCAGGTCGTCCAGCTCCAGCAGCACGCCCGGTGCGACGGCGATCCCGGTGAAGCTGTGCCCGGCACCGACCGCCTTCACCGCAAGTCCGTGCTTCACGGCGGCGAGCACCGCGCGCTGCACACCCTCCGGGCTGCGCGGACGCTCCACGCGCACGGGTCGCACCGCGGCCGAGCGACCCCAGTTCTGCCAGGTGCCGCCGATTCTCGTCACAGGAAGGCCTTTCCCTCGCCGCGATAGGTCGGCAGCTCGTCGATGATGTCGTCGCCCGAGACCAGGTGGTAGCTCTCGATGCGTTCGGCCGGCTCCCCGCTCTTGGCATGCCGGAACCAGACCCGGTCCCCCACGCCCAGCGCGGTTGCTGCGGGGCCCTGCAAAGGCGTCTGCACCTCACCTGCGGCCTCACGGGACAGCGTGCGGAGGCCCTCCGGCCACACCGCACGCGGTTGACGCGAGGCAAGAGCCGGACCGGAGGCGATCCACCCTCCGCCGAGCACGGTGGCGATATCGACGGCCGGGCGACGCACCACGTCGAACGCGAAGGCTGATGCCGGAGCCGGACGGAACGAGCGGTAGCCGTCGAACAGATGGCCGCCGAGAAGCCCGCTGCCCGCACTCGCCTCGGTGAGCGACTCGTCGCTCCCCGTGAACTCGAGCGACCCGGTCCCTCCGCCGTTCAGGATCTCGAGAGGAGCGATCGCGCCGACCGCGGAGACGATGGCCGCCCTCCGTTCGCGCAGCTCGCTGCGCGAACGCGCCTGCACCATGCGGATCAGCGGCGCATCGGGACCGGCGTCGTCGCCCTGTCCCGCGATCTGCGCGTCGTACATCTGCAGTCCGACGAGGCGGAACCCCGGGCGCGCGACGACTTTGCGGGCGAACGCCGCCACCTCTCCCGCGCTGAAGAGGGCCGAGCGACGCACGCCGATGTGGCCGAGCAGGGAGGAACGCCAGGAGGCGTCGACATCGATCGCGACACGGAGCTCGGGGCGCGCCGCTGGACCCGCGACGCTGTCGATCAGATCGAGGTGGACGAGGTCGTCGACCATCAACGTGATGCGCTGGGCCGCCTGCTCATCGGCGAAGAGCCGCTCTAGCCCTGCACGGTCGACGGTCGGATAGCCGAGCATGATGTCGTCGTGGGTCTCGGCGAGCCAGAGCGCCTCCTCGAGGGTGAACGCGAGGATGCCGTGGAATCCCGGGAGTCGCAGCACCGCGTCGAGCACGGAGCGCACGCGCACCGACTTCGATGCCACGCGGATCGGGAGTCCGCCCGCACGCACCAGGAGATCCATCGCGTTGTAACGGAGGGCCTCTCGATCTATCACCGCGACGGGCGCGGACAGATGTCCGGTCGCCGCGGACAGGCGCGGCCAATAGCGGGCCGGGTCCTCCCACTCGGGGGCGACCGCGGGCGCACCATGGACGGGGCTCAGTTCGTCGATGAGGTCGAGCACTCCCCCACCCTACGGCCTCCCCGGACTCCGGATCACCCTCTGTGGCACCGCGTCGCATCCGGGCGCGGCGATAGGCTGACGTCACGGCCCCCGTAGCCCAATGGCAGAGGCAGGCGACTTAAAATCGCTTCAGTCTGGGTTCGAGTCCCAGCGGGGGCACGTTCGAGTTCAGTCCTCGACCCGTGCGACGGCCTTCCGCTCACCTGCCGCCTCACGTATGCGTCGAACGACCAGGACCACCAGCGCGATCGCGATCGCCGTGTACACGGCGTAATCGAGGTAACCCAGATACTGCTCCAGCTGCTCGTGCTGGGTGCCGAGGGCCGCCCCGACGCCGAGGAGCAGCGTGTTCCAGAGCCCGCTTCCGATGATCGTGTAGACGCTGAACGTCACGAGATTCATGCGGGATGCGCCCGCCGGGATCGAGATCAGACTCCGGACGCCGGGCACCATGCGTCCCACCAGCACCGTCCATCCCCCGCTGCGGACGAACCAGTCCGCTCCTCGTTCCAGATCGGACCGGCTCACCAGCCGGGTCGCCGCCAGCATCCGCACGGCCCGCCGCATGCCGATCGCGGCCCCCAGCCCGTACAGCAGCAAGGCACCCAGCCATGACGCCAGCGTGCTCCAGAAGATGAGCCAGCCGAGATTCAGGTGGCCGCTCTGGCTGAGGTATCCCGCGAACGGCAGGATCACCTCGCTCGGGATCGGCGGGATCAGCACCTCGAGGAAGACGAGCGCGCCGACCCCGACGTCTCCGAGCGCGGTGAGCACATCCGCGGCGAACCCCGTGAGTCCGGTGAAACCGTGCTCGGCGTCAGTCGTGAGGATCATCCGGGATCAGCGTCCGAAGATGTCGCCGATGCCGGGGATCCCGAGGTCGCCGAGCCGTTCGCCCCACCCCGTCGCCGCGTCACCGAGGCCGGAGGCCGCCTCGCCGGCGGAGCCGAGGATGCCTTCCGCCCCACCCGCGAGCGCCTCGACGTCGATGCCCGACGCCAGGGCCTCGACATCGACGCCCTCTGCCAACGCTCCGAAGTCGACCCCGATGTTCGCCGCCTGCTCGAGAAGCGGTCCGGCGACGGTGCTGAGCACGGCGCCGCCGGCGACGGCCCCCAGCAGTCCGACGGCCGCGCCGCCCGCGACGACCGCCGCTCCGCCGACGCCCGCGCCGCGCACGCGCGACAACAGCCCCCGCATCCGCCCAGGCTTCAGGGCTTCGGCACGTCCGGCCGCGCGTGCGAGATCATCCGGAGACGACGACCGAGGGCGCTCCCCCGGGGCGAATTCCTCGCGCATGCGCGCCTCGACGAGGATCCTCTGTTCGGGCGTCAGCCGGGCGAAGGCCTCACGATGGATCTGCTCGATCTGCTGCGGGTCAGCCGTCTGCACCAGGTAGTCGTAGCGTGCGATGGCTGCTCGATCTGCGTCGGAGGCGGTCCGGGGTGCACGGGAGGCCCCAGAAGCGGGAGGCGCGTACGGGTCGCCGGAAGCGGGCGCGGCATTCGCGGCGCGATCACGGAAGCCCGGTGCGGTGGGCGGCGCATAGGGGTCCGCCGGTGCGGGGCGACCGCTCGCATCCGACGGACGCGCGGGATCCGCCGGCCCGCGAACAGCGTCGACCGCGCCACGGAGCATCCCACCCCAGTCCGTCGAGCGGGATCCGTCCGCCGGCTGACCGCTGCGCCCGGAACCGGTGTTCTTGTCGAGCGCTTCGGAAGCGAGTCCGATCAGACGGGAGAGCTTGCCCATGTGTGGTCCTTTTCGTGGTGCGGGCCCCCGCGGATCCACGACGTCGGAACGACGGCAGGGTTCACTCGACAGCCCGCGATGCGGGTGCCAAGGTCTCCTCCACCCTCACGGGCCGGCGGGCCGGAGCACGATCTCGTGCTCGTAATGACGACGTCGCCGCATTCGGGAGTACTCCCCTTGCCCGGGTGACGTTACCGGCTCCACCTGTGCGTCGCCTCGGAGTCCACTCCCCCGAGAACGACGATCGGCCCCGGCGCAGGAGCGCACGGGGCCGATCGTGGTGTTCGGAAGGCCTCCTACTTCGCCGCGGCCTCGATGGGTTCGGCCGCCTTCTTCGCAGGAGCCTTCTTCGCCACAGGCTTCTTGGCGGCGGGCTTCGTCGTCGTCTCCGCCGATGCCGCCGGGGCTGCCTTCGCCGCCGTCTTCTTCACGGGCGGCTCCGACTTCGCGGCGGGAGCGGCATCTGCCGCGGGAGCTGCAGGGGCGGCCGGACGCGGGCGAGCGGCGAACTCCTCGAAGACGTAGCGCGGGTTCTGCACGGTCTCGAGGTTCACCAGGTCGCGACCGAGCCACAGGTTGTTCCACCAGCCCCAGATGACGCGGAACTTGCGCTCCCACGTCGGCATCGCGAGACCGTGGTAGCCACGGTGCGCGACCCAGGCCACGAAGCCCTTGAGGGCGAGGTTGCCCGACTGGAAGACACCGTTGTACAGGCCGAGACCCGCCACCGCGCCCATGTTCTTGTGGAAGTACTCCCGGGGGTTCTCGCCGCGGAGGACGGCCACGAGGTTCTTCGCGAGGAGCTTCGCCTGTCGCACGGCGTGCTGAGCGTTCGGCACGCAGAAGCCGCCGACGCCGCCGCCCGAGAGATCGGGGACCGCCGACACGTCTCCGGCCGCCCAGGCGCCCTCGACGAAGGCCTCAGGGGTGCCGACGCGCAGGTCGGCACGCGTCTGGATACGACCGCGCTCCTCGACGGGCAGGTCGCCGCCGCGAACGACGGTCGGGTTGGCCATGACACCGGCGGTCCACACGATCACGTCGGTCGGGATGACCTCGCCCGTGGAGAGCTCGACGTTGCCGTCGATCGCACCGGTGACCTGGGTGTCGAGGTGCACGTTGGCGCCCCGCTTGGCCAGGTCCTTCAGGACCCATTCGCTGGTCTTCAGCGAGACCTCGGGCATGATGCGGCCCATCGCCTCGATGAGGTGGAAGTGCGTGTCCTCGAAGCTGATCTGCGGGTACTTGCTGACGAGCGAGGAGGCCAGCGAACGCAGCTCGGCGAACACCTCGATTCCCGCGAAGCCACCGCCGACGACGACGACCGAGAGCAGCCGGTCGCGCTCGGGACCGGCCGGCAGCGAGGCCGCCTTGTCGAAGTTCGACATGACCTTGTCACGGATCGCGACGGCTTCCTCGATGGTCTTGAGCCCGATCGCGTTGTCGGCGATGCCGGGGATCGGGAAGGTACGGGACACCGCACCCGCGGTGACGACGATCTGGTCGTAGGCGAACTCGTACGGCTCGCCCACCGGCGGCGTGATCGTCGCGACCTTCTGCGCGTGGTTGATGTTCGTCACCTTGGCGGTGAGGACGTGGGTGCGCTTGAGGTGACGACGGTGCGCCACGACCGAGTGCCTGGCCTCGATGGAACCGGCGGCGACCTCGGGGAGGAACGGCTGGTACGTCATGTACGGCAGCGGGTCGACCATGGTGACGTCGGCCTCGCCCTTGCGCAGGTGCTTCTCGAGCTTCCACGCGGTGTAGAAGCCCGCGTACCCTCCGCCGACGATCAGAATCTTGGGCACAGTGCTGTTCTGAGGCACAGAAGAACTACTCCTCGGAGTCGGGGATTTGGCGTACGGAAACGCGCGCCGATCGGATGCGCCGGGCAGCTGCGGTGACGCCAAGCGCTACCAGGATACCAGGGACGGTGAGCGCAATGAGCGGCAGGGTACCGTAGCGCAGTGAATCCGCGCTGGGAAGCAACGGTGAACCGGCCTCAGTCGGCGAGTCAGCGGCCGGAAGCGGGGGCACGGCGACCGGCGTCATGCTCGGCACGGGCTCCGGTTCCGCCTCCGCACGGCGGAACCAGCGGATCCACTCGGCCAGGTCGCCCATCGGGTTCTCGGTCACGGGAGCGATGTCAGCGGAGATCGCCGCTTCCGCATCGACCAGTCCGTAGCCGTAGAGCGGATCCTGCGGCTTCTCGGCATCGGGGACGGGGATCGCGGTCTTGATGATCCGGTTGATCACGTCGATCGCCTTGATGTCCGGGTGCGCCGACCGGATCAGGGCCGCGATCCCGGCGACGATGGGTGCCGCACCGCTCGTTCCGCGCCAGTGCTGGACGCTGCCGTCGGCGGAGACCCCGATCAGCCCCTCGCTGGGGGCCGAGATCCCGATGGTGATGCCCTGCGTCGATGCCTCGATGCTCGCCGTTCCCGTCTGGTCCACACCACCCACCGTGAGCACGCCGGGAATGGTCGCAGGAGCACCGATGACGTTCGTGCCGCTGCCCCGGTTACCCGCCGCGACGACGACCACGACGTCATGCTCGAACGCGTAGAGGAAGGCATCGTCCCAGCTCTCGTCCCAGTCGAGGGTGTTCGTCGTGAACGAGAGGTTGATGATGTCGGCGCCGTTGTCGACGGCCCAGCGCATTCCCTTCGCGACCTGCTCCGTGAACGGCACGGCCGCGGCGGCGCCGAAGCCCACCGAGATCGAGAGCAGATTGGCCTCCGGGGCGACGCCGATCATTCCGGTGCCGTCCGGTGCGCCACGCCCCGCGGCGAGGGATGCCACCCAGGAGCCGTGGTTGCCGTCGACCGCGCCCAGGGGCGTGCGTCCGTCCGGCGTGCCGGCACCGGAAACGTCGGTACCGCCGACCACCGCATCACCGAACACCTGCGGGACCTTGCCGATCCCCGTGTCGATCACGGCGATGGTCACACCCTTGCCGCGGGTCGTCTGCCAGGCCTCGCGGATCTTCGCCCCGTCGAGCCAGTACTCCGTCGCCCGCACGGGATCGGCCGGGTCGTCGGGGATCGGCGGCGGAGTCGCCGAGGCGCCGAGGAGCAGCACAGTCGCCGCGACCACCACGATGGCGGCAGCGCTGCGCAGCGTCCGGCGTGCGGTCATACCGCGGATGCCGCCTCATCGCGGGCGGCGGCGCCGGGCTCTTCACAGCGGCAGACCGACGGCGACCAGGACGAGCGCGCGAGCGCGGCATCGCCGATCGGATTCACGCCGGGGCCTGCGGCCAGGGCGTGCCCGGCCAGTGCGTGCAGGCACTTCACCCGCGTCGGCATGCCGCCGGCGGAGATGCCGTCGATCTCGGAGACCTCGCCGAACTGCCTCCGGTCGGCGAGATACGCCTCATGAGCGGCCAGATAGGCCGCCGCCACATCCTCGTCGTCGACGAGGAGAGCAGCGAGCTCCGGCATCACCTGGGTCGCCTCGAGCGTCGACATCGCCGCCGTCGCCGCCGGGTGCGTCAGGTAGTAGAACGTCGGGAACGGCGTGCCGTCCGGCAGCCGCGGGGTGGTCGCGACCACTGTCGGGTTGCCGCACGCGCAACGGGCCGCGATGCCCACCACACCTCGGGCGGAACGACCGAGCTGGGCCGATACGACGGCGAGCTCGGCGGGCGTGGGTGCGGGGAACGGCGGCGTGGTCACCCCACCAGCGTAGGGGAGCCGCCCGAGAGGATGCTCGGAGCGAACATTCAGGGAGCGACCGCGGCGGTATCGCTGAGTCCGGTCGTGACGAGGGTGCGGAGCAGCTGCGGCATCCAGTCCGTCGGCTTCTCCTCGAGCGTGTCGCTCACGGGGTCCTGCTCGCGCGGCAGCGCGGACGGGTCGAGGTCGTTGTCGATCAGGTAGACGACTTCCCCCGGCTTGACGTAGTAGAGGCGCTCACGCGCCTGAGTCGTGATGTACGCGGGATCGTTCCAGCGCTCGCGCTCGGCGACGAGCGCGGCGATCTCGTCTTCGCTCACCTGCACGGACGCTTCGAGCGCGGCGATCTTCTGGCGCTGATCGATGAATGTGCCGATCGTCGGGACGAGCACCCACGCGCCGAGCACCACGAGCGAGAGCATGATGACCGAGAAGGCGGAGAGACGGATACCCGAGGCCCATTCGCGCACGTCGACACGAGGGGCCCCGCCGCGCGTCCGCCCCGCTGCGCGCGGCACGGACGCCGCCGATGCGGTCGTCTTCGTCTTCGCCCTGGTCTTGCCTGCAGGGCGCTGCGGCTGCGGCCCGGGAGACGCCGAAGGAGGAGCCGGTCGTCGTGCCACGGCTCCTCCTTCGTCGTGCCGCTTCGGCGGCGGTGTTCACCGCCGTGTCGGCGGCTTCTTCGTGGTGTCAGCTGCGCTCAGGCCTGGTAGCGCGGGAACGCCGAGCGGCCGGCGAAGACCGCGGCGTCGCCGAGCTCCTCCTCGATGCGCAGGAGCTGGTTGTACTTCGCGACGCGCTCGCTGCGAGCGGGCGCACCCGCCTTGATCTGGCCCGCGTTCGTCGCGACGACGAGGTCGGCGATCGTGGTGTCCTCGGTCTCGCCCGAGCGGTGCGAGAGCATCGCCGTGTAGCCGGAGCGCTGCGCGAGGCTGACCGCGTCGAACGTCTCGGTGAGCGTGCCGATCTGGTTGACCTTGACCAGCAGGGAGTTGGCGACACCGCGCTTGATGCCGTCGGCCAGGCGCTGCGGGTTGGTGACGAACAGGTCGTCGCCGACCAGCTGCACCTTGGCGCCCAGGGCGTCGGTGAGGTGCTTCCAGTTGTCCCAGTCGTCTTCGGCCAGCGCGTCTTCGATCGTGACGATCGGGAAGTCGTTGACGAGTCCGACGTAGTACTCGGTGAGCGCGGCGGCGTCCCAGTCCTTGTTGTCGAGACGGTAGACGCCGTCCTTGAAGAACTCGGTCGCCGCGACGTCGAGACCGAGGGCGATGTCGGTGCCCGGCGTGAAACCGGCCTTCTCGATCGCCTTCACCAGGAAGTCCAGACCCTCGCGGTTGCTGGGCAGGTCGGGAGCGAAGCCGCCCTCGTCACCGAGACCCGTCGCGTAGCCGGCCGCCTTCAGCTCGGCACGCAGCACGTGGTAGGTCTCGACGCCCCATCGGAGTGCCTCGGAGTAGGTCTCGGCACCGATCGGCGCGAGGAAGAACTCCTGCATGTCGATGCCGTTGTCGGCGTGCTCGCCACCGTTGATGACGTTGAACAGCGGGACGGGCAGCACGTGCGCGTTCGGGCCACCGAGGTAGCGGAACAGCGGCAGGTCGGCAGAGTCGGCCGCCGCCTTGGCGACCGCGAGGCTCACACCGAGGATGGCGTTGGCGCCGACGCGCTTCTTGTTCTCGGTGCCGTCGACGTCGATCAGGATCTCGTCGACGATGCGCTGCTCGCTCGCCTCGACACCCTCGATCGCCGGGCCCAGCTCGTCGATGATGGCCTCGACGGCCTTGAGCACGCCCTTGCCGCCATAACGGCTCTTGTCGCCGTCGCGGAGCTCGTACGCCTCGAACGCGCCGGTGGATGCACCGGACGGGACGGCCGCCCGCTGCACGATGCCGTCGTCGAGGAGGACCTCCACCTCGACGGTCGGGTTTCCGCGCGAGTCGAGAATCTCGCGTGCGCCTACAGCCTCGATCAGTGCCACTGATGTGCTCCTTGCTCAGGGGGAAAACGTTGTGTGGAGCGTCGTCGATCCGCGCTCAGTCTAGCCCGGCCGTCCGACGGACTCCGGGACTCGCCCGACAGGGAGGGACCGCGGTCCGGAACCCGCCGGCGTCAGACCACGACGGCGATCGCGAAGCCGTCCCAGCCCTTCGCACCCACGGTCTGCAGGGCGGTGGCGTCGAATCGGGGGTCCTCCCCCAGCATCCGGAGTCCCTCTCGGGTGCCGACGACCTTGGGGTCGGTGCTGTCGTCCCGCACGATCTCGCCTTCACGCCCGATGTTGTCGAGCACGATCACGGTGCCGGGGTGACCGAGCTTCGCCGCCCAGTCGAGGTAGATCGTGTTCGACTCCTTGTCGGCGTCGATGAACACCAGGTCGAATCCGCCGACCAGGGTCGGAAGCACATCGGCTCCCCTCCCCACCCGGATGTCGACGCGGTCGCCGACGCCCGCGGCATCGATGCTGGCGCGGGCGACAGAGGCGTTGTCCGACTCGGCCTCGATCGTCACGACACGCCCCTCGGGGCCGACGGCGCGGGCGAGCCAGATCGTGGAGTAGCCACCGAGGGTGCCGACCTCGAGCACCCGACGCGCCCCGCTGATGCGGACGAGCAGATTCAGCAGCTTGCCCGCGACCGGCGCGACCTCGATCTCGGGCAGTCCCGCGGCCCGCTGGGCGGTCAGTGCCGCCTCGAGTTCCGCGTCGGGGCCGACGAGCAGATCGGAGAGGAAGGAGTCGGCTTCGGACCAGGCGGAGGGGGTGGATTCCATGGCCTCAGCCAACCCCCGCCGCCGCCGTCCGTCAAGACCGCGGGGCGGAGAGCAGACGACCCGGAGCGTCGGCGAGCTCGGGCTGCTTCCGGAACTGGCCGGTCAGCACGAGCACGAGGACGACGACCGCGAGGACGATCCACCCCGCGACGCCGAGCGGTCCGGCGAGCGCCAGGTCGGGCTGCGCCGCGGCGAAGAGGACGATCATGCCCCCGGCCGCGTTCAGCGAGCCGTGCGCGATGACCGCCGGCCAGACCGACGCCGACCGCAGACGCAGCCATCCGAGCAGGATGCCCCACGCGACGCACCCGCCGATCATGAACAGCACGCCGGTGATGTCGGTGCGACCGAAGTTGTAGCCGAGCAGGATGATCGGGCTGTGCCAGAGGCCCCAGATCACGCCGCTGAGGATCAGCGCGGGCCAGGTGCCGAGCGGACGCAGCGCAGGGAGGAGCCAACCCCGCCAGCCGATCTCCTCACCGAAGGCGAAGATGCTGTTGAACAGCGCGCCGAGCGGGATCATCGCGAGCTGTGCGATGACGAGGATGCCGACGGGAGGCAGGGGTGTGCCGGCGGGAACGGCCTTCTCGAGTTCGGCGGCGAAACCGGAGAACGTCGGATCGAGCTGCACGAAGCCGAGTGCCCCCGAGAGGAGGATGGCGAGCCCCACGAGAAGCGGGGGCGCCAGCCACCCCACGACCATGAGCCACACCACGCGCTTGGCCGGGCGCAGCGGCCACAGCCCGAGGAAGCGCGCACGCTGCCCGCGGGCGGGCACGCGCAGGGCGAATGTGACGACGAGGGCCGCCACGGCGGGCGTGAACATCATCACCGGCAGCAGGACGACCGAGATCGGCTCGGCGAGACCGTCGCCCAGCCACAGCGGAAGCGCCACCAACCAGGCCAGGGCGAAGGAGACCACCACGAAGACGATCACCGCGGTCCACGGCACACGGCGCGCGTGCAGGGTCTGGTCGTTCATGAGGTCGCCTTTCCGGAGTCGGTCGAAGGTGTGCCCGGTGTTCGCGAGCGGTCGACATAGGCCTGCAGCAGCGCCGCGGCTTCTTCCGCACCGTCGATCGTCACGATGAACGGCCGCCGACCGCGACGGGAGACCTCGATCGCGGAGCCACGGCGCATGACGATTCCCGTGCGCCCGTCGACGGCGATACGCCATCCCCAGCCGCCGAACTCCCCGAACGGGGAGATCTCCACAGCGCGAGCCGACTCGACCTCGTCGATCGGAATCCGGATGCGCGGCCAACCCAGCAGGGCCCGGGCGGAGAACCCCTCCGGGGTGACCGTGACGCGGAAGGAGGCGGTCGCCGCCAGCGCGAAGCCGACGACGAGCACCACGGCGGCGGCGATCCAGCCGCCCTCGACGCCGGTGCCGAGCATGTACGCGGCGAGCGCGACGAGACCCAGGAGCACGAAGAGCAGGAACGCGAGCGCGCCGCGCGGCATCATCGTCGTCGCGACCCACACGACGCGTTCGCCCTTCGCGACGTGCACCGAGTATCGATGCTCGAGCGTGCGTCCCTGCTCCGGTCGCACGCGGGGCTGCACAGCCCAGGCGATGCCGCCGACCGCAACGAGTCCGGCGAAGGACAGGGCCATGACCCCTCCGATGCCCGGCGCATCGGAGATGTCGGTCAGACCGCGCTGGATCGCGAGCGAGCCGAGGGTCGTGAGAGCGGCGAAGACGGACATGCCGGCGGCGAGTGCGCCCATCAACCGGGCCGCGCCGCCCCAGTGCGCACCGACCGAGGCGAGCGTCACGATCGCCATCAGCACGGGCAGTCCGAGTCCGATCCCGATGAGGATCCAGAGATATGTGGAGGGTGGTCCGAAGCCATCGGCGCCGCTCACACCCCAGTGGGTCGCGACCTGTTGCGGCAGCGTGGGCAGCCAGGTGAGGAGGACCACGACAGCGATGGCGGTGATCACGATCGGCACGATCACCGCGACGAGGAAGAAGGTCGACCGGGCGCGCCTCAACAGCTGCGGCGGGGTGCGGGTGAGGTCGTGGGTGGTCATGGCGAGTCCTCCTCGCGGGTCTCGGAGCGGGTCGGTTCGGTTCGGTCGTCGCGGTGCGACTGGATGATGCCGGCGAGCGTGTCGGCAGAGACGCCGAGGGCGGCCGCGCGTCGCACCAGCCCATCGATATCGTGTGCGAGCTCGGCGAGGGGCGCTGCCGAGGCCGCGATGACCGCTCCCCTGCCGCGTCGAAGATCCACGAGGCCCTCGTCGCGCAGCCGCTGGTAGGCGTGCAGGACGGTGTGCTGGTTGATGTCCAGCGCTGCGGCGACATCGCGTGCCGCGGGAAGGCGGTCACCGGGGGCGAGGACCCCGGCGAGGATGTCGGAGCGGACCGAGGCCGCCACCTGGTCGTACAGAGCGCGGGGGCTGTCGGGATCGACGCGGATGAGCATCCGACCCTCCTCTCCCTGAATCGCTACTTATTCTATGCGAACTATAACAACTGTGCCAACCCTCCAGACGTCTTTGTCGCTCTCGGCTCGTTCCTCCACACTGGCGTGATGCGCATCACTCCCCGCCGTCTCGCGATCGGCATGAGCCTGTGGATCCCCAACCTCTTCAGCGGCATCCGCATCCGCCGCTTCAGCGAGGATTGGACGCACGCCACGGTCGAGCTCCACGTGAACGTCTTCACCCGCAACTACGTCAAGACCGCGTTCGGTGGGTCGATGTCGGCGATGACCGACCCGTACTTCTTCATGCTCGTGATGCACCAGCTCGGACGCGACCACGTCGTGTGGGACACGCGCGGGGAGATCGAGTTCCTCAAGCCCGGCCGCGGGGTGCTCACGGCCGAGTTCGAGGTGTCGAAGGAGAAGGCCGAGGATATCCGTGAGCGCGCACGCGGCGGAGCCAAGGTGCTCGAGTGGTTCGAGACCGTCATCACCGACCGGGAGGGCGATGTGGTCGCGAAGGTGCGCCGCGAGGTCTACATCCGGGAGAAGAAGCGGGTCACGGCCTCGCGGGGCTGACCCCGGGCACGAGCGTCGACGACCTCGCGATCAGGGTGGGGGCGAGTCGCACGGTGTCGTGTGCGGTCGATGCGCCCGACACCAGTCCGAGGACGAGTTCGAGGGCCGTGCGCCCGCTCTCCTCGAACGGCTGCCGCACGGTCGTGAGGTCGAGCGCTGCGGCGACCTCACCGTCGTCGTAGCCGACGACCGCGAGCGGGGCGCTGCCAGGGTCCGCACGCAGTGCCGACAGCACCGCGGCGGCGAACTGGTCATGGTTCGCGACGATCGCCGTCGCACCTGCCGCTCGGGCCGCGGCGATCACCCGGCCATCGACCGAAGAGGGATCAGCGACCGCCAGATCGGTCATCGCCACGTGCTGCGTCAGCCCGTCGATGCGGAGCATCCCCGCCGACACGTATGCCGGCGAGCGCTGCGGCTCATGCACGAACAGGACCCGGCGATGGCCGAGTCCGGCGAGATGGCGGCCGATCTGCGACCCGCCGTCGCGGTCGTCGACGAGGACGACCGGACCGCCCGCATCGGACCGTGTCGGCACCACGTCGACATAGACGACCGGGATGCGCGCCGCTCTGCTCGCTCTGCGTGCCGCACCGCCGAGCGGAACCCCCATTACCACGAGGCCGGTGGCATCCGTGCGAGTGGGCAGCACATCGAGCAGCGGCTCATCCGCCGCAGCCGCGGAATCGAGGTCGTACGGGATGATGTCGACCGCCGCGTCCCTCGCTCGACGGAGCATGCCGGACAGGCGGCGCAGATACGACGGGTAGGTCGTGAACGGTGCGGCGACCGCGATGCGCGCGGCCCCGACGCGCCGCCCCTGCGTCATCCGATACCCGAGCGCGGTAGCCGCGGCGACGATGCGTTCGCGGGTCTCGGGGCGCACCCGGTGCGGGGCGCTGACCGCCAGTGACACGGTGGAGATGCTCACGCCGGCGCGCTCCGCGACGTCGTAGATGGTGACCCGTCCCGGGCGTGCGCGCATGATTCGGCTTCCTTCTTCATCGAAGTTCTTCGATTCCCCAGACTAGGCCGGAACCCGCGCGGTGCGAATTCACCGTGGGAACCCATCGAAGGAGATGCCCGATGCCGACACCACGGTCCCGATTCCGGCGCCCGGCCCTCGACAGCGCGGTCGCAGCGTGGGAGGAGCGGGTCGCCCCGCTGCTCGCCCCGGAACCCGCAGACCCCGCAGGGCGCCGCCGGGTCGCGGCTGAGAACGACGACGCCGTGAGTGCCGCACTCGGGATCACTCCGCTCCCCACCGCCTCCGAGGAGCACGTCGTCCCGGTCGACGGGCACCCCGACGTGCGCGTCCGCGTGTACTGGCCCGGCGAGGAGCGCACGCCACCAGGGTCGGGGCTCCCCGTGCTGGTGTACTTCTACGGCGGCGGATTCACGATCGCCGGGATCGACTGGGTCTCGTGGGACGCCCGGTTCCGAGCCAGGGCACGCGATGCGGGGATCGTCATCGTCGCGGCCGACTACGCCCACGCGCCGGAGGCACGCTTCCCGACCCAGCCGGAGCAGTGCTGGTCGGCGTTCGAATGGGCGCACACCCACGCCGAAGAGCTGGGGGCTTCACGCGACCGGATGGCCGTGGGCGGAGCCTCGTCGGGAGGTGACCTCGCCGCGGCCGTGGCACTCATGAACCGCGATCGCTCCGCACACCTGATCGCCCTGCAACTGCTGGAGAACCCTGCACTGGACTTGACGATGGGACACGCCGACATGAGCGGGATCGATGCCCGCATGCCGGGAGTGATCGTGCGTGCGGTCGGCCGCAACCTGGTGCGACAGTACGTCGGGGACGACTCCGCAGCCGCGCGACGACCGTATGCCTCACCGTTGCTGGCCGTGACCCACGAAGGGCTTCCGCCCGCGGTGATCCTCACCTCCGAGCTCGACCCCCTGCGCGGCGACGGAGAAGCCTACGCACGGGCGCTCTCCGCCGCGGGTGTGCCGGTGACGGCGATGCGCTTCATCGGACAGACACACGGATCGCTCGGTTCGACCGGATACGTGCCGGCGGCAGATACCGCACATCGCCTCGTCGTCTCCGAGCTGCGCACGCTTCACGAAGGAGCCGGGGCGTGAGCGATCACGAGCAGGGCAGGCCGCCGCTGAGTCCGGAGATCCGGGAGTGGATCCGACGCATCCGGGAGCTCTCCGCGACACTTGCCGATCTCGAGTCGCGCGACCGGGGAGCGCGCCGCCGCGCGCAACGGGAGTTGAGCGACCTCCTGGCCGTCGAGTTCACCGATCCGGTTCCCGCAGGCGTGGAGATCGACGACCTCATGGTCGCCGGTGGGGCGGGCCCGCTGCGTGCGCGTCGATACCGCCCCGCCTCCGCGACCGGCGCACTGCCGACGATGCTGTGGCTGCACGGAGGGGGATGGACCGGCGGCACGATCGACGAGCTCCTCAACGACCGCCTCTGCGCGGATCGCGCATTGCGCTCCGGGGTGCAGATCGTCGCGCTCGAGTATCGGCTGGCGCCCGAGCATCCGTTCCCTGCTCCGGTCGACGACGCCGTGGCCACCTTGGCGAGCCTGCGCGAGCGCGCCGACGAGCTCGCTGTCGACGCGGCCCGGCTGGGGATCGGCGGCAACTCCGCCGGTGCGACGATCGCCGCGACGACGGCACTGCGCCAGCGAGATGCCGGAGCACCACTGCATCACCAGACGCTCGAGGTGCTGCCCGCAGCACTGCGCCTCTTCGGCGAATCGATGCACCGGTACCTCGGCACGGCGGAAATGGAGGACGTCGAACACCTCGCCGAGGTCTATCGCGCCGGAGCTCCCCTCGCGGAGGCGTCTCCGCTGGACGCGCCGGATCACCGAGGGCTCGCACCCGCGCTGATCCTCGCCGCCGAGTTCGATCCCCTCCGGGACGGCGCCGCCGCCTACGCCGATGCGCTGCGGGTGGCGGGAGTCCCCGTCGTGCTGCGCATCGGCCCCGGCCATGATCATGCCTCCCCCGGCCTCACCGGCCGTTGGCAGGGCGCACGGGAATGGCGTGACGTCTTCGTCTCGGAGCTCGCCGATGCCTACCGCACGACCAGCCACCCGACCGCCGATCCGGTGACGACCGCCGGCGCACACCCGTGACCAGCCCGAACCCCGACCGAGACCCGGAGACGATGATGTCCACCCACGCAGTCGATCCTGTTTTCCCCGCCGACCCCGCTCCCCCGCTCACCGCCGACGCGATCCCCGGCCAGCGCCAGACCCGCTGGTTCTGGATCGCCTTCGTGTTCGCCTGGCTCGGATCCGGTATCGCCCAGGGCGTCGCCAGTGTGGCCATCCCCCAACTCCTCAAGGAGTGGGATCCCGATCAGGCGACAGGCAACCTGAGCATCATCCTCACGCTCGGCGGTGCGGCCATCCTCATCACGACGCCGATCTTCGGCCGGCTCAGCGACCGCTCGATGTCGAAGCTCGGCATCCGCCGCCCCTGGATCCTCTCCGGCTCGCTGATCGCCCTGGCCGGATACGGGGTGCAGGCCACCGCCCCTTCGCTCCTCGTGCTGGGCATCGGCACGATCCTGGTCCTCGTGGGCTGGGGCGCGGTGTCGATGACCGTCCACACCCTGTTCGCCGACCAGATCCGCCGCAGCATCCGAGCCATCATGTCGGCGGTCACCGGTGCCGCCACCGCGATCGGGATCCTCGGCGGCGTCTCGCTCGCGGGCGTCGTCGCCCCGACCGGCCAGGTCGGCATGTTCCTGATCCCGGGCGGCCTCTCCGTGGTCCTGGCGATCACGCTGTTCTTCACGCTGAAGGACATCCGTCGCCTGCTGCCGGCCGAACCCCTGGACTGGAGGGGGGTGCTGGCCACGTTCTGGCTGAGCCCGCGCCGCTACCCCGACTTCGCCTGGGCCTGGGTGTGTCGCTTCTTCATGACCGCGTCGATCGTGTCGGTCACGAGCTACCTCTACCTCACGATCTCCGGCCGCTTCGGCATCGACGATCCGAGCGAGATCGCCGCGGTGCAGACGCAGGCGACGGCGGCGTTCACGCTGATGAACCTGGTGATGGCGTTCGTCTTCGGCGTGATCTCGGATCGGACGGGTCGCCGCAAGCCGAGCGTCATCATCGGCGCGCTCGCGAGCGCCGGTGGTCTCGTGCTGGCGATCTCGTTCGGCGACATCGCGTTCTTCCTGGTCGGGATCGCGATCGTCGGAGCCGGGCAAGGCGCCTACATCGCCGCCGACGTCGCCCTGATGACCGAGTGTCTTCCCTCGGTGGAGGATGCCGGCAAAGACCTCGGGATCGTGGCCCTCGCATATCTGCTCCCGGGCATCCTCGTACCCGTTTTCGGATTCTTCGCGACGCGCATAGGCTCGCCCACAGGTGAGAACTTCGCGGCCCTCTACATCGGCGCGGTCGTGATGGCCGTGATCGCCGCGTTCGCGGTCACCAGAGTGAAAGGCGTGCGATGACCGATGCTCCCCGCCTCAGCGGTGCGGCCCGCCGCGAGTATCGGCGCCTCTCCCGCGCAGCCGACATGCCGTCGCGGACGCACCGTGCCGTCACACGGACGACCGCCATCCCTGTCTCCGCGGACGACGGAGCCACGCTCCTCACCGACCATTGGCATGCGGAAGGATCCGGCGGGCACACCGTTCTGATCCGCACCCCGTACGGGCGCGACGGCATCGGCGGGGTGGCGCTGTTCCTCGCCGAACGCGGGCACCACGTGGTGGTGCAGAGCTGCCGGGGCACCTTCGGGTCGGGCGGGGTGTTCGACCCCCTGCACGACGAGGTCGCCGACGGGCAGGCGACCATGCGGTGGCTGCGCGCACAGCCGTGGGCGACCGGGCGCGTGCATTCCTGGGGCGGAAGCTACTTCGGCGTGACCCAGTGGGCCTTCTGCGACGGAGAGGAGCGTCCCGACGCCATGGGCATCGCGATCTCCGCCCGATGCTTCGATGACGCGATCCTCTATCCGGGCGGCGGATTCTCGATCGACACCCCCCTCACGTGGGCGTACGCGCTCGACATCCAGGAGCAGTCGCTGCCGTCGAAGGCCTGGGCGCTGCTGCGCGCCCGCCGCGGTTTCCGCCGCGGGGCGCTCGCGGTTCCCCCCGCGGATGCGGTGCGCGTGGCGCGTGGCGCCGACCCGCAGTTCTTCCGCGACTGGGTCGAGCACAGCGACAAGGGCGACCCGTGGTGGGAGCCCATGCACTTCGCGCAGGACGTCGACACCATCCCGCCGGTCACGCTGGTCGCCGGATGGCAGGATCTGTTCCTGGTCGGCCAGCTCTCGGACTATGCCGCTCTCCGCGACGCGGGGCGCCCCGTGCGCCTCATCATCGGCGACTGGGTGCACGGCGCCCCGGAGATCACCGTGATCGGCGTCCGCGAGGCGCTGCGCTCGTTCACCGGGAAAGCGCCGACGGACGGCGTGCGCCTCGCCGTGACGGGAAGCGGTGGCTGGCGCGAGCTCGAGAGCTGGCCTCCGCCGCACGCGGCGATGGCCGTGGAGCTCACCGCCGACGGACGACTCGACCGGAGCGGCGCCGAGAACCTCGCCGCCGACCTCGCGTATCGCTACGACCCGGCGGATCCGACACCGGATGCCGGCGGTCGAACCCTCAACCCGTTCGCCGCCGGACGCCGAAAGCAGCACACCCGCGAACGCCGGGACGACGTGCTCGTCTTCACCGGCGATCCGCTTCCGGAGGACCTCGTGGTCATCGGAGCACCCGAGATCGCACTCTCGTTCGTGTCGTCGAACCCCCACGCCGACCTGTTCGTACGTCTCTGCGAAGTGGATGCCCGGGGCGTCTCCCGGGCGCTCACCGATGGGTATCGGCGACTCTCGCCCCGTGCGGACAGCGAAGACGTCGACGATGCCGGCCGCATCCGGCTCGAACTCGCCCCACTCGCCCATCGCTTCGCCGCCGGGTCGCGTCTGCGCGTGCAGGTGTCGTCCGGCGCGCATCCCTTGCATCTGCGCAACTCGGGGACGGACGATCCGGTACGCGACCACTCGCACCTGATCGCCAGCGACCAGATCGTTCGGGTGGGAGGCTCCACGCCCGCCACGCTCACCCTGCCCGCATCGGTGACCGTCCCGGCGCCGGCGAGCACCGGGTCACCCGGCGTTCACCACCACGTGTCACGATGACGGGATGCCCCTCGCGCGCCGTCTGACACTCGGAGACGCGGTCGCCATCGGTCTCGGCTCGATGATCGGCGCCGGCGTCTTCGCCGTGTGGGCTCCCGCGGTCGGGGTCGCCGGGAGCGGGATCCTCATCGCGCTCGCGATCGCAGCGGTGGTGGCCTACTGCAACGCCACGTCATCGGCGCAGCTCGCCGCCGCGCATCCCGTCGCCGGCGGCACCTATGCGTACGCCCGCGCGGAGATCGGCGCGTGGTGGGGCTTCATCGCAGGATGGAGCTTCGTGATCGGCAAGATCGCCAGCTGTGCCGCGATGGCGATGACCTTCGCCGCCTATGCGGCCCCGGCCGACTGGCAGTCACCCGTCGCAGTCGCGGCGGTCGTGCTCCTCGCCGTCGTGAACTGCTTCGGCGTGACGCGCACCGCCCTGGTCACCCGCATCCTCGTGGTGGCCTCGCTGCTCGGACTCGCGATCGCGGTCGGCTTCGGATTCGCTGCGGCCCCGACGGCCACACCGACGCCTCTGCCCGATGCCACGGCCTACGGTGTGCTCCAGGGAGCCGGACTGCTGTTCTTCGCGTTCGCCGGTTACGCGCGCATCGCGACGATGGGCGAAGAGGTCGTCGCCCCCGCGCGAACCATCCCGCGCGCCATCGTCTTCGCCCTGGGCGGCGCAGTCGTCGTGTACACGTTGGTGGGGCTCGCCGTCGTTCTCGTGCTCGGCGCAGACGTGATCGGTTCGACGGCTCCGCTGGTCGACCTGCTCGCCGCCACCGGCGCATCGGCGTGGGCTCCGATCCTTCGGGTGGCCGCCGCCGCCGCCTCCCTCGGCGCTCTGCTGGCGCTGCTGACGGGAATCGGCCGCACGACGCTGGCCATGGCCCGCGAGGGCGACGTGCCGCGCTTCCTCGCCGAGATCGACCGACGCCATCAGGTGCCGCAGCGTGCGGAGATCGTGATCGCCCTCGTCGTGATCGCCATCGTGCTCCTCGCCGATCTGCGCGGAGCCATCGGATTCTCGTCCTTCGGCGTGCTGCTCTATTACCTGATCGCGAACGCGGCCGCCTTCCGGCAGGAGGGACCCGCACGGCACTACCCGCGGGCCCTGCAGGTGGTCGGAGCTCTGGGATGCCTGGTGCTGGTCAACACCCTGCCCGCGCTCGCCTCCCTGATCGGCACCGCCGTGGTGCTGATCGGCGTCGGATACCGGATGCTGCGGCTGCGGTTCACGCGGGTCTGAGCTCGTACGGGTCTGAGCTCGTCCGGGTCTGAGCTCGTCCGGGTCTGCGCTCGTACGGGTCTGGCTCAGCTGATCGCCTCGGAGCGGTACGTGCGCGGTGCGATGCCCAGAACGGCCTGGAAGTCGCGCGTGAGATGCGCGTGATCCGCATAGCCGAGTTCGGCGGCGATCGAGGCCAGGTCGACTCCCGGGTGCTCACGCACCCGCTGCGCCGCCTCCTGCAAACGCCGGCGTCGGATCATCGCGGCCGGTGAGATCCCGACGTGCCGGTGCGTCATCCGCTGCAGGGTGCGCACCGACACGGCCAGCCGCGTGGCGGCCTCCTCGGGGGTGAGCGCCGCGCCATCGCCGATCAGGACGTCCATGACCGCGTTCGCCTGGCGTCCCGGCTCGCCGACCGGTGCCGCACGGTCCTCGAGCCAGTGCGAGAAGGCTTCGACCGCCCGCTCGCGGTGCCCCTCGCCCGAGCCCATGGCGAAGGCGACGGCATCGCGGAGCTCGGTGACACCCCTCCCGTCGTCGATCACCCGCTCCCCGTCGACCAGGGCGGCAGGGTCGTCGATCAGCGCGGCGACCGCAGCCGGACGAAGCAGGGCCCCGACGGCCCACCCGGTCCCGCGCAGATCGCGGTGCGACAGGCGTGTCGTCGCACCCGACAGGGTCACGGCATCCGCATCGACGACGAGATTGAGCGCCGGATAGGCGACGATCTCCTGACGCGACGAGCGTCCGGGCTCGATGTCCCACTCCGGGATCCAGAACCAGGCGACAAGCTCGGTCACCGCCGCCGGTGCGGGCAGCCGGTGGAACTCGGGCAGGCGCGCGGGATAGAGCACGCCACGAGTCGGGTTCACCATGCGCCCAGCGTAGGCTCCGGCCCCGACATCCGGATGCTGTCGCGGATCTTCAAGCCACCGGCATACCACCCGGCCTAGCGTGGCGGCATGAGCAACGACGACACCACGACCAACACCCCCACGACCGGTGCGAACGGAACCTACACGACCGAAGGCCGCCCGAACAGCGCCACCTCGCTCACCCCCTTCCTGGCCATCCCCCACGCGAAGCAGGCGATCGAGTTCTACCGCGACGTCTTCGGCGCCCGGGTCATCGACGTGACCGAGTTCGGCGGAGTGGTCGCACACGCCGACCTCGCGTTCGGACTCGGCCTGCTGCAGCTCGGAGAGCCGAACGCCGAGTACCACCTCGTCCGTGCGCCCGAGGGCGACGACGACTGCTACTCGATGGGACTGTACGTCTCCGACGTCGACGCGGTCGTGGAGAAGGCCGTCGCTGCGGGAGCTACGGTGCGCGAGGCACCGGCGCTCTTCGTCTCAGGCGACCGGTTCGCCAGCATCCGCGACCCGTTCGGGGTGCGCTGGTCTGTCATGACACGCGTCGAGGACATCTCCGACGAGGAGAGCAGCCGCCGGGTCGCCGAGTGGGCGGCATCGTTCAGCACCGCACCGACGGACGACGCGAGCTGAGGGCCTTCTCCGCCGCACGGCACACCGCGGGCAGCAGCGCCTCGGCCGTCCGTCGATAGCCGAGTGCACTCGGGTGGAAGCGGTCGAGGCTGAACATCGCCTCCGGCTCGTCGAAGAACATCGGTCCCACCGCTCGGCGCAGATCGACCGGCTCGGCGTCCGCCCGTCGTGCCGTCTCGTCCTGGATCTCGGCGAGACGGCGGGACAGGCTGGATGCGATCCGACGAAGCGGCTGCGGCACTGCGCGCAGCGCTCCGAGGTCGGGGCAGGTGCCCACGACGACTTCCGCGCCCCTCTCCCGGAGCCTGCGGATCGTCTCGTGCAGATGCTGAGCGGACAGCGCCACGGGCAGCCGGTGCGTCACATCGTTTCCGCCGACGACGATCACCGCCACGTGCGGACGGTACTCCGCAGGCAGGGCGTCGAACTGGCCCGGCAGATCGGGCGATTCCGCGCCGACCACGGCCGCCGTGCGCAGCCGCACCGGCCGATGGATCCGGCGTCCCGTCGCCTTCGCCAGACGACCGCCGAGCGTCTCCTTGCGGCGCTCGGCCCCGAGGCCTGCGGCGATCGAGTCGCCGAGCAGAAGCAGTTCGAGCGGCTCGCCGTCGAGAGCTCGCCGCCAGAGGCGATCCGCGTCGAGGGATTCCTCCCCCAGCGGCTTCCCGATCCGGCGTCGCGCGAGCGCGGCCTGCTGCACGAGCACGAGACGGATACCACCGAGGAACGCGACGAGCGCCACCCCCACGAGGACCGGGATGCGGATGCGACTCACGCCCCGATTCCACCCCGTCACCGTGAACACGGCGTGAACGAGCCGCGGCCGCTCCGCTCAGCTCAGCGGCTTGAGCTCCAGCTCGCCGGTACCGGCCGAGACGGTCGCGAAAGCCGTGTAGCCGTCGGCGGCCGAACGCTCGAGCAGCGCCTTGACGTTCTTGGTCCGTCGCTCCAGGCGCACGCGGGCGCCGGACGCGATGAGCGCCGCCTTGTGCCGCACGAGCTCGTGCATCGGAACGTCGGCATCGTGGATCAGCACGACGGCCTGCTCTGCGCCGTCCGTCGACTCGGAGACGAGGTCGACGAGCCGCTCGAACCCGAGCGAGAAGCCCACCGCCGGGACCTGCTGCCCGAGGAAGCGGCCGATCATGCCGTCATAGCGGCCGCCGCCGCCGAGCGAGTAGCCGACCGACGGGTGCGCGAGTTCGAAGATCGTGCCCGTGTAGTAGCCCATGCCGCGCACGAGGAACGGGTCGAAGAGCAGCGGGATGTCGGACTGACCGCGCCCTGCGGCCACCGCCTCGCCGATGCCCACCAGGTGCTCGACCAGTTCGCTCGGAGCACCCTCGGGCAGCGCCTTGCGGATCTGCCGTTCCCCGAACGGGTTGTACTCCATGGTCTGCGGGCGACGCAGGAAGGCGTCGAACGCGTCGGCGGCAGCCGTCGAGGCACTGCGCTCGCGCAGCTCCGCCGCGACCCCCTCCGGGCCGATCTTGTCGAGCTTGTCGATCGTGATGAGCACGCCGGGACGCTCCTCGGCGCTGAACCCGAAGCTGTCCAGCATCCAGTCCAGCACGCGGCGATCGTTGATGCGCACGGTCGCGCCTTCGAGCCCGAGCGCGTCGACGGCGTCGAGCGAGGCGACCAGGAGCTCGGCCTCGGCGCGCGACGAGTCATCGCCGATGATGTCGATGTCACACTGCACGAACTGGCGGTAGCGCCCCTTCTGCGGACGTTCGGCGCGCCAGACCGGGCCGATCTGGATCGAGCGGAAGACGGCGGGGAGCTGTCCGCGGTTGCTCGCGTAGAAGCGGGCGAGCGGCACGGTCAGGTCGTAGCGGAGGCCGAGATCCGACAGCGCGGCCGGATCTTCGGCAGCGGCGCGGATCGCGTCGGCATCGAGACCACGGCGCAGGACGTTGTACGAGAGCTTCTCGTTGTCGCCCCCGATTCCGGCATGCAGGTGCGTGTAGTCCTCGACGACCGGAGTCTCGATCTCGTCGAATCCGTGAGCACGGTAGCGCTCGCGGATGACGGAGAGCACGCGCTCACGGCGGGCCTTGTCGGCGGGGAGGATGTCGCGCATGCCGCGCGGCGCGTTCACAGTAGCCACGCTTCCATCATCCCAGGTCCGCCGACATGGACGTGCCGGGTCAGGATGCGGCTTCGGCGGTCCGCACGTCGTCTTCCAGCACACGCAGCCGCTCCCGCAGTGCCCGCTCCGCGTCCCAGCCCTCGGCGCGTGCTGTCGCCACGAGTGTGAGCAGCGCCTCGCCGAGCTCCGCCTCGGATGCCGGAGACGCGGCGGGCGGAGCCGGTTCGATCGTCACCCCGGCTCCCGCCGCGCGACCCGCGAGCTTCTGTGCCAGCGCGAGTGCCGGCATCCCGCGAGGGATGCCGTCGAGCACGCTGCGGCGGCCGTGCTTCTCCGCCGCCTTCGCCGCGTTCCAGTGCACGAGCACCTGCTCCGGGGTCTCGGCGACCTCACCCGCGAAGACGTGCGGATGCCGGCGCACCATCTTCTCGGTGAGGGTGCGGGCCACATCGTCGATGTCGAACGGGTCCTCGGGGTCCTGCGCCGCGATGGCGGCATGGAACAGCACCTGCCACAGCAGATCGCCCAGCTCCTCGCGGAGGTCGTCTCGGGTGCCGGCCTCGACGGCGTCGATCACCTCGTGCGATTCCTCGATCAGGTACGGCACGAGGTCGCGATGCGTGATCTGCTGCGACCACACGCAGCGTTCGCGGATCGCGTGCATCGTGTCGGCGGCGAGCCGGAGCGGGTCGTCCGCGTCCGCGGTGGTCTCGGGCTGAGCGCTCACGCTTCCTCCTTGAATCGGTCCGGAGTTGAATCGGTCCGGGACGAGTCGGTCCGGGGCCGGGCGATCCCTCACGACGAGGCGGATGCGACCCGACGGTACCAGCGCGCCCGCAGCGACACGATCACTCCGGAGAACACGAGCGCGATGAGCGACCCGACGAGCACACCGAGGATCGCCTGGTCCTTGATGCCGCCGTCATCCGCGAAGGCGAGGTTCGCCAACAGCAGCGAGACGGTGAAGCCGATGCCGCCGAGGGCACCCGCGGCCAGGATGTCCGCGAACGGCAGCGCGGGGTCGGCGCCCTTCGGGCGGATGCGCATCGCGAGCCAGCCGAACAGCGAGATGCCGATGATCTTCCCCACCGGCAAGGCGACGACGATCGCCCAGAATGCGGGCGACAGCTGTGCGAGCGAAAGGGCGGGGATCACGACGAACGCCGCGACGAACGCGAAGACCGGGAGGATCACGCCGTTCACGGTTGGCTCGAGCGCGTGCCTGGTGCGACCGGCGGGAACGGGCGACATCACGAGTCCGAGCAGCACGCCGGCGATCGTGGCGTGGATGCCGGAAGACGCGACGAGCCCCCAGGTGACGACGCCCACCACGACCATGGCGACCGCGATCAGCGGGTGGCCCTTCGCATGCAGAAGTCGGCTGAGCGCCCAGAACACGGCCACACCGACGATCGCGAGGCCGAACTGCAGCCATTGCACGTCGTCGGCGAAGAGCACGGCGATGAAGATGATGCCGATGATGTCGTCGAGGATCGCGAGGGCGAGCAGGAAGACGCGCACGCGCGACGGCAGACCCTTGCCGAACATCGCGAGCACGCCGAGAGCGAAGGCGATGTCGGTCGCGGTCGGAATGGGCCAGCCTGGTGCCGTCGTGCTGTCGCCCCCGGCGATCAGGAGGTAGACCGCGATCGGGACGAGCACTCCTCCGGCCGCGGCGATCGCCGGCTGCACCGCCTTGCGCGGCGAATCGAGCTCACCGTGGGTCAGCTCGTGGCGCAGCTCGATGGCCACGACGAGGAAGAAGACGGCGAGAAGGCCATCCGACACCCAGTGCGCGATCGACAGATCGAGCTCGGTGCCGGGGACCGCGATGTGGAAGTCGAGGAAGGCGGCGAGCGCATCGTGCGTCGGGAGATTCGCGAGGAGGAGTCCGAGTCCGGCCGCGATGAGGAGGAGGACGGCGGGGAACTGCTGCCCGCGGAGGGGGTTCGCTGAGATGCGCATCCCCTCCATCGTAGGTTGCCGGGGTGCTCTCGCGCCTCCCGTCGTCACCCCTCCCCGACGGCGTCGTCATGCGTGCAGGGCACCCCTCTCGCGAGGGATACTCTCGAAGGGTGACCCCCGCACACTCCTTCTCCGAGCCCACGAACACCGAGGCGATCCGCGTGATCGGCCGCTTCGAAGCCGGCCGCGGCATCCCCGATGCGATGCGCACCGACGTCAGGATGCTCGGGCAGCTGCTCGGGCAGGTGCTGCGCGAAGCCGGCGGCGACGGCCTCTTCGAAGACGTCGAACGCCTGCGACTCGCGACCATCCAGGCCTACGACGAGGAGACGCCCGACGCGTTCGAGCGCGCAGCGGCGATCGCCGAGTCGTTCACGGTCGCTCGCGCCGACGAAGTCGCTCGCGCGTTCACCTGCTACTTCCATCTCGTGAACCTCGCCGAGGAGCACCAGCGCGTGCGCGTGCTGCGCGAACGCGCCGGCCAGCCGGGCCGCGAGGATGCCGCCGACACGGTCGCGACGGCGTACGCGCGGCTGCGCACCGAGGTCGGCGATGACGAGGCCCGCCGCCGCCTGGAGGGTCTCCGCTTCCACCCCGTCTTCACCGCGCACCCGACCGAGGCCCGCCGCCGTGCGGTGTCGTCGAGCATCCGCCGTCTTTCCGAGCTGCTCACGCAGCACGACGCGGCGAGCGAGGGCGGCTCGGAGGAGCACCGTGCCCGCCGACGGATGCTGGAGGAGATCGACACGCTCTGGCGCACGGCTCCGCTGCGTTCGCAGAAGCCGTCTCCGACCGATGAGGTCCGCACCGTGATGGGTGTGTTCGATGAGACGCTCTTCACCACGGTGCCGCACGTGTACCGCCGCATCGACGATGCCCTCCGTGGCGAGGACTCCGGTTCCAGCGCGCCGGTCGTGCCCGCGTTCGTACGGATCGGCTCCTGGGTGGGCGGCGACCGCGACGGCAACCCGTTCGTCACGGCATCCGTCACCCGCGAGGCTTCGCAGATCGCGGCCGACCACGTGCTGCGCGGTCTCGAGCGCGCCCTGGAGCGCATCGGCCGCACCCTCACTCTCGCCTCCGACGACACCCCGCCGAGCGCCGAGGTCACGGCCCTCTGGGAGCGGTTCGCCGCCGCAGAGCCGGAGCTGGCCGCCGAGCTGGCCACCCGCTCGCCGGACGAGCCGCACCGTCGTGTGCTGCTGGTCCTGGCCCGTCGCGTCGCGGCCACTCGTCGCGGAGACACCGCGAAGGCCTACGGGCGTCCGGAAGAGCTGCTCGCGGATCTGCGCGCGGTGCAGTCGTCGCTCGCGGCGGCCGGCGCGAAGCGCCACGCGTTCGGCGGCGTGCAGCACCTCATCTGGCAGGTCGAGACCTACGGCTTCCACCTCACCGAGCTCGAGGTGCGTCAGCACTCCCAGGTGCACGCGAAGGCCCTCGCCGAGCTCGATGCGGGTGAGGCCCTCAGCGCGCAGACCGAGGAGGTGCTGGAGGTGTTCCGCGCGATCGCGGACATCCAGCGCGACCGCGGGCTGCGCGCCGCCGGACGCTACGTCGTCTCCTTCACCCAGGCGGCCTCCGATCTCGCCAACGTGCACCGTCTCGCCCGCTACGCGCTCGGCGACGATGCCCCCGTGCTCGACGTGGTGCCGCTGTTCGAGACGTTCGCCGACCTGCAGGCGGCTCCCGGCATCCTCGCCGAAGCCGTGACCTTCCCCGAGTTCCGTGAGCGCATGGCCGCCACCGGCAACCGCCTCGAGGTCATGCTCGGCTACTCGGACTCGTCGAAGGACGTCGGTCCCGTCGCCGCGAACCTCGCGCTGTACGAGGCGCAGGAGAAGATCGCGCGGTGGGCTCAGGAGTCCGACATCGAGCTGACCCTCTTCCACGGACGCGGCGGCGCGCTCGGACGCGGGGGCGGCCCCGCCAACTCCGCGATCCTCGCACAGCCGCCGCACTCGGTCGACGGCCGCTTCAAGCTCACCGAGCAGGGCGAGGTCATCTTCGCGCGCTACGGCGAGCCCGCGATCGCGATGCGGCACATCGACCAGGTCGCCGCAGCGACCCTGCTCGCGTCCTCCCCCACCGAGGAGGGGCGCACCAGTCGCGCCGCCGCGCGCTACGCCGATGTCGCCTCGATCATGGACGCCGCCTCCCGCGAACGGTTCTTCTCCCTCGTGAAGGCGGAGGGCTTCGCCCCCTGGTTCGCCACGGTGACGCCGATGGAGGAGATCGGGCTGCTCGCGCTCGGCTCCCGCCCCGCCCGCCGCGGGCTCTCTGTCGAGTCCCTCGAAGATCTGCGCGCCATCCCCTGGGTGTTCGCGTGGACGCAGGCTCGCATCAACCTCGCCGGCTGGTTCGGACTCGGCAGCGCTCTGGACGCCGTCGGCGACGAGGAGATGCTCGTCGAGGCGTACCGGGAGTGGCCGCTGCTGCGCACCATGATCGACAACGTCGCGATGAGCCTCGCCAAGACCGACGAGCGCATCGCCCGCCAGTACCTGGCCCTCGGCGACCGCGACGATCTGGCGCAGCTCGTGCTCGACGAGCTCGCGACCACGCGGCGCTGGGTGATCCGTCTCACCGGCGGCGAGAGCCTGCTCGAGAACAAGCCCGTCCTGCAGCGGGCCGTGCAGCTGCGCAGCCCCTATGTCGATGCGCTCTCGCTCCTGCAGCTCCGCGCGCTGCGGGCCCTCCGGTCGGCCGCAGAGGATCCGACGGGTTCCGGCGCGGATGCGGAGCAGCAGCGACTGCTGCTGCTCTCGGTCAGCGGCGTGGCCGCCGGCCTGCAGAACACCGGATGACCGGCATCCACCCGACCGGCCGGGAAGACCTCCCTTCGGTGCGCACTAGAGTGAAATCTCTGCCGGATCCGGCACAGCCTCACGCGACACGATCGCCTGCACCACCATCCCCCACCAGAAAGCCTTCCGCGTGACCGCTACGACTCTCGCCGACTTCCATCCGCTCGCCGACTCCGTGCAGCCCGTCTTCGACACGGTGCTCTCCCGCAGCCCGCACGAGCCGGAGTTCCACCAGGCCGTCCACGAGGTGCTGCACTCGATCGCCCCGGTCCTGGAGCGGCACCCGGAATACGTCGATGGCGGCATCCTCGAGCGTCTCGTCGAACCCGAGCGTCAGATCCTGTTCCGTGTGCCGTGGATCGACGACTCCGGAAAGCTGCAGGTCAACCGCGGCTACCGCATCCAGTTCTCCTCGGTGCTCGGCCCGTACAAGGGCGGACTCCGCTTCCACCCCTCCGTGAACCTGTCGATCATCAAGTTCCTCGGCTTCGAGCAGATCTTCAAGAACGCGCTCACCGGTCAGGGCATCGGCGGCGGCAAGGGTGGGTCCGACTTCGACCCGCACGGCAGGTCCGACGCCGAGGTCATGCGCTTCTGCCAGTCGTTCATGAACGAGCTGTACCGACACCTCGGCGAGCACACCGATGTCCCCGCCGGCGACATCGGCGTCGGTGGCCGGGAGATCGGCTACCTCTTCGGCCAGTACCGCAAGGTCACCAACCGCCACGAGTCCGGCATGTTCACCGGCAAGGGAACGGGCTGGGGCGGCGCCGAGGTGCGCACCGAAGCCACCGGGTACGGCGCGGTGTTCTTCGCGCAGGAGATGCTCGCGGTGCACAACGACTCCCTCACCGGCAAGCGCGTCGGCATCTCGGGCTCGGGCAACGTCGCGATCTACGCGATCCAGAAGGCCACCCAGCTCGGCGCGACCGCGGTGACGGCGTCCGACTCCTCCGGCTACGTCATCGACGACGCCGGTATCGACGTCGACCTGCTGCGTCAGATCAAGGAGGTCGAGCGTGCCCGCATCGTCGAGTACGCCCACCGCCGTCCGAGCGCCCGCTTCGTCGAGGGCGGCAGCGTCTGGGAGGTCCCCGTCGACATCGCGGTGCCCTCGGCCACGCAGAACGAGGTCGGCCTCGCGGATGCGGAAGCGCTGATCGCGAACGGCGTGGGCGCGGTGTCGGAGGGTGCGAACATGCCCTGCGTGCCGGAGGCCGTCGAGGCGTTCCAGAAGGCCGGGGTGCTGTTCGCACCCGGCAAGGCCGCCAACGCCGGTGGTGTCGCCACCTCCGCGCTGGAGATGAGCCAGAACGCCTCGCGACAGCGCTGGAGCTTCGGCGACAGCGAGAACAAGCTGCGCGAGATCATGGCCGACATCCACGATGCCGCCTTCGACGCCGCAGAGCGCCACGACGTCGCCGGTGACTACGTCGCCGGCGCCAACATCGCGGGCTTCGAGCGCGTCGCCGCCGCGATGCTCGCCCAGGGCGTCATCTGAGTCGAACGACGCGAAGCCGGGCGCCCGCGGGGGCGCCCGGCTTCGTCGTTCCGGCCTGCTCCTCCGGCGATCGACGGACGTCTACTCCGTGATCTCCCGGTCGTTCGCGTGCCGGGCCAGGGAGCTGCCGTAGCGCTCGGTCAGCTGCACCATCAGGTCGGGGGTGTCGCGATCGACACCGAACACGTGGCCGGGGAAGTCGAGCTCGGGTTGCGCGGCCGCGATCTCCCCCTCGCGGTCGGGCGACAGCAGCTGCACGGGGTCTCCGACGGCGACCCATCCGATCGGGACGACGGTGCCTTCGGGGAGCACGGCGCGACGATGCACGATCGCGTTGACCCGCACCTCGCAGCGGTCTCCGACCAGCGCCCCGTTGAAGACACGCGCGCCGGATGCGAAGAACACCTCTTCGCCGACAGTCGCGCCCGCGATGCTCGCCAGGGTCCCGACGAGGGTGTGCGCGCCGATGTGCACCGCGTTGGCCGCCGTCGCACGGATCAGCGCGTTCTCCATCACGATCACGTGCGCGCCGAGAGTGATCGGCCCTCCCTCCGCGGTGATCACGGCGCCGTGCAGCACCTGGCAGCCGGGCCCGACCTCCACGTCGCCGGAGACGACGGCGGTCGAGGCGATGACGGCGGTGTCATGGACGCGGGGCCGAGCCCCGAGGTGCTCGTACAACATGCGGCCAGACTAGACCGCGCCCGCCGCGCGCGGGAGACGAAAACGCGGGGCGAGTCGCCCCGAATGCGGGGTGGCGGACGTGGAAACGCCGCGCGCGCCGCACGTCGTCTCCGTGCTCGCACCCGCAGGGGGTGACCGCTGCGCCTACTCGACCTTGACCGGCTCCGGGAAGATCGCGGTGAACAACTGCCCCACCCACTCGAGCAGCTGCGCGTCCGGCAGCGGGTCGAGGCCCACGCCGACCGTGGCGGGGACCGTCGGCATCGGCACGACCAGCGCCTCTCCCCCGGCCACGAGTTTCGCCTTCGGGTAGAGCCGCTGCAGACGCACTTTGATCGAATCCTCCAGGCGTGCCGGTGCGATGCGCAGGTTCGACCCCATCACGACCACATCCGTCAGTCCTGCTCTCGCGGCGCGGCGGCGCAGGCGCGAGATCGCCAGCAGCCCCTCGACCTCTTCGGGAGGCGTGCCGTAGCGGTCGACCAGCTCCTCGATCACCAGGTCGATCGCGTCGTCCTTCGCGGTCGCCGCCGAGGCCGCCGAGAGCTTCTGGTACGCCTCGAGGCGCAGCCGCTCACTGTCGATGTAGTACTCGGGGATGCGCGCGTCGAGCGGCAGCTCGAGCCGCAGCTCCTGACCGGTCTCGACCTCGTCCCCCCGGAAGGTCGCCACGGCCTCGCCGATCATGCGCAGGTACAGGTCGAAGCCGACACCGGCGATGTGGCCCGCCTGCTCGGCACCGAGGAGGTTTCCCGCCCCGCGCAGCTCGAGGTCCTTCAGCGCGACCTGCATCCCGGAGCCGAGGTCGTTGTTGACGGCGATGGTCTGCAGCCGGTCGGCCGCGGTCTCGGAGAGGGGCTTCATCTCGTCATACAAGAAGTACGCATAAGCGCGCTCGCGCCCGCGCCCGACACGACCGCGCAGCTGGTGCAGCTGGCTGAGTCCGTACTTGTCGGCGCGGTCGATGATGATCGTGTTCGCGTTGGCGATGTCGAGACCCGTCTCGATGATGGTCGTCGAGACGAGCACGTCGAACTTGCGCTCCCAGAAGTCATCGACGACCTGCTCCAGCTGGTGCTCGCCCATCTGTCCGTGCGCGACGGCGATCCGTGCCTCGGGAACGAGCTCTGCCAGCTGCGCGGCGACGCGCTGGATCGACTGCACCCGGTTGTGCACGAAGAACACCTGGCCCTCGCGCAGGATCTCGCGGCGGATCGCGGCGGCCATCTGCTTGTCGCTGCGGGGTCCGACGAACGAGAGGATCGGATGCCGGTCCTCGGGCGGGGTCGCGAGTGTCGACATCTCACGGATGCCGGTGACCGCCATCTCCAGCGTGCGCGGGATCGGGGTGGCGCTCATCGCGAGGATGTCGACGTTGGTCTTCATCTTCTTGAGCGTGTCCTTGTGCTCGACGCCGAACCGCTGCTCCTCGTCGATGATCATCAGGCCGAGGTCTTTGAACATGACCTGGTCGGTGAGGATGCGGTGGGTGCCGATGACCATGTCGACCGATCCCTCCAGCAGCCCCTGCAGTGTGAGCCGCGCCTCCTTGTCGGACTGGAAGCGCGAGAGCGGCCGCACCTTGACCGGGAACCCGGCGAAGCGCTCCGTGAAGGTCTCGAGGTGCTGCTTCACGAGCAGGGTCGTCGGGACGAGCATCGCGACCTGCTTGCCGTCCTGGATCGCCTTGAACGCGGCACGGACGGCGACCTCGGTCTTGCCGAAGCCGACGTCGCCCGACAGCAGGCGGTCCATCGGGATGGGCCGCTCCATGTCGGCCTTGATCTCGTCGATCGTCTGCAGCTGGTCGTGGGTCTCGGCGAACGGGAAGGCCTCTTCCAGCTCGCGCTGCCACGGGGTGTCCGGGCCGAAGGCGTGCCCCTTCGCGCTCATCCGGGCGGAGTAGAGCTTCACGAGCTCGACGGCGATGTCGCGGACGGCCTTGCGTGCCTTGCCCTTGGCCTGCGACCAGTCGCTGCCGCCCATCTTCGACAGGTTCGGAGCCTCGCCGCCCACGTACTTCGACAGCAGGTCGAGCTGATCCGTCGGCACGAACAGCTTGTCGCCCGGGTACCCCCGCTTGGAGGGCGCGTACTCCAACACCAGGTAGTCACGGACCGACTTCGTGGCGTTGCGCCCTCCGGTCGACACCTCGCGCTGCGTCATCTCGACGAAGCGGCCGATGCCGTGGGTGGCGTGCACGACGAAATCTCCGGGCTTCAGCTGCAGCGGGTCGACGACGTTCTTGCGCCGGGACGCGAGCTTCTTGACGACGCGCTGGTCGCCGCCGATCGTGCGCCCGTAGAACTCGTTGTCGGTGAGGACGGCGAGTTTCGCCTCCGCCACCTGGAACCCGGCCTCGACCGATCCGGTGACCAGGGTCGCGACGCCGCCCTCCGGCGCGTCGGCGAGCGTCTCGACGACGCGCGCTGCCAGACCGCGGTCGGCGAGCACGTCGCGCGCGCGATCGACCAGACCGTGCCCCGCGGCGATGACCACCACCCGCCAGCCGTCTGTCACCTTCGCCTCGACGAAGGAGATCGCGCCGTCGACGTTGCCGTGGAACGAGGGGATGACGGCGGCATCGAGATTCGCGGCATCCGCATCGCCTTCGCCGAGTCCCGCCCCGAACGGGCTGAGCCGCCACCAGACGCCGCCGCGGTCGCGCACCACCTCGCGCAACTCCGCGATCGTCAGGAAGTCGCCGGCGCCCAGGTCGATGGGCGCGGACGCGCCGGACGTGGCCGCGCTCCAGGCGGCGTCGAGGAACTCGCGGTTCGTGTCGCCCAGCGTGATGGCGCGCGCACTCGAGCGTTCGGGGTCGATGATCGCGGTGGCGCTGCCGGCCGGCAGATACTCGGCGAGCGACTTCAGCGGTCCGGCGACGGCGGGGAGCAGCGACTCCATGCCCTCGACCGGGATGCCCTCGGCCATCTTCTCGAGCATGCCCGAGATCGCCGGGAACCCGCCGACCAGTGCCCTGGCACGCTCGCGGACGTCGGCCGTGAGCAGCAGCTCTCGCGTCGGTGGGAGGTCGACCCCGGGGACATCGCCCGGCAGCGAACGCTGGTCGGCGACGGAGAACGCGCGGATCTGGTCGATCTCGTCGCCGAAGAACTCGACACGATACGGGTGCTCGGACGTGGGAGGGAAGACGTCGAGGATGCCACCGCGCACGGCGAACTCACCGCGCCGCGACACCATGTCGACCCGGGAGTACGCGCGCTCGACCAGCTGCTCGACCACGCGGTCGAGCTCGTGCCCCCGGGTGCCGACCGCGAGGTCGAGAGGGGCGATCTCGCCCAGGTTTCCCGCGATCGGCTGCAGCGCGGCCCGTACCGAGGCGACGACCACGAGCGGGTGATCGCCCGACCATTCGGCGATCCGACGAAGCGTCTGGAGGCGCTGACCGACCGTGTCGGGGCTGGGGCTGAGCCGCTCATGCGGGAGCGTCTCCCACGCCGGGAAGGTGAGGATCTCGGCGTCGGGCAGGTAGGCGTGCATCGCCAGGGCCAGGCTCTCCGCACGCCTGCCGGTGGGGACGACCGCGAGCAGAGCCGAGGGCTGCCCCGTCGCTCCCCGCTTCTCGAGCAGCCCGGCGAGCGCCGGGGCATCGAGCCCGTCGACCAGGCCGAGGTCGGCATCGGTGCGCGCCCAGCGGAGGGCATCACGGTACAGAGACGCCTCTTCCAAGGCGCGCAGAATCCCCGGAACAGTCACCGGACAAGACTAGTCGCGCCCACGGACACTCCGGCCGCTCCCCGGTACGGACGGTGCTCACCGAAATAGGCTGTCGGGATGGAATCCGTCGCCCTCACCACCGAACGCCTCATCCTGCGCGCCCCGACGGAGGCGGACATCGATGCGATCGCAGACGCATGCCGTGACCCGGAGATCCCGCGCTGGACCACGGTGCCGAACCCGTACACCCGTGAGGACGCCGAAGAGTTCGTTCGTCACGTGGCCGGGTGGTGGGCCGATGGCTCAGAGGTCGTCTGGGGCATGTACGCCGGCGAGGAACTCGTGGGCATGATCGGTCTGCACAACATCGCGACCCACTTCACGGGCGCCTCCGCCGAGCTCGGCTATTGGGTGACGGCCGGTGCACGGGGCAAGGGGTATCTCACGGAGGCGGGTCGCGCCGTGATCGACTGGGGCTTCGCCGAACTCGGGCTGGTCCGCATCCGCTGGCAGGCTGTGGCAGGGAACGTCCCCTCCGCCCGCGCCGCTCGCACTCTCGGGTTCCGCTACGAGGGCCTGCAGCGCCACGCTCTCACCAGCCAGCGCGGCCGTGATGACGGCTGGATCGCCGGGCTGCTGCCGACGGATGACCGCACGCCCGTGGACTGGCCCGTGCTCTCTCCTGCCGATCCGGAGTGACGCACGCCGATGTCCGGCGCCGTGCCGAGCATCCAGTACTCTGCTGAAGACGTCGAGCACCTAGGCATCCGGGGGGATGAGTCATGAACACTGCCGCACCAGGCTGGTATCCGGACCCGCAGGAACCGCGATTCCATCGGTGGTGGGACGGCAGCCAGTGGACGGAGCACACCAACCGGCCGGCAGCCCAGACCACCGAGACCGTGGTGCCGCAGGGTGAGCACCCCGTGCTCACCCCCACCGCCGAGGCCCCGGATGCCGTCGCCCCGCGGAAGAGCCGGAAGGTTCTGTTCTCCGTCGTCGGCGGCGTCGCGGCCGCCGCCCTCGTCGTCGGCGGAATCGTGGTCGTCAACGCCCTCAACGGCGGGGCGCAGAGCGGGTACGTCGAGGCGAACGGGTACTCCTGGGCGCCGATCGAGTACCTCGACGTCGACGAGGACTTCATCATCCCGTTCGATGTCGACCCCGAGGCCATCAGCAAGGAGCTGGGCAACGAGTGGTCCGGGACGCACGGCGTCATCGACGTGTACGTCGACAAGGCGTTCCAGGTGTCGCCCGCCACGTCGCTCGTGCTCTGGTGGGAAGACGACCGGGAGGCGGTGATCCAGTCGCGCGACGCGAAGGCCTACCCGTGGTCGTCCGAATCCGCACGCGTGATCGAGAACACGTACCTGGGCGCAGGCGAGGTCGAGGTCTCCGACGGTGCCGACGGGTTCACGTACTGGACCGAGATGGACCAGTACTACGTGGTCCAGCGGTACGACCGGTCAGGCGAGAAGCTGGACTCCCCGATCGTGCACACCATCTCCTCCTCGCAGGAGGACGGCCTGGAACCCATCGAGCTGAACACGTCGATGTCGGACGAGACCCCCGGCGTGGTCGAACTGTCCTGGGAGAAGCCGGAGGGCATGCCCAAAGGCAGCACGTACTACATCATGAAGACGGTGACCGACTCCTTCGGTTCCGACGACGACATCAACGCCGCGTCCGCCAGTTTCGAGGCCATCGCCGAGACCACGGAGACCTCGTGGCAGTCGACCCCCTCCGAGGAGACGGAGGGCGGATACCTGGTGAACCGGGAGCTGCAGCTGTTCGGGCTGGACTCCGCCGACGACGCCAACTACTCCGGCCGATCGTTCGACAACGCCTCCGCTCGACTCGCGAATCTCTCGATAGTCGCCATCGCGCCGGACAAGAGTGTGCACACTCCGATGGTGATCGAACCCGCCGACTCGCAGATCGGTCACTTCCCGCTCCAGAAGGCGTTCTGGCAGAGTCGCGACCTCTTCCCCGTGGACGCCGGCGATCTCACCGGTCTTCCGATCTGGTACCCGGTGACCACGCTCAACGGCAACACGCAGAAGATGCCGATCCGCATCGACACCTCGACGATCGAGGTGAAGTACGAGCCGTATTGGTACCTGGACGGAAGCGGCGCCACGTACGCGCGATTCCCCTTCAGCCTCCTGGGAACCACGCTGACGGGCCGCATCACCGCGGTGATGCCCGCAGGCATGTCGGAGGCGGACTGGCTGAACGCGTCGGTGGCGAATGCGGAGGCGTACAACACCCGCGCCGCGCAGGAGGCCCCCAAGCTGGGCGATCGCGTCATCACCGCGGACGCGTCGATGTCGATGGCCGCCTACCGCAAGATGGAACCCGTCTCCGAGGTTCCCGATTCCGAGCATGAGGTCTACGGCAGCAACGACTTCACCACGTTCATCGCGGGACACATGCTCGGTGGAACCGAGTCGATCGACATCTCCCGGTTCACCGAGAGCGCCGCATACCCCGATGTGAACGACGCCGCGATCGAGGCGATCAGCCAGAACCCCCTGGTGAAGATGTCGGTCGACACCTTCCGCGCCGATCGAGACCGACTCTACGTCGCCTACAACGAGCGAACCACTGACGACGTGCGCGACCAGGTCGAGGACATCGCCGATGCCGCCGTGGCGGAGGCCGTCACGGACGGGATGAGCGATGCCGAGAAGGTCACGGCAGTGAACCAGTGGATCGTCGACCACATGGAGTACGACTACGCCGCACTGGAGAAGCTCGATGCGGGGCTGGGCTTCTCCCGCCCCGGTGAGGACATGCGCGTCTCCGATGCCCGCGGGGGTCTCATCGATCGGATGGTAATCTGCGGCGGATATGCCGACACGTTCAATCTCCTGATCCGCAAAGCCGGGCTCGAATCGGTCTACGTCAGCGGCACGGTGCTGGACTCGAACGCCGCCCACGCCTGGAACCATGTCAAGGTGGACGGCGAGTGGAAGGCCGTGGATTCGACGTGGAACGACGGCGGCGATCCCCGCGAGTACCTCCTGATCAACGAATCGCAGTTCACGGACCACGCCGCGCGCACCCTCGATTCCGACGGATGGATTCCCGCGCAGTATCAGGATGCGTACCGGACGCCCTGAGCGGGACCGCAGACGGGTGACAGTGTCGGCGGCCGATGACAGGATGAACGCATGCCGGAGATGCCGGAAGTCCAAGGCCTGACCACCTTCCTCGCCGAGCGCGCCGTCGGGCGCACGATCACGCGCGCGACGGTCGCGGCCATCGCGGCGTTGAAGACCTACGATCCCCCGATCACCGCGCTGCAGGGCGCCGCGATCACCGGGTCCGCTCGTCTCGGGAAGTTCGTCGTGCTCTCTTGCGGCGATGATCTGCACCTGGTGTTCCACCTCGCCAAGGCCGGGTGGCTGCGCTGGTACGAGGCACTCCCGACGACGCTCATCAAGCCGGGCAAGTCGCCCATCGCCCTGCGCATCGCGCTCGATGACGGCAGCGGTTTCGACCTCACCGAGGCGGGGACCAAGAAGTCCCTCGCGGTCTACGTGGTGCGCGATCCGCAGGAGGTCCCCGGCATCGCCCGGCTCGGCCCCGATCCGCTCGACCCCTCGTTCACGCGCGAGGCGTTCGCCGCACTGCTCGACGATCGGCGGATGCAGATCAAGGGACTGCTGCGCGACCAGGCCGTGATCGCGGGCATCGGCAACGCGTACTCCGACGAGATCCTGCATGCCGCACGCATGTCGCCGTACGCGATCGCCGGAAAGCTCGACGACGCCGAGATCGATCGCCTGTTCGGGGCGATGCGCGAGACGCTGACGGAGGCGGTCGCCGAGGCCGCAGGCAAGCCTCCGGCCGACCTCAAAGACGCCAAGCGCCGGGGGATGCAGGTGCACGCACGCCGCGGCGAGGCCTGCCCCGTCTGCGGCGACACCGTGCGCAGCGTGTTCTTCGCCGACCGTTCACTCGAGTACTGCCCCACCTGTCAGACCGGTGGCAAGGTGCTCGCCGACCGGCGCCTCTCGCGGTTGCTGAAGTGAGGGCGGCGGTGTCCCCGTAGGCGCCGATCCATGTCTTGGAATGAAATGTGCTCAGACGCGTTGAGTACACTCAGAGCAACAACGTGCTCCGGGGTCGGTGAGAATCCGAACCGGCGGTGACAGTCCGCGAGCGTCTCGAGAGATCGGGATGCCGATCCGGTGGAATTCCGGGACCGACGGTGATGCGAGGGAGACCTCGCTAGTCCGGAAGGGAGGCAGCACGCGGCGCATCCGTGCGTCCGTTCCGCCACCCCTGTCCCACCCCGGAGCCTCAGAGGAGGACGACGGATGGCAGTGAACGCGGCAGAGCGCAGCGCGATGGACCGCGCGCTCCACCTCGCCGCCCGCGGACCCCGCGGGGCGAACCCCCAGGTCGGTGCCGTCATCCTCTCCACCGACGGCGAGGTGATGGCCGAGGGCTGGCACCACGGTGCAGGCACCCCGCACGCCGAAGTCGACGCGCTCTCGAAGCTCGTCCCCGGCGAAGCCCGCGGCGCCACCGCCGTCGTGACCCTGGAGCCCTGCAACCACACCGGGCGCACCGGCCCCTGCGCGCTCGCACTCATCGAGGCGGGTATCGCCCGCGTCGTCTACGCGCTCGACGATCCCGGCGTCGTCTCCGGCGGCGGAGCGGAACGACTGCGTGCCGCAGGCGTCGAGGTCGAAGCGGGCGAGCAGGCGGACGCCGCACACGCCCTGATCGACGGATGGCTCACGGCCCAGCGGCTCGGCCGCCCGCACATCACGGTGAAGTGGGCGCAGAGCCTCGACGGTCGTGCCGCCGCCGCAGACGGGTCGAGCCAGTGGATCACCGGATCGGACGCCCGCGCCGACGTGCACCGCCGCCGCGCAGAGGCCGACGCGATCGCCGTCGGGACCGGCACCGTGCTCGCCGACGACCCCGCGCTCACCGCCCGTGACGGCGACGCATTGCTGCCGCACCAGCCGATCCCCGTGGTGATCGGGTCGCGGCCGACTCCGGCGGATGCCGCGGTGCACCGGCATCCGCACACCCCGCTCTTCTACGACACGCACGACCTGCACGTCGTCGCGGCAGAACTGCACGCCCGCGGTGTCCAGAGCCTCTTCGTGGAGGGCGGACCGACGCTCGCCAGCGCCTTCATCGCTGCCGGCCTCGCCGACCGGATACTCGCCTACATCGCCCCGGTGCTGCTCGGCGGCCCGCGGCTCGCCCTCACCGACATCGGCGTCGCCTCCATCGACCAGGTGCGCCGTCTGACCATCGACGAGTGGGTCCCTCTGGGGTCCGACCTGCTCGCGATCGCGCACCCCGCGGAAGAGAACGACCCTCAGAACGAAGGAGCAGCCTGATGTTCACCGGAATCATCGAGGAGATCGGCGAGATCGTCGCGATCGCCCCCGCGGGCGACGGCTGGCGTCTGACCGTGCGCGCCCCGCGCGCCGCGGAGGATGCCGTGCACGGCGAGTCCATCGCCGTCTCGGGCGTGTGCCTGACCGTGGTGGGATCGACCGCCGACAGCTTCGACACCGACGTGATGAAGCAGACGCTCGACGTCGCGGCGATCGGATCGGCGACCATCGGAACGCGCGTGAACATCGAGAAGGCGATGCCGGTCGGCGCCCGGCTCGGAGGGCACATCGTGCAGGGCCACGTGGACGGCATCGGCACGGTCGTCGAGGTCCGCCCCGGCGCCCAGTGGAGCGTTCTGCGCATCAGCCTGCCCGCCGATCTCGCCCCGCTCGTCGTCGACAAGGGGTCGATCTCGGTCGACGGCACCTCGCTGACCGTGAGCGCCGTCAGCGCCCCCACAGACCCGTCCCCCTGGTTCGAGGTGTCGCTGATCCCGGAGACCCTCGCCGCGACCACCCTCGGCGGCCGCGCCGTCGGAGACCGCGTGAACCTGGAGACCGACATCCTCGCTCGCCACGTCGAGCGTCTGCTCGCGTTCCGCGCCGCACCGGAAGGAGGCTCGCGATGAGCCTTTCCACGATCCCCGAAGCCCTGGAGGCGCTGCGCGCCGGGCGTCCCGTCCTCGTCGCCGACGATGAGAACCGCGAGAACGAAGGCGATGTCGTGCTGTCGGCGGAGCTCGCGACGCCCGAGTGGGTGGCGTGGACCGTGCGCTGGTCGTCCGGCTTCATCTGCGCCCCGATGCCGTCGGACCTCGCCGATCACCTGAACCTGCCGCCGATGGTGGCCGCCAGCGAAGATGCCCGTTCGACCGCCTACACCGTGAGCGTCGATGCCGCCCACGGCGTCACCACCGGCATCAGTGCCCACGATCGCGCACACACCCTGAACGTGCTGTCGAACCCGGATTCGACGTCGACCAGCATCATCCGCCCCGGCCACGTCCTGCCACTGCGGGCGGTCGACGGCGGCGTGCGTGAGCGCAGCGGGCACACCGAAGCAGCCGTCGAGCTGATGAAGCTCGCGGGCCTCCAGCCGGTCGGCGCGATCGCCGAGGTCGTCGCGGAGGACGGCAGCATGATGCGTCTCCCCGGTCTGATCGAGCTGGGCGCTCGCGATGGAGTGCCGGTCATCACGATCGAGCAGCTCATCGCCCACCTCAACGAGATCGACCCCGAGGGGGCGACGCCGAGCGCGCATCGCGGGCGCCGCGTGAGTCTGCGCGCCGACGCCACGGTGCCGACCACGCACGGCACCTTCCGATTCCTCGCGTACAAGGACCGCGTCACCGGCACCGACCACATCGCGGTCGTCTCGGGAGAGCTCGGCGAGACCGCACTCGTGCGCGTGCACTCCGAATGCCTCACCGGCGAGGCGTTCGGCTCGCTGAAGTGCGAATGCGGCCCGCAGCTCGACTCCGCCCTCGACGCGATCGAGAAGGAGGGCGGGATCGTCATCTACATGCGTGGGCACGAGGGACGGGGAATCGGCCTCATCAACAAGCTGCGCGCGTACAGCCTGCAGGAGGAGGGCCTCGACACGGTCGATGCCAACCTCGCACTCGGGCTCCCCGCCGACGCCCGCGACTACGCCGCCGCGGCGGGGATCCTCGCAGACCTCGGCGTCTCGAAGGTGCGGCTGCTGACGAACAACACCGACAAGGTCGCGCAGCTGCGCGAGCTCGGACTCGACGTCGTCGAGCAGGTGCCGCTGATCGTCGGTGTCGGCCCCAACAACCACCAGTACCTGGAGACCAAGCGTGACCGGATGGGTCACATCATCGGCGAAGCGGAACTCGCAGAGGCGCTCGCCCACGGAAAGGAACACGGATGAGCGGCGCAGGAGCACCCGAGACCGGGAACATCGACGGACGCGGACTGAACGTCGTCATCATCGCCGGAACGTGGCACGAGACGATCTCGAACGGCCTGATCGCCGGCGCCCAGCGCGTGCTCGACGCGGCGCAGGCCACGCACCGACTGGTGCGCGTGCCCGGGTCCTTCGAGCTCGCTCTCGCCGCGCAGGCGGCCTTCGCCGGAGGGGCGGATGCGGTCGTGGCGCTCGGCGTGATCATCCGCGGCGGGACTCCCCACTTCGAGTACGTGTCTGCGGCGACCACCGACGGACTGACGCGCGTCGCCCTCGACGCCGGCAAGCCGGTCGGATTCGGTGTGCTGACGCTCGACGATGAGCAGCAGGGCCTCGACCGTGCGGGGCTCGAGGGCTCGAAGGAGGACAAGGGCGCGGAAGCGGCGGACGCCGCGCTGCGCACGGCCCTCGTGACCCGGGAGCTGCGCGGCTGAGGTCAGCCTGCCCTTGCTAGCGCAGATCGCCCTCGCGCTCCTACGGTGAGGGTATGGAGACTCTGCGTCTGGTCGTCGTGTTCATCCACCTCATCGGCTTCGCCGTGCTCTTCGGCGCGTGGGCCGCACAGGCATTCGGCGGCAAGCGCCAGATCACGAAGATCATGGACTATGGTCTCGCGATCGCCGGCCTCGCCGGCCTCGCCCTCGCCGCCCCCTGGGGCATCGAGTACGACCTCAACTACGTGAAGATCGGCGTCAAGCTCGTCGTCCTGGTGATCATCGGCGCCCTGCTGGGCATCGGAACCGCACGTCAGAAGCGCGGGGAGGCCGTGCCGTCCGCCGTGTTCTGGCTGATCGGAATCCTGACGCTCGCGAATGCCGGCATGGGGATGCTCTGGCGCTGAGCCTCAGCGCATGCGCGGTGCCGCCGTGCTCTCCCGCACGATGAGCTCGGTGCCGACCAGTGGCGTCTGCTGACGTTCGACACCGTCGAGCTCGGCGAGCAGCGCATCCACCGCGAGCGCGCCGACCTTCTCCGGGTGCTGCTGCACCGTCGTCAGGGGCGGCCACAGCTGCGCGGCGTCGGGCAGCCCGTCGAAACCCACGAGGCTGACGTCGCCCGGGATGTCCCGCCCCGCTTCCCGGAACGCGCGGAGCACGCCGATCGCCATCTGGTCGTTCGCCGCGAACACGGCGGTGACCCCGTCGATCTCCCTCAAGCGCGCGCCGGCGGCGTGCCCCGATGCCGCCGACCAGTCCCCCGGCAGCGGCTCGGGCACCACACGCCCGTGCTTCTCCAGTGTCTTCCGCCAGGCCTCACGACGGCGCTCGGCCGAGTACGAGCGCGACGGACCGGTGACGTGCCAGACCGTATCGTGGCCGAGCCCGAGGAGGTGCTCGGTCGCAAGCCGCGCCCCCTGCGCCTGGTCCGTGTCGACGAACGGGTGCAGCGCATCGCGGTTCGAGTCGACGAAGACGACCGGAAGCGCCTCGGGGATCTCCATGTCGGTCTCGTCGAGCTGGTGCGCCTCGATCACGATGATGATCCCGTCGACCGCATGCTCCTCCAGTCGCCGGAAAACGCCGGCAACCGTCTCGCGGGCACTCGACTCCACGGGGATGAGGGTGAGGGCGTAGCCGAGTTGCGCGGCGCGCACGGCGATCGCATCGAGCGTGCGCTGGTTGCCGTAGGAGCTGAAGGAGAACATCACGACGCCGATCGTGCGAAACCGCCCCGAACGCAGCGCCCGAGCCGCGCTGTTGGGACGATATCCGAGGTTGTGCATCGCGGCCTCGACACGCTCGCGGGTGGCGGCGCCGACGTATCCCCTGGCATTCACGACGCGTGACACGGTCTGGCCCGAGACGCCCGCCTCACGGGCGACGTCTTCCATCGAGGGCTCGCGTCTGCGCGTCGACGTCTCTGCCGGATGCTCTGGGATCACGATCATCCATCCCCTCGTATGTTGACGTTGACACACTAGCAGCGCATCCCATATGTTGACGTTGACACACGGCGCATGAAGCGCCCGCATGCGACCGTCAACGACACCCGCAGCTGCGCCGGCCCGGCACCGCCGGGGTCGGCGCACCCCGCCTCATCGAAAGCGCACGACACGTGACCTCCTTCTCCCTCGGCGACACCGACTTCCTCCGCGACGGACAGCCGCACCGGGTGATCTCCGGCGCCATCCACTACTTCCGTGTTCATCCCGACCAATGGCAGGACCGCATCCGCAAGGCACGGCTGATGGGTCTGAACACGATCGAGACGTACGTCGCCTGGAACGTGCACGAGCCGCGTCGGGGCGAGTGGGACGCGACCGGATGGAGCGACCTCGGGCGCTTCCTCGACCTGGTGCACGCCGAGGGTCTCGACGCGATCGTGCGCCCCGGCCCCTACATCTGCGCCGAGTGGCACAACGGAGGGCTTCCGGTGTGGCTCACCGGAAGCGTCGAGGGCTTGCGCTCCTCCGCTCCGGCGTTCCTTCTCGAGGTGAGCGCCTACCTGCGCCGCGTGTACGACATCGTCGCCCCGCGGCAGATCGACCGCGGCGGGCCCGTCGTGCTCGTGCAGATCGAGAACGAGTACGGTGCCTACGGCTCGGACTCGGCCTATCTCGAGGCGCTGGTCGCCGTCACCCGCGAGTCCGGGATCACGGTGCCGCTGACGACCGTCGACCAGCCCGTCGATCGGATGCTGAGCGGGGGGAGCCTGCCGGAGCTGCACAAGACCGGCTCCTTCGGCTCGCGCAGCACGGAACGGCTCGCGACGCTGCGTCGGCACCAGCCGACCGGACCTCTGATGTGCTCGGAGTTCTGGGACGGATGGTTCGACTGGTGGGGCGGAGTGCATCACACGACGGACGCCGCCGCCACCGCCGCCGACCTCGACGCGCTCCTCGCCGCCGGCGCCTCGGTCAACATCTACATGTTCCACGGGGGCACGAACTTCGGCCTCACCAACGGCGCGAACGACAAAGGCCGCTACCTCCCGCTCGTGACCTCCTACGACTACGACGCCCCACTCGACGAAGCCGGGAATCCGACGGAGAAGTTCTTCGTCTTCCGCGAGGTGATCGCGCGGTATGCGCCGGTACCCGACGAGCTCCCCGCGGTGGCCGACGGTGCGCCCGCGTTCGAGGTGCCGCTCCGCGCGGCGGGGTCGTGGACCGACGCCGCAGGCGCCGCGTCGACCACGGCTCTGCCGCAGACCTTCGACGCGCTCGGGCACCTGAGTGCCCTCGTGCGCTACGACATCGAGCTGCCGGAGGGGAACGGCGGACTCCTCGTCATCGATGAGGTGCGTGACCTGGCGTGGGTGAGCGTCGACGGTCACCCGGTCGGCACGCTGTCCCGCACCCGGCACGACCGCGCGATGCGGATCCCGGATGGTCGTGTCCTCAGCATCCTGGTCGAGGATCAGGGGCGCGTGAACTACGACCATCGGCTCGGCGAGGAGAAGGGACTGATCGGCGAGATCACGCTCGACGGCGCGCGCGTCACGGGGTGGCGGTCGACGCCGCTGGACGTCGCCGCGATCGCCGCGGAGATCACCACAGCGATCACAACGGACGCAGTCGACGCGATCACGGAGAACGGGCCGGCAGCGTGGACCGCCGAGTTCCCCCTGGATGCGCCCGCGGACCTCTTCGTCGACACCTCGTCCTGGAGCAAGGGCTACGCGTTCGTGAACGGGTTCTTTCTCGGCCGCTACTGGCGCAACGGACCCCAGCGCACGCTCATGGTGCCCGCGCCCGTCACCAGAGCAGGCACCAACCACCTGGTCGCGCTGGAGCTCGAACACGTGCTGGAGCCGCGCGCGGTCTTCGTCGGCGCCCCCGCGCTCGGCGATGCGGAGGAATAGTCCGGACCAAGAGGTTCTGCCCGGTCAGTGGCTTCCCGGACGGTCCCGGAGCGCAGCCGAGGCCTCTGCGGCATCGACGTCGCACGATCGTCGCGCGACCGCATCGGAGCGCGGCACGCGGACCGGCTGCTCACGGCAGCGGCACCAGCGTCGCATCCACCATCGCCCCGTCGACGACAGCCCACATCATGGTGCAGACGGGCTGTCGACGCCGGTCTGTGGGCGATCCGGGGTTGAGCAGCCGCATGCCCGCCGGCGACACCGTGTCCCATGGGATGTGGGAGTGGCCGAACACGAGCAGGTCCGTACCGGGGTAGGCCGCGTCCATCCGGACCTCCCGCTGCCGAGACGCCCCCGTCTCGTGCACGACGGCGACCTCGACCCCCTCGACCGTGAATCGGGCGACCTCCGGCAGACGTGCTCGCAGCTCGTCTCCGTCGTTGTTGCCGAACACCCCGTGCAGCACCCGTGCCTTCGACGCGAACAGGTCCAGGGTGGCCGCGTCGACCCAGTCCCCCGCATGCACGACGACGTCGGCGTCGTCGATCGCCCGCAGCACGGAGTCCGGCAGTCTCTTCGCCCGTTTCGGGACGTGCGTGTCCGCCAGCAGCAGCATCCTCGTCGACATCGCGTCCTCCCCGCCTTCCGCCCCTCCGACTCTACGCACCGAGGATGCTCTCCCCGATGACACGCGAAATGCGCGCACAGCAAACACTCAGGAAGGCGTAAACTCGCCCGAGTCGCTCGGCATACCGGGCACTCGATCGGAGGAGCTACATGAGTACTGCCACTGCGCCCGCGAATCCTCGCTCGCGTGTCATCACCGCGAGCCTGGTCGGCACCACGATCGAGTTCTACGACTTCTACGCGTATGCGACGGCGGCGGTGCTCGTCTTCCCGGTGCTGTTCTTCCCCACCGGCGACGACACCACCTCGCTCCTGTCGTCATTCGCCGTGTTCGGCGCCGCGATGGTCGCACGCCCCATCGGCGCCGTGGTCTTCGGCCACTTCGGCGACAAGTTCGGACGCAAGGCCACGCTCGTCGCCTCGCTGCTGACGATGGGTATCGCGACCTTCGTGATCGGCCTGCTGCCGACGTACCAGGACATCGGCTGGTGGGCCGCCCTGCTGCTGCTGATCCTGCGACTCGCCCAGGGCTTCGCGCTCGGTGGCGAGTGGTCGGGGGCGGCGCTCGTCGCCACCGAGAACGCACCGAAGGGCAAGCGCGCCTGGTACGGGACGTTCCCGCAGCTGGGAGCCCCGCTGGGCTTCATCATCGCCAACTTCCTCTTCCTCGCCATCAACTGGCTGCTGCCCCACGCCGAGAACCCGGTCCTGAAGTCCGAGGCATTCCTCTCCTGGGGCTGGCGCATCCCGTTCCTGTTCTCCGCCGTGATGGTGATCATCGGCCTGTGGGTACGACTCAAGCTCGTCGAGTCCGACACCTTCAAGAAGGCCGAGACCAAGGGCGTGATCCGCAAGCTCCCGCTCGCGACCGTCTTCCGTCACCACTGGAAGCAGCTCATCCTCGGCACGTTCATCATGCTGGCGACATATGTGCTGTTCTACCTGATGACGAACTTCACGCTCGCCTACGGCACCAAGCCCGCGTCGCTCGAGACGGCGTCGGCCGCCGCGAAGGCCGCCGCCGAAGCGACGGGCGCCCCGTTCGACCCGATCAAATTCGCGGCGCAGTTCTATCCCGGCCTCGGCTTCGGCTACACCGACTTCGTGTTGATGCAGATCATCGGCGTGGTGTTCTTCGGCATCTTCACGCTGCTCTCCGGACCCATCGCCGACGCGGTCGGACGACGGAAGCTGCTGCTGTGGGTGACCGGGGCGATCATCGTGTTCGGCTTCACCTTCAACACGTTCCTCCTCCCCGCCGTCGATCCGAAGTTCACCGGCGCACTCGCACAGGCGTTCCTCGTGTTCGGGTTCATGCTGATGGGAGCGACCTTCGGGCCGATGGGCGCCCTGTTGCCCGAACTGTTCCCGACCAATGTGCGATACACCGGCTCGGCGATCGCCTACAACGTCTCGTCGATCCTCGGCGCAGCCGTGGCGCCGCTGATCGCGCTCTGGCTGTGGTCGCTGGGAGACGGCGCTCCGTGGCTGGTGGGCCTGTACCTGTCCGCGATGGGTGTGCTCACCTTCGTCGCACTGATCCTCTCCCCGGAGACGAAGGACCACGATTACGACGACGACCTCGGGGTCGCTGCGGCCGTCGAGCTGTAGCTCCCGAATCGTTCGGATCACAGAAGGGCACCCCGTCTACGGACGCGGGTGCCCTTTCTGTGATGGGCCATGCGCTGGATCGTCAACATCTATTGACGTCTGCTCCTGTGTCAACGAGTATTGACGCAGGAGGTTCATCATGACAGTTCCCACGACGATCGCACAGGATGACGGAAGCGAGCCGCTCGCCGCACTGCACAGGCTCGCCGAGACGCGCAAGGAGGTCGCACGCGCCGAGGAGGTGCACGTTCGCCGCGCACGCAACCTCGGCTACTCGTGGCAGGCGATCGCCAGCGCGCTGGGCGTGAGCAAGCAGGCGGCGCATCGGCGATTCGGTCGCGCCTGAGCCGCATACAGCCTCTCCATAGGATTCGACCGCGAACGAAGTACGGTCGAAGTACCATCTCCAGATCGAGGTCCCGCATGTCCGGTACGGCGACAGCACGCCGCCGCGGACGGGGCGCGCAGCCCGAAGGCCCGCGCGCCACCTTCCGCCAGCTCCTCCCCTTCCTCTTCGAGCACAAGCGCACGCTGATCGTGGTCGCGATCCTCAGCGTCGTCGGCGCCGCGACGTCGCTCGTGCAACCGCTGCTCGTGGGCCAGGTGATCGAGGCGGTGCAGTCGGCGACCGGGATCGGCATGCTCGTCTGGCTCCTGGTCGGATTCGTGGTCGCCTCGTCGATCATCTCGGGCTTCCAGCACTACCTGCTGCAGCGCACGGGCACCGCGGTCGTGTACTCGAGCCGCCGCAAGCTCATCGCCCGCATCCTGCACCTGCCCACGTCGGAGTTCGACGCGCGCCGCACCGGCGACCTCGTCTCCCGGGTCGGCACCGACACGACGCTCCTGTACGCCGTGCTCACGCAGGGGCTCGCGGATGCCGTCGGCAGCGCCGTCCTCTTCCTCGGCGCCCTGGTCGCGATGCTGCTGATCGACCCGATCCTGCTGCTGCTCATCGTCGTCGTGATCGGCATCTCCGTCACCGTCGTCGTGCTGCTCAGCGGCCGGATCCGCACGGCCTCGACCGCACAGCAGGAGAAGGTCGGGGAACTGGCCTCCGGCGTGGAGCGGGCCGTCGGCTCGATCCGCACCATCCGCGCCTCGGGTGCGACCGAGCGCGAGACCGCTGCCGTGTCCGGACTCGCCTCCGACGCCTATGGCATCGGCGTGCGCATCGCCAAGATCTCCTCGCTCGTGGTGCCCGTCTCCGGCATCGCCCTGCAGCTGTCGCTGCTCGTGGTCCTCGGCGTCGGCGGATTCCGCGTCGCTGCGGGCGCGATCACGGTCGCCTCGCTGATCTCGTTCATCATGTTCCTGTTCTTGCTGGTGATGCCGCTGGCCACGACGTTCGGCGCGATCACCTCGGTGAACCAGGCGCTCGGCGCGCTCGGACGCATCCAGGAAGTGCTCGACCTCCCCACCGAATCGCAGGACGACAAGGCCATCGCCGCCGCGCTTCCGCCTGCCGACATCGCCCCGGACGCGCCGGCGGTCGAGTTCCGCGACGTGCGCTTCCACTACCCCGCGAACGTCGTGGCGGCCCGCCAGGCGGCGGCGAAGGAAGCACGCAGCCTCCTCGCCGATGCGCACCTGGAATCGGCGGAGGATGCGGCTCCTGCCGTGCAGGATCACGAAGTGCTCCGCGGAGTGTCGTTCGCCGTGCCGCGCGGTGCCAGGGTCGCCCTCGTCGGCCCCAGCGGCGCCGGGAAGAGCACCATCCTGTCGCTGATCGAGCGCTTCTACGACCCCACCGGGGGCTCGATCCGGCTGCACGGACACGATGCCCGCACCTACCCGCGCGACGAACTCCGCGCCCACTTCGGATACGTGGAACAGGACGCACCGACCCTCGCCGGCACGCTCGCCGAGAATCTGCGGCTCGCCTCACCCGAGGCGTCCGACGCCGACTGCGAGCGCGTGCTGCGCGCCGTGAACCTCGGCGACGTGCTGGAGCGCAACCCGCTCGGCATCGAGGCGCCCGTGGGCGAGGACGGCGTGATGCTCTCCGGCGGAGAGCGTCAGCGCCTCGCGATCGCCCGCGCCCTGCTCACGGACGCGCCGATCCTGCTGCTCGACGAGTCGACGTCATCGCTCGACGGCGTGAACGAGCAGCGGATGCGCGAAGCCATCGACGCCGTCTCGACCGACCGCACGCTCATCGTCATCGCCCACCGCCTGTCGACGGTCGTCGACAGCGACCTGATCGTGGTGCTGCAGGACGGCGTCGTGGTCGGCCAGGGCACGCACGCCGAACTCGTGGAGTCGACGCCGCTGTACCGCGATCTCGCCCGGCACCAGCTGCTCACCTGACGCGTCGCGGTCCCGGTCCGGTCTCGGAGCCCCTGCGATCGCCGAGCCCTCTCGTCCGGGGGAGGCGAACGACAACACGAAGGCGGGACGTCTGAGACCACTCAGCCATGGGTCGGTCTCGGATGTCCCGCCTTCGCGGATCTGCGGCGCACGGGGCGCCGAGGGTGCCGGCTCCCCCGAACCGGCACCGGTCTGGGGGCTACGCCTTCGCGAGGCGGTAGCGCAGCGAGGCCAGCTCGGCGCGCAGCGCCGCCGGAACCTTGTCGCCGAACGTGTCGTAGAACTCCTCGGTCAGGTCGGCCTCGGTCTTCCACGAATCGGGATCGACGGAGAACAGCTCCTCGAGGTCGGCGGCGGGGATGTCGAGCCCGTCGAGGTTGAGGTCCTCCACGCGCGGCAGGCGTCCGATCGGGCTGTCGACCGCGGGCACGTCACCCGCGATGCGGCGGATGATCCAGTCGACGACACGCGAGTTGTCTCCGAAGCCCGGCCACAGGAACCGGCCGTCATCGCCACGGCGGAACCAGTTCACCTGGAAGATGCGCGGGGCACGGTCGAAGCGCAGGCCCCGACCGACCGTGAGCCAGTGACCGAAGTAGTCGGCCATGTTGTACCCGCAGAAGGGCAGCATCGCGAAGGGGTCACGACGCAGTTCCCCGACCGTCCCCTCCGCGGCGGCGGTGCGCTCGGACGAGATGTTCGAACCGAGGAAGACACCGTGCGTCCAGTCGGTCGCCTCGACCACGAGCGGCACGTTGCTGGCGCGGCGTCCGCCGAAGAGGATGACATCGAGCGGCACGGCCTCTTCCCAGTCCTCGGAGATCTGGGGGCACTGCGCCGCCGACACCGTGAAGCGGGAGTTGGGGTGCGCTGCCGGTCGGCCGGACTCGGGGGTCCAGTCGTTGCCCTCCCAGTCGACCAGGTGCGCGGGCGCCTCGTCGGTCAGGCCCTCCCACCACACGTCGCCGTCCGGGCGGAGCGCGACGTTGGTGAAGATCGTGTTGCCCCACAGGGTCTCGACCGCGGTGACGTTGGTCGACTCGCCGGTGCCGGGTGCGACGCCGAAGAAGCCCGCCTCGGGGTTGATCGCCCACAGACGACCGTCCTCCCCCGGGCGGATCCAGGCGATGTCGTCGCCGAGGGTCTCGACGCGCCAGCCGGGGATGGTCGGGCGCAGCATGGCGAGGTTGGTCTTGCCGCACGCCGACGGGAACGCCGCCGCCACGTGGTAGGCCTTGCCCTGCGGATCGATCACGCGGATGAGCAGCATGTGTTCGGCGAGCCAGCCCTCGTCGCGGGCGATCACCGAGGCGATGCGCAGCGCGAAGCACTTCTTCGCGAGGATCGCGTTTCCGCCGTAGCCCGAACCGTACGAGTAGACCTCGAGGGTCTCGGGGAAGTGGACGATGTACTTGTCGTCGTTGCACGGCCACTCGACGTCCTGCTCACCGGCAGCGAGGGGCGCGCCGACCGTGTGGACCGTCTTGACCCAGGGCGCGCCCTCGGCGATCTGACGCGTGACGGCGTCGCCGACGCGGGTCATGATGCCGATCGACGCGACGGCGTACGCGCTGTCGGTGACCTGGACGCCGATGTGCGACAGCGGACCGCCCACCGGACCCATCGAGAACGGCACGACGTACATCGTGCGTCCGCGCATCGAGCCCTCGAAGAGGCCGTCCATCTTCTCGCGCATCTCGGCGGGAGCCGCCCAGTTGTTCGTGGGGCCGGCGTCCTCCTCGTGCTCCGACGCGATGAAGGTGCGCCCCTCGGTGCGAGCGACGTCGCTCGGGTGCGAGCGGGCGAGGTAGGAACCGGGACGCCATTCCGGGTTGAGCTTGATGAGCTTGCCCTCGTCGACGAGGCCGTGCAGCAGCCAGTCGTTCTCGGCGCGTGAACCGTCGATCCAGTGCACGGAGTCGGGCTGAGTGAGCGCGCGGATCTCCTCGACCCATGCGGCCAGCTCGGCCATGGCGGGGGTGTCATACGTCGGAGCCGCGCCGAACGTACGCGTCGGTGCGACGGGAGACGTGCGGGGGGTGAAGACTTCGGCGATGGCCATGTCTGCTCCTTTGAAGTATGGGGCGTTGCACCTATCTTCTTCCGGTTGGAGCGCGGCTTTCGGGTACATCGGACGATAAGAACTTGAATTCTTTCGCTAGACTCAAGGAATGGCGTCCTCCGGCATCCACCTCACCACTCTCGGCCACCGCATCCGTCACCACCGGCTCGAGAACGGATACACGCTCGACGAGCTCGGCGCCCTCGTCGGCGTCGCCGGTTCCCAGCTGAGCCTGATCGAGAACGGCAAGCGCGAACCCAAGCTCTCCCTGCTGCAGGCGATCGCGCAGGCCACCAGCACCGAGGTCACCGACCTCATCTCCGGGGAGCCGCCGAACCGTCGCGCGGCGCTCGAGATCGAGCTCGAACGCGCCCAGGAGAGTCCGGTGTTCCGCCAGCTCGGCGTCGCCCCGGTGCGCGTGACGAAGGGGATGAGCGACGAGACCATCGAGTCGGTCCTCGGCCTGCACCGCGAACTGGAACGTCGCGAGAGGGAGGCCATCGCAACCCCCGAGGAGGCACGGCGCGCGAACACCGAGCTGCGGCTCCGGATGCGCGCGCAGCACAACTACCTCCCCGAGATCGAGAAGCTCGCCGAGAAGCACCTCAAGGCGGCAGGGCACGTGCAGGGCGCGCTCACACACCGCACGGTCAGCATCATGGCCGAGAAGCTCGGCTTCGAACTCATCTACGTCAACGATCTCCCGCACTCCACCCGCTCGGTCACCGACCTCGAGAACGGGCGGATCTACCTGCCGCCTGCTTCCATCCCCGGTGGCCACGGCCTGCGATCGATGGCGCTGCAGGCGATGGCGCACCGCTACCTCGGGCACACGCCGCCCACCGACTACGCCGACTTCCTCCAGCAACGCCTCGAGATCAACTACTTCGCCGCGTGCTGCCTGATGCCGGAGACCGCGGCCGTCGCATTCCTGCAGCAGGCCAAGAAGGACCGCAACCTCGCCGTCGAGGACTTCCGCGATGCGTTCGGCGTCACGCATGAGGGCGCGGGCATGCGCATGACGAACCTGCTCACCCAGCACCTCGGCATGTCGCTGCACTTCCTGCGCGTGGATTCCAACGGCGCCATCACACGCGTGTACGAGAACGACGATCTGCCCTTGCCGATGGATGTCACCGGAGCGGTGGAAGGGCAGCGGGTGTGCCGGAAGTTCCAGGCGCGGGCGGCTTTCACGCAACAGAACCGCACCACCGAGCATCACCAGTACACCGACACCCCCTCGGGGACGTTCTGGTGTTCGACGCAGACCGGATCGTCGAGCGACGGGGAGTTCTCGATCACCGTCGGTGTGCCGTTCGACGACGCGCGCTGGTGGCGCGGTCGCGAGACGAATGACCGTGCCGTGTCGACCTGTCCCGACGAGTCCTGCTGCCGCCGCCCCTCGGCCGAACTCACCGAGCGCTGGAACGGTCGCGCCTGGCCGAGTGCCCGCGTGCACACGCACATGTTCTCGCCGCTCCCCCGCGGCGCGTTCCCCGGCGTCGACGACAACGAGGTGTACAACTTCCTCGGACGTCACGCGAGCGAGTAGCCCGTCCGGCGCACGGCGTAGAGCATCGACCGGTCGCGGAGCGTGCGCTGACCGTGCGCGGTCACCCCACGACGTGACCGCGAACGACAAACGTTGACGGCCCCGTGAACTGCCACCACGGGTGCCGGGAACAGCGACCGCGGAGTGCCTGTGCACGGCGACCGTCGGTGTGACCACTCACCCCGGCCCACTTCGGGGGCCGACACGCCAGATGTCGGATGCCGTCAGCCGATGCGTCCGACATCTGGCGTGTCGGCGGGCACCTTGGGTGCGCGACGGGGGCGGCACCACGCAGGCGACACGAGCACGAGCACGAGTCCGAGCACGAGCCCGAGTCCGAGCCACAGCTGGGGCGGCACCGGTCGGCGGCGCGGACGAGTGAGAACACGGGTCCGCACGGGGCGTCAGTCGCCGAGGAAACGGGCGAAGCGGGTGAGGGCGGCATCCACTGCAGGGGGCTCGCCGGGGGCGACGAACAGCTCGGGCGGCGTGTGACGGGTGGCACTCGCATGCGACCAGGTGCCGATCACGCTCCCGTGCTCGACGAGCGTCGCACGGACCATCCCGTTCTTGCCGGGGCCGACGGCCGCCAGGTGTTCCGGGGCGCAGACCGTGGTGCGATCGGCGTAGGAGATGTAGTACTCGTCGAAGGCGCCGAGGGCGTGGACGGATGCCGCACCCGCCGCCCTGCGCGGGTGCTGGAGGGCGACGAACGTCCCCTCGTCGACCTGCTGGACACGTCCTGCCGCGCGCTCGACCGCCTCGCGTGCCTGACCGAGTGTCAGCCCGGACCACCAGGCGAAGTCGGCGACGCCCGCGGGGCCATGACCGTCGATGTAGCGGACGAAGAGCTCCGCGAGCGGGTCGGCGGGATAGGCGTGCTCGCGGATGTGGTCTTCGACGAGGACGAACCGCTGCTCCCGTGCGACGCCCGCCCGCGGAACCACGGGCCCCTGACAGATGAGTCCGTCGATCGTGAGGGTGAACAGCAGGTGGATGCCGCGCTGGCCCGTCGGATCGACGCCGATGCCTTCGAGGATCTCGAACACCTCGGCTCGTGTGCGTCCGCCGTCGCGCAATGCGGGTGTCAGGGCCCGCACAGTCGCGGCGATCATGTCGTCGTCGATGCCGAGATCGCGGTGCCGGGATGCCGCCTGCTGACGCTGTCGCCCGGCGGTGACCTGCAGCACCCAGCCGAGGTCTCGCGCCGGGATCGTATGCAGCGTCCCTCGCATGGTCCAGCCGCGCACGAGCTCGCCGCGGTCGAACGCACGGTCGACCGCGGGCAGCCCGACGGGGTCCTTGCTGCGGACCGCGAGCGCCCACCGTCCGGCCGTGAAGTCCTGGCTCTGCACGGCGAGCATGTGGCGTGCGGCATCCGCCACGGTGCGCGTCGGCGCGGTGAGGCGGTGCGATCGGAGGCGCTCGGCGCGCAGGGTCGCGGTGTTCATGACCTCATCATGCCGGGCGCCACCGACGCGGCGCATCAGGGAGCTCAGCCCTGCAGAGTCACCTCGGGGCGCTCGGGGAGCACGATCGGGTGGGATCCGGCCATGACCTCGAGCACACGGATCACCTGGCACGAGTAGCCGAACTCGTTGTCGTACCAGACGTACAGGATGAGGGTGTCGTCGTCGGCGATCGTGGCGAGCCCGTCGACGATGCCGGCGCGGTGGGATCCGACGAAGTCGGTCGAGACGACGTCGGGACTCTCGACGTAATCGATCTGCTGGCGGAGCTTGGAGTGCAGCGAGACACGGCGCAGGTAGTCGTTCACCTGGTCCTTGGTCGCGGGCCGCGCGATGGTCAGGTGCAGCACCGCGAGCGAGACATCGGGCGTGGGAACGCGGATCGAGCTGCCGGTGAGCTTGCCCTCGAGCTGCGGGAGCGCCTTGGCGACGGCCTTCGCTGCCCCCGTCTCGGTGATGACCATGTTGAGCACGGCCGAGCGTCCCCGTCGGTCGCCCTTGTGGAAGTTGTCGATCAGGTTCTGGTCGTTCGTGAACGAGTGCACGGTCTCGACGTGCCCCTTGACGACGCCGTACGCCTCGTCGATGGCGGCGAGCACCGGCGTGATCGCGTTCGTCGTGCAGGAGGCGGCCGAGAGGATGCGGTCGGTGTCGGCGATCGTGTGGTCGTTGATGCCGTGGACGATGTTCTTGAGCGGGCTCTTCCCCGGGGCGGTGAGCAGTACGCGGGCGACGCCCTTCGAGCGCAGGTGCTGCGAGAGACCGGCCTCGTCACGCCAGCGTCCGGTGTTGTCGACGACGATGGCGTTGTCGATCCCGTGGGCGGTGTAGTCGATGGATGCCGGGTCGTCGGAGTAGATCACCTGGATGCGAGTGCCGTTCGCGATGATCTGCTCGGCCTCTTCGTCGACGGTGACGGAGCCGGCGAAACGGCCGTGCACGGAATCGCGCAGGAGCAGGGATGCGCGCTTCACGAGGTCGTTGTCGGCGCCACGGCGGACGACGATCGCGCGCAGTCGGAGTCCGCTGCCACCGCCGGTGTGGGCGATGAGGATGCGGGCGAGCAGGCGTCCGATGCGTCCGAAGCCGTAGAGCACGACGTCGGTGGGTTCGGCGGCGACGGCTCCCATCGCGGGGGCGAGGACCTCGGCGAGGTAGGTCTCGAGGGTCTGGCCGCTCTCGGCATGCCCGGCGACGAGTCGGGCGACGTCGAGGGAGGAAGCGCCCGGGGCGAGCGCGTGGATCGCTTCCAGCACCGCGAGGCTGTCGGCCACGGGGAGGCGTTCGTGTCCGAGCTGGGCCACGCGCTCGTGCACCTCGACCAGTCCGGTCGCCGACAGCCCGAGCAGCCGGTGGCCGTGGAGGGAAGTGACCACGTCGTGCTCGCGTCGGAGCGCCCCGATGAGCGGGATCATCCGCTCTGCCAGCTCTTCGCTCTCGGTCCAGTCGTCGCGGTGTGCCGCGGAATCGTTCATCTGCGTCCTTGCATGTGTGAGCGCACGCCGAGATCGCCGGCGCGCGAGTTGCCGGGTGAATCGGGGGATGCATCCAGCGTACAAGCCGCGGGAACACGCGCCGAATCCGGACGTCGAGAATCCTCGATCGGATCATCACGCTGCGGTCCCGTCACGCTGCGGTCCCGTCGGGCTGCGGTCTCGTCAGGCTGCGGTCTCGTCAAGCTGCGATGTCGAAGCGCGCGCGACCGCCGAGCCTCGGGGTTCGTGCAGGGTCGACGTATGGCGGCGGTATGAACCACACGTGGGCCCCGCTTCCGCTCCCGCTCCCGCCAGCCTCGATGCGGATCTCCCATCCGCTGTCGTGGATGCGATGGTGGCACGTCTCGCACAGCAGCACCCCGTTGGAGAGATCCGTCGGACCCCGATCGCGTTTCCACCACCGGATGTGATGCGCTTTCGTCATTTCGGGCGGCAACCCGCACATCGCGCATCCCCCATCCCGTTCCACCAGGGCGAGGCGCTGCGCCCGGGTGAACAACCGCTTCTCGCGCCCCCAATCGAGGACTTCACTGTCCCCACCCAGCACACACGGGATCACCCCGCCTCCGGCGGCCATCCGCCGAGCCGCCGAGATGCTCACCGGCTGGTCCAATCCATCGATCGTCGCCGACCCCGCGCCGGCCTCCAGATCGTCGAGGTCCATCCGCACGATCACCGTCGCGCCGGCGACCGGAACCCGCCGTTCGCACCCGAGCACGTGCGCGCAGAACACGGCGAGAGCGTCGGCCTGGATCATCGGCACCGTCCGCCGATCCGCATCCGGAGCATCCGCGTCGGGAGTGTCTTCGCGCGCGGCGAACGCCGCCGTCACGAACCCCCGGATCGCCGTCACCACCGGAGCCGCGGTCTCGACATCGAGTACCGCGTTCAGGTGCACCATCCCGTCCCGCTCGAACAGCGAAAGCGCACGCTTGCTGCGGCGTTCTTCTTCCTGAGGCTTCAGGCCATCAGGGTCGAGCCACGCCTCCACCCGGACCACGAGCTTGCGCACGTCATCGAGCGCCAGCCCTGCGGCCTTCTCCGCCAGCATCCGCTCCCCTTCGGCGATGCGCTCCGCCCCGGCGGCGATGCGGCACCGATCGAGTGCGGCGATGATCATCGCCGCAGCGGGGGCGCCGAGCGCACCCGATTCGAGCGCCTCACTCACCGACGGGTATTTGGCCGGAAGCGGAGTGCCCAGGAGATCGCTGCGCGGAGCAGTGGCCTCACCCACCTTGACCAGGCGCGAGGCATCGCCCATGGACACACCCGTCGCCGCCGCGATCAAGGTCGCCGGGTTACGGAAGCCCTGCTGCTTGGCCAGGCTCTCGGCCCCGAGCTCGGGGCGGGACTCGCGAGAGATGCACGCCGCCACCGAGACATGCACCGCATCGAGCCGACGCCGCAGCACTCCGATCGACTCGCTCACCGCGATCAGCTGCTCCCTCGACAGCTCTGCGGAGTCGTCGGCTTCTGCCCACACCTCATCGAGGCGGGACATCGCCTCGTGCAACGCGGTGAGTTTGGACATGCTCGATTTTACCGCGGACTCGTCAGAGATTCGAATCTTCGTTCGATTCAATGCCGGGATATCAGCAGCGCGTCCGCGCCCTTCCCCTGCCTCCGGAACCCGCGTGCGCGAGAGCATCACGACACTCGACTGCCACCGAGGGAATCACCCGCTCATCCCTCGCGTTCTCCCCCTCGGACCCTCCACGAAAGGCCCCCGATGACAGATCGCCCTCGCCGTTCGGCCTGGCCACCCCTGTTGGTCGCGATCGCGTTGGAGGTCACCGCGACCCTCTCGCTGCGCGCCGCCGAAGGGTTCACGCATCCGCTCTGGCTGGTCGTCGTGGCGATCGGCTACTCCGGCTCGCTGTGGCTGCTGTCGGTCGTGCTCGATCGCGGCATGCCGGTGGGCGTGGCGTACGGCATCTGGTCGGCGATCGGCGTCGTGCTGACCGCGATGCTCGGCACCGTTCTGTTCGACGAGCTGCTGGGACCCGTGCAGATCGTCGGCGTCGGCGTGATCGTGGTCGGTGTGCTGCTGGTCGAGCTCGGCTCGCACCAGCGGGAGGCGAAGGAGGTCGCGTCGTGACGTGGCTGCTCCTCTCCCTCGCGATCGCGAGCGAAGTCACCGCGACGCTGAGCCTGCGCGCATCCGAGGGACTGCGCCGCCGCCGCTGGATCCCCGTGATCGCCGTCGGCTACCTCGCTGCGTTCACGCTGCTCGGCACGATCCTGGCGCTGGGGATGCCCGTGGGCGTCGCCTACGGCATCTGGGCCGCCGCCGGCGTCGCCCTGACAGCCGTGCTGGGAAGGGTGATCTTCAAAGACCATTTCTCGGCGATGATGGCCCTCGGCGTCGCGCTCATCGCCGTCGGGGTCGGAATGATCGAGTTCGGCGGTGTCCACTGACGCCGAAGCCGGCGACGTCGCCGCTGCATGGTTCACTGGTTCCCGAACGGCAACCGACAGAGGGAAGGCGCACCATGGGTACGTGGGGTCCGGGAAATTTCGACGACGACACCGTCGCCGACGGGCTGAGCGAGATCACCGACGATCTCACCGCGAAGATCGCCGAGTCGTTCGCCGATGAGGACGACGACACCGAGCTGCAGCCCGACGAATGGGGCGGCAGCATGGTGCCGGCGTGGCTGGAGATCCTCACCGACATCGGATCGGCGGGCCGCGTAGGTGCGACGTTCCCGCCGAGCGCCACACTCGAAGCATGGCGGGACCGCTACGTCCGCGTCTGGGACGGTTACATCGACGAGCTCGAGCCCGATGAGGACTACCGGAAGGATCGACGCCAGGTCATCGTGTCGACCTTCGACCGCGCCGTCGCCCTCGCGCACGAGCGCGAGCAGTAGGCAGGGCGCCGCGTCGACAACCTCAGAACTCGTCGAGAACCTCAGAAGCTCGTCGACAACCTCAGCATGTCGTGACGAATTCAGTATCGCGCCGAGAACGCGCCGTCGGACTTCAGCAGCTGCCCCGAGATCCAGCGGCCTTCGTCCGACACGAGGAATTCCACCACGGCCGCCACATCGCGAGGTTGCCCGAGCCGACCGAGCGGGGTCATACCAGTCAGCCCTGTACGCGTCTCATCATCCATCCATCCGGTGTCGACCGGTCCGGGGTTCAGCACGTTCGCCGAGATCCCCCGAGGGCCGAGTTCGCGCGCGGCAGAGATGACGAGCCGGTCGAGCGCGCCCTTCGATGCGCCGTACGGGAGGTTGCCGGTCACGTGGTCGCTGGTGAGCGCCAGGATCACTCCCCCGTCGTCGCCGGCCTGCCGCGCGAACGCCGCGATCAGCAGCAGACTCGCCCGTGCGTTCACGGCGACGTGCCGGTCGAAGCTCTCGGCCGTGGTGTCGAGGATCCCCGATTCCACGTCGTGCGCGTGGCTCAGGATGAGCGCCGAGATCGGACCGTGCGCGGCGTTCACCTCGGCGATCAGCACCTCGGGGCCTTCGTGCGTCGAGAGGTCGGCGGGGTGGTCGGCGTCTTGCAGGTCGCTGGTGACGACGGTCCAGCCGGCGGCGCGCAGCCGGGGGACGATGCCGGCGGCGATGCTGTTGGCACGGGCGGCGCCGGTGATCAGAGCGAGGGGCATGCCGCCACGCTAGCTGTACTGCCCAGGGACGTTGGTTGATCTGTGACGACTCGCTGTAGTCGTTCGGGCGTGAGAAGGACCTCCGGTCGAGAGTGGAGCTGTTCAGGTTCCGTCTCGTCGACCAGGAGGTCCTCGTGTCCCACGCTAATGCTGCTCTGACTCCGAATCGGGAAACTCGTCGTTGACGATGGTTGGCCGGTCGCGCACGCGGCTGTGTTCTTCCACGTCGCGTGGCCGACCGCGAAGCGGTGGGCCGATCGGTATGCCGCGATGGGCGATGCAGGGATGCAGGATAGGTCGTCGCGACCGTATCGGTCGCCGAACCGCACGCCGCAGAATGTGGTGCGGCGGATCGTGCATTTGCGGTGGAAGAAGCGACTCGGTCCGGTCGCGATCGGTGGGATGCTGCAGATTCCCGCCTCGACCGTCCACGCGGTCCTGGTCCGCTGCCGGTTGCACAGGTTGCGGCACGTCGATGTCCGCACGGGTGAACCGATCCGTCGCTACGAGCATGCGTATCCGGGGTCGATGATCCACGTCGATGTGAAGAAGCTGGGCAACATCCCAGATGGCGGCGGCTGGCGGATGGTCGGCAAGCAGCAGGGAGACCGGAACAGAGCAGCGACGCCAGGGAAAGAACGCAGCCGCACGCATCGCGGGGTCTTGATGCGACACGCGTTCGTTCACACCGTCATCGACGACAACTCCCGCGTCGCCTACGCGGAGGTCCACGACGACGAGAAAGCCGCGACCGCGATCGACGTGCTCCGCCGCGCAACGTCCTGGTTCGCGGCGCGCGGCGTCACCGTCGAGCGCGTCCTCTCCGACAACGGGTCGGCCTACAAATCACACGCCTGGAGAGACGCATGCGCCGAGCTCGGCATCCGCCCGAAACGGACCCGCCCCTACCGGCCGCAGACGAACGGGAAGATCGAACGCTTCCACCGCACCCTCGCCGACGGATGGGCATTCAGCCGGCACTACAACTCCGAATCAGCCCGCCGAAACGCGCTCCCCGCATGGCTGCATCACTACAATCACCACAGGCCCCACACCGCCATCGGCAAGGTCCCACCCATCACCCGGTTAACCAACCTCCCCGGGCAGTACAGCTAGCGGAACCCGGCCCCCGCATCAGGTCGCGAGACACATCACGGCGGCACCGGCAGCCAGCGCCCACGACTCGACGGCGATGAGGCGTGCAGTACGCCCGTGATGGATCGGTTCGACGATCCAGTCGGCGACGACCGTCCACAGCACCACGCCGATCACTCCGGCGACGATCAGCACCGACAGCAGGCCCGAGAGGCCGCCGTGACCTCCGTGCACTCCCGTGCTCGCCTCCGCGGCCACACCCGTCGCCGCACCCGTCGCCGCGCCCTCGAACGAGCAGACGGCCAGGAGCACTGCGATGAGCGCACGACGGAAGCACTCGCCGGCTGCCGGCGTTCCGCGCACCCCGACCGTGCCGAGCATGGCGGAGAGCAGCAGTACGGCCCCGAGCACCAATCCGACCATGGCGACGTCACCCACGAGCGCGGTCGCGACCATCGCCGCCGCCATGATCATCACCGCCTGCCTGCCCTGCCACGGCACAGAGCGTCCTGCGATCAGCGAGGCCACGACCGCGACGACCGCAGCGCCGACGAGCAGCCAGGGCGCTGCCGGCACGAGATCATCCACACCCGAATCCTATTGACGCCGGAGCGCCGCAGGGCCGCAGGGCCGCAGTGCCGCGGCATCCGGATTTCCCGCGAGCGCGGCGATCAGGCGAGGGGTGAGATCAGGGGGATGCAGAGATCAGGCGAGCGCGGCGATCGCGTCGCGGAGGATGCCGTCGGCGTCGTCGAGCGCGCTGGCCGCCGCCTGCGGCGATGCGTCGACGGCGAGCATCAGCAACGCGAGCTTGACCGAACCCTCGGCCGCCTGCAGCGCGGTCGCCGCCTGGTCGACGTCGACACCGGCGAGCTGCGAGACCGTGCGGATCGAGCGCGCATGGAGCTTCTCGTTCGTGGCGAGCAGATCGACCATCACACCGCGATACGTCTTGCCGAGGTTGATCATCGACAGGGTCGTCAGCATGTTCACGACGAGCTTCTGCGCGGTGCCGGACTTGAGCCGCGTGGATCCCGAGATGAACTCCGGTCCGGTGACGACCTCGATCGCGATCTCTGCCGCCGCGCCGATGTCGGAGGCGGAGTTCGACGCGATCGCCACGGTGAGCGCACCGACGCTGCGTGCATACGTCAGCCCTCCCACGACGTACGGCGTGCGGCCGGATGCGGAGATGCCGACCACCGTGTCGTCTGCGGTCAATCCGAGTTCGCGCAGCGATGCCTCCGCCGCCTCATCGTCGTCCTCCGCGTTCTCCACTGCGGAGCGGATCGCCGTCTCGCCGCCGGCGATCAGACCGACCACCATCGACGGATCGGTGCCGAACGTGGGCGGGCATTCGCTGGCATCGAGCACTCCGATGCGGCCCGCGGTGCCGGCGCCGATGTAGATGAGGCGACCGCCGGCACGGAACCGCGCGGTGATGCCGTCGACGGCGGCGGCGATCTCCCCGGCGCGCTCGGCGACCGCCTCGGGCACTCGACGGTCCTCGGCGTTCATCCGTCGCACGAGCTCGGCCGTGCCGAGCAGGTCGAGGTCGCCGCGCTCCGTCGTCGACGCTTCGGTGTCGAGGCGCTCGAGCACGGAGAGGAGGGCGGACAGGCGGGAGTCGTCATTCGGCACGGTGGACGAACCTTTCGTGGGGGAGGTCGGTGCGGCGTGCGAGCAGCAGCGCGCCGTCGAAGGCGTCGCCGTGCGCGGGAGCGACCCGACGCCCGGCGTTCCGCAGCGCGGAGGTCAAGGACGCGCGGAACCACGCGTGGCCGGTGAGACCGCCGTGGAGCACGACGTCGGTGGTGCGTGCGGAAGCGGCGACGGCGGTCCCCGCGAGCAGCTCGATACCCTCGGTCACGATCTCGCCGGCGACGGCATCGCCCGCCTCCGCGGCATCGAGCACGAGGGGCGCGAGCGTCGCGAGGCGTCGTGCGAGCGGTCCGCTCCGAGCGAGCCACGCCTGGATGTCGGATGGTGCCCCCACAGGCTCCACGATCGCGGCGGTGAGAGCGGTGCGCGCAGCCCGACCGTCATCCGCTCGCAGCACGGCTCGCAGCGCCTCACGCCCGAGCCACGAACCGCTGCCGAAGTCGCCGAGCTCGGGACCCCAACCGTCGAGGAGCCGCGCGCCGTCGGCGTCGATGCCGAGCGCTGCGGCGCCGGTTCCCGCGATCAGGAGCACGCCCTCCGCACCGTCGAGGGCACCGGCGTGCGCGGTCACGACATCCGAGGCGACGGCGACCCTGGCGCCGGTCGCGCTCGCGAGTCGCGACGCCAGCTCCTGCGCCTCTTCGGGGGCGAGCCATGCGCCGGCGGCGCCGACGCCGATCAGGTCGAGAGGAGCGTCGGCGGCGAGGAGCGGCAGGATGGAGCCGAGGGCAGCGGCGACACCGCCGGCAGCGGCGAGACCCGGCGCCCCGGCGTCTGCGCGCTCGATGCGAGTGCCGTCGCCGGCGAGGACGACCCGACACCGGGACTTGCCCAGATCGACGGATGCGGTGATGTGCGCGCTCATCGGATCTCCTCGTGATCGGTCGGAAAAGGTAGCGAAAAGAGACTACATGCGAAGTAGACTCTCCGAAAAGAATTTACACCGAACGCGCGGAGGAACGATGAGCATCCAGTCGACGATCGAGGCCACCGCGTCGACCCTGCCACCCTCCCTCTCCCGCATCGCGAACATGGTCCGCGAGAACCCCTCCATCGTGATCGACATGACGATAAACGAGCTGGCGCAGGAATGCCGCACCTCGGTCGCCTCCGTCGTCCGCTTCTGCCGCGCGATCGGCTTCAGCGGCTACGCCCCGCTGCGGATGGCACTGGCGACCGAGCTCGGCAAGGAATCCGCGCAGTTCTCCGCTCGTGGCGCCTTCGGATCGGAGATCTCCGACGAGGACACCCTCCAGGAGGCCGTGTCGAAGCTCGCCGCCCTCGAGCTGCTCGCGATCGAGGAGACCGTCGCCCGACTCGATCTCGGCGTGCTCGAAGCCGCGATCGACGCGATCGACACCGCCGACCGCATCCTCCTCTACGGCATCGGCGCGAGCCAGTTCGTGGCGCAGGACCTGGCCCACAAGCTGCTCCGCGTCGGCCGCAACGCCCATCTGCTCGCCGACCCGCACGAGGCGATCGCCGCGACCGTGCTGCGAACCGCCCAGACCGTCGCGATCGGCTTCTCGCATGCCGGGTCCACCGTCGAGACCGTGCGCTTCCTCGAGACGGCGCGCGCCAACGGCGCAGCGACCATCGCGGTCACCTCGGCGAAGGACTCCCCCCTCTCCCACGCGGCGGACCACGCCCTGTTCACCGAGGTACGGGAATCCGCGTTCCGTGCCGGAGCCATGGTGAGCCGCATCGCGCAGCTCGCCCTCGTCGACTGCCTGTTCGTCGGCGTCGCGAAACGACGGTTCGCCGAGACGGTCGACGCCCTGGAGCGCACCCACGTCGCCATGCGCGCCCTGCGCGACTGAACACGGCGCGGACGGGTCAGGCCCGGTCGCCGAACAACTCCGGCAGGGATGCCGTGAACTCCCGGAAGTGGCTGTACCAGACGGTGTGGGCCGCGCCCGGGATGCTGCGGACCGAGACACCCCCTTCCTCGAACCGTCGGACATCGGCCTCACCGACCCACGCGCTCGGATCCGCCCGGATCACGATCGACCCCGGCGCCGCTTCCCACGAGGCGTCGACACCGCAGGAGAGGGAGGCGGAGGTGGCGGGGTCGAAGCGCTCCGCGGCCCTCGCCTCCACCGCGGCATCCGTCTCCGAGTAGAACGGGCGACTCCGGCGCAGCGACTCCGCGGACATCCGCACGAGACGGTCCCGCGTGTAGTCGTCGATGAGGGCCGCGCGGTCGCCACCTCCGGCGAGTGCCAGCGCGGCGTCGACATACACCGCGAGCTCCGGTCCGAGCTGCGGGACGGCCTCGGCGAGCACCGTCGCACCATAGGAGTGCCCGACGGCATCGATCGGCGCATCCGGCGCGAGACTCCGCACGGTCGCCACGACGGCGGCGGCGGCGCGCTCGATCGTGAGCTCCGGGTCGCGCGGAGAGAGGCCGTGACCGGGGAGATCGAGGGCGAGCACGCGGTACCCGCGCTCCATGAGCGGTGGGACGACGCGCCACCAGCTCTCCGCCGATCCCATCAGGCCGTGGAGCAGCACGGCGGTGCGCGGGCCCTCGCCCCTGTCGATCGCGTGGAGAAGCATCCGCTCAGTCAACCAGGCGCTGCGGTCTCGAACGACGCCGGGGGCGCCTCGACATGGCGGGCCCGGGGATCGCCCGCAGACGTCCTCGTCGCATCCGAATCAGCGCCGTTCCAAGACGACGGCCAGCCCCTGTCCGACCCCGATGCAGATGGCCACGACCGCGACGCCGCGGCCACGTCGCGCGAGTTCGTGCGCGGCGCGACCGATGATCCGCCCGCCCGAGGCGCCGAGCGGGTGTCCGATCGCGAGAGCGCCGCCATGAATGTTCAGCTTCGCCGGGTCGAGGTCGGGCCACCCTCGCAGGCAGGCCAGGCTCTGCGAGGCGAACGCCTCGTTGAGCTCGACGAAGTCGACGTCGTCCCAGGTCATCCCCGCCCGGGCGAGCGCCGTGTTCGCTGCCTCGATCGGAGCGATCGGGAATTGATCGGGATCGACGCCATGAGATGCCCGGGAGACGATCCGCGCCAGCGGGTCGCCGGGCAGTGCGCCTTCCGCGGCGACGAGGACCGCCGAGGCGCCGTCGTTGATCGGCGACGAGTTCCCCGCGGTGACGGTGCCGCCATCGGCGAAGAGTGCCCGCAGCCCTCCCAGCTTCTCCCCCGACGTGTCGGGACGGATGGATTCGTCCCGACCGAGTTCGCAGCCGGGCACCGGGACGGTCTCGGCGTCGAAGACGCCTGCTGCCCACGCCTCTGCGGCGAGGCGATGCGAGCGGACGGCGAAGGCATCCTGCTCCTCGCGCGAGATCAGCCACTCTCCGGCGATCTTCTCCGCTGCTTCCCCGTTGCTGATCGTCCAGGCTCCCGGAAGAGCCGGGTTCACCATGCGCCAGCCGATCGAGGTGTTCCACAGCGTGGGGTTGCCGGAGGCCGGCCAGGATCGCGCCGACTTCTCCAGCACGAACGGCGCGCGACTCATCGACTCGACACCGCCCGCGAGGACGATGCGGGCGTCGCCGGCCTCGACCGCCCTGGATGCCTGGATCACCGCCTCGAGCGACGAGGCGCACAGGCGGTTCACGGTCACCCCGGTGACGGTGGTCGGGAACCCGGCGAGCAGGGCGCCGAAGCGCGCGACGTTGCGATTGTCCTCACCTGCCTGATTCGCGTCGCCGAACACGACATCGTCGATGCGTGCGGGATCCAGGTCAGCCCGCTCCACCATCGACTTCATCACCAGGGCGGCAAGGTCGTCGGGGCGCACGCCGGCCAAAGCACCACCGGCTCGCCCGAAGGGCGTCCGGACGGCATCGTAGACGAAGGAAGCGGGCATGTCAGTCCTCCTCTGCCGACACGATGTCGAGCCCGGTGAGCGCCGAGAGCGACGCGGCGGTGTGTCCGGAGAAGCCCGTGCGCACCTGGAACCCCGACGGGGTCACGTCGAGCACGCCGTGGTCGGTGTAGACCCGCGTCACGCATCCGACGCCCGTCAGCGGATACGTGCACGCCGCGACCAGCTTCGGTCGGCCGTCCTTCGTGAGCAGGTCGGTCATCACGAACACCTGCTTCGCCCCGATCGCGAGATCCATCGCACCGCCGACCGCCGGGATCGCTCCCGGCGCACCCGTCGACCAGTTGGCGAGGTCTCCCGTCTCGGAGACCTGGAACGCCCCGAGCACGCAGATGTCCAGGTGCCCGCCGCGCATCATCGCGAACGAATCCGCGTGATGGAAGTACGCCGACCCGGCGACCTCCGTCACCGGCTGCTTGCCCGCGTTCAGGAGGTCGGGGTCCACCCGATCGGGCGGCGGCGCCGCCCCCATCCCGAGCAACCCGTTCTCCGTGTGCAGGATGATCTCCTGGTCGTGGGGAAGGTAGTTCGCCACCAGGGTCGGAGCACCGATGCCGAGGTTGACGGAGGAGCCCTCCGGGATGTCGGCGGCGACGCGACGAGCGAGTTCCGCACGGTCGATGGTCGGGTTCGTCATGTGTTCGTCTCCACAGTTCCTCTGTCCGTCTCGAGTGGGCGGCCCTCGACATCGACGTTCCCGCGGAACTCTCCGTCGACCAGCCAGGGCCGCGAGCCGACCGCGACGACGCGATCGACGAAGATGCCCGGGGTCACGACCGCCTCCGGATCGAGGGCTCCGAGCTCGACGATCGCGTCGACCTGAGCGATCGTCACCTCGGCGGCGGTCGCCATGACCGGCCCGAAGTTCCGCGCGGTCTTCCGGTAGACGAGATTCCCCCACCGATCGCCCTCGAAAGCGGAGATCAGGGCGTAGTCGGCCGTGATCGGGTATTCGAGCACGTGGTCGCGGTCACCGATCCGGCGCACCTCCTTGCCGACGGCGAGGTCGGTCCCCGCGCCGGTCGGCGAGAAGAAGGCGCCGATCCCCGCTCCCGCCGCTCTGATGCGCTCCGCGAGGTTCCCCTGCGGCACGAGCTCCAGCTCGATCCGTCCGGTGCGGTAGAGCTCATCGAAGATCCAGGAGTCGTGCTGGCGAGGGAAGGAGCAGATGATCCTGCGCACCCGCCCGCTCGCCAGCAGCGCCGCCAATCCGGTGTCGCCGTTCCCCGCGTTGTTGTTGACGATCGTGAGGTCTGTCGCCCCCTGGGCGATGAGCGCGTCGATCAGTTCGACGGGTTGCCCCGCCCGCCCGAATCCGCCGATCATCACCGTCGCGCCGTCGCCGATCCCGGCGACGGCCGCCGCCGCGTCCTGCACCGTCTTGTCGATCATCCCGGGTCCTCCCGCATCATCGCCGCCGCCCGTGTGCGCCCGCTCATCGTGCCGTGTATCCGCCATCGACCGGGAGGGTGACACCGGTGATCCAGTCCGCCTCGTCCGAGGCGAGGAACAGCACGCTGTACGCCACATCGATCGGTCGCCCGAGTCGTCGCAGTGACTGATGGGCCGTCATCGTCTCCTCATACGCGGGCAGACCGCCCGGGTACTGCGCGGCGATCCCCTCCACGAGCGGAGTGAGCACCGTCGACGGGTTCACGGCGTTGACACGGATCCCGTCACGGCCGTACGTGGCGGCATCCTGCTTGGTCTGCATGTTCACCGCGCCTTTCGCCACGTGATACGGCGTGAACTCGTCGTTGCCGAGCAGGCCGTAGATCGAGGAGAAGTTCACGATGGCGCCCTTGCCCGCGACGAGCAGATGCGGCACGACCGCCTTCGTCGCGAAGAAGACGCCCTTCACGTCCACGGCGAAGACCGCGTCCCACTCCTGCTCGCTGACCTCGTGCGTGCGCTTGTCCGCACCGATGATCCCCGCACTGTTCACCAGGATGTCGAGGCCCCCGAAGGCTTCGGCCGCCGCATCGACGGCCGCACGGACTTCGTGCTCCTTCGTGACGTCGGCTCGCACGAACAGCGCGTCCCCACCGGCCGCGCGGATCTCCGCCGCCACGCTCTCGCCGTCGCCGTGCGTGTCGAGCAGTGCGACACGCGCACCCTCGGTCGCGAACAGCTCGGCCGTCGCACGCCCCATCCCGGAGGCCGCGCCCGTGATGACGACGCGTTTGCCGGCCACGCGCCCCCTCCGCTCGCCGGTCATGCGTCGACCGACTCTGACACGTCGACCGACTCCGGGGCGTCGACCCGGTGCAGCAGTGACGCATAGCCGGATTCCTCGAGTTCGCGGCAGTGCTGCTGATACACCTGTCCACCGCCCATGTAGACCTGGAACTCCTCGGGCTTGCCGGGGATGTTCTCGCCGAGGAACCAGGCCTTCGCCTTCTTCCCCTCGGTGTACATCACGGTCTGACGGCCGGTGCGCTCCGTCTCGGCACGCCACCAGTCCTCGGACTCGGGCGTCGCCTCGAAGTACTCCACATCGTTCTCCTGCGCCCATCTCAGGGCTCGCTGCAGCCACTGCGCACCGAGCTGGATCGGCACGATCAGGTTCGAGTACGGCGTCTGCGGGCCGAGCGACATGAAGAAGTTCGGGAACCCGTGTGCGTTGATGCCGAGGTTGGACTTCAGGCCGTCCGCGAGCCACTTGTCGCGCAGCGTGCGGCCCCCGCGGCCGACGATGTCGATGTTGGTCAGCGTCCCGGTCATCGCGTCGAACCCGGTCGCGAAGATGACGACGTCGAGTTCGTACTCGGTGTCCCCCACCAGGATCCCCTTCTCGGTGACCGCCGTGATGGGCGTCTCCGCGGTGTCGACCAGATGGACGTGCTCCTGGTTGAACGCGTCGTAGTAACCGTGGCCCGTGGGCACGCGCTTGCCGTTGAACGAGTAGTCACGCGGCGACAGCAGCTCGGCGGTCGCGGGATCGCGGACGATCTCTGCGATCTTCGAGCGGATGAACTCCGATGCCAGCTCGCTCGCCTCGTGACTGGTCGCGAGGTCGGTGAAGCACTCGTTCGCGAAATGGAAACCACCCTCGTTCCACTTGCTCTCGAAGATCCGTCGACGCTCCTCCGCCGACACGTCGAGCGCGCTGTGTTCCGCCGGCTCCATCGCGACGCCGAACGGATGATTCGCGGCCTTCTCGTAGACGGCGTCGTAGTTCTCCCGCAACCAGGCCATGTCCGCGGCGGAGACCTTCTCGTTCTCCGTCTCCACGACGAAGTTCGGAGTCCGCTGGAACACGTGGAACTCGTCCACCTCGCCGGCGATGACGGGGACGATCTGGATACCGGAGGCCCCGAGACCGATCAGGCCGACCCGCTTCCCGGCGAGATCCACCCCTTCGCGCGGCCATTCGGCCGTGTGGTACTTCTCCCCGCGGAAGCTGTCGACGCCCGGGATGTCGGGATAGATCGGCTGCGAGAGCACGCCCATGCCGCTCACCAGATAGCGAGTGGTGAGCGTCCCACCGTCCGCGAGGTGCACCGCCCACGTGTTCGACGTCTCGTCGTACACGGCGGACTCCACGCGGGACTGGAGCTGGATGTCGCGGCGCAGGTCGAGACGGTCGGCGACGAAGTTCAGATACGCGAGCACTTCCTCGCCCGAGGGGTAGCGCTCGGTCCAGGCCCACTCGTCCCGCACCTCCTTCGAGAAGGAGAAAGAGTAGTAGGAGTACTCGCTGTCGGTGCGGACGCCCGGATAGCGGTTCACCCACCACGTGCCGCCGATGGCGTCCTCGCCATCGAGCACGAGGGTGCGCAGGCCGATCTCCCGCAGATGATGCAGTATCGCGAGCCCCGAGAAGCCTGCGCCGATGACGATCGCGTCGTAGTCGCGTGCGGTGGTGATGTCGGTCATGAGAATGCGTTCCTTTCCAGAGGGGGTTTCGTCAGCCGTCGACGCGGGGGGATCGACCGGCACGGTGCCAGCGGGCGATGCGGGCGATGGCGGCGTCGGCCGGCGCGTGGGTGCCGGCCTGCAGCAGCCACACGTGCTGCTCGCCGTGCACGCCGTCGAAGGTCACATCGATGCCGGCGCGCTCCGCGAGCGCGTGCAGGCGCACCGCGTCGTGGTACAGCGACTCCGTCTCCGACGCGGCGATGTACAGCCGCGGGAACCCGCGGAAGTCCGCATACAGCGGATTGACCAGCGGATCGGTCGGATCGGCGCCGCCGGACAGGTAGCGGTCGATGTTCCCCTGCAGCCCTTCCCTCGCGATCAGGAAGTCCGTCGCGTCGTTCGTCTCGATCGTCTCGCCGCTGTTCTCCATGTCGACCCATGGCGACACCGCGATGACCTGCCCGGGGAGAGCCGCTCCGCGCCGGAGGCGGCGCAGGGTGGTCGCGATCGCGATGCTCGCTCCGGCGCTGTCGCCGACGAGGGTGATCCCCTCGGGTGCCTGTCCCTCGGCGATGAGCACATCCAGGACGGCATCCGTGTCATCCAGCTGTGCGGGGTACGGATGCTCCGGAGCGAGCCGGAAGTCGGCGACGAAGGCGTGGGCGCCCGCGGCCTTGGCGAGGTGACCAGCCAGCTTGCGATGGCTCGCGGACGAGCCGAGGGCGAAACCGCCCCCGTGGAGCACGAGCAGGAGCTGATCGGGATCGGCGTCGACGGGTGTCACGAGGATGCCGGGGACGCCGCCGACGACTCGCGAGGCGTAAGTGACGCCCTCGGGTTCGGCGGTCGCGCGCTGCCAGTCCTCGAAGACCCAGCGCAGCACCGGGAGCGACATGTCGGGTGCTGCCGTGAACTCGACGGTCCACTCGGCATAGATCGCACCGAGCGGGTCGACCGGTACGGGGTCGGCGTGCACGGAATCGGGCATGGACGGATCCTCCTCATCGCGGATTTCCAGAAGACTCGGCGCCGCAGCGGGGCGCCGTCGAACCAGGATGACCCGACGCAGGAGGGCCACCGAGGGGCTGTCGCAGAATGAGTCACCGTCGTCTCACGGTGACGCGATCGCCCCGTGCACCACGGCCGCAGACTGCTGCACACAGCACCACATCCGTGCCGACGCGGACCCGCAGGGCTCGTCCCTCCGCAGCCGGCTCTCAATGAAGAGAAAGGTGGCACGCACATGCGATCCATCACCAGACGTCAGGGAGCGATGACACTCATCGCCGCCGGCGCACTCCTGCTCACGACCGCCTGCTCCACCGGATCCCTGTCCGGCTCGGGCGGATCCGCCGACAGCGGTGACGGCGCGGCAGCCGGCGCCGTCACCACGGGAGAGGTGGGCGTCCAGGGCGACATCCAGGACATCACCGCGTTCTGCGGTGAAGAGGACCTCACGGTCGCGCTCGCCGATGGATTCGGCGGGAACTCGTGGCGCAAGATCACCCGAGCGATCTTCGAAGCCGAGGCGGCGAAGTGTCCGAACATCACCAAGGTCCTGTACACGGACGCCCAGGGCGACACGCAGAAGGCGATCAGCGACATCAACTCGCTCGTCGCACAGGGCGTCGACGTCATCGTCACGTTCGTGGACGGCGGCGAGGCCCTGCTGCCCACGATCAAGAAGGCCACCGAGGCCGGCGTCGCCGTCGTCCCGTACGTCGGGTCGCCGGGCGGCACACCCGGCACGGACTACGTCGACTTCGTCTCGGAGGACATCACCACGTACGGGCGCAATCTCGCCGAATGGACGATCGAGGCGATGGGGGGCGAGGGCAATCTCGTCATGCTCGGCGGCATCGCCGGCAACTCCTACTCGCAGGGCGTCTACGACGGCGTGATCGAAGCGGTCGAGGCGAACCCGGGCATCACGCTCCTGAACGAGGACGGTCCCGTCGCGACCGATTGGGAACCCGGCAAGATCCAGCAGGTGGTAGCCGGCCTGATCACGAAGTACGGGGACATCGACGGGATCGTCGCGGACTACGGCGGCGGCTCGGTCGGCGGCATCCGGGCCTTCGAGGCCGCGGGCAAGCCGTTCCCCGTGTGGTCGGCGAACGACTCCAACGAGTTCGCGTGCCTCTGGTACGAGTACAAGGACACGCAGCCGACCTATCAGATCGCGACCGAGTCGTCGCGGAACTGGATCGTCACGGTCGCTCTCCACAAGGCGCTCGCCGCCGCGAACGGCCTGCCCAACGACGAGCCGTCCATCTACAACCTCGAGATCATCGAGGACTCGACCGACCCCTCGAAGCAGCCACGGTGCGAGGAGGCTCTGCCCGCAGACGCCATCCTCTCCTCCGGGCTGTCCGTCGAGCAGCTCGAGGCCCTCTTCCAGTAACCGCCGTCCGGGCCGCGGCGACTCGTGCGTCGCGGCCCCGTCCGGCATCCGGACCCAGCAACGAGGAGCAATTATGAATCGTCTCGACGGCAAAGTCGCCATCGTGACCGGCGCGGGGCGAGGCATCGGCCGCGCGATCGCAGAGGCACTGCACGCCGAGGGCGCGACGACCATCGCCACGTCCCGCGCCTCCTCCGATCCGACCTTCGGCGAGATCCACTACGCGCAGCTCGACGTCGCCGACGAAGCCGACTGGCGGCGCGTCGTCACCGACGTGCTCGAGGTGCACGGCCACATCGACATCCTCGTCAACAACGCGGGCATCATCGCGTACGAGCCGCTGCACGAGCTCACGATCGAGGACTGGCACAACGTGGTCGCCACGAACCAGACGGGTGTCTGGCTCGGGATGCGCGAGGTCGTACCGCACATGATCACGCAGGGCGGCGGGTCGATCGTGAACATCTCGTCGATCTGGGGATCGGCCGCCGTGGGCGGTGCGCACGCCTATCACGCGACGAAAGGGGCGGTGCGGAACATGTCCAAGAACGCCGCCATCACCTACGCGACCCAGAAGGTGCGGGTGAACTCGCTGCACCCCGGTTTCATCGAAACGCCCCTCACCGATTCGCAGGCCCCCGCCGTGAACGAGTACGTCGTGTCTCAGACGCCGATGGGCCGCGCGGGAAGGCCCCACGAGATCGCCGCTGGCGTGGTCTTCCTCGCGAGCGACGAAGCGAGCTTCGTCACGGGCTCCGAGCTGGTCATCGACGGCGGCTACCTCGCGCAATGACGCGCGATCCTGACGAGAGGAACAGAACATGACAGACACCGACATCGCCTTTCCGCGTGCCGGGGACGCCCCCGACCGGAGGGGCACCTCCGCCCTGCGCCTACAGGGCATCTCGAAGACGTTCCCCGGCGTGCGCGCTCTCACCGAGGTGGACCTCGAGGTCGCCGCCGGCGAGATACACGCCCTCGTGGGAGAGAACGGCGCCGGCAAGTCCACACTGATGGCCGTGGCCTCCGGTGCGCTCGCACCCGACGAGGGCACCGTGCGGATCGGTGGAAGGGAGCTGTCGTCGTCACACCCGGACGAGGCCCGTGAACTCGGTCTGGGCATCGTGCGGCAGGACCCCGCACTCCTCCCCGATCTCACCGTCGCCGAGAATATGGCCGTCGGGGTGGGGTATCGACGCGTCGGCGGCCTCGGCCGCGCCGTCACCTGGGCTGCGACGCAGCTCGCCCCGTGGGGCATGGGCATCGACCCCCGCACCAGGGTGGCCGAGCTGACCGTCGAGCAGCGCTTCATCGTCGAGATCGCCAAGGCCCTCGCGCTGGAACCGCGTGTGCTGATCCTCGACGAGCCGACCGAGCATCTCAGCCTCGACGAGGTGCAGCTGTTGTTCGACCGCGTCCGCGAGGTCGCCGCCGGAGGGACCGCCGTCGTGTACATCTCGCACCGCATCCCCGAGGTCAAACAGATCTCCGATCGGATCACGGTGCTGCGCGACGGCAGGGTCCGCGGGACGTTCGCGGCGGCCGAGGTCGACGAGGCGCAGATCATCGAACTCGTGATCGGGCGCACGCTCGACACCGTGTTCCCCGAGAAGGGAAGTCTCGCCGGGACCATCGGCGACGCCGAGCGCCTCGTCGTGAGAGGCCTCAGGGGCGACGGCTTCCACGATGTGTCGCTCACCGTACGCGAGGGCGAGATCATCGGCCTCGCCGGGGTGCAGGGCAACGGGCAGGCCGCGCTGATCCGCGCGCTCGCCGGCCAGTCGCCCACCACGGGAGCACTCGAGGTCGACGGACGGCCGGTGCGCGGTGGGAACGCCGGGGCCGCCGCGGCCGGCGTCGTCTATGTGCCGGCGGATCGCCACCGCGAGGGAGTGTTCCTCCCCCTGTCGGTGGCGGAGAACGTGTCGGCGGCCACGTTGCCCGCTGTCTCCCCCGGCGGGTTCGTGAGCGAGCGCCGGATACAGTCCCGCGCCCGCGACATGATCGCCCGTCTGGCGATCAAGACGCCGAGCCCGCGAACCCCGGTCGCGTCCCTCTCCGGAGGCAACCAGCAGAAGGTCGTGCTCGCCAGGACTCTGCTCGCCCGCCCGAGGGTGCTGCTCGCCGAGGAGCCCACCCAGGGCGTCGACGTCGGCGCCCGGGTCGACATCTACCGCATCCTGCGGGAAGCGGCCGATGGCGGTGCGGCGGTCGTCGTGCTCTCCTCCGACGGCGTCGAGCTCGAGGGTCTCTGCGACCGCGTGCTCATCCTGTCCCGCGGCGAGGTCGTCCGGGAGCTCGTCGGCGAGGACGTGAGCGAATCGGCCATCGCCCGAGCCGCGCTGACTTCGACGACGGTCCGAGAACGCCGGAGCACCGAGACCGGACGAGGAGGTCTGCGGACGTGGCTCCGCGGAGACAACGCCCCCGCGGTCGCACTCACCGCCGTGTTCCTCGCTCTCGGTCTGGCCGTCGCGGCCGCGAACCCGGCCTACCTCTCCGGTTTCAACATCAACAATCTGCTGTTCATGGTCGCGCCGCTGCTGTTCGTAGCCGCCGCGCAGCAGGTCGTCGTCCTGGGGGCGGGGTTCGATCTGTCGATCGGCCCTCTCATGGGATTCCTCGTCGTGCTCGGTTCGTTCTGGATCGTCGATGGCGGCAACCTCGTCGTCGGATTGGCCCTCATGCTGGCCGGAGCGGTCGGCGTCGGCGTGATCAACGGCATCCTCGTCACCCGATTCGCGATCAGCCCCGTCGTCGCGACGCTTGCGATGTTCATGGCGCTGCAGGGTGTGTACCTGTCCCTGCGCAGCACGCCGGGCGGGGTGATCTTCCCCGCCGTGGCCGAGATGATCCAGGCCAGAGTCGGCGTCGTGCCCGTGATGACCCTGATCGGCGTCGCGGTGCTCGTCCTGCTGGATGTGGCGCTGCGTCGCACCCGGTGGGGTGTCGAGCTGCGGGCGGTCGGATCCCAGGATGCCGCAGCCTCCCGTCTCGGCATCCGCGTCGGATGGGTGCGATTCCTCTCCTACGTGCTGTGCTCGGTCCTCGTGCTCCCGGCCGCCGTCGCGATGATGGCGCAGATCGGCATCGGAGACGGACGCCCCTCGGTGTCGTACACGCTCGCATCGGTCACGGTGGTCGTCCTCGCCGGAACGAGCATCTTCGGCGGGCGAGGATCGTTCATCGCGGTGCTGGCAGCCGCATTCCTCGTGCAGCAGATCCTCAACGTCTCCCCCTTCCTCGGGCTGTCCCAGGCGTGGTCGTACTGGCTTCCCGGGCTCGTCACCCTGGCCGCCGCCGGGCTGTACTCCGCGCTCCGCAGTGGCACGCGCCGCCGGGACGTGCCGCCTGCGCGTCGAAGAAGGTCCGCACCCATCGCATCCTCCGGAGGTGTCTCATGACCCGTCTCGACCCCCGCGCTCCGAGCCCCACGACGACCACGACGTCGCTCCCGGTTCCCCCGACGGCGCGGACGGCGGACGCTCTCTGGCGCCGCAGCCTCGCCGGGAGCTGGGTCCCGATCACGCTCGCGACGCTGGCCCTGTTCCTCGTCAGCCCGGTCGTCGCGCCGGGAAGCCTCGGCGAGGCGCCCCTGCTGTCGATGCTGCCCTTCGCAGCCGTCCTCGCGATCGCCGCGGCCGGACAGACCCTCGTCGTGCAGCAACGGGGGCTGGATCTCTCGGTGCCGGGGATGATCGCGCTCGCCGCCGTCCTCGCGACCGCCCTCCCGCAGCAGTACGGCTGGGGTGTGTGGCCGGCCGTCGCGATGGCGGTCATCGTCCCCGGTCTCTTCGGTGTGCTCAACGGACTGGTGATCGGCGGACTCCGGATCATCCCGCTGGTGGCGACGCTCGGCATGAACGCGGTGCTGCTGGGGACGGTGTTCTCCCTCGCGAACGGCACCCCCTCGGGCGCCGCGGACGAGCTGAACAGGTTCGCCCTCGCCAGAACCCTCGGCGTGCCGAACACCCTGCTCGTCGCATTGGTCGTCATCGTGGTCGCCGCCGTCGTCACCCAGCGGACGATCGTGGGGCGCCGGCTCACAGCGGTCGGCATCAGCGAGCCCGCGGCGTCGATCATCGGCGTGCGGATCGGGCTCTACCAGGTGGCCGCGTACGGTTTCGCCGGTCTCTGCTACGGCGCGGCCGGAGTGCTGCTCGCCGGGTACACGAAGACGCCGGCGCTGTTCCTCGGCGACCAGTACCTGCTTCCGACCGTGGCCGCCGTCGTGCTGGGCGGCACCGCGTTGACGGGCGGCATCTCCTCCATCGCGGCGACGGCGGTGGCAGCGCTCTTCCTCACCCAGCTCGGCCAGCTCCTGCGCTCGATCGGGTGGCCTGATGCCCTGCAGCTCATCGCCCAGGCGGTCGTGCTCATCACCGTGGTGCTGCTGCGCGAGATCGTTCCCGCTGTCGTCCGTCGACGTGCGGTACGAAAGCTCGGCGCGCAGTAGTGGGGGGTCGGGGTCGCCGGAGGGCGGCCCCGACCCCCTAGGCGCTCAGCCGATAGGTCTTCATCTTCCGGTAGACGGTGGCCCGCGACAGGCCGAGGATCTCGGCGGCTCGAGACCGGTTGCCGCCCGCCTCCTGAAGCGCCCGTTGGATCGCCTCGAGCTCCACCCGTTCGATCATCGACAGTGTGCGTGTCCCTCTGATCGACATCGGCAGGTCGGCCACCCCGATCGCTCCGCGCCGCCCGCTCATCGCCAGATGCTCGATCGCGTTCCGCAGCTCGATGAGGTTCCCCGACCAGGAGTGCGCCTCGAGCGCGACGAGCGCTTCCCTGGTGGGCTCGAGATGCGCCGCCGGAGCGGCGTGATCGGCGAGCGCCCGCCACAGCAGCGCGATGTCGCCGGAGCGTTCGCGGAGGGCGGGGACCCAGGCGACGGGATAGCCCAGCCGTGTCGCCGCCGCCTCCGCATCGGCCTGCGTCGCAGCCGACATCGTCAGCAGGACCGCGCTGCGGGCGCCTGTCGAGTCGATCAGCGACTTCATCCCGGAGGTCGACGGCGCATCGAGCGTCTCGATCCCGCGCACGATGACGGCTGCGCCTCGCTCGAGCCGCTCGGAGAGCCGTTGCAGCCAGCGCTTCGCGCCGAGCACGTGCCTCTCCGCCGCGTCGACGCTCGCCGCGTGCGCGGAGGAACCGGGGCGATGAGGGTGCCCCAGGGCGAGCGACGTCTTCCCCGTGCCCGCCTCGCCGGCGATGAGCAGCGGTGTGCGGGCCTCACGGTGGCGGCCGACGAGCTGTGCGATCCCGAGCCACTCCGGGGAACGACCGGCGAGGACCGGTCGCGCGGGACCGAACCCGGTGTGCCGCACCCGGCGCTCCGGTTCGACGATCACCGCCACTGCTCCGGCGCCCGCGTCCAGCCGCGTCACCTGGATGTCGGCGTGCCCCCCGGAGAACTCCACCCCGATGCGGCCGGAGCGGGCGTCGTCGGTGCACAGGCGCTGCAGGAGTCCGAGATCGGCCGAGGTCAGGCGCGCGGCACGCTGGTTCTGCATGAGAAGCCCATCCGGGCCGACCGCGACGACAGGCCCGCTCTGCGTGCGCGACGCGCTGAGGAACGCGGCGAGCATGCTCCGGGCCGCCGGCCGCTCGGCCTCGACGACGTGCTGGCCGAGTTGCGCCGCGATCGAGTGCGTCAGCGGACGCAGCAACTCGGCCCGTTCCGTGACCCGGGTCGAGATCGTGACGACCGCGAGGAGGCGCCCGGTGATCGGGTGCCGCACGGGCGACCCCGTGCACACCGCGGATCGGTAGAACTCGGCGAAGTGCTCCTCTCCGGTGATCTGCACGCTGCGCCCGGTCGCCGCGACGGTGCCGACGCCGTTCGTGCCGACCGCTGCCTCGGACAGCACGGCGCCACGCACGGTTCCCAGGCGATCCAGGTGCGCGGCCGCCGAACGATCATGTGTCCACCGCTGCAGGATCCGCCCCTCGGAATCCGCGAGCAGGAGCCCGAGGCCCGTGCCGTCGAGTTCATCGGACACTCGGGCGAGCGGTGCTTGGAACATCTCCAGGAGGTGGCTGTCGAGCAGGTCGAGACCGACCTGGGGAACGTCGCGGATGTTGCCCGGCGACCCCAGAGCGTCCTTCGATCTCTGCCACGAGATCATCAGGTCCGGCCGGGCCGGGCGCGCGAGATCGGTTCCGCTGAGCAGCGCTTCTTTCGCCTGGTCCGCGGGGCGTGCATGTGCTGTGGTCATCTTCGACTCCTTCGTCGACGACGGATCTCCCGAGCCGTCGCATGCGAATACGTCAGCGGGTTCGATCGAGGAGGGTACAGGGTCGGGTGCGCCGAGAGTACCGCATGGGACGTCGGCGGGGAACGGCGGGGCGAGGGTTCACACGGCGACCTCGTCGAGATGGACGACGCCGCCGTCGACCGTCACCCTGCGCTCGTACTCGAGGATCGCGAGGTGCCCCGCCAGCTCGATGTGATGGACGCTCGCGCTCCTCGCGGCCTCCGGGTCGCGGTCCTCCGCCGCGGCGCGGACGATGGCGCGCAGCTCCTCGTAGGACTGCGCGACGCGGCCGTCGTCGAGGAACGCATAGCGACGGAACAGCCCGATCCGGGTGTGGACCCCGGCGAGATCAGCCGTGAGCACCTCGTTGCCCGCTCCGTCGAGCAGGATGCGGTAGAACGCGGACTTGCTCTCCTCGCGGCTCGCCAGATCCCCCTGCAGATAGGTGCGCTCCATCCGCGCCAGGTGGTCGATCAGCCGCTCCGCCTGCGGGCTGCTCGCGCGACGGGCGAAGAGCGAAGCCGCCAGGCCCTCCAGAGCCGCGCGCACCTCGTAGAGCGATGCGATGTCGTGTTTGGAGAGCACGGCGACGATCGGTCCGCGCCCGGGGATCACCGAGATGAGGCTCTCGCTCTCGAGCTGCCGGAGCACCTCGCGGATCACGGTGCGAGAGACGCCGTACGCGACGCAGAGATCCTGCTCCCGCAGGCGTTCTCCCGGGACGTGGCGCCCCTCGAGGATCTCCTCGCGCAGGAGGGTGAGCACCTGCTGGCGCAGCGGTGCCGCATGTCTCTCGATGACCGGCATCCGGTCTCCCTTCCCTGGCGGACTGTCTCATATCGAGACACCCGAGCCCCCGCGCGGGGTCGCCCTATTACCGTAATACGAGAATACCGCAAAGGGAAAGGAACCACCATGACCACCGTCCTCACCCCGCCGGTCGTGACCGACCTCCGAGGGCACGCCGTGCCCGTCGATCACTACATCGGCGGCACCTGGGTCGCTGATTCCGATCGATTCGCCGTCTTCGACCCAGCCACCGGCCGGCAGATCGCCGAGGTCGCCGACGCCGACGAGAGCCGCGCTCTGGAGGCACTCGACGCCGCCGTCGACGCCCAACAGACCTGGCGGGGGCTCCCGCCACGCCGACGCGCAGATCTGTTCGCCCGCGCACACCGGATCCTGCGCGAGCGCGCGGACATGATCTCCGAGATCATGACCCTCGAGAGCGGCAAGCCCCTCGCGGAGGCACGGGCGGAGTTCGCGCTGAGCGCCGACTTCTTCCTCTGGTACTCCGAGCAGATCGCTCACCTGCACGGGTCGTTCGCCGAAGCGTCGCAGGGCGGATACCGGATCATCACGTCGCACGAGCCCGTCGGGCCGACCCTGCTCATCACCCCGTGGAACTTCCCGCTCCTGATGATCGCCCGCAAGGCCGGCGCCGCGCTCGCCGCAGGATGCACCGCCGTGGTGAAGTCGGCCCGCGAGACACCGCTCACCTGCGCGCTGTTCGTGCAGGTGCTCCACGATGCGGGGTTCCCCCCGGGCGTCGTGAACCTCGTGCACACCACGTCGTCGGCTCGACTCTCCGCCGCGGTCATGGGCGACCCCCGACTGCGCAAGGTGAGCTTCACCGGCTCCACCGAGGTCGGCACGACCTTGCTCCGCCAGGCCGCCCCCGGCATCGTCAACGCGGCGATGGAGCTGGGAGGCGACGGACCACTCGTCGTCCTGCATGACGCGGACATCGAGCTGGCGGCGTCCCAGGCGGTCATCGCGAAGTTCCGCAACGCCGGGCAGGCGTGCGTCGCCGCGAACCGCATCATCGTCGACGAGAGGATCGCGGATGCGTTCATCGAGAGGTTCGTGGCCCTCACGAAGGCGCTGCACGTCGGGAGCGGCTTCGATCCGGCGACCGACGTGGGACCGATCATCTCCGCCACGCAGCGTGAAGGCGTCGCGGCCCTCGTCGCCGCGTTCGAGGAGATCGACGCGACCCGCCTCACCGGCGGGGGAATCATCGAGGGCGAGGGCTACTTCTTCGAGCCGACCGTGTACGAGGTGCACGACCGCGACAATGAGCTCTGCCACCGGGAGCTCTTCGCACCCATCGCCACGATCTACCGTGTGGCCGACACCGCCGAGGCGATCACCTTCGCCAACGACACCCGCTACGGCCTGGCCGCCTACGTCTTCACACGCGACCTGTCACGGGCGTTCACTGTCGGCGAGCGCCTCGAGTTCGGGATGGTGGGCGTGAACCGCGGCATCATGGCCGATCCGGCGGCGCCGTTCGGCGGCACGAAAGCCTCCGGGCTGGGCCGAGAGGGCGGCCAGCACGGCATCTGCGAGTTCCTCGAACCCAAGTACCTCGCCGTGACCGTGGACGAAGAGGGAGCACTCGCATGACGATCGCCGAGGACCTCCCCGCCGCTGTCCGCTCCGAGAACGCCCTGGCGGTCGGGATCCTCCGGCAGCCGGGCACCGTGCTCTTCGGCCCGGGGCAGCGTCGCCAAGTGCCGAGCATCGTCGCCGGCATCGCGTCACGCGCGCTCGTGGTCACCGATGCCCGGATGGCCGCGAGTGCGGAGTTCCGCGAGATCGCGGACGGGATCCGTGCGGCCGGCGTCGCCGTCGACGTCTACGACGCCACGGAGCCCGACCTCCCTCGGGAGAACGTGATGGACGTGGCGCAGCGCTTCCACGGCCGTGACATCGACGCGATCGTCGGGATCGGCGGCGGATCCTGTCTGGACCTCGCGAAGGTCGCGGCGATCGTGCTCGCCCGCGGCGGTGACGTCCGCGACTACTACGGCGAGTTCCTCGTCCCCGGACCGGGCCTCCCGGTCGTCACGGTTCCGACGACGGGAGGCACAGGTGCGGAGGTGACCTGCATCTCCGTCGTGTACGACGCCGAGCGCGGCATGAAGGTCGGAGTCGCGAGCCCGCACCTCGAAGCGCACACCGCGGTGATCGACCCGGAGCTCACGCTCAGCTGCCCGCCTGGCCTGACAGCGGCGACCGGAGCCGACGCGCTCTCGCACCTGGTGGAGGCCTTCACGGGGCGCGCCAAGAACCCGGACTCCGCACATCTGCGCACGAAGCTGTATGCGGGGAAGAACCTCCTCACCGACGTCTACGCCCGCCAGGGGCTCGCACTGCTCGCCCGATCACTGCCTGCGGTCGTCGCCGACCCGAGCGACATCGATGCCCGCACCGACACGATGTTCGCGTCGTACTGCGCCGGAATGGCGATCAACACCGCGGGCACGGCCGGCGCCCACGCGATCCAGTCGCCGATCGGGAACCTGACGCACACGCCTCACGGCTTCGGCATCGCCGCCCTCCTTCCCTCCGTCATGCGCTACAACCTGCCGACGAGGATCCCGGAGTTCGCGGAGATCGGACGCCTGATGGGCACGGCGGACCCGGCGGCCCCCGCACTCGACCAGGCCCACGCGGGCATCATCGCGGTCGAGGGGCTGCTGGACGCGCTGGGCGCGCCCACCGACCTCACCACCCTGGGCCTTTCCCCCGACGACGTGGGATTCGTCGCCGACCAGGCGATGCTCGCGACGCGGCTGACCGCGAACAACCCCCGGGAGCTCACGCGCGAGGCGATCATCACGATCCTCGAGCACGGGCTCTCTGGCGACCGCAGCTGGTGGACGGGATGATGCCCGCCGCTCCCCACGTCGCGGTGATCGGCAGCGGGTCGATCGGCGTCGCCTTCGCCGTGGTGTTCGCCCGAGCGGGGTTCGAGGTCGCCGTGACCGATGTGGATGCGGACGCACTCGCCCGCGGGCGCAGCGACCTCGACGTCCGACTCGAGCTCCTCGAGAACGCCGGGATGCTCGGCGCTCCTCGGGGCGAGGTCGCCGCGCGGGTGCGGTTCGGCACGGACGTCGCCAGGGCCGTCGGAGGCGCGGAGCTCGTGCAGGAGTGCGCGCCGGAGCAGAAGGATGTCAAGCGTGCGGTGTTCCGCGAGGTCGCCGCCGCCGCTCCCGCTCACGCGGTGCTCGCCAGCTCGGCCTCAGCCATCCTGCCGTCGGAGATCGCGATCGAGCTGCCGGACGACGTCGCCGCGCGCGTCATCGTCGGCCACCCCGGCAACCCGCCGTACCTGCTGCCCGTGATCGAGGTGGTGCCGACTCCGCGCACGTCGCCGGATGCCCTCGGCCTCGCGCGCTCGCTCTACGCCGCAGCGGGTCTGCGCCCCGTCACCATCCGGCGCGAGGTGGAGGGATTCGTGTTCAACCGCCTGCAGGGCGCCCTCCTTCGGGAGGCATACTGTCTCGTCAGGGACGGGGTCGTGGATGTCGACGACATCGACGAGATCGTCCGCAGCGGACTGGGCCGGCGCTGGAGCGTGATCGGCCCGTTCGAGACGAGCGATCTCAACACGCGCGGAGGGATCGCCTCGCACGCCGTCAAGATGGGGCCCGCCTACGGACGGATGGGCGCGGAGCGCGGACAGCACGACCCCTGGACGCCGGAGCTCGTCGAGGAGGTCGAGGCGCAACGGCGCGCGCTGCTGCCTCTGGAGGCGTGGGAGGCGCGGGGGCGCTGGCGCGACGACCAGCTGCTCGCGCACACGGCTCTCTGGGAGGGAGCGGCCGCCACGGCCCGCTGACTCTCGAACGAACGAGCCGTCCGGACCCGAGGGTCCGGACGGCTCGTGGGTCCGCAACAGCGAGCGCTGCGGGAGATGACGCTGTTACTTGTACGAGTTCACGATCTCGAGGAGGCTCGGGACGTTGGCGTAGGCCTCGGCCGCGTTCTCCTTGGTCACGATGATCGGGTCGAGCAGGTAGGCCGGAACGACCTTCACGCCGTTGTCGTACTGCTCGGTGTCGTTGACGTCGACCTCTTCGCCCTTCTGGAGCTGGCCGACCATCTTGATCGACTGCTCGACGAGGAGCGTGGTGTCCTTGTTGATCGTGGAGTACTGGATGCCCTCCATGATCGACTTGACCGACTCGACCTCGGAGTCCTGACCGGTGACGACCGGGACGTCCTTGCCTGCGCCCTGCACCGAGGTGATGATGGCGCGAGCGAGCGTGTCGTTCGGGGACAGGACGCCGTCGAGCGTCTCCGAGCTGTAGGTCGACGTCAGCAGCGAGTCCATACGACGCTGCGCGTTCTCGGCCTTCCAACCCTCGGTCGCCGTCTGGGCGATCTCGGTCTGACCCGAGACGACCTTCAGCGTGCCGTCATCGATCTTCGGCTGGAGCACATCCATCGCACCGTTGAAGAACACGGCGGAGTTCGCGTCATCCGGAGAGCCGGAGAACAGCTCGATGTTGTACGGGGCCTCGTGGCCCGCACGCTCGGCGAGACCGTCGAGCAGAGCCTGGCCCTGCAGCTGGCCGACCTTGAAGTTGTCGAACGCGACGTAGTAGTCGACGGCCTCCGTGTTCTCGATCAGACGGTCGTAGGCGATGACGGTGACGCCGGCGTCGCGGGCGGCCTCGACCTGCGTCGCGAGCTGCTTGCCGTCCTTCGCGCCGATGATGATGACCTTGGCGCCACCGGTGACCATCGCCTGGATCTGGTTCTGCTGCTCGGCGACCGTGTTGCTGGCGGGCGCATACTGCACGTCCGCCTTGAAGCCGGCCTCCTCGAGACCGTCCGTGAACAGCTGACCGGCGAGGACCCAGTTCTCCGAGGTCTTGTCCGGGAGGGCGACACCGATCGTGGCGTCGGCGGCGAAGCCCTTGGCGTCGTCCCCCGACCCGGAACCGGTGTCCCCGCCGCGCTCCGAGGAGCAGCCGGTGAGGGCGAAGGCGCCCGCGACGACAAGCGCTGTCGCCGACAGAAGAATCTTCTTCATGTGATCTCTTTCTCTGGTGTGTGAAGGTCTCGTCACGCGTGCGGCACGCGATTCGACCCCTACTATCCGCGCGTCTCGTCGACGGCGGGGGCTTCGTACTTCTGGCTGGTGGGATAGTTCGCCTTCGGGTCGAAGGTCTCCTCCGCCGGGTCGGATTTGCGGCCGAAGCGACGCGTGAGGAAGCCGATGATCGACGGACGGCCCTGCTGCTTGTTCCACACGTCGACACCGACGGCGAAGAGCAGCACGAGGCCCTTGATCATCGACACGACATCGGCGCCCGCGCCGAGCAGCGCGAGTCCGTTGTTCAGGAACGCCATCACGAGACCACCGATGATCGACCCGATCACGGTGCCGATCCCGCCCGAGACGGCCGCGCCGCCGATGAACACCGAGGCGATCGCGTCGAGCTCCCAGCCGTTGCCGTCCTGCGGCCCCGACGCGGTCGCCCTGGCGACGTAGATCATGCCGGCGAGGGAGGCAAGGACGGACATGTTCATCATCACGAAGAAGTCGACCCAGCGATCCTTCACGCCCGACAGCCGCGCGGCCTGCCGGTTGCCGCCGACCGCGTAGATGTGACGGCCGAAGACTGTGTTGTTCGTGATGAACGAGTAGAGGATGACGAGGGCGAGCAGGATGACGCCCGAGATCGGGAAGCTCGTGCCCTCGCGCCCGGTCGCGAACAGCCATCCGGCGATGAGGATCACGGCGGAGATCAGCACGACCTTCGTGACGCTGACCCACAGGGGCGCCATATCGGCACCCATCCGGTGCTGGATTCGTCGGGTGCGGATCTCCCAGAACACGATCCACGCGACTCCGAGGAGGGCGAGCAGCATCGTGAAGACGTTGAACGGCACGGGGATGAACGAGAGCTCGGGCAGATAACCGGCGCCGATGACCTTGAACCCCTGCGGCACCGGGATCGACTGCGAGTCGCCGACCCACTGGTTCGCACCGCGGAAGAACAGCATGCCGGCCAGCGTCACGATGAACGCCGGCACCCCGACGTAGGCCACCCAGAATCCCTGCCAGGCACCGACGAGCACGCCCACCCCGAGACCCAGGAGGATGCCGAGCGGCCAGGGGAGATTCCAGTCGGCCATCGCCTTCGCGACCACGATGCCGGTGAACGCCGCCACGGAACCGACCGAGAGGTCGATGTGGCCCATGATGATGACCATCACCATGCCGATCGCGAGGATCAGGATGTAGGAGTACTGGTTGACGACGTTGATCAGGTTGCCCGACGAGAGCGTGAGGCCGGTGCCCTTGATGATCCAGGTCAGCACCTGGAAGACGACCAGGATCACGAGGAGGCTGCCGAGGATGCCGAACTGACGGAGCGTCGACTGCCCGCCGCCGAACATCTTGGTGATGTCCTTGAAGTGGAAGCCGCGCTTCGTTGCGGTGGTGTCGGTGGTCATGCGGATGCTTTCTGGGTCGCGGAGGTCATGCTGCGCATGAGGTCCTCAGGTGTCGCCTGATCGGCCGGGATGCAGTCGGTGACCCGACCTTCGAAGACGGTGTAGATGCGGTCGGAGATGCCGAGGAGCTCTGGCAGCTCGCTGGAGATGACGATGACGCCCTTTCCCTGCGCTGCGAGCTGGTTGATGATCGCGTAGATCTCGTACTTGGCGCCGACGTCGATGCCACGGGTCGGCTCGTCGAGGATCAGCAGGTCGGGATCGGTGAACATCCACTTCGCCAGGACGACCTTCTGCTGGTTGCCGCCGGAGAGCTTGCCGACGCCCTCCTCCACCGACGGCGTCTTGATGCGCAGCGCCTTGCGGTAGTCCTCGGCGACGGCGAACTCGGCGCGGGCATCGACGACACCGCGCTTGGCGATCTTCGAGAGCTTGGCCGCGACGATCGAGCGTTTGATGGTGTCGAGCAGGTTGAGCCCCAGGACCTTGCGGTCCTCGCTCACGTATGCGAGGCCGTGCTTGATCGCCGACGCCACGTCGTACAGCGCGACCTCCTGGCCGTCCTTGACCATGGTCCCCGAGAGGAACGTGCCGTAGGAGCGGCCGAACATGCTCATCGCGAACTCGGTGCGCCCCGCGCCCATGAGGCCGGCGATGCCGACGACCTCGCCACGCCGGACGTTGAGGCTCGAACCCTTCACGACCATCCGCTCGGGAACGGTCGGGTGCTGCACCCACCAGTCCTTCACCTCGAAGAACACCTCGCCGATCTCGGGCGTGCGGTCGGGGTAGCGGCTCTCGAGCGAGCGACCGACCATGCCGCGGATGATGCGGTCCTCGTTGATCTCGCCGCGGGAGATGTCGAGCGTCTCGACCGTGCGGCCGTCGCGGATGATCGTGATCTCATCGGCGATCTGCTCGATCTCGTTGAGCTTGTGGCTGATCATGATCGACGCGATGCCCTTGGCCTTGAGCCCGAGGATCAGGTCGAGCAGGTGCTGCGAGTCGTTCTCGTTGAGCGCGGCGGTCGGCTCGTCGAGGATCAGCAACTTGACCTCCTTGTTGAGCGCCTTCGCGATCTCGATCAGCTGCTGCTTGCCGACGCCGAGCGTCTTGATCTGCACGTCGGGGTCCTCGCTCAGCCCCACGCGGGCGAGGAGCTCGATCGTGCGCTCCTTCTGCGCCTTCCAGTCGATCCGGCCGAGGTGCTGGATCTCGTTGCCGAGGAAGATGTTCTCGGTGACGGAGAGCTCGGGGATCAGCGCGAGCTCCTGGTGGATGATCGCGATTCCGGCCTGCTCGCTGGCGACGATGTCCTTGAAGCGCTGCTCCTCGCCGTACAGCAGGATCTCGCCCTCGTAGGTCCCGTAGGGATACACCCCCGAGAGGACCTTCATCAGCGTCGACTTCCCGGCGCCGTTCTCGCCGCAGATCGCGTGGATCTCCCCGGCGCGAACGGTGATGGAGACGTCGGCGAGCGCCTTGACGCCCGGGAACTCCTTGGTGATGCTGCGCATCTCCAGGATCGGGCCTGACACGGTAGGCAACGTTGCTGTGGTGCTCACGGATCTTTCCTCGCGACGTGCGGTCACCTTCGATGTGACCGTTCACATTGGATTACATCGTCCACTCACGACGAACCGCTGTCAAGTCCGCGCCGATATTTCGTTTCCCTACCGTGATGCGGCGATGCGCGACGCGGTGGGAGCGGTCCCGTCGCGGGGGGCTATCGCGCCGCGGCAGACTCGCGCGCGCGCAGGATCGTCTGCAGAGGGCCGAACTCCGGCACGTCCTCGCCGCGGATCTGCGCGAGGAGGATGCGGACGGCGCGACGCCCGAGCTCGGGGAAGTCCTGATGGACCGTGCTGAGCGTCGGTGCCACGTGGGCCGCGACCGGGATGTCGTCGAACCCGATCACGCTCACGTCGTGCGGCACCCGCACGCCCGCGTCGCGGAAGCCGTGCAGGAGCCCGATCGCCATCAGATCGTTGGCCGCGAAGACCGCGGTGAAGTCGCGGCGGAGCGAGAGCTCCTTGCCGGCGAAGTATCCGAAGTCCGCCGTCCAGTCTCCGCGGATCGGCGGGAAGGTCGGCAGATCGGCCTCGCGCAGGCCGTCGAGGTATCCGCGCATCCGCGACTCGGCCTCGATCCAGTCCTGGGGGCCCGCGAGATGCAGGATGTCGCTGTGGCCGAGCGCGATCAGGTGCTCCGTCGCCGCTCTGGCGCCCGCGACCTGGTCCGCCGAGAGGCTCACGCCGTCCGCCCCCGAGGCTGTCTGCAGCGTGACGAACGGCGTGTCGACCGACATGCCGCGCAGGACATGGAACACCCGCACCTGCGGAGCGAGCACCACGATGCCGTCGACCTGCTCGCGCGACAGCTGTCGCACCGCATTGCCGATGGCCTCCGGAGTCGTGTCGGCGAGGTTCAGGGTCGACACCGAGTACCCCTCCTCGCGCGCCGCATCCTCGATCCCGGCGATCGACGACGTGGGACCGAACTCCCCGATCGTGGCCGACAGGATGCCGAGCATGTTCGATTTGCTGGTGACGAGCGCGCGGGCGGCGAGGTTCGGCCGGTAGTCCAGGACCGCGATCGCGTCGAGGACCTTGGCCTTCGTCTCCGGGCGGATGCTCGGATGATCGTTGAGCACGCGGGACACCGTCTGATGGGACACCCCGGCGAGACGCGCGACGTCGCGGATGCTCGGCAACCGCGCACGCTCGGAGGCGGTGGACATCACTTGCCTCCTTGCGTGTGCACGGTCACATCGTCACTACATTATGTCTGGCGGCGCGCGCGTGTGCACCTCTCGGCCGCCATCGCCGCGCGTGACGGGTTGTGCGCGAGCACCGGAACGCCCGCCCGCTTTCGTCGGACGGCACCGGAACGGCCACGTCCAGCATGGCATCGTGGCGGCGTGGACACTCTGCTGCGCGGCGGGCGCGTCATCGACCCGAAGACCGGAACCGACCGGATCACCGACCTCCTGCTCGCGGATGGACGCGTGGCCGCGGTGGGCGACGCGCTCACCGCACCGTCCGACACCGAGGTCGTCGACGTCGCCGGCCTCATCGTCGGTCCGGGATTCGTCGACCTGCACAGCCACGTGCACTCGATCGCGGGGCAGCGGCTGCAGGCGATGGACGGCGTCACCACGGCGCTCGATCTCGAGGCCGGGCTCATGCCGATCGCTGAGGCCCTCGCACGCGCCGCCGCCGACGGGCGACCGCTCAACTACGGCTTCTCGGCCTCCTGGTCGCAGGCACGGGCGTACGCGCACCTCGAACGGGTGCCCGTCGCCGACTTCACGGCATCGATGGATCTGCTCGGCACGCCGGACTGGCAACGTGCCTCCTCCCCCAGCGAACGCCGCCGCTGGCTCGGCCTGCTGGAAGACGAGCTCGGCGCGGGTGCGCTCGGGATCGGCGTGCTCATGGGTTACGCGCCCCGCTCCGATCCGGACGAGTACCTGGAGCTCTCCCGGTTGGCCGCCGCGGCACATGCCCCGACCTTCACGCACGTGCGCGAGCTGATCGAAGCCGACCCCCGCACGCCGATCGACGGCTCGGAGGAGCTCGTGCGCGCCGCAGCCGAGACCGGCGCCGCGATGCACCACTGTCATGTGAACAGCACCTCGCTGCGCCACATCGACCGTGTGCTGGGCCTGCTCGACCGCAGCCGCGCCGCCGGCTCCCGCGTCACCGTCGAGGCCTATCCGTACGGCGCGGGCAGCACGGCGATCGGCGCCTTCTTCCTGGCCCCGGAGAAGCTTGCGGGCCTCGGCATCACGCCGTCCTCCCTCGTGCTGGTCGACACCGGCGAGCGCATCGCCGACGAGGCCCGGCTGCGCGAGGTGCGGGCGACCGACCCCGGGGCCGCGTACATCGTGACGTTCCTCGACGAGGCCGACCCCTTGGATCGCGCGCACCTGCACCGTGCCCTGGCCTATCCCGACTCGATCGTCGCCAGCGATGCGATGCCGATCTCCTGGACGGAGGTGGGCGGCGAGACGATCTACGAGCAGCGTGGATGGCCCCTCCCCTCGGGCGGACACACGCATCCGCGCACGGCGGGCACGTTCGCGAAGTCGCTGCGCCTCATGGTCATCGAGAGCGGCACCTGGACCTGGCTCGAAGCGTTCCGCCGCTGCGCGTTCCTCCCGGCGCGCGTGCTCGACGAGGTCTCGTCCGGGATGCGGGGCAAGGGACACCTCTCGGTCGGAGCGGATGCCGACATCGTGGTGATCGACCCGGCGACGCTGACCGACCGTGCGACCTACGCCGACCCGACCCGCCCTTCGCAGGGCATCCGCCGGCTGTACGTGCACGGCACCCCCGTCGTGCGCGACGGAGAGATCGTGACCGATGCCCTGCCGGGGCGCCCCGTACGAGGAGACGCATGATGGACGACGACCTGCAGGAGTTCCTGGACACCACCGCCGCGGAGCTCGGCGTGCCCGGCGCGGTCGTCGGCGTGGTCGACGGCGACCGGGAGATCGTCGCCACGACCGGCGTCGCGGCCGTCGACACGGGGGCGGCCGTGACCGCGCGCACCCTGTTCCAGATCGGCTCGACCTCGAAGACGTTCACCGGCACGGTCGCGATGCGCCTGGTCGAGAACGGGATGCTCGGTCTCGAGACGCGCGTGGTCGATGTGCTCCCCGATTTCCGACTGGGGGACGCGGACGCCCTCGCCGCACTGCGCGTCCGGCACCTCCTCACCCACTCCGGCGGGTTCCTGGGCGACGCCGACGAGCAGCCGGGCTGGGACGACGACGCGCTCGCCCGCAACGTGGCGTCCTTCGCCGACCTCCCGCAGTACTTCGCGCCCGGCACGATCGCGTCGTACAGCAATGCGGGCATCCGCCTTCTGGGCCGTGTGATCGAGAAGGTCACGGGCGAGACGTTCGAACAGGCGGTGCAGCGCATCGTCCTCGACCCGCTGGGGATGTCGGAGACGTTCTTCTTCCCGTGGGACGTGATCGCGCGCCCTCACGCCGTCGGGCACGTCCCCGGCGACGGCGGCGCCCTGACCACGTTCGCGCAGTGGCCGCTGACCCGCGACATCGCTCCTGAAGGCGGCATCGTGTCGTCGGTGCGCGACCAGCTGGCCTACGCGCGGTTCCAGATGCGCGGCGAATCCGAGGGGACCGCGCCGGTGAGCGAGGAGACGCGGCTGCGGATGCAGCAGCCCCAGCTCGCCGCCGGGCCGCCCATCGACGCGATCGGTCTCCCTTGGCTGCTGACACGGCACGGAGGAGCCCGCGTCGTCATGCACGGCGGCAACATCGCCGACACGCAGCTGAGCGAGTTCGTCCTGGCCCCGGACGAGGATCTGGCCGTCACCGTGCTGACCAACAGCGGCAGCGGCAAGGCCCTCGGCGCGAAGGTCGTCGACTGGTGCTTCGCGCACCTGCGCGGCATCGAGAAGACGACGCAGACGGCAGCGCTGCGGCCGACCGATGCCCTCGACGAGGTGGTCGGCAGCTACGACGCCGGGCAATGGCACTACGACGTGACCCGTGTCGGCGAAGCCCTCGAATTCGCGATGGTGCTGCGCGAGGACATCGCCGCCCTCGGCATCCCTCCGCGTCCGCCGCTGCGGGTGCGTGTGCGCGCGGACGGGGCTCTGATCACCGATGCCGACCAGCCCGTGGGTCGACTCCTCGACCCGGCGGAAGGCGGCCCCGCGCTGCTCCACGTCGGGATGCGCGCGGTGCGTCGGCGCTGACGCGGATCCTTCGTCCGGACGAACCAAGGTCCGCGCAAGTCTCGTCGCCGGGCACCAACGAGCCGGCGGAGCACGCGAATAGTCTCGGCCCATCGCCGTCGCCCCGAAAGCGACGACCCACTCGACGAAGAGGAGCGCACGTGTCCGACCTGAACGAAATCGGCAGCTGGGTGCGGGAGAACCTGCCCGCGATGCTGACCGAAGCGCACATCCCCGCGGCATCCGTCGCGATCCTGGCCGATGGTGAGATCTTCACCACCGCCGCCGGCATCCTGAACCGCAACACCGGCGTCGAAGCCGACGAGGACTCGGTCTTCCAGATCGGCTCGATCACCAAGACGTGGACGGCGACGCTCATCATGCAGCTCGTCGACGAGGGCCTGCTCGACATCGACGCCCCGGTGCGCGACACCGTTCCCGCGTTCGCGATCGGCGACGACGCCGCGGCCAGCGCGATCACCGCCCGACAGCTGCTGAGCCACGTGAGCGGCTTCGAGGGCGACCTGTTCAACGACACCGGGGTCGGCGACGACGCCGTGGAGAAGTATCTCGCGACGATCGCCGATGCGCCGCAGCTCTTCACGCCCGGCGAGCGCTTCTCGTACAACAACGCCGCCTTCGTGGTGCTGGGCCGCATCGTGGAGGTGCTGCGCGGCACGTCGTACGACCAGGCGCTGCGCGCCCACCTCGCCGCTCCGCTGGGACTGACGCACGTGGCGACGACCGCCTCGGAGGCGATCATGTTCCGCGCCGCACTCGGGCACATCCCCGCCGAGGGTGGCGATGAACCGGTGCCGGCGCCGGTCTGGAGCCTCGTGCGCTCCAACGCACCGGCCGGGTCGATGCTCGCCATGACGGCGCGCGATCTGGTGAGCTACGCGCGCATGCATCTGGACGGCGGCGTCGCCGCCGACGGGACGCGCGTGCTCTCGGAGGAGAGCGTGCGGGCGATGCAGGAGCGGCAGGTCGACCTTCCCGAGCTGGGCGTCATGGGCGATGCCTGGGGCCTCGGCTGGGAGATCTTCGACTGGGACGGCGGCCCCGTGATCGGCCACGACGGCGGCACGATCGGCCAGAACGCGTTCCTGCGGATGGTGCCCTCCGCGGGGGTCGCCGTCGCCGTCCTCACCAACGGCGGACGGACCGTCGACGCCTACCACGCGATCACCTCGAAGGTCCTCGCCGCTCTCGCAGGAGTCACGATGCCCGCGCTGCCGGCGATCCCGGACACGCCGGTCGCGGTCGACGTCGAACGGATCCTCGGCACCTACTCGTCGTCCGTGTCCGACTCCACGGTCCGGCTCGACGACGACGGTCGCATCTGGCTCGAGCGCACCATGAAGGGCATCTTCGCCGAGCTCGGCCCGGCGCCCGAGCCCGTCGAGCTGGTGGGCTGGACCGCGGACACCCTCCTCCCCCGCGAACAGCAGCACGGCATGCACATGCCGCACGCGTTCGTCGGCGACGACGGCACGGGGCGCGCGCTGTACCTGCACACGGGCCGCGCCGATCGCCGGGTCGGCGCATGAGCACGGCCGCGGCGATCGAACGGGACACCGCGGCGGACATCGCCGAGATCTTCGCGGACGCCGGCGCCACGGGCTTCCTGCACGCGCGGGAGATCGGCGTGCAGGGCGGTCCTGAGGTGGGCGAAGGCGCGGATGAGCCCGTCGTCCTCGCCTCGGTCTTCAAGATCCTCGTGCTCACGGCGTACGTCCGAGCGGTCGCCGCCGGCGAGCTCGACCCGACCGAGCGGACCACCGTGACAGCGCGCTACCGCATCGGCGGCGTGGGCACGGCGGGGTTCGCCGACGACGTCGTGATCAGCTGGCGCGACCTCGCCCTGAACATGATGTCGATGAGCGACAACGCCGCCACCGACGTGATCTACCACCGCCTCGGGGCAGCGGCGGTCGACCGGGTCATCGCCGACCTGGGGCTGAGACACACACGCCTCATCGGATGCTGCGAAGACCTGTTCGCCTCGGTGATCGCCGACCTCGGCGGCGCACCGGACAGCGACCTCGACGAGCTGTTCGAGAGCGCGACCTCCGAGCAGATCCTCGCGCTCGATGCGGTGCAACCGGTGAAGACCTCGCACTCCACCCCCCGCGACGTCACGACGCTGCTCGACGCCCTGTGGACCGACACCGCGGCACCCGCCGAGGCCTGCCGTCAGTCACGCGACATCATGGCGCAGCAGATCTGGCCGCACCGCCTGACCTCCGGTTTTCCCGCCGGCGTCCGCCTCGCGGCGAAGACGGGCACTCTGCCCACCTGGCGCAACGAAGCGGGGGTCGTGACCTATCCCGACGGCCGGCAGTACGCGGTGGCGGTGTTCACCCGGGCCGCCTCCCTCGCCGACCGTCAGCCGCTCGTCGACGCCTCGATCGGTCGAGCCGGCTTCACGGCCGTCGAACACCTGCACGCCCTCACCGCCTGACCGCTGACCGCTGACCGCACCATCCGCACTCACCCCTGCACCATCCACCTGCACCATCCCGAACACTGCTGGAGGCTTCTGATGCGTTCCCGTACCCCGCTGATCGCGCTGCTGGGCGCTGCGGCGCTCGCCCTGACATCCTGTGCCGCCAGCGCCCCTCCCGGTGGAGGGGACAGCACCGACGGCGTCCTCGCCGACGGCAAGACCTTCACCGCGGTGTTCGCCACCGACCCGGGCACCCTCGATCCGTTCACCACGACCATGGGCGCGGCGAGGCAGATCGACCGCTACCTCTACTCCCGTCTCGTCGAGGTGCAGAACGACGGCGAGGTGCTCGCCGGACTCGCAGCGGAGTGGGAGGCGGACACCGAGGGTGCGGTCTTCACGCTGCGCGACGGCCTCACCTGCGAAGACGGCACGCCTCTCACCGCGACCGACGTCGCACGCAACATCGCGTACATCGGCGATCCGGCGAACGGGTCTCCCCTGGCCGGCCTCCAGGTGCAGCCGGGGACGACGGCCGTGGGCGACGACGCGGCGGGCACCGTCACGGTGACGAGCGGGCGGCCCGACGCTTTCCTGCTGCAGAACATCGGCAGCATCTCGATCGTCTGCGGCACCGTCGTGGACGACGCGGATGCTCGGGCCGTCGGCGAGGGCGCGACCGGGATGTTCACGCTCTCCGAGATCGTCCCGAACAGCCAGTACACCCTCACCCGTCGTGACGACTTCACCTGGGGACCCGGTGACTGGGATCCGGAGCAGCCGGGCCTTCCCGAGACCGTGATCTACCGGGTGATCCCGAACGAGACGACCGCCGCGAACCTCGTGGTGTCCGGCGAGGTCAACGCCGCACTCGTCCTCGGACCCGATCGGCAGCGACTCCGCGATGCCGGCCTGTTCGTCTCCGAGCTGCCGCTCGCCGCCGGACAGCTGTTCTTCAACCAGGCGGAGGGACACGCCGGCGCCGATCAGGCGGTCCGCGAGGCGCTCGTGCAGGCGCTCGACCTCGGTCAGCTCCGTCAGGTGCTCACCGGAGGTGAAGGCACCGAGGCGAAGAGCCTCGTGACCATCGCCCCGAACCCCTGCCAGGCCGATGTCGTCGGCGGTCTCCTGCCGGAGTTCGACGAGAAGTCGGCGGCGGCGAGCCTGGACGACGCCGGCTGGGAGGTCGGCTCCGACGGGATCCGCGAGAAGGACGGCGTCGCGATGGAGATCACGCTGGTGACTCCGACCACGCTCGGCAACGGCGGCAGTGCCGCCGCCGAGCTGATGCAGGCGTCCTGGAAGAAGCTCGGCGTCGCCGCGACGATCAAGACCCTCGATGGACCCTCGGTGAGCGAGACGCTGTTCGCGACGGGCGACTGGGACGTCTCCGCCGTCCCGCTGGGCGTCTCGCTGCCCAGCATGCTCGTGCCGTTCTACTCCGGCCCGACGCCGCCCGAGGGCACGAACTTCGCCTCGGTCACCGACGAGGCCTACGCGACCGCCGTCACCGCCGCATCGTCGAAGCCGGGCACCGAGGGATGTGCGGACTGGGAGGACGCGGAGAAGGCGCTGTTCACCTCGGTCTCGGTCGTCCCCTACGCCAACAACGTCCTGACGACGTTCGGCCACAAGGCGACCTTCACCGAGGGCGACGGCATCGACCCGGCCTCGATCCGCATGTACGAGTAGACCGAGACCGGAGACAGCCGATGGCCAGCACCACCGCCACACAGGCGATACTGATCAGATCCGCACGGTCGGACAACCCCTGGGTGTCCTTCCTGGTCCGGCGCGGAGGGCAGTTCGTCCTGTCGGTGTGGGTGCTGGTCACGGCTGCCTTCCTCATGATCCATCTGGTGCCGGGCGACCCGGTCCGCGCCGCGCTCGGCATGAACGCACCGGTGGAGCTCGTGGAGGCGCGTCGCGCCGCCCTCGGCCTCGACCAGCCCCTCGTCGTGCAGTACCTCCACTACATCGGCGGTCTCTTCACCGGGGACATGGGCTCGTCCCTGATCACCAACCAGCCGGTCTCCGCGATCATCGCCACCCGGCTGCCCGCCACTCTCCAACTCGCCCTGCTCGCGGTGCTGCTGGTGCTGCTGGTCTCCGTCCCCCTCGGTGTGACGATGGCCGTCCTCACCCGTGGCGGACGGCGGCGCGGCCTCGAGCTGGCGTTCGCCACCGGGTCCGTGATCCTCGCCGCCATCCCGGAGTTCCTGCTCGCAGTCGGCCTGGTCTACGTGTTCGCGGTCTCGCTGGGCTGGTTCCCCGTCGCCGGCAACACCGCCCCGTTCTCGCTCGTCCTCCCCGTGATCGCCCTCGCGGTCGCACCCATCGCGGTGTTCTCGCGCATCATCAGGGTCGAGGTGCTCTCCGTCCTCGGCCAGGACTTCATCCGCACCGCCAGGGCGAAGCGCCTCGCGCCGCGTCGGATCTACGCGCGCCACGCGCTGCCGAACGCCATGACCGCGACCCTCACCCTCACGGGCCTGCTGCTGACCGGCATGGTCGCCGGGACGGTGCTGGTCGAGAACGTCTTCGCCTGGCCGGGCCTCGGCACCATGATCGTGCAGTCGATCCTCACCAAGGACTACTCGGTCGTGCAGGGCATCGTCCTCGTCTACGGCATCGGCGTGCTCATCGTGAACCTGGTGATCGACGTGATCCTCGCACTCCTCGACCCTCGCTCCACCATCCGGGAGGCATGATGTCCGCACGCACCGCATGGTCAGGCATCGTCCGCTCGCCGCTCGGCATCACCGCTCTCGGTCTGGTGCTGCTGGTCACGCTCACCGCGATCTTCGCGCCGATCGTCTGGGGTGCTCAGGCCGAGCAGTTGAATCCGACCGCGATCACGCAGGGGCCGAGCACCGCCCACCTGCTGGGCACGGACACCCTCGGCCGCGATGTGCTCGCGCGGGTGCTGGTGGCCACCCGGCTCTCGGTCGTCCTCGCCGTGATCGCGGTGATCATCGGCGTCGTCGCCGGCACGCTCCTCGGCACCGCCCCGTCCGTGCTCCCGCGCGGAGTCGGCCGCCCGATCGTCGGCTTCGTGAACATCGCGGTCGCCTTCCCCGGCCTGCTGCTCGCCCTGTTCTTCGCGGTCATCTTCGGAGTCGGCTCCACCGGTGCCGTGCTCGCGATCGGCTTCGCGATGGCGCCGCAGTTCGCCCGTCTCACCCAGACCCTCTCCGCCGCCATCGCCGGCCGCGACTTCATCTCCGCCGCGCGGGTGGCCGGCGTCTCGCGATTCCGCATCCTGATCCGGCACATCCTGCCGAACATCGGCGAACCGCTCATCGTGAACGCCACCGTCTCCGCGGGATCGGCGCTGCTCGCCTTCGCCGGACTCTCGTTCCTCGGCCTGGGCGTGCAGGTCCCCGAGTACGACTGGGGCCGCCTGCTCGGCGAGGGCCTCAACCGCATCTACCTCAACCCGGCGGCCGCCCTCGGGCCTGCCGTGGCCGTGGTCGTCGCCGGGCTCGCGTTCAATCTTCTCGGCGAGACCGCGGCGGCGGCTCTGGGCGGACGATCGGCCCGCCGCCTCCACCGCCTCCCCACCATCGCGCGCCCCGGCGCCGCCCAGCCCGCGCAGGTCGACGGCGAAGAAGTGGTGCTCCTCGTCGACGACCTGCGCGTCTCGTTCCCCACGCCGACCGGCTGGGTCACCCCCGTTCGCGGCGTCTCGTTCACGGTCGCTCGCGGCGAGGCGATCGGCGTCGTCGGTGAATCCGGATCGGGCAAGAGCCTCACCGCGCTCGCGGCCGCCCGCCTCATCGAGCGCCCCGGCCACGTCGCCGCCGCACGACTGGACTTCTGCGGCACCCCGCTGCTCACGGGTTCGGACCGCGCGGTGCGGAGCCTCCTCGGCACCTCGCTCGCGATGGTGTTCCAAGACCCGATGACCTCGTTCAACCCGACCAGACGCATCGGGTCCCAGCTCGCCGAGGCCGCCTCCGAGCACCAGGACATCACCCGGAAGCAGGCCATGGATCGGGCGATCGAGCGCCTGCAGTCGGTGCGCGTGCCCGCGGCAGCTCGTCGTGCCCGTCAGTACCCGCACGAGTTCTCCGGCGGCATGCGCCAGCGCGCCATGATCGCGATGGGACTCATGAACCACCCGCGCCTGATCATCGCGGACGAGCCGACCACGGCCCTCGACGTCACGGTGCAACGACAGGTCCTGCAGCTTCTCGCCGGTGTGCGCCGCGACACCGATGCCGCGATCCTGCTGATCAGCCACGACATCGCCGTCGTCGCGCAGACGTGCGACCGGGTGCTGGTGATGTACGCGGGCCGCATCGTGGAGGATCTGCCGGCGGCCGACCTGCACACCGGCGCCCGGCATCCGTACACCCGCGCGCTGCTCGAGGTCGTCCCCGAGCTCGATGCCGATCGCGACGCACCGCTCAAGGTCATCCCCGGCCGTCCGCCGGCGCCGGGCGCCTTCCCCGCCGGCTGCGCGTTCGCCGCTCGCTGCCCGCTCGCGACCGATCTGTGCCGCGAGAGCGACCCCGAGCTGGTCTCGGATGCCGCGGACCATCGGGTCGCCTGCTGGCACCCGCTCACGGAAGAGGCCCCCGTGCCCGTGGCGATCGCCACGGCCGCAGAAGAGGAAGAGGCGGTCCTGCGATGAGCGAGCTGCGTTTCGATCAGGTCAGCGTCCGCTACGGCTCGCACCGCTCCGGGCTCACCGCCGTCGACGACGTGTCCCTGCGCGTCCCCTCCGGGTCGGTGGTGGGGCTCGTCGGCGAATCCGGGTCGGGCAAGTCCACTCTCGCCCGCGCCGCCATCGGTCTCGCGCCGATCAGCGAGGGCGCGATCACCCTGAACGGGGTGGACGTGCGCAGCTTCCGCCGCCGACGCCCGATCCAGATGGTGTTCCAGGACCCGTTCTCCTCGCTCGACCCGCGCATGACGATCGGAGAATCGATCGCCGAGGCCCTCCCCCGGGACATCCGCGGAACCGGGGCCCGCCGCGCCGAGGTCGCGCGGCTGCTCGACCTCGTGAACCTCGACGCCGACCGTGCGCAGTCGCTCCCGGCCGCGCTCTCCGGCGGGCAACGCCAACGCATCGCGCTGGCCAGAGCGCTCGCCGCCCGGCCGGAGGTCGTGATCGCCGACGAGATCACCTCCGCGCTCGACGTCTCGGTGCAGGGTTCGGTGCTCAACCTCGTGCGGGAACTGCGCGTGGAGCTCGGCCTCACGATGCTCTTCATCTCGCACAACCTGTCCGTCGTGCGATACCTGAGCGATCACATCGCGGTGATGTATCTCGGCCGGATCGTGGAGGTCGGCCCGACCGAGCAGGTGCTGGCCGACCCGCAGCATCCGTACACGCGGGATCTGCTCCAGGCCGCGCCGACGCGACACGGCAACCTGCTGGCGATCGATCCACTCGCCCCGGTCGATGTCGAGCCCGCCGACCCGCACGCCCCGCCCAGCGGCTGCCGTTTCCACCCTCGGTGCCCGATCGGTCCCGTCGCACGCCCCGATCGCCAGATCTGCGTGCTCACCGAGCCGGCGGCCCCGACCGGTGCCGCCGGGGCCGCCTGCCATTTCGCGGGCACCGGAGCGGGTGCCGCGATCGGAACTGTGCCCACCTCCCAAAGCACCACCCCGGTTTCGGCCGTGACCACAACACCGACCCCGCTCTCAGCGGACACAGTGAACTGACCATCCGATAGGAGCTCTCATGAACCGCGTCACCGTCGACGACCTGCTCTCCGTCCGCACCCCCGAGCAACCGGCCCTGTCTCCTGACGGCTCCCGCATCGCCTTCGTGGTGCGGACGACGGACCGCGAAGGCGACCGCGACACACGAGCACTGTGGCAGGTGCCGACGTCCGGCGGCGCCCCCGCCCCGCTCACCCACGCGACCTCGGACTCGACGCCGGTGTGGAGCCCCGACGGCTCGCAGCTGGCGTTCCTACGAGCGCAGGACGGCCCCGGGCAGATCTGGCTCCTCCCGGCCGCAGGCGGCGAGGCGCGCAGTCTCACGAGCCTCCCGCTCGGCGCGGGCGCCCCGGCCTGGAGCCCCGACGGCGCGCGCCTCGCCTTCACAGCGCCCGTCGACGGTGCCGCGCTGCCCGGGGAAGGCGCCGAGACGATCCTCGCCCGGCGCTCGGCACCGGCCGCGACCGACCGACTCGGCTACAAGGCCGATGGAGCCGGAAACCTCGGAACACTCGTCCAGCAGCTGCACGTGCTCGACGTCGCCTCCGGGAGCGTCACCGTGCTCACGCGCGGACGCTCGCACGCCTCCGACCCGTTCTGGTCGCCGGACGGCACGCTCCTCGCCTACTCCGCGAGCGTCGAGGACGATGCGGATCTGACGATGCGGGTCCCCGTGTTCGTCCGCTCCTCCACCGACCCGAACAGCGAGGCCGTGCGGGTCAGCTCCGCCGATGTGCAGGCCACCGCCGTCGGATGGACGCCGGACGGGCGCCACGTCGTCGCGGCCGGACGCACCGACACCGAGGTCGGCAACGCCGACCTCCTGCTGTTCCCGGTCGACGGCGGCGATGCGCAGAACATCACCGGAAGCCTCGACCGCAACGTGATGCCGGGCGGTCCCGGCTACCCCGGTGGGATGCCGCAGTTCACGGACGGCGGCGACATCGTGTTCTGCCTGCGCGACAACGGCTACTCGCACGTGTACCGCGTGGCGCAGGACGGCACGGGTGCCGTGTCGCTCGTGGACGGCACCGCGAACGTGTCGGGGCTCTCGGTCGCCGCGTCCTCCGCCGCGATCGTCCTCGCGACACCGGAGTCGTTCGGCGACGTCGCGCTCGTGGACCTCGCCGCGGGGACGACACGCGTCCTCACCGAGTACGGGACGCCCGACTTCGACCTCGTCCCCGCCGAGGAGCGTCGCTTCACGATCTCCGACGGCACCGTCGTCACCGGATGGCTGCGGCGCGATCCCGACGCCACCGGGCCCCTCCCGCTGCTGCTCGATGTGCACGGTGGCCCGCACAACTCGTGGAACGGCGCGGCCGACATCATCCACCCCCACCACCAGGTGCTCGCGCGCCGCGGCTGGGCCGTCCTCACCCTGAACCCGCGCGGCAGCGACGGCTACGGCGACGCGTTCTTCTCCGCGGTCTCCGGCGGCTGGGGCGTCAGCGATGCGAACGACTTCCTCGAGCCGATCGACCAGCTCGTCGCCGAGGGCATCGCGGATCCGGCTCGCCTCGCCGTCACCGGCTACAGCTACGGCGGCTTCATGACCTGCTACCTCACCTCACGCGACGACCGCTTCGCCGCGGCCGTCGCCGGTGGTGTCGTCACCGACCTGCTCTCGATGGGCGGCACCTCCGACTTCGGCCACTACCTCTCGTCGAAGGAGAACGGCGGGCTGCCGTGGCGCGACGAGGAGCGCATCTCCGTGCAGTCCCCGTACACGCAGGTCGACCGGGTCACCACGCCCACCCTGATCCTGCACGGCGCGGCGGACGATCGCTGCCCCGTAGGCCAGGCCGAGCAGTGGTTCACGGCGCTGCGCGAGCGCGGCGTCCCCACGCGACTGGTGCTCTACCCCGGCGGCTCGCACCTGTTCGTGCTCTCCGGCGCTCCCTCGCACCGCGCCGACTTCTCGCAGCGCGTGATCGACTGGGTCGAGCAGTACGCCCCACCCGCCGGGAAGCCCGTCCGCGCCCGCCTCGACGCGCGGCACTGGCAGCAGCGGCTGAGCACGCTCGCCGAGGCGCACAAGGTTCCTGGCGCGACCCTCGGCATCCTCCGCCTCGGCGAGGAGCCGGTATATGCCCATCACGGCATACTCAACATACGGACCGGCATCGAGACCACCGACGACTCGGTCTTCCAGATCGGCTCGATGGGCAAGGTGTGGACGACGACCGCGATCATGCGGCTGGTCGATCAGGGCATCCTCGACCTCGACGCCCCCGTCGCCTCCTACGTGCCGGAGTTCTCGTCCTCCGATCCGGAGATCACCCGGACCGTGACGCTGCGTCACCTCCTGAACCACACCAGTGGGATCGACGGCGACGTCTTCACCGACACCGGACGCGGCGACGACACGCTCGAGAAGTACGTCGCGCTGCTGGACGGCGTCGCGCAGAACCATCCGCTCGGTGCGACCATGTCGTATTGCAACTCCGGCTTCTCCCTGGCCGGGCGCGTGATCGAGAAGGTCACCGGGAAAACCTGGGACCAGGCCATGCGCGATCTGCTGTTCACGCCGCTGGGGCTCACCCACTCCTCCACGCTCCCGGAGGAGGCCATCATGTTCCGTGCGGCGAGCGGCCACACCGTGGTGGGCGACGACGGTCCGGAGCTCGCACCGGCCTGGATGCTCCCCCGATCCATGGGCCCCGCAGGTCTCATCAACTCCACCACGGCCGACGTGCTCGCGTTCGCCCGCATGCACCTCACCGGCGGGCTCGCCGCCGACGGCACCCGTGTGCTCTCGGAAGCCGCCGTGGAGCGCATGCAGCAGCGCGAGGTCGACATGCCCGACCCGTACACGCTCGGTGACGCCTGGGGCGTCGGCTGGATCCTGTTCGACTGGGACGGTCGCAAGCTGGTCGGCCACGACGGCAACACGATCGGACAGTCCTCGTTCCTGCGCATCCTGCTCGACGAGGGAGTCGCGGTCACGCTGCTGGCCAACGGCGGAAACACCCGCGACCTGTACGACGCGCTCTTCGGCGAGATCTTCGCCGAGATCGCCGATGTGCGGCTCCCCGCGGGGCTCGTACCGCCCGAGGAGCCGTTCGCCGACGACTTCTCGGAGTTCGAGGGTGTCTACGACCGGGCCGGTGTCCGCACCGAGATCTTCCGCACCGACGACGGCCTGCGCATGCGCACGACCCTCAACGGCCCCCTCGCAGCGCTCCTCCCCGAACCGGTGCAGGAGAACACGCTGGTGCCCGTCCGCCCCGGCGAGTTCGTGATGCGCCCCGAGGGCGAGCAGGCCTGGCACGCCGTGGTCTTCTACGCGCTGCCCAGCGGTGAGCGCTACGTGCACCACGGCGTCCGCGCGGCGCCGAAGGTCTCGTGATGACCGTGCGGGCCGACGTCGACCTCGACCTGGTCCTCGCCGACATCGGGACCCTCGTCTCCTGCGAATCGCCGTCGGACGATCTCGATGCCGTCGCGCGCAGCGCCGATGTCGTCGCCGCGCTCGGGGAACGGTTGCTGGGCGTCGCCCCCGACCGCATCGTGATCGACGGGCGCACCCATCTGCGGTGGCGCTTCGGCGATCCGTCGGTGCTGCTGCTCGGCCACCATGACACCGTATGGCCGCTCGGGTCGCTGCTCCGGCATCCGTTCAGGGTCGCGGACGGGATCCTCCGCGGACCCGGATGCTTCGACATGAAGACCGGCGTCGTGATGGCCCTGCACGCCGTGGCGGCGCTGCCGGATCGCACCGGCATCGGCATCCTGATCACGGGCGACGAGGAGCTCGGTTCCCCCAGCTCGCGCGCGCTGATCGAGCAGGAGGCGATCGGCTGCGCGGCCGCGTTCGTCCTCGAGGCCGCCGCCGACGACGGGGCCCTGAAGATCGCGCGCAAGGGCGTCTCGCTCTATCGCGTGCACGTCGCCGGACGCGCGTCACATGCGGGACTCGAACCGGAACGCGGGGTGAATGCGGCGGTGGAGGCTGCGAACCTGCTCCTGGCGGTCGCCGGACTCGGCGACCCGACCGCGGGAACCAGCGTCACGCCGACGCTCCTGCGAGCGGGCAGCACCACGAACACCGTGCCCGCCGATGCCGAGTTCTCGGTCGACGTGCGCGTGCGGACGATCGCCGAGCAGGATCGTGTGGATGCGGCGATCCGTGCCCTCCCGACGACCCTGCCCGGCTCGTCGGTCCGCGTGGAGGGCGGGGTCAACCGTCGTCCGATGGAGCCCGAGACCTCGACGAACCTGTTCGCAGAGGCCGTCTCGATCGCCGAAAGCGCCGGGCTCACGCCGTTCGAGGGCGTGAGCGTCGGAGGCGCATCCGACGGCAACTTCACCGCGGGCCTCGGGATTGCGACCCTCGACGGCCTCGGTGCCGTCGGAGGCGGGGCGCACGCCGACGACGAGCACGTCGTCGTCGCGATGATCCCCGAGCGCATGCTGCTGCTGCAGGGGCTGATCTCCCGCGCTCTGGCCGGAGGAAGGGCATGAGCATGACGGATGCCGCGGCGCACAGCGCCTCGCCGGAGGAGGCCGCCGACGCGGCGAGCACCGCTGCGACGAGAGCGGGGGTCGATATCCGACTGCTCACGGATGTGGGCGACTTCGCCCGCGTCGCCGAGCTGTTCCAGGGCATCTGGACCAAGCAGGGCGAGAACTCCCCCGTGAACGTCGAGACGCTGCGCGCGCTGTCCAAAGCCGGGAGCTACGTGGGCGGGGCGTTCGAGCACGATGAGCTCGTCGGCGCCTGCTTCGGATTCTTCGCGGCTCCCGAGCAGCGTGCCCTGCACAGCCACATCGCCGGTGTCTCCGCACGGATGCGCGGGCGCAGCGTCGGCTTCGCCCTCAAGGTGCACCAGCGTGCCTGGGCGCTTCAGGAGGGACTCGACGAGATCTCCTGGACGTTCGATCCGCTGATCAGCCGGAACGCCCATTTCAATCTCGTCAAGCTCGCCGCGGCGCCGACGTCGTATCACCGCAACTTCTACGGGCACATGGCCGATGCCTTGAACGGAGCGGACGACACCGACCGGATGCTGGTGACCTGGTACGTGCGCGACCCCCGGGTCGTGGCCGCCTGCCACGGCGAGCCGGCCGTCGTCGCCGACGACCACGCGGCCACCGAGCCGCTGCTCAGCGTGGGTGAGGATCTCGGGCCGCTCCGGCATCGCACCGACGCACGCCTGGTGCGTGTGGCGCTGCCGCGCGACATCGAGTCGCTGCGCGTGACGGAGCCGGCCCTCGCGACCGCGTGGCGCCTGGCCCTTCGCGAGACGCTCGGATCTTCGCTGGAGGCGGGAGGGCGCGTGCTCTCCTTCGACCGCTCCGGCGCCTACACCATCGACAGAGGAGAACAGGGATGAAGCTCACCGGATTCGAGCTGCGTGTGATCGAGATGCCGCTGGTGTCGCCGTTCCGGACGTCGTTCGGCGTGCAGACCGTGCGCGAGGCGCTGGTGGTGCGCGCTGTCACCGACGAGGCGGAGGGCTGGGGCGAGGGTGTCGCGATGAACGATCCGCTGTACTCCTCCGAGTACGTGGAGGCGAGCGTCGATGTGATCACCCGGTTCCTGCTGCCGGCGCTCGCGCAGGTGGAGCACCTGGATTCCGGCGGCGTCGCTCCGGCGCTCGCGAAGTTCAAGGGGCACCGCATGTCGAAGGCCGCCGTCGAGCTGGCGATCCTCGACGCCGAGCTGCGTGCCTCCGGGGTGCCGCTCTCGCGCGAACTGGGTGCCGTGCGCGACCGGGTCGACTGCGGTGTCTCGGTCGGCATCATGGATTCGATCCCCGAGCTGCTCGATGCAGTCGGCGGCTACCTCGACGAGGGGTATGTGCGCATCAAGCTGAAGATCGAGCCGGGGTGGGACATCGACCCCGTGCGCGCGGTGCGCGAGCGCTTCGGCGACGACGTGCTGCTGCAGGTCGACGCGAACACGGCCTACCACCGCGGCGACGCCCGGCATCTCGCCAAACTCGACCCGTTCGATCTGCTGCTGATCGAGCAGCCGCTCGACGAGGAGGATCTGCTCGGCCACGCGCAGCTCGCGAAGGCCATCACGACCCCGGTGTGCCTGGACGAGTCGATCGTGTCGGCGCGGGCGGCGGCGGATGCGATCGCCCTCGGCGCGTGCTCGATCGTGAACATCAAGCCGGGTCGTGTCGGCGGCTACCTCGAGGCCCGTCGCATCCACGACGTGTGCGTCGCCAACGACATCCCGGTGTGGTGCGGCGGGATGCTGGAGACCGGGATCGGCCGTGCGGCGAACGTCGCTCTCGCAGCTCTCCCCGGATTCACACTCCCCGGCGACACCTCGGGCTCCGGCCGGTACTACGCGCGCGACATCACCGAGCCGTTCGTCGTCGAGGACGGCACGCTCGCCGTTCCCACCGGGCCGGGGATCGGCGTCACTCCTGACGCCGATGCGCTGGATGCGGTCACGGTGCGCACCGAGTGGATCACGTTCTGAACGTCGGATAGCCTCCGACGGCTTCGCGGATTCCTGTCGAGCACGACCAAGAGTCGATACGATTTCGTCGTGCTCCACAGCTCCGCGCCCCACGGTCGCCCCCTAGCCTGGGCCCTGTGCTCATGTCCGTGACGACCAGGCCCCGCGCCAGCCTCGGCCGGGTCATCGAAGACCTCGGCAACACCCTGCTCGAGGTGGTGAGCGGTGCCGTCGACGGCGACGCCGAGATCGAGACCGTCGTGATCCACGACGTCCTCGACGACGCGATGCCGATGCGCGGCGCGCTCGTGCTCGGCGTCGGGCTGAGCGACCCCGACGAGATCGCCGACCTGCTGCAGACCCTCGCCTCCCAGCACGCCTCCGCTCTCGTGCTGCGTGCTCCGGTTCGGGCGGAGCAGCCGGTGCGCGATGCGGCCGAGGCCACGGGCATCCCCGTGCTCGCGCTCACCCGGGGGGCGTCGTGGGCGCAGCTGGCGGCGATGCTGCGCTCCCTGATCGCCGAGGGCGACGTCGGCGATCAGGGAGCCACGACGCTGGGCGGCATGCCCTCCGGCGACCTCTTCGCGCTCGCCAACGCGATCGCCACCCTGCTGAACGCCCCGGTCACGATCGAGGATCGCAACTCCCGGGTCGTCGCGTTCTCGGGCCGCCAGCATGAGGCCGACCCCGCCCGGATCGAGACCGTGCTCGGGCGGCAGGTGCCGGAGCGGTTCGCGCGCCAGCTCGAGGAACGCGGCGTCTTCCAGGAGCTGTACCGCAGCGAGGATCCGATCGACGTCGGCCCCGTGCTCAACACCGAGGGCCTCCCCTCCTTCCCCCGCGTGGCGCTGGCGGTGCGCGCCGGCGATGAGATCCTCGGCTCGATCTGGGCCGCGGTCCAGGAGCCGCTCTCCCCCGATCGCGTCCGCGCCCTCAAGGACTCCGCCGGACTCGTGGCCCTGCACATGCTGCGCCTGCGTGCGGGAGCCGACGTCGAGCGCCGTCTGCGCGCCGATCTCCTCGCCACGATCCTCGAGGGAGGGCCGGGAGCAGCAGACGCCACGGCCCGGTTGCGCCTCAGCGACCATCGATGCGTGGTGCTCGCCCTGTCCGCCGCGGAGGAGAACGACGACGAGCCCTCCGCCGGCGCCCGCGGGGTCGCCGAGCGGCAGCGGATCGCCGACGCCTTCGCCGTGCACCTGGGTGCGGTGTATCTCCGGTCGGCTGTCGCGGTGATCGGCGACATCGTGTACGCGGTCGTCGGGATCCGCCCGCAGCAGGGCGATGCCGACGCCGGCACCGCGCACAGCGACGCCGACACCCGCGCCGCGCGCGTCGCGACCGACTTCCTCGGGCGTCTCGGAGCGACGAGCGAGATCCGCATCGGCGTCGGCACCGTGGCGGAGGACGCGGCGGGCATACCGTCGTCGCGCGCGAACGCCGATCGAGCCCTCCGGGTCGTCCGCCGGGTCGCATCGCGCGAGCCCGTCGCACGTTTCACGGCCGTGCAGATGGAGGCGCTGCTGGTCGAGCTCGGCGACCTCGTCCGAGCCCGTGGTGATCAGCCGACCGGCCCTGTCGCGCAGCTGTTGGCTCAGGACCGGGAGAAGGGTACGCATCTGGTGGAGACGCTGCGCGCCTGGCTCGACGCCTTCGGAGACGTCGCGGTGGCCGCGGCCCGCATCTACACCCACCCCAACACGTTCCGCTACCGGCTGCGCCGCCTCTCCGAGATCAGCGGACTCGACCTGACGGACCCGGAAGCCCGGTTCTCGGCCATGGTGCAGCTGCGCCTGCTGGTTCCCCGCGACTGACGCGCGAGCACTTCCGACTTCGAAGCATCCCGGAGGACTGCGCCCGCCCCGCCCCTCGAGGGGACGGGGCCGGCTGGGGCTCGTGGCCGTTCGCCGTCGACACCCGCCGCGTGGGCTCGTGGCCTCCCGGTCGAGTGCGCGTGATGCCCGCTCGTGGCCGGCATCCTGCGTATCTGACACTCATTTCAGCACGAGACGGTCATTCAGACCATAGAGTTGATTCTGATTGATCGATCCGATCAATTTCATCGCCACGACGAAGGCAACGGTGATCGAATTGGCCAACCTCGACGAGACCGACCGGCGGATCCTCACGGTCCTCGACACCGACCCGCGCCGACCCGTCGCGCTGATCGCCCAAGACCTGGGCCTGGCCCGCGGCACGGTGCACGCCCGACTCGACCGTCTCGAATCCGGTGGATACCTGCGTGCCCACAGCTCGCGGATCCTCCCGCAGGCCCTGGGCCGCGGCGTCGCCGCCTCGATCCTGGTCGAGCTCGATCAACACCAGATCACCGCCGCGATCGACGCCCTGAGCCGGGTCCCCGAAGTGCTGGAGTGCTTCGCTCCCGCCGGCGACACCGACCTCCTCCTCCGCGTGGTGGCCAAGGATCCCGACGACCTCTACCGCGTGGCGGAGGTCGTGCGCTTGTGCCCCGGCATCCTCCGCACCTCGACGAGCCTGTTCCTCCGCGAGGTCATCCCGTACCGGGTCAGCGCGCTCCTGCAGGCGGACTGACGCGCGATCGCCGGTCGTCAGCCGATGATGCGGGCGCCGGGCACGGGACCGTGCACATGCAGAGGGTCGAGTCCGATCTCACGCAGCGACGACTGCACATCCTGGGCGGTCTCGGGGTTCGGACAGAGCAGCGCGACGGTGGGGCCGGAGCCGGACACGATCCCCTGCAGGGCACCGGCGGCGACACCTTGCCGGATGGTCTCGGCGAGATCGGGCCGCTCGTACAGCGCGGCAGCCTGCAGGTCGTTGAACAGCGTCTCGGCGAGTTGCACGGGGTCACCCGATCTCAGCGCCTGCAGGACCGGGATCGGCACGTCGAGCGACAGCGGCGGGTCGTCGGCGAGAGCGCCCTCTTCCTCGCGCAGCAGGTCGAGCCGCTCGTAGACCACCGGCGTCGAGAGCCCCTGCTCGCTGGGCACCAGAATCCAGTCGAAGCGCCCGCGGGCGAGCGCCGGGTTGAGCTGGTCGCCGCGACCGGTGCCCACAGCGGTGCCGCCGTGCAGCGCGAACGGCACATCGGCGCCGAGGCGAGCGGCGAGGTCATGCAGCCGCGTCTGCGACAGCCCCGTTCCCCACAGCGCGTCGCAGGCGACCAGGGCGGCCGCGGCATCCGCCGACCCTCCGCCCATGCCTCCGGCCACGGGCACGCTCTTGCGGATCTCCAGGGCGACCCCGCCCCGGTGATCCACGGCCACAGCCAGCAGCTTGGCCGCTCGCATCGCCAGGTTGCGGTCGTCGAGCGGAACCCCGTCGATGTCTTCCACGCCCGAGACCGTGACCGAGAAGTCGTCGGCGGGGCGCGCGATCACGTCTTCGTAGAGGGAGACCGCCTGGAACACCGTCGCCAGCGCGTGGTAGCCGTCGTCGTGCCGCCCGCCGACCCCGAGGAAGACGTTGATCTTCCCCGGGGCGCGCACGTGCACGGAGTCGGTGAACGCGGCGTGGCTCATGATCGGGTCACAGCTCCGAGGACTTCGCCCACAGGTTCACGTCGATCGCTCCGGCGAGTTCGTCGATGCGGGCGAGCTCCTCGGTCGTGAAGGCGGGGCCGTTCACGGCGGCGATGTTCTCGTCGAGCTGCTCAGGACGCGAGGCCCCGATCAACGCGGAGGCCACCACCGGGTTGCGCAGCGTCCACTGCAGGGCGAGTTGAGCCAGCGACTGTCCACGGCCCTTCGCGACCTCGTTCAGCGCACGCAGCGTCTGCACGGCCTCGTCGGTGAGACGCCCGTCCGGCAGCGAGCCGCGCTTCTGCGCCCGCTCGGCCGTGCCGTCGCCGAGGTACTTGTCGGTGAGCAGCCCCTGCGCGAGCGGGGTGAAAGCGATCGCGCCCAGTCCCGACTGCTCGAGGGTGTCGGTGAGGCCATCTTCCACCCAGCGGTTCAGGATCGAATACGCGGGCTGGTGAATGACGAGCGGGGTGCCCAGATCCTTCGCGACGGCCACGGCCTCTGCCGTGCGCTCGGCACTGTAGGAGGAGATGCCGACGTAGAGGGCCTTACCCTGGCGCACGAGGGTGTCGAGCGCGCCCACCGTCTCGGCGATCGGGGTGACCGGGTCGACCCGGTGCGAGTAGAAGATGTCGACGTAGTCGAGCCCCATGCGCGTGAGCGACTGCTCAGCGCTGGCGAGGATGTACTTGCGGCTCGCGAAGTCGCCGTACGGGCCGGGCCACATGTCCCAGCCGGCCTTCGACGAGATGATCAGCTCGTCGCGGTACGGGCGGAGGTCCTCGGCGAAGATGCGTCCGAAGTTCTTCTCGGCCGAGCCGTAGGGCGGACCGTAGTTGTTGGCCAGGTCGAAGTGCGTGATGCCGCGGTCGAACGCGTGGCGCAGCAGTGCGCGCTGGTTGTCGAGGGGGATGTTGTCGCCGAAGTTCCACCACAGCCCGAGCGAGATCGGGGGCAGGTACAGGCCGGACGTCCCGACCTGTCGGTAGGAGAACTGCTGATAGCGGCTCTCGTCCGCCGCATACGGACGGTGCAGCTCGGGGACATCGGGGCGGAAGCGGGGAGAGTCGGTCACGGTGCCAGATTACTGGGTGGGGGCGACGTCGTCAGCGACGACCTCCGCCGCCGCGGCGTGCTGGGCGATGCGCTGGTAGTCCTCGACCGTGAGGTCCTCCCCGCGAGCCGTCGGCGCGACGCCCGCGGCGATCAGCACCTCGGAGGCGGCTGCCGAGCTGCCGAAGATCCCCGACAGCGCCTGGCGGAGCATCTTGCGGCGCTGGTTGAACGCGGCATCCACGATCTTGAACGTGCGGCGACGCTCGTCTTCCGTGCCGCGTTCCCCTTCGGAGCGGTCGAACCCCACGAGCAGGCTGTCGACGTTCGGCACGGGCCAGAACACCTGGCGGGAGACGTTTCCGGAGAGCTTCCAGTCGCCGTACCAGGCGGCCTTGACGCTGGGCGAGCCGTAGATCTTCGAGCCGGGCTTCGCGGCCAGCCGCTCGGCGACCTCGGCCTGGACCATCACGACACCGCGCTGCAGGTAGGCGAAGTTCTCGAGAAAGTGCAGCAGCACCGGTACCGAGACGTTGTACGGCAGGTTGGCCACCAGCACGGTGGGCTCACCGGGCAGCTCTGTGATGCGCAGCGCATCGGCATCGACGACCGTGAGCCGGTCGGCCTCGACGCCGTGCTCGGCGGCGGTCCGGGCCAGTCGCGCGGCGAGGCGGTGGTCGATCTCGACCGCGGTGACGGATGCGCCGGTCTCGAGGATCGCGAGCGTCAGCGAGCCGAGTCCCGGTCCGACCTCGACCACGCGCTCGCTCGGCTGCACGCGGGCGGCCTGCACGATCTTTCGGACGGTGTTCGCGTCGGTAACGAAGTTCTGGCCGAGCTTCTTCGTCGGGGTGACGTCGAGCTCGGCGGCGAGGCGGCGGATCTCGGTGGCGCCGAGCAGGGTGACGGTCATCCCCCCATTCTCCCCCACGGCATCGATGTCGCCCGCCGTCAGTAGTCTTCTCTGGTGCCTTCTCTCGGTGAACTCGTCGCGCCCCGCCGCATGGGCCGAGACTTCCGCTGGCTGCTCGCATCGTCGTGGACGAGCAACGTCGGCGACGGTGTCGCGCTCGCGGCCGCGCCTCTGCTGATCGCCTCGCTGACGTCGTCGCCGATCCTGGTGGCGTCCGGCGCGATCCTGCAGTTCCTCCCGTGGCTGCTGTTCGGCCTGCATGCGGGCGCGATCGCCGACCGCTTCGACCGCCGTCGCCTCGTCATGTTCGCCAACGCCGCCAGGGCCGTCGTGCTCACCGCACTCTGCGTCTTCCTCCTCACCGGCGTCGCGAACATCTGGATCGTGCTCGCCGTGGCGTTCCTGTACGGCACGGCCGAGGTCTTCGTCGACACGGCAGGCAGCACGCTGCTGCCGATGCTGGTGAAGCCCGCCGACCTCGGCATCGGCAACGCCCGCCTGCAGGCCGGGTACCTGGTCGCGAATCAGTTCGCCGGTCCCCCTCTGGGCGCGTTCCTGTTCGCCGCGGGCACCGCCTGGCCGTTCCTGCTCGAGGTCGTGTGCGTGAGCTTCGCGGTCGTGCTCATCTCACGCATGGCGAAGACGCCCGTCCCGCCCAGGGCGACCGACACCCACCCGCCGGTGCACACCGACATCGCCGAGGGACTGCGGTGGCTGTGGCGCAACCCGCCGGTGCGGATGCTGGTGCTCATCATCCTGGTCTTCAACATCACGTGGGCGGCGCCGTGGGGCGTCCTCGTGCTCTACGCGACCGAGCACCTGCACATGGGAGCGGTCGGTTACGGGGCGCTCACCACGGCTTCCGCCGCGGGCGGCATCCTGGCCACGCTCAGCTTCGGCTGGCTCGAGAGGCATGTGTCCTTCGCGACGTTGATGCGCGTCGTGCTGTCCCTCGAAGTGCTCATGCACCTGGCGTTCGCGCTCACCACCGCGGGCTGGGTCGCCCTGATCATCATGTTCTTCTTCGGCGCATATGCGTTCGTGTGGGGAACGATCTCCACGACCGTCCGACAGCGACTGGTCCCCGCAGAGCTGCAGGGTCGCGTGGCCTCCGTCAACATGGTCGGCGTCTTCGGCGGCATGGTGGTCGGGCAGGCGCTCGGCGGCGTGATCGCCCAGACGTGGGGACTCACGGCACCGTGGTGGTTCGCGTTCGCCGGCGCGGCGCTCACGCTGCTGCTGGTGTGGAAGCCGATCTCGCAGATCGTGAGCGCGAAGCCCGTGCAAGAGATTCAGTCGAACGAGCCGTAGACCCGCAGGGTGTTCTCGGCGAGCTGCGCCGAGAACTCGTCGACGTCGATGCTGAGCTCTGCGGCCATGAAGCGCACCGTGATCGGCACGAGGTACGGCGCGTTCGGGCGGCCCCGCAGCGGCACGGGAGTGAGGAACGGGGCATCCGTCTCGACCAGGATGCGATCGAGCGGGGTGACCTGCAGCGCATCGCGCAGGTTCTGGGCGTTCTTGAAGGTGACGTTGCCCGCGAACGACAGGTGATATCCGGCATCCGCGCAGATGCGGGCCATCGCGTCGTCGCCGGAGAAGCAGTGGAACACCGTGCGCTCGGGGGCACCGACGCGGGCGAGGGTCTCCAGCACCGCGTCGTGCGCGTCGCGGTCGTGGATCTGCATCGCGATGCCGTGCTTCTTCGCGAGGGCGATGTGCGCCTCGAACGACTCGAACTGCGGCGCCTGCCGCTCGGGCTCGGTGCGGAAGAAGTCGAGCCCCGTCTCGCCGATCGCCCGGGTGCGCGGGTGTGCGGCGAGCTCGTCGATCACCGCGATCGCCTCGTCCAGACCGACACCGCCCAGGCGGCCTTGCTCCGCGTACGTCGGCGCATCGTTCGGGTGGATGGCGACCGCGGCGAGCACGCGCGGGTCGGATGCCGCAGCCTCGACCGCCCACCGCGACGACTCGATGTCGCCCGAGGCCTGCACGACCCCGGCGATGCCCACGGCCTCTGCACGGTCGAGCTGCTCGGTCAGCGACAGCGGCTCATCGCCGTCGACGATCTCCAGGTGCGCATGGTTGTCGTACACCGGAACCGTCAGCGGCTCGGGTGCGGACGGATACTTCAGATCCTTGCGTCCGTCCCCCGAGCGCTCACGCACGTACGTGTCTGCCATGTGGTTCCGACCTCGGCTCAGGCCGTGGGCTCCACCCGCGGGAACAGCGGCGCGAGACCGTTGACGCTGGTGCCGGGGCGCAGCACGCCCCAGGCTCCGGCCTCGCGGATCGGCTGGTCCTGCAGACGGCCCAGGGTCTCGGCGGCGCCGAGGGCGATCCAGAGCTTCTCGGTCGACTGCGGCATCACCGGCGAGAGCAGCACGGCGAGCGCGCGCAGGCCCTCGGCGCAGGTGTACAACACGGTGCCCAGGCGCGCGCGCTGGTCCTCGTCGCGGGCCAGGGCCCACGGCTCGTTCTCGGTGATGTAGCCGTTCAGCGCGTCGACGATCGTCCAGATCGCCGAGATCGCCTCGTCGATGCGGAACTGCGCGATCGACGCATCCGCGTTCGCCGCAGCATCCGCCACGATCTTCTGGATCGCGAGGTCCTTCTCGGTGTACTCGGCCGCGGGCGGCACGATCCCCTCGAAGTACTTCTCGATCATGGCAGTCGTGCGCGAGGCGAGGTTGCCGAAGCCGTTCGCGAGCTCGGCCTGATAGCGGGCGGACAGGTCTTCCCACGAGAAGGAGCCGTCCTGACCGAAGGCGATCGCGGACAGGAAGTAGAAGCGGTACGCGTCGGAGCCGAAGACGTCGGTGATCTCGGTCGGCGCGATGCCGGTGAGCTTCGACTTCGACATCTTCTCGCCGCCGACCAGCAGCCAGCCGTGCGCGAACACGCCCTGGGGCACCTCGAGGCCGGCAGCCATCAGCAGGGCGGGCCAGATCACGGCGTGGAAGCGCAGGATGTCCTTGCCGACCACGTGGTACGCGGGCCAGCGGCGCTCGAACGTCTCCTCGTCGGAGCCGTAGCCGACGGCCGTGGCGTAGTTGAGCAGCGCATCGACCCACACGTAGATGACGTGCGACTCGTCCCACGGCAGCGGAATGCCCCAGTCGAAGGTCGAACGCGAGATCGACAGGTCCTTGAGACCCTGGCTCACGAACGACACGACCTCGTTGCGCGCCGAGTCGGGGCGCACGAAGTCGGGCTGCGTCTTGTACAGCTCGAGCAGACGGTCCTGGAACTCGCTCAGCTTGAAGAAGTAGTTCTTCTCCTGGAGCAGCTCGAGCGGCTTCGAGTGGATCGCGCAGACCTTCAGCCCCTCGAAGGGACCGGTGCCGTCGACGATCTCCGACTCGGGCTTGAACTCCTCGCAGCCCACACAGTAGAGCGCCTCGTACTCGCCCGCGTAGATGTAGCCGCGATCGTAGAGGCGCTGGAAGAACGTCTGCACGTTCGTCTCGTGGCGCTCCTGCGTGGTGCGGATGAAGTCGTCGTTGGCGACGTCGAGCGTCGTCAGCAGCGGGAACCAGCTCTCGCTGACGAGCTTGTCGACCCACTCCTGCGGCGTGACGTTGTTCGCCGCCGCAGCCCGCAGCATCTTCTGGCCGTGCTCGTCGGTGCCCGTGAGCATCCAGGTGTCATCCCCCGCCTGGCGGTGCCACCGTGCGAGCGTGTCGACGGCCACCGTCGTGTACCCGTGGCCGATGTGCGGCACGTCGGACGGGTAGTAGATGGGCGTGGTGATGTAGAAGGATTCGCCTGCGGGCATGGAGCAATTCTAGGTGGGATGCCGCAGCTGGTTACGCCGTTCCCACGGACCTCGCGCCGGGCTCACGCCACCGACACGTCGATGCGGTGCCATCCCTGCGCACCGTCGGGTGCCGGTGCGGCCGGATCCGACGTCTGCGTCTCGCCATCGACGCTGAGCGCCCGGCATTCGACGGTGTGCGCGCCGCTCTCCGCCGCCCAGTCGATGCTCCACTGCACCCAGGTGTCGGTGGAGATCGCGGTCGCGAGTTCGGCGGCCCGCCACGGGCCGTCGTCGATGCGCACCTCGACGCCGGCGATGCCGACGTGCTGCTGCCAGGCCATCCCGGCGATCACCACATCGCCCGCCGGTACCGCCTGACCGCGGCGCGGGACGTCGATGCGCGACTGCAGTTTGATCGGCCCGTGATCAGACCATCCCCGTGTCGTCCAATAGGCCTTGGTGCGGTCGAACCGCGTCACCTCCAGCTGCGTGACCCACTTCGTGGCGGACACGTAGCCGTAGAGCCCCGGGACCACCATCCGCACCGGGAAGCCGTGTTCGATCGGCAGCGGCTCACCGTTCATGCCGATCGCGAGCAGGGCATCGCGGTCATCGGTGAGCGCCTCGATCGGCGTCGACGCGGTGAAGCCGTCGGCCGAGGTCGAGAGCACCATGTCGGCATCGGCGTCGACGCCCGCACGTGCGAGCACCTCCCGTATCGGGAGGCCCAGCCAGCGGGCGTTGCCGATCAGTGATCCGCCGACCTCGTTCGACACGCAGGCGAGCGTCACGTCCGACTCCTGCATCGGCATCGCGAGCAGCTCGTCCCAGGTGATCTCCACCTCGCGGTCGACCATCCCGTGGATGCGCAGCGACCAGTCGGCCGGGTCTACCTGCGGGACGATCAGCGCGGTGTCGATGCGGTAGAACTCGGCGTTCGGGGTCACCACGGGTGCGAGGCCGGGGATCGCCAGCTCCGCACCGGCAGGGACAACAGCTGCCGCTCGTGCCGCCTTGGGCAGCCGCAGCGCCGCGCGGACCGCTTCGATCGAGCGGGACGCACCGCGCGCGACGTTCCCGATGATGAGGGCGACAGCACCCGTGGCCGCGACTCCGGCGGTCCAGAGCAGGAACCGTCTCCGGTCCTCACCGTCGGGTTGCAGGCCGCCGACCGGACGCAGTCGAGCGACGAGGAGGCGCAGGATGATCACCGCGACGAGACCGGCGACGAGACCGGGAAGCCACGCGAACGGACCCGCGCCAGGGCGGATCATCGCGGCCACGACGGCGAGCGCACCCAGCGCTCCCAGGATCACCGCTCCGATGCCGGATCGTCGAAGCTCCAGAATGCCGGCACCCGCGGCGACCACGACGAGCACCAGGGCGATGCCCACGATCAGGGCCGCCTTGTCGCCGGTACCGAACAGCGCGATCGCCGTGTCCTTCGCCCAGCTCGGCGCGAGATCGATGAGCCCGCTCCCGATCACGGCGAACGGGCTCGCACTCGGCTCCACGACCGCGGCGACGAGTTCGGCCAGGCCGACGGCGAGGAACGACGCGCTCAGGCCGGCAGCGGCCGACCTGAGCGTGTCTCCCCGCGTCGCGTGCATCGCGTGCGTCATGACCCGAGGCTAACCCTCCGGGCACGCCACGATTCACCGCAATTCTTACAATCCGCGGATCGTGGGATCTCAGAGCGCGTTGCGACGAGCGACCTCTCCGAGCCACGCGAGCGAGGGCTTCGGCGAGCGCTCGAAGGTCTCGTGGTCGAAGCCGATGAGGCCGAACGTGGGGCGGAACCCGCTGGCCCACTCGTAGTTGTCGAGTGCGCTCCAGTGCTGGTAGGCGCGCACGTCGATGCCGTCGGAGATCGCGCGGTGCAGTCCTTCGAGCGCACCTTGCGTGTAGGCGATGCGACGCGTGTCGTCGGCGGTCGCGATGCCGTTCTCGGTCACGAGCACCGGCACCCCGCCGCTGCGCTCCCAGGCGCTGCGCACACCCATCTCGAGCGCCTCGGGGAAGAACTCCCAGCCGGTCAGCGTGGTCTCCACGTCCGCCGACACCGGTCGCGGACCCTCGGGGCCGATGAAGGTGCGTGTGTAGGCCTGCACGCCGACGAAGTCATCGCCGGCCGACTGGTCGAGGTACCAGTGGTCGCGCGGGTCGCCGTACTCGGCGAGCATCTCGTCGGCGCCGGGCTCACCGGTGGAGTGGAACGCCTGCGTCGCGATCGTCCATCCGGCCTTGACCCCCGGCACAGAATGCAGGATCTCGGTGGCACGGTGGTGCGCTTCGAGCAGCGTGTCGGCGACGGCGAGGTCGGGGTTCGGGAGGCCGTAGGCGACGAGGTTCGCTGCGTCCTCTCCCCCGGCGAGCATCGCGGCGATGTTCGGCTCGTTGATGGTGCACACGTAGTCGATCCCGTCGAGGATCGGGAGGACCGTCTCGACGTAGCGGGCGAACAGGTCGACCGCGTCGTCGGCACGCCAGAAGCCGTCCTTCTGGAACCACTGCGGCACCGTGAAGTGCATGAGGGTGACCGTGGGGTCGAGCCCGTTCTCGCGGGCCGTGTCGATCATGCGGCGGTAGTGGTCGAGCATCGCCCGCGAGACGAAGCCGCGCTCGGGCTCGATCCGCGCCCACTCCACCGAGAACCGGTAGGAGTTCAGCCCGGCCGCGGCCAGCAGCCGCATGTCCTCCGGGTAGCGATGGAAGTGATCGGCGGCGTCACCGGAGGGCTCCACCATGGGCGAGCCGGGCGCGTGTTCCATCGCCCACCAGTTGCTCGTGGTGTTGTTGCCCTCCACCTGGTGGGCCGCTGTCGCGGCACCCCACAGGAAGCCGTCGGGGAATGCGAGCACGAGTGCTCCTTTCGGGTTGGGGGTTTCTGCGCGCGAGGGGGTTATCGCGCGCGTGCGGGGTTGGGTACGGCGTCCAGCAGCTGGATCGTGTACGGATCCTCCGGATGCTGCAGCACCTCGGCCGTCTCGCCGCGTTCGACGACCCGGCCGCCGTTGAGCACCAGGATGTTCTCGGTCACGAGCCGGGCGCTCAGGAGATCGTGCGTGATGTAGAGCATGCTGATGCCCCAGCGCTCGCGCAGATCCTCCAGAAGAGCCAGCACGCCGGCACGGAGCGAGACGTCGAGCATCGAGACCGGCTCGTCGGCGATGAGCACCTGCGGGTCGCTGGCGAGCGCCCTGGCGATCACGACACGCTGCCGCTGTCCGCCGGAGAGCTGATGCGGCAGCTTGGCCGCGAACTGCTCGACGGGCGTGAGGCCGACCGTCTCCAGCAGTTCGAGCACTCGGGCCCTGGCTTCGGGTCCGCGCAGCTTCGTGTAGTTCATGACCGGCCGCGTCAGGGCGTACTCGACCGTGTGCAGCGGGTTCAGCGCCGCATAGGGGTCCTGGAACACCATCTGGACGTCCTTGCGCAGGTCGCGCAGCCCGTGGCGCTTGAGCGTCGCCACGTCGACGTCGCCGAAGTGGACGGTGCCGGAAGTCGGCTTCTCGACGCCCGTGAGCATCTTGGCGATGGTCGACTTGCCCGAGCCCGAGGCGCCGACGAGCGCGAGCGCCTCTCCGGGTTCGAGCCGGAACGACACGTCGTCGACCGCCGTGACGGCATCCTGCCCTCGGCGCGGGGCCGGGTAGTGCTTCGAGACGCCGTCGACGACGATCGCCGCGTCGGCACGACGGGCATCCCGCGGCGACACCGTCGGCATCGTCTCGGTGACATCGGTCCGCGATCGCCCTTCACGGCGGCGCGTCCCGAGGTCGACGAATCCCGGGATCGAGAGCGTCTTCGCGCGGGGATCGGCATAGTGGCTCAGCAGCATCCGCGTGTACTCGTCCTGCGGGCGCTGGAGGATGTCGAGACTCGGCGCGTCTTCGACGATCCGTCCCTCGTGCATCACCATCACCCGGTCGGTCGCCTCCAGGACGATGCCGAGATCGTGGCTGATGAGGATCGCTGTGAAGTGCTCGGCCCGCTGCAGCTCCTTGATCGTGTCCATGACCGCGTGCTGCACGAGCACGTCGAGAGCCGTGGTGGGCTCGTCGAAGACCATGAGCTGCGGTTCGAGCGACAGCGCGAGCGCGATCGAGGCGCGCTGACGCATGCCGCCGGAGAGTTCACCGGGATACCGGGCGAGCACCGACTCGTCGAGACCGACCTTGCCGATGAGCTCACGGGCTCGGGTCTCCCGGGCGTCCTTGGGCACATGACCGTGCGCGGCGAAGATGTCTCGGAAGTGGTTGCCCACCGTCCGCACCGGGTTGAGGGCGTTCATGCCCGACTGCAGCACCATCGCGAAGCCGCCCTGGCGCTGGCGTCGCAGTTCTTCGGCATCCAGCTCGCGGATGTCGCGTCCTCCGAAGAGGATGCGTCCGCCGCTGATGCGCGCGGGCGGCTTCTGCAGCCGGGTCAGGGCGAAGCCGAGCGTCGACTTGCCCGACCCCGACTCTCCGACCAGACCGACGAACTCGCCGCGGCGCAGCGAGAACGAGACGTCGTGCACCGCCGCGATGGGTGTCGTGCCCGGCGAGGCGTACTCGACGGACAGCCCCTGCACATCGAGCAGGATGTCGTTCTCGCGCATGTCGGTGTTCTCGGTCATGGCGCTCATCGGCCCTTCCCCTCTCGCAGGCGCGGATTGGAGATGCCGTCCACGCCGAAGTTGATCAGTGTCAGGCTCAGTGCCAGCAGTGCGATGCACAGACCGGGGGCGAACAGCAGCAGCCACTGTCCGGTGAGCAGGGAGTTGGAGTTCTGCGCCCAATAGAGCATCGTGCCCCAGCTGACGATGCTGGAGTCGCCGAGGCCGAGGAACTCCAGGCCCGCCTCCGCCAGGATCGCGGCCGTGGCCGCCCCGAAGAGCGTGCCGGCGATGATCGACGTCATGTTCGGCAGGATCTCGCGGAACACGATGCGCGTCCTGCTGTCCCCCGAGAACTGCGCCGAGGTGACGAAGTCGTTGCCGCGCAGCGACTGGGTCTGGCTGCGGAGCACACGAGCACCCCACGCCCAACCGGTCACCACGATGACCGCGATGATCATCAGGATGCCGCCGTTCTGCAGATACGCGGCGATCACGATCATGAGCGGGAGTCCCGGGATCACCAGGAAGAGGTTGACGATGAAACCGACCACCTCACCGGCGAAACCGCGCATGTACCCCCAGCTGAGACCGATGAGCACCGCGACGATGGTCGACAGGATGCCGGCGGCGAAGCCGACCAGGAGGCTGATCTGCGCGCCGTAGATCAGCTGGCTGAGCACGTCCTCCCCCGCGGCCGTGGTTCCGAGCCAATGCGCCCAGGACGCGTCGGCGTTGCGTTCGAAGCCGTTGTCCTTCGCGCCGTACGGGGCGAGGAGCGGGGCGAACACCGCCACCAGCACGAAGAAGGCGAGGATGCACAGTCCGAGCCGTGCCTTACCGTTGCCCCAGAGAGTGGCGACCATGCGCCCGAAGGCGCGCCACGGGCTGGGCGCGGCGATGCGCTCGGCGGGGATCTTGACGTTCATGGTGGAAGTCATCGGCGGGTCCTTGGGTCGAGTACCCCGTACAGGATGTCAACGAGGAAGTTGGCGATGAGCACGCTCACGGTGATCATCAGGAAGAGCGCCTGCATGAGCGGGTAGTCCTGCCCGATCACGGCGTTGAACAGCAGATACCCGATGCCCGGATACCCGAAGACCTGCTCCACGAGGATCGATCCGCCGACCACACCGCCGAGCGTGAGCCCGAATCCGGTGAGGTTCGGCAGGATCGCGTTGCGTGCCGCATAGCGGAGGGCGATCGTCCGGCCGTGCAGGCCGTTCGCCTCGCCGAACGTGATGTAGTCCTCGCCGAGCGTGTTGATCATCGCGTTGCGCATCCCGATGATCCAGCCCCCGAGCGAGGTGAGCAGGATCGTCAGCGCGGGGAGGAACGCGTGGCTCAGAAGGTCGCCGAGGAACTCCCAGGTGAACCCGGGGGTCGTCGTGGCGGAGTAGGCGCCCGTCGTCGGGAACCAGTGCAGCACGTAGCCGAAGAAGAACAGCAGCAGCAGCGCGGTCCAGAAGTACGGGAACGTGCTGAGGAACGAGCCGGTCAGCGTCGGCAGTGTGTCGAGCCAGGTGCCGCGGCGCCACGCGGCTGCGACGCCGATCAGCGTGCCGATGACGAACGCGAGGATCGTGACGATGCCGACGAGTCCGATCGTGTACGGCAGGGCCGTCGACACCATGCTCGACACCGACTGCGGATAGAAGGTGTACGAGACGCCGAAGTCGAGGCGGACGACCTGGCCGAGGTAGGCCACGTACTGGTCCCACAGCGACCCGGTCGGCACACCCAGCTGCGCCTCGATGGCGGCCCGGGTGGCATCCGACACCGGTCCGTTCTGCGAGAGCTTGGCGATGGCGGCATCCGCCGGAGATCCCGGCATCATGCGCGGGAGGAAGAAGTTCAGGGTGACCGCGGCCCACAGGGTGAGCACGAACAGGCCGAACTTCTGGAGCACGTACTTCACTTGTCGTCCTCCTTCACTCGCTCGAGCCGCGTGAAGATGCCCAGCGGCGCGGAGTCGTAGTTCTGCGGGATCATGTAGGGATCTTCCTCACTCGGCCAGCCCGTGAACTTGGCGTCGTTGAACAGGCCCCAGATGCCGCCGTAGTAGAGGCCGATCACGGGCAGCTCGTCGTAGACGATGCCCTGCAGCTCTTTGACGATCTCGGCCTGACGGGCGGTGTCGACGGTCTCGCGGTACTCCGCGAGCAGTGCGTCGGCCTTGTCCGAGCGATAGCGCTCGAAGTTGTTCGCCGTCGTCTCGCCGGACGGCACGTAGAACTCGCTCGAGAGGAGGTTGTTGTAGGCCTGGTAGACATCGCCGTTGCCCATGCCTCCGATCGCCATCTCGAAGTCGCCGTTGCTGATCGCGCTCTGATACCCCGCGGGCTGCGGAAGCTTGAGCGTGACCTTCACGCCGACCTCGGCGAGCTGGCTGCGCACGGTCTGCGCGGCCCTGGTCCAGTCGGTGAAGCCGTTGGCTGTGGTGAGGGCGAACTCCAGCTGCTCGCCGTCGGCGTTCACGAGCCGGTCGCCGTCGAGGGTGTAACCCGCCTTCTCGAAGGCCGCGAGGGCGGCATCCGCGTCCTGCGTGATCATGCCCTGATCGGGGATGCTCGGGTCGAGGTACTCCTCCTGGTTCGGGAGGATCAGTCCGGTCTGGCCGGCCGGCTTCATGTACCCCTCGGAGGCGGTCTCGGCGATCTCCTCGCGGTCGAGGGAGAGCGCGATGCCTCGGCGCACGTTCACGTCGTCGAAGGGGGCGACCTCGAGGTTCGGCATCAGGGCGATCACACCGCCCGGCGGGAACCACCACTTGTTGTCCGGACTCGCGGCGCCCCAGGTGCCCTCGACATCGGAGATGAACGAGTACGCCCAGTCGTAGCCGCGGCTCACCGTGTCGAGCTGCGAGTTGGTCGAGGGGAGGACGATGTGCTCGATCTCGATCTTGTCGGCCTGCCAGTAGTCGGCGTTCTTGTCCATCGAGTACTGCTGGTCGTTGTAGTTGCCGAGGACGAACGGCCCCGTCCCGACCGGCGTCTCGTTGCGGTACGTGGCGGGATCCTTCACATCGGCCCAGAGGTGCTCCGGCACGATCATGGTCTGCCCGAGGATCGGCAGCGACGGAGCATCCTCGGTCTTCAGATGCAGGATGACGTCGTCACCCTCGGTCTCGACGCTCTCCAGGTGCTGCCACGCGCCCTTGATGTCGAGCGCCGGGTTGTCCTTCAACAGCTGGAACGTGAACGCCACGTCCTCGGGCGTCAGGTCTTCCCCGTCGCTCCACTTCACGTCGTCGCGGATGGTCATGACGATCGTGCGGGCGTCGGGCTGGGCCCACTCCGAGGCGAGCCAGGGGTTCTGCGTGCCGTCGAGCGGGTTGATCAGGATCAGCGGCTCGTAGATCCACCGCGACGCCGTGCGCGTGTTGGTGAGATACGGGTTGAAGTTCTTGGTGAAGAACGGGTTGCCCTTGTCGGCGTTGATCAGCATCGTGTCGTCGCCGATCGATGGATCGGGTTGGGATGTGATCTGGATGCTGCAGCCGCTCAGTGCGACCGCGGCCGCCGCCAGACCCACGATCGCCGCTCTGCGCCAGCGCCGGGCCCATCGACCTCTCGGCTCTCTGCCACCTGACATCTGCCACCTCATGTCGTCTCTGTCATGAAGGGCGTCCCTCCCCGGATCACCGGAGCTGGAACACCCGCACGGCCTGTGCCGTCTCAGGGCGACTTGCGCCGCCTCAGTGATTGTAAGCGCATACATTTTGAGATCGCAACCCCTTGACGCCGATGCATCCGGATGCGTCGGCGCGGTCAGGAAGGGCGCTGCGAGCTCTCGCGCAGCAGGATCTGCAGGGGCAGACGTGCGACCACGGGGTCGGCGTCCGGGTTCTCCAGGCGTCGCGCGAGCACCTGCACCGCGGCCCGGCCGAGGTCGATCATCGGCTGGCGGATCGTGGTCAGGGGCGGGCGGGACAGCGCCGCCGCCTCGATGCCGTCGAAGCCCGTGACGAGCACGTCGGTCGGCACGCGGATCCCGGCGCCGCGGAGCACGTCGAGCGCACCGAGAGCCATCTGATCGTTCGCCGCGATGAGGGCTGCCGGCACGCCCGAGCCGACCAGCTCCTCGGCCGCCCGGCGGCCGGATGCCCGCGTGAAATCCCCGCGCAACACGGTCACGTCATCGATCGACCCGCCCGCCGCCTTCACGGCGGCGGCGAATCCGTCCCAGCGCTGCAGGCCGTCCGGCGAGTCTTCGGGCCCCGCGAGGAAGGCGAGCCGCCCATCCCCCACCTGCGCGAGCACGTGCCTGGTCAGCTCGGCCATCGCCTCGGCGTTGCTCACCGTGACGTGGTCGTAGTGGTCGCCGCGCGGCGGGCCGGAGAGCACCACCACCGGGATGCGCCGGGCGAGTCGCGCCAGCACGTCGTCCGGCACGCTGCGCGCGAGCACCATGAGCCCGTCGACGCGGCCGGCCATGTCGCGCACGGTGGAGCGGTCGGGGTCGTCGCGCCCGACGCCGACCATGAGCACGAAGCCCTGCTTCCATGCCTCCAGCTCCGCGCCGCGCAGCACCTCGTCGAGGAACAGCATCGAGGTGTGCTCGCCCTCGGCGTCCGTCTCGTCGCGGAAGATCGCGAACGGGGGCGCATCCGCACCGGCAGCCGAGAGCACGTCGAGGGCCGGAGCGTCCTCGGCGGCATCGAACCCCGGGAAGTACAGACCGAGCACCCCCGTACGGCGCTCGGCGAGTCCACGGGCGCTGCCGCTCGGGACGTACCCGAGCGCGGACACGGCGTCGAGCACGCGCTCACGAGTGACCGGACGCACCGCATCCGGCGAGCGCAGCACGCGCGAGACGGTGGCGATCGAGACGCCGGCCCGATCGGCCACGTCGTACACGGTCGCCGCCTTGCTCACGGTCACGCTCCTCCGGAGCGTGCGGCGAGAGCCGCCTGATAGAGGTCGCGGGAGGAGAGGCCGGTGAGAGCCGCGACCTCCGAGGCGGCATCCTTCAGCCGGATGCCGTCGGCGACGAGCTTCTGCACCTGGGCGAGGGCGTCCTCCGGGGAGGCGTCTCGGCGCGTCGCCCCCTCGACGACGACCACGATCTCGCCCTTCACGCCGTTTTCGGCCCAGGCGACCAGCTCGGGAGCCGTGCCGCGACGCACCTCCTCGTAGAACTTCGTGAGCTCGCGGCACACGGCGATCCGCCGCTCGTCGCCGAAGGCCGCCCCCATGTCGGCGAGCGCGCTCGCGAGACGGGCGGGCGATTCGAAGAAGACCATCGTGCGGGGTTCGGCGGCCAGGGCACGGAGCGTCGAGCGCCGCTCCCCCGGCTTGCGCGGCAGGAAGCCCTCGAACGTGAACCGATCGGTGGGCAGCCCCGAGATCGCGAGGGCCATCAGCACCGCACTCGGACCGGGGATCGCGGTCACGGTGACGCCCTGGGCGACAGCCTCGGCGACCAGCCCGTAGCCGGGGTCGCTCACGGTGGGCATCCCGGCATCGCTCATCACCACGATGTCGGTCTCCGCCGCGAGGGCCGCCAGCTCCGCAGCCTTCTGCTTCTCGTTGTGGTCGTGCAGGGCGATCAGGCGAGGGCGGTTGTCGATCTGCAGCGCCTTCAGCAGACGCTGCGTGGTGCGGGTGTCTTCAGCGACGACGACCTCGGCGTTCTCGAGCACCTCCACGAGGCGCCGCGACGCGTCGCCGAGGTTTCCGATCGGAGTGGCGGCGAGGATGATCACCCGCCCAGCTTATGCGGGCAGGATACGGCGGACGGAGAAGGCTCGTTGTCTAGGCTGGAGCGGTGACCGCGCCCGTGCCCCTGCTGCCAGCTCCCGAGGAGCGGCTGACGCGCTACGGGCAGCTCCGCGATCGCCTGCTGCACGCCCCCGACTGGGGTCGTGCGATCCGGTGGCTCGCCCCCTTGCTCATCACGGCCGCGGCCGCGCTGCTGCGCCTGGTGAACGTCGGGCACCCGCACCAGCTGGCCTTCGACGAGACCTACTACGTCAAGGATGCGTGGTCGCTGTGGACGCTCGGCTACGAGGGGACGTGGGGCGAGAACGCCAACGACGCGTTCGTCACGCTGCAGGAGCTGCCGCTCTCCGAGCAGGGCTCTTTCATCGTGCATCCGCCGCTGGGCAAGTGGCTCATCGCGCTCGGGATGGCGATCGGCGGCCCCGACAACAGTGGCGGGTGGCGTCTGGCCACGGCAGTGCTGGGAGCGGGATCGGTGCTGCTGGTGTATCTGATCGCGCGACGCCTGAGCGGATCCGTGGTGGTCGCGAGCGTTGCCGGCTCGCTGCTGGCGATCGACGGCCTCAGCATCGTGATGAGCCGTATCGCCCTGCTCGACGGCATCCTGACGTTCTTCGTGCTGCTGGGCGTGCTGTTCGTGCTGATCGACCGGCAGCGCACCATCCCGGTGCTCGAGCGGCGCGACCCGGATGACCCCGAGCCGTTCTGGGGCCCGATCCTGTGGCGCCGTCCGTGGCTCGTCGCCGCGGGAGTCGCGCTGGGAGCGGCCTCCGCTGTGAAGTGGTCCGGACTCTACGTGCTCGCGGGCTTCGGCCTGTACGTCGTCGTCACCGACGCGCTGGCCAGGCGCCGCGCGGGCGTGGTCCTCTGGCCGACGGCGGCCGCGTTCCGCCAGGGGCCCGTCTCGTTCGTCCTGCTGGTCTTCCCCGCCCTCGGTGTCTACCTGCTCAGCTGGACGGGCTGGCTCGTGACCGCAGGAGGCTACGACCGGCAGAGCGACGCGAAACCGCTGATCGCACTCTGGAAATACCACGAGTCCATGCTCGGCTTCCACGTCGGCCTCAACCGCGGGCACCCCTACGCGAGCCCGGCATGGGAATGGCCGTTCCTGCTGCGTCCGACCGCGGTCTGGGTCGACTCCGACCCCTCGGGCTGCGGCACCGACCACTGCATCGGCGTGATCTCCGCCGTCCCGAATCCGCTGGTCTGGTACGGCGGCGTCGCGGCCGCCGTGTACCTCCTGTACCGCGTCGTGCGCGGGTGGATCTCGCGGCAGTCCGTCGGCCCCGAGCTGAGCGTGCCCCTGGTCGGGCTCGCCGTCACCTACGTGCCTTGGCTGATGTTCCCCGACCGCACGATCTTCCAGTTCTACACGGTCGTGATGATGCCGTTCCTCGTGATCGCGCTGGCGATGACGCTGCGTATCATCGCCGGGAAACGCGAGGATCCGCTGTACCGCCGGCAGTCCGGCGAGCGCACGGTGATGATCTACCTCGCGTTCGTGGTGCTGGTGTCGGCGTTCTTCCTGCCCCTGTGGACGGGCATGAGCGTCCCGTACGACTTCTGGCTGCTGCACAACTGGCTACCCGGCTGGGTGTGAATCCACCGGCGCGACGCCAAGATCCCATACCGAGATATCAACACCGATTTCGTGCCGCCTGACGGCTTTCTCCGCCAGGTGCCGAATACGATCGTCGAGCGGCTGATGATCCGGGGGGATTGCATGGATACGCGTATTCACGTCGATTTTGAGACGATCGGTACTGCGGCTTCGTCGCTCCACGAGCTCAATGCCGGACGTTCGTCGGGCCTCGATCTGTCTGCGCTGAGGAGTGACCTTGTCACGTCCGCGGCGGAGGTGTTCGCGAGCGGGTGGTCGGATGTACTCGAGTTTCTCATCCTCACGAGTACCGCGCTCGCTGACGGCGTGGATGCGACGTTGGCTGACTTCCTGTCCACGGAACAGGCTCACCTCGACTCTCTCGCGATGTCGATCGGGGCTCTGGGGCGATGACCGCGAACTGGACGGACCTGGATCCCGGGGCGGGTGGTCCTCACGCGTGCGGCACCGCTGTCACATGGGTCGATGGGCAGTTGGTCGATCTGGCCGATGCCCAGGACACGGTGTCGATGATCCTGCGCGATCTCGACGATGCGTGGACCGGGCGCAGCGCGGACGCGTTCCGCGCACGCCTCGAGGAATTCCACACCCGCCTTCATGACTCGACTGAGGCGATGACCACCGCACGGAAGGCGATCCTCACGTACGGGGATGCCGTGGCGGAGATCGCCCGGCTCGCCGAACCTCTGAAAGAAGACCTCGCAGCTGCACAGGTGGCGCTGAGCGGGGTGATCAACGACGTGCCCTTCAGTGGTGAGTCCGGGGACCGTTTCGCTGCCGAGCAACAAGCCCTCACCACCGCCAGCACAGCCGCAACAGCCCTGAAGAAACTCGCGGTCGACCGCGAAGCGGCTGATCGGAGCCTCGCGGTTTCGCTCGCGACGGCGGCCTCGGTCGGGTGGGGTGATCTGGACTGCACCGCCGATCCGATCACCGGAACCCGGAGGGACGCGACAAACAGGCAGGTGTTGGGCCTGTTCGGGAGTTTCATGAAAGGTGATGAACGCGGTGCAGTCCTCACCGATGACGAAATCTTCGTGCAGACCCTCATGCGCAGCGCACACATCGCCGCGACACGGGAGCACGTACTCGACGACATACGCGGTGGCATTCTCACCTCGCAGAAGGTTGGAATCTATGATCGGTCGATCAGCGATCAACCGTGGGTGCTGGGCGTCGACGGGATCAATGTCCTCTCCGTGAGGTCGATAGGCCCGGTTGCGGATGCTGTTCTCGGCGGCCAGAACCTGCCCGAATCCTTCCTCGGCTCCTACACCCTCGAAGTCCGAGCCGGGGAACCTCGGCCGGATGGCGGGGTTGAGGTGACGTACGTGATCAACAACGACACGTCGATCGATTCCGCGACCCGTATCCCCGGCACTGGCGGAGCGCACATCCCCGGTGTATTCGAGGCCATGTCAGAAGCGAATGCTAAGGATGGGGAATGGGCCACACATCACCAAACCATCGTCTGGACCGAAACGGTGTACCCATGAATCCACGATCCTCCCGCCGCCAACACCTGACAGCTGTGAGCATCACCATCGCCGCCGTCCTCGCTCTGACGGGTTGCGCGGGTCCACAGATCACTTCACCTGTCGGCGAGTGGGTCGCCGTCAACGACGACGACGGCTCCCTCTCCATCCGCCCTGACGGTACCTTCACCATGACCGATGCATCCTTCAACCCGCTCCAGGGCAGAGACGCTGACAACGACTTCAACGCCACGGGCACTTGGCTCACCGCACGCGACAACGCCGAGATTGCCTTGGATTTTGAAGAGGCATCACAGGGGTCGCGGGACGTCGAACCTCGCATCTATTTCGTCCCGTTCCGCTCCGGCACCCTCCGTTTCCAAGATGCGGAGGGGCTGTTCGATATCGAGTTTCGGCTCGTGGATGAAACCTCCGAGTAGGACCGCAGGGAGATATCCCCACCCATGAAGCCACGATCCTCCCGCCGCCGAAACTGGACAGCTGCGAACATCACCATCGCCGCCATCCTCGCCCTCACCGGTTGTGCGGGCCCTCAAATCACTTCACCGGTGGGCGAATGGGTCGCTATCGAGGACGATCACGGCACCTTGTCAATTCGCTCTGACGGCACCTTCACGATCACTGACGCGTCCTATAATCCCCTCGAAGACAGGGATGCTGACAACGACTTCACTGCCACTGGAGCCTGGCGCATCGTGCGCGACGATGCCGAAGTTCTTTTCGATTTCGAAGAGGCTTCAGAGGGGAACTGGGACGTTGAGCCGAGCGGGATTGCTGTTCCGTTCCGCTCAGGCACCATCCGTTTCCACGACCCTGATGACGTACTCGATATCGAGTTTCGGCTCGTGGACGAAACCCCGGAATAGGGACGCGGCGGACCGAAACGATACCATCGCCATCCGCCCCGACGGGGCCTTCACCACGACCGACGCGTCCTTCAACCCGCTCCAAGGCAGAGACGCAGACAGCTTCGTCACCTTCCGCTCCGGCGCGCTCCGTTTCCAAGACGCGGAGGGATTGATCGATATCGAATTCTGGCTCGTAGACGACACCGCGGAATAGACCAAAAATGAGCCCCGGCACCTGGTACATCGTCCGAGAGGACGCCGAAATCGCCTCGCCCTAGAGCACCTCATCGGTAGCGACGTGCTCGACCAGCGGGAGAACCCGTCCCGAGAGATGCGTGCGCATCGCGATCGACGAGGCGGTGCGAGCGACCCCCGGCACGAGCGCGACCCGATCGAGCACCTCCTGCAGCTGGGTGGCATCACGCGCCACCAGCCGCAGCTGCATGTCGCTGGCGCCGGTGACGGTATGCATGTCGACGATCTCGGGAACGGCATCCGCGAGGGCGGTGGCCACGTCGTCGTGCCCCACCTTCTGATCGATCTCCACCAGGCAGAACGCGACGACGCCGTAGCCGAACCCTGCCGGGTCGATGCGCGGCACGATCGCCTCGATCACCCCGCCCTCGTGCAGGCGCGCGAGACGGCTCGTCGCGGTGCCACGGGCGATCCCGAGCCGTCGCGCGAGCTCCAGGATCGGCAGTTGGGGCGACTCCGTGAGCAGACGGATGATCCGGGCGTCGAGGCGATCGATGCGCATCGACTATTCCCTCGCCACTCCGGGGCGTGCCATGCCTCTGGTCGCGCGGGCGACGAGGAGGAGCACCGCCGTGAGCCCGAGCGTGAGCAGCAGCTGGAGGCGAGCGGCCGGGTCGATCATCGCGAGGGCGATCACGGCGGCGAGCAGCACCAGGCACAACCACGACAGCCAGGGGAAGCCCCACATCCGCATCGGCATCGCCTCGCCCGCACGATCCGCACGACGACGGAGGATGATCTGCGCCACCGTGGTCGCGGTCCAGATCACGAGCAGCGTCGAGCCGACCACGTTGAGGAGGGCCGGCAGGACCACGTCGGGGAACGCCCAGTTCAGGCCGACCGTGACGAAGCCGAAGGCGACGGATGCCAGCACGGCGACGAACGGCACGCCCTTGAGGCTCGTGCGGGTCGCGGCCAGCGGGGCGAGCCCGCGCTCCCCCAGTGAGTACGCCATGCGGGAGGCGCCGTAGATGTTGGCGTTCATGGCCGACAGCAGCGCGATGATCACGATGAGGTCCATCACCAGGCCGACGCCGGGCACGTTCAAGGTTTCGAGCACCGCCGAGAACGGCCCCGCCTTCACCGCCGGGTCGTTCCAGGGCAGCACCGCGACGATCACGAAGATCGATCCGACGTAGAAGACGAGGATGCGCACGAGCACCTCGCGCACGATGCGGCGGATGTTGTGCGCCGGGTCGTTCGACTCGGCGGCGGCGATCGCGACGACCTCGGTGCCGCCGAAGGCGAACACCACGATCAGCAGGGCGCCGGCGATCCCGGCGATGCCGTTCGGGGCGAAGCCGCCGTTGTCGACGAGGTTCGCGATGCCGGTCGCCGGCACGCCGGGGATCAGCCCGACGATCGCGCACACCCCCACCACGAGGAAGGCGATGATCGCCGCGACCTTGATCGCCGCGAACCAGAACTCGAAGCGGCCGTAGTTGCGCACGCCGAACAGGTTGACCGCGGTGAGCGCCACGACGAAGATCAGCACCCAGGCCCAGGCGGGGATGCCCGGAGTCCAGTTGGCCACGATCGCGCCGGCACCGGTCGCCTCGGCGGCGATCACCACGATCAGCTGGATCCAGTACAGCCAGCCGACCGCGCTGCCCGCGCTGCGCCCCATCGCCTTCTGGGCGTACGAGCTGAAGGCACCCGAGCTGGGTCGTGCGGCGACCATCTCGGCGAGCATCGCCATCACGAGCACGACGATGCCGCCCGCGACGAGGTACGACACCAGGACCGCGGGGCCTGCGATGCTGATCGCCTGGCCCGATCCGACGAACAGACCGGCGCCGATCGCACCGCCCAGGCCCATCATCGAGATCTGGCGGCGTGTGAGCCCCGGATGCAGGCCCTTGGTCGTCGTGGTGGTGGCGGGCACCTCGGTCATGGGGGTCCTGCCCTCACCGCTCATGCGCCGACCTCCGCACGCTCGACGGCGGCATCGCGGCCGACGGCATCGCGACCGGCTGCGGCGAGCGCGGCCTCCACCCGGTCGATGTCCTCTGCGGAGCCCGAGGAGATGCGGACCCCGTCCCCGGCGAATGCCCGCGAGACGACTCCGCCCTCCTGCAGCACGCTCTCGAGCTCTGCCGTGCGTTCGACGGTCGGCACCCACACGAAGTTGGCCTGGGAGCGGACGGCCGGCCATCCGGCCGCGGTGAGCACGGTGTAGAGCCTGTCGCGCTGCGCGACCACCTCGTCGATGCGCGTGGCCAGCTCGTCCTCGGCGTCCAGCGAGACGAGCGCTGCGGTCTGGGCGAGATCGGTCACACCGAAGGGCACGGCGACCTTGCGCTGATTCTCGGCGACCGGAGCCGGCGCGATCGCATAGCCGATGCGGAGTCCGGCGAGCCCGTAGGCCTTCGAGAAGGTGTGCAGCACGGCCACATGCGGGTGACGCCGGAACAGCTCGATGCCGGCGCCCCGGCTCTCGGTGCGGTCGAAGTGCACGTACGCCTCGTCGATCACCACGAGCACGTCGTGCGGCACCGCGGCGACGAAGCGCTCCAGCTCCTCGGCGCCGACCACGGTCCCTGTCGGGTTGTTCGGGTTGCACACGAAGATCAGGCGGGTGCGCGGGGTGATCGCCGCGAGCATCGCGTCGAGATCGTGCCCGTGGCCCGCGTCGAGCGGCACCGGGACGGGAGTGGCTCCGGCGATGCGGACGAGCGAGGGATACGCCTCGAACGACCGCCACGCGAAGATGACCTCGTCACCGCTGCCGGCGACCGCGTGGATGAGCTGGGAGGCGATCTCGACCGACCCCGCGCCGACGGTGACCTCTGACGCATCGACGCCGTAGCGCTCGGCGAGCCGCTCGCGCAGCCTCGCGGCGCTCATGTCCGGGTAGCGGTGGATGCCGTCGAGGCGATCCCGCACAGCCTGCACGACCGAGGGCAGCGGCGGATGCGGGGACTCGTTCGAGGAGAGCTTCGAGGCACCGGCCGGGGCAGAGCGCCCCTGACGGTACGCGGGAACGGCGTCGAGTCCGGCACGGGTGGGGAGGGGCATCGTCAGAGCATCCTTGCTGTGATCGGGCGGCGGCCCTGGTGGCACCGCCTGCTGTCGCGCAACAGTAGAACGGATCGCATCCACTGGGCAATCGGCGCACCGGAAGCTGCGCATCCCGCGCAATCAATAGCCGACCGACCCGGAACTGCTAGGCAGATTGCACAGTGACGACGATCAGAGACAGGGCGGTGATCACGAGATAGATGATCGCCATCCACACACCGGCCACGGCGGACCCTCTTCCGCTGCGCCGCCCGTTCCGCGTCTGGCGGATTCCCACCGATGAGACGATCAGCCCCGTGAGCGTGAGTGCGGGAACCAGGATGATCTGGATGATCCCCACCGACAGCGCCGTCTCCGGGCGCACGGCCAGGTTCAGCGTGACGTTCAGAAGCACCGCCGCCACGGTGAACCACGGGCCCATTCGTGCGGCGCGCGACGGGGGCGCCGGCTTCGGCCTCAGAGAAGGCCACACCGGGACGTGCCTCGGCGACTGCGGGTTCGACTTCATGGCACGAGACCTCTTCCTCACACGGAGGATACCGCTCGTGTTCTTCGTCAGAGCGCAGGAGCCGCGAGCCGGAGGCCGATGCCCACCGCGACGAGGTCGGCCTCGTACGCCCCGTGCCGCCGCGCGCAGCGGGCGAGATCCACGTCGTGGCGGAACGCTCCGCCTCGGGTGATGTGCGGGTCGGCCGCCCAGTCCTCGCGCGCGGGGACCTCGTCGGGCGCTCCCGGATACGGCGCGTACAGCGTCGAGGTCCACTCGTCGACGTTTCCTGCCATGTCGAGCACGCCGAACGGGCTGGCTCCCTCCGGGAAGGACCCGACCGGGGTGGTGGTGCCGAGGCCGAGGTCGAACAGGTTCGCCCGGCCCGGTGCATACTCGTCGCCCCACGGGAACTCGCGGGCGTCGTCGCCGCGCGCTGCCCTCTCCCATTCGTCTTCGGTCGGCAGCCGCGCGTCCACACCGAGCTGTGCACCGATCCACGCGGCGTAGGCGGAGGCCTCGTCCCAGGTGACGCCGACCACCGGGTGGTCGGGAATCCCGGACAGCGAGCGGGCGCCGGTCGCCTCCGCGAACGCCGTCCACTGTGCGACCGTCACCGGGGTGCGGGCGAGGCGGAACGCCGGGACGACGACCGGCGTGCGCGGCGTCTCCTTCACGTACCAGGCGCGCGGCACGCCCGTGTGTGCATACCGGACGGTGAGGGCGTCGACCTCGTCGAGCGGCGTGCCCCGCTGTACTGTTCCCGCCGGGATCTCGATCCACTCGATCTGCTGCGCAATCATGCCCGCTCCCCCTCGAATCCGGTCCGTCCCTCCAGCGTAGGAGCCGCAGCGGGGGCGAGGGCCGATGCGATGCGGCATCGGCCGGTACGCTCGCTGCATGCGCAGCCCCTCGGGATTCGAGTACGCGGTGCGCGGTGACGACGTCGTCATCCGGCATCACGGGGTCACGGCGACCGTGCTGCGCGGCGCACCTGCCCAGGAGTTCCTCGCCCACGCGGCACAGGGCGATGCACAGCTGCTGATGGCACGGGTGACGGGGAACTACCGCCGCGGCAACGAGCGCACGGCGCGCCGACATCCGCGCAACCAGGCCTGACGGTCAGCGCGCGACCGACACATCAGCGGGGTCGCTCACCGGCAGTCTGCAAACGAAAGCGCGGCAGTCGTATGCGCGTTCCGCGACCGCGTCCTTGCCGTCGAACAGCTCGAACCCCGCCTCGGCGAACGCCTTCGCCTGAGCGGGTGTCACCACTGCGATCGCCTCGGCGTCCGCGCCGCGCGCCGCGCCGGCGAGTGCGCCGACGCGATCCGTGGTGACGACGACGAGCTGCCGGGGCGGGACCGCGAGCCCGGCTGCGACGCGCAGCAGCGTGCCGTGGGCGAACGGCTGCTCCAGAGAGCGCGCGGCGAGTGCGCTCGCCGTCGAGACGGCCGCTTCGCGATAGCGGTCCCCCGCCCCCAGCCACCAGGCGGTCAGCGCGGCACCGGCGACCGCTGCGGCGTCGGAGGGCAGGTCGCCGTCGGCCTGGTCGGGCGAGGTCGCGATGCCCTGGGCCGACAGGAGCGGATCGTCGCCGACGGCGCCGTCGAGTGCCCCGTCGAGGATGCTGCGCGCCGCGATCGCCCACTCCGCCTCTCCGGTGGCGAGGGCGAGTGCGAACAGACCGTCGGCGAGGAGTCCCCGGTCGGCGGCTGTCGCGACGGCGGCGGATGCCCGGCCGTCGAGCGACGTGCGCACGAGCGCGCCCTCGGAATCGCGGTTGGTGCGCAGCACATGATCCGCGGCAGCGGCGGCCGCGTCGATCCACCCCCGCTCACCGAGATACGCTCCTGCCCTGGCCAGCGCGCCGATGGCCAATCCATTCCAGCCGGTGATCACCTTGCCGTCGATGGAGGGCGGCTCCAGCCCGGCACGCTCGGCGACGGGGCGAAGGTAGTACCCGCCTTCATTACGGGCGCCGTCGATCATCGACTCCGAATCCTGGGCGGCGCCGAATCCGCCCTCGTCGCGACGGAGCACGTCGATGAGGAAGGCGGCGATCCCACGGACGGTCCGCTCGTCGCCCGCATCGCGCGCGACGTCGAGCAGCTGCGCGTTGTCGGTCAGCATCCGCTCGTAGTGCGGCACCGTCCAGTCGCGCTGAGTCGCGTAGCGGAAGAACCCGCCATCGGCATCGCGGAGGTCGGAACCCGCCATCGCCGCGAGCGCGCGCACGGCTGATGCCGCCGCTTCCGGAGCAGCATCGCGCACCAGTGGATGCTGCAGGAACCGCAGAGTCGTCGCGACGGGGAACTTCGGCGCTCCCCCGAAGCCGCCGAACTGCCGGTCCTCCCGCTGCGCGATCCCCTCCGCCGCGGTCGCGATCGCGACGACGTCCGGCAGCTCCGACGGCGAGGATTCCGCCGCACGCGCGAGCGCATCGGTCACGGCATCCGCCGATTCCTCGGCCTGCTCGCGCCGCAGCGTCCACGCCTCCCGAACCGCGGTGAGCACGTCACGGAATGCGGGCATCGGCGCCCTGGCCTCCGGCGGCCAGTAGGTGCCGGCATAGAAGGTGCGCCCGCGCGGCGTGGCGAACACCGTGAGGGGCCAGCCGAGGTTCTGCGTGAACGCGGAGGCCGCGGCCATGTACGCACCATCGACCTGCGGATGCTCCTCGCGGTCGACCTTCACGGCAACGAATCCTTCGTTGATGAGCGCGGCCGTGGCGGAGTCCGCGAACGACTCCCGCGCCATCACGTGGCACCAGTGGCAGGTGGAGTAGCCGATCGAGATCAGCAGCGGCACATCGCGTCGCCGCGCCTCGGCGAACGCGGCCTCGCCCCACGGGTACCAGTCGACGGGGTTGTCGGCGTGCGCGCGGAGGTACGGGCTGAGAGTGTCGGCGAGCCGGTTGGTCATGCCCTCACGCTACGCCGCGCGACGCGGGCGCGGTCAGCCGACGAGGAGCTCGACCGGACGTGAAGCCGCGTATCCCACGAGCGGCAATGCGCGCTCGGCAGCGAGGACGATGCGCGCGTGCAGCACATCGGAGGCGATCTCGTAGCCGTCGAAGTCGGTGTTGCTCGCGTAGACGCCGACCGGGAGCGTGAGCGCCTGGAAGAACGCGAAGAGCGGACGCAACTGATGCTCGATGATCAGTGCGTGCTTCTCGCCGCCGCCGGTGGCCGCGAGCAGCACGGGCTTGCCGACCAGGTCGTATTGCCCGACGAAGTCGAACAGATGCTTGAACAGTCCGGTGAAGGACGCGCGGTAGACCGGGCTCCCCACGATCAGCAGATCGGCGGACTCGATCGCCTGCAGCTGCGCCTCGACCTCCGGAGGCAGCTGGTCGCGCTGGAGCGCACCGGCCAGGCCAGGGCCGATCTGCGTCAGCTCGATGAGCTGCGACTCGACCTCGGCGCGCTCGGCGATCGCGGCCGTGATCGCGCGGACGAGGGCGGTCGTCTTGCTGGGCTCGTGCAGGGATCCTGACACGGCCACCACGCGGAACGGAGCTGTCATGCCTCGACGGTACTCACGACGACGCCCCGTGTCGCGCGAGGCGACACGGGGCGTCATGTGGGCCGGAAGGCCGGTCTCGGAGACCTGTCTCAGTTGACCTCGTCCGGGTGCGAGCCGACGCGGCCGGAGCCGTCGAGCGGGTCGAGGGCGTCGATGGCGGCGATCTCGGCATCCGTCAGCTCGAAGCCGAAGACGTCGAGGTTCTCGCGCAGACGCTCGGCGCGCACCGACTTCGGGAACACGATGATGCCCTTCTGCAGGTGCCAGCGCAGCACCGCCTGCGCGGGGGTGACCCCGTGCGCGGCCGCCGCATCAGCGACCGCCGGAGTGCCGAAGAGGTCGTACTTCCCCTGCCCGAGTGGGCCCCAGGCTTCAATCTTGACGCCGTTCGCGTCGGCCCAGGCGACCACGTCGCGCTGCTGGTACGCCGGATGCAGCTCGATCTGGTTCACCGCAGGCACGACACCGGTCTCCTTGACCGTGCGCTCCAGGTGGGGCACGAGGAAGTTCGAGACGCCGATGCTGCGGGTGAGGCCCGCCTCGCGGAGCTCGACGAGCTTCGCGAAGGCATGCACGTAGTCGTCCTTGGCCGGGGTGGGCCAGTGCACCAGGTACAGGTCGACCTTCTCCAGGCCGAGCTTGTCGAGGCTCTCGCCGATGGCGGCGCGCGGCTCCTCGTCGTGGTGGCGGTCGTTCCAGAGCTTGGTCGTCACGAACAGCTCGTCACGCGGGATGCCGGAGGCCGCGATGGCGGCGCCGACGCCCTCCTCGTTGCCGTAGATCGCGGCGGTGTCGATGTGGCGGTAGCCGATCTCGAGCGCCTCGCTCACCGCGCGCTCGGTCTCTGCCGGCGGCACCTTGAAGACGCCGTAGCCGAGCTGCGGGATGGAGTTGCCGTCGTTCAGTTCGAGTGCAGGAATCGTCATGCCCCCAGCCTATGACCTGTGATGACAGGTTGCGCCGGCCGGTGACGAAAGAAGTCAGTCGAGGCCGCGGAGCCCCTGCGACATCACCTGGAAGGCGTCGACCGCCCGCACCGCCGGACGCGGCCCCTCGGGGTCGGCCGCCCACTGCTCCAGCCCCACGCGTATCGCGGCGGTCCCCACGGCGGCGATCAGCCGGGACTCCCACACCGTGACACCGCACTCCTGGAGGATCTCGCGCAGCCGACGTTCGGAGTCGTCGTTGACGCGCAGCCAGACATCGCGCATCGCCGTGTCATCGTCGAGGCCGCGGAGCACACCGAGCATCGTCTCCAGCTCGAGCCCATCGCCCAGGGAAGGGTCGCCCTCAGCAGAGGATCCCTCGGCGAGCTGCGCCCGGATCACGGCCGGCACCTGCTCGCGCAGCGAACGCTCGCCGACCTGCGCGAACGCCTCCTGCCACCGCCGGGCTCCGAAGCTGAGGATCGGGGCGACCGCATCCTCCTTGCGCGCGAAGTACCGATAGAAGGTCCGTACCGACACCCCCGCCCGTACCGCGATCTGCTCCGCCGTGACGCCGGCGACGCTCTGCTCGGCGAACAGTGCTGCGGCCGCTGCCGCGATGTCGCGCTCGGTCGCGGCCTTTCGGCGCTCGGTGAGGGTCGAGGTCTCCACCGTCACAGCGTACGGGAATGGATCACAGACGCGACAGGTTAGGACTAAGTGGCACGATCTGCCACACGGGCATATTCTGCCTAACAGGAAGCGTCGACACCACGACGCCACCAGGGAAAGGGAAGATCATGAACCGCTACGAAGGACGTCGGGCGCTCGTCACCGGCGGAGGGTCGGGCATCGGCCAGGCAACGGTGCTGCGCATGCTCCGCGAAGGCGGCAGCGTCGTCGCCGCCGACGTCAGCACCGCCGGTCTCGAGGACACCGTCGCCAAGGCGGGGCCGCTCGCGGAGCGCCTGACGACCGTCACGATGAACATCGCGGACGAGGCCTCCGTCGCCGCGGGCGTCGCCGAGGCCGTCGCCGCCCTGGGCGGACTCGATGTGCTCGTGAACGCCGCCGGCATCCTGCGCTCCTCGCACACCCACGAGACGACGCTCGACCAGTTCGAGCAGGTCATCCGGATAAACCTCGTCGGCACGTTCCTCGTGATCCGCGAAGCCATCCCCGCGCTGCTCGACGGCGACGTCCCCGCGGTCGTCAACTTCAGCTCGACCTCAGCCGGCTTCGCGCACCCCTACATGGCGGCGTATGCAGCCAGCAAGGGCGGCGTGCAGTCGATGACCCACGCGCTCGCGGCCGAGTACGCGAAGAGCGGCATCCGCTTCACCGCGGTGCAGCCCGGTTCGATCTCCTCGGGCATGACCGACGGCTCGGGTCAGAGCAACCAGAGCAACGGTCCTGGCCTGCCCGCAGACGCCGACATGAGTCTGTTCATGAAGCTCGCACCCGCGATCGGCCAGGGCTTCGCCGGCCCGGAGTCGGTCGCCGGTGTCGTGGCGATGCTCGCCAGCGAGGACGGCGCCTTCATCACCGGCACCGAGGTGCGCATCGACGGCGGCACCCACTTCTGAGAGACCGCAGGGGTGCACCGGACCCGATGACGGTGCGCCCCTGCTGCGGACGGGGACGACCCGACTCAGCGCCGGGGAACCGCCGCCATCGCCGCTGCTCCCCGCCCCACCAGACGTTCGAGCGGGCCCCGGCCGAAGAACATCGACCAGAGCGTCGCCCCCAGGAGCAGACCCCCTGCGGTCGCCGCCCAGAAGGCGTTGCTCGAGAAGAACGCTCCCGGTCCGCCGATCAGCACGATCGAGAGCACGTGCACGCTGTATGCCGTCAGCGGCATGGATCCGAGTGCGCCCAGCGGCAGCAGCACCCAGCGCAGCGGTCGACTCAGCAGCAGGCACAGCGCGATGACCATGAGCGCGAATCCGCCGGAGCCCAGGACCTCGGCCGTGCCGCCGCTGTGCGGATCGACGGCGAACACCGCCGAGAGCGCCGCCCCCAGCGGATCCGTCTCGGCGAGCGCCTGGGGATAGCCCTCCCAGCCGGATCGCGGTGATGCCCCCTCGGAGCCCTCGTCGACGAACGAGCTGCTCGCGGCGGAGCCGGAGGCCCCCATCGCCTGTCCCACCCCGCCGAGACCGTAGCCGACCACGGCGAGCGCGAGCCCGATGCCGAGCACGGCCAGCGCGGTGCGCACCTCCCCCACCCGCAGGCGTCCGAGTGCCATGCCACCCAGCACGAGCGCCAGCCAGACCGTGATCGGGTAGGTGCCGTAGAGCACGAAGCCGATGCCGGATCCGTACGGGACGAGCATCACCGCGCTCAGGAAGGCGAGCAGCGCCGGGCCGAGGAGGGCGAGCACCGCAGCACCGGCCAGCAGCTGCCATGGCCGCCAGCGCAGGAAGGGGATCACGGCCACATAGAGCAGCCCGTACAGGGTGAGGATCACCGCGATCGGGGTGTTCAGCATCTCCAGCGCCAGACCGATGAGGAAGATCACCGCACCACGTCCGACCAGATTGAGCCGGATGCTCGGAATCCGTTCGCGCTCGGGGAGAGCGCTTCGTCCGGTCATCAGGGCGATGGAGATGCCGGCGAGAACGGCGAACAGGATCGACGACCGCCCGTTCACCAGATCGGTCCACGTGGCGGGGTCGAGCCAGTCGAAGGAGTCCATCTCGCCGATGTGCGCTCCGGCCATGCCGAGGATCGCCAGTCCTCTGGCGATGTCCAGCCCGAGGATGCGCGGCGGCCGACCGAACTCGCGGAACCACCGGACGGGAGCGAGAGCAGTGATCACCAGATGATCGTAGGGCGCGATTCCCGTCATACGATGGAGGGCTATGTCCTCCCCTGTGATCTCCTATCCCCCGGAGCTGCCCGTCAGCGCGGCCAGGGCCGAGATCGCCGACGCCATCCGCGACCACCAGGTCGTGATCGTCGCGGGCGCGACCGGTTCGGGCAAGACCACGCAGCTGCCGAAGATCGCACTCGAACTGGGTCGCGAGCGCATCGCCCACACGCAGCCCCGGCGCCTCGCCGCACGCACCATCGCCGAGCGCGTCGCCGAAGAGCTCCAGGTCGAACTGGGCACGCTGGTCGGCTACAAGGTGCGCTTCACCGACAAGGTGTCGGACGCCACCCGCATCGCGCTGATGACCGACGGCATCCTGCTCAACGAGATCCACCGCGACCGGCTGCTCACCCGCTACGACACGATCATCATCGACGAGGCGCACGAGCGCTCGCTCAACGTCGACTTCCTGCTCGGGTATCTGGCCCGCATCCTCCCGGAGCGCCCCGACCTGAAGGTGATCATCACCTCGGCGACGATCGATCCGGAGAGCTTCGCGAAGCACTTCGCCTCCCCCGACGGCACCCCGGCGCCGATCATCGAGGTCTCCGGCCGTACGTATCCGGTGGAGATCCGCTACCGCGGGCCGGTCGAGGATGCCGAGGCCGAGGCCGCCGCCGGCGAGCCCGAGGACGAGGTCTCGGCGATCGTCGCGGCGCTGCGCGAGCTCGACCGCGAGGCGCCGGGCGATGTGCTGGTGTTCCTGCCGGGAGAAGCCGAGATCCGTGATGCCGCCGATGCCGTGCGCGGCGCCTACGCGAACGATCGCTCGCCCACAGAGGTGCTGCCCCTGTTCGGCCGGCTCTCCGCCGCCGACCAGCACCGGGTCTTCGAGCGCAGCCGGGTGGCCGGGGTGCGCCGCCGGGTGATCCTCGCCACGAACGTCGCCGAGACCAGCCTCACCGTGCCCGGCATCAAGTACGTGATCGACACCGGCACCGCGCGCATCTCGCGCTACAGCAACCGCTCCAAGGTGCAGCGCCTGCCCATCGAGGCCGTCTCGCAGGCGTCGGCGAATCAGCGTTCCGGCCGTGCGGGCCGCACCAGCGACGGCATCGCGATCCGTCTCTACTCGGAGGAGGACTACGACAAGCGCCCGGAGTACACCGAGCCCGAGATCCTGCGCACCTCGCTGGCCTCGGTGATCCTGCAGATGCTGTCGCTCGGGTTCGGCGACATCACGGCGTTCCCCTTCCTCACCCCGCCCGACTCCCGAGGTGTGAAGGCCGCGTTCGATCTGCTCACCGAGCTCGGCGCGGTCGCCCTTCGGCCGGCTCAGGGACCGGATCACGGCGCTCCGCGCCTCACCCGCACGGGTCGCGACATCTCGCGCATGCCGATCGATCCGCGGTTCGCACGCATGCTGATCGAAGCCGGGAAGGCGGACTCGGGCGGCGCCGTGACGCGCGACGTGCTCGCGATCGTCTCGGGCATGACGATCCAGGACGTGCGGGAGCGCCCGGAGGATCGACGCGACGAGGCCGACCGTCTGCACGCGCGGTTCGTCGACCCGACCAGCGACTTCCTCACCCTGCTGAACCTGTGGAACCACCTGCGCGAACAGCAGCGTGAACTCGGCTCGAGCGCGTTCCGACGGTTGTGCCGCTCCGAGCACCTCAACTACGTGCGGGTGCGCGAGTGGTTCGACGTGCATCGCCAGCTGCGCACCCTCGTGAAGACGCCCGACCGCACCCGCGACGACCGGAGAGCGGGCGACGACGACGGGACCAGCGATCCCGACGCCATCCACCGTGCGCTGCTGTCGGGCCTGCTCTCGCAGATCGGCATCCTCGACGAGCGCACGGCTCCCGCCGGCAAGGCGCACTCCCCCGCGAAGGAGCCGAAGGGTCGTCGCATCGCGGAGTACCGCGGCGCCCGCGGCATCCGCTTCTCGATCTTCCCCGGGTCGGGCCTGCGCAAGAAGAGCCCGCGTGCCGTGATCGCCGCCGAGATCGTCGAGACCTCGCGCACATTCGCGCGCACGGTCGCCGCGATCGATCCGGCCTGGGCGGAGCCCCTCGCCGGCGACCTGGCCAAGCGCCAGGTGACCGAGCCGCACTGGTCCAAGGACGCCGGTGCCGCCGTCGCCTTCGAGAAGGTGACCCTGTTCGGTCTCGAGATCATCCCGCGGCGACGAGTGCAGTTCGCCCGCATCGACCGGGCCGCCTCGCGCGAGCTGTTCGTGCGGCATGCGCTCGTCGAGGGCGAGTGGGACCCGACGCGGATCGACAAGCGGGTGAGCGCGTTCTGGCGCAGCAACGCCGAACTGCGCAAGCGCCTCGAGAAGCTGGAGGAGCGCGAGCGCCGACGCGACATCCTCGCCGGCGACGAAGCCGTTTTCCGGTTCTACGACGAGCGCATCCCGGCCGAGGTGTTCGACGTGCGCTCCTTCGAGAGCTGGTGGCGCGAGACCATGGCGACGACGCCGAAGCTGCTCGTGATGCGCGAGAGCGACCTGATCGACGACGAGGAGCGTGCCGATCAGCGCGAGTTCCCGACACGATGGACGCAGGGCGACCAGGTGCTCGGCCTCGCGTACCGGTTCGAGCCCGGCGCCGACGACGACGGTGTCAGCGTGGTCGTGCCGTTGCCGCTCCTCGCGCAGATCGAGGACCGCGGCTTCGACTGGCAGGTTCCCGGGCTCCGTGCCGAACTCGTCACCGGCCTGCTGCGCGCCCTCCCCAAGGCGATCCGTCGCCATGTGGTCCCCGCCGCCGACTGGGCGGAGAAGTTCGGAGCCGAGCTCGCCGAGGAGGGGCCGGAGTCGCATGGCGGGCTGCCCCCGCGCACGCTGAAGGAGGCTCTGGCTCGCCGCATCCAGCCGCTCGCGAATCAGCTCGTCTCGGCGGCGGACTTCGACGACGAGCGGGTGCCGCCGCACCTGCGCATGAACTTCCGCGCCGTGGACGAACGCGGCAGGGTGGTCGGCTCCGGACGCGACCTGCGTGCCCTGCAGACGCAGCTCTCCGATCGGGCGCGCAGCAGTGTCGCCCGCTCGATCGCGGCTCCCTCCCGCACCGGCTCGCCGGGGGCGAATCGCGGAACCGAACGCGGCGGGGTCGAACGCATCGCCTCGGCACCCATCGAGCAGACCGGCCTCACCGCGTGGACCTTCGGCGACCTGCCCGAAGTGCTCGACACGCGCGTCGCCGGCGGTGTCGTGCGCGGCTACCCCGCCGTCGTCGACCAGGGCAAGAGCGTGTCGGTGCGCGTGGAATCCACTCCGGATGCCGCAGCCGCCGCCACCCGCGACGGCGTGCTGCGGCTCGTCCTGCTGGGCGTGCCCTCCCCCTCCTCGTACGTGCAGGAGCACCTCACGAGCCAGGAGAAGCTCGCCCTCGCGGCCTCGCCCTACCAATCCGCTGCCGCACTCATCGAGGACTGCCGCGCGGCCGTGGCCCGCAAGGTCATCGAGAGCATCGTGCCGGATGGGATCGTGCGCAGCGAGGCGGCTTTCGCGAGGGTGCGGGATGCGGTCTCGGCGACGCTCGTCGACGAGCTCTTCGCCTGCGTCTCGCTGGTCGCGCGCATCCTCACGAAGTCGCGCGACGTCGAACGCGGGATCAAGTCGCAGAACTCCCTCGCCCTGCTCGGCCCGCTGAACGACATCCGCACCCAGTTGAGCGGACTGCTGCATCCGGGGTTCGTCTCCACCGCCGGCGCAGACCGTCTCACGCATTTCCCGAGATATCTCGAAGGGATGCTGGACCGGCTGAAGACCCTCTCGAGCGAACCGGGCAAAGACCGCGCGCGCATGACCGAGTACGAGCGGATGGCCAAGGCGTTCGAAGACGCCGGAGGCACGATCCCCCTTGCCGCCGACGCCCCTCCCGCGCTCGTCGAAGTGCGCTGGCTGTTGGAGGAGTACCGCATCAGCGTGTTCGCCCAGCGCCTGGGAACCGCGCAGCCGGTGTCGCCGCAACGCATCATGAAGGCGCTCTCCGGGCGCTGATCAGCGACCGCTCACGCCTGGCGCGGGTAGCCTGAAGCCATGGCCCGCGCGATCGTCTACACCGAAATCGGATCCCCTGCCGTCCTCCACCTGATCGAGATCCCCGATCCCGTCGCGGCGCGCGGCGAGGTCGTCGTCCGCATCGAGGCGGCGGGCGCGAACCCGATCGACGCGAAGCTGCGCGGCGGCAAGCGGCCCTCCCCACCCATCACCGAGCCGCGCCCCGTCGGCTTCGACGGAGCCGGCGTCGTGGAGGTGCTGGGCGAGGGCGTCGACGACTTCGCCGTCGGCGACCGGGTGGCGATCCGCGACGGACACGGCACCTATGCCTCGGCGCTCGCCATCTCGACCGAGAAGCTCGCGAAGCTCCCCGACTCCGTCACCACAGCCGAGGGCGCCGGCATCGGCATCCCGGCGGGCACCGCCTATCAGGCGCTGCGCTCGCTCGAGGTGACCGACGGCGACGTGCTGCTCGTGCACGGCGGCTCCGGAGCCGTCGGACAGGCCGCCGTGCAGTTCGCCGTCGCCTGGGGTGCGACCGTGATCGCGACCGCGAGTCCCGCACGTCACGACCAGCTGCGCGAACTCGGCGCTCTCCCCGTGGCCTACGGCGACGGCTTGCTCGACCGCGTCCGTGAAGCCGCACCTTCCGCCGTCACGGTCGTGCTCGACTGCGCGGGCACCGACGAGGCGATCGAGACCTCGCTCGCCCTCGTGGCGGACCGCGACCGGATCGCGACGATCGTGCGGGGGCCGGATGCTGCGTCCTTCGGCATCCGCGCCTTCTCCGGCGGCTCACCGGTGCCGCTGACCGACCAGGAACTCGCCTGGCGCGCCGAGGCGCTGCCCGAGACGATCGCGCTCCTCGACACCGGCGACTTCGTGATCGAGCTCGGTCCGCAGCTTCCCCTCGCCGAGGCGGCGCAGGCCCATGAGCTCATGGAGTCCGGCGCCGCGTCGGGCAAGATCATCCTCGTGCCGTAGGGGCGGATCAGGCCGGAGCCACCGGCCGTCCGATCGAGAGCATCAGCCGGTTCGCCCAGTTGAAGAACGCCGCGCCGTGGATGACGTCCGCGACCTCCAGGTCGTCGAGACCCGCCGCGCGCAACCGCGCGATCTCGTCCTCCCCGAACGCGCTGGGCGTGTCGGTGAGGGCGACGGATGCCGCGACGACGGCGTTCCAGCGCTCGCCGAGGTCCGCATCGACACCCTCGTCCAGCAGCTGGTCGACGTCGTCTGCACGCTTGCTGTGGTGCGCGGCGAAGCGCGAGTGCACCGACGCGCAGAACACGCAGCCGTTGCGACGGGATGCCGCCGTCGCCGCCAGTTCGCGGTCCGCACGCGGGAGCCCCTCAGCCGCGTTGTAGAAGATGTCCTTGTCGACCAGCGTGCGGGCCTTGAGCACTTCGGGATCGCGCGCGAGCAGACGGAAATAGTCGTTCTTGGCGCGCGCGGCATCGACGAGGCCGTCGTAGTGCCGTTCGGTCAGCTCCTCCTCCGCGAGGGGTTCCAGGTGCGGGACCCAGCCGACCTCACCGCGGGTGAAGGCGTGCGGGTGCGGAGCGTCGTCGTGACGGAGCACGGTCTGTTCGGCGGTCATGCTGCTTCCTCTTCCTCGGAGATCTCGCTCGCGGTGGTCGTGACCAGTCCCGCGGTGGCGAGCGCCCGGAGGCCGGTGACGACCCGTTGCTGGAAGGCGAGGAACGAGACCAGCTGCGACAGCGTCACGATCCCGTCGGTCGACCAGCCGGCGTCGAGCAGGCGTCCGAGATCGGCACCGGACGCCTCGCGGGGGCGGAACACCAACAGGTGCGTGTGCGCGAGGGCTGCGGCGAGCCGCTCGCCGATGGCTGCCGTGACGGCATCGGATGGCGCGTACCGCTCCCCCTCCGTGTTCTCCCCCTGGAGACCGAGCTCGGTGTACGCGCCGAACGGACCGCTGTCCGCCGCACCGGTCGCCTCGGCGATCACGGCGGTCGCGCGCTGCGGGTCGCCCTCCTGCGCGCGAGCGGCGTAGAAAGCCGCGGACGCGTCGTCGGCCCCGGCGAGACCGGTGGCGAAGGCCGCCACGAGCTCGCGCTCCGCCTGCGAGACGTGCTCGACCGTGACCGGCCGGAAGAGGGCGTCGAAGCTCGCCTGCAGCTGCTCCCTGGTGACCGGCCGGCGACGGCGCAGGGCATCCAACTCCGGCGTCACCTCCGCGATCCGGTCCACGATGTCGTCGGTCATGCGTTCTCCTTGATGGTGTGGTTCTCTGCGGTGGACGGGGTGAGCGCATAGCCGAGGGCCGGGGCGACCTCATCGGCGAAGAGCGCGATCGAGCGCAGCACCTGCTCGTGCGGGGCGTCGACCGAGTGCACCTGGAAGGCGACCTCGGTGGCCCGGGCGAGGGTGGCGTCGGCGGCGAGCGACTCCGCCACCTCCTCCGGCGTGCCCAGGTGCGTGTCGAGCGCGGTGATCAACTCGTCGATGCTGTCGCCGGGGATGGTCTGCCCCTGGCGACGGAAGCCTTCGGCTGCCCTGCGGAGTCCGACCTCGGCGAACCGCAGCGCCTCGGAACGGTCGTCTGCGACGAACACGGTGCGCGAGGCGGTGATCCGCGGTGCCACACCGGCCGGCAGAGCTTCGAGGTAGGCGTCGATGATCGGATCCTGCAGCTCCGACAACGGGGCGTGCAGCCGGTCGGCACCGCGCGGCTGCGTGCGGGAGAGCAGCAGACCGTGCCCGTGGATGCCGGCACGGTGTCCCCCCGGCGCCGAGAACGTGGCCTGCCAGATACGGTCGGCGAGGTCTCCGGCATCCGGGTAGAGGGTGTTGCCCGCCCCGACGTCGCGCCCGGCCAGACCGTCGAGCAGCACCCGCAGCTTGCGGTCGTATGTCGGGGCCTTGTCGCGCACGTCCTCTCCGAAAGGCGCGAACGACGACGGTGTGCCGCCGCTGCCGAGTCCCAGATCCACGCGCCCCCCGGAGAGCAGATCGGCGACCACCGCATCCTCGGCCACGCGCACCGGATCCTCCAACGGCAGGGTGATGACCCCGGTGCCGAGGCGGATGTCGCTGGTCGCCGCAGCCACGTGCGCGAGGAACACCAGCGGTGACGGCAGCCCGCCCTCCGCGGCGTGGAAGTGGTGCTGGGCGACCCAGGCCCTCCCGATGCCGTGCTGCTCGGCCTGTCGGATCTGCGCGGTCGCGAGCGCGTAGCGTTCGGCGGGCGACGCGTCGTCGAGCAGACGCGTGAAGAAGGCGACGGTGGGCGCGGTCATGCGGGAACCTCTCTGGTGTGCGAGAGCTCTCGAGCGTTCGAGGGCTCTCCGGTGCCGGGGACCGCGGCGAGCAGCTCCCGGGTGTAGTCGTGCTGCGGGGCGCGGAAGAGGTCTTCGGTCTGCCCTTCCTCCACGATGCGGCCGCGGCGCATCACCGAGACCGTGTGGCTGATCCTGCGCACCACCGCGAGGTCGTGCGAGATGAACAGGTAGGTGAGTCCGAGCTCGGCCTGCAGCGAGGTGAGCAGCTCGAGGATGCGCGCCTGCACGGTCACATCGAGTGCCGACACCGCCTCGTCGAGAACCACGATCTCCGGGTCGATCGCGAGCGCCCTGGCGATCGCGACGCGCTGCCGCTGTCCCCCCGAGAGCTCGCGCGGCGTGCGCCGGGCGACGTCGGCCGGAAGCGAGACGCGGTCCAGGAGTGCGAGGGCACGATCCCTGCGCTCGGTGCGCGAGCCGACATGGAAGTTCTGCAGCGGCTCCGCCACGATGTCGATGATCTGCTGCCGCGGATCCAGGGAGGCGAACGGGTTCTGATAGACGAGCTGGATGCGCCGGCGCAGAGCGCGCAGCTGCTCGCGCTTGGCATGGGTCACCTCTTCGCCCGCGACGACGATGGTCCCGGCATCCGGCTGGTGGAAGCGCGTGATCAGCCGCGCCGTGGTGGTCTTCCCCGATCCCGATTCCCCCACGAGCGCGTGCGTGGTTCCCTTGCGCACCCGGAAGGACACGTCGTCGACGGCACGGAAACGTTCGCGCCCGGCGACGCGGAACTCCTTCACGAGCCCTTCGGCGACGATCGCATAGGGGTTCTCCGCCGCCACCGCTGAGGCGTCGCGGAGGAAGGGCGGCACCTCGGGGCGACGGAACCCGGTCGCGAACGCCGGAGCGTCCGCGAGCAGTTGCCGCGTGTAGGCGTCGGACGGCGCGGCGAGGATCGCCTCGCTCCGCCCCTGTTCGACGATCCGACCGTCCTTGAGAACGACGAGCCGTTCCGCGCGGTCCGCGGCGACACCGAGATCGTGCGTCACGAGCAGGATGCTGGTCCCCTCCTCGCGCTGCAGCTCGTCCAGCAGGTCCAGCACCTTGCGCTGCACCGTGGCGTCGAGGGCGCTGGTCGGTTCATCGGCGATGAGCAGACGAGGCCGCAGGGCGATCGCGGTGGCGATCAGTACGCGCTGGCGCATGCCGCCGGAGAGTTCGTGCGGATACTGGCGGGCCCGCAGGTCGGGATCGTCGATGCCGACGCGGTCGAGCAGCTCGATCGCCCGCGCACGGCGCGAGCGGCGGTCGCGGTGCCCGTGCAGACGCAGGATCTCCTCGACCTGCGCGCCGATCGGACGCACCGGGTCGAGGGAGGTCGTCGGGTCCTGCGGCACCAGGCCGATCTCCGCACCGCGGATACCGCGCAGAGCACGATCGGACCATCCGGAGATGTCGAGGTCGCCGAGCACGACCCGTCCTCCATCGACTCTGCCGCCGTCCGGGAGGAGACCGAGGAGCGCGTGGGCGGTCGTCGATTTGCCGGATCCCGACTCCCCGACGAGCGCGAGTGTCTCCCCCTCGCCGATCTCGAACGAGATGCCGTGCACGACTTCCCGTCCGCCGTAGGAGATCCGCAGATCGGTCGCTGCGAGAACGCTCATCGTGTGCCCCTTCCGATGCGGTGGCTGATGCGGTTGGCGCTGAGGACGACCGCGACGACGACGAGACCGGGAAGAGCCGTCAGCCACCAGGCCGTGCCGACGTAGTTGCGTCCCTCCGCGATGAGCAGACCCCACTCCGGGGTGGGCGGCGGAGCGCCGTATCCGAGGAACCCGAGCGTCGAGATCGCCAGGATCGCGGTACCGAACTGCAGCGCGGCGAGAGCCACGATCGGCGTGAGGGAGTTGGGCAGCACGTGCCGACGCAGCACTGCGAAGAACGTGGCGCCGCTGCCGAAGGCCGCCTCGACGTACTCGGTGCGCCGCACGCGGGCGACCTCGGCGCGCATCAGGCGGGCGAACGCGGCGACGCTGCCGAGGCCCACGGCGAGCGCGGCGTTCACCGTGCCGAATCCGAGCAGGATGATCACCGACAGCGACAGGAGGAGCCCGGGGATCGCGAGCAGCACGTCGACGACCCGCATCAGGACGTCGTCGACGACACCGCCGACCGCGCCGCCGATGAGTCCGAGAACGGTGCCGAGGGCGAGGCCGACCGTGACGGCGATGAGCGCGCCCGACAGCGAGTGCACGGCGCCGTGCACGACACGACCGAACAGGTCGCGGCCGAGGGTGTCGGTGCCGAACCAGTGGGCGGCGCTCGGCGGCAGCAGTTTGTCGGCCGGTATGCCCGTGAGGGGATCGCCGGGCGCGAAGACGCCGGGGATGACCGCCCACAGCACGGCGAGGGTCACCACGGCGAAGGCCAGGTACAGCCCCCAGGCGCGACCGCGCAGTCCACGACGGCGGCGAAGCGCCGGCGCGTGCTCGTGGACGACCGGCGAAGGCACGAGTTCGGGCTCCACGCTCGTCTCGGCGATCACGGGAGCGGTCATGCTGCCACCTCCTGGGGTGCGCGTCGCGCGGGGGGCGATGCGGTCGATCGGGCGACCGTGCGCTGACGCGGGTCGATGAGCGGGGTGACGAGGTCGACCGTGAAGCTGATGATCACGAACCCGAGCGCCGAGAGCAGCACGACCCCCTGCAGCACCGGGATGTCCTGGTTCGCCACGGCCTGCTCGGTCAGACGTCCGATGCCGGTGCGTCCGAACACGGTCTCGGTGACGACCGCACCGCCGACGAGCTCGCCGAACAGCACGCCGGCGATGGTCAGGGTCGGCACGGCGGCGTTGCGGGCGACCGAGCGCGTGAGCACCCAGAGCGGCGGAGCGCCCTTCGCGCGGACCACCGTGACGAACGGCTGCGCCTGCACCTGGTCGATCGCGCGCACCAGCACCTGCGCCAGGGGCGCCGAGATCGGCACGGCGAGAGTCAGCACGGGAAGGATGAGACCGCTCACGGGGTCGGCCCCGACGATCGGCACCCAGCCGAGCCCGAACGAGAAGACCTGGATGAGCAGGATGCCGAGCCAGAAGACCGGCACAGCCACGAACAGACCCGGTACCTGGCGGAGGCCGTCGCGCAGCCAGGCGAACGACGCGAGCGAGGAGAGCCCGGCGATGAGGATCGCCAGCAGCAGGGCGACGACGAGTCCGAGCGATGCCAGCAGCAGCGTCGCGGGGAGCGCCTCGGCGAGCATCGTCAGCACCGGTGTGCCGAACTGCGTCGAGAAGCCGAAGTCCCCCGCGAGGAAGCCCAGGCCGGCGTGGACGTACTGCTCCCACCAGGGCAGATCCGCACCGTACGTGGCGCGGATGCTGTCGAGCTGATCCGGCGACAGCCCGAGGCTGGGGTCGGAGAACTTGATCAGGATCGCATCGCCCGGCAGCAGCTGCAGAAGGAAGAAGGTGGCCGTGAAGGCCGCGATCAGAACGATCGCGGCCTGCCCGGCTCGTCGGAGGACGAACGTCATCGAAGCACCATGCCGCTCAGTGCTCGGCGAGCCACACGCCGGAGAACGTCGGACGCCCCACCGACTCGAAGGCGACGCCGTGCACGTAGGTCGCGGTGCCGTACACCTGCGGCTCCTCGAACAGCGGGATCACGTACGCCTGCTCCGCGATGTAGTCCTGCACGGCCTGCGATGCGGCGATGCGCTTGTCGGCGTCGGGCTCGGAGGCCACGGCGAGGAGCAGTTCATCGAGCTTCGCATCCTGCGAGATGAGCACGTCGCGGTTCTTCGTGAAGTACTGGCTCTTGATCACGTCGAGATCCGCCCGTCCGACCATCGAGTGGTAGAAGCCGGTCTTCAGCGGGTCGCGGGTGTCCTCGGCCGCGCTGCCGGCGTCGCCCGGCTTGACGGAGAGCTCCACGCCCACCTTCGCCAGCTGCTGGGCGACGAGCTCGAGCGACTGCTTCGACAGCGGCTGCGGCTTGGCCTCGTAGACCGTGATCGACAGCCGCTCCCCGTCCTTTTCGCGGATGCCGTCGGAGCCGGGCTTCCATCCGGCCTCGTCGAGCAGATCCTCGGCCTTCTTCGGGTCGTACTCGTAGTGCGCGGACTCGTCCTTGTACCCGACCGCCTGGGAGGACAGCACCGACGTCGCCACCGGGTAGTTCTCGGTGAAGAGCGTGTCGACGACCTCCTGCGCGTTCACGGCGGCGATGATCGCCTGTCGGACACGGATGTCGGCGAGCAGCGGGTTCTCGGGGCGAAGGGCGATCGAGTTGTTCACGCCGCGGGTCTGCGGGGCGTAGAGCGTGAAGCCGGCGCTCTCGACGCGGTCCTCGTCGAATGCCTGGACGTAGCGGACGTAGTCGGCCTGGCCGGCGAGGAGCGACCCGATGCGCACCGAGTCCTCGGGCGTGATCAGCACGTGCACGGCGTCGAGGTAGGGGCGTCCGTCGTTGTCCACGCTGTCGGGACCCCACTCGTAGTCGTCACGGGCGGTGAGCGTGTACTCGGTGCCCAGCTTCTCGCCCGTGACCGTGAACGGACCGGATCCGATGATCTCGGCGGCGTTGCCCGCGCCGAAGTCCTCGATCGTGCCGTCGAGCGTCTCCGGCGACAGCAGGCCGGAGTTGATGGTCGAGGTCGCCTGCAGGAACCCGGGCGACGGGGCCGTGAAGCGGAAGGTCACGGTGTCCTCGTCGACCACCTCGCTGCCTTCGTAGTTGTTGATCGCCTCGGAGACGGTGAGGCCGCGTTCCGCGTCGCCCAGGCCGTACGTGTCGAAGTTCTTCTTCACGGCAGCGGCGTCGAGCACCGTGCCGTCCGAGAACGTGACGTCGGCGTTCAGATTGAACGTGTACTCGGTGGCGTCGTCGTTCACCGTCCAGTCGGAGGCGATCCACGGTTCGATCTCGAGCGTGTCCGGGTTCTGCCAGGTGAGGCGGGCCGCGATGTTGTTGACGATGCCGCCGTTGGGGTAGAAACCGGCCTGCGGCGGATACAGGTTCGTGTACGCCTGGTGCTCGAGGTAGGTGAGCGTCCCTCCCGTGACGGGGTCTCCGGCTTCGGCGGGCGAGTTCGCCGGAGCCGGGGTCGATGCGCAGGCGGCGAGGCTTCCCGCGAGGATGAGCGGGAGCGCCACGGCGGCAGCGCGGATGAGACGACGGTTCATGGGGAGGGCCTCCAGGTTTCGGGTGCGGTGCTTCGGGTGCGGTGCGGTGTTCTCAGATGCGTTGCTGTGGTCGTGGTGTCTTCACGGTAGGAATCGGCGATGCCTCGGCGCGACGCGACGGACTCCGGATGTCGCGCGACGACGCCCGTGGTCACGCGTCGACATACGAAGAAATACGCAGGCGGTCGTGGAGCGTCGCCCCCTGGCCCTCGTCCGCGTCTCGCAGCAGCCCTCGGCGGCGCAGCTCGGGCGCAGCGCCGCGCGTGAATGCCTCGAACTGCGCGGGCTGGAACGCCGACAGGACGTTGAAGCCGTCCGCTGCCCCCTCGTCCCGCCAGGTCTCGAAGTGGTCCGCGATCGTGCCGGCGTCGCCCACGACGAAGGCGCCGGGCACCGCGTTCGCCGCGACGAGGTGCCGCCAGGTGAGGGGGTCGTCGCTCCCGATCCCCGACCCCGCGACGCGCAGCCCTGCGATGCGGGCGAGCCGCTCGATCAATGCCTCGCCGCCCTCACCCAGTCGCCGCGCCTCCGCGGCGGTCACCGGCGCGTCGAAGGCAGCGGAACGCAGCGTGTCGTCCGCCGCGACCTCCAGCGCGTCGGCGAGCGCACCGACGGTCCGGTTCGGCGGGAAGGCCGTCCGGGCCGCCTGATGCCCTTCGGCGAGCGGCACCAGTGCGAGCAGGCGCTCCACGATGCGGCGCGCATCGGCATCCGTATCGGCGACGACCGGGAGCACGGGGGCGATCACCTTCAGCGCGTCCGGTGCCCTTCCGGCCTCCGCTGCGATGTCCCGGAGGATCCGGCGCGTGGTGATCGCGTCGGCCAAGGTCGGCGCGGCGGTCAGCGCGAGGTCGGCCTCGGTGGCCGCGAGCGCCCGTGACCGCGGCGACGTGCCGGCATGCACGATCGGGATCTGCCCCTGCGGGGGACGAGCCACGTTGAGCGGTCCGGAGACCCGCACCTGGGTGCCCCGCAGGTCGGCGGCACGCAGGCCGTCCGGATCGATGAGCACACCGCGCTCGGCGTCCGCGATCCAGGCATCCTCCCCCCACGAGTCCCAGAGCCGTCGCAGCGCCTCGACGAATTCCTCCGCGCGGTCGTAGCGCGTCTCGTTGTCGGCGTGCGCGTCCCTGCCGTGGTTGCCCGCGGCCCGCGGCTCCGCACCCGTGACGAGGTTGATGCCGGCACGACCACGCGTGAGCACATCGAGGGAGGCCAGCGAACGCGCTGTCGTGTAGGGGTCGGCGTAGGTGGTGTTGACCGTGGCGATCAGACCGATCCGCGAGGTCACACCGGCGAGGAACAGCACGGCGCTCACGGGATCGATGCGGGCCAGCAGGTACGGGTCGCGGAACTCCAGGTCCGGCCCCGTGGCGAGCCAATCGCCGAAGAAGAGGTAGTCGAGCCCCGCATCCTCCCCTTCGCGCGCGATGTGCCGAAGGATGTCGGCGTCGGCTGCGGGATCGCGGTGTGCACCACGCTGCCGCCAGCCCGAGGGATACGCGCCCAGGGTGCGCACCATGGCGCCGATGATGAGGGGTTCGGTCATGCCCGTCACGGTAGGAGCAGACGCCCACCGCTGCCACGCGCCCGATGCCGGGCGTCACGGGATGTAACAGTCGGTCACACGCGCCGCACCCCCTACGCTGAGACCATGACAGGTCTTCGTTGGGGAATCCTCGCGACCGGCGGCATCGCCGGCGCTTTCGCGTCCGATCTGCGAACGGCAGGGCTCGACCTCGTGGCCGTCGGATCGCGCTCGCAGGAGTCGGCCGATGCCTTCGCCGCCCGCTTCGACATCGCCCACGCGCACCCCTCGTACGAGGCGCTGGTCGCCGACCCCGACGTCGACATCATCTACGTGTCGACTCCGCACCCGATGCACCACGAGAACGCCAGACTCGCTCTCGAGAACGGCAAGCATGTGATCGCCGAGAAGGCCTTCACCCTGAATGCCGCCGAAGCGCATGATCTGCAGACTCTCGCCGCGGAGCGGGGTCTCCTGGTGATGGAGGCGATGTGGACGCGGTATCTGCCCCACATGGTCCGCATCCGTGAGCTGATCGCCGAGGGCGCCCTCGGCGAGATCCGCGCGGTGAGCGCCGATCACACGCAGCTGCTGCCCTCCGACCCCGCGCACCGTCTCAACGCCCTCGAACTCGGCGGCGGTGCGCTGCTCGACCTCGGCATCTACCCGATCTCCTTCATCTGGGACATCCTCGGCGCCCCGACCACGATCCGTGCCGTCGGGCGACTCATCGAGACGGGAGCCGACGCCGAGGTCGCCACCGTCATGACGCACGAGGGTGGCGCCGTCTCGACCAGCCTCTCGTCGTCTCGAGCGGCGGGACCCAACGTCGCCGGCATCCTCGGCACCGCCGCGCGCATCGAGATCGACACGGTCTGGTACGCCCCCACGACGTTCCGTGTGGTCCTGCCGGACGGCACGGTGCAGGAGGAGTACTCCTCCCAGGTCGAAGGTCGTGGCATGCAGTACCAGGCGTTCGCCGCCGAGCGCCTGGTGCGCGACGGCATCCTCGAGGGCGACATCCTCCCGATCGCCGAGAGCGTCGCCATCATGGGCACGCTCGACGAGATCCGTGCGCAGATCGGCGTCCGCTACCCCCGTGAGGAGGCCTGATCATGGCCGAGACCACCGATGCCCGCGTCGCCGTCTACCTCGACTTCGACAACATCGTCATCTCCTGGTACGACCGTGTGCACGGACGCAACGCCTACGGCAAGGACCGTCAGCGGATCAGCGAGAACCCGAACGATCCGGAGGTCACCGACCGGCTGAGCCGCGCGATGATCGAGGTCGGCGCGATCATCGACTACGCCGCCTCCTTCGGCACACTCGTGCTCACGCGGGCCTACGCCGACTGGTCGTCCCCCGTCAACGCCGTGTACCGCTCGCAGCTCGTGGCACGAGCGGTCGATCTCGTGCAGCTCTTCCCCGCCGCCGCCTACGCGAAGAACGGCGCCGACATCCGGCTCGCCGTCGACGCGGTCGAAGACATGTTCCGCCTGCCCGACCTCACGCACGTCGTGATCGTCGCCGGCGACAGCGACTATGTGCCCCTGGCCCAGCGCTGCAAGCGTCTCGGCCGCTATGTGATCGGCGTCGGGGTGTCGGGCTCGACCGCCAAGTCGCTGGCCGCCGCCTGCGACGAGTTCGAGTCCTACGACTCGCTGCCCGGCGTCGTGCGCCCCACGAAGGCGGTCGTCTCCCCCGTCGCGGCACCCCCGGTCGAGCCTCCGGCACCGGTGACCGAAGCAGCTGCCGAGGCGACTGCGAAGCCGAAGACCGCCCCGAAGCGCACGCGCGCCAAATCCGCCCCGAAGGTGGAAGAGCCCCGGGTCGAGGACAAGGTCGACGATCAGGAGGTGGCGACGCAGCTGCTGGAGCGCGCGCTGCGCCTCGGTCACGACAAGGCCGACGCCGATGAATGGCTGCACAGCTCCGCCGTGAAGACGCACATGCGTCGCATGGACCCGTCGTTCAGCGAGAAGGCCCTCGGCTACCGTTCGTTCTCGGACTTCCTCAAGTCGCGCGACGACATCGCCGAACTCGAGGAGACCGGGCACGAGCGGCTGGTCCGCCTCCGCGAGCCCACGGCCTGACCTCACGCCGTCGTCGTCCTGGAGCGTCGCATCGTCCCGCGACCGCGCCGGGTCCTCATCAGAAGTGACTACTCGTTTCCGTACTTCTTGCCGATGAGGTCCCGCCGGTGAGCGGCGAAGCTGTCCTTCATGAACAGCAAGAGAAGGCGGTCGTCGTACGCCGCGTTCCCGGTCGTGCTCATCGTTCTCCTGGGTGCCGTCGCGCTCTGGGGCTATGGTCAGGCCTGGGGCGACCCGCAGACGGAGCCCGACGCCGCCGTGCAGCGTTCCGTGGATCTCAGCGCGGTGTCGTGGCCGTCTGCCGGCGCGGCCGCCATCGGCCTGGTCGACGGCGAGGTCGCGGCCAGCTCTGATCAAGCACTCCCGATGGCGAGCATCTCCAAGGTGGTCACGGTGCTCATGCTCCTCGAGGAGCGACCGCTACGGCTCGGGGACCAGGGCGACACCATCGTGTTCACCGCGGACGAGGACCAGGACTACCTCGCGTATCGGGATCGGGGACAGTCGGCGCTGCTCGTTCCGATCGGAACGGAGTTGACGGAGTACCAGATGCTCGAGGGCATCCTCGTCGGCTCGGCATCGAACTTCGCCGACATGCTGGTGGACCGCGTGTGGAGCGGCCGGGATGATTTCACCGCCGCCGCCGAGGCATTCCTCGCCCGGGAGGACCTCACCGGCATCACCATGATCGAGCCGACCGGAATCGACCCCCGGAACACCGCCACTCCCGCGTCCCTCATCGATCTCGGCAGGCGAGCGTTGGCCCACCCCGTCGTCGCCGAGATCGTCGCGAAACGGTCGATCGACCTCCCCGGAGTGGGCTACGTCGAGAACACGAACGACCTTCTCGCCGACGCCGGGGCGGTCGGGATCAAGACGGGGACGCTCGGCGGATACAGCCTGCTGTCGGCGAAAGACCTCGGAGACGACCAGGGGACGCCTGTCCGTGTGTTCGTCGTCGTCTTGGAGCAGAGCGACGACGAGGAGCGCTACCGCGCCGCCCGCCACCTTCTCGACCAGGTGGCGAACCTCCTGAAGCCCTGAATCTCATCATTTCTGCGGAGCCATCCCCCGTCGCGGACCCGTACCCTGGCCTGATGCGCAAGTGGTTCGCGAACGGCGGGTCGCTCGCCGGCGACCTCGTCATCGCGGCGACTGCTTTCGCGCTCGCCAGTGCGGTCATCGCGGGCGCGAGAGCGGTCGGTTGGTACCCGATCAGCCCCGAGAACTACCTCCTCATCTCCCTCATCGGCGCAGTCGCCTGGCCCCTGTCGCGGAAGTTCCCCCGCGGGACGCTCGTCCTCGTCGTCGCCTGGTACGCCTGGCCCGATGGGTGGGGCGACATCCTCGAGTTGCGATTGCTTCCGCTCGTCCTCATCGCGGGCAGGGCCGCCGCCCGGGGCACATCCATCGTCTTCGTCGGGGTCCTCACGGTGACGGGCCTGGCCTTCGCTCTGGTCCCGTGGGAGCTGTCCGCGCTTCTCGAGGCGACCATCCGCGGACGGCTGGACGAGTACTACGACTTCATCGTGCCGGATCCCTCGCGGCGCATCCTCGCCGCGCTCGTGGTCATCGCCGTCGTGGCTCTGAGCAGGGCCCTGTACCTCCATCGCACCACCGCCGAGATCCTGAGGCAGCGCAATGAGCAGCTCGTCGAGCTCCGCGCCGCGGATCGTGAGCGCGTCGCGGACCAGGTGCGGGCGAGCATCGCCCGCGACATCCACGATGTCGTCGCCCACCATGTCACCGCGATGGTCATCGGCGCACAGGCCGCAGATCGCGTGGCTGACAGTGATCCGACACAGCTTCGCTCCTCCGTGCGGACGATCGCGAACGAGGGCAGTGAAGCGCTCGCCGCGATGCGCCGCGTGGTGCGGATGCTGCGTGATCGCGAACGCCCCGATGCCCCGGTCTCCCTCTTCGCCGACAGCGTGAGAACGCTCGCGGACCGTGTCAGAGCGATCGGCATCGACGTCGATCTGCAGATCGAGGAGTTCCTGCTGCCGGAGTTCGTCCAGGCGGGCGCGCTTCGCATCGTGCAGGAGGCGTTGACCAACGTCATGCGACACTCCGGCGCGAGAAGAGCCGTCGTGCAGGCGCATCTCGTCGGCGATGAGCTGCATCTCCTCATCCGAGACGACGGCACGGAACCACCCGCGCACACCCAGGAGAACGGATTCGGACTGATCGGCATGCACGAACGCGCACTCGCCCTGCAGGGAACACTCACGGCAGGCCCTCATGTCGATGGCGGGTGGGAAGTGCGAGCCGCATTGCCCCTCTCGGATCAGTGGATCTCGCTGTGACGGGCTCCATGATCTCCGTGCTCATCGTCGACGACCAACCGGTGGTCCGTGCCGGGCTCCGCCTGATGCTCGACGCCGAGCCCGACATCAGCGTGGTCGGCGACGCGGGCGACGGCCTGGCGGCCGTCAGCGCCGCGGCGGTGCTGCGCCCCGACATCGTCGTGATGGACATCCGCATGCCGGGAATCGACGGTGTCGAGGCCACGCGCAGAATCCTCGCGGAGAAGACCGCGTCCGCTGTGCTCATGGTCACGACCTTCGACGACGAGGAGTATCTGCTCGACAGCGTGCGGGCCGGAGCGTGCGGTTTCCTGCTGAAGGACGCCGGGCCGGATCTCCTCGCCGCAGCGGTGCGCAGCGCCGGGCGCGGAGACGCGCTCATCGATCCGGGTATGACCAGGGCGCTCATCGAACGTCGGCTGCGCGACTCCGCCACCGACGCTTCGCCGTCGTCGGCCGCGTCCGCGAAGCTCGCCTCCCTCAGCGCACGCGAGAGAGAGGTGCTGTCGGAGATCGCCCGCGGCCTCAGCAACAGCGAGATCGCGGAGAGGTTCTTCGTGAGCGATGCGACCGTCAAGACGCACATCGGCAACGTGCTGAGCAAACTCGGGGTTCCCAGCCGCGTGGCCGCCGCCGTCTTCGCCTACGAGAGCGGCTTCGTCCGCCCTGGGTGGCTGAACCGCTCGGCGGGAAGCGACATCGGGGTGTGAGCCCGTGCGGTTCCCGCCGGACCGATCAGAGGGATGACCGTCCCGTGCACGGGCAGGAGGGATCCTGTCCGACGATCACTGGTTGCTGAAGGCGGCATCGAACGAGGTTTCCGGCTTCGGCCACAGCAGCGATCGCACGAAGGACAGCGCCTCGGCAGCCCCGTGCAGGCGATCCATGCCCGCATCCTCCCATTCGATCGAGATCGGCCCGGTGTAGCCGATCGCGTCGAGAGCGCGGAACGAATCCTCCCACGGCACGTCTCCGTGCCCCGTCGAGACGAAGTCCCAGCCGCGTCGGGGGTCGCCCCACGGCAGATGCGAGCCGAGGACCCCGGCACGACCGTTCTTCGGGCGCATCCGGGTGTCCTTGCAGTCCACGTGATAGATCCGATCCGCGAAGTCGACGATGAAGCCGACCGGGTCGACGTTCTGCCACATCATGTGCGAGGGGTCCCAGTTGAACCCGAACGCCTCCCGGTGCTCGATCGCGTCGAGAGCCCGCACGCTCGACCAGTAGTCGTAGGCGATCTCCCCCGGATGCACCTCATGTGCGAACCGCACGCCCTCGCCGTCGAAGACATCGAGGATCGGGTTCCAGCGCCGGGCGAAGTCGTCGAAACCGCCCTCGACGACGGAGGCCGGGACCGGAGGGAACATCGCCAGATACGGCCAGATCGACGATCCGGTGAATCCGACCACCGTGTCGATGTCGAGCTTGCGCGCGACTCTCGCCGCGCGCTTCATGTCCTCCGCCGCGCGCTGCCGGACCCCCTCGGCCTCGCCGTCGCCCCACACATAGTCGCGCAGGATGGCCTGGTGGCGGAAGTCGATCGGGGCATCGCACACGGCTTGACCGGCGAGATGGTTCGAGATCGCGAAGATCTTCAACCCGTGACGGTCGAGGATCTCCCGGCGGGAGGCGACGTAGGCGTCGTCCTCGTCCGCGCGCCGCAGATCGAGGTGGTCGCCCGATGCCGCGACCTCGAGGCCGTCGTATCCCCACTCGGCGGCGAGACGGGCCACCTCCTCGAAGGGCAGGTCGGCCCATTGGCCGGTGAACAGGGTGACCGGGTGACTCGTCATGGGGACTCCTTCGTCTCGGACTGGATCGAGGTCGTGCGGTTCAGGCACCGAGCGCGCGGAGCGCGGCGATGCTGCGTGCGGCGAGGTCGTCCTGGCTCGGGGCGAGGGGGCGCCAGACCGAGGCGGCGACAGCGATCGTGGCGTTCTCGCCGGTGAAGCTCTCCAGTCCGAGCGGTCCTCGATAGTCGGCATCGTCGAGCGCGGCGAGCATTCCGGGCCAGTCCATGTGGTCGTCGCCCACGGCCCCGCGGTCGCTGCCGCACACCTGCACGTGGGCGATCGCCTGCCCTGCCGTCCGGACCGCGTCCGCCGGCTTCTTCTCCTCGATGTTGAGGTGGTAGGTGTCGAGCGCGAGTCCGAGACCTGCGCCGAGCAGCGGACCGAGGGCGTCGAGGCTCTGCTCGACCGTGTTCAGCAGGCTCGTCTCGTAGCGGTTCAGCGGTTCGATCGCGAGCGCGATACCCGATGCGGTGGCCTCCTCGACGAGCGGAGCGAGGTTCATGCGCAGCTCCCCCACGACGGCGGTGCGCTCGTCGGCATCCATCCGCCACGTCACGCCGGTCGGTGCGTAGAACGGGCCCGCGACGACACGCGCACCCAGCGTCCGCGCTGCCGCCATGCAGGTCCGGAGGTACTCCTGCGTCGCGGCGACGTCACCGGCGCGGGCCACGAGCGAGCGTCCTGGTCCCATCGCGCCGACCACGATCGCGCCGAGGCCGACCGTGTCGAGCACGTCTCGGACGCGCGCCGGGTCCCAGTCGCCGACGCTCTCCAGCGGCAGCTCCAGGGCGTCGTATCCCAGGGCGGCGGCTTTGCGGGCGAGCGGTTCGATCGTGGCGTCGGTCAGCGGAGACGTCCACACCCAGGTGTTGACGGCGATCGTGCGGGGCATCGTTGTCCTCTTGATCGTGACGACGTCTCGTCTCGCTCCGATCGCTCGACGACCGGGTGGGCACCCGGTCGTCGAGCGAGGAGCGAAGCGATGAGACGAGACGCGTGTCAGGTCAGGTTACGGGATCTGCCGTTCCTGCCACACCGTCGGGTAGCCGGGGAGGTTCTCCCCGCCGAACTTGGCGTAGTGGCCGTCGGGCATGCCCTCGTTCGCCTTCAGGTAGTCGTCGAGCTCGGGTTCGGTGATCGGCTTCTGCGGCAGCACCCACTCCTTCGGCACCTCGGTGCCGGCGAAGATCATCTGCGCGGCGAGAAGCGGGGTGCGCCACTGGAAGTTGGAGTACACCGGGGCGAGGCCCGTGAGACCCGTGTCCTTCCACTTGCGCAGGAAGCTCATCTCGTCCTCGCCGGTCATGACCGGGTAGTCGGCCCCGGCGTCTTCGAACGCTTCGATGGCTGCGACGGCGCCGTCACCGGCGTCCATCCAGATGCCGTCGACGTCGCCCTTGGCGAGCTCGTCGCTGATGATGCTCTTGATCTCGGCAGGGTCCGCACCCGTGAAGTGGTCCACGGCCTCGATGCCCGCTTCCTCGAAAAGCTTCTCGGCCCCGGCCCAGCGGTGCTCCAGCACGTCCACACCCGGGAGGATGCGCAGCGCCACGACCTTGTCGCCCTCTTCGAGGTTGTCGATCAGGAACTCGGCCGTGTCGATGCCCCAGGCGAAGCCGCCGATCGGGTGGATGAACGTGACGGGGCAGTCGGTGTTGACGCCGCGGTCGAACACGACGACCGGCTTGCCCGTCTCGCACGCCCGCTCCACGGCCGGAGTCATCGCCGCCGTGCTGTTCGGCGAGATGAGGAAGACATCGCAGCCGCCTTCGGCGATGAAGTAGTCGATGTCGGCGATCTGCGTGTCATCGGAGTCCTTCGCGTCGCGCGTCTCCATGTCGCTGATCGCGCCGGCGTCCTGCAGCGCCTTGAGCTGCTCGTTCATCGTGATCCAGCCCGTCTGGCGCCAGGGGTTGGAGATCGAGGCGTTCGCGAAGCAGGCCTTCTTCGCACCCGTGCTGGCGAACTCGGACGTGTCGACCATCTCGGCGTTGATGTGCTGCAGGTACGGCTCGCCTGCCGGCCCCTGCGGGGTGACCCCGCGCTCCTCGTCCTGCTTGTCGAAGAGCTCCTGGTCGAACCACTCGGTCGTCTCCGCCGCCGCATCGGGGTTCTCCGACTCCACCGGCGCCACGGACGGGTCGGTGGTGCACCCGGCGAGCGCGATGAGGCCGAAGAGAGCCACCCCTGCGGTGGCGATCTTCATTGATCGTCGCATTGCTAATCTCCTCTGGTTTCTGTGTGGCCCCCGGAGGCGAGGGCAGGTGAAGCGGACTCTCGAGCAGGAGTCCCCGGTGGGGGGACCTGCTCCTTCCCCTGATCGGGAGAAGACTGGGGGCCGCGCCGGCGTCGTGCCCGGAAGGCGACGGCGGAGTAGGCGACGGCGGCGATGATGATGACGCCCTGGACGGCATCGCGGAGCGTGGAGGGGACGCCGGCGATGTTCAGCAGCATGAACAGGGCCTCGAGCGCGAAGGCGCCGGCGACGGCGCCCACGATCCAGCCTCGCCCTCCGCCGAGCACCACGCCGCCGAGGACCACGGCGGTGATGGCCGTGAACTCGTAGCCGCGGCCGACCGAGGGGTGCACACCGGCGTATCCGACGAGGAGCACGGCCGACAGCGACGCGGACAGCGACGAGATGATGAAAGCGCGCGTCGTCACCCAGGCGCGGCGGGCGCCGGCGTAGTCGACGGCGCGGGCATTGTCGCCCACGGCGATGAGCGTCTTGCCGAGCGGTCGCTTGGTGATCCAGATGCCGAGGGCGAGCCAGACGATGAGCAGCAGCACCGCCCACGGGATGAAGTCGAGGAACGGCACGTCGCGGATGCCGCCGCGGCCGATCTCGCGGAAGCTGTCGGCGGGGTTCCCCGTCGCCGCTCCCCCCGTCCACCACATGACCCCGCCGAGGAGGGCGAGCATCATGCCGAGGGTGACGATGAACGACGGCACCTTGAGCAGCGTCGTGATCAGCCCGTTGACGAGGCCGACGGCCACGGCGAACACGATCATGAGCAGCAGCACCGGGACGGTGCGGGAGTCGTCCTGCCCGACCAGGTTCCCGGCGATGATCACCTGCGCCGTGATGAGCGACCCCTGCGACAGGTCGAACTCTCCGGCGACGATGACGAAGTACTGACCGATCGCGACGATCGCGATCGGGGCGACGCGCTGGATGAAACGCATGAACTGTCCGGGTTCGGCGAAGCTCGGATTGAGGATCGTGACCGCCACCAGCAGGAGCACCAGCAGCAGGAACACCGCTCCGCGCGGACTCACGAGTGTGCGCAGCGCGTTCATGAGCGCGCTCCTTCCGCCGCGGAGGTGGTATCGGGGGTGGCATCGACGAGCTGCGATACGGCGGCAGCCATCTCGGGCTCGGCCGCCTTCGCGGCGTCGTCGCCCCCGGTGCGCGTGCCCCCGGCGCCGAAGCGCGGGCGACGGCGGATGATGGAGCGACGGCTGTACACCGCCACGGCAGCGACGATCACCACTCCGCGGACGACGTCCTTGAGGAACGGGTTGATCTGCATCACGCTCATGACGTTGTCGACCACCGCGAGGATCGCGACGCCGCCGATCGTCCCCCAGACGGAGCCGCGCCCGCCCAGCAGCAGCGTGCCGCCGAGCACGACCGCGGCGATCGAGAGGAGCGCATAGCCGCCCTGCTGCCCGACGGTCGGGCTGCCGACACCGAGACGGCTGGCGAGGAGGAGACCGGCGAGCCCTGCGAACACCGAGCACAGCACGTGCGCCCAGATCAGCGGCATCCGGATGCGGACTCCCGACAACCGGGCGATCTCAGGATCGCCGCCGACCGCATAGAGGTGGGCACCGGTACGGGTGCGATTGAGAAGGATCCAGACCACGACGGCGAGGACGATCATGATGAGCGTCGACACCGGGATGGGGCCGAGGCCGGTGGCGCCGATGAGTTGGAACGCCCACGGCACGTTGCCTGCCGAACCCTCGAAGTTCGTGTTGAGGATGCCCTGCAGGATGAGGCCGACGCCGAGGGTGGCGATGAAGCCGTTCACCTTGAGGACGGTCACGATCAGCCCGTTCACCAGGCCGATACCGGCGCACACCAGCAGCGTGACGATCACGGCGAGAGGGATGTTGCCCGCATTGCCGTTCATCATCGTCGCCGCGAGCAGGCTCGACAGGCTGATCACGTAGGTCACGGAGAGATCGAGGGAGGCACCGAGCACGACCAGCGTCTGGCCGATCGCGACGAGACCGAGCACGCTCATGCCGGTGAGGATGTCGCGGATGTTCCCCGGACTCAGGAAGTTGCGTCCGACGGTGCCGACCAGGATCGCGCCGATGAGGATCACGAGCAGGAGGATCGCGAGCACGATGACGGTGGAATCGACCCGGAAGCGCTTCATCGTGCTCCCCCTTCGGTCGCGGTCCCGGCATCGCTCTCGCCGGTCGTGGCTCCGGTCGCGGCGCCGAGGATCTCGTGCTCCGCCGATCCTGCGGGCAGCTCGGCGACCAGCTCGCCGTCGTGCATCACCAGGATCCGATCGCTCATGCCGATCACCTCGGGCAGTTCGCTCGACACCATCAGAACGGCCTTCCCCTGCGCGGCGAGATCGCGCATCAGCTGGTAGACGGCGTACTTCGCGCCGACGTCGATGCCCCGTGTCGGCTCGTCGAACAGCACGATCTGCGGTCCGGTGAGGAGCCATTTGGCCAGCACGACCTTCTGCTGGTTGCCGCCGGAGAGGAAGCGCACCTCTTGATCGACGCCCTGCGAGCTGACCTCGAGCGCGCTCAGCACGCCGGGGACCTCGTGACGCGACGCGGCGGTGCGCCCGGCGAACACGCTCCGCACCACCAGCAGCGCGTTGTCGAGGATCGACTGCCCGAGGGCGAGCCCCTGGGCCTTGCGGTCCTCGGAGACCAGCGCGAGTCCGGCGCGGACGGCGGCTCGCGCGCTGGTGATCCGGGTGGGTGCCCCGTCGATCCGCATCGAACCGCGGGTGAATGCCTGGATGCCGAACACCCCTTCCACGAGCTCGGTGCGCCCGGAGCCCTGCAGCCCCGCGATGCCGACGATCTCCCCGGCGCGGAGCGTCAGCGACACTCCGTCGACGTAGGCGTTGCCGCAGCCTTCGAGCTCGAGGCGCGGCTCCCCCACGGTCGTGCCCTCGACCGCGTCGGGGAAGTACGACTGGATGGAGCGGCCGACCATGCGCCGCACCAGCTCGTCGGTGGTGAGGGCTGTCGTGTCGTCGGTCGAGACGAGCGCACCGTCCTTGAGGATCGTGATGCGGTCGCAGAGGTCGAAGATCTCCTTCAGCCGGTGCGAGACGTAGATCACGGCGACCCCGCGCGAGGTGAGACGGCGGATGATCGCGTACAGCAGCTCGACCTCGCGGTCGCTGAGCGCGGCGGTCGGCTCGTCCATCGAGATGACCTGCGCGTCGAAAGAGAGCGCCTTGACGATCTCGACGATCTGCTGCTCCGCGACCGTGAGCGAGCCGACGCGCGCCTGCGGCTCGATGAACGAGACCCCGAGGTCGGTCAGCAGCTCCGCCGTCCTCGTGTTCATGGCGCGACGGTCGACGAGACCCCCGCGGCGGGGCTCGCGTCCGAGGTACACGTTCTGCGCGACGGTCCGCTCGGGCAGGAGGGTGAATTCCTGGAAGACCGTGACGATCCCGGCATCCATCGCCTGCCGCGGGTGCGCGTGGTGCACTTCTTCGCCGCGGTACGAGACCACTCCGTCGTCGGCGGGCTGCACGCCCGCGATGATCTTCATGAGCGTGGACTTGCCCGCCCCGTTCTCGCCGACGAGACCGTGCACCTCCCCCGGCCGCACATCGAAATCGATGCCTGTGAGCACCTCGACTCCGAAGAACGACTTGCGGATGCCCGTCACCGACAGCACCGGCTGCGTCGTGGTCGAGATCATGCCGCCACCTCCACCCATCGGCCGCCGTCCGCAGCCGAATCCAGCACGGCCTCCGTCAGCACGGCGGAGCGGTATCCGTCCGCGAAGGTCGGGAGCCCGTCGGGCCGTTCTCCGGCGATCGCCGCATACACGTCGGCGACGAATCCGTTGAAGGCGTCCTGATAGCCCATCGAGTGCCCCGCCGGGACGCGCTGGAGTCGCGCGGAATCCGGAGCCGATGCGACGGGGTCGCGCAGCAGCAGCCGCGACTCCTCCCGCATGCCGATCCAGAGCTCTTCCGGTCGCTCCTGCTCGAAGCGGAGGCTCTGGAGCGAACCGTGCAGCTCGAGCGTGAGGGCGTTCTTGCGACCGGCCGCCATCTGCGAGATGAGCAGTGTTCCCAGGGCGCCGGAGTCGGTCTCGATCAGCACGGCGACGATGTCCTCGGTGTCGACGGCATGTCCTGAGCGCTCGGAGAACACCTGGCGGGTGCGGGCGCTCAGCGTGCGGATCCGCTCGCCGGTCACGAACTCGATCAGGTCGCACAGATGCGAGCCGATGTCGGCGAACGCACGGGAGGCGCCGCCGGACTCGGAGCGCACCCGCCAATCGTCGTCGCTCGACAGCAGCATCCAGTCCTGCAGGTACGAGCAGTCGAGGGTGAGCAGGTCACCGGCCTCGCCGCGGGCGATCCGCGCCCTGGCCTCGCGCACCATCGGGTGATAACGGTAGATGAACGGTACGGCGGCCACCCGCCCCGTGGCCTCCGCGGCCTCGGCGAGGGCTCTGGCATCCTGCGCCGTCGTGGCGAGTGGCTTCTCGCAGACGACGTGCTTGCCCGCGTTCAGGGCGCGGAGCGCCAGCTGGGCGTGCGTCGCGTTCGGGGTGCAGATATGCACCACGTCGATGTCCGCGGCCCCGAGCAGCGCTTCCGCATCGCTCTCGGCCCGTTCGGCACCCAGCGCCTGCGCCGCGTCGCGGCCTCCTTCGGCGGAGCGGGTGGCGACCGCACGCAGTTCGCCGCCGGCGTCTCGTGCCGCGGTGCGATGCACGCGGGCCATGAATCCTCCGCCGAGGATGCCGGTTCGGATCGTCCCGATACCGGTGTCAGTGACATCCGTTGTCATGTCGCTGATTCTGACACAGACCTCCCAACTTTTGCTAGACATTCGTCAAAAGTCGCCTGACACAAATCTGAAGTCAATCGACGGGACGCCGAAGTGCTGTGGTTTACTGACGCAATGGTTGACGTTCTGAGGCCGGCTCCGGCGATCTCCTCCGGCACCGGAGAGATCTTCCAGATCCTCCGCGACGGGCATGCCAGGACGAAAGCGGAACTCGCCACGATCACCGGCCTCGCCCGCTCCACGGTCGCGCTGCGCGTGGACGCCCTCCTCGCCGCCGATCTCCTGCGCCCCGCAGGAGAGGCGGCCTCCACCGGCGGACGGCCTCCGGCGCGCGTCGCCTTCAACCCCCGCGCCGGGCTCGTGCTCGCCGTCGACCTCGGCGCGACGCACGCGACCGTCGCCGTCGCCGACCTGGCGGGAGTCATCCTCGATGCGCGCACCCGCACGATCGACATCGGGGAGGGACCGGAGAGCCTGCTCGACACGATCCTCGCCGACGCGGCCGGGCTGCTCGACGCGACGGCCGACGGGCTTTCGCTGGTCGGAGTCGGCATCGGCGTCCCCGGACCTGTCGAGCACTCCACCGGTCGACCGACCAACCCGCCGATCATGCCCGGCTGGGACCGCTTCGACGTCCCCGCCTACGTGCAGAAGACCTTCGACGTGCCCGTGCTCGTCGACAACGACGTGAACATCCTGGCGCTGGGCGAGCAGGCGACGAGCTGGCCGCGGGTCGACGACCTGATCTTCGTGAAGGTGTCGACCGGCATCGGCGCCGGCATCATCGCGGGCGGGCAGCTGCAGCGAGGCGCCCAGGGCTCCGCGGGAGACATGGGCCACGTGCAGGTGCCGACGGGAGCGGGATCGACCCGCGCGCCGGGCGATGAACGCGACCTCGAGGCCCTCGCGAGCGGTTCCGCCCTGGCGGTCGCGCTCCGCGAGGAGGGGCTCGACGTGCGCAGCGCGTCGGATGTCGTCGAACTCGTGCGCACGGGGAACACCGCCGCGATCGAGGCGACCCGTCAGGCAGGGCGCGACGTCGGCGAGGTGCTCGCCACCGTCGTCAACCTCCTGAACCCGTCGATCATCGTGCTGGGCGGCAGCATCGCCCGCGCGGGAGAACACCTGCTGGCCGGGGTGCGCGAGGTCGTCTACCGGCGGTCCATCCCGCTCGCGACGCAACACCTCGCGATCGTGCAGTCCCAGGCGGGTGACCGCGCTGCCGTCCTCGGAGCGGCGATCATGGTCGCCCGAGAGGTGCTGTCACCGGCGAGTGTCGACCGCTACGTGGCGGCGAAGGCGCGCTGAGCCGCATCTCCGCCGCCACGATCGGCTGTCGTCAGAGCGTGGCCTCGAACGGGTCGAAGTCCGCGGCGATCGAACCGACCTCATCCAGCGTGCTCTCGACGGCGACGAAGCGGCGAGCCTCGGCGGCCTCCTCGATCGACAGGAGCGTGTCCAGCACGTGATAGCCGAACTCTCCCGTGGCGACGTGCGGGCGACCGGCGGCGATCGAACGCGCCATGTCGAGCAGTCCCACACCACGACCGGAGAGCACGCCCTCCTGGGCGACGTCGACGATGTCCTGCTGCACGGGCTCCGGCGGGATGAAGAGGCGCGTGAGCGGTCGGGTGATCGAGATCGCGCCACCGAAGGTGTTCGGGTCGGGGATCACGATGGTGCCCTCGGTGCCGGTGATCTCGACGATCCCCTGCCGGATGACGGGCGAGTCGGTGCTGTAGACGCTCTGCGCCTGGCCGCCGTCCTCGAATGCCATCAGGACGCTGAGCGTCGAGGGGATCTCGACCGGGAACTCCTGACCGGCCAGCTCGCCGACCTGCACACGCCGGGTGGGCGTGCCCTGCAGCCCCAGGGCTGCGACCGAGGCGACGGGCCCGAACACGTGCACGAGCGCCGACACGTAGTACGGCCCCATGTCGAGCAACGGTCCGCCGCCCTTGGCGTACAGGAACGCGGGGTTCGGGTGGAATATCTCCGGACCCGACCACTGGAACGTGGTCTGCGCGAACAGCGGGCGACCGATGTCGCCCCGCGCGATCGCCCGCTTGGCCGTCTGCACGCCCGGTCCGAGCACGGTGTCGGGGGCGACGCCGACCCGAAGGCCAGCGGCATCCGCCTTCTCCAGCAGCCGACGCGACTCCTCACGGCTCACGCCGATCGGCTTCTCGGTCCAGACGTGCTTGCCCGCCGCGATGATCGCCTCGGAGACCTCGACGTGCACGGCGGGGATCGTGAGGTTCACGACGATGTCGATCTCGGGATCGTCGAGAACCGTGTCGACGCCGCCGGCGCGCGGGACGCCGTACTTCTCGGCCTGCGCCTTTGCTCGCTCTTCGAGGATGTCACCGATCGCGAGGACGCGGACGTCGGGGAAGGTCGTGAGGTTCGACAGGTACTGGTCGCTGATGTTCCCGGCGCCGATGATGCCGACGCCGACGGGGCCTGTGCCGATTGCGCCTGTGCCGATCGCCATCAGCCGGCGACCTTCTCGTCGAGGTAGACGCGGCTGCGCTCGATCGCGTCGAACAGGTCTCCCTCATAGTGATCGAACTCCACGATCGCGAGTTCGAGGGCGGGGGCCGCGGCGATGGCCTCGACCAGCGGGACGGCGCCTTCGCCCGCGGCGACCTGGTCGGCAGGCGGGTAGGCGCCGGCGAGGGCGGGATCGAGCGTACCGTCCTTCGCGTGCACCGCGATCACACGGCTCCCCAGGCGCCCGAGCAGCGCGACGGGGTCGACGCCACCGCGAGCGACCCAGTACAGGTCGACCTCGAGCACGACGCGGTCATCCAGGAGGCCGGCGAGGACCTCGAGCCCGGTGACGCCGTCGAACACGGCCTCCAGCTCGTGCGCGTGGTTGTGGTAGCCGACGCGCACTCCCACGGTCGCACCGATCGCGGCGGCCTCGTTCAGCAGGCGCGCGGTCTCCTCGATCTGCGCGACCGACTCCCAGCGCGCGGGCTCGGTGTACGGGTCGATGACCGTGTCCATGCCGAGCACCTTCGCCGCCGCGAAGACCTCTGCGGGCGAGGGGACGGGCACCGTGGTGCCGCTGCCGTCGGGGTTCACGAATGATTCCGACGCGAGGAAGGCGTGCCCGGACGGGGCCGCCAGGCCGGCAGCCGTCAGGGCCGCGGAGAGGGGTTCGGCACGGCGGACGAAATCGTAGGGCTCGACAGCCGTGAATCCGCGGGCGGCGACGGCCGCGAGCGAGGCGTCGAGGTCGGCCTCCAGCTCGTCCTTGATCGTGAACAGCTGCAGGGAAGTCCGAATCGTCATCGGTCATGCTCCTTCGGTCATCGGTGACGGGGCGGGACCGGTGTCCCGTGCAGGCACGCTATCACCAAATACCTCCAACTGGAAGTTTTGGTTCGCTAGACTCGGCTCATGCCCGATGAGACGCTGGAGAATCCCGAGCAGCCCCGCGCGCGCGGCGCCTATGCGAAAGGGATCGCTCGACGGCAGGAGATCCTCGACCGCGCGATCGAGGTGTTCGCCGAACGCGGCTCCGACCGCACCAGTCTCCGGTCCATCGCGCGTGAGGTCGGCGTCACCCACGCCGCTCTCACCCACTACTTCGGATCGCTCGAAGAGCTCCTCGTCGCCGTCTACGAAGAGAGCACCGCACCGGGACGACAGCCCGACGCTCCCGCAGACGACGCGACCCCTGTCGAGATGATGATCGAGTCCGCACGCAGCAACCGCGCGATCCCCGGACTCGTGCAGCTGTACTCCACACTCGTCGCCACTGCGCTCGAGGAAGGACATCCGGCCGCGCGCACGTTCGCCACCGGGCGTTTCACGCGTCTTCGCGCCCGACTCGCCGAGGTCGTGCGCCGACAGCAGGAGAGCGGACGGATACGGAAGGACGTCGACCCGGATGCCGTCGCCGCGCTCGTCGTCGCCGCCTCCGACGGCCTGCAGACGCAGTGGCTCCTCGACGAGTCCGCGCCCCAGCACGAGGCGCTCGCACTCCTCGATCGACTGCTGCGCCCCGCCCTCTGAACGGCCTGTCGAAACGGATCAGGAAGCAGCACCCGCGGGCTAGGCTCGAAGGGTGACGCCCGTGCCGCAGTCCCCGTACGCGAGGGCGCTCGGCGAGCGCATCGACGATCTGCACCCGCGTCTGCGCGCGTACTTCGAGGCGATCCCCGACGGCGCGGTCGGGATCGGCGAAGGTGTGTTCCAGCGCGTCGGCACGCCGCGACGCTGGCTGTGGCCACTGCTCCGCGTCCTCGAACGTCGGGGCGTCGTGGCCGCCGTGTGGGAGCGCGACGTCCCGTTCCGCGTGGAGAACCGCACGATCGCTTCTCGGGCGATCGGCGAGCGCACCTTCCATCTCGCTCACGGCCCCTGGGTCATGCGCGACGCGGTCGCGCTCACGCGGCACGGCCGCGTGGTCGACGAACTCGGCGAACCCGGGCTCGTCGCCGCCTGCTTCGATGTCGAGACGCACGACGGCGCGCTGCGACTCACCAGCGTCGCCGTCGGGCTGCGCCTCGGACGGCTCCGTCTGCGCGTTCCGCGCCCGCTGGCGCCCGTCGTCCGACTCACCGAGCGCTTCGACGACGCCCGCGACCGACAGGTGGTGACGCTGACGATCGACGCCCCCGTCCTCGGCCGCGTCTACGAGTACCGTGGCGACTTCCGCTATCGCATCCAGCACCCCGGCGAGAACCGGGCCGCTGCAGAGAAGGAGCAGACCCCATGAACACAGGGCGAGTAGTCATCGGCGGGTCCACGGGGTTCATGGGCCGATTCCTCCTGCCGCGGTTCCGCGCCGAGGGCCGCGAGGTCGTCACCATCTCCCGCTCGGGCGCCGACATCCGCTGGGGCGATCAGGTGGAGATCGACCGAGCGGTCGACGGAGCATCGCTCGTGATCGGCCTCGCCGGCAAGAGTGTCAACTGCCGCTACACGCCGAAGAACCGCGCGGAGATCTTCCGTTCGCGGGTGGACACGACGTCTTCCCTGAGCACGGCCATCGCCCGGGCGGCGAATCCACCGGAGCTCTGGGTGAACTCCTCGACGGCCACGATCTACCGGCACGCCGAGGACCGCCCGATGACCGAATCGACCGGCGAGATCGGCACGGGATTCTCGGTCGAGGTGGCGAAGACCTGGGAGAAGGCGCTGTTCGCCGACGATCTCCCCCGCACCCGACGGGTCGCCCTGCGCAGTACGATCGTCCTCGGTCACGGCGGGGTGCTGGAGCCCTTGAGGGGCCTCGCCCGCCTCGGGCTCGGCGGCCCTCAGTACGACGGCCGGTGGCCGGTGAGCGCCGCGCGTCGCGCCGCCGGGACCGGGCACTTCCCGGGAGCCCGCCGCGGGCACCAGCGGTTCAGCTGGGTGCACATCGAGGATGTGGCCCGCATCATCGACTTCCTCGAGCAGACGCCGTCGCTCGAGGGACCGGTGAACGCCGCCTCGCCGTACCCCGTCGACAACGTCGAGTTCATGGCGACCGTCCGCTGGGTTCTGGGTGCGCGCGTCGGCCCCCCGATGCCGCGATGGATGCTGGAGCTCGGGGCGATCGGCATCCGCACCGAGACGGAGCTGATCCTGAAGAGCCGGTGGGTGCTGCCGGAGAAGCTGACCGCGGCCGGTTTCCGGTTCCGCTATCCGCACCTCGAGGACGCGGTCCGCGAGTCGTTCGACCGCCCGCTCGCCGCCTAGGAGCCGGATCCGGCCGGACCGGTGGACGCGTCGCCGTCATGCCGACGCTTCTCGATCTCCTCGCGCCGTCGCCACTCCTCGATCTCGCGGTCGAGATCGGCGATCTGCTGTTCCGTCGTCCGCGTGTCCACCGGCGGAGCCGGGCGCACGTCGGTCGGGGCCGTCGGTCGCTCGGCTCGGCGCATCCGCGGGATCTGGATGCCGGACTCGCCGTACTCCCTCCCGAGCGCGAACCAGAGCAGGGCGCCGACCAGCGGCAGCAGGATGACGATGACGATCCATGCCAGCTTCGGAAGGTACTTCACCAGAGAACTGTCACGGGTGAAGATGTCGACCAGCGCACCGATCATCAGGGCGATGACGAGGAGCGAGAACAGGAACGACATGAGTTCAGGGTAGACGACGGCGCGCTGAGTCGCTCGGACTACGGGAGCAGGTGCCCCGCGGCGCGAAACAGTTCGTACCATTCGGCCCGTGTGAGCTCGATGTCGGCCCCGGCAGCGGCCTCCCGCACGCGGTGCGGCGTGGTGCTGCCGAGGACCACCTGCATGCCCGCGGGATGCCGGGTGATCCAGGCGGTCGCGATCGCGATCGGGGTCACACCGTACGCACCCGCGAGGCGATCGATCACGGCGTTCAGCTCCGCGTACTCGGGGTTTCCGAGGAAGACTCCGTGCGAGAAGCCATCCTGGAACGGCGACCATGCCTGCACGGTGATGCCGTTGATCCGGCAGTAGTCCACGATTCCCCCGCCGTCGCGGACGATGCTCTGTTCATGGGCGGCCATGTTCGCCGCGACCGGCTGCGCGAGGATCGGCGCGTGAGTGATCGACAGCTGCAGCTGGTTGGCGACCAGAGGCTGCGCGACCGCCGTGCGGAGCAGGTCGATCTGTCGCGGTGTGTGATTCGAGACGCCGAACGCCTTGACCTTTCCGGCGGCTTCCAGGTGGTCGAACGCCCGGGCGACCTCGTCCGGCTCGACCAGGATGTCGGGGCGGTGGAGCAGGAGCACGTCGAGGTGGTCGGTGCGCAGCGCCGCGAGCGATCCCTCGACCTGCCCCACGATGTGCTCGTACGAGAAGTCGAACATTCCCGCCGCTGGAACGATGCCGCACTTCGTCTGGATCACGATCTCGTCGCGCTCGGACGGGCTGAGCCGCAGCGCATCCGCGAAGCGCGCCTCGCAGTGATGCATGCGGCCGCCGTAGATGTCAGCGTGATCGAAGAAGTCGATGCCCGCTTCGCGCGCCGTGGCGTAGAGCGTGCGGATGTGCGCGTCGTCCTTGCCGTCGATGCGCATCATGCCGGCGATGACGGCGGGGGCGGTGGCTGATCCGAACGGCACGAGCTTCATGCCGTCCACGCTACCGCTCCGCACCCGCCCGTCAGGGGCCGTCTGAAGCGGCCCCCGGAAGCAACGTCGTGACCGGGACCCCGAGCACCTCGGCGATGCGCACCAGATCGACGACCGTGAAGTCCTCACGCCCCTCCAGAAGCTCGCCCAACGCCTCCGGGCCGATGCCCGAGCGCTGGGACAGCTCGGAGAACGACACTCCGGCGTGGAGCCGCGCACCGTCGACCTCGAATGCCAGCAAATGACGCAGATCCGTCCCCATACGCCTACACTACCGCCACGAGCGGGTGGATCTCGAGGTCGAATGAACCAGAATGGCAGCATTCTGGCGTCGCCCCGCTGCTATGGTGAGCCAGGTGAAGACACCTGCCGAGGAGTTCAACGACGCTGTCGGTCGACAGATGCGCGCCGAGATCGCCGCGTCGCGAAGCAGTATCGCGGCGATGGCGCGGAGCATCGGGATCGCCCGCAGCGCGCTCGACAACTACGTCACGGGCAAGCGCGCGATCCCCGTGCCCGTCGTGTACGCCGTCTGCGCAGACCTCGGCGTCGAGCCCCACGTCCTGCTCGCTCGTGCCGAAGAACGACTCCGCGCCGACGGCGACACCACCGCGCGCATCACGCCGATCCGACGGGCACCCGATGTCGCCGGTCCACGCGAAGATGTACGCGAGGTCGCCTTCGAATCCCGCGCACGACACGACAGCGATACCGACGACCTCTACGAGTGACCCGCGTCCGCAGCCCCGGCGCGAGATGAGACGCACGAGGAGGGAATCATGCAGCACCTCCTCCGCCTCGCCGAGGACCAGGGGCTGCGCATCATCGAAAGGGCCGGCCCGACGCCGGGAGGTTTCGACCCTGCCGCGCGGACGATCCGACTCGATCCGGGGATGAGCAGACGAACGACGCGCAGCGTGCTCGCACACGAACTCGGCCACGCCTCCCTCGGCCACGTGCCCGCCCCGACCCCGACGATCCGCACCCAGCAGGAGCGCCAGGCCGACGAGTGGGCGGCGTCTCGACTGATCACTCCGCATGCCTATGCCGAGGCCGAGGAGTTCCGCGGGCCGCATCTCGCGAGCCTGGCCTTCGAACTGGAGGTCACGATCGAGCTGGTGACCGCCTTCCAGCGCCTGCTGCGTCAGTCGCTCCTCGTCGCTGGTTGAATATCGTCATGGCATTCCTCGTCGCCCCCTCCCCCGTCACGCTCACCGGAGAGCTAGTCGAACTCCGCCCGCTCGAACGCTCGCACGTCGACGGACTGATCGAGGCCGTGCAGGAGGGCGATCTGTGGAAGACCGCGTGGTACACGTCGGTCCCCGCGCCGGACGGTGTCGCGGCGGAGGTCGACCGACGGATCGGGCTCATCCCGAAAGGCGAGATGGTGCCCTTCGCGGCGTTCGACACGAGCGGCCGCATCCTCGGCCTGACGTCGTACTACGACATGGTTGCCGACGTTCCGCGACTGCACATCGGCTACACGTGGAACCGGCCGTCCGCGCACGGCACGGGCACGAACGCGGAATCGAAGCTGCTGCTGCTCCGTCACGCGTTCGAGACGCTCGGCGTCTTCCGCGTCGGCCTGACGACGCAGTGGGTGAACTTCCAGTCGCGCACCGCGATCGAGCGGCTCGGCGCCAAGCAGGACGGCGTGATGAGGGCGATGAGCCGCTACCGCAACGGAGCACTGCGCGACAGCGTCGAGTACTCGATCATCGAGCCCGAATGGCCCGCAGTCAGGGCGAACCTCGAGGCGAGGCTCGCCAGACGCCGTTGAGCGGTCGGCGTCACACGACGCGCTGACCGCGCCGGATCACTCGGTGGCGTTGCCCGACCAGTTCTTGGACCGACGGGTGGCCGTGCCGCGCTCGCGCAGGATGAAGGCGAGGGCGAGGGTGACCAGGAGGAGTCCGCCGCAGAACGCGAACGCGTTGTAGTCCGGCAGCTCGAACGAGATGCCCATCAGCCAGAATCCTCCGAGGAAGAGGAACATGAAGAAGAGGAAGCTGAGGATCACGGGATCTCCTGTCGTCGGTGCCGTTTACCAGGATAGCCCGGACACGGAAACCCCCTGTCCACACCCGGTGCCTTCTGGTCTGCTCGAGGCATGAAGACACCACTGACCGCGGTCGCCGTCTCATGCACGCTGAAGCCGTCGCCCGCCGCCTCCAGTTCGGATCTCCTCGCGACGCAGTTGCTCGATTCCCTGGCCGGACACGGGGTGACGGGAAGCCTCGTGCGCGCCGTCGACCTCTCCCTCAGCCCCGGGGTCGAGAAGGACATGGGCGGCGACGACGAGTGGCCGAGCATCCGGCGGCGGGTCCTGGATGCCGACATCCTCGTGTTCGTCACGCCGACCTGGATGGGGCAGCACTCGAGCGTCGCGCAGCGCGTGCTCGAACGCCTCGACGCGGAACTCGGGGAGACCGACGCGCGAGGCCGCCCCACACTGTTCGACAAGGTCGCCGTCGCCGGCATCGTCGGCAATGAGGACGGAGCGCATCACATCGCGGCGATCCTTTTCCAGTCGCTGAACGATGTCGGCTTCACGGTCCCCGCGCAGGGCTCGGTCTACTGGAACGGCGAGGCGATGCACACCACCGACTACAAGGACCTCGCCGAGACCCCGGAGAAGGTCGCGTCAGCGATCGGGACGGCGACGAGGAACGCCGCGCACCTCGCCCGGGCACTCAAGGGGCAGGAGTACCCGGCAGGCACGTGAGAGGATCAGCGGCGGAAGGTGATGACCTCGTCTCGCCGGGACTTCTCGAGCGACAGCCCGGCGAGTTCGAAGCGTCGATACACGCGCCTCGGCAGCGGCGGGAGCTCGGCGGAGAAGCCTCGTGGAGGCTTCGCGATCCCGGTGATCAGCGAGAGGTCCGCGCCCGCCCCGCGCACCTCGATCCGTGCGTAATCGCTGCGGGTGCGCCAGCGCAGCAGCTCCAGATCGCGGAACGGGATCGTGTGCATCGCGCTCCCCACTCGTACACGGAGGTGGTCGTTCCCGAAGGCGACGGTGCATTGCAGGGTGCGCCGGCGAAGGATCGCCGTGAACACCAGATACAGCGGAAGTCCGACCACGACCCCCATCAGGATGATCACGATCCGAGGCCCCATGCGCATCACGATGTCGTCGAGCGCGATCATCAGCACGACGGCGAAGAGTCCACCCACCGCGACGATGACGACGATCGCCCGGGTGAGCACGCGCGTGCGGACCTCGACGGCGGGGAAGCGCACGATCGAACCGTCGCCGCTCTCCTCCCGTTCCCACTGCGGCGTCACCGGTGGAGGTCGCTTCTTCGCGTCCCGCCGCGCGAAGAGGTCCGTGACACGACCGATGAGCCCAAGCCAGATCCAGCCGGTCGCAGGGATCGCCGCCATCTGGAGCACCACGGCGATCCCGCGCACGGTCTCGGGGAGGGGGTCGAGCAGATCTCCCCCGAACTCGATCACGAACGCGACCATCGCACCGAGCACGACGGCGACGCCGACATGCAGGATCGCTCCGTTTCGGGCCGGCACCATCTCCATGGTCGCGTTCACGAAGGCGAACCCGAAGCACCAGCCTCCGATCAGCATGAGCAGGAACGGGAGGAAGCTCAGGTCGTCGCCGAGGAGCGTGACGCCGATGGCCGCGAGCAGCAGGATCGTGCCCAAGAGGAGCGGTACGCGCACGAACGTCCGCGTCACCTTCACACGCACGCGCGTCTCGGCGGTGGTCTCCTCGGTCATCGGGAGGGAGCAGCGACCGGCGACGTGCGGCACTGTCTGTCACCGGCGCCGGTCACGAAGCACCCCCGAGATTTCATGCGTCCGATCGTACAGGGCGTCCGCCGGCAGCCCTGGGTGACAGGAAGCACCGCCGACGGCGCGAAGGGGAGGCGAGGAGTCTTCCGAACGTGGCAGCACCTAGCCTCCCGACACCCTTCGCCCTACGCTGTTCGGCATGGACGATCCGGACGTGAGCACGCCGCCTCATTGCCCTCACGATGACGTCGTGATGCGGGATGTCGCCGGGGGCTGGGAGTGCCCCGAATGCGGATTCGTGGAGCAGCCGCAAGACGTGTAGATCCGCGCCGGCGTCTACGCATCCCGCGCAGCCCTAGTTGACTTGTCGCCTAGGGCTATGCTTCACTGGCGGCGTGACCCTGTCCCGCGTCATCCTCGGCTTCCTCGCCGTCCACCCCATGACCGGCTACGACCTGATGCGTGCTTTCGCGACGTCGGCGGCGTACTTCTGGCACGCCGACAAGGCGCAGATCTACCGCACGCTCGCGAAGCTGGTCGCCGAGGGCCTGGCCGAGATCGAGATCGTGCCGGGAACCGATGCCCCCGACCGCGTGGTGCATCACATCACCACCCACGGTCGTACGGCGTTGCGCACATGGCTGCTCGCTCCGCCGGAGCGCCCCGCGCCTCGCGACCCCTTCATCGCCCGCGTGTTCTTCGCAGGAGAGCTCGAAGACGACGAGATCATCGCGATGATCGACGCGCGCACGGCGGATGCGGAGGCCGCGCGCGACGCGCTCAGTGCCGTCCGGGCGGTGACCGCGCACCCCGACGCCGGGGCCGACCGCTCGAGCTGGCTGCGTTCGATGACTCTCGATCAGGGCCTGCGCGAGCACGAGGAGCATCTCCGCTGGCTCGGTGCGCTCCGATCGGGGATCCGAGAGGGGGCGAGCGCATGACCCGCCCCCTGCTGTTCCTCCATGGCGGCACGGTCGGCGGCTGGAGTTGGGCGCCGCAACGGCAGGCATTCGACGACCGCGTCGTCCTGGCCCCCGACCTGCCGGGCTACCTGTCACGCCGGGACGATCCCTGGGGCGATTTCGATGCCGTGACCGACCGACTGGCGGCATTCCTCGACGAGGAGGCCGGCACGCCCGTCGATGTCGTCGGTCTGTCTCTCGGCGGCATCGCCGCACTGCACCTCGCCGCACGGCATCCCGCGCACGTCGCGAGCGTGTTCGTCACCGGAGCATCTGTGCTTCCTTACCGGCCGGCGATGCGTCTGATGAACCGGGTGCCCCTCGCCCTGTGGAACCGACGTTTCTTCTGGGCGGGGATGGCACGTCAGTTCGGACTGCGCGGAGAGGAGGCTACGCGCTTCGTGGCGAGCTGCCCACCGATCTCCCGCGCGAAGCTGAGCGAGCAGCTGCGGGAGGTCTACCGCGGGAACGTGACCTCCCTGGAAGACATCACCGCTCCACTCATGGCGATCGCGGGCGAGCGTGAGATGCGGTACTTCCACGACTGCCTGGAGGTCGTCCGCGCTGCTCGACCGGAGTCCACGATCGGACTCGCCCCCGGAATGCATCACGCGTGGAACGCCGAGGACCCTGCCCTCTTCAACGGCATCCTGCGCGCCTGGCTCGACGAGGGGGCCGCCCATCCCGACCTGCTCCCCCTCCGGCCGACGGCATCCTGACCAGGGGCGGCCCGCGCCAGCCGGGGAGCGCGCCTGCACCCGTTTCCCTGCGGGAATACCGGTTGAGGAGCGGAGCAACCGGTCGTAATATATTGGTGAATTCTGGCGGGCTGAAGGGCGCCCGTTGACCCCTCGGGCAGGGTTCCTATCCCTGCTTTTGGAGTCGTGCGTTCCTCTCGGTCACCGCCGTTGGTCAACTGATTGGAGTGTTGAGATGTTCACGATGCCCGATCCCCGATTCGAGCTCCGGAAGATCACCGATACCGAGTGGCTGATCCTCGATCACCGCTACGAGCCGAACGATTCCCGGCGCACCGTCGCGTGCGTCTACCAACTGGATGCCGTCGAGGTGGAGGTGCTGTGGCTGCGGAACCTCCCGCTGGCCACCTCCTACATGTCCGCAGCGGACGTGCTGGATGATGTGCAGCGTTTCCATGCTCCCGCGCGTGATCGCAGGCCGGTCCCGATCCCGCACAGGCCGCCCCTCGCCACCGCGTAGCGGCTCTCGACCTGGCATGGACTCGGGTCCCCTGTCAACGGGGAGTGGCCTGCGGGCTCCCCGCGGGAGACTGGTGGCCCACCGGGACTGCGATAGGAGACTCTGATGTCAGACCCTCAGACGTATCAGGACGACGACCGCGAAGTCGAGGCCGAGGGCATCGACCCGGACATGCCTTCGACCGACGACGACCGCGTCGTCCCCGACGATGACGAGGGGGATCGGGAGTCGGGCGACGATATCGACCTCTCAGATCTGCCCTAGCGTCCGCCCGGGAGGCTTCGCCAGCGGAGAGCGTGGCCTCTTCTGAACCCTCCACCGCACGATCGTTCACGAAAGGACCATCACATGAGCAGGAACAGCGACCGCAACGACATCAGCACGGAGCCATCTCCCGGCCCGGAAGAGCACGACAACCTCGGCTCCGAAGACGGCAAGGGGACCCCGCCGACGGTGCCACCCACTGATGCCGACGACGGCGACGTGCGTGCCGAGGATCCCGCCGAGCAGTGACACCGCACACCGCACAGCAGAGGTGGCAGGAGCGATGAACGCTGCTCAGGAGTAGCCGGTCTCGGAGAAGCGTGGGCAAACGCGGTCGGAACACGGGACCCAGACAGCTGCGCGTCCTGGCAGCAGCCCGGGGGCCTTCGCGATTCAGCAGTTCTGTTGCCAACCGGAGTTGATCAGACGTCTCGATACGCCGGGGCCGTTCGACCTCGGTCAGTGGAGGCCTTCGACGATGCGGAAGTCGCGCTCGAAGCCGTCGGGGAGTTCGGCCAGCGCCTCCTGGTAGACCGCACTCGCGCGTGCAGCGACTGCCTGTTCGAAGCTGTCGAACTCGATCAGGACGACGCGCTCGGCGATTCCGGCTTCGTGTGCATCGACCCGGCCGCCGATGCTGGCGAGCACCCGCCCCCGCGCGGCCGCGACGGCGACGCCGGCCAATTCGTTGTACGCATCTAGCTTCTCGGGGTCATCGATGGTGGGGTAGACGCTGACCCAGTAACCCTTGGGCATGGAACCTCCGTGTGAGATGAGCGCTTCGAATTCCGAAGCACTACCGTGATGTGCGAAACTACCGTTTCGGAATCCGAAGCACAAGAGTTGACGGAGAGTCATGAACGCGTTGCCGACGCCCATGCCGGGCCGGCCGGTCCGCGGTTCCACCACGGGACGACCGCTGATGGCGGCACTGGATCTGTTCGGGCGCCGCTGGACTCTCCGCATCATCTGGGAGCTGGGCGAAGAGCCATTGGGCTTCCGGCTGCTGCAGCGACGCTGCGACGGCATGTCCTCGAGCGTCCTGCGACAACGGCTCACAGAGCTTCAAGAGGCTCGGCTCACCGAGGTGCTGTCCAACGGCGACTACGCCCTCACCCCGCTCGGCCAGGACGCCCGCGAGGCCCTGCATCCGGTCATCGAGTGGTCTCGGCGGTGGGCCGCCGAGATTGCCGATGCGCCGCCCACTACCCCCGAGGATGCCGTCGACGGCCGGCGCAACGGGTTCTGACAGCGGCCCGCGCGGGACACGTCTCAGGGGTTGCCAGATGCACTCCATGCGAACCGCCTGAACTCGACGAGCGGCCAGTTCTCGCAATGCGGGCAGAACGCGGACGGACACGAAGAAACCCCCGGTGAACCGCTCGATATGAGCGATCCTCCGGGGGCTTCGGAGTCGCGAATTACGCGCCTATCCGAACCTTAGAAGTCCCAGTCGTCGTCTTCCGTCGCCTCGGCCTTGCCGATGACGTAGGACGAGCCCGACCCCGAGAAGAAGTCGTGGTTCTCGTCGGCGTTCGGCGAGAGCGCCGACAGGATCGCCGGGTTCACGTTCGTGACACTCGAGGGGAACATCGCCTCGTAGCCCAGGTTCATGAGGGCTTTGTTGGCGTTGTAGTGCAGGAACTTCTTTACGTCTTCGGTCAGACCGACACCGTCGTAGAGGTCCTGCGTGTACTGCACCTCGTTGTCGTAGAGCTCGTACATGAGCGAGAACGTGTAGTCCTTGAGCTCATCGCGACGCTCCTGGGTCTCGTTCTCGAGGCCCTTCTGGAACTTGTAGCCGATGTAGTACCCGTGCACGGCCTCGTCACGGATGATGAGGCGGATCAGGTCGGCCGTGTTCGTCAGCTTCGCCTTCGAGGACCAGTAGATCGGCAGATAGAAGCCCGAGTAGAACAGGAACGACTCCAGCAGGGTGGAGGCCACCTTGCGCTTGAGCGGGTCGTCGCCCTGGTAGTAGTCCATGATGATCTGAGCCTTCTTCTGAAGGTTCGGATTCTCGGTGGACCAGCGGAACGCCTCGTCGATCTCCTTCGTCGACGCGAGGGTCGAGAAGATCGAGGAGTAGCTCTTCGCGTGCACCGACTCCATGAACGCGATGTTCGTGTACACGGCCTCTTCGTGCGGCGTGATCGCATCGGGGATCAGCGACACCGCACCCACGGTGCCCTGGATCGTGTCGAGCAGCGTGAGACCGGTGAACACCCGCATGGTGAGCAGCTGCTCGTCGGGGGTGAGCGTGTTCCACGACTGCACGTCGTTCGACAGCGGCACCTTCTCCGGCAGCCAGAAGTTGTTCACCAGACGGTTCCAGACCTCGAGGTCTTTTTCGTCCTGGATGCGGTTCCAGTTGATCGCCTGCACGCTGGAGACCAGCTTGAGTCTTTCGGGAGTCATTTTCTTCGTCGTTTCTCGGGTTCAGCCGCGTTCTCAGGTCAGCAACAGGTCAGAGCATGCACGAGACGCACTCGGCCATGTCGGTGCCCTCGAGCGCCAGCTGACGCAGGCGGATGTAGTAGATCGTCTTGATGCCCTTGCGCCATGCGTAGATCTGCGCCTTGTTGATGTCGCGCGTGGTGGCGGTGTCCTTGAAGAACAGCGTCAGCGACAGACCCTGGTCGACGTGCTGCGTGGCAGCCGCGTACGTGTCGATGACCTTCTCGTAGCCGATCTCGTACGCGTCCTGGTAGTACTCCAGGTTGTCGTTCGTCATGAACGCCGCCGGGTAGTAGACGCGACCGAGCTTGCCTTCCTTGCGGATCTCGATCTTCGACGCGATCGGGTGGATCGACGACGTCGAGTTGTTGATGTACGAGATCGAACCGGTCGGCGGAACGGCCTGCAGGTTCTGGTTGTAGATGCCGTGCTTCTGGATGGAAGCCTTCAGCTCGGCCCAGTCGTCCTGCGTCGGGATGTGCTTGCCGGCGAACAGCTCCTTGACCTTCTCGGTCGCGGGGACCCACGCCTGGTCGATGTACTTGTCGAAGAACGCGCCAGACGCGTAGGTCGAGTCCTCGAACCCGTCGAACGTCGTGCCGCGCTCGATGGCCAGGTTGTTCGACGCACGCAGCGCGTGGAACAGCACCGTGTAGAAGTAGATGTTCGTGAAGTCGATGCCCTCTTCGGAGCCGTAGTACACGTGCTCGCGAGCGAGGTAGCCGTGCAGGTTCATCTGGCCGAGGCCGATCGCGTGAGAGCGGTCGTTGCCGTCTTCGATCGAACGCACCGAGCCGATGTGGCTCTGGTCGCTGACCGCGGTGAGCGCACGGATCGCCGTCTCGACCGTCTGGCCGAGGTCGTCGGCATCCATCGACAGCGCGATGTTCATCGAGCCGAGGTTGCAGGAGATGTCCTTGCCGATGTTGTCGTACGACAGGTCGTCGTTGTACGTGGTCGGCGTGTTCACCTGCAGGATCTCGCTGCAGAGGTTGGACATGTTGATCCGACCCTTGATCGGGTTGGCCTTGTTCACCGTGTCTTCGAACATGACGTACGGGTAGCCGGACTCGAACTGGATCTCGGCGACGGTCTGGAAGAACTCGCGCGCATTGATCTTGGTCTTCTTGATGCGCGGGTCGTCGACCATCTCGCGGTACTTCTCGGTGACCGAGATGTCGCCGAACGGCACGCCGTAGACCTTCTCGACGTCGTACGGCGAGAACAGGTACATGTCCTCGTCGTTCTTGGCGAGCTCGAACGTGATGTCGGGCACGACGACACCCAGCGACAGCGTCTTGATGCGGATCTTCTCGTCGGCGTTCTCACGCTTGGTGTCGAGGAAGCGCATGATGTCGGGGTGGTGGGCGTTGAGGTACACCGCGCCGGCGCCCTGACGCGCACCGAGCTGGTTGGCGTAGCTGAAGCTGTCTTCGAGGAGCTTCATCACGGGGATGATGCCCGAGGACTGGTTCTCGATCTGCTTGATCGGCGCACCCGACTCGCGGATGTTCGAGAGCAGCAGAGCCACGCCGCCGCCGCGCTTGGAGAGCTGCAGGGCGGAGTTGATGCCGCGCGCGATCGACTCCATGTTGTCTTCGATGCGCAGCAGGAAGCAGCTGACGAGCTCGCCGCGCTGCGCCTTGCCGGCGTTGAGGAAGGTCGGGGTGGCCGGCTGGAAGCGGCCGGAGATGATCTCCTCGACGAGCGCGACCGCGAGCTTCTCATCGCCGTCGGCGAGGCCGAGGGCGGTCATCACGACACGGTCCTCGAAGCGCTCGAGGTAGCGCTTGCCGTCGAACGTCTTGAGCGTGTAGCTCGTGTAGTACTTGAACGCACCGAGGAAGGTCTCGAAGCGGAACTTCTTGCCGTAGGCGAGGTCGTTGAGCTTCTGGATGAACTCCATCGAGTACTTCTCGATGACGGCGCCCTCGTAGTACTCCTTCTCCACGAGGTAGTCCAGGCGCTCCTTGAGCGAGTGGAAGAACACCGTGTTCTGGTTCACGTGCTGCAGGAAGTACTCCCGCGCGGCGCGCTTGTCGGCGTCGAACTGGATCTTCCCGTTCGCGTCGTACAGGTTGAGCATCGCGTTGAGGGCGTGATAGTCGAGTCCCTCGTAGGAGGGGTTCGCCTTGAATGCCACTGTCTCGGTCACTGAAGCTGCCACCGTCGTTCCAATCCGTCGCTCACGCGATCCACATCGTCTTGTGTGCCGAAGATCTCGAGCCGATACAAGTGAGGCACGTGGCACTTGCGGCTGATGATGTCACCGGCGAGGCAGAAGGCATCGCCGAAGTTGGTGTTGCCCGCGGAGATCACGCCGCGGATGTGGCGCCGGTTGCGCTCGTCGTTGAGAAACCGGATCACCTGTTTCGGAACTGCGCCCTTCTCGACGCCGCGCCCCGCTCCCCCGCCGTAGGTGGGGGTGACCAGTACGAAGGGTTCGTCGATGACGAGGTCTTCTTCGTGTCGATGGAGGGGGATGCGTCGGGATGGGAGCCCGAGCTTCTCGATGAACCGCGCGGTGTTACCCGAGACGCTCGAGAAGTAGATCAGGAGCGGCGCTGCGGTCGCGACGGCGCTCATGCGACATCACGCCAGACGGGAGGCGAGCTCGTCGATCTTGTCGGGGCGGAAGCCCGACCAGTGCCCCTCGTCGGTGACGACGACGGGTGCCTGCATGTAGCCGAGTGCCTTGACCTGCTCGAGCGCCGTCGGGTCTTCCGACAGGTCGAGGATCTCGTACTCGATGCCCTTGGCATCGAGGGCACGGTAGGTGGCGTTGCACTGAACGCAGGAAGGCTTTGTGTAGACCGTGATCGACATCTTTTCGTAACCCCTCAAATCTCTGGCCTGCTTCTCATCAGGCTGTTTCCCGGTAGACCCCCTGCCGGGACTTCAATACTACATATGGGGACCGACATTGGGGGCGACCACAAGGGGTAGTAGTTACATCCTTGTAGTTATCCACCGTTCTCTACAGATACAACACAGGTTCTCCACCGTTTCTTCCACAGGTCGAGCCCTCTCCCGGAGGCCCTCGAACCGCGTGAAATCGCGGCTGGGAAGCCCCGGTGAGCGATCCATCCACAGGAGGGACGTTACGGGCCCCCACGGACATTCGGATTCCTGTGGAAATCGCCTTTCGGCGTGTCGCGGGCGTGTCGCGCATCGGCCCCTTCGGCGGCCGCCCCCGCCGCCCGGTACCGTTGTCTGGTGGCGGGATACCGGGATCTTCTTCGCACGCCGGGAGTGGCGCGCATGATCGCTGCCCAGCTGACCGCGCGCTTCCCCAACGGGATGATGTCTCTCGCGATCCTGCTGCACGTCGAGCAGCAGACCGGGTCCTACGGCTCTGCAGGCCTGGTCCTCGCCGCGACCAGCGTGGGCCAGGCGATCGCTGGTCCCATCACCAGCCGCTGGATGGGCGTGTGGGGCATGCGACGGGTGATCACCCTCACCCTGTCGGTGTGCGTCGTTGCCGTCCTGTGCCTCGCCCTGCTCCCGCTCGAAGTGCCGGGGTACATGGCGCTCGGAATGGTGGCAGGGCTCTCGACCCCGCCCGTGCAGGCTGCGGTCCGCACCATCTACCCCAAGCTCGTGAACTCCTCGAACCTCACACCGCTGTTCTCCCTCGACGCCTCGTTGCAGGAGATCATCTGGGTGCTGGCCCCCGTCGTGATCACGCTCGTCTCGACTCAGATCGGCACCGCGGAAGGCCTGCTGCTGGTGGCGATCATCCTCGTCGGCGGCGGCGCCTGGTTCATCCTCTCCCCCGAGGTCGGGCGGGTGCGCATCCCGCGCAGCCGCAACGCGCTCGGCAAGGTCGTGCTCAAGCCACCCGTGCTGCTGGCGACCGTGATCGGGTTCCTGCTGATCGGAGCCTGCGCCGCCGTCGAGGTCGGCGTCGTCGCGACGTTCGAGCACGGAAGCCTCGCGGCCGGCCTCGTGCTCGCCGTGTTCTCGGCAGGAAGCCTCGCCGGCGGTCTGGCCTTCGGTCACATCCCCATCGGCCCGTGGGCCATGGCGCGCCGACTGCTGATCGTGACGATCGGCCTCGGCCTGACGATGGTCATGCTCAACGTCTTCTGGCTGGGCGGCACCCTGATCCTCGCCGGCATCGGCATCGCTCCCGCTCTGGCCGTGCTCTTCGCCATCACCTCGGCCAGCGTGAAGTTCAGCGAGACCGCAGAGGCCTTCGGCTGGGCAGGCACCGGCCAGCTGATCGGCGCCGCCGCCGGATCCGCCGTCGCCGGCTTCCTCGTGGACGTCGGCGACTGGCGCGGTGCGTACCTGGCCGCCACGATCTTCGCTGCGGTCGGGCTGATCGTCGCCGTCGTCTTCGTCCGTTCCTTCCCCGACCTGCGTCACCGCGACGCGAGCCCGCATCCCGACACCGAACCCCTGGCGGTCACACCTTCATGAACTCTTCCTCCTCCTCTCCGACCTCTGCCCCCGAGATCGTCTGCGTCGGCGAGACCATGGCGCTGATCACCCCGACCGATCACCGACTCGCCGATGCCGCCCAGGCGACCATCGGCCTGGCCGGCGCCGAGTCCAACGTGGCCGCCGGCGTCGCCGCCACCGGACACCGTGTCGTGTGGGCTTCACGTCTGGGCGCGGACCCGCTCGGAGACAGGGTCGCCACCGAGCTCGATCGCCGCGGCGTGGAGCTGTGGGTCGAACGCGATGACGCCGCCTCGACCGGAGTGATGTTCAAGGACCCGGGTGCCGAGTCGTCTTCCGTCTACTACTACCGGCGAGGTTCGGCCGCCTCCCGCATGGAGCCGGGGTTCCTGACGGCGTCGCAGCTCGAGGGCGTGCGGATCGTGCACACCACCGGGATCACCCCCGCACTCTCCGCGTCGTGCAGCGAGATGGTCGACCGGCTCTTCGCCGACGCGCGCACGGCCGGCGCCCTCGTGTCGTTCGATGTGAACGACCGTCGCCCCCTGTGGAGCAAGGAGGATGCCGCCGACACCCTGGCGCGCCTGGCGGACGCCGCCGACATCACCTTCGTCGGCCGCGACGAGGCCGAGCGCATCTGGGGCACGGTGACCCCGGCCGAGATCCGTGCCTTCCTGCCGAACTGCGCACTGCTGGTCGTCAAGGACGGCGACGTCGGAGCCACCGCCTTCGACGGCGATGCCGAGCCGGTCTTCGTGCCCGCCCCCGTGGTCGAGGTCGTCGAGCCGGTCGGCGCGGGAGACGCGTTCGCTTCCGGCTTCCTGGCGGCGACGCTGGAGGGAGCGGACCTCGCCGCACGACTCTCCGCCGGGCACGCCGCGGCGGAGCGGGTGCTGAGGATCGCCGCGGACCTCCCGCCGCTGGTGCCGCACGGCTGACGCCCCGCCCGGTTCCCGTGGTCGCAGCGGCGACCGCGTACCCGGCCGGTCGTAGGCTGGTGCCATGCCTGCACCGCTCACCCTGCCTCGCATCTCATGGGGGTCCCCGTCGGCCTCTCGGCGGGCTCTCCTGGTTCACGGTCTCGGTTCCTCCGGCGCACTGATGTGGCGCCTCGGCGACGCTCTCGCCGAGGCCGGGTGGCACGCCACAGCCGTCGATCTCCGGGGTCACGGCGATGCCCCGCGCTCCCTCGACTACTCGGTCGCGGCATACGGTGCCGACCTCGCCGCGACGCTCCCGGAGGGCGGCGGCTCCTGGGATGCCGTCATCGGCCATTCCCTCGGTGGCGCATCGAGCACGGTCGCCGCGGCATCCGCTCCGGAATGGACCCGGCGTCTGGTGCTCATCGACCCCGCGATCCACGTGGACGGTCGCGATGCGGCGATCGTCCGTCGGAGCCAGGAGCGCGCATTCGCCGACACCCGGCTCGAGGTCGTGCAGCAGGAGCACCCGCACTGGCATCCGCAGGACCAGGAGCTCAAGGTAGACGCCGTGCGGCGTGCGAGCGCGTGGGCGGTGGAGCAGACCAGCGCCCAGAATCAGCCGTGGGACGTGCGAGCCGAGGCTGCGCGCCTCACCGTGCCCACGCATGTGATCGGCGCCGACCCCGCCGTCTACAGCATCTTCGCGGGCGACCTCGCGGCCGAAGTGCTCGCAGCGAACCCGCTGATCACCCTCTCCGTTGTCGAGGGCGCGGGACACTCCCTGCATCGCGACCGCCCCGAGGAATCCATCCGGCAGCTTCTGGAGGCACTGGCATGAGCACGTTCGACCCCACTCCGTTCGACCCCACCGTCTTCCTCCCCGACGACCTGATCGAACGCATCCGCGAGCGCGCGCCGATCCACGACCGCGAGAACACCTTCCCGCAGCAGGACCTCGACGAGCTGCGGGCCGCGGGATACCTGTCGATCCTGGTGCCGACCGCGCGCGGCGGCGCAGGGCTCGGTCTCGCCGAGGCCGCGATCCTGCAGCAGCGCCTCGCCGGCGCTGCTCCGGCGACGGCCCTGGCGATCAACATGCACCTCGTGTGGACCGGCGTCGCGAAGGTCTTCTCGGACCGCGGCGTTCCCGGCCTCGAGTTCGTGCAGGACGGCGCGGTGGCGGGCGAGGTCTTCGCGTTCGGCATCAGCGAGGGCGGCAACGACCTCGTCCTGTTCGGCAGCGACACCGCCGCGGTGCCCGATGACGACGGCGGCTACGCGTTCACGGGCACCAAGATCTTCACGTCGCTCGCGCCGGTGTGGACGCGGCTCGGGCTGCATGGTCTCGACACCACGAGCGCCGACGCGCCGAAGCTCGTGTTCGCATTCGTCGAGCGGACGGACGCCGTCGCCACGTCCGACGACTGGGACACGCTCGGCATGAGGGCGACGCAGAGCCGGACCACCCGGCTGAACGGCGCCATCGCGGATGCCGCGCACGTCGTGCGGCGCATCGATCCGGGTCCGAGCCCCGATCCGATCGTCTTCGGCATCTTCTCGGTGTTCGAGATCCTGCTCGCCTCGGTGTACACCGGCATCGCCGGTCGCGCGCTGGAACTCGCTGTGGCGACGGCGCAGAAGCGGCACTCGAAGAAGACCGGACTCGCATACAGCCAGGACCCCGACATCCGGTGGCGCATCGCCGACATGGCCATCGCGTACGACGCACTCCCCCCGCAGATCGCAGCCCTCGCGCGCGACGTCGACGACCGCGCCGACAAGGGCGCACGCTGGTTCCCGCTCCTCTCCGGCGTCAAGCATCGGGCGATCACGATGGCCAAGCACGTGGTGGACCAGGCGATGCTCGTCGCGGGAGGCGGATCGTACTTCTCCGCGAATGAGCTCTCCCGGCTCTACCGCGACGTGCTGGCGGGGGCGTTCCATCCCTCCGACCCCGAGTCCGCGCATTCGACCGCGGCGAGCGCCCTGCTGGGACCGCTCGAATCCTGAACGATTCCGCCGATTCCGCTGATTGAGTCGGTCGATCCCGCGGAATCGGTTGCCGAGAGCACTCTCGAGTGCGAAGATCGCACCATGAGTCCGGCGAAGAAGCATCTCTCCCTCGATGCCGTCTCCAAGACGATCATCGAGCTGCTCCAGGAAGACGGCCGTCGTTCGTACTCCGACATCGGTCGGACGGTCGGGATGAGCGAGGCGGCCGTGCGACAGCGGGTGCAGCGCCTGACCGAGTCGGGCGTCATGCAGATCGTCGCGGTCACCGATCCGATGCAGCTGGGTTTCCACCGCCAGGCGATGATCGGCGTCCGGGTGTCCGGTGATGCCCGGCGCGTGGCGGAAGCCATCGCCGCGATCGAGGCCGTCGACTACGTCGTCATCACGGTCGGCTCGTTCGACGTGCTCGCCGAGGTCGTCTGCGAAGACGACGACGACCTGCTCGCGCTGATCAACGACGTCATCCGCCCCATCGAGGGCGTCCTCTCCACCGAGACCTTCATCTACGCCAAGCTGCAGAAGCAGCTCTACAACTGGGGGACCAGATGAGCACCGCACGCACCATCCCTTCCGAGTCCGATCTGCAGACGATGGCGAAGGACCATCTCTGGATGCACTTCACCCGGCAGTCCACGATGGCCGAGTCGGGCGTCCCCATCATCGTCAAGGGCGACGGGCACCGGATCTGGGATGCCAAGGGCAAGGAGTACTTCGACGGCCTCGCCGGGCTCTTCGTGGTGAACGCCGGCCACGGGCGCCGCCGACTGGCCGAAGCCGCGGCGGCGCAGGCTTCCGAGCTGGCGTTCTTCCCGCTGTGGTCGTACGCGCACCCGGCGGCGATCGAACTGGCCGACCGTCTCGCCGACGAAGCGCCCGGGGACCTCAACAAGGTCTTCTTCTCCACCGGCGGCGGCGAGGCCGTCGAGACCGCGTTCAAGCTGGCCAAGCACTACTGGAAGCTGCAGGGCAAGCCCGCCAAGCACAAGGTCATCTCGCGCGCGGTGGCCTACCACGGCACTCCGCAGGGAGCGCTGGCGATCACCGGCATCCCGGCGATGAAGTCGATGTTCGAGCCGGTCACCCCCGGCGGCTTCCGCGTGCCTAATACGAACTTCTATCGCGCGGCCGAGATGGGCGGACCGGCCGACGACATCGAGGCCTTCGGGCGCTGGGCGGCCGACCGCATCGAGGAAATGATCCTCTTCGAAGGCGCCGACACCGTCGCTGCGGTCTTCCTGGAGCCCGTACAGAACTCCGGCGGCTGCTTCCCGCCCCCTCCCGGCTATTTCGCCCGCGTCCGCGAGATCTGCGACCGCCACGACGTGCTGCTCGTCTCGGACGAGGTCATCTGCGCGTTCGGGCGCCTCGGCCACACCTTCGCCTGCACAGGCCTCGGCTACGTGCCCGACATGATCACGTGCGCCAAGGGGATGACGAGCGGCTACTCTCCCATCGGAGCGACGATCATCAGCGATCGCATCTACGAGCCCTTCTCGAAGAGCGATGTCTCTTTCCCGCACGGCTACACGTTCGGCGGGCACCCGGTGTCGGCCGCGGTCGCCCTCGAGAACCTGGCGATCTTCGACGAGGAGGGGCTGAACGCCCATGTGCGCGAGAACACCCCGCTGTTCCGCGCTGAACTCGAGAAGCTGCTCGACCTGCCGCTGGTCGGCGACGTGCGCGGTGACGGATACTTCTTCGGCATCGAGCTGGTGAAGGACAAGGCCACTAAGGAGACCTTCGACGAAGCCGAGTCCGAGCGGCTGCTGCGCGGCTTCCTCTCCCCCGCACTCTTCGAGGCCGGCCTGTACTGTCGCGCCGACGACCGCGGCGACCCCGTGATCCAACTCGCACCACCGCTCACGGTCGGCCCTTCGGAGTTCCGCGAGATCGAGCAGATCCTGCGGGATGTGCTGACACGCGCGCAGTCGGTGCTCTGACCGTCGCGGAACGCACGCCGACACGCCAGATGTCGGCCGTTTCCGTGCGGTACGTCCGACATCTGGCGTGTCGGCGTGCAGCGTGCACCCGGAAGCCAGGACACTGCGGCTCCCGGCGTCGGGAGAAACAGGCCCGACGGAGCACGGGTCCGAGGGCGAGCACCGGTCCGAGGACGAGCACCGGCCCGACGGAGCACCGGTCCGAGGGCGAGCACGCGCGGTGCAAGACAAGCGACGTCACACAGGTCAAGGTCGGCCTGCGGACCCGGTGCTCCGTCTCGTCAGGAGGGCGAGGTGGAGCGCCGCGAGCGTCTCCCCGTCGTCGAGGTCGATCTCGAGGAGGTCACCGATCACCGTGAGGCGCTGGTAGAAGACCGAACGCGAGAGGTGGCTCGCGGCTGCCGCGGCCGAGCGATTACCGGGATGGGCGACCAGCGCCGACAGCACATCGAGCAGGTCGCCCCGGCGTTCACGGTCATAGGCCACGATCGGCGCCAGCATCCGCTCGCTGTGAGCGAGCAGACGGTGATCATCACGCAAAGAGGCGACGAAGCGCTCCAGCGGGCGGTCGTCCACTCGCCGCACTCGCGGACCGGCATCCGAGCGATCGCCGGCCGCCAGCCCCATCGCCGCACGCAGCGAGGCGAGCAGACCCAGCACATCATCCGCAGGCGGTCCGACGAAGACGGTGCGGTCGGGCCCGACGATGCGTGCGACGACCGCATCCGAGAGCGCGACGGATGCCGGCAGCGACAGGAGCGCGACGACGTCGTCGCCCACCAGCGCGGAGACCGCAGCGAACCCGGACTGCGCCGCACGCTCCGCGAGCTGTCCGGCCGACTCCGCACCGCGGGCCACGATGCCATGGCAGTGACGCCCGAGGAACGTGAATCCACTGGTCGCGAGGCGGGCCACGATGTCATCCGGACTCGCGAAGCGCGCGCCGAGCAGATCGTCGATGAGGCCACGCTGCGCGAGCATCGACCACTCGGAATCCCCGTCGTCCGCGAGACAACCGAAAGCGAGGGCCGTCGCCCCCAACTCGAGCACGGTGAGCCGGCCGGCCGGATGCGCAGGCCCCGGCAGCGCGAGCAGGGTCCCCCACCGCACTCCTCGCGCCTGCACGGGAACGCGGTCCGTCCAGCGCAGCTCTCCCAGCGCCTCCGCCACCGGCGTCCGCAGAGTCTCGTGCGCGATCACCTCGCGCGCCATGTTCTCCAGCACCACAGGCGCGCCGAGCGCTCGCGCCGTCTCGGCGACGACGACATCGGCCGGAGCTCCCCGCAGGCTCAGTGCCGTGAAGAGGTCATGCAGATGCTGGCGTTCTCGCAGCGCCATGGTCTGCGCGGCGATCAGTGCCCGGTGCACGGCCTCCGTGACGGCCACGAACTTGACCTCGCTGTGCAGGGCGATCAGGGCGAGCCCACGCTCCGTGCACACCTCGACGACGGCATCCGGGACGCGCGTCTGCCCGGACCCGAGCTCGACCACGATGCCCGCGACTCCGGCATGGGACAGGCCGAGTGCGAAGTCGGCCAGTTCCTCGGCGGCGGTCGGCCACCCGGCTCCGGTGCTGAGCAGGAGCTCGCCGCCGTCGAGCAGACGGGCGACACCCGCACTGTCGGACACGTGCACCCAGCGCACGGCCGCATCGAGCGCGGCGCCGCCGACGACGACCTCGGGCGCGCCGGCCTGCAGCGCGGGCTCCGCGAGTACATCGGCGATCGTGAGGAGCGCGTGGTCGCGCGTCGGACGATCTGTCCGGATGGGATGGAAGTCCTGACGCTCTGACATCGCTCGTCATTCTCTCCCTCTGTGATCATTGAGAAGCATCAGCCTATCGAACGCCGGTCAAAGTGTTCGGATCATCAATTTCAGCAGTCGGAGGAACATCGTGGACATCGTCCGTCACGTCATCAACGGCGCAGAGACCGCGGAAGCGGCGCGCACCGGCCAGGTCTTCGATCCCGCGACAGGGCAGGTCTCCAAGCAGGTCGCTTTCGCATCCACCGCCGAGGTCGATGCCGCGATCGCCGCCGCCGCTGCCGCCTTGCCCGCCTGGCGCGAGACGAGCCTGATCAAGCGTGCCGATGTGTTCTTCCGCCTGCGCCAGCTGCTCAAGGAGCGCACACCCGAGCTCGCGGCGATCGTCACCTCCGAACACGGCAAGGTGCTCTCGGATGCGGCGGGCGAGGTGTCACGCGGCATCGAGAACGTCGAGTTCGCCGCCGGCCTCGTGCATCTGCTCAAGGGCGAGCGCAGCGAGCAGGTCTCCCGCGGCGTCGATGTGCACTCGGTCAGGCAGCCCGTCGGCGTCGTCGCGGCGATCACGCCGTTCAACTTCCCGGTCATGGTGCCGCTGTGGATGGTGGCTTCAGCGATCGCCTGCGGCAACACGGTGATCCTGAAGCCGAGCGAGAAGGACCCGTCGGCTGCCGTGTGGATCGCGAAACTCTTCACCGAGGCGGGGCTCCCCGACGGCGTGCTCAACGTGGTCAACGGCGACAAGGAGGCCGTCGACGCGCTCCTCGACTCCCCCCGGGTCAACGCCGTCAGCTTCGTCGGCTCCACCCCGATCGCCCGTTCGATCTATCAGCGCGCCTCGACCGCAGGCAAGCGCGTGCAGGCGCTCGGCGGCGCCAAGAACCACATGGTCGTGATGCCGGATGCCGACATCGACGGGGCCGCCGATGCGGCGATCTCCGCCGCCTACGGCTCCGCCGGTGAACGTTGCATGGCCGTCTCGGTTCTGGTCGCGGTGGGAGACGTCGCCGACGAACTCGTCACGGCGATCGCGGACCGCATCGGCGGCCTCACCATCGGCGCCGGCACGGATGCCGCGAGCGAGATGGGTCCGCTCATCACCCGCGAGCACCGCGACAAGGTCGCCTCCTACGTGACCGGAGCCGCGGCCGAGGGGGCGAAGGTCGTGATCGACGGCACGCAGAAGGAGTTCGACTCCGACGGCTTCTTCCTCGGCGTCAGCCTGATCGATCAGGTCGCCCCCGGCATGAAGGTCTACGAGGACGAGATCTTCGGCCCGGTGCTGTCGGTCGTGCGCGTCGAGACGTATGCCGACGCGGTGGCCCTCGTGAACGCCAACGCCTACGGCAACGGCACCGCGATCTTCACGCGCGACGGCGGTACCGCCCGACAGTATGAGTTCGACATCGAGGTCGGTATGGTCGGTGTGAACGTGCCGATCCCGGTGCCGATCGGCGCCTACTCGTTCGGCGGGTGGAAGGACTCGCTCTTCGGCGACTCCCACATCTACGGTCCGGAGTCGGTGCACTTCTACACGCGGTCCAAGGTCGTCACGACCCGCTGGCCCGACCACACCCCGTCCCAGATCGACCTGGGCTTTCCGAGCAACCACTGACACGGAGCGATCACGATGACGAACTTCACCGACCGCCACGGCGTCTCGCACCCGCTCCCCGCCCCCGAGGCCGAGGCGCAGGTGCGGGCGGACGACCGCGGCCACGTCTTCCATTCCTGGAGCGCGCAGGGCCTGATCGACCCGCTGCCCGTCGCCGCGGGCGAGGGATCGACGTTCTGGGACTACCAGGGCAACTCCTACCTCGACTTCTCCAGCCAGCTCGTGAACCTGAACCTGGGGCACCGGCATCCCGACCTGGTCGCCGCGATCCAGCAGCAGGCTGGCCGCCTCTCGACGATCCAGCCGTCGATCGCCAACGACGTGCGCGGAGAGCTCGCGCGCCTGATCGCCGAGGTCGCCCCCGAAGGCCTCGAGAAGGTCTTCTTCACCAACGGCGGCGCCGAGGCGAACGAGTACGCCGTGCGGATGGCCCGCCAGTTCACCGGGCGGCGCAAGGTGCTGTCGATGTACCGCAGCTATCACGGCTCGACCTCGACCGCGATCTCCCTCACCGGCGACCCGCGGCGCTGGGCGAACGACACCGTCGACTCCGGAGCCGTGCGCTTCTTCGGGCCGTACCTGTACCGCTCGCCGTTCCACGCCGAGACTCCCGAGCAGGAATCCGAGCGCGCGCTCGCCCATCTCGAGCAGACCATTCTGCTCGAGGGTCCGCAGACCATCGCGGCGATCATCATCGAGACCGTCGTCGGCACGAACGGCGTGCTCGTCCCGCCGCCCGGCTACCTGCAGGGTGTGCGCGAACTGTGCGACCGCCACGGCATCGTATACATCGCCGACGAGGTCATGGTCGGCTTCGGCCGGCTCGGCGAGTGGTTCGGCATCGACGCGTTCGACGCCGGTCCCGACCTGATCACCTTCGCGAAGGGCGTCAACTCGGGCTACGTGCCTCTGGGCGGCGTGGTGATCTCCGACCGCATCGCGAGCGCCTTCGACACGATGCCGTTCGCGGGCGGGCTGACCTACTCGGGCCACCCGCTGGCGTGCGCGGCAGGTGTCGCGACGTTCGAGGTGTTCCGTCGCGACGGCATCCTGGAGCGCGTGCGCGACCTCGGCGCACGCATCGTCGAGCCGACGGTGCGTTCCTGGGCGGACAAGCACCCGAGCGTCGGCGATGTGCGCGGGCTCGGGCTGTTCTGGGCGATCGAGCTGGTACGCGACAAGGAGACGCGCGAGCCGCTCGTGCCGTTCAACGCCTCGGGTGCGGACGCCGCCCCCATGGGCGCCTTCGCCGCGGCCGCCAAGAAGGCCGGCGTCTGGCCGTTCACGCACTTCAACCGCATGCATGTGGCCCCACCGCTGGTGATCAGCGAGGACGAGCTGGTGCGCGGGCTCGCGGTGCTCGACGACGCGCTCTTCGTGGCCGACGAGGCCGCCGCCGTCTGACGCGAGTACACGAAGGCAGGAGGCCTCGGCGACATCGCGTCGCCGAGGCTTCCTGCCTTCAGGCTCGTCCCGCGGCTCATCCCTCGGAGTCGTAGACCCGCTCCCCCTCGACCCAGGTGCCGCGCACTTCGGTCAGGCCGATCTCGTCGACGGGATGATCGAACGGGTCGCGGTCGAGCAGGGCCAGGTCTGCGCGCATCCCCACCGCGATCGTGCCGGTGCCATCGAGATGGTTCACCCGCGCGGAGCCCGCCGTGTAGGCGACGAGCGCGGTGGCGAGGTCGATCGCCTGTTCGGGGAGAAACGCGTCGTAGTCGCCCTCCCACTCGGTGGGCGCGGAACGGCGATTCACCGCCACGTGGATCGCGGCCAGCGGGTTGGGCGTGCTCACCGACCAGTCGCTCCCCGCGGCGAGCGCGGCGCCGGAGCGCAGCAGGTCGCCGAACGGATACTGCCAGGTGCTGCGCTGCTCCCCGAGGAACGGGATGGTGAGGTCGACCATCTGCGGCTCCAGCGTCGCCCAGAGCATCTGCATGTTCGCGGTGACGTCGAGCGCCCGGAACCGTGGGATGTCGTCGGGGTGCACGACCTGGATGTGGGAGATGTGGTGCCGGTTGCCGCGGGGCCCGTTGTGCACGAGCGCCGCTTCGACCGCGTCCAGGCACTCCCGCACGGCGCGGTCGCCGATCGCGTGGAAGTGCAGCGTGAACCCGAGGGCGTCGAGGCGGGTCGCGGCTTCTTTGAGCAGCTCGGGTTCGACGAAGGAGATCCCGGAGTCCTCGCGCGGATGCCCGTGGCCGTCGCAGTAGGGCTCGAGCATCGCGGCGGTGAAGTTCTCCGCGACGCCGTCCTGCATGATCTTCACGCTGCGCGCCCGGAAGCGCCCGACCGTGCTCTCGTCGCGACGCCGGACGATGTCGTCGATCTGTTCCAACCCGCGCGACCGATCCCACCACAGCGAGCCGACGACGCGGCCGGTGAGCGCACCGGTGCCGGCGGCGGCGAGGTATGCGGGGAGCGGGTCGCCCGCATCGCCGTACTCGGTGCCGACGATCGCGTCCTGCCAGGCCGTCACACCCCAGGAGTGCAGATACCGCTGGCCCTGCAGGAGCGCCTCGACCAGTCGCTCGAGCGACTCCCCGGGGAGATGCCGGTTCACGAGGCCCATCGCGCCTTCGTGCAGCGTGCCGGCGGGGGCGCCGGCGGCATCGCGTTCGATCCGCCCGTCGACGGGGTCCTCCGTGTCGCGGGTGATGCCGGCGAGCGCAAGCGCACGGGTGTTGACCCAGGCGCCGTGACCGTCGCGGTTGGGCAGGAACGCCGGGCGATCGGGCAGGACGGAATCGAGGTCTTCCGCCGTCGGCGTGCCTCCGGGGAACGCCGACATCTGCCACCCGCCGCCGAGGATCCACTCGTCGTCGGGATGCTCGGCCGCGTACTCGGCGATGCGCGCCAGGTACTCCTCCCGTGTCGACAGGTCGGCGAGGTCGCATCGGAGCATGTCCAGACCGCCCCACACCGGATGCACGTGCGCGTCCTGGAAACCGGGAACGAGCAGTCCGCCCTCGATGTCGACGACCTCGGTGTCGGGGCCGATCAGCGCCGAGACATCGTGCCCGACTGCGCTGATGAGGCCGTCCGTCACGGCCACTGCACGCGCCGTGGAGCGCGCGGCATCCGCGAGGAACACCCGCCCGCCTCGCTCTCCGCCGACGAAGACCAGGTCTGCGTGCGACATGTTCATCCTCCTGCCATCGTGCGGGCGATCTCGGTCGCCGAGTCCCCCGCCCTCTTGAGAACCACCGCCACCAACGCGAGCGCGAGGAGCGTGAGCACGAGCATGATCGTCGACACCGCGGCGATCTCGGGACGCAGGCCGCTGCGCAGCGCGCTGAGGACGTAGACCGGCCACGGTGTCGTGCCGGAGACCTGCACGAACGCCGACACGACCGTGTTGTCGAGGCTCAGCGTGAACGAGAGCAGGAACCCGGCGAGCACGGCCGGCATCGCGAGCGGCAGCGTGATCTTGAGGAAGGTGCGCACGGGCGGTGCGTAGAGGTCGGCCGAGGCCTCCTCCAGCCGGGCGTCCAGCCCGACCAGACGCGCGCGCACGATGTACGACACGATCGCGACCGAGAACAACGACTGTCCCACCACGAGCCGCATGGTGCCGTCATTGAAGATCCCGAGACCCACGTCCTGTCCGAGGAACACGAGCCACGGCAGCAGGGCGACGGCATCCACGATCTCCGGAGTGACCGACACGAGCAGCAGGAGGCCCAGGAACCACCACACCCACTTCCCCGGGTTGCGGGCCATCGCGATGCCGGCGAGCGTTCCCAGTGCCGTCGCGAGCAGCGCGGCGAGCAGTCCGGTGCGCACCGACACGAGCACGGCATCGCGGATCGCGGGCTTGTTCACGATGGCGAGGAACGAGTCGAAACCGAAGTGGTCCCACGACACCAGGAGTCGTCCGACGTTGAAGGAGTACACGATGATCACGAGGATCGGCAGGAACAGGAACAGGAACACGAGCGCCGCCCAGATCGGCAGCAGGAAGCGTCCGGCGCCCCGGCGCACCCGTGGTGCCGACGCCGCGGGCGCGGCGGTCTTCGTCTCAGTCATGATCCCTCTCCCAGGACGAGGCGGTTGCGTTGTCGGAGCGGCAACGTCACGAGCCAGAGCAGCCCTGCGGCGACAGCGATCGAGATCATGATGACGATGATCAGCAGCACCGCCATCGCGGATCCGAGCGCCCAGTTCTGCGCGGTCTGGAATTGACTCGCCACGACCTGCCCGATCATGTTGCCCTTCGCCCCACCCAGCACCGTCGCGGTGATGTAGTCGCCCATGAGCGGGATGTAGACCAGGAGCACCCCGGCGATGATGCCCGGCCTGGCCAGCGGCACGGTCACTCGCAGGAAGGTCGTGACGCTGTTCGCGCCGAGGTCCTTGCTCGCCTCGCGCAGCGGCCCTGACACCCGGTCGAAGGCGACGAACAGCGGCAGGATCATCAGCGGCAGGTAGTTGTAGACGACCCCGAGGAGCACGGCACCGCGCGAATAGAGCAGATCGAGCGGACCGGGGATGACCCCGATGCCTTGCAGCAGTTGCGAGAGCCACCCCTCGGGGGCGAGGATCACCTGCCAGCCGATCGTGCGCACCAGGAAGTTGGTCCAGAACGGCACCATCACGAGCGCGAGCAGGAGCCCGCGCTTCGAGGGCGGCGCCTTCACCGCGATCCAGTATGCGACGGGACCGCCGATCACCAGGCACAGTGCCGTTCCGAGGATGCCGATCCACAGGGTGTTCAGGAACGTGCTGAAGAACGTCGGCGACAGCGCCTCCACGTAGCGGTCGAACGAGAGGTGGTCGAGCGCGTGCGTGGCGAAGATGCTCGGCTTGTAGCCGAAGCTGAACACGACCACCATGAAGATCGGGGCGACGAAGAAGACGAGCAGCCAGACCCAGGCGGGGATCGCGAGACCGAACTTGAGCTTAGGCACCGGCGGCCGCCTTCATCGAGTTCCAGATCGAGACGACGCGATCCTGCGCTTCCGTCAGCTTTCCCTCATGCATCGTGGCCACCTGCTCCTCGTCGAAGAACACCATGTCGAGCCGCTCGAGCCCCGCGGCCTCCGCCTCGTCGCGGATGCCCGAGATACCGGTGTCGTATCCGATGTAGTCGACCTGCGCGAGCTGCACGTCGGGCTGCAGCACGAAGTCGATGAACGCGTGCGCCGCCTCGGGGTGCGGCGCACCGGCGGCGATCGCCCAGTTGTCCATCCACAGCTCGGTCGCGGGACTCCCCAGCACCCACTGCCAGCGGTCGGGATCGTCGGACTCGAAGATGCCGAGACGCGCGTCGCCGTTGTAGGACTGGAGCAGGGCATGCGAGGCCTGCGGGATGGATGATCCACCGGGATAGGAGTCGAACGCCGAGACGTGCGGGGCCAGATCCTCCACGAGGAACTTCTCGACCGCGTCGAGGTCGTCGGGATCCGTGGTGGTCCAGTCGATGCCGTTCGCCCAGAAGTAGATGCCCAACAGCGGCGCAGGGTCGTCGAGCACGGAGGTCGAGCCGGAGGCCTCGTTCTGTGCGGCGTCGATGAAGTCGTTCCAGGTCGTGAGCTCCCGCGAGATCACCCTCTTGTCGTACACGAACCCGGTGGTTCCCCAGGCCTTGCACACCGAGTACTCGTTGCCCGGGTCCCACGAGCGTCCGCGGAACTCGGGTGCCACGTGCTTCATGTTCGGCAGCAGATCGAGGTTGAACTTCTGCAGGAGCCCGTTCTCGGCCATCGGCCCGACGAACACCCCGGTCGGCACCACGATGTCGTATCCCGAAGTGCCGCGCGCCGCGACGAGCTTGGCGATCAGCTCCTCGTTCGAGTTGAAGGCATCGAGCACGATGCGCGGGCCGCTCTCGGCCGTGAACTGCTCGAGCACCTCGGGGGCGTCGTAGTCGCCCCAGCTGTAGATGGAGAGCTTGTCCTCGAGCGGGCCGCCCTTGGCGTGCACGGCGGCGGCGTTCTGCCCCGGTGTGCAGGCGCTGAGCACGACCGCGCCGCCCGCCATGATGGCAGTGGCGAGGAAGCCGCGGCGGGTCAGCTCGGTGCGGATCACCCGTGCGGCGCTCCGGTGCGCGAGGACGCGCACCGGAGGAGTGCCCCTCATCGACCGCCGCCCTTGGGGAGGGTGATCACGTGCGTCGCGGTGGTCGGGATTCCGTCGGCCGCGAACAGGCGTGCGTCCACGGCACTCCAGACGCACCGGACCTCGTCGTCGACACCCACCCGGGGTGCGGTCGGCGCCGGCATTCTCGAGAGGAAGGTCGCGTCCTCACCGATGCGGACGGCCACCTGCAGGGTCTCGCCGAGGTGGGAGACGCCGAGCACCCGCCCGGGAACGCCTGTTCCCTGGCCTCGCTCCAACCGGACGTGCTCAGGGCGGATCGCAGCGACGGCCGGCTGCCCCGCAGCGACCTTCTCCCCGCCCCAGCGCCCGGAGATCACCCCGATGGACGTGTCGACCGCGTCCCCGTCTGCACGAACCGTGCCGTGCACGAAGTTCTGCTGGCCGATGAACGACGCGACGTACGCTGACGCGGGTTCCGCGTAGATGGTGTCCGGCGCATCGAGCTGCTCGATCCGCCCCGCACGCATCACGGCGATCCGATCGCTCATCGACAGCGCCTCGGCCTGATCGTGGGTCACGAACACGAAGGTCGTGCCGAGTCGTGCCTGCAGCAGCTTCAACTCGAGCTGCATCTCCTCGCGCAGCTGCCGGTCCAATGCCGCGAGCGGCTCGTCGAGCAGGAGCACGCTCGGCCGGTTGATGAGCGCCCGAGACAGCGCGATGCGCTGCTGCTGACCACCGGAGAGCTGCGTCGGCTTGCGGTCGGCGAAGGCCCGCAGCTGCACCATGTCGAGTGCCTCGCTCACGCGCTCGCGCTGCTCGGCCTTGGGCACGCGCCGCTGCTGCAGGCCGTACGCGACGTTCTCGGCGACCGTGAGGTGCGGGAACAGGGCGTACGCCTGGAACACCGTGTTGACCTCGCGCCGGTAGGGCGGGAGGTTCAGGACGCTCCGGCCGGAGATGAGGATGTCCCCCGCATCCGGATACTCGAAGCCCGCGATCATGCGCAGCGTGGTCGTCTTGCCGCAGCCGGACGGGCCGAGGAGGGAGAGGAACTCCCCCGGTTGCACATCGAGGCTCAGGTCGTCGACCGCGGTGGCGGTGCCGTATCGCTTGGTCACACCGTCGAGGCGGACCGCACCGGTGATGGTGGGTGCGTCGATCGTCGCCGTCGACGTTCGGGTGGTGTCGGGCATGGAGCCTCCCCATTGAGATTCGCTTGCCGCGAGTCTGGCACAGGAACTGCGCCAGGTATAGCGAAATCGGAAGTCTCCTGCTGAATCGACAACGATATCCGTTGTCGATCCTTCACCTCGCGACCGATTGTGCCCTTCCGCACGAAACCGGACGAGACCAGATCGTGACACCGCGAGGCGGTCCCGCTCCGTAGGCTCGTCCGCATGGCCCAGGCTTATTACCCGCCGCGGACGACGTTCGGGGCGATCGTCGTCGTCGGGTGGTCGATCGCGTCGTCCTTCGCGGCGCTCGTCGCGTGGGCGCTGGTCACCCTGGCCGCCCAGCTCGCCGTGGGCATGCGAGGGGAACTCGTCGAGGGGATGCCCGTCTTCTCGATGTGGTTCCTGAGCGCGGGGTTCGCGCTCGTCGGCGTCGCCGGGGGCGGCGTGTGCCTCGGGCTGTCGAGCCGCGTGCACGACTCGCGCGGGGGGCGTGCCGCCGCCTACGTCGTCAGCGCCCTCGCTCTCGCGTGCTCGATCGCTGCCCTCGTCGCGGGGTTCCTGGTCTTCACCCTCTGAGAGCGCACTCGCGGACGCAGGTCAGGTACGGAAGAGGAGTACGCACTCTCGGGCGGTTCTCACGGCGACCGCAGGCCTGGGGATACGACGCCGAGGACGATGAGGTCTTCGACGGCGGCCGGCGACTCTCCGCGCGCAGCGCCTCGACCGCTCCGTCGGGGCGCTGCGTCGAGTCGCCTACTTGCGGTCGAAGTCGAACGCCTTGAGGAGTTCGACGACGGCCTTGTCCCGTTCGTCGCCGCCCTCCTCGAACATGTGGGTGACGTGCGTCTGCAGATGGTTCTCGAGCAGCAGCCGGTTCAGTGACTCGAGAGAGCGCTGGATGGCCCGTGACTGCGTGATGATGTCCATGCAGTACTCCTCGTTCTCGATCATCCGCGCGACGCCGCGCATCTGACCCTCGAGGATGCTGGTGCGGTGCAGAGCCCGCTTCTTGATGTCTTCGATCACCTCTCGAGGGTACTCGCCCTGTGGGCTCCCTGGCTGTCTGACCGCCGAGACGACGCGCGCGCCTCAGCCGGTACCGCCCGTGCGGCGGCGTGAAAGGATGACGTCATGCCGCGAACACCGATGACGCAGCTCTCGCCCGCCGATCAGGAGCGGCTCCGCGCGCTCCGACGCATGAAGGCCGTGGCGCTCGGAGCGCTGGTGTTCATGGCCCTCGTCTTCGTGATCGCCTTCGCGTTCCAGCAGCGGATCGGCTGGCTCGGCTATGTCCGTGCCGCGGCCGAGGGCGGCATGGTGGGCGCGCTCGCGGACTGGTTCGCGGTGACCGCGCTCTTCCGCCGCCCCCTCGGATTGCCCATCCCGCACACCGCGATCATCCCGAACCGCAAGGACGAGATCGGCCGCACGCTCGGCGAGTTCGTCGAGACGAACTTCCTCGCCGCCGAGGTCGTTCGCACCAAGCTGTCGAGCACGCGGATCGCCCTGCGCGCGGGTGAGTGGCTGCGCGAGGCACCTCACGCGGAGCGGGTCGGGGCCGAAGGCGCGACGATCGCCACGGCGGTGCTCAACGCACTGAGCGACGACGATGTGCGCGACCTGATCACCGACCTCGCCCGTGAGCACCTGGTCGATCCCGAATGGGGGCCGCCCGCCGGCGCCTGGCTCGAGAAGATCGTCGAGGCGGACGCGCATCACGGTGCCGTCGATCTCGCCGCCGACAGCATCGCCCGCTGGCTGGACGCGAATGCCGCGTCGTTCACCGGACTCGTCTCGCGTCGCCTTCCCGGCTGGGTGCCGAAACTGGCCCATCGCTTCGTCGACGACACCGTGTACCACGAGGCGGTCAAGTTCGTCCATGCCGTGCAGGCCGACCCCCGTCACCCGGCGCGCCTCGCGGTCGACGGCTATCTGGCGCGTCTCGCCGACAGCCTGCAGAACGATCCGGCGACGCGCGCGAAGCTCGAGAACGCCAAGGCCTCGCTGTTCGACAGCCCGCGGGTCGGCGCCCTCGCTGCCGAGGCGTGGAACACGGCGAAGAACGGTCTGCTCACCGCCCTCGCCGACCCCGAGAGCGGTCTGCGCCGCCGAGCCGTGCAGGCCCTGCAGGAGGTCGGCGAGCGCCTGACGACGGACGCGGCGCTCCAGCACCGCGTGGACACCTGGGTGTCGGACGCGGCGGTCTTCCTGGTCGACCGCTACCGACACGACATCGCCTCGATCATCACCGACACCGTCGAGCGCTGGGATCCGGCCGAGACGACTGAGAAGATCGAGCTCATGGTCGGCCGCGACCTGCAATACATCCGCCTGAACGGCACGTTCGTCGGCGCCCTGGCCGGCCTCGCCATCTTCACGATCGCCCACGCACTGATCCCCGGAGTCTGACATGGCACTCGCACACGATCCGCTCTGGCCGCGCGCCGGTTCCTGGCCCGCCTTCGGCGGAACCGCCGACGCGGTGCTGCTCGGGGTGCCGACGTGGCGCACCTCGCTCTCGCCGACCGGGGCGCACGCGACTCCGGCGGCGATCCGCGAGGCGCTCCCGCGCTATGGAACGACGGTGATGGGTCCGCCCGCGGTGGAGCTGAACGAGGTGCTGCACATCACCGACGCCGGCGACGTGACCGATCCCGACGGTTCCGACGGAGAGGCGAGGGTCATCTCCCGCGTGCGCGAGCTGACGGCCGCGACGGATCTCGTGATCGCGCTCGGCGGTGACAACTCCCTCACCTACCCGGTCGCACTCGGGTCCGAGGCCACGGGATTGATCACCTTCGATGCGCACTTCGATCTGCGCGACGGCGTCTCCAACGGAACGCCTGTGCGGCGCCTCGTCGAAGACGCCCCCGCCGCATCGTCGCTGCGCACAGCCCGGATCGACCCGGCGCGGATCGTGCAGATCGGCATCGCCGACTTCGCGAACTCCGCCGCCTACGCGCGGCGCGCCGCCGAGTGGGGCATCCGGGTCATCACCCTCGATGAACTCCGCCACCGCGGAGTCGAGGACGTCGTCGCGGAAGCGGTCGAGGTCGCCGGAGCCGGGATCGGCTCGCGCATCCATCTCGACATCGACGTCGATGTGTGCGACCGCTCCGTTGCTCCCGGCTGCCCGGCGAGCGTGCCGGGAGGCATGCAGGCGTGGGAGCTGCGTGCACTGACTCGTGCCGTCGCCGCGGATCCCCGCGTGGCCAGTGCCGATCTCGCCGAGGTGGATGCGACAGCCGATGCCGACGATGCGCGCACGGTCCGCCTCGCCGCGCTGTGCGTGCTGGAGCTGCTCGCGGGCCTCGCGTCGCGACGCTGAGCCGGAACGCTCTCACGGCGGCGTCAGCGGACCACCAGCTCCGGGGTGATCAGCGCATGCGCTGAACCGGCCTGCAGAGTCCGCGGCGCCACGATCTCCCCGGTCGGGCCCATCAGGAGCTCGAGGATCGCCGTCGCCACATCCTCCGGTCGCTGCTCGACGCTCGAGAAGCCCAGCGCCTCGGCGGTCGGCGTGTTGTCGAAGCCGATCACGGGCAGCGTGAGTCCCGCTGAGGCGATCGCGAGCAGCGCGCCGACGGCGAGCGAGTCGCTGGCGCACACGACGGCATCCGGCACAGACCCGGCGGCGAGCGCCGCGTCTATGCACGCGCGCGCGAACGGTACGCCCTCCTCCGCCGTCAGCCGCGTGCCCCGAGCACCGGCCGCTGCCATCGCCTCACGCCAGCCACGCTCGCGGTCGTCACCGGTCCCGGAGCCCGTCGGCCAGCCGAGGAAGGCGATCCGCGAACCTCGGGTGAGGGCATGCACGGTCGCTGCACGCGTTCCTTCCGCTCCGTCGACGTCCACCCAGAGATGGCGCGGGTCGGCGATGTCGTCTTCGCCCCACGGTCGGCCGAACGAGATGAACGGCAGCCCGTCCTGGTCGAGGCTGCGAACGCGCGGGTCGTCGCGCGAGGTGCCGGTGATGATCGCCGCATCGATCTCCGATCCCTCCCAGAGTTCCGCGAGTCTGGCGATCTCCTCCTCACGCGTGCGAGCGGCGTAGACCAGCATCCGCATTCCTCGCTCGCTCGCCCGCTCCGTGATCGCATGCACGAACCGGTCGAGGACGACGCCCGAGATCCCGCCGACGTAGGGATCGAGGCGGATGCCGATCGTCGAGCTGCGGCGCAGACGGAGCCGTCGCGCCGCCGCGTGCCGCCGGTAGCCGAGTTCGTGGATCGCCGTGATGACGCGCTCTCTGGTCGCCGGGCGGACGATGTCCGGGGTGTTGAGCACGTTGGAGACCGTCTGCCGGGAGACGCCTGCACGCTCGGCGACGTCTTCGACGGTCGGCGCCTTCGCCATCGCACCTCCTCTTTCACGTCCCGGGTTGACACTTCCCGCGACTCCCGCTTAGCCTATTCCACGCAGAGTTTGATCGTTCAAATTTCTGTGCTGATCCCGCACGGCCCTCCCCGAGGCCGTCGCCCGCAGTGACTCATCAAAGGAGAGAGACCATGACACGGCACACCACTCGCGCAGTCTTCGGCACCGGGGCGGTGCTGCTCACCGGCGCGCTCGTGCTCACCGGCTGCGGCTCCGGTTTCGCCGGAGACGACCAGAAGGCTGACGCCGAGGGCCTCACCTCGTCAGACGACGCGCTCACGGTGCTCATCGGCTCGTCCGGCGATGCCGAGACCGAGGCCGTGCAGTCCGCCGTCGACTTCTGGTCGGCCGATTCCGGGACGAAGGTCACGGTCCAGGTCGCCAGCAACCTCGATCAGGAGCTGTCGCAGGGCTTTGCCGCGGGAGACCCGGCCGACCTGTTCTACCTGTCCACCGACCAGGCGTCGGGCTACGCCGCCAACGGATCGCTCGAGGCCTACGGCGACCAGCTCGCCAACAAGGACGACTTCTACCCCTCGCTCGTGGAGAACTTCACGGTCGACGGCACGTTCTACTGCGCGCCGAAGGACTTCTCGACGCTGTCCCTCATCATCAACACACAGATGTGGGCCGATGCCGGACTCACCGACGCCGATCTGCCGAAGACGTGGGACGACCTGGCCGCCGTGGCGCAGAAGCTCACCACTGCCGACCACGTCGGTCTCGCCTTCGGCGCGGAATACCAGCGCGTCGGCGCCTTCATGGCGCAGGCAGGCGGCGGCCTCGTCAGCGACGGCAAGGCCATCGCCGACGACCCTGCCAACGTCGAAGCGCTCGACTACGTCAAGTCGCACCTCGCCGACGGCACGTTCGCCTTCGCCAAGGATGTCGGGGCCGGCTGGGGCGGAGAAGCTCTCGGCAAGCAGTCCGCCGCGATGGTGATCGAGGGCAACTGGATCACCGGAGCGCTGTCGAACGACTACAGCAGCCTCGCATACACCGTCTCCGCGCTCCCCGAGGGCCCCGGAGGTGCGGGCACACTGCAGTTCACCAACTGCTGGGGCATGGCCGCCGACAGCCCGAACCAGCAGGCCGCTCTCGAACTGGTCGAGTACCTGACGAGCGCTGACAGCCAGCTCGCGTTCTCGGAGGCTTTCGGCCCGATGCCGTCGATCAAATCCGCCGCCGCCGACTGGACCTCGGCGTACCCGGAGCTCGAGCCCTTCCTCGCCGGCGCGGAGTACGCGCAGTTCCCGCCGAACCAGGCGGGGACCGCCGACGTCATCGCCGACTTCAACTCCCAGCTGGAGTCGCTGAAGACCGCCGACCCGAACGCGATCCTCGACTCCGTCCAGTCGAACCTCGAAGCGGTCGTCGAGTAACCATGACGGTCAAGGCAACGCCTCGCCGCGGTGGGGCCACCGGGCTCCGCCGCGGCGAGGCGGCAGCCGGGTGGCTGTTCACCGCGCCGGTGATCGTGATCCTCGGAGTCTTCCTCCTGATCCCCGTGATCATGGCGCTCTGGGTGAGCGTCTCGGACTGGGCCGGCCGCGGCAGCCCCCTCTCCGGATCGGTGTCGTTCGTCGGCGCCGACAACTTCGCCGCCGTGCTCACCGACGGCGGGCTCGCGACGAAGGACTTCGGCACGTCGCTGCGCAACAACGCCTGGTACGTCGCGCTCGTGGTCCCGCTGCAGACCGCACTCGCACTGTTCCTCGCGATCCTCGTCAACCGCGCCATGCTCCGCGGTCGCGGCTTCTTCCGCACCGCCTACTACTTCCCCTCGGTGACCAGCACCGTCGCGATCACCGTGCTGTGGATGTTCCTCTTCACCTCGAGCGGAGCCGTGAACGACGTGCTCTCCTGGTTCGGCATCAACGGCCCCAACTGGTTCAACGATCCGCGCGGCATCTTCCATCTGGCACTCGGTACGGTCGGCCTCGACGCCGGTCCCGCAGCCCTCACCCAGGGCGGCACCCTCGGAGTGTCGTGGTGGGAGTGGCTCGCCGGCCCCTCTGTCGCGATGAGCGCCTACATCCTGATGGCCATCTTCACGACCTCCGGCACCTTCATGCTCATCTTCCTCGCCGGTCTCCAGAACCTCGGCGCCGACGTCGACGAAGCAGCCATGATGGACGGCGCGAACGGCTGGCAGCGCTTCTGGCGCATCACGCTCCCGCAACTGCGTCCGACCCTGTTCACCGTGCTCACCCTCGGCCTCATCGGCTGCTGGCAGGTGTTCGACCAGATCTACACCGGCACCCGAGGAGCGCCGAGCAAGACCACGCTCACGCCTGCCTACCTGTCGTACCAGACCGCATTCCAGAACCAGGAGTGGGGGCAGGGAGCGGCGATCGCGTTCATCCTGTTCGTCATCATCGTGATCTTCACGCTGTTGCAGCGCTGGGTGCTGCGCGAGCGGCCGGTGTCGAAGCGCCGCATCCGCGCCTACGAGTCCCCGTCGAAGGGCGCATCGTCATGAGGCGGCTCTCCCCGAAGCAGCTGACGTGGCAGATCGCGCTCTACGCGCTGCTGATCATCCTCGCGATCATCTACATCTATCCGTTCCTGATCCAGGTCGCGACGAGCTTCAAGACCGATGAGGATGCCGCGTCCAGCGGGATCACGCTCATCCCGGACGTGTGGACCTTCGCGGCGTACGAGCGCCTGTTCCGCAACTCCGACTTCCCCTCGTGGTTCGTGAACAGCGCGATCGTGACGATCTTCGTCACGGCAGGGCGCGTGTTCTTCAACTCGCTCGCCGGGTACGCACTGGCTCGACTCCGCTTCCGCGGGCGCGGTGTCGTCTTCGCCGCCCTGGTCGCGGTGATGTCGGTGCCGACCGTCGTGCTGCTGATCCCCAAGTTCCTCGTGATCAACCAGCTCGGCATCTTCAACTCCTATGCCGGGATGGTCCTGCCCTTGCTCGTCGATGCGGCCGGGGTGTTCATCATGAAGAACTTCTTCGAGTCGATCCCCGAGTCGGTCGAGGAGCAGGCTCGCATCGACGGTGCCGGCACGTTCCGGCTGTTCTGGTCGGTGGTGCTGCCGATGGCGACGCCTGCGCTCGTGACGATCGTCATCCTGTCGTTCCAAGGCTCCTGGAACGAGCTCAGCCACTTCATCGTGTCGACCAACGACCCCGCCCTGACGACCCTCACCAAGGGCGTCGCGTCCCTGGCCAGCGGCGGACTCAGCCAGGGCACCCAGTACCCGCTCAAGCTGGCGGCCGCACTCATCATGACGATCCCCGTCGCCGTGATGTTCTTCGTCTTCCAGCGCCGCATCATGAACTCCACAGAAGGAGCCGTCAAGGAATGACCCCCACCCCGCCCCTCCAGCCGCTGCTGGACGACGCCGTGATCATGCTCGAGGCGCCGACCCAGGCCTGGTCCGACGATGTCGGCCGCATGGGCACCGCTCCGATCCACGGCATCTATCACGGCGACGTGCGACACATCCGGAGCATCGAGACCACGGTCGCCGGCACCGCGCTCGAGTCCATCGGATGCGCTTCTCCGGCGCCGCAGCAGGTGGTCCTGACGGATCTTCTGCGCGGGCTCGACGACGAATCGGCCGACCCCAAGGTGCGGATGGATCGCGACCGGCGTGTGGGGCCGGGGTCGTTCTCCGAGCGGATCACTGTCGCCGCCCACCTCGACACGGCCACTCCGGTCGGCATCGCCGTCCGGGTCGTCCCGGACTTCGCTCCCATGCAACTCGTCAAAGCCGGGCTCGCCGCCGATGCGACGTGGACCTGGGACGGATCCGTCTGCCGGGCGGGAGAGGCGTCCTTCGCGCTCACCGCGCCCGAGGCCACGGCGACGCAGGACGGCGACGCCCTGGTACTGCGGTGGGATGTGCTGGTTCCGCCGCGAGGTTCCGTCGCCGTGGGCTGGACGGTCGACCTCGACGACCCGACACTCGTCGTCACCGCCGCGCTGCCGTCGCAGGCGCCGCAGCCGACCGTTCCCTCCGACTCGCGCGCGGCGCGCTGGATCCAGCAGGCGACCGCCGACCTCTCCGCCCTCCGCCTCGCCCTGCCCGCGCATCCGGATGATGCGTTCTACGCCGCCGGGGCCCCCTGGTTCTTCACGCTGTTCGGTCGGGACTCGCTCTGGGCCGCGCGGCTCGCGCTCGCGGTCGATCCCGACATGGCAGCCTCCACCCTGCGCGTGCTGGCACGCCTGCAGGGCACCGTGCACGACGCATCGACGGCCGAGGCTCCGGGCAAGATCGCGCACGAGCTGCGCAGCGGCGCCCTCTCGCTGCCCAATGAGGGCGTGCACCTGCCGCCGCTGTACTACGGCACGGTGGATGCGACACCGCTGTGGATCTGCCTGCTCGCCGACGCCAACGCGGCCGGGATGCCGGAGTCGGAGGTCCGCGAACTGCTCCCCGCTCTACGCGCGGCGCTCACCTGGATGACTGTGCACGGCGATGCCTCGGGCAGCGGCTTCATCGACTATGCGGACGAGTCGGGTCACGGGCTCGCGAACCAGGGCTGGAAGGACTCGGGCGACTCGATCCAGTGGCGAGACGGACGCCTGGCCGAGGGACCGATCGCTCTGAGCGAGGTGCAGGGCTATGCGTACGAAGCCGCCATCCGCGGTGCAGACCTGCTCGACACGTTCGGCGAATCCGGCGCAGCCGAGCTCCGGGCGTGGGCCGCAGATCTGCGCGAACGATTCCGCGCCGCCTACTGGGTGACCACGCCGGAAGGGCACTACCCGGCGGTCGCGCTCGACGCCCACGGCGCCCCGGTCGACACCCTCACGAGCAACATCGGCCACCTCATCGGTACCGGCCTCCTCGACCGCGAGGAGGAGCAGGCCTGTGCCGCGCTCCTGACCGCACCCAGCATGTCGAGTGGCTACGGTATCCGCACGATGTCGACCGGAGCCGCCGGCTACTGGCCGCTCAGCTACCACGGCGGCAGCGTGTGGGCGCATGACACCGCCATCGCCGTGCACGGCATGATGCGTGCCGGTCTCGACGCGGAAGCGCGGATGGTCGCCGGCCAGCTGCTCGACCTCGCGGAGGGCTTCGACTATCGCGTGCCCGAGCTGCATTCGGGAGATGCGCTGGTGCCCGGCGGCGCGCCCCTCCCGTATCCCGCAGCCTGCCGCCCGCAGGCGTGGTCGGCAGCGGCGGCCGTCGTGGTCGCCCATGCGCTGGAGTGAGCCGGTCGGTCAGATGAGCAGGTCGATCAGGTGAGCTGGCCCGAAGCCGAGCTCACGCGACTCGATCGGCCGCGCGCCGAGTGGGCTCAGCCGATCGCCCGACCGTCCTTCCAGACGGTCCTCACGAGAGGAACGCCGGGCCGATAGGCGAGGTGGATGCGGGTCGGCGCGTCGAGCAGCACCAGGTCGGCTCTGGCCCCGGGCGCGATCACGCCGACGTCGTCTCTGCGGAGCGCCATCGCCCCACCCGCGGTGGCCGCCCACACGGCTTCGGCCGGGGTCATCCCCATGTCGCGCACGGCGACGGCGATGCAGAACGGCATCGACGAGGTGAAGCTCGATCCGGGGTTCGTGTCGCACGCCAGGGCCACGGTGACTCCCGCGTCGATCAAGCGGCGCGCGTTCGGATACGGCTGCCGCGTCGAGAACTCGACGCCCGGCAGCAGGGTGAGCACAGTGTGGGAGTCGGCGAGCGCGTCGACATCGGCATCCGTCAGATAGGTGCCGTGGTCGATGGAGGCCGCACCGAGCTCGACGGCGAGACGAACGCCTTCCCCCGGTCCGAGTTGGCTGGCATGCACGCGAGGGACGAGTCCGCGCGCGATGCCCGACTCCAGCACCCGACGCGACTGCGTCACCGTGAACGCCCCGGTCTCGCAGAAGACGTCGATCCACTTCGAATGCGGAGCGCAGGCATCCAGCATGGGGCCGGTGACCAGATCGACGTACTCATCCGGACGGTCGGCGTAGTCGGCGGGGACCACGTGCGCGCCGAGGAAGGTCACCTCGGGCGTCACTTCTGCCGCCAGACGCACCAGTCGCTCTTCGTCGGTGACGCTCAACCCGTAGCCGCTCTTGATCTCGACGGTCGTCGTACCCTGCGCCAGCATCTCGTCGAGGAAGCCTCGCAGCCGTGCGCGCAGCTCGTCATCGGTCGCGGCACGCGTGGCGGAGACGGTCGAGCGGATGCCGCCCGCCGCGTACTTCTGCCCCGCCATGCGCGCCTCGAACTCCGCGGCGCGATCGCCCGCGAAGACGAGGTGACTGTGGCTGTCGACGAACCCGGGGATCACGGCACGACCGTCGACGTCCACGACCTCATCGGCGGCTGGAGCGTCTGCGGCTGGGCCGGCCCAGGCGATCCGTTCACCCTCGATCAGCACGGCGGCATCGTTCAGGGTCCCGGTGAGGTCACCACCGGTGGGAACGTTGGTGGTCAGTTCCGCGATGTTCGTGATGAGAGTGCGCATCCGCATCCTTCCGAGGGACAGTGTGTCAGAGCTCTTGCCTCAGTGCAGCGGCACCTCAGAGCATCGGCACGTTGAGGCCGCGCTCACGGGCGACCTCCCGCGCATGCTCGTAGCCGGCGTCGACGTGCCGCATGACTCCGGTGCCGGGGTCGTTCGTCAGCACGCGCTCCAGCTTCTGCGCCGCCAGCTCCGTCCCGTCAGCGACGGTGACCTGGCCGGCATGGATCGAGCGGCCGATGCCGACGCCGCCGCCGTGGTGCAGCGAGACCCAGGAGGCACCGGATGCCGTGTTGAGCAGGGCGTTCAGCAGCGGCCAGTCGGCGATCGCGTCCGAGCCGTCCTTCATCGCCTCGGTCTCGCGGTACGGAGATGCCACGGAGCCTGCGTCGAGGTGGTCTCGACCTATCACGATCGGGGCGGAGAGCTCACCCGAGGCGACCATCTCGTTGAACTTGAGGCCGGCGAGGTGGCGCTCCTTGTACCCGAGCCAGCAGATACGGGCGGGCAGTCCCTCGAAGTGCACCTTCTCCCCGGCCTTCTCCAGCCAGCGGTGCAGCGCGGCGTCTTCGGGGAAGAGCTCGGCGATGGCCCGGTCGGTCTTGTAGATGTCCTCAGGGTCGCCGGAGAGAGCCGCCCAACGGAACGGTCCGCGTCCTTCCTCGAACTGCGGGCGGATGTACGCCGGCACGAACCCGGGGAACTCGAACGCCCGGTCGAAGCCGCCCAGCTGCGCCTCGGCCCGGATCGAGTTGCCGTAGTCGAACACCGCAACTCCCCCATCCTGGAAGGCCACCATGGCCTCGACGTGGGCAGCCATCGACTTGCGCGAGCGGCGCGTGAACGCCTCGGGGTCGCGCGCGGCCTCGGTCTTCCATTCCGCGACCGTGATCCCGACCGGAAGGTAGGCGAGCGGGTCATGGGCGCTGGTCTGGTCGGTCACGATATCGATCGGCACACCGCGGCGGAGCATCTCGGGGAACACTTCGGCCGCGTTGCCGACGACGCCGACCGAGAGGGCTTCGCCCGCCTCCTTGGCCGCGACGATCCGCGCGACGGCGGCGTCGAGATCGGTCGTGTACTCGTCGAGATAGCCGTGCTCCACCCGGCGGGAGAGACGCGACTCATCGACGTCGACGATCAGCACCGCCCCGTCGTTCATGGTCACGGCGAGCGGCTGGGCACCGCCCATCCCGCCGGCGCCACCGGTGAGAGTCAGCGTTCCGCGGAGCGAGTCGCGACCGAGCGAGCGGGCGACGGCGGCGAACGTCTCGTACGTGCCCTGCAGGATGCCCTGCGTGCCGATGTAGATCCACGACCCGGCGGTCATCTGCCCGTACATGATGAGCCCGAGCTCCTCGAGGCGACGGAACTCCGGCCAGGTGGCCCAGTCCCCCACGAGGTTGGAATTGGCGATCAATACGCGCGGCGCCCACTCGTGCGTGCGGAAGACGCCGACCGGCTTGCCCGACTGCACCAGCAGGGTCTCATCCGGCTCGAGCTCGTCGAGCGTGCGCACGATCGCGTCGTATGCCTCCCAGCTGCGGGCGGCCTTGCCGGTACCGCCGTAGACCACCAGGTCTTCCGGATGCTCGGCGACCTCGGGGTCGAGGTTGTTCATCAGCATGCGCTTGGCGGCCTCGGCACCCCAGCTCTTCGCGGTGCGCTGATTGCCGCGGGCGGCGCGGACGACGCGCGGCCCGGACACCGGGTTCTCCGAAGCGGTGGTGTCGGGAGAGCTGGTGTCGGATGCCCTGGACTCAACCATGAGTGTGCTCCTTTGCGATGCGGGCGACGTCGCCCGACTGGACGAGGGCGGTGACGGCTTCCATCTCCGGCGAGAGGAAACGGTCGGGACCGGGGCCGGCGGCGACGGTGCGGACGAGGTCGCGCACGGCCCCGGTCGCGGGTCCTGCCTGCAGCGGCGCGCGCAGGTCGAGGGCGCGGGCGCCGGTGAGGATCTCGATCGCGAGGACGCGACCGAGGCCGTCGATCGCGCGTCGCAGCTTGCGGGCCGCAGCCCACCCCATCGACACGTGATCCTCCTGCATGGCGGAAGACGGGATCGAGTCGACGGATGCCGGCACCGCGAGGCGCTTGAGTTCGGAGACGATTCCGGCTGCGGCATACTGCGCGATCATGAGGCCGGAGTCGACGCCGACCTCATCGGCGAGGAAGGGCGGGAGTCCGTGACTGCGGGCCGGGTCCAGGGCACGGTCCGTGCGGCGTTCGGAGACCGAGGCGACATCGGCGACGGAGATCGCGAGGAAGTCCAGAACGGCCGCGACCGGTGCGCCGTGGAAGTTGCCGTTGGACTCGATACGTCCGTCGACAGTGATGACAGGGTTGTCGATCACGCTGGCGAGCTCACGGCCGGCGATCAGTGCCGCGTGGGCGAGGGTGTCGCGCGCGGCGCCGTGCACCTGAGGCGAGCACCGCAGCGAGTAGGCGTCCTGCACCCGGCCGTCGTCCGGCCCCTTGTGGCTCGCGACCATCGGGGAATCCCCGAGGAAGGCGCGCAGGTTGGCCGCAGACTCGGCCTGACCCGTCTGCGCACGGAGCGCCATGAGGTCGGCGGCGAACACGGCGTCGGTGCCGAGCTGGGACTCGACCGACATCGCTGCGGCCACATCGGCGGTCAGCAGGAGCGTCTCGAGATCGTGCAGGGCGAGCACCAGCATGCCGAGCATGCCGTCGGTGCCGTTGATGAGCGCGAGCCCCTCCTTCTCGACGAGGGTGAGCGGCTCGATGCCCGCGGCGGCGAGGGCTTCGACGGCGGGAAGAAGGGCGCCTGATGCGTCGCGCACGTCGCCTTCGCCCATCGCAGCAAGGGCGATGTGCGCGAGGGGAGCAAGGTCGCCCGAGCAGCCCAACGATCCGTACTCCCGCACGACCGGGGTGATGCCCTCGTTGAGCAACGCGGCATAGGTCTCGACGACGACCGGGCGAACGCCGGTACGGCCGGAGGCGAGGGTCTGCAGGCGCAGGAGCTGGAGACCGCGGACCACCTCGCGCTCGACTTCGGCCCCCGTGCCTGCGGCGTGCGAGCGGATCAGGCTGGCCTGCAGCTGGAGGCGCCGGTCGGGGGCGATGAACGTCGTGGCGAGAGCGCCGAAGCCGGTCGAGACGCCGTAGTGCGGGTTCGGGTCTGCTGCCAGGCCATCGATCACGCGTCGGGTCTCGGCGACGCGAGCGAGTGCATCCGCATCGATCAGCACAGGAGCATCGTGACGGACGACGGCGACGACGTCGGCAGGCGACAACGGGGCCGCTCCGACGAGCACGGGGGCGAGTTCGGTCATGACTCGATTCCACACCCGACGTGCCTTCGCGGACACCCGTTCGTGCGATGCTGTGTCTGTGATACCAGACAAACCCGACGCCTCACAGGTCCCCGCTGCGGAGAACACGCTCCGCATCCTGAGCTATCTCGCCGGACGACCCGCTCCGGTGGCAGCGTCGGCGATCGCCCGCGAGCTCGCTCTCCCTCGGTCGACCGTTTACCACCTGCTCACCACCATGTCTGCGCGCGGCTTCGTGCTGCATCTGCGTGAGGAGAGACGATGGGGTCTCGGCACGTCCGCCTTCGAACTCGCCGGCGGGTACGCCAGGCAGCAGCCGCTGGCGCGACGGGGAAGACCTCTGGTCGCCGCGATGTCCGACCGTCTCGGCGAGAGTGCGCACCTCGCGGTGATGAGCGGCGGCGACGTGCTGTACATCGTCGAGGAACGCGCACCACGGCGGCCTGCACTCGTGACGGATGTCGGCGTGCGGCTTCCCGCACATCTCACGGCTTCGGGGCGTGCGATGCTCGCTGCGCTTCCGCGCGAGCAGGTGAGGGCGCTCTACCCAGATGCATCGGCATTCCCCGACCGCACGGGCGTCGGGCCACGGACGCCGCGGGAGTTGCGGGAGCTGCTGCGTGACGTGCGGTCGCGCGGGTACGCGACCGAGAACAGTGAGATCGCTGACGGACTGCGCAGCGCGGGCGCTGCTGTTCTCGACCCTGCCGGGTGGCCCGTTGCGGCGGTCGCTGTCACGTGGGGGCGTTCAGATCTGGATGAGGAGCTGTTGGCTGCAGCTGTGCAGGAGTGCGCGGCCATGCTCGAGGCGCGCTTGAAGCGCTGAGTCGTGCGGCCGCGGTCGCCTTAACGCAGAAGAGCCACCCCGCGAGGGATGGCTCTTCTCCAGCACAACGCAAGAAAGCCACCCAGCGTTGGGTGGCTTTCTTGTCTAAAAGGAGTCCGGCGGTGTCCTACTCTCCCACAGGGTCCCCCCTGCAGTACCATCGGCGCTGTGAGGCTTA
>NZ_PCOY01000039.1 GCF_002979475.1 Microbacterium sp. MYb62 | reverse complement strand
CTGATGACAATCGCCTCCCGCCCCGTGCTCTACGGCGAGCCCGTGATCGATCGGGGCCTCGAGGAGTGGTCCAGGGAGTGGATCTCCGCCGATCTGGACGACGTCGACTTCCGCATCACGATCACCAGCGGCGCCGTCGACGCCGTCGAGAGATTGCTGGCCCAGGCGCTGATGCGCGATGACGCGGTCGCGCTCGAGGACCCGTGCTTCCTGGCGAGCATCCACACGGTGCGGCTGGGTGGATACCGCGCCGTGCCCGTCCCCGTCGATGCCGAGGGGATGACCGTCGACGGCCTGCGTTCGGCGCTCGAGGCCGGCGTCCGCGCGGTGATCTGCACGCCGCGCGCGCAGAACCCGACAGGGGCGAGCCTCACGGCGTCGCGTGCCGCCGAGCTCCGCGCCGTGCTCGCCGATCACCCGTACGTCCTCATCATCGAAGACGATCACTTCTCGATGCTCTCGCAGCGACACTACGAGTCGCTCATCGGACCGGCCCACCGCCGGTTCGCGCTGGTGCGCTCCGTATCGAAGTTCCTGGGCCCCGACATGTGCCTCGCGATCGCCGCGACCGATGTCGAGACGGCCGAGCGACTCGCGATGCGGCTGAGCCCCGGCACGACCTGGGTGAGCCACCTCCTGCAGCGTCTCGCCCTCACACAGCTGACAGACGAGGCGGTGATGGCCGAGGTCGCCGCCGCCGCTGCGCACTACGCCGAGCGGAACTCCGCCTTCGCCGCACGCTTGCGTGCCGACGGCATCGATGCGACGCCGTCCGACGGCATGAGCCTGTGGGTCGAGTTCCCGCAGCCCGCGCGCACCATCGCCGATCGCCTGATGCGACGCGGCTGGCTCGCCCGTACCGGGGATGACTTCGCCCTCGACGAGAAGGCGGAGCCCTCGCACCATCTGCGCCTGACCGTGCACGATCTCTCCGACGGCGAGGCCGAGTCGCTCGTCGCAGACCTCGTCGCCGCGGGGCGATGACCATCCGTCGCGGGCACCGGCCCGCCCTGAACGAAAGAGTCGGAGAATGAAGATCCTCTCCATCCAGTCAGCAGTGGCTTACGGGCACGTCGGCAACTCCGCCGCCGTGTTCCCGCTGCAGCGCATCGGCGTCGAGGTGCTCCCGGTCTACACCGTGAACTTCTCGAACCACACCGGCTACGGCGCCTGGCGCGGTCCTCTGATCGCACCGGACGACGTGCGCGAAGTCATCACCGGCATCGAGGACCGCGGCGTCTTCGGCCAGATCGATGCGATCCTCAGCGGCTATCAGGGCGGGGAGGGCATCGGCGACGTGATCATCGACGCGGTCGCTCGTGTCAAGGCCGCGAACCCGAACGCCGTGTACGCGTGCGACCCGGTGATGGGCAACGCGAAGTCCGGCTGCTTCGTCGCACCCGCCATCCCGGTCCTGCTGCGCGAACGCGTCGTTCCGGTGGCCGACATCATCACACCGAACCAGTTCGAGCTCGGCTTCCTCACCGGCACCGAGCCGGACACCCTGGAATCCACTCTCGCGTCCGTCGATGTCGCTCGCGCGATGGGTCCCGGGACCGTGCTCGTGACGAGCGTCGAGCGTCCCGACCGCGAAGAGGGCACGATCGAGATGCTCGCCGCCGATGAGCAGGGCGCCTGGATCGTGCAGACCCCGCACCTGCCGATGAAGGCGAACGGCTCGGGCGACGTCACGGCGGCGCTGTTCACGGCGCACTACGTCGAGACCGGCAGCGCGAAGGTCGCTCTCGAGCGCACGGCGTCCAGCGTGTACGACCTGCTCAAGGCGACGCTGGAGTCCGGTGAGCGCGAGCTCCAGCTGGTCGAAGCGCAGGAGTTCTACGCCCACCCGCGGATGCAGTTCACGGCACGTCAGGTGCGCTGAGGCCGATGACCGGGTGTGCCCCTCTCGGGCTCACCCGGTCGGGATCGGGAGCTCGCGATACGCAGCGATCCAGTCGGGATAATCGTCCGGGCAGAGGTGCTTCATCCCTGTGATCGCCAGACCTCCGAGCATGAACGGCACGCCAGGGTCCGATTCCCCGAACGCGCGAGCCCAAGTCTGGAGGATGCCCGGATCGTCGATGTGGGCCTGCACCCGATCGACGTCGACGTCATGACCGGACTCGATCGCCTTCAGACACACGTCGAGGGTGAGCTCCAGGCTCATCCAGGCGAGATCCTCGTCGGGAATGCCTTCCCACACGCCGCTGTCGATGACCTCGGCGACGAGGCGCTCGTGCTCCGGCGTCTTCGGAGCGAGACGCCCCTCGTTCGTGGCGTACCCCTGCTCGAGGAGGAAGGCACGTCCTTCGTCCTCCACGCTCAGCGAAGCAGTGGGCTCGGGGCGTGGCTGCGACGCGCACGCCGCGATCGGAAGGGCGAGTGCGAGGAGCACGATGCCGGCGCCCGCGCGGACGGTTGAAGTCACCACGTCACAGCGCCGACGTCACGCCTGCTGCTGGGGCCAGGCATTCGCCACGGCCTCGCGCACCTCGCCGAGGAGCTGCGGGAGAGCCTTGGTCTTCGCGATGATCGGGAAGAAGTTCGCATCCGACGTCCAGCGCGGCACCACGTGCTGGTGCAGATGGGCGTCGACGCCGGCGCCCGCCACCGCGCCCTGGTTCATGCCCAGGTTGAAACCGTCGCAGCGCGACACCTCCCGCAGCACCCGCATCGCCGTCTGCGTCAGCGCGCCGATCTCGGCGACCTCCTCGGGCGTGGCCTGGTCGTACGTGCCGATGTGACGGTACGGGCAGACGAGCAGGTGTCCGGAGTTGTACGGGAAGAGGTTCAGCAGCACGTAGGCCGTCTCGCCCCGGGCGACGACCAGCCGCTCGGCATCGGGGAACTTCGGTGCCTCGCAGAACGGGCACTCCTCGCGCAGCGGCTCCGGGCCCGCCTGGATGTACGCCATCCGGTGCGGGGTCCACAGCCGCTGGAACTCGTCCGGAACCCCGGCAAGGAGCCCGGAATCCTCCAGCGGCTGCTCCCCCTCGGTCACGCCAGGTCCCCGGCTGTCTGCACGAGGGCGTGCGAGTCGATGGCGGCACGGATACGGGCCACGGCGTCGGCGATCGGCACACCGTTCTCCTGTGCGCCGTCGCGGTAGCGGAACGAGACGGTGCCCGCGTCGCGGTCCTTCTCCCCCGCGATCAGCAGCAGCGGGACCTTGCCGGTCGTGTGCGTGCGGATCTTCTTCTGCATCCGGTCGTCCGAGGTGTCGAGCTCGGCGCGCACGCCCTGGGAACGCAGCGTGTCGATGACGTCGCCCAGGTAGTCGGCGAAGTCGTCGGCGACCGGGATCCCCACGACCTGCACCGGAGACAGCCACACCGGGAAGTCACCCGCGTAGTGCTCGAGCAGGATCGCGAAGAACCGCTCGATCGAGCCGAACAGCGCGCGGTGGATCATGATCGGGCGCTTCTTCTGCCCGTCCTTGTCCATGAACTCGAGGTCGAAGCGCTCCGGCAGGTTCGGGTCGACCTGCACGGTCGAGAGCTGCCAGGTGCGGCCGATCGCGTCGCGCGTCTTGAGGTCGATCTTCGGGCCGTAGAACGCGGCCTCACCGGGAACCTCCGTCAGCTTGAGTCCGGACGCGACGGCGACGCGGCGCAGCGCATCGGTCGACGACTCCCAGAACTCTTCCGAGCCGATCCACTTCGACTTCTCGTCGTCCTTCATCGAGAGCTCGAGCTCGAAGTCGGTCAGACCGAAGTCGCGGAGCATCGAGAGGATGAACTCCAGCACCTTGGCGACCTCGGCCTCGAGCTGGTCCGGCGTGACGAACAGGTGCGAGTCGTCCTGCGTGAAACCACGCACCCGGGTGAGGCCGTGCAGGGCGCCGGAGAGTTCGTTGCGGTAGACGGTGCCGTTCTCGGCGAACCGCAGCGGCAGGTCACGGTAGCTGCGCGCACGCTCTTTGTAGATGAGGATGTGCATCGGGCAGTTCATGGGCTTCAGGTAGTAGTCCTGGCCCTGCTTGGTGATGTTGCCCTCGTCGTCGCGCTCCTCGTCCATCACGATCGGCGGGAACATGCCCTCCTTGTACGTGACGAGGTGGTTCGAGGTGAGGAAGAGGTCTTCCTTCGAGATGTGCGGCGTGTACACGTAGGTGTAGCCGCCCTCGATGTGGCGCTTTCGCGCGTGCTGTTCCATCTCGCCGCGGATCACACCGCCGCGAGGGTGCCAGACCGAGAGGCCGGAGCCGATCTCCTCGGGGAACGAGAACAGGTCGAGTTCCTTGCCGAGGCGGCGGTGGTCGCGCTTGGCGGCCTCCTCCAGGCGGTGCTGGTAGGCACGCAGCTCGTCCTTGGTCGGCCAGGCCGTGCCGTAGATGCGCTGCAGCTGCGGGTTCTTCTCACTGCCACGCCAGTACGCGGCAGCGATGCGGGTGAGGTCCCAGCCGTTGCCGATCATGCGGGTGTTCGGCAGGTGGGGTCCGCGACAGAGGTCCTTCCAGACGACCTCGCCGTCACGCGTCGTGTTGTCGTAGATCGTCAGCTCGCCCTCGCCGACCTCGACGGAGGCCCCCTCGGCGGCTTCCTTCCCGCCCTTGAGACCGATGAGCTCGAGCTTGAACGGTTCGTTCGCGAGCTCGGCGCGGGCCTCTTCGTCGGTCACCACGCGGCGGACGAAGCGCTGGCCCTCGCGGACGATGCGCTGCATCTCCTTCGTGATGGCCTTGATGTCCTCGGGTGTGAACGGGGTCTCGACACCGAAGTCGTAGTAGAAGCCGTCGGTGATGGGCGGGCCGATGCCGAGGTTCGCCTGCGGGTTGATGCGCTGCACCGCCTGCGCCAGCACATGGGCCGCCGAATGGCGGAGGATGTTCAGTCCATCGTCGCTGTCGATCGTGACCGCTTCGACCTCGTCGGTGTCGGTCACGGTCGTGGCGAGATCCTTGAGATCGCCGTTGACGCGCATCGCGACGACGTTTCGGTCAGTGAACAGGGCGAAGCCGTCATTCGGCCGGGCGTTTTCAGGCACAGAAACTCTCCATCTGGGTCGGTGTCCAGGTTACTCGCATGATCACGCCGTCCCGACCGCCGCGGGCACGCCTGAGCGCACACCGCCGGAGCGGCGTGCGCTCAGGCGCCGGCGACCACGATCCCCGACTCGTACGCGTGGATCACGAGCTGCGCGCGATCGCGTGCGTGGAGCTTCGACATGATGCGGTTCACATGGGTCTTCGCGGTGTGCGGCGATATCACGAGGCCATCCGCGATGTCCTGGTTCGACGCCCCGCCCGCCACGAGGAGCAGCACTTCACGCTCACGCTCCGTGAGTTGTCGCAGCGGCTCCTCGTGCCAGGCATCGGCTCGCGGATGCCGAGGCGGCACGGAGCGCTCGATCAGGGACCGCGTCGCGGCGGGCGACAGGAGCGCCTCACCGCGGTGCACCACACGGACGGCGCTGACGATGTCCTCCGGCTCCGCCCCTTTGCCGATGAAGCCGCTCGCGCCGGCGCGGAGTGCGGCGACGACGTAGTGGTCCTCCTCGAAGGTCGTCAGGATGAGCACGCGGGTCGCGGTGGACCGCGACGCGCTCAGGATCTGCGCGGTGGCGGCGATGCCGTCGAGCTCCGGCATCCGGATGTCCATCACCACGACGTCCGGCATCGACTCGTGCACCGCGGACACCGCCTCGCGCCCGTTCGCTGCCTCACCGACCACGTCGATGCCGCCGTCGACGAGGATGTCGCGGACAGCCTGCCGCACCAACGGCTGATCGTCGACGACGAGCACCCGGATCATGGCGCTCCTCCGTCGAGGGGGATGCGCACCTCGAGGCGGAATGTGCTCCCGGCCCGGCCGGTCTGCACATCTCCGCGGACGGCGGCGACGCGCTCGCGAAGTCCACGCAGTCCGTGGCCACCCGCACCCGACACCGCCTCCGATTCCGCCGCCACCCGATTGTCGACGATGAGGTGGAGCGCACCGTCTTCCGTGCGCAGCCGGACGAGCGCTATGGCGTCCGCTCCATGCTTGTGCGCATTCGTCAATCCTTCGAGGACCACGAGGTAGGCGACGTGATCGCTGGCCGGCGAGAGTGCGGGCCGATCGGGCTCGTCCTGCAGATCGACATCCAGCCCGGCCTCGCGAAACTGCGCCGTCAGGTCGTCGAGACCGGCGAGGCCGACCTGCGGGCGAAGATCGCGACGATCATCCGGATCGTCGGAGCGCAGCAGCGCCATCAGCCCACCGATATCGGCGAGCACCGTGCGAGAGGAACGGCGGATGGTGCTCAGGGCCTCGCGCGCACGCTCCGGCCGGTTCTCCAGCGCGGATGACGCCACGCCCGCGTTGAGGCTGATGACCGAGATCTGGTGCGCGACCACGTCGTGCAGGTCGCGCGCGATGCGCACCCGTTCTTCGGCGACCCGTCGCCGCGCTTCCCCTTCCCTCCCCTGTTCGGCCCGCTCCGCTCGCTCTGTCATGGCGGAGACGAACTCGCGTCGTGACCTGGTCGCGTCCCCCAGCGCTCCGGCGAGGGCGATGATGAAGACGAACTGCAGCGCGCGGGCATCGAAGAGATCCCCGCCGAGCGGGATCGCGTTGGAGAAGAAGACGATCGCCGCCGCCGAGCCCACGGTGACGGTCCCGACGAGTCGCCCGCGACGGTCCACGACGGCGAAGGCGCTGATCGCCATGGCGATGAGTGCGCTCGGCGACAGGACACCCGCGAATGACAGGCACACTGCGCACAGCAGGCTGACTACGAGCACGACGAGGGGATGCCGGCGACGGAACGGCATCGCGGACGCGGGGACGAGGGCGACGACGAGCAGCCATCCGGCCGCGCGGAACGCCTCGTCCGGGAAGGGCGACACGGCGAACACGACCACCACGACCACGGCGATCACGTCGGAGAGCGGCGCCGCGATTCCTGGGGGACGAGGTGCCGGCATCACACAAGTATTCACCGGGACGCCTACTCCCGGATCCCCCACCGGGATGAGCGTCGTGTACTGCGATCGCAGTACACGAGTGTCCACGGCAGGTCGACGCGGCAGCGGACGCCGGGCAGCACGCTGGAACGAGGGCGCACAGTGCGTGCGCAGAGAGAGGTCGGCATGAAGAAGCCCGTCAAGAGAGTGCTCATCGCGCTCACATCCGTCGCAGCCGTGATCGCCGTCGGACTGGTCACAACCACCGTGGGCAACGCGGTGGCCACCGCCATCGAACAGGATCGCATCGAGCCGTACGGGCAGAAGGTCACCGTGGACGGGCAGGAGATGAACATCATGATCACCGGTGAGGGTCCGGAGGACATCGTGCTCCTGCCGGGTTTCGGCACCGCATCGCCCGTGCTCGACTTCGAGCCGCTCGTAGCCGAGCTGGCCCAGGATCATCGCGTCATCGTGGTGGAGCCGTTCGGCTACGGGCTGAGCGACGGCACGGATCGGGCCCGCACCACCGACAACATCGTGACCGAGACGCACTCCGCCCTGCAGGAGCTCGGCATCGATGACTACGTCCTGATGGGTCACTCCATCGCCGGCATCTACGGCATCCAGTTCGCGAACCGCTATCCCGACGAGGTGCGGGCGTTCGTCGGGATCGACAGCAGCGTCCCCGGTCAGCCCGGCTCGGACACCGAACTGCCCGTCGGACTCTTCGGTGCAGCGAAGAACCTCGGGCTGGTGCGACTCATCGCGTCGTTCCGCGGCACGGGATACGACGAGTCCATGTACTCCGAGGAGGCACGGGAACAGATCGCGCTGCTCACCGACCGGAACACGCTGAGCCCCACCTACCTGAACGCGATGTCGCTGCTCCCCGCGAACTTCGAGGATGCTCTCGGCACGAGCTTCCCCGAAGAGCTCCCCCTGCTGCTGTTCGTCGTGGCGGACAATCCTGCCGTCCCCACGTGGGTGGATCTGCACGAGGAACAGGCCGAGGCCGTCGCCGATGGAACGGTCGTACCGCTCGACGGAACGCACTACCTCCACCACACGCACACGCCGGAGATCGTCGACGAGTTCCGCTCCTGGGAGCGGACCCGGATGCCCTCCACGGAGTGACGGGCATCGCGCGGCCGAGGAGGACGGAAGTCTCGAACCCACCCTCACATCACGTAACGTGAGCGGATGGACAGAGCAGTCGCACGATGGATCCTGGCGATCGCGCTCGGCGCGATCGGGGTCGGCCACTTCCTCGGCACCCGCGGATTCCGGGTGGTGGTGCCGGACTGGGCCACCCGACTGACCAGGCTCGACAAGGACGCGATCGTGATCGCCTCCGGCGCTGCGGAGATCGCACTCGCCGCAGGGCTGCTCGCGTTGCCGAAGGAGCGTCGGCGCATCGGCTGGGCGACCGCCGCGTTCTTCGTCGCCGTGATGCCCGGCAACGTCCACCAGTGGCGGACCAAACGCTCGACGCCGGGACTCGACACGGATGCTCGACGGCTCGGGAGGCTGTTCCTGCAGCCGCTCCTCGTCCTCTGGGCGCTGTGGTCGACCGCAGACGAGACGCCCCGCCGCCGAAACCGCCGTCGGCGGTGAACGACGAACCCGCACCGAAAGCTCGAAGAGAATGGTGTCCATGACATCCCCCTCGATCGTGTGGTTCCGCGACGATCTCCGACTCGCCGACAACCCGGCGCTCCGGGCCGCGATCGATCGAGGCGAACCGGTCATCGCGCTTTACGTGCTCGATGAGGAGTCGCCGGGCGTCCGTCCGCTCGGTGGCGCAGCCCGCTGGTGGCTGCATCACTCACTGGCGTCGCTCGACGATCGTCTCCGTGAGCGCGGCGGTGCGCTCGTACTGCGCCGCGGCCCGGCCGAACGTGTCGTGCGTCAGACGGTCGCGGATGTGGGGGCCGGTGCCGTGCTCTGGAACCGCCGGTACGGGGGTGCCGCGCGGGAGATCGACTCGGCGCTGAAAGCGGGGCTCCGGGCCGCGGGACTCGAAGTCGCCTCCTTCGCCGCCTCCCTGCTGCATGAGCCGTGGACGGTGACGACCGGCAGCGGCACCCACTACTCCGTCTTCACCCCGTTCTGGCGCGCGTGCCTCGCGCTCCCGGCGCCCCGTGCTCCCCTGCCGGAACCGCGAACGGTCGAGAGCCCGGACCGTGCTCCCGCATCCGATGCTCTCGAGGACTGGAGCCTGCTGCCCGTCCGTCCCGACTGGGCCGGTGGCCTGCGCGAGACGTGGGAGCCCGGCGAACCCGCCGCGCGACGGCGCCTGCGGGACTTCCTCGATGAGGATCTCCCGCAGTACGACCGCGCTCGCGACGAGCCGTCCGCGGGGGCCACATCGTTGCTGTCCCCTCACCTGCGCTGGGGAGAGATCAGCCCGTTCACGATCTGGCATGAGGCGGTCGGCGTCGACGGCGCCGGCGGGTTCCTCTCCGAGCTGGGCTGGCGCGAATTCGCCTGGCACACGCTGTACCACTCCCCCGCCCTCGCGAGCGAGAATCTGCGACCGGAGTTCGACGCCTTTCCCTGGCCGCCGCTGGACCCCCTCCACCTCGACGCCTGGCAGCACGGCGAGACGGGCGTGCCGCTCGTGGATGCCGGCATGCGCGAACTCTGGCATACCGGCTACATGCACAACCGGGTGCGGATGGTCGTGGCATCCTTCCTCGTGAAGAACCTGCTCATCGACTGGCGGCTCGGGGAACAGTGGTTCTGGGACACGCTCGTCGACGCCGACGAGGCGAACAACCCCTTCAACTGGCAGTGGGTCGCGGGCTCAGGTGCCGACGCCGCACCGTACTTCCGCGTGTTCAATCCCGAGCTCCAAGCGAAGAAGTTCGACCCGCAGGGTCTCTACATCTCGCGGTGGGCATCCGAAGCGCCCACTGTGCCGATCATCGAGCTGGCGGAGACGCGGAAGGCAGCGCTCGCCGCCTACGAACTGGTCAAGAGAGCGCCGCGGTCACGGGAGTGAACCGAAGGTGGGCGCGATCAGGAGGCCCACGATGGGGCGCACGCGCCGTCCATGCCAGACTGGAGCCGTGACCGAGTCCAGGAAGCCAGCCGTCATCCGCGGCTTCGCCGCCTCGTCACTGGCGATCTTCGTCGCCCTCGCCGGCCACGTGTCGGGCGGTGGGCAGATGCCCGGAGCGCTCGGCATCCTCGTGCCGTGGGTCTTCTCCTTCATGATCTGCGTGCTGCTCGCCGGTCGTTCGCTGTCGCTGATCCGCCTGACCCTCTCCGTCGCCGTGAGCCAGGTCCTGTTCCACACCCTGTTCGTGCTCGGCACCGTCACACCGTCCGGCGTCTCCGCGCCCCACGTGCATGGCGCGCCTCTCGTGATCCCGGCGACGACCGGCATCCCGGAGGCGGTGACCGCCGACGCGTCGATGTGGCTGGGCCACGCCTTCGCCGCGCTGCTGACGGTGGCTGCGCTGCATCGGGGCGAGCGCCTGATCGTCGCCGTGCGAGACCTGGCCGTGCAACTGGGCCGATGGCTACGCCGCCGTGTCGATCACGTCCTGGTCCTCCCCTCCCTCCGACTCCCGCGCCGTCTTCGTGGTTTCTTCGACGACGCGCCTGCGGGCGATCTCGTTCTCCTCGCGACTCTCAGAGGTCGCGCTCCTCCTCTCTCCGCTGCGATCTGATCCGCGCCCTGGGCCCACACGGGTCCCGTGGTGCGTCACCTCCGCGCGCCGTCGTTGCGCGTGGGGTTACTGAACGCATGCAGGCACGTCGCGCACGCGACGTCTGATGAGAGGCCATTCCCATGTCCCCTGTCCGCAGGATTGCGGCCGGGCTGGCGTTGGCGACGGTCGCGACCCTCGCGATCGCCACGCCCGCGTCCGCCCATGACCAATTGATATCCAGCACTCCGGCCGCCGATGAGCGCGTGGCGGCAGCGCCGGAGAGCATCACGATGACGTTCTCCGGCGAGCTCCTGGTGCTCGATGAGTCGCTGACCGGGGCTGTCGTCCTGGTCGTCGACGCATCGGGGAAGGACTGGGTCTCCGGCGACGTCACGGTCGACGGCCGCACAGTCACCGCTCCGCTCGCGCCGGGGATGCCGACCGCCGGCTACCAGGTGCGGTGGCAGGTGGTGTCGGAAGACGGCCATCCGATCGCCGGTGTCGTCCCCTTCACGGTCGGCGATGCCGAGCCGATGGAGAGCCCGGTATCGGGCGGCGCGGTGGAGACCCCCTCAGCGCCCGCAGAACAGCCGGATCAGAACGCCGCAGATTCGGGCAGCGCCGTCAGGGTGCTGCTCATCGGAGCGGGCGGGGCGGCCGTGGCCGTCCTCGTCCTCGTGCTCCTTCGATTCCTTCGTCGTCCTCGGACGGCAGCCGCACCGCCGGAAGACGGCGGTTCCGCGGCAGATGACCTGTGAAAGGCACCATTGTGAACACCACCAAGAACCTTCCCCGCCTCGCGGCCGTGATCGCGGTCTCCCTGCTCGCGCTCACCGGATGCGCCCCGGAGAGCAGTCCGACCGATTCTTCGCCCCGCCCCGCGGGCGACGCCGTCACCATCGAGGATGCCTGGGTGAAGTCGGCGGAAGAAGGCATGTCCGCGGGCTTCGGAACGCTCGTCAACAGCGGCGACGCCGACGTGACCGTCGTGTCCGTCACGTCCGAGGCCTCGAACATGCTCGAACTGCATGAGACGGTCGAGAACGAAGCCGGTGAGATGGTGATGCGTGAGAAGGACGGCGGATTCGTCATCCCCGCCGGCGGCGATCTCGCTCTGGAGCCGGGCGCGAACCACATCATGATGATGGGTCTGACCGGCCCGCTCACGGCGGGCAGCGACGTCACCTTCACCCTCACGTTCTCCGACGACTCCACCTACGAGTTCTCCGCTCCCGTCAAGGACTACTCCGGCGCGAACGAGAACTACGAGGGCGGCGAAGAGCAAGACGGCATGGAGCAGTGATGACGGCGCCCTCTGAGGGCGCCCGCTCCCGCCGCGCCGGGTCGACCCGGCGACAGTTCCTCCTCGGAGGAGCTGTCGCCGGTGTCGGTGCGGCCGCGGCCATCGGAGTGGACCTCGCCCTGAACAGCCGGGAAGACGGCGCGAAGCCGGTCTCCGCCCCGATGAACGGGGAGCAGACCGTCCCGTTCTTCGGCACGCATCAAGCCGGCATCGACACTGCGGCGCAGGCGCATGGCGTCTTCCTCGGGCTCGATCTCCGCGAGGATGTCGACCGTGGGGGTCTCATCCGCCTGCTGCGCATCCTCACGGACGACGCGGCTCGTCTCACGCAGGGTCGCCCTGCTCTCGCCGATTCCGAGCCGGAGCTCGCCCTCTCGCCGGCGCGACTCACGATCACCTTCGGCTTCGGCCCGGGTCTCGTCGCGCGCGCCGGCGGAACAGGTCCCTCATGGCTCGCGCCCCTCCCGGCTTTCGGAGTGGATCGACTGCGTCCGGAGTTCTCGGACGGCGACCTTCTGATCCAGATCGCCGGGGACGATCCGTTGACGGTCGCCCACGCGACGCGGATGCTCCTGAAGGACGCCCGCGGGTTCGCGAGCATCCGATGGACGCAGCAGGGGTTCCGCCGCGCCTACGGCACCGAGCGCCCGGGGACGACGATGCGCAACCTCTTCGGACAGGTGGACGGCACGACCAACCCCGAGCCGGGTACAACGGACTTCGATGAGGTCGTATGGAGCGCGGGAGGCTGGCTCGATGGCGGAACAGGAATGGTGCTCCGTCGCATCCGCATGGATCTCGACAAATGGGACCGCTTGGACCGGGGTGGACGCGACGCATCCGTGGGGAGGACACTCGCCGACGGGGCGCCCCTGACCGGGACCGCGGAGTTCGACGAGCCCGACTTCGAGGCGAAGACGTCGCTCGGCTTCCCCGTCATCCCGACGTTCGCGCACATCCGGCGTGCCAGGGGCGACGGGTCCGAACGAATCTTCCGACGCGCGTACAACTATGACGAGCGGCCGGCCGGCAGCGAGGTCTCCGAGTCCGGTCTGCTCTTCGTCTCGTTCCAGGCCGACATCGACCGGCAGTTCATCCCGATGCAACGCAGACTCGATGAGCTTGACCTGCTCAACGAGTGGACGGTTCCGATCGGCTCTGCCGTGTTCGCGGTCCCACCCGGATGCGCGGAGGACGGATTCATCGGCGAGACGCTCTTGGCGTGAGAGGAGCCGCGTGCTCGGCGCCGGCCGAGCACGCGGCCTGCCGCGCCATCCCTCGGGACACCGCTAGGGCCATCCATCGCGCAGACCCCCGGCAGGGCGGCGGCGCAGCGGCGGACGAAGATGCATGGTCGCGAATGCGAGCACGACGAGCGAAGGGAGGAAGAGTCGAGCGTCCGGCTCATAGCCGTCCGTCGCAGGCCAGGCGACGGTTTCGACGTAGTGGACCGGTCCCGCGTCACCCACGAAGTAGGACAGCACCATCCCGCATGCCGCCACGCCGAACAGCGCGAACGTCCAGCCTGCATGCTGCAACCACCACAGGCGCACCGGCGGTGCCAGGCGGAGGGGGAGACCGAGCAGGAACACCAGGACGGTGAGCGGAGTGGAGAAGAATGCGAAGCCGATGACCTGCAGACCTTCCGTGTAGGCGCCCCCGATGGACGTCCAGGTCGCGATCGCTACGTAGGTGATCAGGCCGGTAAGAAAGATCTGCGCCGGCAGGAGGATCCAGGCTTTCATGGCAGGACTCGAGGAGCGCCGCACCACCGCACCGGGTTCCGCAGTCGGAAGCTGCGCATCGGCGTTCACCGTTGGAGTCTATGACCGGCGATCTGCCGAACACGAAAAAACCCCCGGAGAACCGGGGGTTTGTCTGTGCGCGATACTGGGATCGAACCAGTGACCTCTTCCGTGTCAGGGAAGCGCGCTACCGCTGCGCCAATCGCGCCCGTTGGGGCTTTTCAGTTTTCCGTGAGGTGGCGACGGGATTCGAACCCGTGTAAACGGCTTTGCAGGCCGGTGCCTAGCCGCTCGGCCACGCCACCGTGTGGATTGACCCCACGTGCGGCGGATCTTCCGAAGAAGATCCACTGCACTCGAGCGGATGACGAGACTCGAACTCGCGACCCCAACCTTGGCAAGGTTGTGCGCTACCAACTGCGCTACATCCGCATTTCGTTCCCGGTTGTCCCGGGCACTCATGAAACATTAGCCGAAGATCCGCACTCCGCCAAACCGGCAGCGAATCTCGCGCGTGTCTCGCCGAGTGGTCCTCGCGGCCTCTGAGCGTCCGGTAGTATCGGTTGACGTACCCCACGGGTATGGGCGATTGGCGCAGTTGGTAGCGCGCTTCCTTCACACGGAAGAGGTCATCGGTTCGAGTCCGGTATCGCCCACCAACC
>NZ_PCOY01000038.1 GCF_002979475.1 Microbacterium sp. MYb62 | reverse complement strand
GAGATCACCACACACGTCGCGCTCACCACTGCCGACGGCGCTCTGAACCGCGAGGCACTGGGCTGGTCACGCGTGCCGCTGCACGACACATCGGGCATCCCCGCCCGCGGGCACTGGGGGCGCAACAAGCGGTGGGAGTACTGGAATGTGATGACCCCGTCACACATCATCGCCTTCACGATCTCGTGCGTCGACTACATGGCTCTGCACGAGGTCTGGGTCCTGGATCGTGCGACCGGTGAGGACATCGGCTCGACGGTGATCTCGCCCGGAGCCCGTAGCGCGACGTTGCCGGCCTCTCTCGGAGAGGGCCCGGCACGAGCGCGCACGCGGCGGGTGGACCTCGATGTCGACGAGACGTTCGACGGGACCCGCCTACGCGGAATCGCTCCTCGCCTCTCGTTCGACCTGCTCGCCGCTCGCCCGGCAGGGCACGAATCGCTGGGCGTCGTCGTGCCTTGGCGACGAGGCGACGACATCTCGCGCTTCCAGTACACCGTGAAGGATGTGGCGCGACCGACCACCGGAACCGTCACGATCGACGGCATCGCGCACGATGTGCCGGTCGGGAGCTGGGCCGTGCTGGACCACGGACGCGGACGCTGGCCCTACCGTGTGCACTGGAACTGGGCCGCAGGCAGTGGCGTGGTCGACGGACGCGTGATCGGACTGCAGCTCGGCTCGAAGTGGACCGACGGTTCGGGGGCGACGGAGAACGCACTGCTCGTCGACGGCCACCTGTCGAAGATCAGCGAAGAGCTCGTCTGGGACTACGACCCCGAGCACTTCCTGCGCCCGTGGCACGTGCACGGGACGACGGCCGACCTGACCTTCACCCCCTTTCACGACAAGCGCTCGCGCACGAACGCACTGGTCATCGCGAGCAGGACCGATCAGCTGTTCGGTGTCTGGACGGGCTGGGTGCGCGACGACACCGGAACCCCGGTGCGCGTCGACGGCATCGAGGGTTTCGCGGAAGACGTGCTCAACCGGTGGTGACGCTCGCCGTCGCGGACCGCAGCATGCGCTGCACGCCCTTCGCGGCCGAGCGTCCGGCACGGTTCGCACCGATGGTGCTCGCGGACGGTCCGTAGCCGACGAGCTGCACGCGCGGATCGGCGACCGCGGTGGTTCCGCGCCCGTTCCTGTCGAGCTGGATGCCGCCCGCCGCACTGCGCAGGTGCAGCGGGGCGAGATGGCTGATCGCCGGGCGGAACCCCGTCGCCCACAGGATGACGTCGACCTGCTCGAAGCTGCCGTCGGCCCAGCGCACACCGTCGGGCTCGATGCGCGTGAACAGGGGACGCCGCGCGGCGTAGGCGCCGAGGCGCTCGGCCTCGCGCTCCTGCGAGCGGAGCATGAGCCCCGTCACGCTGACGACGCTCTCGGGCGGCAGTCCTGCGGCGACGCGCTGCTCGACCAGGGCGACCGCGGCCGCTCCGGCCTCCGGTGTGAAATCGTCATGGCGCCAGACAGGTTCCCGGCGGGTGACCCAGATGGTCTCGGTGATCGGGGCGAGCGCTCCGAGGAACTGCACCGCCGATGCCCCGCCACCGACGACGAGCACCCGCTTGCCGACGAAATGCTCCGGCCCCGGGTAGTCGACGGTGTGCAGTTGCTCGCCCACGAACGTCTCCATGCCCGGAAAATGAGGGAGGAACGGATGCGACCACGTCCCTGTCGCATTCACGAGGGTGCGGGTCGTCCACTCCCCTTCGGGGGCTCGCACGAGCAGAAGCCCGTCCTCGTCCTCGACGCGCGCGACATGCACCGGGCGGATCACCGGGAGCGCATGCTTCTGCTCATATGCGGCGAAGTAGGCGGGGACGGCGACGTTCGCGCGCGCGCCGTCGAGGGGAGGCGGGGTGTCGGCGGGAAGTTCAGCGACCCCGTGCACGTCGCGCATCGTCAGAGCATCCCACCGATGCTGCCAGGCGCCGCCGGGATGCTCGCCCGCGTCGAGCACCACGTGCGAGATCCCGAGTCGGGCGAGGTGGAAGGATGCCGAGAGACCGGCCTGCCCTGCGCCGATCACCAGGCTGTCGAGGATGCTCACGCTGAAGGGAACGCCCCGCGCAGCGCGGTTGTTCCGCCCCGACGCGACACTCCCGGGCGCCCGCCGCCGATTGGTGCTCGCGCGGATTCGTGTAGTACTCTTTTCAAGTTGCTCCGGCTTCTAGGGAGCGGCATCTGGGCCTGTGGCGCAGCTGGTAGCGCACCTGCATGGCATGCAGGGGGTCAGGGGTTCGAGTCCCCTCAGGTCCACCAAATAGTTCTTACTCCAACCATTGACAAAGTGGTTGGAATTCGATGTTTCCTCAAAACTAGCGATCGACGCTTCGGCATCGATCGCTGTTTTGTTTTCTACGGCGAGCACGGCTGCTCGCCAGGCTGCCTGTGCCTCGATGAGCGCACGAGCAGGATCCGTAAGTTCAGATTCGACTCTGTCGTTGTCGACCACGAAGATCTTCGTGAAGATCGCTTGATTGAGCTGGCGGCGCATTTCATTGCTCGCGTTCTTGTACAGCTCGTGCGGGTCTTTCAGCAGCTCAAGCCAGCCGAGGATGCTCTGAACGCCCGTCGAAACATCGTCGACGACTCCTTAGAGCCGCTCCGTGATGATCTCGCGTTCCGCTTCGAGTTGCGGGCTGTCTCTGCGGCGTCAGCAAGGTCAACGAATCCGGTCAGAGGTGACGGCTGGGTCCGAATCCAGTTGTTCAGTTCGAGCCGGAGTGGCTCGGTCGCCTGAGGTGTCACGCCATCGACCGCTGTCATGGGTGTGATCGTCGACTGGTACGCCTTCACGCCTACGCGTGCGACTGATGTCCAGATCGTTTCCAAGTTGGCCTTGATCTGCGCAACGGTTCGTCCCTGTGCGAGATCGTCCACGCCGAAGCTGATGAGAGCGACAGAGGCGTCAGACGCGAGCGCACGACGGAGCGCGTACTTGCGACCGGATGCCGCGGCCCAGTCTCGGGCGGTGTCACCGATCACGCCTAGATTCAGGAATGGGGCATGGTTGGCCCAGGCGAACCGGCGCGCGTAACCCCACGCGAGAGTGGATGTTGGCGAGTCCGCAGCGTTGATGCGGTCCGACTGTCCCTGCATGATCGAGTCTCCAATACCAACCAACGTCGCGATCCCCCCGGCGTCGCCGATCACCGTGTGCGGCCCGTACCCATATGCGCGGTTCGCGGTGATCGTCCCCGAGAGGGTGAGGTCAGCGCCAGTCGTGCCCGCGATCGTCCCCTCCCCTTTCGCATTGTCGGTCAGAATGTTGTGGACCCACCGTTCGCCGAGTGTGACCGACACGCGTGTGCGGACTTGGAGGACTCCGTCCACGCCCAGAGGTGCGCCGATTGGATCGCAAGAGACGAGCGCGTCAGGTTCGATTACGACATCGCGGCGACCGTGGAAGAACACGGGCACCCATCCTCCATTGACGCGGACGGCTGCGCGGACGGTGATGTTGTTGGGAGCCGCGGAACTGGCGAAGTCGGCCAGATTCCCGAACACCAGCGCGACGCGCTGCGTGGCACGCGCCATCCGGTACGTGAGGTGCGTGTTCACGTCGGATCGCATGCCATCGGAGATGAGCCCCGCGGTGATGATCGGGAACCGGTCGGTCACCGGCTGCAAAGCGATCCCCTGGAACCCGCGACCGTGAGCCCTCGCCGCGATGAGCGCCGTAGCTCCGAGCCTTTCGGGTACCTGTGTTTCCGGGAGTCTCGCCCAATGCCACCTGCCTGCCCAGCGCCAACAAGCTTTGTCTGCGTCACGGATCCGTCCGCAAGCTGTGAGGTGCCGACAGTGTCGGTCGCGAGAGTGCCATCCTCGGCGTGCGCCTGCTTGAGGTAGTCGTTGAGGATGTCTCCCCAGTTGCCTTTATCTCCACCAACTTGCGGTAATCGTGCCATGCATTAGTTCTCCTGCTTACGTCGTTTTGTTCTTCCGATTGCCACCATGACGGCGGCCACGAGGAGCATCCCAGATCCCCAGATCAGCAGAGGGCGCTCGAGGGCGTTCTGCACGAAGCGTCCGAATCCCGTGTTCGGCGGCAGCACTGACTCACTCGCGGCGCCGGCCCCGTAGGCATTACTGCCGTAGACCGAACTGTCGCCGTAGACGCTCTGGGCACCGACTGGCGCTGTGAGGCCGACCATCGCCAGCACGGCGACACCGATCATCAGCAGCGCGGCTATGAACTGCTGCGTCGGCCGCAGTGCGGATGGTGCGGATCTCCGAAGCGAGCTACTCACCGAAAGCTCGGCCTACGTACCCGCTCGGCGCCTCTGGACTGCTGGTTGTCTGCTTCTTGACGGCTCCGTTCAAGGCATGAATCAGCCCGCTGATGCCGATCACACTCAGAAGTGCGACGGCGCAGTACTTCAAGAAGGCCTTGCGGTCCATCTCGGTATTCAGCAGCTGATCTAGTCGTTCCCTCGTCTTCGTGTTCATGCTCGTGCGTCCTCTTTACCGGCCTGACTATGAAGCATGAGCACAATCTGCTCAAGTCCTGATCCGCCGTAGTTTTTACAACGCTCGCGATTGGAAGATTGACTCACCAAAGCAGCGGTTCATACTCAGCGTCGTTCCTCATCGGCATGCGGCATGCAGGAGAACCATCCAGGTTCGCCGGCCGCTCCCGATGAGGAGGCTCACCATGAGTGAGAACCAATCAGCTGAAGTGCCGATGTCGGCACTCGGCCCCACGCGACCGCTTAGCGTTCGCATCACCGACGGCCTGCGGGCGCAGCTGGAAGTTATTGCCCAGCTCAACGACCGCTCCGTCACCGAAGAGATCCGCATCGCCCTTGAGGCCTGGGTTGGGACCAGCAAGTCCGACCCCAAGGTGCTCGCCAGGGCGGAGACGGTGCGTGCCGAGATCGAACGCGAGGCCAAGACCAAGCAGAACGCGATCGAGGCCATCTTCGGCAGCACTGGAGCCAAGGCTCCGCGTGCAAAGTCGGGCTCTGCCTGACGGAAGACTCCCTCCCCGTAATGGGGAACGGGAGAGGGGCGGCTGTCCCGGGGATCTGAGCGCCACTCGAGCGCTCTCCCCGGGCAGTTGCCCGCAGTGCGCAAACCCGTCGCGCTATGCGGAGACGGCGCGGATTCTCTGCGCCGACGTCAGGCCGGTCATCGACCGGCCATTTTTCATGCCCACACGGCGCAAGTTAGAGCCACGATGAATCGCCCCTTCGATAGGTGCAAGGGAGGAGTCTGATCGAAGTCAGCTCTAATGACGTCAGATCCGTAGAGGAATGCAGGGCTACGGCCCTAGCGTGGCAGCTATGGTCAGGAGCCCTGAACAGCTGAACCAGTCGCAGGTCGATGTCCTGAAATGGGTCGCGGACGGCTGCCCCGACGGCGTGTATACCGACGGATGGCAGCATCGGATCGTCGCCCGCGCCCTCCACAACCGCGGGCTCGTGAGCGTGGCCGGTAAAGGCGCAAGCTGGCGTGCCACCCTGACCAAAGCGGGACGTGTCTGGCTGGACGCGCCGCCGACGGACATTCTGCCCGGCGCAGCCGAGGCAGACCGGCTGTTGGAGCAGGTCATCGAGGCCGGTGGTGAGCTCAAAGTCTCGGCGGCCCAAGGCCCCGAGCTCAGACGCCTCCTGCAAGTCATCCGGATGAGCCTCCACTCGACCAAGCGTCCAAACGGCAAAATGCTTGAGATCCGCTCTGTCGGCTACCGCTACGGCCCAGAGCGGACTCTGGAGCTCGTCGACAACCTGGACGAGCTCGTCGAGGTGCGTCCGGTCCGAGTGCCCGAGCGGGTAGCGAAGTACCACCCGGCCGTGAAGCACTTCCTCGAAATCAGGGACTGGCAGTACGTCACCAAGGAGCATCTCTCGCGCGCGGCACGCATCCTGCAGGCCGTCGCGGACGAGGCCGAGCGGCGCAGCTTTCAGGTGCTCGAGACCAGCGAAGCCAAGGCCAACCAAGACAGGCCCACTTACAAACCGGTACAGGGCCATATCTGGATTGTCACCGACCACGGCGACTACTCCGTCACCATGAAAGAGATCGCGGGTTCCGGCGGCCGCAGCATCGACTACCAGGAGAGGTACCGGAGCAAAGGCCCGACCTGGCAGACCCGCCGCAGCACCGAGTTCGTTAGCACCGGGAGGTTGGAACTCGTTCTCGACGGACGATTCGCTCCGTACTCAGGCCAGCACTTCCGCGACGCGAAGACGAAGACGGTCGAAGGCCGACTCCCCGAAGTGTTTGCCGCGCTCGACAAGTACCAGCTCGAGTCAGACCGGCGCGAAGAAGCGCAGCGTCGGGCGGAAGCGGAACGACAGCGGGCCCGCGACGAGGCAACCGCCCGTGCCAAGGTGGAATACGTCCGGAAAGCCAAGTGGGATCATTTCAACGCTCTCGTGAAGAGTCAGGCGATGGCAACTCGACAACGCAGGTTTCTAGATGCCGCCGTCGAAACCACCGCGAAGTTGTCCGAGGACGAGCGCGACGCCGCGCTGCGCTACCTCGATGAGATGAGACACCGCGTTGACGAGGCTGACCCGCTGCAGAACCCGAGGTTGATCGTCCCGTCCATCGACGAGCCAACGGCAGAGCACCTCGCACCCTGGCTGAAATGGAACCGACTGTAGTACGAGTGAGTTCCCGACTTACGGGTGCGCTCGAAGGGCGTCCAGCTTCCGCTTCGCTGCCCGCGCCGCCTTCTCGGCCTTCGCGACTTCACGCTCGGCCTGTGCCACTTTCTCCGCGTGTTGGCGTCTGGCTTCAGCCGCACGAGAAGCAGCGCTGGTGACCTTCTCGGAACTGATCACGCCACGAGTGAGGCCGCATTCCGGGCACTGCTCAGTGGACAAGCTCGGTTCGCTATGTGAATGATGCACGCTGACCTCGACCATGTGCCCGCACGTTAACGTCCGAGCCCAGACCACCAAGTCGTCTTCTCGGCGAGGCGGCAGAGAGTCTAAGAATCGGCGAAGATTCTCCAGGTGCTTTTCGGGAATCGGGAGCGGCGGACAGCACGAGCCGCAATGCGTCGCCCGAGAGCCCGCCATGCTCCACCGGTGCGAATCACAGTCCGGATGCAACTCACTGAAGCGAGCTTCGGCCGCGTCATAGTCGATCCGCTCTTCTTCGCTCATGTACGAGGTACCGGGCCAGCTGCCCAGCCCGTCAATGACCGGCAGTCCGCATCCACGACACGGCTCGCCGGCCTCTGCCTCTTCGGTCGTTAGGTACATGCCTTCGTTGGCCCACCTCCTCCGTTGCGCCTCGTGTCGTTGCGCGCGATGCTCCGCCTTCAGCGCTTCAGTTAGGCGGTGCTTCGCCATTCGGGCCGTCTTCTGCTCTTCGGTAAGCGCCATGATGCGGTCTCCTTGCGCGTGCAATGTCTGGGGTTTCTCGTAACATCGCGGCACAGCACCCGAGCCCGGAGAAACCCGATGACATCCAACACCAGCAAGCACCCCGTTGCCATCTCACGAATCACCGAAGACGACACCCGTGACGCCCAGAATCTACGAGCGCTCCGATGGCTCGCCGACCAAGAGGGCGGGCCGGTGATTGTCGTCACACCGCAGATAGACTTCGACGGCGACAGTTTGAAGCGCCTAATTAAGCAGCCAGGAGTCACGCAGCACACGTGGCGCGGGTTCTCGGTGGGATCCCTGCGTGGGCGTCGCGTCGTCTACTGCTGGCCCGACCGCCAGCACCTCAACGATCTGTGGGATGCAACACCTGACGCACTGGTCGTGATCGAGCACGGCGGCACGGAAGCCGAAGACTGGATTGAGGACGTCAATCCTGTTCAGCTTCTCAAGGACGCAACAGTACCGCCTCGGATTGAGGCCGAGAGCGATGCCCCGAGCGAGCCGTTGCCCAACGGCGTTGACGGCATCCTCGAGTACGTCGCTTCCATGGCTGCGGGCTACTCGTCGGGACTCAAGTGGAACGAGGAGGACATGCTCAAGGCAGACATGATGAACCGGCCGGATCGCTGGGTTCCGATTACCGTCGAGCAGGTTCGCACAAGATGCCGCGAGCTCGGGATGCGCCCCAATGATGTCGACACCGTTGCCGGATTCTTGCAACGACGCAAGGAGGGCCGGCGCTTCAATGTGCGTAGCTCGTACAGGGACTTTCGATTCAACGGGTGATCCACCGCTGGTCGTTTCGATGGCGCTGCTCGAATAGGCGAACGGAACGGGAGCTGGCAACATGAGCGGGCTCTACAGTGAGACAGGTGAGAGAACTTCCACTTTCCGCTACCAGCGACTTCGTAACGCGCCACGCTCGCCAGCGTGACCCCGTTCGTGCTGTCGTAGAACTGGTTTGGAACGCAATCGACGCCGAAGCGGATGCCGTGCGCGTCGATCTGGTTCGATCCGACTTGGACGCGATCGAGCGCGTGACGGTCGCGGATGATGGTCACGGCATCACCTCGGACGAAGTGCAATCGACTTTTGGCCGCATTGGTGGCTCGTGGAAGGCACTCGCCACGCGTTCGAAGAACGACAAGCGCGGACTTCACGGCAAGCTCGGCGAGGGGCGACTTCGAGCGTTTGCACTCGGCTCGCGTGTCACGTGGACGAGCGAAAGCGTCAACGCTGTCGGTGAGCGTGAGCAAGTCGCTATCGTTGGCTCCACAGATCAGCCCGAGCCGTTCAGCTGGGAAATGTCCCCTTCGAACACCCACAGGACCGGCACGGTTGTTACGGCGCTCAATGAGCAGGAGCGCAGCCTGACTACGCTCCTCGGTGAAGCAACGCTGCCGACTCTCACTTCGCACTTCGCACCCGTACTGCTGAACGACGATCAGCTATCGATTGTGTTTGACGGCGTCCGACTCAACCCCGCGGACGAGATGCTCGCCGACACCACCGTGCAGTCGGCCCTCGACAGCGACCCCACGGCGACTATCGCGATCCGCATCATTGAGTGGCGCACTGGCAAGCACCGTGCGGTCTACTTCGGCGAGGATGAGGAGCGCTTCACTGTTGAGGTCTCCGGCGCTGAGCTTGAAAATCAGGCTGCGTTCTCGGCGTACGTCACGTGGCCGGGGTTCGATGTCGACTCTCTCGCCGTGCTCAGTCTTTCGGACATGGCTCCTGACCCAGCAGGTGCCGTCTGGCGTGCGACCAAAGCGGCCATCCGTGAACACTTTGCGTCGCGTAGACGCTCGAAGCGGCGTGACCAGATCGACGAGTGGAAGACCAAGGGGATCTATCCGTAGAAAGAGGAGCCCGTCACGGAGGCGGACAAGGCGGAGCGCGCCGTTTTCGACATTGTTTCGAGCGCGATCGTCCCCCAGATCCCGAAGCGGAAGGACGGCGCCCAGCTCACGCTCAACTTGCTCCGTGAGGCGCTCCAGACGGATCCCGAAAACCTAGCGGTACTGGTCAGCGAGTTCGTCGCACTGACCGAGCAGGACCGTCAGGCGCTCACGAAGCTCCTCAGCGAAACGAGCCTTGCCGCGGTCATCCGGAGCGCGAACCTTGTGACGAGTCGCAGCAAGTGCTTGGCCGGGCTGGATCACCTTCTGTTCGATCCACCTGACGCCAAGCGAGTCGGTGAACGCGATCATCTCCACCGGATCTTGGAGCGGGAGCTCTGGATCTTTGGTGAGGAGTATCACTTCATGAATAGTGAGCGCGGGCTGACGCAAGTGCTCCGCACGCACTTGGCGCTCGAAGGGCTGCCGGAAGGCAAGGTCGAGTCCGTGAAGCGGTGGGACGGGAAATCTGGACGCGTAGACCTTCACCTGGCCGCGAAGTCTCAGCAACACGATCGCGTCCGACATCTCGTCGTAGAGCTGAAAGCACCAGACATCCGCGCCGGTCGGGCTGAGCGCAATCAGATCGAGGACTACGTCAACGTCATCCTCTCGAACGCGGCATTCGCCAGCGAACGCGCTGTCTGGGACTTCATCCTTGTCGTGACCGACTACGACGAACTGATGGACAACGCGGTCATCGGGCCGAACCGCGAACTGGGCCTCCTCTTTGAACCAGAGAAGAAGCCCGGTCGGCCGGTGGTGCGCGCCTACGTCCGCCGTTGGCGCGATCTCATCGATGAGAACCGGAGACGGCTGGAGTTCGTCACGAGCGCACTCGAATTTGACCCGTCGCTTGCTGAAGGCCTCGCCTTCATTCGCGAAGAGTATGCGGAGATGCTGCCCGACGGCGCTGAAGGCGTCAAAGAGTAGGCGGCAGCAGCCTTCAGCCGCTGGATGCGCCGCCTCTTCGGTGCCAGACTCCGCAGCGCTGGGCCCGGGCGAGTAACGTGACCCATCTGAACATGCGAGCACACGTCTACTCATGGGGAGTTGACTGTCACCTTCACGAAAATGCCTGATTGTGAGATAATTCAAGGCATCGTGCAGCGTCGGTCTGAGCAGTGTTGCTCCCGCCTGAGCGGTTGGTCGTAATTCGCGCGCGGCGCGGCACTTTAGTGGTGTCTGCGCCCTCCAGTAGCGTGAGACACGGCTTTCAAGAGAACTGTAATCGCGCCCGTTGGGCACGAAGGAGTAACCCACAACATGACCACTTCAGTACCCGGGGAGACGCCCGACGAGAAGGAACTTCTGCTCACACAGCTGCGTGATCTCGTCCCGAGCGCGTTCCTCGATGGTGAATTGAACCGCGACGCGCTCCTCGATGCACTCGATCTCGCCAGTGAGGATGCGGCACCATTTGCGTTCACATGGCCCGGCATCGAAGCGGCTCGTCAGGACGCTCGCGCCTCGACGTCCGCGACCCTGATTCCCGACGAGCCGGGCTCGGTTGGCTGGAGCGATGTTCAAGACGTGCTCATCGAAGGTGACAACCTGCAGGTGCTGAAGCTCCTGAAGAACGGGTACTCGCGTGCGGTCAAGCTGATCTACATTGACCCGCCCTATAACACCGGTGACAACTTCACCTACAACGACGACTTCGCTGTTCCCGAGCGGCAGTACCTGGAGCAGACCGGTCAGGTCGACGAACATGGCAATGCCACCACCAGCCGCATCGAGACGGGCGGGCGTAAGCATGCCCCGTGGCTTACGATGATGTTCCCGCGCTTGGCGCTCGCGCGCCACTTGCTGCGACGTGACGGCGTTGCACTCGTGTCAATCGATGACAACGAGGTGCATCACCTTCGACTCTTGCTTGATGCAGTGTTCGGCGCCGAGAACTTCGTCGGCACGTTTATCTGGAACGGCGGACGGAAGAACGACGCGCGGCAGATCTCTACCAGCCATGACTATGTGATGGCGTACGCGCGCGACTACTCGTATCTGCGCGAGAAGGATCTTCGATGGCGCGAGCGTAAGTCGGGCCTGGATGACATCTATGCGAAGGTCGCCGAGCTCCGGAACGTCCACGGCACTGACCTCGAGGCGGCGACCGCTGGCCTGCATGCGTGGTACAAAACGCTTCCCGACGAGTCGCCAGCCAAGGCGCACAAGCACTACCGCGTGATCGATGAGCGCGGCGTGTTCTTCCCCTCCGATCTTCGCAGCCCGAACCCTCGACCAAACCTCACCTTCACGTTTCGAGGGTACGAGCCGCATGCCAACGGCTGGGCGTATGGCAAGGAAAGGATGGAGGCCTTTGCCGACGACGACCGGATCGTCTATCCGAAGAGGGAAGGCGGTCGCCTTCAACTCAAGTCGTACCTGCACGAACACGAGGAATGGGCTCCTGCGTCGGTCTTCTACAAGGATCGTCGAGCGGCATCGAAGGCGCTCGACAACCTCATGGAAACGACCGTATTCGACTATCCGAAGGACACTGAGGTACTCGCACGCCTCTTCCACGCCATCACCGACGAAGGCGACCTGATCCTCGACTTCTTCGCTGGCTCCGGTTCAACCGGTCAGGCAGTATGGGAGCAAAATCCAAAGGACGGAAAGACTCGCCACTGGATTCTTGTCCAGGTGCCCGAGAAGCCGGACGCTTCGGAGGAGTCAGGCAAGAACGCGATTGCGGCGGGCTACGAGACGATCTTCGAGGTGACGGCTGAAAGGCTCCGCCGTACCGCTGCATCGCTGCAAGAGGACACGCTCGATGCGCCGACGCTCGGCTTCCGTATCTTCCGCACCCGTCCAACCAACCTCATTATCGACAAGCCGATTGTGGCAACTCCAGAACTCACCGGGCAGAGCTACCTGGCGCAGGTGCTTGACCACACTGCTGGTGAACCCGTTGTAGATGGTGCCCAGCCGATCGATGTGGCGTGGGAAGTCGCGCTCAAGGCGACGGGAACTCGACTCGACGCTCGCGTCACGACGCACGAAATGGACGGCATTACTATCTTCCAGTTCGCGCCGGTTGAGACCTCGTCGGCAAGCGGCCGGCTCTTTATTTCGCTCGACGCGTTTACTCTGGCAGCGGCCGACGCGCTCGGGCTGGTTGACGATGACACGCTTATCCTGCGCGGCGACCGAGTCGAGGACTCCGTGACGCTCACGTTGGCTCCGCGCCTGCAGTCCAAGCTGATTCTTCTGGAGCGGGTGCCTCGTGAAGTTTCGCTTTGATGATCAACCGCACCAGTCGGCTGCTGTTTCCGCGGTAGTCGATCTCTTCGAGGCCGCGCTTACTCCGCCACGCGATGCGTTGGCGGGTCAGGTTCCGGGCGCGGACGGGCACGCGGGTTTCGGCCTTGATCGTGACATCCTGGTCGACAATCTCGGCACCGTCACAGCCCGCGAGGCCGTCGAGGAGCAGCACGTCCTCGAACTGCTGACGGAGACGGACCTACGCGCCACCGACCGTGACTTCCCGAACTTCTCCGTCGAGATGGAGACCGGTACTGGCAAGACCTACGTCTACATCTCCACTGCACTGCGGCTTGCGGAGCTCTACGGCCTGCGTAAGTTCGTCATCTTAGTTCATTCAATTGCTATCCGAGCTGGCGTCGTCAAGACATTCGAGCAGACCGCGGAACACTTCCGACTCAAGTACCCGAGTGTTCCGTATTCCTGGGGTGTACTCGGCGAAAATTCGGCGCTCGAGGACTTCGCGGAGCCGTCTGGCACGGTGCAGTTCCTCATCGCGAGCGTTCAAGCACTCGACAAACCGGATACCAACACTCTCTACTCGAGCGCGGAACAGCCGCAGCTCTGGGGTGAGACGCTCAGCGGCGTGCAGAAGATCGCGAAGGCGCGGCCGGTCGTTCTTATCGATGAGCCGCAGAACATGGCGACGCCGCTACGCCGTCAGGCCATCGCCACGCTGAATCCTCTTGTCGCCCTGCGCTACAGCGCGACGCACAAGGAGCCGTTCAACATCGTGCACCGGCTCGGCCCGAAACAGGCTGCCGAAGCGGGCCTTGTGAAGCGCGTCTCCGTCAAAGGCATCGTGGCGGGTGACGATGGCAAGCCCTATGTGCGCCTCGATCGGTTGCGCAGCGTCCGCAAGCGTCTGATGGCGGAAGCCGTCATCGACAAGGCCGGTGGCGGTCGTGCGCCCGTCGTGCTCCAGAACGGCACCGACCTGTTCGAGGAATCCGGTCAACTCGCTCAATACCAGGGGCTCGTCGTCGACAGCATCGAGCGCAAACCTGACCGCGTCGTCTTCGAGAATGGCCTTGTCGTCAACGCCGGACAGGAGACTGGCGTCGACAGCGCGGCTGTCTGGCGTGACCAAATCCGCCACACGATTCGTACCCATCTTGCCCGTCAAGACCAGATCGATTCGATGGCCCGCGATGTTAAGGTGCTCTCACTCTTCTTCGTCGAGCGCGTGGCCGATTATGTCGGTGACGAAGCCGTCCTGCCGACCGTGTTCGACGAGCTCTTCCGCGAGGAATGGCGGCGATCCGGCAAACCTGCCGACGATATGCCCGACCCGGCTGAACTCCGCGTCGCATATTTCCCGTCAACGAAGACCGGTCTCCTGAGGGACACCTCCGGTCGGGCCGGCGATGCCGAGTACGAGGCGCGCGCATACCAGGAAATCATCGCCAACAAGGAGCTAATCCTCGACCGCGCTAACCCGCGGGCATTCATCTTCTCCCACTCCGCGCTCAAGGAGGGCTGGGACAATCCCAACGTCTTCCAAGTCGGCTTCCTGCGTCACACGCGCTCCGACCTCGAACGCCGCCAGCAGATCGGGCGCGGCCTGCGCCTCCCTGTCGACGAGTCTGGGCGCCGCGTCATGGACCCGGCGATCAACCGCCTCACGCTAATCGTCGATGAGTCGTTCAGCGAGTTCCGCACCGGCCTCAACGCCGAATACGTCGCCTCAGGAGGAGGCTCAGGCGAGTCCGGCCCCGAGCTCGAGAATGCCGACAACGAGGTGATCGTCCGACGACGCCCAGCACTCATTGACAGCCCCGAGTTCGGTGAGCTGTGGAACCGTATCCGCTACAAGGCCCGCTACCGCGTCTCAGTCGACCCGACCGCACTTCGCGTCGTCGTCGCGGCCTCAGAGCACCTGGAGGACTTGGAGTTTATCGAGCGCCGCGCGAACGTCGTGCAGTCTGCCGACCTCATGTATGACGACGGAGGGCAGGTCATCACTGCCGACTCAACTGTTGCCGAGTCCAGAGGTGAGCGTCTCGTCATCGAGGGCCAACGGCTCCCGGATGTAGTGCAACTGATCGAAGACCAGCTGCAGTACGGCAAGTTCCCGTTGCAGCTCACGAGACGCTCACCTCTGGACTCGGCAACAGTTGAGTCGGCAGTGATGACC
>NZ_PCOY01000037.1 GCF_002979475.1 Microbacterium sp. MYb62 | reverse complement strand
GTCGAGGTCGACGAGGACGAGACACCGATCAGCCGCGGTGCGATGAGCCCCGGCGGCACGATCTTCCAGGCCTGGGTCGACGCGTGCGAGGCCGGCGCCGATCCCGCGATCATCACGTCGACGGATGCGGCGAAGCCCGAGGTCCTGGCCGCACGCGGCATCACCGAACTGGTCCGCCCTGTGGTCGAGCGCACCGAGTACGCGTCGCGCAACACGGTCGTCTGACTCAGCGCGGAGCGGCCGTGCTCTCGCGGACCGTGAGCTGCGGCACGGCGGCCACCCGATCGGGAAGCATGTCGGCGGCGTCGATCTGCTGGAGCAGGAACTCCGCCGCATCCGCGCCGAGCCCGAACGTGTCGCGGGTGATGCATGTGATCGACGGATGCACGAGCCCGGCCACCACCGAATCGTCGAACGAGGCGATGGAGAGGTCTGCCGGCACGGACAGCCCCATCTCCTGGGCCACTCGGAGTCCGGCGATCGCCATCACATCGTTGTCGAACACGACGGCGGTGGGTCGGACGGCACGACTCAGCAGCCGGCGCATGGTGGCGGATGCCGCGACCGGCGAGAAGTCGGTGGCGATCACCTCTCCCCCGACACCCCGGCCGCTCAGTCCCCTGAGCACGTCGGTGCGCAGGCGCGTGTGCTGGAATTCGGCGGGACCGGCGACATACGCGATCGAGCGGTGTCCCAGCGCCACCAGGTAGTCGAAGAGCGAATGGGCGACCTGACTGTCGTCCAGCCAGATCGTCGCGGGGTTCCCCGCCTCCGAGGCGTCACTGCCGATCACGACCGCCGGCAGCGGCAGGTCGCGGAGCACCGGAAGACGGGGATCGTCGTCGCGCGGGTCGATCACGATCACGCCGTCGACCTGATTGGCGCTGCGCCAACGGCGATAGGTCGCCACCTCCTCCTCGATCGAGGAGACGAGCACCATCTGCATCGCGATGCGGTTGGCGGCGAGAGCGGACTGCGCTCCGGCGATCAGGTCGGTGAAGAAGGCCTCGGTGCCGAGGGTGTCGGCCGGGCGGTTGACGGCGAATCCGATCACGCCGGCACGGGCCCCCACGAGCGCCCTCGCGGCGGAGCTGGGGAGCCACTGATGCTCCTCGGCGATGTCGAGGATGCGCTGCCGGGTCTGCTCGCTGACACCGGGACGCCCGTTGAGCGCGAACGACACGGCTCCCGGCGACACCCCGGCCAGCCGAGCGATGTCCGTGATGGTCACGCGCTTCGCTTTGGACATGCCCCAACTGTAGCGATACAGGTCGAAAGCGGTACTTGGACTGTGCACAACAGTCCATCCCTGCTACCGTGCCACTAAATCGCTTAACCAACGCGATCCGACGACGAAGTCTGGAGTGAAGATGAAGAAGTCATGGTCCGCCGTCGCAGCCGCAGGGCTCGCCGCGTCAGTGCTGGTGGCCGTCGCGCCCGCGTCCGCATCCGCATCCGCATCCACATCCGCATCCGCGCCTGCATCCACAGGGGCGACCGCTGCGTCATCCGAGGGCGCGTCCGCCTCCTCGTGCGCCGCCGACCCGCAGTACTTCGCGTACTACCGCACCTGGCGCGACGCGAACGCCTCGTGGCCGGGCAGCGAGAACGATCCGGAGAATCCGGCGAACAACACCCAGCGGATGGACGACCTCCCCGCCGGGGTCGACGTCGCGTTCGTGTTCAACGCCTACGTGAGCGATGACTCGGACTTCTGGGATGTGCTGAAGAACGAGTACGTGCCGAATCTCCATGCACAGGGCACCCAGGTCGTCCGCACGGTCGACATCGGCGTGATCCTCGACGCGCCCAGCGCCGACACTCCCGCGGCGTACGCGGCGGCGGCCGACGAGATCCTCGCCGAGTACGTCACGGACGATGGACTCGACGGGCTCGACGTCGACATGGAACGCTCCCTCACGGCGGCGCAGGTCGCCCGCGTGGCCGGCGTCTTCCGGGCCCTGTCTGAGCACCTCGGACCGCAGTCCGGCACCGACCGGCTCTTCATCTACGACACGAACCAGGAGGGGACGCACCCGCTCACGGCACAGATCGCGCCCTACGTCTCGTACGTCCTGGTGCAGTCGTACGGCCGCTCGGTCTCCGGACTGCAATCGACGTGGGAGAGCTACGCGCCGTACTTCGACGCCTGCCAGTACCTGATCGGATTCTCCTTCTACGAGGAGCGCGGCCACGACTGGGGCGACACCACCGAGCCGTTCACCTCCTCGCGAGCCGCCCAGTACGCCGACTGGCAGCCCACCGGCGCGACGAAGGGCGGCATCTTCTCCTACGCCGTCGACCGCGACGGCAAGCTCCCCGGCGATGACACCATCACCGAGTCGGACTTCTCCTGGAGCACACGACTCATCGAGCGACAGGACCAGGCGGTCACGTCCCGCTGACACGACAGAGACGAAGAAGAGGAGGGAGGGCCATGGCGCCCCTCCCTCCTCTCCGTTCGTACTGCACCGCCCCGTTCTTGCTGCACCGCCCCGCGCCACGCCGACTTGCTCACAATGCCCGGCTCCAGAGCCGCCGGCCACCGGAATACCGTGACAACGTGGCGACCCGGACTCAGACTGGAGGCATGCGATTGAACGATCCGCAGGTATGGACATTGATCGGGGTGTTCGCCGCCGTCATGCTCGGCGGCATGACGCTCATGACGATGCAGCTCAGCCACGTGATCCGCGCCGAGACCGGTCGCATCGACGGCACCCTCTCGGCACGCATCGACGGCGTCGACGCACGACTGGGACGCATCGAGTCCAAAGTCGACGACCTCGACAAGGAGCTCACGAACCTCGCGGTGCGCTTCTGGCGGTCGCAGTGAGCAGAACCGCGAGCCCAGCCATCAGCTCAGCCAGGCCGGCACCCGACCGCGCAGGAATGCCCCGTCGAGGGAGTAGCGCCCGGCACCGGTGAAGGCGAGTGCGAGAGCCGCGGCGCCGAGGACGGCGACGAACTCGTAGCCGCCATCACCGACCCAGAGTCCCGCGGGAAGGTGCACGGCGATGATGGCGACGACCATGTCGATCGCGAGCAGGATGCCGACCGGCCGGGTGAAGAGGCCGAGGATCAGCAGGATCCCGCCGATCAGCTCGACGAAGGCGACGACGGGGGCGGCGATCTCCGGGAGCGGGACCCCCATCCCCGCGAAACTGACGATGGTGCCGGGCAACGTGAACTCGAAGATCTTCTGGGCGCCGTGGGCGGCGAAGATCGCACCGGCGACCACGCGGATCACGAGGATTCCCAGCGAGGCGGCGGCAGAGGGGCGAGTGGTGTTCGTCATGAGGAGTTGTTCCTTCGTGGCAGGACACCGCGCCAGGCGCGGAGCAGGGCTGTTCCCTGCCCCTCACGCTAGGAAGAGGACTTTTCCATCCCCTGTGTAGAGGACGGACGTGTAGAGGACGGACGTGTAGAGGACGGACGTGTAGAGGACGGACGTATAGGGCATCCGTCCCCTACAGCGCTCAGAGGGCGACGTCTCCGACGAGGTTGACCTTGATCCCCATGCCCGCGAGCATCGCGGCCTTGGCGACCAGGGCCCGGTCGGCGGTCTCGGCGTCCGGCGCGTAGACGAGCTGCGCATGGTTGGCCTTGTGCCTGGCCATGAACTGGTCGCGCGAGATGCCGTGCAGCACCACGTGGGCGATCGGCCACTCCGGGTTGGTGGCGTCCTTGCGGCGCCGGGTCTCCTCGTCCGGCAGGTCGACGACCGACGCGCGGAAGATGTCGGCCTGCAGGATGCCGTCGGCGATGAACACCCGCGACAGCACGATCTCCCCCGGCTTCGACACGCCGTTGATGGTGGCGCCGCCCGCGGGGAAGAACACATGCCCCTGCCGCCAGCCCTCGGCGTGCGGCCACCCGCCCAGATGCGAGGCCGGGACGGAGCCCGAGATCTCGTAGACCCAGACGAACTCTCCGTCGTAATCCTCACCCCAGCGCACGTCATGCAGCGTGTTGTCGGGCACCAGACCCATCGCTCGCCACACCCGGTCGGTCACGAGCGCGTCGACGGCGACGCCCTCGTCGGCCTCGTTGAAGTGCGGGAACGCCCGCCCCTCGTGCAGCACACGCGAACCGTCGCGTGAGGTGACCGGCGGACGCTCGGTGGTGTTCAGGATCCCCTCGGCCAGGTCGGAGGCCGGCACCAGATCCTTCAGCCCCTGCTGGTACTGGATGCCGACCGCGTCGAGTCCGAAGTCGTCGGCGATGCGGAGCGCGGCGATGTACATCTTCAGCTGCCACTGCACCTGCTCGCGCGTGAGCTCGGTGGCGGCGTCCTCGCCGTATCGGAAGGTCATGCCCGCGTCGACCAGCCAGTCGTAGGCGGCATCCGCCTCGTCGTCGGTGACGTTCAGCATCTCGGCGTACAGGGCCGACTGGGACAGCCGCTCCTTGTAGATGCCGGTCGTGTTCAGCAGCTCGTCGTCGAAGATCGCGTTGTACATGCCCATGCAGCCCTCGTCGAAGACGCCGATGATGGCCTTCTCCGCGAGCAGCTCTGCCGCCAGCGCTTCTCCCAGCTGCTTCTCCGGGCTGTCCGGGAGCACGGGGAGCGGGCGCACGTGCGAGGCGTCGTGCGCGATGGCTCCGGTCTCGGTCCACTCCCTGATGCCGTCGCGGAACCATTCGTCGGTGAAGTCGACCGACCAGGTGGTGGCGTAGGGCTTGTCCATCTTGGTCAGGCCCGCGTTCAGGCCGAGCAGCCCGACGAGGCCGGGCCAGTCGCCGGCGAAGTTCGCGACCGTGAGGATCGGCCCCTCGTGGGTGCGAAGGCCGGCGAGCACGTGATGGGAGTACTGCCAGTTGGCGATCGCGACCACCAGCGGCGCATCGACCGGGATGCTCCGGAAGACCTCGAGACCCATCCGCTGGCTGGAGATGAATCCGTGTCCGGTGGCGGGGTCGACCCCGAACGGTCGGATGACCTGCCAGCCGAGCGCGTCGAGGACGCCGGTGACACCGGCCTCCAACTCGACCTGGGTCGGCCAGCCGGCGACGTTCGCCGACTCGCGCAGATCGCCCGAGGTGATGAGATAGGCGGTCTTCGGCGCGGAGGTCGGGCGGGATGCCGGGGTCGGCAGGGTGTAGGTGATCATGATGCCTCCGGTGTTGGTGTCGGGCTGAGGGTCGGGGTGAGTGGGGAGCGATGGCTCGCCGCGCCGGTCGACGCGCTGCCCGCTCGGAGTCGGATGCCACGGCCGAGCGTCCGACCGTGCAGCCGCAGTTCGGCGACGTCGAGCGTGCCGCCGTCGAGGTGAAGGGTGAGGGCGTCGTCGTCGAGCTCGACGCGGCCCCAGCCGGTACCCGTCGTGAACAGACAGCGGAGCGGACCGGCGGTCGCCGGCGCGAACGACAGCACCCTGTTCGGGGCGTCCCACTGTGCGCCGCTCGCACCGAGGAGCAGCGCCCAGGAGGCGAGCGAGCGGGCGTAGTGGTTGCCGCATTCGATCTCGTTCCAGGGGCTCCGGTGGCCGCCGTCGTACCGGGCGCGCAGCGAGCGCTCGATGCGCAGGGCGTCGTCGACGCGGCCGGCGTACAGGAGGGAGGCGGCAACCTGATGCTCGATGCCGGTCCACACCTCGTCGGAGTACACGAACGGAATCGCCGGCCGTCCGCCGTTCGGCCAGGAGGCGAGCAGCAGTCCGCCCTCGTCGTTCAGCGCGTAGACGCGCTGTGTGCTCTCGTGCGCGGAGAGGTCGTCGCGGTGGTTGTGCGCGACGATCGCGGCGAGCGCCGAGTCGACGCGGTCAGCGGGGAGGATGTGCCCGAGTCCGTTCACGAAGGCGTGGAACTGGCCGAACAGCTGATCGGACAGCACCCCGTCGCCGTATTGGTACCGGTGCGCGTCCGGGTCGTCGATCACCTGCCGGTAGTACTCGCCGTTCCACAGCGTCTCGTCCATGGCGGCGGCGACGTGGTCGGCCCTGGCGTTCCAGGCTTCGGCGCGATCGGCCTCCCCGAGGTGGGACGCCATCCGGGCCCCGGCACGGAGTGCGGCGAGGTAGACGCCGTTCGCGAGCGGTTCCGCGCCGTGGAACTCGATGTCGTAGGTGTTGTGCATCTCGCCGTCGAGCAGGCCGTCGCCGTCGCGATCCCACTCCCGGATGGCGTAGTCGAGGGTGCGGGAGGCGGCGGGCCACAGCTCGCGCAGGAAGTCGTCGTCGCCGCTGAAGCGCCATTCCCGGTGCAGTCGCAGCAGGGTGCCGAGCTGGCCGTCCACCGCAGGGCCCATGAACCACGAGGGCCCGCCGAAGATGCGGTTGCCGCGGAACTTCTGGGCGCCGGCTTCGTCTGTCTCCAGCAGGTATTCCGCGCGGCGTGCGCTGCGCTCGAGCGAGGGGAACAGCCAGGCGAGCGTCTGCGCGTACGACCACACGTGCGTGCAGGTGCCCTCGCACGAGCCGCCGTGGTCGAAGGACCCCTCCCAGGCGGCGAACACCGGCCCGTCGCCCAGCTCGGGGCGCGGGGAGGCGAGCACGAATCCGGTGGTGGAGCGGGCCGCTGCGACGTTGGCGCCGATCGCATCGACCAGCACGGGATCGAGGCTCCCGCCGTACAGCGCCTCGACGAAGGCGTCGGTCGCGCCTTCGAGCTGCGACAGGTGCTCGTGGAGGTGACTTCCCGCCGCCCATGCATCCGGCCAGAGGGTCGCGTAGTGGTTCTGCACGATCTCGTCGATGTGCGGATCCGCGAAGACGATGTGCCCGGCCCACCCGCGTCGACGGTTCGGGAAGCTCCACGACAGCACGAACTCGAAGTCGCGGCTCTCCCCGGCGGCGAGGGTGTGCACGATGCCGAGTGAACCGGTGCGCAGCCGCGGCAGCTTGGCGAGCATCTGCTCCTCCGTCAGCGGTGATGCATCCGGATCGGCGTCGAGCTCGGCGAACAGCCCGCGCGGGCGGTCCTCGAGCGTGAGGCGCGGCTCGGCGGAGAGCAGCCCGTCGTCGGTCAGATCGTTCCAGAACAGTCGCGCTCCGTCTGGCCAGTAGCTGGTGACCCACTGCGGCTTGGCGGTTGTCGCGGCATCCGTCGTGGTGAGGCTGAGCGTGCCGTAGCCGGGGTCGTCCTGCGGCAGGTCGACCCCGAAGTCGAGTCCGCGCACCGTGCCGTCGTCGCGCCAGCGCACGGTCTGCGTCGCCCGCATCCCCCACGGTGCGTCCGGTCCTGGCGTCCCCCGGCCGGCCGTGTGCGACACGCTGCCGACGATCGTCACCGCGACCGGCATGGCGCCGGGGTTGGTCACGCGGTAGCGCAGCACGGCCGCCGGGATGCCCGAGGAGTCGGCGTCGAGGGGGACGAGAGGGGTGAAGGCGTGCAGCGACACCTCGACGGGAAGGGTCTGATCCGTGAAGTCGACGTCCGCGACCGGATACTCGCCGTGCAGCGATGCGGCATCGAGGCGCGGGAGTCCGGCGAGCTGATCGAACGCGTACCCGGCATCCGCGTCGTGCCGACCTGTCAGGCGCGCCTCGAGCAGGCGCGTGACGGCCGTGCCGCCCTCCGGCGCTGCGTGGATCGCGAAGAACGAGTGCGGGTTGCGTCGCCCCTTGTCCGGAAGGTTCTCGAACTCCCAGTCGCGCAGCTCGCCGCGGGCGCCGATCGACACGTTGCCGGTGCCGATGCCGCCCAGGGGGAACGCGGTCGCCTGCGAGGTGTGCGGGATTGCGGGCGCGCGCCGTCCGCGGCTCATGCGGAGACCTCGCGCTGCGCGGCGGCGAGTTCGTGCACGACGCGCCTCGACCCTTCGTACAGGCGCACATACCGGTCGAACAGGGTGTCGTAGAGCGGCTGCAGCGCCTCGTCGGGGCGGATCGTCTGCGCGATGGGGTTCCAGTCCGTGATGAGCGGTGCCGCATCGGGCGCGGCGACCGCGGTGGCCGCGAGGAAGGCTGCGCCGTAGCTCGCGCCGATCGTCGTCTCCGGCACCTCCTGCACGAGCCCGGTGACGTCGGAGACCACCTGCAGCCACAGCTGCCCCTGCGTGCCGCCGCCGACCGCGACGATCCGTCGGATGTCGGCACCGGCCGCGCGCATGGTCTCGACGTTGTGCCGCACACCGAGCGCCGTGGCCTCGAGGGCCGCCCGGTAAAGATCGCCTCTGGTGTGCTCGAGCGTGAGGCCGGCGATCACGCCGCGGGCATCGGGGTCCTGGATCGGTGTGCGCTCACCCGCGAAGTACGGCAGCATCAGCAGCCCCTCGGCACCGGGGCCGGACTCCGCGGCCTCGGCCAGCAGCTGCGGATAGTCGGTGCCGGTCAGGCCTTTGAGCCAGGCGGTCAGCGCCCCCGAGGTCGAGAGGCCGCCCGCGAGGTTCCGGGTGCCGGCGAAGGCACCGGCCGTCGTCCACATCGATGGCGTGCGCAGGGTCTCCTCACCGGTGAGGACCATGAACATGGTCGTGCCGTACATCAGCATCAGGTCGCCCGGCTCGTGGGCGCCGACGCTGACGGCCTCGGTCCAGGCATCGATCGTGCCGGTGATCACCGGGGTGCCGACGGGGATCCGGGTGAGCGCCGCCGCCTCGGCCGTCACCTGGCCGGCGACGTCGCCGGCCCACGCCAGCGTGGGCTGCTCGAGATTCTCCGCATATCGCGCCCACCAGGCCCCGTGCCATCGTTCGTTCTCGATGTCGTAGAGCGGCGAGACCTGGCTCGCCGACTGGTGGTCGAGCATATAGGCGCCGGTGAGTCTGCGGGCCAGCCACGACGCGGGCATGTACAGACGACGGGCCCGTGCCCACGGGTCGTGCTCCTCGTCCGCGATCCAGACGATCTTGGGGCCTCCTGCCTGCGAGGTCAGGGCCGATCCGCCGATCCGGGTGATCTCGTCCGCGCCGAGATCGGCGGTCATCCGCTCGATCTGCGCGGTGGCGCGGGTGTCGACGCCGTAGAGGATGGCCGGACGCACGGGCTCGTCGTCCTCATCGGCGAGCAGGATGCACGGCCCCATGCCGCTCACGCCGACCCCGGCGATCTCGGCCTCCGGTGCGCGCTCGAGCAGTTCCCGCGCGAGCTCGACGAACTCCTGCCACCAGATGTCGCCGTCCATCTCGACCCACCCGGTGTGCGGACGACTCACCTCGTGCGCACGGGTCGCCGACGCGATGATCGTGCCGTCGGCACCCACCAGCACGCCTTTGCTGCTGGATGTGCCGATGTCCACCCCGAGGGTGCAGCGCATGGCGTCCTCCTTGAAACCCGAGCCACAGAATCTGAAACCTGTGGCCACTGTACGCGAAATCGATTTCAAGCCGCAAGGAGGTCGGGCCTCTCCTGCACGATCGGTGCGAAAAACCCCTTCTTCACGGTTCGCGGGATCGGTGCGCTACGGCACCGGGCGCGGTTCGACGCCCTCGACGCGAAATTCGATGCACGGCTCGACTCGATCGACCGCGGACTCGAAGACCTCGACAAGGAGGTCGCGAATCTGGCGACGCGCTTCCGGGGGTCTCGCTGAGACCGCTCAGCTCCGCGGAGTCGCGGGCTGCACCTCGTTGCGCAGGACGACGGTCCTCGCCGGCTGGCGATCGCCCTTGATGCGCTCGAGCAGCATCCGCGCCGCCGTCACACCCATGTGCCGTGCCGGCAGGCGGACCACCGTGACGGCGCTGGGTGAGAGCGTCGTGAACGGCAGCGAGCCGATGACCGCGACACCGACTGCCGGAGGGGTGAGTCCGTGCTCGGTCAGCACCTGGATCGCACCGACCCCGATCAGGTTGTTGCCGGCGACGACCGCGTCCGGCGGGTCGGGGAGGGCGAGCAGTTCCTCCATCGCGGCACGGCCTCCGTCGACCCGGAAGGTGGCGAACCGCGCCAGCTCGTCGAGATCGAGGTCGGGATACGCGGCGGCCAGCGCCGCCCGCCAGCCCGCGGCGCGCTCGGCCGCGGTGTCGATGTGCTCGGGCCCGCCGATGTAGGCGATGCGGCGGTACCCGGCGTCGATCAGATCCCGCGTGGCCGAGGTGCCGGCCGCGCGATTGGCCATCACGACGCCATCGATGTCGTAGGTGGTGCTGCGGTCGACGGCCACCACCGGCCGCCCCGTGGCGAGGATGCTGTCGAGGTTGGACTGCTCGTCGGCGGTCGCGATGATGATGCCCGACATGTGCTCGGCGATCGCGATGCGGAGGTAGGTCGCCTCCTTCTCGAGCTGCGCGTCGGAGTTGCAGAGCACCACCGAGTAGCCGGCCTCCGAGGCGACGTCCTCGACGCCGCGCGCCATCTCGGTGAAATAGGGGTTCTCGATATCGGGGATAACGAGGGCGATGACCTCGGAGCTCTGACGACGCAGCGTCCTCGCTGTGCGGTTCGGCGTGAAGTTCAGCTTCGCCGCGGCGTCACGGACGGCGGCGACCTTCTCTTCGGACACGCTCGTGCCGTTGAACACACGCGAGACGGTCGCGGGAGAGACCCCCGCGAGTTCCGCGACGTCGTAGATCGTGGCCATGCACCCTCACTGCCTGTCCGGTCGAGCCGGACGTGAATGCAACAGTATCGCGCACGATCCCGATCCTGGAGTTCTCGCCTGAAATCGATTACATTGGCGCCCATGACTTCTGCACCCTCTGACCTGGCATCCCTCGCAGCGCTGCGACAGGTCCAGACCCGATCCATCTCACCGGAGAACTTCGACGGATCCGCTGGGGGCGGCGGCCGGGCGACCGAGGGCACGGGCGCGACCAACGCCCGTGACCTCGGCCCCGGTTGGAAGATCTCCCCCAGCATCGACATCAAGGCGGGCGAGACGTTCGAGCTCGCGAGCATCCAGGGAGCGGGGAAGATCACCCACATCTGGATCACGACGCACACCGACAACTGGCGCACCCTCCTGCTGCGGGCCTACTGGGACGGCGCGGAGGAGCCGGCCGTCGAAGTCCCCTACGGCGACTTCTTCTGCAACGGCTGGGGCGTCTTCGCGCAGGTGAACTCGCAGACCATCGCCGCGAATCCGCACGGCGGCTTCAACTCCTACTGGCCGATGCCGTTCCGCGACGGCGCCAGGCTGACCATCGAGAACACCTCGGTCGTCGACGTCCGCGTCTACTACCAGGTGACGTACGAGGTCGGCGGGGACCATTCGACCGACGCCTACTTCCACGCCCAGTGGCGGCGCTCGAACCCCCTGGAAGACCTCACCCCGCACGTGATCCTCGAGGGCATCGAAGGCCAGGGGCAGTACGTCGGCACGTACATCGCCTGGGGGGTGAACTCCAACGGCTGGTGGGGCGAGGGGGAGATCAAGTTCTACCTCGACGACGACACCGAGTACCCGACGATCTGCGGGACTGGTACAGAGGACTACTTCGGCGGCGCCTGGAACTTCGACATCCCCGGGCAGGGCTACACCGAGTTCTCCACAACCTACCTCGGGATGCCGCAGGTCATCCGGCCCGACGGGCTGTATGTGTCACAGCAGCGGTTCGGCATGTACCGCTGGCACCTGCTCGACCCGATCCACTTCGCGACCGGCATCCCGAAGGTCGACATCCAGGCGCTCGGCTGGCGCAGCGGCTGGCGCTATCTGCCGCTGCGCGACGACATCGCCTCGACCGCGCTGTTCTACCTCGACCGGCCGACCGCCCGCCGTCCGAAGACGCCGACGGCCGACGACCTGGAGGTGCACCTAGGGACCGCCCCGGTTCCCGACATCGGTTCGACACCGCCCCGCGCCCCGCTGGACTGAGGGAGGTTCAGGCGGACGGGCGCGCGCTACCGGAGGTCGATCGCCGGGATCCGACCGCCCTGCACCGCGCGCGCCCAGGCCTCCACCTGCGCCGCCACGCCTTCAGGCCGTCGAGGAGGTCGGCAGAGGGCGCGGCGAGGAGTTCGCCCGGCGGTACCTGGCCGCAGAGCAGCACGTCTCGCCCCTCTCGCTGAGCGTCGACGGCGACCCGCACCCAGTGCTCGATCGCACCGTGACGCCACTCGGTGTCCGCACCTTCGGGGACGCCGATTGAGTCGAACTCGATGCAGTCCAACGGGCGCCCCCATTCGAGCCTCGCCAGGGCGACGAGCGCGGTCGATTTCCCCGTCCCGCCGGCACCCGTGAGGGAGAGGAGCGTCACACCAGTCCCTGCACCCGGAACTGCTCCGAGTGGTAGACGCTGTTGTTCCCCGTGTTCCACTGGCTGACGCTGAGGTGCAGGTCCGACAGGGTCGACCCGGGGATGATGTACCCGCCGTAGAGCTGTGCAACGTGCGAGGCGTCTTCGGTGTTCCACTCGGTGCCGTGCAGCAGGGTGGTCTTCGCGGCGGTGTGGAGGTTGTCGGTCGGGGTGTTCAGCACCATCGCGTCGATCCGGTACGCCCCCGAATTGAACCAGGTGAGGATCCACTTGCCGCCGAGCGGTCGCAGGCACATCTCGCCGAACTGGCCGGAGAGCACCTCGGTGACAGGCTTGCCCCACCCCCAGGAGCCGTTCGCGAACCCCCAGGGCTGGTACGCCGAGAGCGTCGTCATGTCGTTCGAGGGCACCCGATAGAGCACGATGCCCTTGTCGCGCTGGAAGCCGGTCCCGTAGATGTACACGTAGCCGTCGCTGCCTTCGCCCCAGGTGATGCATTGGAACTTCCCGCCGGCCATGTCGGCGGGGAACTGGAGTCCGGTGTGCTGCCAGGTCGCGCCGTTGTCGTCCGACTTCCACAGCTCCGTCCAGCGCACGGCGCCGAAGTGCGGGCCGTTGACGATCGCGTGCAGGTACATCCGGGAGCCGATCGTGATCACGTCGGACGGGATGACCGTGGTGAAGTAGGCGTCGTGCGGGTAGTACCAGAGCTGCGGTGCGACGCCCTGGGTGTCCGCGCCGGCACCGGCGCTCCCGTTGAAGGTGACACCGGCAGCGAGATTTGTCGTCGATGAGTACAGGGCGACGGGCGAGCGCCAGTTCGCGCCGCCGACGCCGTCGGCCCAGGTGTCGCCGAACATGAACAGCATCCGGCCGTCCGGTGTGCGCACCGGGATGCCGAGGTCGGTCGCGCCGATGCCGTACTGCACGGGACTCTGGGTACCGGCGAGCACCGTGATCCGCGACACGGTCAGCCCGGCGGCTGCCGCCGGCGCCGGCAGTGCGGTCGAGGCGAAGAACGCCGCTCCCACCACTGCTGCCCCCTGCAGCACTCCCCTGCGACTGATCCGTGGCCCCTGCGTGCTCTCGGTCTCCATCGACCTCTCCTCTCGGTACCGCATGGTGTCGTGCTCGTACTCGTACTACTTGAGACCTGCCATCTTGATGTTGCCGATGATCTGGCGCTGGAAGATCAGGAACAGGATGATCACGGGTGCCGCGGCGAGCACGGATCCGGCCATCAGCAGCCCGAGTTCGGTGCTGCGCTCGGACCGGAACGTCGCCAGGTACTGCTGGAGCACGAACTTGTCCGGCGAGGTGATCGTCAGGATCGGCCAGACGTACGAGTTCCAGTAGGCGAGGAACGCGGTGATCCCCATGACCACGAACGGCGGCTTGGACAGCGGCAGGAAGATCCGCACGAAGATGCCGAATCGGCCGCAGCCGTCGAGCATCGCGGCCTCCTCGAGGCTCTTCGGGATGTTGAGGTAGAACTGCCGGATGAAGAACACCATCGCGGCACTCGCCAGCCCGGGGATCACGAGCACCGCGAGGGTGTCGAGCATCGACAACCGGGTGACGACGATGAAACTCGTGAGCAGGATCGTCATGCCGGGGATGAACATCGTGGTGATCACGATGGCCCAGATCGTGCCCTTGAAACGGAAGTCGAGGCGGGCGAAGGCGTAGGCGGCGAGCGAGTTCACCGCGAGGCTCCCCACCGTGAACAGCACGGCGCCGAACAGGGTCCACGCGAGCGTTCGCAGGAACGTGGGGTCGGCGAGGATCTGCGCGTAGTTCTGCCAGAGCCACACCTCGGGGAAGAACTGGAAGGGGGTCTCGACGACCTCGGTCTTCGACTTGAACCCGGCGATCACCATCCAGGCGAGCGGGAACAGCGAGGCGATGATGAACAGCGCGCCGAGGATCACCTTGCCGACGGCGACGAGCCATCCGCCGGTGCTGCGGGGAAGCCGGGGCGAGCGCGGCTCCTTGCCGGCCAGGACGATGCGTGTGGTCTCCTGCATGACGGCCATCTCAGTCCACCAGCCTCTCGGAGTTGACGAACTTGAACACGAGCGCGGAGATCGTCCCCAGCACCACGAACAGCACCAGGGCCGCGGCGATGGAGTAGCCGACGTTCACGTCGAGGCGGAAGTGGTTGAAGATGAAGAGGTTCGGCAGGGTGGTCGAGTCGAGCGGCCCGCCCTGGGTCATCACCAGGGGAAGTTCGAACTGCTGGATCGCGGCGACGAAGCCCGTGATGAGCAGGTAGAGCATCACGTTCTTCATCTGCGGGATCGTGATGTACGCCGTCTTCTGCCACCAGTTGGCACCCTCCATCGCGGCGGCCTCGTAGTACTCCGCGGGGATGTCGACCATGGCCGCGACCATGATGAGCGAGGTGAGGCCCATGCCGAGCCAGATGGCGGGGACCGCGATGGCCAGGAGCGCCCATTTCGGGTCGCCGATCCAGGCGATCGGGTCGATGCCGAACAGGCCGAGGAAGGCGTTCAGGAGCCCGCCGGAGTAGTTGTAGATCAGCACGAAGATGATCGATGCGATCACGGCGGAGATGATCGTCGGGATGTAGATGCTGACCTTCAGGAAGCTGGCGGCTCGGCGCGACACGGTCACGACGAGGCTCCCGAACAGGAACGCGAGGACCAGCATGACCGGCACGGTCATCAGCACGAACAGGAATCCGCGGCCGATCGTGGCGAGGAACAGCGGGTCCTTGAGCACGTTCTGGTAGTTGCGGATCCCGACGAACTCCGGGTCCTTGTAGAAGCTCCAGTCCTGGAAGGAGAGGAATCCGGCGTAGATGGCCGGCCAGATCACGAATATCCCCAGCAGCAGCACCAGCGGTAGCAGGAACCAGTACGCGGTCTTGTTGTCCCGATAGCGATAGCGGTTCTTCCGCTGCCGGATCGCCCGGCGTTCTTCCACAGCCTGACTGGCCATATCCACCTCGTCGTGATGTCGGATGCGTGACTGTTCGGGGACCGGGACCCCCGGCCCCCGAACAGCGAGCGGTGTCAGTTCTTCGGCGCCTTGTCCGGCAGGCCGTCACGGTCGATCACGGTCTGGATCGCCGCATCCGCGGTCTTGATCGCGTCATCCGCGGATGCCGAGCCCTTCATCACCGACTCCATCGCGGTGCCCACGGCGAGGTTCACATCCCACGGGTAGGTGGATCCGGCGATGGCGTCCGGGGCAATGTCGTCGACGATGATGCTCGACCAGGGGGCGTTCGCCGCCTCTTCGCTCGACGCGACCGCGTCCTGCACCGACTGACGCACCGGCACCTTGGTGAACTGCGTGTCGACGAAGAAGGGGACGAGGTTCTCGGGGTCGCCCGCGATCGCCCAGGAGAGGAATTCGCCTGCGGCCTCGGGGGACTTGCTCTTCGCGTCGACGACCCACGTGAAGTTGCCCATCGTGGTGGCCGTGCGACCGTCGGCATCCGCCGAGCTCGGGAAGGCCCCGACGCCCGTCTTGGGGAGGAGGTCGGCGTAGTCGGAGCCGATCTCGGACATCATCCACGAGCCGGAGACCTTGAAGGCGACCTTCTTCTGACCGAAGTCCTCGCCCGCGACGTAGGCGGCGAGCGGCTGCTTGGGCATGTATCCCTTGTCCCACAGCTCCTTGTACTGCGCCATCAGATCCCGATAGCCGTCGTTGTCGATGTCGGGGGCGGTCCAGTCGTCGGTGAGCGCCAGGTGGCCGGCGAAGTTGTACTGCTGCCCGACGGTCGACCAGGCGAGCGTCACGGCATCCTGTGCCGGTGAGATGCAGTACTGGCCGTCGGAGAGCGTGGGCTGGATCTTCGCGCACGCGGCGAGCAGGTCCTCCCAGGTCTCCGGCGCTGCCGAGGAGTCGACGCCGGCCGCGTCGAGCATGTCGGTGTTCCAGAACAGGACCGTCTGCGGCTCGAGCAGCAGCGGGTAGGCGTAGTGAGTGCCGTCGATCTCGGAGATGGAGGTGGCGTTGTCGAGGATCTCATCGAGCGCCTCCTTCGGGACGATCGAGTCGAGCTCGTGCACCTGCCCGGCGTTGACGAGGTCGTACAGGTTCGCGGAGCTGGTGTAGAGGTCCGGCGCCTTGCCTGCGGCCTGTGCGGCCTTCATCTTCTGATCCCAGGCGTCGGCGGGCACCTCGGTGTCGACGACCTTGATCTTGTCCTGCGAGGCGTTGAACTTCTTCACGATGTCGGCGTACCACTCGTTCTCGACCGGGGTGAAGCTGCGGTGCCAGAACTGGACGGTCGTGACGCCGTCCTCTCCGCCGCCGTCGCCCGCCGATTCGCCCGGCGTGCCGGAGCCGCAGGCGGCGAGCATCGTGCCGACCGTGAGCGCGCCGAGAGCGGCGAGCGTGGCCCTGCGCGTACGTGTGGTGATTCTCATGGGTTCCTCCTCAGGAACGGACTCTTCGTCGAGTCGCTGCTGTGTGTTCGGCTGCCGCCGACGGACACCGGCCGCGCCCGTGGATCCTCAGTGACCGGGTATGCGTCAGATTAGGCGAAATCGATTTCATACGCAAGGGATCCGGTCCTCTCCCACGAGTCGGCGCGACCCAGGTCACGAGTCGGCGCGCTCGAGGTCGACGGAGAACCAGAACACGTTGTACGGGTCCCACAGGGAGAGCGTGAAGTAGATCCGCCTCCCGTCGTCGTCGACATAGCGCGGATTCAGATACGGCGAGTACAGACCCGGATAGTCGGCGCCCGGCACGACCTCGATCGGGTCTCCCCACGGGCCCCACGGCGTGATGCCCTCGCGGATGTAGGCGCTCCCGGCATCCGAGTACGTCATGATCCAGCGTTCGAGGTACGTCGACCACATCACCGAGAGCTCGCCGATCGTCCCTTCGACGATGGTCTCGGCATCCGCCAGGTCTTCGCTCCACTGCGGCGTCTCGCCGTCGACGCCGGCGAAGTACGAGTACGCCGCCTGGTCCTCGACCGCCTCCTCGGTGGCCGGGATGCGCATCAGCTGCACGCCCCCGAACCGCCCGGACGGGATCGACCAGAAGTAGATCCAGTCCTGACCGCCGTCGGTCACCTCGGCGGTCGCGACCTGCACGAAGTTCGAATCCCCCGGCCACTCCACGCCTTCGACCGGCGCCCAGGACTGCCCGTCGTCCCGCGAGACGATGAGCGCCGCGTAGTTCGCATCCCACGCACCCGGCTCGCCCCAGAACCGCACCGACATGTACGAGACGTAGATCGTGTCGCCGATCGCGAAGCCGTAGGTGGGGATCTTCGTGACCTCGCCGCCGGCGCCGTTGGCGTCGTGATCGCCCTCGATGAGCGGGGCGGCGAGACCGATGTCGTCCTCCACCCACCCCTCGAACCCGATGCCGTCGGCGGGGTCGTCATCCGTCGTCCACGCCGCGACGTTCGACCGCCAGAAGCCGCCCTGGCCCCCGATCGACTCGGGGTCGCGTTCGCCGAAGGTGTCGCCGAAGAAGAAGAACGTCTTGTCCCCGACGTTGGTCATCGAGCCCAGATCCGTGCCGGCGACCGACACCGCAGCGGTGTCGTTCATCGCGTCGGGGCCGGTGAGCTGCGCGATCTCGGTGAGGCCAGAGATGCCCCCGAGCACGAAGGGTTTGTCCTGATCGGGGTCGACGCTCACTCCGCCTCCTCCGGCGCACCCGGCGAGGCAGAGAACGAGGACGACGGATGCCGCGACGACGGTCCGGCGGGTTTCGATGGTGACACGGGGCATGATCCTCCTCGATCGGCGATGATGAACCCGAATCTAGCGAAATCGATTTCAACACACCAGCGTCTTCGGCCTGTCCGACTCCCGCGCCGAGCGGTGGCCCCGCCCATCCGGCGACCCCGCATCCGAGCCCCGCTGGGGCCACGCCGACGGCCTCCGGATCGGCATCCTCCCGATCCCCGGCCCCCGCGGCCTGCTCCG
>NZ_PCOY01000036.1 GCF_002979475.1 Microbacterium sp. MYb62 | reverse complement strand
AGTCAACCCGGGACCACCGACATTCCCACCCGGAAAAACCCCGATCAACGTGATATTCCAGAACACGCGCCACGACCGCGAACACTCCACAAAACCATCCGCAAAACACTTCTCCACAACTGCCGAAGAAGCACGAGCCCGGGCCCGCCGCCACTTCCGCAGACCCACAGACTCTTGTCCATGCGTCCGAATCCCGCCGTCGTCACCCGGTCTCCGGAGACGACATCTCCATGCCCCTTCTTCACGTCCCGCATAGGGTGGACGGATGAGCCCGCTGGTGATCCGCGAAGCCCGCACCGAAGATGCCGAAGAGATCGCCGGCGTGCACGTCCGCTCCTGGCAGGCCGCCTACTCCGGGCTCATCGATCAATCCGTGCTCGACGGTCTCTCCGTCGACGAGCGAGCGCACGGCTGGCGGCGTATCTTCGCCGACCCGCTGCCGACCAGCCTCGGAACCGTCGTCGCCGTCCGCGACGAACGCGTGGTCGGCTGGGCTTCACTCGGTTCGGGCCGCGACCCCGACGGCCTGTCCGACGGAGAGGTGTATGGCATCTACGCCGATCCCTCAGTCTGGTCGACAGGCGCTGGCCACGCTCTTCTCGTCGCAGCCGAGCAGCGCATCGCCGACGCCGGCCACGACCGTGCCTACCTGTGGGTGCTCGACGGGAACGACCGCGCCGACGCCTTCTATGCCCGACACGGCTGGCTCGAAGACGGTGCCATCAAGATCGAGGAGCGCCCGCAGTTCACCCTGCGCGAGCACCGGCGCGTGAAGTCGCTGCTGCCCTGACCTCGTACGCCTGCTGACTCCTCGCGCACTCGACCTTCAGGTTTCGGCGTCCGATCGCCCCGCGTCAGTTCGCGTCCGATCGCCCCGCGTCAGTTCACGGCCGATCGCCCCGCGTCAGTTCGCGGCCGAACGCCCCGCGTCAGCTCGCGGCCGAGCGCCCCGCGTCACCCGCGACTGAAGGGCTGGCACCCACCGCACGGTCGAGCTGGGCCTCGAGCGCACGCCAGGCTCCGAGCTCGAAAGACAGGACGATGGCGATCGGCGAGATCACGACGGTGAGCAGGCACACCCACAACGGAAGTCCCACCGCCGCCAGCACGATCGCGAGCACGGGCAGCGCGAGGACGGCCGTCTGCAACGGGGAGTTCTTGGGGAACTCCGACACCAGCCAGGCGTGCAGTAGATACAAGGTGACCATGAAGACCAGCACCGGGATCGCGATCGACGAGATCGCCGTGAGAGTGCTCACGTGATAGTGGTCGTCGTACACGTAGCCGATGACGTGCAGCCCCGCGCCGACCGCGGCGATCGCGGCGAAGAGCAGGATATGCCCATATCCCCACACCAGCGCCTTGGATCGACGCACCGCCAGGATCGGCGCACTCGGCACCATGAAGTAGACCCACCAGAGAGCGAAGGCCATCACGATACCCAGACCGATCACCATGATCGAGGAGAACGACCACCCTTCTGCTTCGGTCACGGCCTGGGCCGCGGCCAGCGTGCCGAAGACGGTCTCCCCGAGGGCGATGATGGCCAGCAGCGAGTAGCGCTCGACGATGTGATGAGGATGCCATGGCGTCGCACCGCCGTGGCGAAGCCCCTTCGTCTCCGCGACGATCGGACTCGACCAGTCGATCACCGACACGAACAATGCTCCGAGAAGGAACCCCATCGGGTCGAGCGGGAGGAACAACAGGATCACCCAGCCCACCTGGGCGATCCCGATGACCAGCGCATAGGTCTTGGCGACCGCGAGATACTGCGGATTGCCGTGCGCGGCGCGCAGCCACTGCGCGATGACGGCCACCCGCATCACGACGTAGCCGGCGACCATCACCTCGTTCGCGACCGGCTGCCCCTGTTCGAGCGACGCGAACATCGGCGGAAGCCCGATCGCGAGCACGACCACGCCGGCCATCTGCACCATGGTGAGCACGCGGAACAGCCAGTCATCCGTGTCGAAAGCCGAGGCGAACCACGAGTAGTTGATCCATGCCCACACGATCGCGACCATGGCGAAACAGAAGCCGCCGATACCGGCGACGAAGTCTCCGTGGGCGATCGCCGACGCGAGTTCGTTGCCGGCGACCCCGAACGCGGCGACGAACGTCAGGTCGAACAGCAGCTCGAGCGGAGTGGCCGCACGATGCGCTTCGGTCGCATCACGACCGGTCATCCGTCGCAGTCCATGGCGGAAATAGGCAGGCGTCGACATGTGAACCCCCAGAGTCGTCGGACCACGATCGTAGACCGACGCCGCCATTGCCAGCACCCCCGCGATCCGTCGAGACCCACGCTCGCCTTCGAGACCCATCTGAAACCGGTCAGGCATCGTGGGTTTCGTCGCCGGGCGTAGGCCTCGTCGCCGGGCGTAGGCCTCGTCCGCCGGCCGCGGACCTCGACGCCGGCCGCGGACCTCGACGCCGCGCACGCCGCGCACGCCGCGCACGCGACGCACGCGACGCACGGCTTGGGCCTCGCCGCCCAGCGCGGGTCTGGCCGCCGGACGACGCCGCCTCCCTCAGCCGAGCGCGCTCATCACGTGCTTGATGCGGGTGTAGTCGTCGAAACCGTACTGCGAGAGGTCCTTGCCATAGCCGGAGTGCTTGAACCCGCCGTGGGGCATGTCCGACACGAAGGGGATGTGCGTGTTGATCCATACGCAGCCGAAGTCGAGATCGCGCGAGAAGCGCATCGCCCGCGCGTGATCGGTCGTCCACACCGACGCGGCCAGCGCATACGGCACATCATTCGCCATCTCCAGCGCCTCGTCGTCCTCCGAGAAGGTCTGCACTGTGAGCACCGGCCCGAAGATCTCACCCTGCACGACCTCGTCGTCCTGGTGCACGCCCGACACGATGGTGGGCTCCCAGAAGTAGCCCCGATCGCCCTGGCGACCCCCGCCGGTCTCGATCGTGGCGTGCGCGGGCAAGCGGTCGATGAAGCCCTGCACCTGCGCGAGCTGTGCGGCGCTGCTCAAAGGGCCGTAAAGCACCCCCTCCTCGCGCGGGCCGCCGGTGCGCGCGTGCGTCCGCGCCCTGGAGACCAGTGCGGCGACCAGCTCGTCGTGCTGCGACTCATGCACGAGCAGACGGGTGGCGGCGGTGCAGTCCTGTCCACCGTTGAAGAAGGCGCCGTTGACGATGCCGTCGACGGCCTTCTCCATCGACGCATCCGCGAACACGATCGCCGGCGCCTTGCCGCCGAGCTCCAGGTGCACGCGCTTGACGTCGTTCGCCGCCGAGCGCGCCACGGCCATGCCCGCCCGCACCGACCCCGTGATGGCCACCATCTGCGGCGTGGGGTGCTCCACCAGTGCGACTCCCGTGTCCCGGTCGCCGAGCACGACGTTGAGCGTGCCGGCGGGCGTGTGCAGCGCGACGATCTCGGCGAGCAGCAGGGTCGTGAGAGGCGTCGATTCCGCGGGCTTCAGCACGACCGTGTTCCCGGCGGCGAGCGCGGGGGCGATCTTCCACACCGCCATGTTCAGCGGGTAGTTCCACGGGGTCACCTGGCCGATCACGCCCACGGGCTCGCGCCGCACGAAGGAGGTGTGCCCGGCCAGGTACTCCCCCGCCGCCCGGCCTTCGAGGCTGCGGGCGGCGCCGGCGAAGAAGCGCAGCTGATCGACCGACTGCATGATCTCGTCGGCGACGAGGCTCGCGCGCGGCTTGCCCGTGTCCTGCGACTCGAGGTCGGCGAACTCCTCCGCCCGCGACTCCATCTCATCGGCGATGCGGAACAGTGCCAGCTGCCGGTCACCGGGCGTGGTGTCGCGCCAGATCGGGAAGGCGGCGGATGCGGCGGCATAGGCGGCGTCCACGTCGCCGACGCCCGAGACGGGGATGTCGCCGTAGGCTTCTTCGGTGACCGGGTCGATGAGCGGCATCCGCCCTGCCCCGCTCGCGGGCACGTAGCTGCCGCCGATGAAGTTCTGCAACGGCGCGGAGTTCTTCAGAAGGTGACTGGACATGGGGTCATGGTATCCGCATTGATACGGAATCTGAAGATCTGGCCAAAGGAAACAACGGAATCAGTTGCAAACCATCGGCTCGGCTGACAATATCGACGCATGAGTACGAAGCCGTCGCAGCCTGCCCTTGATGACATCTCGAAGCACATCGTCGAGCTGCTGCAGGAGGACGGACGCCGCCCCTACGCCGAGATCGCCCGCGAGGTCGGACTCAGCGAGGCCGCGGCCCGCCAGCGCGTGCAGCGGATGACCGAAGCCGGAATCATCCAGATCGTCGCGGTCACCGACCCCATGCAGCTCGGCTTCCACCGCATGTCGATGATCGGCATCCGCGTCTCGGGTGACCCGCGCGCCATCGCCGAAGAACTCACCGCGATCCCCGAACTGGCCTACGTCGTGGTCACGCTGGGCACGTTCGACATCCTCGTCGAAGCTGTGTGCGAGAACGACGAGCACCTGATCGACCTCATCGCGACGCGCATCCGCACCATCCCCGGCGTCGCGCACACCGAGAGCATGCTCTACGCCGGCCTCTACAAAGACCTCTACAACTGGGGCACGCGCTGACGCGCGCACCCCGGATCGCGCATCGCACACAACGGAGAGAACAATGGGCACCACCGTCTTCGAACGCCAGCAGCCGGCGCCGTCCGTCATCGACGACTCCCTCCGCGACACCACCCTGCGCGTCTTCTGGCTCGATGATGTCGATCGGCCGACGCACACCCGCCTGAACGGAACCGTCCGCGCCGACCTCGCCATCGTCGGCGGCGGATACGCCGGGTTGTGGACAGCGGTGCGCGCGAAGGAGCGCGACCCCGAACGCCGCATCGTCCTCCTGGAGGCCTCGCGGATCGCGTGGGCGGCATCCGGTCGCAACGGCGGCTTCTGCGAGTCGAGCCTCACCCACGGCCATGAGAACGGCGTGAACCGGTGGCCGGAGGAGATCGATCGTCTCGAGGAGCTGGGCCACGAGAATCTCGACGGCATCGCTGAGACGGTCGCGCGCTACGACATGGACGCGGAGTTCGAGCGCACGGGGCAGCTGGCCGTCGCCATCGAACCGCACCAGGTCGCGTGGTTCCGCGGCGAGCCCGGCTACCTCGACCGCGAGGCGGTGCAGGCCGAGGTGCATTCCGAGACCTTCCTCGCCGGAGACTGGGATCGCGACGGCTGCGCCCTGGTGCACCCCGCCAAGCTGGGCGTGGAGCTGGCGCGCGTGGCCGCCGATCTGGGAGTCGAGATCTACGAGCACAGCCTGGTGCGCGCGATCGAGGGCGACGGGTCCGGTCCGATCACCCTGGTCACCCCGAACGGCCGGGTGGTCGCGGATGCCGTGGCCCTCGGCACGAACGTCTTCCCCTCGCTCCTCAAGCGCAACCGCCTGATGACCGTGCCGGTGTACGACTACGTGCTGATGACCGAGCCGCTCACGAACGCGCAGCTGGCGTCGATCGGCTGGTCGAACCGGCAGGGTCTCGCCGACAGCGCGAACCAGTTCCACTACTACCGGCTCACGGGCGACAACCGCATCCTGTTCGGCGGTTATGACGCGGTCTACCACTTCGGCGGAAAGGTGCGCCCAGAGTACGAGGACCGCATCGAGAGCCACCGCAAGCTCGCCTCGCACTTCTTCACGACGTTCCCGCAGTTGGAGGGCCTGCGCTTCACGCACCGCTGGGCCGGGGCGATCGACTCGTCGAGCCGGTTCTGCGCGTTCTTCGGCACCGCCCGCAAGGGACGCGTGGCCTACGCGACCGGGTTCACCGGCCTCGGAGTGGGCGCTGCGCGCTTCGCGGCCGACGTCATGCTCGACAAGCTGTCCGGCGAGGAGACCGAACGCACCGAGTTGCGGATGGTGCGCGAGAAGCCCCTCCCCTTCCCGCCCGAACCCGCCGCGTCGATCGGCGTCAACCTGGTGCGCGCGGCGATGAACCAGGCCGACCACAACGAGGGCAAGCGCAACCTGTTCCTCAAAACGCTCGACGCCGTCGGTATGGGCTTCGACTCGTGACCGGTCTCGCTGCCGGGGCGGGAGTGGATGCCGGCACTCTGACCCTCGCACACGAGTCTCTCCCCGCGGATGAGGTGCTCGACGGCGCCCCGACGACCGCCGTGCACGAGCTGGCGACGCTCGGCGGGATCGAGGTCGGCATCTGGGAGATGACCCCGGGCACCGCGACCGACACCGAGGCCGACGAGGTGTTCGTCGTGCTGTCGGGCCGCGCCACGATCGCGTTCGCCTCGTCCGGCCTGCCCGACCTCGAGGTCGGGCCCGGCTCGGTGGTGCGCCTCGCCGAGGGCATGCGCACCACCTGGACCGTCACCGAGACGCTCCGCAAGATCTACGTGGCCTGACTGCGGAGCATCACCCCGGCACGTGCGACGCCGGGGTTCGTCGCCCTCCAGGCGTCTCCGCGTCGGCGCCCGAGACCTCAGCCCGAGGCCTCCGCCCGAGCCTCAGCCCGCGGCATCCGCCTTCCGCAGGAACCACACCGTGCGCTCCTGATCGCGCCGCAGCCACGGCAGGAACGCCCACCACAGCAGCAGCGCCACGGCCGCGCCACCGATCAGTCCGGCGCACGTGTCGGTGAACCAGTGCGCATTGATGAGCGTGCGCTGCCACACCATGCCCACCGCGAGAAGCACCCCGAGGACGATCCAGATCCGGCGCACCCAGACCGCGGATGCCGGGATCAGCGCGAGCACCGTGATGATGATCGCCGCCATGCTCACCGAGTGCCCGGACGGGAACGAGCCGTGGTCGACCTGCACGAGCGGACCGAAGAGTCCTGCGGCGGTGTCTTCGGCCGGACGTGGCCTGTCGACGAGGTTCTTCGTGAGCTGTGACAGAAGTCCGGGGCCGGCGAGCTGCACCGCGAGCACGAACAACGCGGAACGCCACCGCCCGATCAGCACCAGCACGAGCGGGAGCAGGATCATCATGAGCACCGCGCCGGGCACCTGCCCGAGGTGCTGGAACATCTGCGCCAGCACGAACCCGGGCACCGTCGATTCCGGCCCGACCCCGATGCCGCTGCGCCACAGATCGTCGAGGCCCTGCGACCAGGGGGCGTCCGGGGCGGCCAGCACTCCGATCGCGAGGACCACGAACACCGCGAGCAGCCCGAGCGCGGTCCACAGCATCCATCGTGGGCGGGGCATCGCTGCCGGTCGGGTAGCGTCCCCGACCGCGACAGCCGTCGTCACGACGACGTTCCGAGCAGCGGACGCACCGAGGCGTAGGCGTCGGCGACGTCACGCGTCGGCACGTCGTAGACCCGGGCGATGCCCTTCGCCCCCTGATGGCGCGGCCACCCGGGGTCACCACCGGCGATGAAGACCACCGCGGCGCCGTGCACCTCGTCGGCCAGCTCCTGCGGCGGGTTCGGGCCGGCGAGCGGCTCCATCGCCGGGCCATCGAGGCAGTCGAAGAAGAACGGCACGTCGAGGCAGTGCTCGGCGAAGCCGAAGTGTCCCGACGGCCACGAGAACCGGTACAGCCAGGTGGGCGCGTCACCGCGGTCGGCGACGATCTTCAACAGGGCCGACCGGAACATCCGGTCCGTGAGCAGCCGACCACCCACCCGCGCGTTGCCGAGCCCGGTGATGTCGGCGTTGGCCGCGAGATACTCCCGCCGCACGCTCTTCGGCAGACCGAGCTTGTTCAGCAGCAGCGACCTCGGCACCCAGCGCAGCTTCTTCTCGGAGCCGGCGAACACCATCGTGAACTCGTCATCCGTCGCACCGAGCACGAGCGGCTTGTCGGCGCCTACACCGGCCCTGAGCGCCTCGCGCGTCGAGCGCGGCAGCAGGTCGCCGTCGACGGCCGGTCCGAGCGGAAGACCGTCCTCGACGACGCTGCCGAGCGAATCGGGCCCGAGCTCTGTCGCCTTCTTCTGCAGCTCGAGGACGCGCTCCTCGGACAGCGACGAGAACCCGGCGACGGTCGGCTCGACCCCCGCGGCCGCAGCGAGTCCACGACCGAACGCCTCGGCACGCGCCGGGGCGACGTCGGCGAGCGCACCGGAGATCGCGTACACACCCTGGAACAGTTGCTGCGCCTTCTCCATGCCGAGCAGCGTCATCACCGCGCCTCCACCGGCGGACTGCCCGGCGATCGTGACCCGCGCCGGATCGCCACCGAACTCGGCGATGTTCTGCTGCACCCACTCGAGCGCGAGCAGCCAGTCGCGCACGCCGCGGTTCGAGGGCGCATCCTCGATCCAACCGAAGCCGTCGAAGCCGAGGCGGTACGACAGCGACACGGTCACGACGCCGTCGCGGTTGAAGTTGCGACCGTCATACCAGGAGCTCGCCGGAGAGCCCGCGAAGTACCCGCCACCGTGGATCCACACCAGCACCGGGAGGCCGGTCCCCTGCTCGGCACGGGTCGGGTCCGGGGTGAAGACGTTCACATTGAGCGTGGAGTCGCCCTCGATGCTCGGCTCGGGGATGAGCGTCACCCCCGGATCGCCGCGCTGCGCGGTGGCCGCGAAATCGAGCGCATCGCGCACACCCTCCCACGGCGCCTTCGGCACCGGGGCCTGGAAGCGCAGCTCGCCGATCGGCGCCTCCGCGAACGGGATGCCGAGGAACCCCGCCGACCGCGGATTCCCCCGCCCACCCGTGGTCGGGCGCCAGCGTCCGCGCACCCGTCCTGCGGCGGTGGCCACCTCGACGAAGTCGGCGGTCGTGTCGAAGTCGGTATCGGTCATCACAGCATTCTCCTGTCCCTGCGCGGTCATCAGCGCACTCCCTTGATCGGCGCGGTCGCGACGGCGGCGAGGATCACGAACACGATCGCGAAGACGAACAGCATCGCGTAGCCGCCGAGGGCCGTGATGATGACACCGCCGATCGCGGGGCTCAGCGCCTGCGGCACGTTGGTCGCGACGTTGAGGATGCCGAGATCCTTTCCTGCCGAGACGCCCTCGTTCGGCAGCACCTCCGTCATCAGCGCGGCATCCACCGACATGTACAGGCCGAAGCCGATGCCGTTGATGATGCTCATCAGGATCATGCCGGTCATGTTCGGCTGCAGCAACGGCATCGCGAGTCCCGCGACCATCACGACCGATGCCGCGTAGATGAACACCTTGCGGCGACCGACCCTGTCGCTCCACCAGCCCGAGAGCGCGATCGCGATCAGGGTCGGGACGAACGCCACGAGAGTCAGGGTGACGACGGCGCCCTGGGCTTCCGCGAGCGGCAGCCCGATGTAGTCGGTGAGCATGTAGAGCTGGTAGGCGCTGACGACGAAGTAGCCGAGGATCAGCAGGAATCGCGCGGCGAAGGCCCACGCAAAGTCGGGGTGACGGCGGGGGTCGATCCAGAAGCCCCGGAAGAATGCGCCCCAGCGGAACGCGTCCACGGCGGCCTCCTTCGACGACCAGTCCCGGTTCACGAGCGCGAACAGCAGTGCGGCCACGATCACGGCACCGCCGAAGACGGCGTAGCCGATGCCGATCTGGGCGGCGAAGGCGCCGGCGAGCATGATGCCGACCGTCATGCCGACCTGCGTGCCGAGCCCGATCATGGCGCTCGCTCCGCCGCGCTTCGAGCGGGGGAAGCGATCGGCGGTGATCGCGGTGAGCGGCGCCTGGAAGAAGTTCAGCGCCACCTGGATGATGACCCAGAACACCGTGATCCAGAGGATGTCACTCAGCGATCCCAAGCCGAACAGGAAGATGCCGCCGACGATCGCGCCGAGCACCATCCACGGCACACGGCGTCCGAAACGCGATCGTGTGCGGTCGCTCAACGCCCCGACGATCGGCTGCGCGAACAGCGTGAACACGAAGGAGATCGTGGTGACGATGGCGAGGTTGCCGACCTTGTTGGCCTCATCGATCATCAGCACCTGGCTTGGCAGGAGGATCGCGATGAGGCCGCCGTATGTGGCGAACAGGGTGAGCGAGGCGATCAGCAGGCTGGGCAGCAGCCGCCTGTTCGCCGGCGGGCTTGCGGCCGGCTCCCCCGCTGCGGGCGGGACGGACCGGATCGTGCCGGTCGGGGCGAGTTCGGCGGCGGGGTCGAGCGGGGACACGGACATGGTTGCTCCTCGTTGAGCGGGTTCAGGGTCAATACCAAATGCCGTTCGGTATTCATCGCACATCGTGACAGATCCGACACCACGCTCGCAAGCCATTCACGAACGTTGTTTGGTTTTTGTGATCTCGCCGTGACGGTTACCCTGGAGCGATGGCGACACGAGGGGCATACGCGAAGGGCGTCGCGAAGCGCGAGGAGATCCTCGAGGCCGCCCTCGCCGTCGTGGCCGAACACGGATACCGCAAGGCCTCAGTGCGTGAGATCGCGGATGCCGCCGGCCTCAGCCCCGCCGGGCTCCTGCACTACTTCGGCAGCAAGGAAGAGCTTTTCGTCGCGATCCTCCGCGCCAGAGACGACCGCGACGAGCAGCAGTACGCGGGCGAAGACGCCTCCGCCGCCTTCCTCGCGGTCATGCGCCACAACGCCTCGGTGCCCGGGCTCGTGCAGCTCTACGCCCAGCTCGCCGCCGAAGCGGGAGACCCCTCGCACCCCGCACACGCCTATTTCCGCGAGCGCACCGAACGGGTCGAGGCGCTCACCCGCGCCCAGGTCGCCGAGGATCAGAAGGCCGGGCGCCTCCGCGACGACGTCGACCCCGCCTGGGTCGTCCGCACCCTGCACGCCCTGGCCGACGGACTCCAGGCCGCATGGATGCTCGACCCCTCACTCGACATGGCGGCCGAGATCGAGCAGTTCCTCGTACTTCTGCGCCCGGCCTGACGGGGTCGAATCCATCGACCCGACCCCGCCGACCGGCGTCACCGCGTCGTGAAATCGAGACTGAGCTGACCGGTCCCCCCGCTCCTGCCCGGGAGATCGATCGACACGGCGCCGTCCGCCCCCTGCCGCCACCCGACGTCGACGCCCGCCATCGTGCACCTGGTCACCGTCAGCGCGGGGTCGAGCGGCACGACGAGAGAATGCGGCGACGTGTTCCCCCGATCGAGGTCGATGAGGTGCAACCGACCGTCGTGCGATGTGAGCCACCACGTCCGACCCGCCGCATCGAGGCTCTCCCGTCCGCCGTTGCCGCGGATCCACTCGCGCGGAACCGGACGGGTGCCGAAGATCGCGGCGCCGTTGGACTCGAGCCATGCCCCCACCCCCGCGAGGACACGTGCGTACGACGGCGGCATGGCTCCGTTTCGATCAGGGCCGATCCCGAGCAGCAGGTTGCCGCCGCGGGCGACCACGTGCACCAGCATGTCGACGATCTCCTCCGGCGTCTTGGCGTCGGTCTCGTCCTCCGTCGTGGCGCACCAGGTGTCCGAGAGGGTCACGCAGGATTCCCACGGCCAATCCAGACGAGACTCGGGAACCCGCTGCTCCGGAGTCCGATAGTCCTCCTGGGGCCCGTGTACCTCACGGTCGACCACGAGGATCCCCGGCTGCAGAGCGCGCGCACGCTCTGCCAGTTCCGGCATCCGGAGGTCTTCCTCGGGCGCATGCACCCACCCCGCGTCGAGCCAGAGCACATTGATGTCGCCGTAGTCCGTCAGCAGCTCATCGATCTGCGCGGCCGTGAACCTGCGGAACTCCTCCCAGCGGTTCGGATGCGCGGCGATGTCGTAGTTGTGGAACCGGTCGACGATCGACTCCTCGGGCGACCAATAGCCGGGGTGATGCCAGTCCGCCTTGGAGAAGTAGACGCCCGTCTCGAGCCCGGCATCGCGAAAGGCGTCGAACGTCTCACGGAGGGCGTCCCTGCCGAACGGCACGTCCGCCGCGGTGATCCGATAGTCGGACTGTGCGGTGTCGTACATCGAGAAGCCATCGTGATGCTTGCTGGTCACGATCACGTATCGCGCGCCGGCACCGGCGCTCGCCGTCGCCCATTCCTCGGCGTCGAACGACGACGGATCGAAGCTCCGCCGGGACTGGGCGTAGAACGCACTCCAGGCGTCCTCGTCGCCGTCGAACCAGTCCGGCAGCAGCATCGACGCTTCGTCATTCGTGCGGCACAGGGTCCAGCTGCCGTCGAATCCGAGGCCGGTGTACAGACCCCAATGGATGATGATCCCGAACTTGTGATCTCGCCACCGCTCGAGAGCGGCCGCGCTGAGCGGGTCGCGCGGCGGAGAATACCCGGGGTCGGGGCGCTCCTCGACGATCCCTGCGGCCTTCGGCTGCAGGAGAATCGGCGCTTCGCGGGCGTCAGACATGATCGTGCTCCTTATCGGGAGTTTCGTGGGGCGAGATCGTCGGTCAGCGGATCCCGGAGAACCCACTGGACACGAACGGGGGCGTCATCGGGCTCGATCGCGAGGTCGACCACGTCATGTGCAGCGTCCAGACGCAACCAGCGCCACGCGTCTGCCAGCTGGTGATCCATCCGATGCACCGTGCGCCACACTCCGGTCTCCCCGCGGGCGCGCACGCGGATGCCACGGCAGGCGTCCAGCGTTCGCTGCACCTCCGGCAGCCACTTGCCCCCTTCCGCCTTTCGCCCGGCAGGCAGGTGCGGCAGAAGGCGCACAGCGCGAACGGCATCCCTCGTGCGGACGACGATCCGCGCGCCCTCGACGACGGCGTCCATCCGACCATCACGCCGTGTCGCGTCGAAGGCATCGGCCACAGCCACCGGAGTGCGGCGCGCGAAGTCGCCCCATGCCCGCTCGGCGAAGAGCGGCAGGGCGTGCTCCATGTACCAGCTGAAGTAGTCGTCGGCCTGCTCCTCGGCCCAGTCCGCCCAGACGCACAACTGCTCGCCGGCGACGTGCGGAACCCGCACGCTCAGGAGCTCCTCGCCGGACACGGCGACGTAGTTCACGCCGGCGAGATTTCCCGGAGCCGTGCGCGGCGTCACATAGTGAGTCTTCTCCGGAGACGCGATCACCCGATACCCGGCATCCGTGATCGCCACGATATCGGCGATGTCGTCATCCCAGGCGGTGACCGAGAGCCGGTGATCGAGTACCACCGCGCGGTCCTCGCCGAAGAAGCCCGGCCAGCTCCACACCTCGATGCTGCGTCCCGCGTCGAGATGCGCGGCCGCGAGCTCGTTCATGAAATCCGTGACCACATCGGCGGGAGAAGCGGCGCGTCCGGAGACGCGGCCGATTCGCGCCGCCTCGGCGCACAGTTCCGCGGCAAGGCCCAGTTCCGCATCGGAGAACCACTCGTCTCCCCCGAGATGGTGCGCATCCGCATGCACCTGCTCCACGAACGCGGCGACGAGCGCGTGCAGAAACGCGCGGTTGTCCGTGTCGAGGAAGTCGACCAACCAGCCGTCCGTCTTCCATCCCACCCAGCGTGCGCCGTCGTCGAGGATCTCATGCCCGAAGCGCAGTTCCGGCATAGCCTGGATCAGGGCCGTGGCATGAGCGGGCAGGTTGATCCCGGCGGTCACCCGGATGCTGCGCTCTCGGGCATAGGCGATCAGGTCGTTCAGTTCCTGTACCTCGTACGCATCGTCCGAGGCGAGCACGGCGAAGCGCTCACCCGCGAGCCTCACCCGAAAGCCGTTCCAGTCGGTGAGCTGCAGTTGCAGCCGGTTGAGACCGCGCCATGCCATCTCGTCGACGAGCGAGTACAGCGTCGTGAGACTCCAGTATCGTCGCCCGAGATCGAGGCAGATGCCGCGGACAGCAAGGCGCGGCGCGTCCTCGATGCGCATCTCGGGCAGCCCTCCCCCCTCAGCGGCCCTCACCGCTCGGAGCAGCAGCTGCACCCCGTAGAGCACACCGGCGCCGTCGCCGCCGCGGACCGTGATCCCCGCGTGCGTGACATCGAGTACGGAGCAGTCCCGACCGAGACTCTGATCGACGTCGATCGACAGCCGAACCGGCGCGGGGTGCTCCGCCGTCACCGAGCCACACGAGAACGACCCTCCGCGCACCCTCCAGGCATCGCCTCCGGAGCGATCGTCGAGGTCGAAGCCGCCGCGGATGTCCACGGCGCCGTTCCTCCGCTCGACGCTCTTCGGATGCGGAGCGAATCCCGCCATCAGAACTTCACTCCGCCCTCTTCGACGCCACGGAAGAAGTGACGCTGGCAGGCCAGGAAGATGATGACCACCGGCACCAGCGCGATCACCGCTCCCGCGAGGATGACGCGGACATCGAAACCGAAGCTGCTGTTCAACGTCGCGAGGCCCAGCGTGAGCGTGAAGTTCTCGTTCGACTGCAGGGCGATGAGCGGCCAGAGCAGATCGTCCCACGCACCGATGAAGGACATCAGGACGACGATCACCAGGGCACCGCGCGCCGCCGGCAGGAAGATCGAGAAGAATCGACGGAACTCGCCGGCACCGTCGATGTACGCGGCCTCCTCGAGCGCGTCCGGGACGGCCATGAACGCGGACCGCAGGATGAGCACGTTGAACACGCTCACGAATCCGGGAAGCCAGACGCCCAGGATCGTGTCGAGCAGGCCGAGCATCTGCACCTGCGTGTACAGCGAGAGCATGATCGATTCGAACGGGAAGATCATCGCCGACAGCACGAGGACCGTGATCAGCCAGCGCCCCCGCCAGCCGGGACGGCTGAGCATGTAGCCGCCCATCGTCGCGAAGATCAGCTGGCTCGTGATCGCCAGGCCGGCGTACGTCAGGCTGTTGCCGATGTACCCGAGCACGGGGATGTCCTGGAAGAGCTTCTCGTAGGCGAACAGCGACCAGTCCTGCGGGAGCACGGTCGCGTTCGCGCCGAAGATGTCCTCTCCCGGCGCCTTGAACGAGGTCAGGATCGGCCAGACGATCGGGGCGAGCGAGACGAACAGCACCAGCACCATCAGCACGTACCGCAATGCCGCGGCCCTCGCACGGTGCGTGTTGATCTGCGGCTTCGACCGCCGCCCGAGCATGACGAGCGTCTCCGTCTGCGTGGTCATGCCGCCACCTCATCCTTCCGGCGGCGCTGACTCGCCACGATGAACCCGAGCGTCAGCAGGAACAGCAGCACACTCGCCGCCGATCCGAGGCCGAGGTTGCCGTCGACACTCAGCCCGACCTCGCGGATGAAGAACGGCAGGGTGGCGTTGCGTCCCCCGATGCCACCGCCTGCTCCCCCGAGGATGAACACCTCGGTGAAGACACGGAGCGATCCGATCGCCGACAGCACCCCGACGAGCACCATCATGGGCCGCACGCCGGGAAGCGTCACGTGCCAGAATCTCCGGAATGCGGAGGCGCCGTCGATCTCGGCGGCATCGTAGAGGCTCTTGTCGACGTTGCCGAGCGCGGCGATGTACAGGATCATGTAGAACCCCAGCCCCTTCCACACCGTGAGGGCGACCGAGCAGAACAGCAGCAGCCAGCGGTCCGTGAGGAACGGAAGCGCCTCCTGCACCCAGCCGAGTCCGAGGAGCATGGTGTTGATCGGGCCGTCTGCGCGAAGCAGGAACTGCCATGCGAGCGCCACGACCACGGTCGATGCGACCGCCGGGATGTAGAACGCCGAACGGAAGAAGCCGATCAACGGCAGCTTGGTCGACACGAGCACGCCCAGCAGCAGCGGCAGCACGACGATCAGCGGGACCGCGAGGATCATGTAGAGGACGCTGTTGAGGGTCGCATTCCAGAACGCGGAGTTCTGCAGGAGCTGCGCGTAATTGTCGAGTCCGACGAAGTTCACCGCTCCGCCCAGCGGACGGGCGTCGGTGAACGACAGCCCGACCGTCTGGGCGAACGGCACATAGTGGAACCAGACGACACCGATGAGCATCGGCGTGCACCACACCAGCGGGGTCCACCAGCGGCGATAGCGAGCGACTCCGGTCGCGCCGAAGCGGCGACGGGCCTTCGGGCGCGGAAGATCTGTCATGCTGCGCTCCTTTCCCATCGAGGCGACCGTCCCTACTTCGATGCGAGTTGCTGATTGCCCGCGTCCTGCGCGGCCTGGAGGGCCTCTTCCGGGGAGATCTCGCCGATGGTGGCGAGCTGCAGCTGCTTGGTGGTCTCCGCCGTCACCGCCGCACCGAAGTGGATCATCGCGGGACTGAACGCGGCATCGAGAGCGTCCTCCGCTGCGACCGCACGAGCCTGCGAGAGCGGATCGCCGTCGGCCGTCGCCGAGAAGAACGGATCCTTCAGCGCTTCCGTGCTCGAGGGGAAGACGACCACACCCGGGTCCTTCGCCCAGGCGAGCTGATTCGCGTCGTTCGTGAGGAACGCGGCGAAGGCCACGGCCGCCTCCGGGTTCTCGGTCGTGTTCGGAACGGCGATGTACTGGCCAACGAAGGGCGTCTTCCCGGTGCTCTGCGGCGCAGAGGCGACGCCGGTGACGGGGTAGATCGACGGGGCGTTGTCGCGCAGATAACGAAGGAAGGAGGCATTGCGCGTGCCGAACACGACCTGGCCGGCGGAGTACGCCTCCGTCGGGTCGGGGGAGCCTGCGACGCTGTCCGGGGCGATCGCACCTGCGGCGTAGGCGTCGGCGAGCCCCTGCACGTAGGCGATGGCCTGGGGATCATCGGCGAACGTGAACTCCGTGTGATCGTCGTTCATCATCTCGACGCCCGCCGCCTGCCAGTCGGTGAGGAAGTCCCAGGCGACGTTTCCGTTGAGCGCGTAGAACTCGCCGTCGGCTTCCTCGCCGATCGTCTGCGCGACATCGAAGAACTCTTCGCTGGTGGTCGGCGGATTCTCCGGGTCGAGCCCGGCCTTCTCCAGGAGCTCCTTGTTGTACGTGAGCACGGACGGAGACCAGTACCAGGGAAGAGCAGGGTGCTGCGCGCCTTCGTCGAACGCGATCGAATCCCAGACCGACTCCACGTACACGCTCCCGACGTCAGGGGCCTTCGCACTGAAGTCGATGAGCTGGTCGGCCTCGTTGAGACCCGTCACGGCGGTGATGTTGAGGTTCACGACATCGGGCAGGTCGCACGCGCGCGCCTGTGCGAGCGTGCGGGACTCGAAGTCCTGATCACCCGGGTCGTCGATCCACGTGACCGTCACCTCGGGGTTCTGCTCCTCGAACTCCGCGATCAGTGGTTCGAAGAAGCCGCTGAAGTCCTTCTTGAGATTCGTCGTCTGGAAGGTGATCTCTCCCGACGGTTCCCCGGTGAGCGGCTCGCTTCCACGCGATTCCGGCTGCACATCGCATCCGGAGTCGTTCTTGACACCGGACGACGCCTCCGATGTGGAGCATGCGGTGAGAGCCATGACCACGATCGCTGTGCTGGCTACGGCGGCGACGCGCGCCGATCCTCTATTCATCATCGAACTTTTCCTTTCGGGCGCACCTGACGCCTGCATGGGAGGGTGTAAATCGAGTGCGCCGGTCTCAGGGGCGCGTGTCTGTGCGATATCCGGCAGCCTCGAGCACCGAGGTTCGCAGCCGGTTGCGCATCGAGGCCATCGCTCCTGTGCGGACCGGGGCCTCGGTGACCTGGGAGGCGACGACCGGCGGGAGCGGGACGAGCAACGGCGAGTACATGTCGTGCAGGCGCTCGACGACCATCTCCGTGAGGACGGAGCCCCCGGCCAGACCGAAGTCGCCTCCGAGCACGACGACTGCGGGGTCGAGCACGGCGAGCAGCATGGAGGCGGCGACGGCGACGCGGTTCGCGTACTCCTCGATGATCGCCGCGCTGACAGGATCGTCCGCCGACCCGAATGCCTCGACGATGACCGCGACCGCGTCCGCACCGTCGAGACCATGGGACCGGGCCAGTTCGAGGATGGCATCGCCGCCCAGGATCTGGTGCAGGCTGACGGCGGCGGCGATACCCTCGCCTGCCGCGATGCCGGGGACCACGACCGCGTAGCCGAGCTCCCCCGCGAGGCCGTTGCGTCCGCTGACGACCTGCCCATCGCGGACGATGCCGGCGGCGATACCGGTTCCGAGCGCCACGTAGACGAAGTCGTCCTCCTCCCGGCATCGCCCGACCGCGCGTTCCGCGATGGCCCGAAGGTTCACCTCGTTCTCGAGTTCTATCGACCCGCCGAGCACGGTGCCCAGATCGGCCGGCAGGTTCCTCTTCCAGTGCGGCACTTCCCAGGACAGCGGCCGCCCGGTCTCCCGGTGCACTCCACCCGAGGTCGCGACGATCGTCGACGTGCACTGCTGCGGGTCCACACCGGCGAGCGCGCACGCGTCCCGGACAGCGCGCAGGAGCGCTGCCGGACCGACCTCGCGCTGCCCCTCGTCGTGCGTGTGCACGGCGAGGGTGTTCCCCGCCATGTCCTCGATCTCCACGGAGACGGAATGACGGTGCAGCTCGATACCGACTCCATAGGCCACGGACGCGATCGGCGCGTAGAGTGCAGCCTTCGGGCCCGGGGCGCCCGTCTCCTTCTTGCCCGCCTGCTCGATCAGGCCGAGTGCCTGCAGCCGCTCCGTGATGTCGAGGACGGTGATCTTCGTGATCCCGCATCGTTCAGCGATCTCCGCCCGGGTGAGCGGGCCCTGGGCGCAGAGCTCCTCGAACACGAGCGTGTCATGCAGGACCCGTGTGAGGCTGCGGCTGTCGTACTCCGGCATCGTCGTCGATTCCTTCGGGGTGCTTCGCGAGGGGGTTAATAGATTGGTTGCTTACCAATTTGCTACCCGGACCGAAGAATGTCAACCCTTGTTCGCAGGATTCCGACCTGCGGGACAGGAATCGGGATGCGCGGCGGGACCAGACAGGCCCGCGGTGACCGCGGCGCCGGCGTCACGTTCCCCCCGGACGCGGCCGACTCAGCCGGGAGTCGTCACCTCGGCGTGGGGCATCCGCGCCTTCATGATCCTGACCGCCTCAGGGTTGTCGTCGACGAGCACGGCGTCGCGTCCGAGCGCCGAGGCGACGGCACCGGTCGTGCCACTGCCGGCGAACAGGTCGAGCACACGATCCCCTGGCCGACTCGAGGCCGTCACGATGCGCCGAAGGATCCCCTCGGGCTTCTGCGTGGGGTAGCCGGTCTTCTCACGCCCGGTCGTCGGCACGATCGTGTGCCACCAGACGTCGGTCGGAAGCTTGCCGCGCGCGGCCTTCTCGGCCGTGACCAGCCCCGGCGCCATGTAGGGCTCGCGGTCGACCTCGTCGGAGTTGAAGACGTACTCCCGCGGGTTCTTCACGTAGACCAGGATCGTGTCGTGCTTGGTGGGCCAGCGGCTGCGCGACTTGGCGCCGTAATCGTACGCCCAGATCAGCTCGTTGAGGAAGCAGTCGCGCCCGAACACCGCGTCGAGCATGACCTTCGCGTAGTGCGCCTCCCGGTAGTCGAGGTGCAGATACAGCGTGCCGTCGTCGGCGAGCAGCCGCCAGGCCTCTTCGAGCCGCGGCATCAGGAAGGCGCCGTAGTCGTCGAAGCGGTCGTCGTAGGCGCGCAGCATCCCGCGCACCCGTTCGTACGCGTGGCCGTGGAACCCGTGCCGCACCTCGGTCTCCGGCTCGGTCGCCGCCGGCTTCGGCGCAGGGCTCAGGGCGACCGGGGCCGCGGCCCCCGGTTCCGCACCCCCCGTTTCGGCGGCCGGCGCGCCCAGATCGGACGCGTCCTCCTGGGGCGCGAACATCCGCCGTGCGGTGACCACCTGTCGCTCCTGCGTGCGGCCGGTGTTGAACGGCGGATCGAGATACACGAGCGTGAAGGAGCCCGACGGCAGGGTCGCCGCGACCCGGAGGTTGTCCCCCTCGACGATCGTCACCGCACCCGGCGCCAGCGTCGGAGAATCGCGCTCGCCTCGGTCGGATTCGGTCGATTCGGCCGAGGAAGCGGCATTCCCCCGCGTTTCGGATTCGTCTTCGACGGCCGTCACGGCACCCGATGCAGCCATGCCTCGGTGGCGAACTTCGACTCCACGAGCGCCTCCGCGTCGGCGTACTCGTCGACCGAGATCGACCCGGTCTCGGCGTCGGTCAGCGAACGGAAGGTGGCCTTGAAGCGCTCGATGATCTCGGCGCGCTCGAGTCCGGTCTGACTGCGCAGCGGGTCGACGCGCTTCGCCGCAGACGCCGTGCCCTTGTCACTCAGCTTCTCTCGACCGATGCGCAGCACCTCGGTCATCATCTGACCGTCGATGTCGTACGACAGGGTCGCGTGGTGCAGCACACCCCCGTTGGCGAGGCGCTTCTGCGCGGCGCCGCCGATCTTGCCGGTCGGGCTCGCGATGTCGTTGAGCGGCTGGTAGACCGCGTCGATGCCGAGCGAGCGCAGCGCCTGCAGCACCCAGTCGTCGAGGAAGGCGTAGGAGTCGGCGAAGGTCATTCCCGCGACCAGGGATGCCGGCACGTAGAGAGAGTAGGTAATGATCTGCCCCGCGGCCATGAGCATCGCCCCGCCACCGGAGATGCGGCGGACGACGTCGAACCCGTGCTTCGCCGCACCTTCGGGGTCGACCTCGTTGCGATACGACTGGAACGAGCCGATCACGACGGCGGACTCGTTCCACTCCCAGATGCGCAGGGTCGGGCGGCGACGCCCTTCGCCCACACGGGCGGTGAGCACCTCGTCGAGGGCCAGGTTCATCCGCGGCGAGACGGCCTTCTCGTGCACGATCTCCCAGTCGAAGTCGCGCCATCCTGGCGCGGTCACGAGCGCGCGGCGCACCGCGGTGCCGACGGCCTCCGGCGTGAAGCCGAGCAGCTGGGCGCCGTCCGGCAGCGCGCCGCGGACGGCCGCAGCGATCGCGGTCGAATCCGACTCGACGGGCAGCCCGTTCACCGCCGCGTTGATGTCGTCCAGCGCCGAGTCGGGCTCGAGGAAGAAGTCTCCGGCGAGACGGAAGCGGGCGATCCGATCGTCCTCGACCTCGAGATCGACGACGACGAGCTTTCCCCCTGGGACCTTGTATTCACCGTGCACGGTTCCAGCTTAAGGCGCGCGGCCCCCGATCCGGCGGGTCAGCCGCCCAGCACCACCACGCGCTCGCCGGCACGGATCGGCGTCGAGTACCGGTTGCCGAGAGGCGGGAGCGGGCACACGAACTGGTCCGAGAAGGCGCACGGCGGCAGGTAGGCGCGGTTGAAGTCGATCACCGCCGTGCCGTCGGCGGCCGGCTCGTCCACCGGCAGGAACCGGAAGCGATAAGTCTCGAGCCCGTTCGTCCCGTCGGCGAACACGGCGCTCAGCGCTCCCTGGCCGTTCCTGGTCACGGTCAGCGTCTGCGCCGCCCCGGCCAGCTCGAACCGCAGCCGCCCGGCGACCGGCGTCTCCCGCGCATCGCCGTCGACTGATGTGATCACGATCTGCTCATCCGGTGTCTGCTCGAACACGGCCGGCAGCCGCCAGCGCTCGTCGGGGGCGTATGCGTCTATCGCCGTGAACCACTCGCGCTGCGGACGTGCCGGGTTCAGCACGCGCAGCGCGAGCGTGCCGTGGCGCTCGAACACGCGCAGCTCGCGACGCCCGAGACGGATGCTCTCCCCACCGCGCAGCGTCACGGTGGAGCCCGCCTGTCCGAGCTCGCTGCCGCGGATGGCCCCGTCGCCGGTGAGGGCCCAGAGCCCCGGAATGCCGTCGACGGCCGCCGCCTCGGTGATGAGCCAGTTCGTCGACTCCAACGCCGACGGACCGTACTCCGAGCCCGCGTAGCGCTCGCGTGACGCGTGCCAGTCCTGCCAGTCCTTCACGAAGCTCATCGGAGCGGTCCCTCCCGTGCGAGGGCACCGCATCGCGGGGCTCTCCTCGCTCATGCGCGGAATATTGCCCTGAATCTACGGCGACCCCGCGGCCGGCGAGGCGGTCGCGTCACACGCCTTCACCGCGCGTAACGCCGCGTCATACCCGCGCCGTCAGGGAACATCTCGCGCCGACACCCACGCCTCGTCGAGACCCACGCCCGCGTGCGGGCGCCGCGATGGGTATGGGCGACGACCGTGGGTCTCGGCCACGGATGGCGGGGAGGGAGAC
>NZ_PCOY01000035.1 GCF_002979475.1 Microbacterium sp. MYb62 | reverse complement strand
ATCCCGCGGGCGAGCATCTGCTGGTCCTGGCCCGCGGGATGGAGGGGTACCACCGGCTCTCGGGGGCTATCACCGCGGCACAGCTGCGCGGCGGCGAGAAGGGGCGCCCGGTGTACGACCTCGATGACCTCGCCGCACGCGCAGGCGGCGACTGGACGATCCTGACCGGATGCCGCAAAGGCGCCGTGCGCCGCGGACTCGAAGCCGGAGATGCGGCCACCCCGCTGCGCACCCTCGTCGACCTGTTCGGGAGCGATCACGTCGCCGTCGAGCTCTTCGATCATGGAGACCCCCTCGACACCCGCCGCAACGACGCTCTCGCCGAGCTCGCCCGTCGGATGCGCCTGCCGGTGGTCGCGACCAACAACGTGCACTACGCCACCCCGGCGCAGGCACCGCTCGCCGAGGCCGTGGCCGCGGTCCGCGCGGTGCGCAGCATGGACGAGCTCGACGGGTGGCTGCCCTCCCACGGCGGCGCGCATCTGCGCAGCGGAGCCGAGATGTCTGCACGCTTCCAGCGCTACCCCGGAGCGATCTCGTACGGGCTCGAGCTCGCCGCGGCATCCGCCTTCCCCCTGCGCCTCGCACGCCCGGCGCTGCCGCAGCAGAAGGTGCCGGAGGGGCACACGCCCATGAGCTGGCTGCGGCATCTGGTCTGGGAGGCCGTGCCCTCGAAGTACCCGCGGCTGGACGACGACGGCCGGCACCGGATCGCGCGCGAGCTCGACGTGATCGAGGAGAAGGACTTCCCCGGGTACTTCCTGATCGTGCACGGGATCGTCACGGAGGCACGCAGGCTCGGCATCCTCTGCCAGGGTCGGGGATCCGCTGCGGCGAGCGCGGTCTGCTACCTGCTGGGGATCACCGCGGTCGATCCGATCCTCTACCGCCTCCCCTTCGAGAGGTTCCTCGCGACCACCCGCACGGAGGAGCCCGACATCGATGTGGACTTCGATTCGGACCGCCGCGAGGAGATCATCCAGTGGGTCTACCGGGAGTACGGCAGAGAGCGCGCGGCCCAGGTGGCGAACGTCATCCAGTACCGCCCGAAGAACGCGGTGCGCGACATGGCGAGGGCGCTCGGTCATTCCCCCGGTCAGCAGGACGCGTGGTCGCGCCAGGTCGACGGCTGGGGCGCGGGACTGGAGCCCGCCGAGGGCCACGACATCCCCGGGAACGTGCTCGCCTACGCCGGTGAGCTGCTGAAGGCGCCCCGGCATCTCGGCATCCACTCCGGCGGCATGGTGCTCACCGCACGTCCCGTCGGCGAGGTCGTGCCCGTGGAGCACGCCCGCATGGAGAACCGCACCGTCATCCAGTGGGACAAGGACGACTCCGCCTTCATGGGACTGGTGAAGTTCGATCTGCTGGGGCTCGGGATGCTCGCCGCCCTCCAGCACTGCTTCGTCCTGATCCGGGAGACCACCGGCGAGGAGTGGACGCTCGAGACCATCCCCAAGGAGGAGCCGGGGGTCTACGACATGCTCTGCCGTGCGGACTCCATCGGCGTCTTCCAGGTGGAGTCCCGCGCGCAGATCGGACTGCTCCCCCGCCTGCAGCCGCGGAGCTTCTACGACCTCGCCATCCAGATCGCGCTCATCCGCCCCGGGCCGATCCAGGGCGGTGCGGTGCATCCGTTCGTACGGCGCAAGATGGCGAAGGACCGCGTCGACGAAGAGAACCGGGAGCGGGCGGCTCGCGGGCAGGAGCCGGTGGAGTTCACGATCCCCTACCCGCACAGCGATCTGGAGGACATCCTGAAGCGCACGCTGGGCATCCCGATCTTCCAGGAACAGCTCATCCAGATGGCGACGGCGATCGGCGACTGCACGGCCGACGAGGCCGACCTGCTGCGCCGGGCCATGGGCTCGAAGCGCGGCCTCGAGAAGATCGAGAAGGTCAGGGACAAGCTGTACGCGGGGATGGCCAGACGCGGCCTCGTCGACGAGGCCGCCGATCGCATCTACGCGCAGATCCAGGCGTTCTCGAACTTCGGATTCGCCGAATCGCACTCGCTGTCCTTCGCGCTGCTCGTCTATGCCAGCTCGTGGCTGAAGCTGCACTATCCCGCCGCGTTCCTCGCCGGCCTCCTGCGCTCACAGCCGATGGGCTTCTACTCCGCGGCGACACTCACCGCGGATGCCCGACGGCACGGAGTGGAGGTCCGCCGTCCCGATCTGCATGTCTCCGGTGCGACGGAGACCCTGGAACCGCTCGCCGAGAGCACTCCCAGGAGACCGACCGGACGGGACGAGTGCCTGGCCGCCCCTCAGCCGTCCCCGCTCCGCTTCGACAGGGCGGCACCGGACGAGTCCACCGCGCACCGGCGGGACGGCGGGTCCGCAGTGCGGCTGGGGCTCAGCGGCATCCGCGGGATCGGCGTGCCCATGGCGGAGAGGATCGTCGCGGAACGCGATGCGAACGGCCGGTACCGGGACCTGCACGACCTGGTGCGACGGACGGACGCCACCGCCGCACAGCTGGAGGCCCTCGCCACCGCCGGCGCCTTCGACTGCCTGGGGTTGGAGCGCCGAGAGGCCATCTGGCTCGCCGGCGCCGCGGCGGAGGACCGGTCGCGCTTCCTCCCGGGGACGACGGTAGCCGTGCAGCCTCCGCTGTTCGCCGATCAGACCAGCTACGAGCGTCTCTCGGCCGACCTGTGGGCCACCGGGGTGTCGACCGACGATCATCCGATGGCGCACTTCCGCGAAGAGCTGCGCGCCCGCGGTGTGCTGACCGCGGTCGATCTGCAGGGGCACGAGGTCGGCCGGCGCATCGAAGTCGCCGGTCTCGTCACCCATCGTCAGCGACCGGCGACGGCCGCCGGGATCACCTTCGTGAACCTCGAGGACGAGAGCGGTCTGGTGAACGTCGTCTGCTCGGCCGGGGTCTGGAACCGCTACCGTCGCGTGGCCAGGGACTCACCTGCGCTCATCATCCGCGGCATCCTGGAGCGCTCGGCCGAGGGCGTGGTCAACGTGCTCGCCGATGGATTCGAAGATCTGCGCACCGGCCTCACGCATCGGTCGAGGGACTTCCGCTGAGGCCCTCGCCCGGACTCACCAGAAGCGCTCGGGCTCCTCTGCCGGAGGACGATCCGCGCCACCCCAGCGGTCGGCCTCGGCTTTCGCGGCATCCGCGGCCGCGTCGGCTCCCCGCAGGGCGATCTTCGCTCCGGTCGCCCCCGGACCGATGGGGTCCACGAGCAGCGCGGTGTGCGCGCCTGCTCCGCCCATCGTCACGGTGCACTCCAGGATGCGGCCGATCCAGCGGGAGGCCTCTCCGCTCGGCTCCTGCGCCCGCCGGTAGCGGATGCCGGTGTCGAGGTCCACCAGAGCGAGGACAACCGGCTCCTCGGTGAGCGGATCGACCTGCTCGGTCACCTCGACGCGATGGCCGCGAGCGATGGCGACCTGGGCGGTGAGCACGAGCAATCTGTCCATGAGTCCACCCTAGGGATCGCCGCCAGGAAGACAACAGGGAGGGTTCGTCGGTAACATTCGGAGATTTCTTTGTCCCCCAAATGGCGGACAAGCCGATTAAGCGATATTCTGCACTCGTAGCGGGGGCTACGAGGCTGATGGGATGGGGATCAGCCGTGAGCGCAGCGAGTTCTTCGCCGCCTCCCCAACCGTCCGGGTAGGACGGTGAGCCCTCTCGACGGCACCGTCTGGGGCGGATCCGATCGGGAGGGCCAATCTCCCCACCGACGACGCACTCAATCGACGGGGATGACCTCGAGGGTGTGGGAGCGCACCGGCTCCTGGCCCATCTCGGGAGCGTACGGACTCGGCGTGTACTTGGCCAGGTACTCGGCATCGATCGCGGTGTTCGTCGCCTCATCCGTGACCCGCTCGAACCGGACGTCCTTAGTGACGCCGCCCGCCGAGACGCGACCCCGCAGACTGGCGAGAGCCGGGGCGTACCACTTGCCCGCAAGCCCCGTGTACGAGCGCACGAACAGGCGGCCGTCGACCGCCACCGCCCAGATCCCGACCGTCTTGGGGGTCGTCCCGTCCTCGAGCTGTGCGGAGAGATCGAACATCTCCGGCTCGGCGATGCGCGTGAGCTCCTCAGGGTTCCAGGTCGTCATGAGTCCTCCTCGGTTCGGTGGATGCGGCAGAGTGCATGCTACGTCAGATCCCTCGACCTCCTGCACCGTCGATGGCCGGAAGCGCGCACAGCGAATCGATGAGCAGCCTCCTCCCGCCGAGCTCGGACGTGCGCTCACGCGGGCGACGCGGGATGGCGTGCTGTCGACGCGACGGGAGCCGACGAGGACGTACGACAGGCCGGACGGCGTACGAGGCGCAGCTCTCCGCCGGCATCTCCAGGATATCGCCGGGGTGGGGGCTTGCCGCAAGGCCCCGCCCCTGGGGCAGAATCGACCCTCGCCCGGGTGAACCACGCCTGGCGAGAAGGAGATCCATGCCCCTCGACCCGTTCCACCTCCCCGACGACCTCCCCGCGAAAGCCGCCCCGCAGCTCATCGACGCAGACCGGGAGCATCTTCGGCGGATCGCGGACACGCTGGCGCGTCAACGCGCCGAGGTGGCGGCGCGCCTCGGAGAAGTCCGCCGCCACGACGCGAAGTTCGGCGATGCGGCGGTGGACCGCGACCTGGAGATCAGACGCCTGAGCGGACGACTCCGGGTCCTGGAGCGCTTCGGTCTCGATGTCTGCCTCGGTCGCATGACCCCGGCGCAGGGGCCTCCGGTCTACATCGGTCGCACCGGCCTGGCCGCGGCCGACGGCACACGGCTGCTCGTCGACTGGCGGACGCCGGCGGCCGAGCCCTACTTCGCCGCGACCATGGAGGATCCCCGCGGACTCGTCTCCCGACGCCGCTACCGCTGGGCCGACGGGCGCGTCAGCGACTACTGGGACGAGGCGCTCACTCCGGCCGCGTTCGACAGCACGGCCTCCCTCGACGATCAGTCAGCGTTCATCGCCGGCCTCGGCACCCACCGCACGTCGAGGATGCGGGACGTGCTCGCGACGATTCAGGCCGACCAGGATGCGATCATCCGCACGCCCTCGCCCGGCGCGCTCGTGGTCGACGGCGGCCCGGGCACGGGAAAGACCGTGGTCGCTCTGCACCGTGCCGCGCACCTGCTGTACTCGGAACCGCGGCTCACACAAGGTGCCGGCGGCATGCTGCTGGTGGGACCGAACGCGCACTACCTCGCCTACGTGGAGGATGTCCTGCCCAGCCTCGGCGAAAATGCGGTACGGCTGTGCACGCTGCGCGATCTCGTTCCGGAGGGCGCCACGGCCGTGGCCGAGTCCGATCCGCGGGTGGCGCGGGTGAAGGCCTCCCTCGACCCCGCCACGATTCTCGATGCCGCGGCGAGGTCGTACGAGAGTCCGCCGCAGCACGCCATCCGACTCGAATCGCCGTGGGCGGATCTCTGGATGAGCCGGCAGGAGTGGGCGGAGCTGTTCTCCGGCGCCGACCCCTCCGCCTCCCACAACGAGGCGCGCGACGAGGTCTGGGAGGAGATCCTGGAGCTGCTGAGCGATCAGGTCCACGATGAGGATGTGCCACCGCACGTGGTCAGGCGGTGGCTGCGCCAGGACGACGATCTCACCGGGACGTTCGTGCGCGCGTGGCCGCTGTTGACCCCGGCTTCCGTGGTCGCACGACTGTGGAGCTCCCCGGATTTCCTCCGCCGGTGCGCTCCTGCCCTGTCCTCTGCCGACCTCGCGGTCCTGCGACGGGAGGGGGACGAGGAGTGGACGGACGCCGATCTTCCTTTCCTGGATGCCGCTCGTCGGCGCATCGGCGACCCGGATTCCGTGCGCGAAGAGCATCGTCGGCAAGCCGTGATCGCCTCCGCGCAGGAGCAGATCTCCCACGTCGTGGACCATCTGATCGAAGACGACGACAGCGAGATGAAGGTGATGTCGATCCTCCGCGGGCAGGACGCCAGGAACGTGCTGCTCGGCGTCGACGCTCCGCTCGTCCTCACCACGGATGAACTGACCGGACCGTTCGGGCACATCGTCGTCGATGAGGCGCAGGAGCTCACGGATGCCGAGTGGCGGATGCTCATCGCCCGCTGCCCGTCGCGCAGCTTCACGATCGTCGGCGATCGCGCGCAGGCGCGGCACGGCTTCACGGAGAGCTGGGAGGTGAGGCTCGCACACGTCGGCGTCCGCGACATCCGGGTCGCGCACCTCGGCGTGAACTATCGGACGCCGGCGGAGGTGATGGAGGTGGCCGCACCGGCCATTCTCGCGACGATCCCGGATGCGAACGTCCCGACCTCGGTCCGCGAGAGCGGGATCCCCGTCCGCTCCGGCGTCGCCGCCGAACTGCCGAAGGTGCTCGACGAGTGGCTCGGAGCGCATCCGGAGGGCGTGGCGTGTGTGATCGGCGACCCCGAGTTCGCACCGACGGCGAGGGTGCGATCGCTGACGCCCGAGGGCGCCAAGGGCCTCGAGTTCGACCTGGTCGTCCTCGTGCACCCCGAGCGCTTCGGCGACGATGTGACCGGCGCTGTGGATCGCTACGTGTCGATGACCCGGACGACGCGGGAGCTCGTCGTCCTCCGGTGAGGGGCCCCCGGACGCGGGCCTCAGTCCACGAGCACGCGCCCGTCCCCGGGCTGTCGGCGCTCGTCGAGACACTCGATCCGGATGGGGGTCAGCGCCTCGGGCGAGGAACGGCCATCGCCCGAGGCTCGACGGTCACAGCAGCGCCGTCCGCAGCGTCAGCAGATGCGCACGTCCGCGCTCCGCAGCCGCCTTCTCATCACGGTCGGCGATCGCATCGGCCTGTTCGACGTGCAGGTCATGATCGGCGTCATCACCGAACCGCCGTCGCAGGCGGAGCATCTCGATCATGGCCTCACGCAGCCGCGGAGTGAAGCTGTCGAACAGGTCGAGGAGCACCGGGTTGTGCGCGGCCGCGACGATCGTCCGATGGAAGGCCGTGTCGGCGTCGACGTGACTCTCGATGTCCGACCGGTGTTCGGCACGATCCGCCAGGGCACGGCGGATGGCGCGGAGATCGGCGGGCGTTCGGCGCGCGGCGGCGAGAGCCGCCGCTTCCGCCTCGATCGCGATCCGCGCTTCGATCACCGCGACGATCCCGGCACGCCTCAGCACGGTGTCCCAGTCCTCCGGGGCATCGACCGCCGTGACGAACACGCCTGCACCTTGGCGTGACGCGAGCACTCCGCGTCCGGCGAGCTGGCGGATCGCCTCGCGCACCGTGGACCGGCCGACGCCGAGCTGCGGGGCGAGGGTCGTCTCACCGGGGAGCTTCTCTCCCAGCGCCCATTCCCCGCTTCTGATCCGCTGGAGCAGCAGTTCCGCCGCCTGGTCAGCCAGCGGCGCGCGCCTCACCTGTTCCATGCGGCCCATCCTACCTCTCCTCTACTTGTCTGAGGAGTTGTGCTACGGTCTAGCCATGTCCTCATCAGAGCACCTTCTTCTTCGCCGCCACGGCGGGGCTTAGCCGGACCGGCTCCCCGTCGTGGAGTCGAACGTGTGCCGGTCGCATCCCGAAGAAGGAAGCAGTACCGCCATGACCACGACACCTCTCCCCCGCATCGCCACGCCCGCAGGCGCCGTCCCCGACCTCGCCCCGTCCTGGAACAGGCAGAAGCACTCCCGGATGCCGTCGCACCGTTACCGCGACGTGTACTCGCGCGTGGATATCCCGCTGACCGAGCGGGACTGGCCGACGCGCCGCCTGACCGCGGCCCCGCTGTGGGTGCCGGTGGATCTGCGCGACGGCAACCAGGCACTCGCCGAGCCGATGGACCCTGCACGGAAGCGGCTGCTCTTCGAGCTGATGGTGGCGATGGGCTACAAGGAGATCGAGGTCGGATATCCGTCGGCGTCACAGACCGACGAGGACTTCGTGCGGTTGATCGCGGAGACCGGCATCGCGCCCGACGACGTCACGGTCGTCGTGTTCACTCCCGCGCGACGCGACCTGATCGAACGCACGGTCGCGTCGATCCGCGGCATCACCAATCCTGTCGTGATCCACATGTACACCGCCACCGCCCCCACGTGGCGCGACATGGTCCTCGGGCACGGGCGTGACTCCCTGAAAGAGCTCATCCTCACCGGCGGCCGCGACGTCTGGGAGCTCGCGGGTGGCCTGCCGAACGTCCGTTTCGAGTTCTCACCGGAGGTGTTCAACCTCACAGAACCCGACTACGTCCTCGAGATCTGCGACGCGATGACCGACCTCTGGCAGGCGACACCCGAGCGGCCGGTGATCCTCAACCTCCCCGCCACGGTCGAGGTGGCGACCCCCAACGTGTACGCCGATCAGATCGAGTACATACACAAGAACCTCGCCCGTCGCGACGCGGTCATCCTCTCGGTCCATCCGCACAACGACCGCGGCACCGGCATCGCCTGCGCTGAGCTGGCCGTCCTGGCCGGCGCGCAGCGCGTCGAGGGGTGCCTCTTCGGCAATGGCGAGCGCACGGGCAACGTCGACATCGCCGCATCGCCCTGAACCTCCACGCACAGGGCGTGGACCCGATGATCGACTTCTCCGACATCGACGAGATCCGCCGCACCGTCGAACACTGCAATCGGATCGAGGTGCATGCCCGCCATCCCTATGTGGGAGACCTCGTGCACACCGCGTTCAGCGGCACGCATCAGGACGCGATCAGGAAGGGCCTCGCCGAGCATCGTGCCCGTGCGGCGGCGGAGGGGCGCCCGGAAGACGAGATCGAGTGGCGGGTGCCGTACCTGCCGATCGATCCCGCCGACATCGGCCGCGACTACGACGCGGTGATCCGCGTGAACTCGCAGTCCGGGAAAGGCGGCATCGCCCACCTGTTGGAGACCGAGTACGGGATCGAGCTGCCTCGCCGCCTGCAGATCGACTTCGCCCGGCACGTGCAGCGCCACACCGATTCGACCGGTGCGGAGGTCACCGCGCCGGAGCTGTGGGAGGTCTTCTCCCGCGCGTATCTCCGCGCCACGAACGACGCCGATCGGGTCGCACTGCTCACCTCCGACACTGCCGAGACCGGAGCACGGAGCCGCACCCGGCTCACCCTCCGCGTCGATGGACGGGAGGCGGCCAGCAGTCACGACGGCGTCGGTCCCGTGGAGGCCCTCACGGCCGCGCTCGACTCCCACGGCTTCGGAGTCGACGTCGTGAGCCTGCATCAGACCAGTATCGGCACCGGCGACGACAGCGATGCCCTGACTCTGATCGAGCACCGCACCCCCGAGGGCGTCGTCTGGTCCGCCGGCCGAGCGCGATCCGTCCTCGCTGCCAGCATGGCGGCCGTCGTCGCGGCGGCCAACGGCATCGGGCCCGGTCCGCGCGACGCAGGAGGGCGCTGACCCAGCCCACGTCCTGCCTGAATCCGTCCCGGTCGGGAGCTCGCCTCGCCTCCCTTGCCGAGCCACCGCTGCGTGTTGGTAGTCTCGGCAGCGGATCAACAGCGGAGGTGTCATGTCGAACGCGCCGTATCAGGTGGCTGATGCGCAGGCGATGCTCGCGGCGCCCGTTCCCACCCCCTACAGTCTGTTCATCGACGAGGACGGGCCCCTCCTCCCGACGGCGGGAAGAGCCATCTTCGACTACCTTCGAATCGCTGCCGGGCGGCGCAGAGCGTCTCCCGCCAAGGTCGCCGTCGCCCTCGCCATCTGCGATGTCTGGACGAGGGGCGGCGAGGAGCCGTGGGAGTGGTCCCCCGACGCGGACGAGCTGATCACGATCGGCGCGGCGACCGCCGGCACAGGACAGACGGAGAGCGACGCCAGCGAGGTCGTACGGCTGGCGCGGTCACGGATCGAGGTGGCAATCGAGGGCGATGGCACATGGCGGCAGATCTGGTCGGCGGCCACCGCGGTGGGAGCGCAGACCGGATTCTCCCTCGAGAGGGATGCCGTCCGCGCATCCGTCGTCTGGCGCGCGCTCATCGCCTTCGCCGCCGATCCCCGTCCCCTCGCGGTTCCGGTTGCCCCCGACGGAGCTTCGCTAATGCTCGACGCCGTGCGATCACGCGTCGAGGCGACCACCGCGGAACAGCTCTCTGCCATCAACCGCGAGTGGCGACCTGTCGCTCTTGGATCCACCGAGGAAGCCTCGTCTCTCCGCCGCACCGTCGAGCGGCTCCCGCCGGCTGCGCACGAACGGATCTTGAATACGCAAGACCCCCAGCGTGTGAACGTGTGGTTCGGGACGAACCGCGAACCGTCCGCCCGTTCCAACCCCCTTTCGGGATACACCAACTCGATCGCGCGCGATGACCTGTTCTACGGGCGCTGCGAAGTCAACGTCCCGGAGGCGCGCGACGCGACCGGAGGCCTGCGCCGATTCGTCACGGGGTGGCTCCGTCGCGGGTCACCCGACGGACGACACCCGCGAGTGGAGTCGCGTAGACGTTTCGATGACGAAGCGGCGTTCATCGATGATCTCGAGGCCGAGCTGGCGCGCAGCGAACCCCAGGAACGCACCGCTCTCGTCTTCATCCACGGTTACAGGACCTCCTTCGACCGAGCCGCAGCGTCGACGGCGCAGCTCGCGGTGAATCTCAAGCATCAGGGACCGGCAGCGATGTTCACGTGGGCATCACGAGGGAGCCTGCTGCACTATCGGCACGACGAACGCATGATCGAGGCGAGCCGGGCTCAGCTCGTCCGATTCCTGCAGACTCTCACGTCGATCGCGGACCTCGACCACATCGACCTCGTCGCACACTCTCTCGGCAATCGACTCTTCCTGCGGTCACTCACCGATTGGTTCACGACGAACCCACCGGCGAGCGCCCCGCTGCGCAACATCTTTCTCGGCGCACCCGACATCGCGCAGTCCGAGATGCTGCGCTCCGCGTCGATCTATGCGCGGGCCGCGACGAAGACGACGATGTACGGATCCGACAGCGACTCTGCTCTCCTCGCATCGAAGCTCATGAACGGCGAGGTTCGAGCGGGCCTCATGCCGCCTCCGATGCTGACCGGTGGAATCGACACGATCGAGACGAGCGCCGTCGACGCATCGAACCTGCGCCACAACGGACTGGTGGATGCACGCCCGGTGCAATCCGATATGTTCCTGGTGCAGGACGGGAAGCTCGACCCCGACGTGCGCCCGAGCCTTCGTCGAGTGAACTCCCGCACGCTTCCGTACTGGCGCTTCTGAGATCTCCCGCTACTCCTGGTCGCCGACGTGTCCCGGGGCCGTCAGCGAGAGCACGCGCTCGACGAAGGCGGCGTACTCGCCCATGTAGTGCTGGAGGAACTTCCGCGTTCCCTCGTCTTCGACCTCACCGTCAGGACCGAACATCTCGGGACGGTACGTCAGATACCCCTCGGGCGCGTTGAGCTGCGGGGCGTTGAGGAAGCTCAGCACGCTGCGCATCGACGACTGCATGACAGCGGTGCCGATCGCGCCGGTGGAGGCGCCGATGATGCCCGTCGGCTTGCGCGCGAACGAATTGTGACCCCAGGGGCGCGAACCCCAGTCGATGGCGTTCTTCAACGCGCCGGGGATCGACCTGTTGTACTCGGGCGAGACGATGAGCAGACCGTCCGCATGCTCCACCGCGCTCTTGAACTCCCCGACCGCAGCGATCGGATCGAGTTCGTCGTCGCGGTTGTACAACGGCAGATCGCGGATGGGGATCTCGGTCATCTCCAGACGGGGCGGCGCCAGATGCACGAGCGCCGTCGCGAGAACGCGGTTGATCGAATCCTGTGCGAGGCTCCCGATGAGGTAGCCGATCCGGTGAGTCATCCTGAATCCCCTCTTGCTCCCTGGGCGCATTGCTCCCTGGGCGGATTGTTCCCTGGGCGGACAGGATATCTCCGCGCCATTCGCGGCAACACCCCTCGACCGGGGAAGTCAGTGCACGAGGGCCTTCAGCACGACGAACACGATGCCGAACGATGCCGTCCCCAGCGCCCCGAGGATGCGGGTGAGAGGCGAGCTCCCCCGACGGAGGAAGGCGACGTAGCCGAGGAAGGCGAGGATGACGACGCCCGACCACAGCGCCAGATCGTTCGCGAGCCCGTCGGGAATCACGCGTGTCGTCCCCGCCAGAAGGAAGACCGCCGGCACCAGCGCGGAGCTGAGCATGCCCAGGGAGTGCTTCACCGACGCGGCGAACGCCTTGCGCACCCCGACGACCTCACCGCCCTCCCGCTCGTCGCTGTCACCGACCCTCGCCACGGTGCCCGCGTAGACATGAGCGCCCCAGAACACGAGCACGGTGACCGCGACCGTCACCAGCACGACGAGAGAGGTCTCGCCATGGGCGGACGACACCGCGACCAGCCCGCTCACGAGAATCGTGCCGTAGACGGCCGCTTCCGTTCCGAATCCCGGCCGCAGTGCGCGGTGCACGCGGAGGATTCCGTCGTCCGCCACGTTCCTCGGTGTGTTCATCTCCGCCGTCGCTCCTGCCGCCATGCCCATCGATCCCCACATCGGTCGCCGAATCCGGCGCCATCTCGAATGTAGCGGCGGCATCCTGCGACTGTCACCGCGCAGTGGCGCGCTCGACGGAGGAAAGATGACCTACGGGTTGCTATCGGGCCTCGGCGTCGAGGGATGGGCATCGTGCACGGCGAGCCACAGGCGAGCGATCAGCGCATGGCCGAAACCCGAGGGATGCACGCCATCGGGCGCGACGATCACGCCGCCGCGTTCGGCGACCGCGGCGCTGACATGGTCCTGCAGCGGGAGGAAGTCCGCCCCGTACCGATCCGCGAGAGCACGCACGACCGCCCGTTTCGGATCCAGATCCGCGCGCACGAACTCCGAGCCGTCCTTCCAGTTCCCGGCCCAGGGCGCATCGGCGACGAAGAACGGATCGATGACGATGATGCGTCGTGTCCTCGCGGCGACGGCGCGTGCCAGGATGTCATCGAGGTCCCGTTCGAAGTCCTCGACCGGCGTCGGGGCGCCTTGGAAGAACGTCGAGAGCGTGTCGTTGACGCCGATGTACACCGTGAGCACGTCCGGGTGGAGATCCACGACATCGCTCTGCCACCGCTCCCGCAGGTGCGCCACGCGATTTCCGGCGATACCCCGATTGATGATGTCGACGTCCTCGCCGCGTGCGGCGAGCGCCTCGGCGAGCACATCGACGTAGCCATGCCCCAGACCCCGCAGATCGCTCCGGCGCTCGGCATCGGTGATGCTGTCCCCGATGAAGACGAACCGCTCGCCCACGTCGCCTACCCCTTCACCGCGCCGGCGGTGCCGGCACCCTCGAGGAACTGCTTCTGGAACAGGAGGAACAGGCTGATGGGGATGATGATCGCCAGGAACAGCGCCGACATCTGGATGTTCAGCGGGATGCTGTCAGCCACCTTCGGCAACGCCACCGAGATCGGCTGCTTGTCGACGCTCGTCAGCACGAGCAGCGGCCACAGATAGTCCTTCCACGCCGAGATGATCGTGAGCAGAGCCACCACCCCGAGAATCGGCCGCGACAGCGGCAGCACGATCGAGAAGAACACCCGCACGGGGCCCGCGCCTTCGATGCGCGCAGCCTCGTACAGGTCAGGGGGGATCTGGTCGAAGAATCGCTTCACGATGAGCACGAGGAACGCGCTCGCCGCGTTGGGAAGCCAGACCGCCCAGTAGGTGTCGAGCAGCCGCCATCCCGTTCCCGGCATCTCGATCACGGTGAGGTAGAGCGGCACGAGCGACACGATGTTCGGGATGAACAGCGTCGCCAGCACCGCCCCGGACAGCAGCGGTCCCCACTTCGGACGCAGCACGCTCAGCACGTATCCACCCGTCGTGCAGGTGATCAGCGTGGCCACGCAGGAACCGAGGACGACCCACGCCGTGTTGAGCAGATAGTCGCCGATGCGAACCTCGTTCCACGCCCGTGCGAAGTTCTCGACCTGGAACTCCCCGTTGACGAGCATGGCGAACGGGTCGACCAGGATCTGCTGGCTGCTGGAGACGGAGGCTTTGAAGAGCCACAGGAGTGGCCCCAGCGCGACGATGAGGAGTCCGATGAGGATGAGCGTCTGCCACAGACCCAGCCAGATGCGGACGCTGGGGCGCTTCCGGTCCATGTCGGAGATGGCGCCGCGCTCGTAGAGGTGCGGCTCTCGCCGACGACGCGCCTTCGGCGGCCTCACGATCGCCGCTGTGCTCGTCGCCTCCGCCATCGGCGGGGTTTCGGTGTGTCTGAGCATCAGTCGAGCCTCCTCGTCAGGGCGAAGTACCCGGCGGAGAGCAGCCCGAGGAAGGCGGCCAGCAACACCGACAGCGCGGTGGCGGCGCCGAAGTCTCCATCGAGGAACGCGTAGTTGTAGATCATGAGCAGCAACGTGGTCGAGGCGTTGTTCGGTCCGCCTCCGGTGAAGATGAACGGCTCGGTGAAGACCTGCATCGTGTTGATGATCTGCAGGATGAGCATGATCAGCAGCACACCGCGGATCTGCGGGATCGTGATGTGCCAGGTGCGCCGGACGATCCCTGCACCGTCGAGCTCGGCGGCTTCGTAGAGCTCGCGCTGCACCGCAGTGAGCGCAGCGAGGTAGATGATGACCGTGCTGCCCGAGTATGCCCAGGTCGACTCGAGCACGATCGACGGCATCACCATGTCGGCCGAGTTCAACCACGCGAACGGACCGGCCCCGATCCAGCCGAGCACCGTGTTGAACAGCCCGGTCGGCTCCGGGCTGTAGAAGAACTTCCACAGGAGCACCGAGACGACGGGCGGCACGATCACGGGGAGGTAGGCCAGCACGCTGTAGAGGCGCCGGGTGCCGCGCAGCTCCGCCATGAAGGTCGCGAGCAGGAGTGGCACCGGGAAGCCGAAGATCAGCGCCAGGAACGCGTAGTACAGCGTGTTCACCAGCGCCTTGGGCAGAAGCGGATCGCTGAGCACGTAGGCGAAGTTGCTCCAGCCGACGAACTCGGGATCGTCGACGAGGTTCGTGTTCTGCACCGACATCACGACGCCGTCGACGATCGGACCCCAGGAGAAGTATCCGAAGATGAACAGCAGAGGCAGTGCGAAGGCGATCTTCGTCAATCCCCCGCCGGTCACCCAGGACCGGAAGGATCGGCGCCGAGGGGGTGCGATCGAGGTGGTCGAGGCGACGGCTGTCATCCGTGCCTCCCTTCTGTACGAGTGGACGAGTCGTGGGTCTGGCGCACGGGGCCGGCCTGGACGGCCGGCCCCGTGGCGTCAGCGAGAGAGGAGCCTGTTGACGGCGGTCTCCGCCTCGGTGAGCACCTCGCCCACGTCGCTGCCCTGCTCGGTGAGGACCTTCTGCAGGACGACGTCGAGTTCGGCATACACCTCCTGCGCCTTCACAGCCGGCTCCGGCAGCAGTCTCTGCTTCTCGAACGCGGCGGTGTAGCTGCCGAAGTTGTCGAGCGGCACATTGACGTAGAGCTGGATCCATTCGAAGTACTGGTCGTAGGCGTCCTGGCTGATCGCGGGACGTTCCGGCACCGTGACCGCTTGACCGGATGCCGCAGCCGACTCCGCCTGCTCGACGGCCAGTTCTTCGTCGGTGAACTTCTTCAGATGGAAGTAGTCGATCCACTTCACCGCGGCCACCCGCTCCTCCGGCGACGCGCTGGGGCTGACGACCTGGATCGTGCCGCCGGTGAGGGAGGCGGGTTCCGCGCCGGCGCCGACCGGCATCGGCGCCATCCCGAAGTTCTCCGCCGGCATCTGGTTGCGGATCACGGCCGGCCGGTAGAGGCCGGAGAAGCCGATGAACATGCCGACCTTGCCCGCCGAGAAGTCCTGCACGAGCGCACCGGCGTTGTAGAGGAAGTTGCTCCCCATCGAGCCGTCGTCCCACCGCATCCTCTGCAGCAGCTCCAGATACTCGGTCGCCGGCTCGTCGTTGAAGGTCGCCTCCGCCCCCTTCGCGTCCTCGACGGTGCCGCCGTAGCTGTAGATCCCGGCGGCAACCATCCACCCGCCCTGGTTCTCGGTGGTCATGGTCGCGAATCCGGCGGCTCCGGTCTTCGCGGTGATCTGCTTCGCGGCGTCGCGCAGTTCGTCCCAGGTCTGGGGCGGGGCGTCGGGATCGAGGCCGGCCTGCGCGAACAGGTCACGGTTGTACACGAGTCCCAGCGCCTGTGCGGAGGTCGGCACTGCGAAGATGCCGCCCTCGTCATCGGAGACGAGGTCGAGCAGGTCGGGATTGAGCTGCGCGCCGAGGCCGGCCAGTTCGATGGCCTGCCCGAGTTCGGCGACCTGCCCGCGGCCGGCGAGGGCGTTCGCCTCGGTGAAGGCCACGCTGAGCACGGTGGGAAGGCTGTCCGCCGCGAGCTGGGCCTGGAAGGTCTGCGGGTTCCAGGTGTCCTCGACCGCCTCGACGGTGATGTGGGGGTTCTCGGCCATGAACGCCTCGACCTGACTCTCGTAGAAGGCGCGCTTCTCCGCTTCGCTCGTCGGCGGCAGATCGCCCACCGTGATCGTGACGTCGGCATCGAGGTCGGGGGTGGGTTCGGCGCCGCCGGGGCTGCCGGCGGCGCCACCGGCACAGCCGGTGACGCCCATGCCCAGGACGAGCACAGCGGCGAGTGGGACGAGCGAGCGCTTCGATGCGGTTCGCATGACGGTCTCCTTGTTTGTCGGTTGTCGGGTGTCTGCGTTGTCGGGTTCGTGTTGTCGGGTTCGTGTCGTGGGGTTCGTGTCGTGGGGTTTCGTGTCGTCCGGGGGGGCCGGACCCGGTATCAGCCGGGAGAAGCTCCGGGCTCATGCCCGGCACCGATGAGATCCGCGCGCCTGTCTCCGGCGCAGCTGATCACTCGACCCACCATCGCGCGCAGTCGTTCCTGCGCCCGCTCCCTCGTCGCCGCCGTCTTCGCCCTGGCGCCGCTCGGATCGTCCAGGATCCTCCGCAATGCCGTCAGCGCCGCCAGCGGCCCGTCGGAGATCTCCACCGATCCTCCGGCCGCACCGACGTCGTCGTACATGCGGCCCTTCACCGTATCCGTCGGCTGTCTGACGTAGACGGCTGGAGTGTTCTGACTGATCGCCATGAGAGGCGAGTGGCATTCGATGCTCACGACCGCCTCCGCATCGCGGTAGACGGTCAGAGCCTCGGGGGCGGACCAGAAGCGCGGGAGCACCTGCACGTACGGGCGCACATCAGACGGCAGGGCGTCACCGAAGTGAGCCTCGGCGAGGCCGACTGCGTATGCCATCTCCGGCACCACGAGCACCTGATGCCCCGTGCGGCGCACGTAGTCGACGATCGTCGCGGCGAGAACACCGAGATCGTGATCGACCCAGAGGGCGTTGTATGCCGTGCGACGGATATCTTGGACAGTCGGTCGCTCTCCGCGCATCTCGAAGTACGGCGTCCACCTCACGCGCGGGACGACGCAGAGGTACTCGCCGTCGTGAAGCCCGTGCGTACGCTTGATCTCGGCGGCGGACTCCTCGTCGGTCACGTCGAACGCGAACGTGGCGTCGGGGCCGAACTCGACGACGGGAGAACGCAGGTCGAGAGTCCGCAGGAACAGCTCGGTGATCGAGTCGCGGCAGTAGATGAACGCCGCGCCGTCGAGGGCCTCGAGGTCCTGCGCATCGAGGACCCCCCTGCCGAGAGACCGCACCATGGTCTCCAGCTCGTCGAGGGTTCCGGTGAACACGGGGTTCAGCGGGTCGAGGGACACACCGAAGAAGCCATAGGGCTTCCCGGTCGCCTGCGCCCAGGAGATCATGTCCTCCGCGCGGACCAGGCTCGGCGCCGAGCCATGCACGAGCACATCGGCGGCTTCGATCGCGGCGGTGAGTTCCGGGGTCGTGGCCGTGCCGTCCGGGAGCAGTTCGCCGTGGACGATCTCGACCTCGGGGAACGCCCGCGCGAACATCGACCGCTCCCGCTCGTCGAGGTGGATCGGCCACAGGATGAGACGGGAGCCGGGTGCGTATCGGCTGAGGGCGCGGAGAGCCCCGGGGGAATGCGCGACGTCGCCGATGTTGACGGTCTGCCACGAGGAGCGGAGGAGGATTGTGGGACTCATACGAGGACGTGCACCTTATAGGAGAGGGCGGATGCCGCGACGGACATGTCGAGGTTCGTGATGCGGCGCTGCTCGGCACCGCTGAAGAGCACCACAGTCGTGGGCGTGAGGGTGAGGTCGAGCGCGACGTCGCCGACGGTCGTGAGCTCGAAGGTGCCACCGGCGCGCCGGATCCGGACCCCGCGCGCCGATGCCTGTCCGGCACCGTTCACCGGCACTTCGGTGTTCCCGACGAGGAAGCTCACCTCGTCTCCCGCGGCGATCACGAGCGGCACGCGCTCCACGAAGGAGGCATCCTGAGGGGTGCTCACCGATACCTGCACATCGGCCGCGCCGCACTGGAACGTCTTCACGATGCGACCGCTGGCTCCGGTGTAGGAGTAGGAGAACGGGTCGGTGTCGTGGTAGACGCCGCTGCTCTGCACGACGGTGGCCTTCGCATCCATGATTCCGCCGGGAACGATGGTCGTCCAGGCGCTGTCCGTTGCCATCTGCGTGGCGATGAAGGCGCCGGTCTCCGCCCGGTAGAAGAACGACGGACCGCGGCGTATGCGTGCGGAGCGGGCGGTGCCGTGATGCGAGCCGAAGTAGTATCCCGCGCGCTTCACGAACACGTAGTGCGCGATGTACTTCGCGTCGGAACGCGCCTCGACGAATGCTCCGGACCCCATGTACGGGAAGGTGGCGATGGCCGCCTCGCGCTCGGCGAGCGTGGGGAACACGGGCGCCACGTCGGTCAACCGCAGGTTCTGCGGCGCGGTCCCCGCGGCGGTGAGCTTGGTGACGGGCACTGTTCCGGCTGCCCAGGCCGCCTGCAGCGCGGCCGCATGCTCGGCGTGCCAGTTGAGGGCGCGGACGACGGGGGAATCCTTGAAGATGTTGAGGTGATCGGGATAGTTGCTCCCGTCCGTCGTGCGCAGAGCGGCGAGTGAGCGCAGCGACTGCCGCGTGGAGATGCCGTTCACCGTCCACCCGGCGCCGTCGGGCTCCCAGAGGAAGTTGTACCGGCACCAGTCCAGATGAGTCAGCGCCATCTGTCGGTAGCGGTCGTCGCCGGTGCGTTCGAAGGCGATGGCGAGATCACGCAGCGAGGTGTACAGGGAGTAATGGGCGTCGAAGGCCCCGTCCTCGTAGAGGTATCCGGCGCCCGGGCTCTGGCAGTTCGCCACCAGGAAGTCGAGACGCTCCTGGTACGCGGTCTCGATGTGTGCGGGCATGAGGTGCTTGTACGACGCGATGCCGGTCATGGATCCGATGATCTGATTGCTGAACCGCATGCCGACGTCCCAGACATCGGCGACGGAAGGATCCAGCATGTACTCGGCACCGCGTTGGAGGGACGCGAGCACTTCCGCGCGCACGCCGGCATCCCATCCGACGCCCTCCATCATCACGGCCGCTTCCCCCAGGTATACGAGGGCGAAGCCGGTGGCCGCCCGGTTCTTGTCCGTCCAGCTGTCCGAGGGCCACCAGCCTTCGGCGCCCTGGATCTTCAGGTAGTAGCGCATCGCGGCGTAGACGTGGTCCCGCAGCACGGGGTCGAGGTGGTACGGGTTCCACGGGGCGTCGTAGGTGTAGAACCAGGCGAGGGTGTACACCGACTCCTGGTTGCGCGCATCCCACGGCTCGGGTGGGTAGACCTGGTAGCCGCGGTGGAACCAGCCCAGCGTCTCGGAGTCGGTGTCCTCCATGTTGTTCGCGATGTCGGCGAGTGACACGAGGTACTGGACGATCCCCTGCTCGTGCGTCGTGAACAGCGAGCGGTCGAGCGTCGAGAGGTCGAACGAAGCCATGTCGGGGATCGGGAGCGAGAGATCGTCGCCGATACCGGTCACCGTCGCCGCCGCCTGCGGGCCGCGTGCCGATGTCGCGAGGACGAGCCCGGCGAGCCCGGCTGTGCTCAGACGGAGCAGCGTGCGACGACTCAGCGGGATGCGCGTCGGGTCGACGGCTTTGTCGTTGGCGTACACGGGTTCTCCTTCGATCGTGTCGGGCGACATCAGCGGGGCGTTGATGATGTCACGTTGCATCAACCTAGCGGGACGACGGGAGGAACGCAAGCATCCGGTCCGTGAGACCCGCTCGTCGAGGGCTGCGAACGTCAGCTGCTGCCGCGGCGGATGAGCTCCGGAGCGGGCGATGCGATGACCCCCGAGGCCATCTCCTCGCCCTCGATCGCGCGGGCGACCATCGTGACGCCACGGTGGCCGAGTTCGTACATCGGGATCCGGACGGCCGTGATCGGGGGGTTCATGTCCTCGAGGACGTCGATGTCGTGGATCGCCACCACGGCGAGGTCCTCCGGCACCCGCAGACCCGCGGCGATCGCCCCGCCCACCACTCCGAGCGACGTGGTCGCGTTGTTCACGACGAACGCCGTCGGCCGGTCCCGGATGCCGGTCAGCAGGGCGATGGCCTCATGCCCTGCACGCGCGGTGTAGTCGGATTCGATCACGTCCTCGGCTCGCGGTTCGATACCTGCGGCCTGGAGCGCGAGCTGATAGCCCTCCAGGCGTCGCCGCCCCGCGTGCCGGAATCCTTCTCTCGGGCGGAAGCTCTGATGCGCGTCGAACCAGCCGCCGAGGAATCCGATGCGGGTGTGCCCCTGCTCCAGGAGATGTTCGGTGGCGACGCGTCCTGCCGCGACGTCGTCGATCGCCAACCACGGCTGATCGGACTCCGGCACCTCGTCGAGCACGAGGATCGGCGCCTCCCGCTTGAAGACCGAACGCACGCCCTCCGAGTCCACATCCGAGCTCGGGCGCAGGATGGTGCCGTCGACCTGACCCTGCCCGAGGATCCGCTCGAGCGCGCGGGACCCGTCGACGAGACGCATCGCCTCGGCGAGCATCACCGCGTATCCGTTCTCCTCAGCCGCATCATGGATGCCGTCGAGCATCGGCGCGAACACCGGGTTGCTCAGCTTCGGCGCCACGACGGCGAGCACTCCGGTGCGAGAGGTGCGCAGGGCTCGCGCCGCGAGGTTCGCCGTGTAGCCCATGTCCTCGACCGCCTGGAGGATCTTCGCCCGCGTCGCATCGCTCATCCGCACGTGCTTGCTGCCGTTCAACACCGCCGAGACGACGGACGGTGAGACGCCGACAGCGGCGGCGATCGACTTTACAGTGGCCATCGGGCAGATGTTACCGGTTCCCGCGCGCACGGACCGCGCACAGCACCGACCGCGGGGGCGATCAGGGCGCGACGCGCAGCGGAACCTTCACGTCGCCGCCGGCCTCCTGGGTGATGCGATCCCCCATCTGCACGAACGTCGGCGCCGAGATGAACCCTCCGGCGAACAGCGCCTGTCCCTGCACGAACTCCGCGGATCGTCGGATCGCCTCCTCCGAGGCGAAGCCGAACACGTCGGCGAGCTCGGCGAGATCCCGAGGCGCGTTCACCCGCATGAGCGCGAGGTTGTCGCACTGCGAGAGCACGTTCGGGTGGATCTTCGTCGGCCGCTGCGTGGACAGCAGCAGCCAGAGCCCGAACTTCCGACCCTCGGCGGCGATCTGCACGAGCTGCTCGGTGAGGGCGCGTTCGACGGCCGTCTCCGGATTCGGCGAGCACAGGTTGTGGGCCTCGTCGATGACGATCAGCAGAGGCCGCCGCTCCTCGCGCCGCGCCCAGAGGTGCTCGAGCACGGCGAGGGCCGCGACCTTCGGCTCCGCGGGGTGCTCGAAACCGCCGAGGTCGAGGACCGTGGCTCGAGGACGCTCATCCACGACGTCGACCACCGACGCCGCACCGCGCGACCACACCTGCCATTCGAGGACCTGCAGGTTCTCGATCCGTTTCGCGAGTCTCGCCTGGGCGGGATCCGCCGAGGCGAGCAGGCCGGGCACCATGCCGCGCGCGTCCAGGCTCTTCGCATCCTGCTCGAGGTGGATCAGGGCGTTGTACTCCTCGGCATCGGCGATGGGGTCCATCCGCAGCACGGCCGCCTTCGACGCGGCGGTCAGATCGACGAAGCGCGCGTGCAGCCGCTCCCCCTCGCCGACACCGGACCGGAAGACCCGGATGTCGGCTTCGGCGACCCTGGCGGCATCCGCATCACTCGCAGTGAGCCGCGTCTCCCGCAACCGGGTGAAGTCGCCGTTCGGATCGAGGATGAGCATCGGCAGCTCGGTCTCGAGCAGCAGCTGCTCCAGGACCACACCGAGCGCATAGGTCTTGCCGCTGCCGCTCTGTCCGACCCAGAACGTGTGCCGGTTGAAGCGCCTCGCGTCGAGCTCGACCGTGGCATCGGGGTCGCCGAGAACAGTCCCGATCGTGAGGTTCGTCATCGTCGTGGTGCGCCTTTCGTTCACGGTGCGGTGGCGATCCCCATCGGATGCGACCGCTTCACCGATGCGGTGATCGACATCCTCCTCGATCGCGCGCGTGCACGCCAGTGCGGCATATCCGAGTCACACCATCGGGAGCAGGAAACCGGTCGACCATGCCACGACCGGATACGACACGAACGGCGCGACACCGAGGAGCACCACCCCGGCGATCAGGATGCCACGCGGTCGACGCAGGAGTGCCGCCAGGAGCACCGTGAGGACGTACACGGCGACGACGATGAGTGTCATGACCAGCGCGCTTCCCTCGCGGTGATCGCGGAGGCAGTTGCTCGTCGGCGGAGAGACCGCCGCGCAGACGACGGGCCCCACGGGAACGGCCACGAGCCAGATGAGCGCGATCGTTCCCGCAGCCAGCAGAGTGGCGGTCAGCAGCAGCCCCCACGGGAACGGCGTGCGGCGCACTGATCGCTGTGCGGGGGATGCGGGGGCGGTCATGGAACCAGCGTAGGGATTCGCGCCTCTCCCCGCCGATCGAATCCGCTGATCGAATCCTTCGGGCTCACCCCTCCCCTTCGGGTGAGCGTGCAGGATGAGGGCATGGCATCGAACACACCCTCCCCCACCCAGCTGCGTCTCATCATCGAGACCGACGACTTCGACAGCGCCATCCGGTTCTATCGCGACGTGCTCGGGATGCCCGAACAACTCGCCTTCGCCACCGAGGGCGATGACCGCGTGGCGATCCTGCACGCCGGCATCGCCACCATCGAGCTGGCGACGCCCACGCACGCCAAGAACATCGATGACGTCGAGGGCGCGCCGCACACTCCGGGTGTGCTGCGGATCGCACTGCAGGTCGACGACACCGAACAGGCCGTTGCGGCGGCACGCGACGGCGGCGCCGACCTGATCGCTCCACCGGTGAAGACCCCTTTCCGGAGCCTCAACGCGCGCGTGCAGGGTCCGGCCGGCTGGCAGGTGACGTTCTTCCAGGAGCTGGAGACGCTCGAGGAGCGGGCGACACACGACGGGTTCACGACCGACGACGACCGCGACCGCTGAGTTCCGGTTTGCGAGACCAGGCCGAGGCGCATCAGCAGGACGCTGTCGGACTGATACTTTTCAGAGCATGAGCACACCTCATCTTGATCGCTTTCTTCTGGTGGCCACGTTGGCTCTCGGCGCCGTCATCCTCACCGGATGCGCTTCCGGCTCAGCCCCTTCCAGCACCATCACCCCGACCAGCTCAAGCTCGTCCAGCACCAATCCCCCGTCCAGCACCACGCCTCCCACCAGCCCGCTGGCGGTGAAGTCTCCGTACTCGTC
>NZ_PCOY01000034.1 GCF_002979475.1 Microbacterium sp. MYb62 | reverse complement strand
AGCCGAGGCGACGTCGCCGATGCAGAACGACCAGGCGTGAGCCGTGCTCGATCGCCTCGCGCCTCTCCCCTCGCACCTCTCACCTCGGACCTGACAGACTCGGAAGATGCCAGGTCTCCATCACGTCGAACTCTGGATCACCGACCTCGATGCGGTGCGAGCGGAGTGGAGTTGGGTGCTCAGCCGTCTGGGTTACACGCTCGACAGCGAGTGGTCCGGCGGGGCGTCGTGGACGGTGGGCGGCACGTATCTCACTTTCACGACCTCACCGAACCTGTCAGACGCCGTGCACGATCGCCGACGCGCCGGGCTCAACCACCTCGCATTCCACGGCGGCGAGCGCGCCGCCGTCGACGCGATCATGGCCGAGGCACCAGCCCACGGCTGGCATCCGCTCTATGCGGACCGCTACCCGCATGCCGGCGGCGAGCAGCACTATGCCGGTTGGCTCGAGAACGCCGCAGGATTCAAGCTCGAGATCGTCGCCGACCCGGAGCCCGAGACGACCCCCTGAAACCGAGCGCTACGCCCCGTAGTCCGGCAATTCCTGTAGCGTCCACGAGTTGCCGTCCGGATCGTCGAACGAGACGAATCGTCCCCAGTCCAGATCCTGCACCCCGCGCGCCTCCACACCCACACCCTTCAGGTGAGCCAGCGCCTCATCGGCATCCGGCACGACGACCTGGATCGTGTTCTGCTTCCCCGGCTCGAGGTCGATGCCCAGCCCGGTGCCGAACGCGATCGAGCAGGCGGAGCCCGGTGGAGTCATCTGCACGAAACGCATGTCGTCGGTGGGCGACTGATCCCAGTCGGCGTGGAAGCCGATCTTCTCGTAGAACTCCTTCGAACGGTCCACATCGGTGACCGGTACGAAGATGAGCTCGATCTTCCAGTCCATCCGTCACTCCTCCTGTCGGGCGCCGTCGCCCGTCGGCGTCCACGGTACGCGCGGCCACCGACCCCCGCCAGAGCAGAATCCGATGTTCCCGTGACGGCGCTCGCCCCGGCCCTCCTCAGATCCATCCCTTGTCGAGTGCGATCCGCACCGCCTGCGCCCGGTTCGAGGCCCCTGTCTTCCCGATCGCCGCGGAGAGGTGGTTGCGCACCGTCCCCGCGGAGAGGAACACTTCCGAGGCGATCGCTGCGGCCGAGCGCCCATCCGCCGCGAGGCGCAGCACCTGCCGTTCCCTGTCGCTCAGAGGGTTGGCGCCGTCGAACAGGCTGTCAGCCGCCAGCACCGGATCCAGCACCCGCAATCCGGAATGCACGCGCCGCACGGCCTCTGCCAGCTGCTCCGCCGGGGTGTCCTTCACGATGAACCCGCCGGCGCCGGCATCCAGCGCGGCGCGCAGATAGCCCGGCCGCGCGAAGGTCGTCACGACGAGGACTCGCGTCTCCCGGCTCGCCTCGCGGATGCGACGCGTCGCCTCGACGCCGTCCATCCCCGGCATCTGGATGTCCATCAGGCACACATCCGGCTGAAGCTCCCCCGCGAGCCGCACCGCTTCGGCGCCGTCGGACGCCAATCCGATCACGGAAAGGTCGTGCTCCAGGTCGAGCAGCGCACCGAGAGCACCCCGCACGAGGGCCTGGTCGTCGGCGATCAGCAGGCGGATCACGGTGTGGATCTCCGGGTGGATCTCCGTGCCGTCGTTCGACGCGCTCACCAGGTCACCTCCACGCGGGTGCCCGAGGCGCCCGCGTGCGCCGCGCCGATCATGAACGCCGCGCCGGCGGCCTCCGCCCGTTCCCGCATGCCGTGGATGCCGTTGCCCTCGACCGCCCGGACCCCCGTGCCGTCATCTTCCACGATCATCCGCCCCGGCGCCAGGACCACGCGAACGGTGCGCGCCTGCGAGTGCCGGAGCACGTTGGTGGTCGCCTCCCGCAGTATCCAGCTCGCGGTGAGCGCCTGCACGGGAGAGAGCGACCCGGGCTCTCCGTCGATCTGCAGGGTGATGTCGGCCGCGCCGAACGAGTCCCGCGACGATGCGAGCTGCTCGACGAGCGTCGTCACGCGCGCTCCCGCCACGCTCGATCTGACCCCGGCGATCGCCTCCGCGGTGAGGCGCTCGATGTCGGCGAGCTCGGTCTTCGCCCGCTCCGGGTCGGAGTCCATGAGCCGGCGGACCAGCTGCGCCTTGAGCCCGACGACCGTGAGCGAATGGCCGATCAGATCATGCACATCGCGCGCGACAGCCTCGCGCCCCTCGCTGGTCGCCAGTTCGAGACCGAGGTGCTCCGCCTCGGCCGAGCGGATGATGAGCCACGTCGACACCGTGTTCACGACGCCGAGCAGCACCACGATCGCGAGAACGGACAGGTTGTCCAATCCGCCGGGGATCAGGAACACGCACAGCGCGGTGATGACGACCGCCGCGACGGTCGTGATCCAGTGCCACAGGCGCGTCAGACCGTAGGAGGCGAACGACATGAGGAACGGCAGGAAGCTGAGAGCCGATCCCCCCTCTGCGGGGATCGAGATCAGCACGCAGCCGATCAGCGCCGCGAACGTGATCCACTGCCGCCGAGACGGCGGACGCCCCAGTCCCCCGCCCCCGCGCATACCGTGTATGAAGCCGGTGACATAGAGCACGACGAATGTGACCAGGGCGAGCCACCCGACGATCACCCAGGTCGGCGGTGCTTCGGAGCGCAGCAGCGTGATCACCGGGTAGATGAGGAACACCAACCAGATCGCGGCCATCATCCAGCCGAACCGCGCCCAAGGATCCCTCCCCGTGGAACGTCGAGCGCTCCGCGCCCCCGGCGCCGACCACGCCGCCGGGGGCGCTCCGAGAGCCGCGGCCCGTGTGGCGTCGCGGGAGGTGCCGGGGTCCCCCGGCACCTCCCGCCTCGAATGCTGCGTCATCCGTCCAACCTACTGTCGCCGCGCGCTGCTACTGCCGCGCCCGCGACCGCTTCATGCCCACCATGACCAGCAGCGCGAAAAGCGCGAGCCAGACGGCGACGTTCAGGAACAGCATCCACATCGGGTCGGTCTGCCCGGTCGTGAGCACGCCGTCGGTGAGCGGCCACCGGCTCAGGGCCACGAACCCGTAGAGGGGCGTGAAGCGGGCGATGTCGAGCATCACCCCGTCGAGCGGCATGAACACGTTGCCGAAGAACGCGAAGAACGTCATCGAGATCGAAGCCAAGGCCGCGGCCGAGTCCGAGCTGAAGAACAGGCCGACGCCGAGGCCGAACAGGCCGTACATCAGGCCGATCCCGAGGATGATCCCCGCGGTCGCCACCCAGCGCCAGGAGTCGTCGACCGACGCCCCGGTCATCATGCCCGCGGCGAACACCGCCACCAGCGCCAGCGCCGCGAAGGCGACGGCCGTCAGCAGCTTGGTCACCGCGTACCCGGCGGTGGTGAGCGGGGTCATCGCGAGCTGGCGGCCCCAGCCCTGCTTCGCCTCGGTCGCAGCGAGCGACGTGAGCGAGCTCATCGCGACCGCCGTGCCGTAGGCGGCCATCGAGGTCATGACGTAGAACGAGACGTTCCCGTGGCCGGCGGAGAGCGAGCCGTATCCCATCCCGGCGCCGAACAGCAGATACATCGCGACCGGCATCGCCAGGGTGAACGCGAGCGTGTAGGGATTGCGCAGCTGGCGGACGCCTTCGATGCGCAGCATGGTGGGTGAGACGAGCATGTCAGTTCTCCGTCAGGGCCGTGAAGGCGGTTTCGAGGGTGGGGGCGGCGATCTCGAGATCGTGAGCGCCGTTGTCGAGGAGGATGCGGGCGACGGTGTCGGAGTCCGCCGCGCGCAGGCTCAGCCGATCCCCGTCCAGCCGCACGGCCACGACGCCCTCGGTCGCGTTCAGAGTCGCCACGAGTGCGGCCGACGTCGATGTCGACCCGAGCGTCGCCGAGATCGTGCGCTCCCCCAGGCTGGCGCGCAGCAGCGCGGTCGGGGCGTCCGCGACGACCGTCCCCCGGTGCATCACCACGGTCCGGCGGGCGAACTGCTCCGCTTCTTCGAGGTAGTGGGTGGCGAAGATGATCGTGCGTCCGGCATCCGCATCGGCGCGCATCACGTCCCAGAAGTGACGGCGAGCGGTGACATCCATCCCCGCGGTCGGCTCGTCGAGCACGAGGATGTCGGGATCGGACACCATCGCCAGCGCGAACTTCACCCGCTGCTGCTCGCCGCCCGAGCACTTCGACACGCGCCGGCGGGCGAGGTGCTCCAGGTCGGCGCGGGCCATCACCTCGTCCGCCCTGCCGAGTGCCTCCGCACCGTACAGCGAGGCGATCAGGCGCACGGTCTCACCCACGGTGAGGTCTCCCAGTAGTCCGCCGGTCTGGAGCACCGCACCGATCGCGCCGCTCGACGTGGCCTGCTCCGGCGTGACGCCGAGCACCTGCACCGTCCCACTGCTGGGCGCCGTGAGCCCGAGCAGCATGTCGAGCGTGGTCGTCTTGCCGGCACCGTTCGGCCCCAGCAGCGCGACGACCTCGCCACGGCGGATCGACAGGTCGACCCCGTCCACGGCCTGGACGCGGCGGTCGCCCGAGCCGAAGTGACGAGTCACGTTGTTCAGCTCGAGCACGACATGGTCATCGATCGGGGCAGCGGATGCCGGTCGCGCGGTGACCCGCGTCGCCGACCCGTCCACAGAGGAGTTGTTCATGCTTCCAGCGTCGCCGGACGACGAGGACGACACCGGAGGGCAGTGTCATGTCCTCGGCATGACACGTGTCATGCCGGAGGACATGTCACGCCCCGGAGGGGAACTCGCCCACAGGACGAAGAGACCTGACCTGAGCTTCCGCCTCAGGAGGAGATCTCCGCCCGACGGCGCGCCTGCCCGGCGGCCGTCAGCGCGCGGGGAGCAGTGCCCCTTCCAGGAACTCCGAGAGCTCGTCCACCGCGTCCAGCGGCAGGATCGCCGCCACGTACTGGTCGGGCCGCACCACGACGACCACGCCGTCGCGAGACAGTTCGCGCGCCGCGAAGATGTCGGTCTCGCACCACTTGCTGGGGCCGGCCGCATAGACCTTCTCCCAGTCGGTGAGTCCGAGCGGCCCCGTCTTCGGCTGGAACAGCGCGGGGGCGGCGGTGACCTCGACCTCCTCGAACGGCTGCGGGTACACGGCCTTGACGTCGAACACCGCATCGACGTCGGCGTCCGCCGGCGTGTAGCGCGCGAACAGGGGCTCGGCCTTCTCCGCCCACACGGCGAGCGCCTCGCCGGTGCGATCGCCGAAGGCGTACACGCGCCAGCGGCCGTCCGCCTTGGCATGGTGCCCGAGGTGGACGACGTTGCCGTCGCCGACGCGCACGACCTCGGCCGACTTGAACCGCTTGCCCAGCGGGTAGCCCACGGCGAGCGCCTGGTGGGCGTCGCTCCCGGTGATCATCGACGGGGTGTACTGCGTCATGAAACCGGAGGGGAACTCGGCCGTGGCGAGGTAGTAGGTCGCCAACTCGTTGGGGTCGGAGATCTCCTCCGGCTTGCGGGCCATCAGGCTCGACCACTCGCGGTCGAAGTCGATCAGCTGCTGTGCCACGGGGCGCCGCTCGGCGCCGTAGGTGGCCAGCAGAGTCTCCGGCGCGCGGCCGGTGAGCACCGACCCGAGCTTCCACCCGAGGTTGAAGCCGTCCTGCATCGAGACGTTCATGCCCTGGCCCGCCTTGGCGCTGTGCGTGTGGCACGCGTCGCCGGTGAGGAACACCCGGGGCGTGCGTCCCGAGCCGTCGACCACGTCGTCGAAACCGTCGGTGACGCGATGACCGACCTCGTAGACGCTGTGCCAGGCGACCTCGCGCACGTCGAGCGTGTACGGGTGCAGGATCTCGTTGGCGCGGCGGATGATCTCCTCGATGGGCGTCTGCCGCACGCGGTGGTCATCGTCGTCGGCGACCTCTCCGAGGTCGATGTACATCCGGCTCAGATAGCCGCCCTCGCGCGGGATGTGCAGGATGTTGCCCGCCTCGGAGTTGATCGCGCACTTGGTGCGCCAGTCGGGGAAATCGGTGTTCACGAGCACGTCCATGACCCCCCAGGCGTGAGCCGAGGATGCGCCGACGTGGGTGCGTCCGATGGCCTGGCGCACGCCGCTGCGGGCGCCGTCGCATCCGGCGACGAACTTCGCACGGACGGTCCGCTCCTCACCGGCGCGTTCCCCGGCGACATACCGGAGCCGCACCTCGACCGGGTACTCCCCCGCGTCGTGGACGGTGAGGCCCAGGAACTCGACGCCGTAGTCGGGCTCGATCCGGCCGGGCCCGTTCGCGGCGGCCTCGGCGAAGTAGTCCAGCACGCGCGCCTGATTCACGATCAGGTGCGGGAACTCGCAGATGTCGTAGGCGTAGTCCGCGGTGCGTGAGGTGCGGACGATCTCGTCACGTCTGTCGGGATTCGGGCCCCAGAAGTTCATCCAGCCGATGTTGTACGCCTCGGCGATGATCCGCTCGGCGAACCCGAACGCCTGGAACGTCTCGACGCTGCGCGGCTGGATGCCGTCGGCCTGGCCGAGCGGGAGGCGACCGTCGCGCTTCTCGATGATGCGGGTGGAGATGCCGGGGTATTGCGCCATCTGTGCGGCGAGCAGCATGCCGGCGGGGCCGGAGCCGACGATGAGCACGTCGATCTCGTCCGGGATGTCGGACGGACGGGCCGCCCCGATGCCGGCGGCGTCCTGCACGCGCGGGTCAGCGGAAACGTAGCCGTGGTGGTGGAACTGCATCGTCGTCGATTCCTTCCGGACTTCTTCGTCGGGTGTCGCTTGTTCGTCGGGTGTCGCTTACCGGGTCTTGCATCGCGAACCAGCGTGTTCTATATTCGAACACAAAGTTCTACTATTGAACACACTCTAATCCCCGCCGCCCACGATCGCAAGGGAGCGCCCGCATGCCCGAGAGCACCACCTCCGCCTCCGCTTCGCAGACCCTCAGCCGCGGCATCCGCATCCTCGAGGTGCTGGCCGACGCGCGCGGCCCCCTCTCGATCGACGAGATCGCGACGCGCCTCGGCGTGCATCGCTCGATCGCCTACCGGCTCCTGCGCACGCTCGAGGACCACGGACTCGTCACCCGCGATGCCGCCGGGGCGGTGAGCCTCGGGGCGCGGATGGCGGCACTCGCCGCGGGCGTCGCCCATGACCTGCAGGCCGAGGCGCTCCCCGAGCTCACCGCGATCGCGAACGAGCTCGGCATGACGTGCTTCCTCGCCGTGCTCGACGGCGCCGAGTGCATCACGCTGGCCAGCGTCGAGCCTCGGCACGCGGTCGCGAGCGTCGCCCAGCGCCCGGGCGCGCGGCACCCGGTGACGGTCGGCGCCCCCGGCAAGGCGATCCTCGCGCAGCTGCCCATGACGGAATGGCCGGAGGAGCAGCCCGCGTCCCTCGCCGCCGACGTGGACGCCACGCGAACCCGCGGCTACGCGACCAGCCACGACGAGGTCATCCCCACCGTGCAGTCCGTGGCCGCACCGCTCGGCCTTCGCGGTCAGCACCCGGCCGCGATCGCCGTCGTGCACGTGGCGACCGATCTCGACGACTCCCAGATCGCCGCCCGGCTCCAGCGCTCGGCCTCCGTCATCCGCGAGGCTCTCGACGGCTGACTTCGCCCGCCCCCCTCGCGCAGACGAACGCTCCCGCCGCGCTTCCTGCCGCCCTGCGGAGCTGCAGGCGACAGGAAGCACGACGGGAGCGGGGCTCGCTCGGGAGCGATCAGGCCTTCGCGAGCCCGTAGATCGGGCTGACGGACTGCTCCTCCTCGTGATCCGGTCCGAGCGGGATGCCGGAGCGGTCGCGCAGCAGCAGCGTCGCGATCAGGCCGAGCACGGTCATACCTGCGAGATACCAGGTCACGCCCTGCGTCGAACCGGTCGCCTGCACGATGGCCGTGGCGATGGTCGGCGCGAAAGCACCACCGGCGATGGCGCCGATCGCGTACGAGATCGAGACGCCGGAGAAGCGGATGCTGGCGGGGAAGAGCTCGGCGTACAGCGCCGCCTGCGGACCATACGTGAAGCCGAGGCCGATCGTGAGGATCGCGAGTCCGGCGAACAGCAGACCGATCTCCCCCGTGTTGACCAGCGGGAACAGCGAGAACACGCCGACGAGCTGCAGCACCCAGCCGATGATGTACGTCGTGCGGCGGCCGATCCTGTCGCAGACCCATCCGGCGAGCAGCGTGGTGAGCAGCCACGTCACGGCGGAGCCGGCGACCGCCCACAGCACGGCTCCGGGAGCGAGGCCGATCGGCCCCTCCGGGTCGGTGGCGTATCGCTGGATGTACCCGCCGGTCGTCATGTAGCCGACGGCGTTGTTGCCGGCGAACACGAGCGCCGCGATGATCACGAGGAGCAGGTGCTTGCGGAACAGCTGCGCGATCGGCATCCGCGCCTTCTCCTTGCGCTCGGCGAGCTCGGTGAAGACCGGGCTCTCCTCGACCTTGCGGCGCACGTAGTACCCGACGAGGATCAGCACAACGCTGAGCAGGAACGGCACACGCCAGCCCCAGATGGCGAACTGGTCGCCCGGCGCGACCACGGTCATCAGCGCCATCACGCCGGAGGCGAGCAGAAGCCCGAGCGGCACGCCGATCTGCGGCGAGGCGCCGAAGATGCCGCGCTTCCTGCGCGGCGCGTGCTCGACGGCCATCAGCACGGCGCCACCCCACTCCCCACCGGCGGAGATGCCCTGGATGATGCGCAGGAGCACCAGGAGGATGGGCGCCGTGATGCCGATGGTCTCGTACGTGGGCAGGAGACCGATGAGCGCGGTCGCGGCGCCCATCAGGATCAGGGTCCACATCAGCACGGTCTTGCGCCCGAGCTTGTCGCCGTAGTGTCCGGCGAGGAACGCGCCGAGCGGGCGGAAGAGGAAGCTCACACCCACGGTCGCGAAGGCGATGAGCGCGCTGTCGGTTCCGAGTGGGGCGAAGAAGAGCTGCCCGAACACCAACCCGACGGCGGTGGCGTAGATGAAGAAGTCGTACCACTCGACGGTGGTGCCGACGACGGTGGCGAAGACGACGCGACGCCGGTCGGCCGCCGTCGCGATGGTTCCGGTGGGTGTGAACCCATCCTGTGACTGCCCGCTCATGGGGTGTCTCCTTTGGTTGTGACCGCATTGTCACGGCGTGCAGCGGAGTGGATCCGAAGTGCTTGCCGAGGGGTGAACCGATGATATATGATTTCGAATACGACGCACAAGGCGTCTCGCAGGACAACGCAGACGAGCGCAAGGAGGCGCCCCGTGACGGCCCCCATCACCCGCCCCGGCAAGATCATCGCGATCCACCTGAGCTACGCCTCACGCGCCGATCAGCGCGGCAGGCGCCCCGCCTCCCCCTCCTACTTCTTCAAGCCGGCCAGCTCCATCGGCATCTCCGGCGGCACCGTCGAGCGTCCGGCCGGCACGGAGCTGCTGGCCTTCGAAGGCGAGATCGCCCTCGTGATCGGCACCACCGCGCGTCGGGTCCCGCTCGACGAGGCATGGGCGCACGTGGGATCGGTCACCGCCTCGAACGACCTCGGCCTGTACGACCTGCGCGCGAACGACAAGGGCTCGAACGTCCGCTCCAAGGGCGGCGACGGCTACACGCCGCTCGGACCCGATCTGATCGACGCCCGGAGCGTCGACCCCGCCGCCCTTCGCGTGCGCTCCTGGGTCAACGGCGAACTCCGCCAGGACGACACCACGGCCGGGCTCATCTTCCCGCTCGCGCAGCTCGTGGCCGATCTGTCCCAGCACTTCACTCTCGAACCCGGTGATGTCATCCTCACGGGCACACCTGCCGGTTCTTCGGTCATCGTCCCGGGCGACGTCGTCGAGGTCGAGGTGGATGCACCGGACGCCCCGGGCGCCCCGACCTCCGGCCGCCTGGTGACCACCGTGACGCAGGGCGAGGTGCCCTTCGACGGCGAGATCGGCTCCCTCCCCGCCGTGGACGACCTGCAGCGCACCGAGGCATGGGGCTCGCGCGAAGAAGCGGGTCTCCCACCCGTCGAGAAGACGCCGACCCTCTCCCCGGAACTGCGGGCCGCGCTTCTCGAAGCCCCGACGGCCGGGCTCTCGGCTCAGCTCCGCAAGCGCGGACACCACTCGTGCTTCATCGACGGCGTGTCCGTCAACATCCCCGGCAGCAAGATCGTCGGCACCGCGAAGACCTTGCGCTTCGTGCCGTTCCGCGAAGACCTCTTCCCGGCCCACGGCGGCGGATACAACGCGCAGAAGCGCGCGTTCGACGCCGTGGACGACGGTGAGATCATCGTGATCGAAGCCCGAGGAGATGCCACGACCGGCACGCTCGGCGATATCCTCGCCCTCCGCGCGAAGGTCCGCGGCGCGGCCGGTGTCGTCACCGACGGCGGGGTCCGCGACTTCGACGCCGTCGCCGAGATCGGCCTTCCCGTGTTCTCGCAGGGCGCGCACCCCTCGGTGCTCGGCCGCAAGCACGTGCCCTGGGACGTGGATGTCACGATCTCCTGCGGCGGCGCGACCGTGCAGCCGGGCGACGTCATCGTCGGCGACAGCGACGGCGTGATCGTGATCCCGCCGGCGCTGGCCGCCGAGGTCGCAGCGGATGCCGTCGCGCAGGAGATCGAAGACGCCTGGATCGCCGAGCAGGTCGCCGCCGGCCACCCCGTCGACGGATTGTTCCCCCTGAACGCCGAGTGGCGCGCCCGCTATGAGGAGGCCCTCGCGGACCGGAGCGCGGCCGACCGGAGCGCGCGATGACGACGACGGCCGCCAGCAAGTCCGAGGTCGCATACGAGTGGCTCCGCTCCCGCATCACGGGATACATGTTCAGCCCCGGCTACCGTCTGGTGCTCGGATCGATCGCCGAAGACCTGAAGATGAGCGTCGTCCCCGTGCGCGAGGCGATCCGCCGCCTCGAAGCGGAGGGACTCGTGACCTTCGAGCGAAACGTCGGCGCGCGCGTGACACTCGTCGACGAGAGCGAATATGCGCACACGATGCAGACGCTCGGTCTGGTCGAGGGCTGTGCCACCGCACTGTCCGCTCCCCTGCTCGACGAGGCCGCACTCGACGAGGCCGCCCGGATCAACGAGCGCATGGCGCAGATGCTCGACCACCTGGACGCCCACGCCTTCACCGAGCTCAACCGCCAGTTCCACTCGGTGCTGTTCGAGCCGTGCCCCAATCCGCACCTGCTCGACCTCGTGCACCGCGGCTGGTCCCGACTCTCGGGCATCCGCGACACGACCTTCGCGTCGATTCCCGGACGCGCGCAGCACTCGGTCGAGGAGCACACCGAGATCCTCGACCTCATCCGCGCGGGCGCAGACCCGCTCGAGATCGAACTCGCCGCCCGCAACCACCGCTGGCGCACCATGGACGCGTTCCTCGACGCGCTGCACACCCGTTCCGCCCAGACGACTTCCGCACAGACGACCGGAGAAATCTCATGACCGATTCGCGCATCCCCGCCGACCTCCCCGACCACATCCAGCACTACATCGACGGCGCGTTCGTCGACTCCGTCGACGGCGACACCTTCGACGTGCTCGACCCGGTCACCAACCAGACGTACACGACCGCCGCCGCCGGCAAGAAGGCCGACATCGAGCTCGCGGTCGCCGCCGCCACGCGCGCGTTCGACGAGGGACCCTGGCCGCGGATGCTCCCCCGCGAGCGCTCGCGCGTGCTGCACCGGATCGCCGACATCGTGGAGTCCCGCGACGCGCGCCTGGCAGAGCTCGAGTCGTACGACTCCGGTCTGCCGATCACGCAGGCCCTCGGTCAGGCGCGTCGCGCCGCCGAGAACTTCCGCTTCTTCGCGGACCTGATCGTGGCGCAGTCCGACGACGCGTTCAAGGTGCCGGGCCGTCAGATGAACTACGTCAACCGCAAGCCGATCGGCGTCGCCGGCCTCATCACACCGTGGAACACGCCGTTCATGCTCGAGTCGTGGAAGCTCGGCCCCGCGCTCGCGACCGGCAACACCGTCGTGCTCAAGCCCGCAGAGTTCACGCCGCTCTCCGCGTCGCTGTGGGCGGGCATCTTCGAGGAAGCCGGGCTCCCGCAGGGCGTCTTCAACCTCGTCAACGGCCTCGGCGAAGACGCGGGCGATGCGCTCGTGAAGCACCCCGACGTGCCGCTCATCTCGTTCACCGGGGAAAGCTCGACAGGCCAGCTGATCTTCGGCAACGCCGCACCGTTCCTCAAGGGACTCTCGATGGAGCTCGGTGGCAAGTCGCCGGCCGTGGTCTTCGCCGACGCCGACCTCGAAGCCGCGATCGACGCCACGATCTTCGGCGTCTTCTCCCTCAACGGCGAGCGCTGCACCGCCGGATCCCGCATCCTGGTCGAGCGCTCGATCTACGAGGAGTTCGTCGAGCGCTACGCCGCCCAGGCGAAGCGGGTCAAGGTCGGCTATCCGCACGACCCGGCCACCGAGGTCGGTGCGCTCGTGCACCCCGAGCACTACGCCAAGGTCATGAGCTACGTCGAGATCGGCAAGACGGAGGGCCGCCTGGTCGCCGGTGGCGGTCGGCCGGAGGGCTTCGAGGAGGGCAACTTCGTCGCGCCGACCGTGTTCGCCGACGTCTCCCCCGACGCGAGGATCTTCCAGGAGGAGATCTTCGGGCCGGTCGTCGCGATCACGCCGTTCGACTCCGATGAGGAGGCGCTGTCGCTCGCGAACAACACCAAGTACGGTCTCGCCGCCTACATCTGGACGAACGACCTCAAGCGCGCACACAACTTCGCGCAGTCGGTCGAGGCGGGCATGGTGTGGCTGAACAGCAACAACGTGCGCGACCTCCGCACCCCGTTCGGCGGAGTGAAGGCCTCGGGCCTCGGTCATGAGGGCGGCTACCGCTCGATCGACTTCTACACCGACCAGCAGAGCGTGCACATCTCGCTCGCGGCCCACTCCCACAACCCGACCTTCGGCAAGAACTGACCGCATCATCCCGTTCCGGTCGCACTTCCGGTCGCCGCGACGAGCGGAAGCGACAGAGAGTGCGACCGGACCCCTCACGCAAGGACGCTGACATGACACACCGCGAAGACATGACTCTGACCTCCTCCGGATTCTATGTATCCCAGGAGGCGCCGATCCGCTCCGACAACCCCGTTGCGACGCCGAAGAGCACGCCGCCGGACATCCTCCGCTGCGCGTACATGGAGCTCGTCGTCACCGATCTCGCGGCCTCCCGTCAGTTCTACGTCGACATCCTGGGCCTGTACGTGACCGCGGAGGACGACGAGGCGATCTACCTGCGCTCGACCGAGGAGTTCATCCACCACAACCTCGTGCTGCGCAAGGGCGACCTCGCCGCAGTCGCCGCTTTCTCGTACCGCGTCCGCACCCCGGACGACCTCGACCGCGCCGTCGAGTTCTACACCGAGCTCGGCTGCGATGTGCGACGCAACCCGGACGGCTTCGTGAAGGGCATCGGCGACTCGGTGCGCGTGGTCGATCCGCTCGGCTTCCCGTACGAGTTCTTCTACGCCACCGAGCACGTCGAGCGGATGTCGTGGCGCTACGACCTGCACATCCCCGGCGAGCTGGTGCGCCTCGACCACTTCAACCAGGTCACCCCCGACGTGCCGCGGGCGGTGGGGTTCATGCAGGACCTCGGGTTCCGTGTCACCGAGGACATCCAGGACGAGGAGGGCACCGTCTACGCCGCCTGGATGCGCCGCAAGCCCACCGTGCACGACACGGCCATGACCGGCGGCGACGGGCCCCGCATGCACCACGTCTGCTTCGCGACGCACGAGAAGCACAACATCCTCGCGATCTGCGACAAGCTCGGAGCTCTCCGTCGCTCGGACTCCATCGAGCGCGGCCCCGGCCGCCACGGCGTCTCGAACGCCTTCTATCTCTACCTGCGCGACCCCGACGGTCACCGCGTCGAGGTGTACACGCAGGATTACTACACGGGCGACCCCGACAACCCGGTCGTCACGTGGGACGTGCACGACAACCAGCGCCGTGACTGGTGGGGCAACCCGGTGGTCCCCTCCTGGTACACCGATGCGTCGCTCGTGCTCGACCTCGACGGCAACCCGCAGCCGGTCGTCGCCCGTACCGACTCCAGCGAGATGGCTGTGACCATCGGCGCCGACGGGTTCTCGTACACGCGCGCCGACGACGACAAGGCCATGCCCGAGTACAAGCAGGGCGAGTACAAGCTGGGCCACCAGCTCTAGGAGGCACGGATGCTGTCAGCAGACACGATCACGCAGATCGCGGCGGAACTCGCCGAGGCCGACCGCACGCACGCGGTGATCCCGCGCATCACAGCGCGGTACCCGGAGGCGACGGTCGAGGACTCGTATGCGATCCAGGGGGTCTGGCGCGACTCGCAGATCGCCGTCGGTCGCCGGCTCATCGGCCGGAAGATCGGTCTGACGTCGAAGGCGATGCAGCAGGCGACGGGCATCACCGAGCCGGACTACGGTGTGATGTTCGATGACACCGTCTACGAATCCGGCGCGGAGATCCCGGTCGATCACTTCTCGAACGTCCGCATCGAGGTCGAGCTGGCGTTCGTGCTCAAGGAGCCGCTCGAAGGGCCGGACTGCACGCTCGAGGATGCCCTCGCGGCGATCGACTACGCCGTTCCCGCGCTCGAGGTGCTGAACTCGCACATCGAGCTCGAAGGGCGGACGATCGTCGACACCATCAGTGACAATGCCGCGTACGGTGCGATGGTGCTGGGCACCGTGCGCAAGCGCCCCGACGAGATCGACCTGCGCTGGGTTCCGGGTGTCCTCTCCCGCAACGGCGAGATCGAGGAGACCGGCGTCGCCGCCGGAGTGCTCGGGCACCCGGCGACCGGAGTCGCGTGGCTGGCGAACAAGTTCCATCAGCACGGCGCGCGTCTCGAAGCCGGGGAGATCATCCTGGCAGGATCGTTCACGCGCCCGATGTGGGTGTCGCGTGGCGATGATGTGCTGTGCGATTACGGACCGATGGGAACAATCGCATGCCGCTTCGTCTAGCCCCCTCCTTCCGCGAGCAGCTCGCGGACTCCGATCGCCCGTTCGTGGGCATGTGGGTCTGCTCCGGCAGCCCGCTGCTCGCTGAGGTCGCCGCGGGGTCGGGACTCGACTGGCTGCTGATCGACATGGAGCACTCGGCGAACACGCTCGAGTCCGTGCTGCAGCAGCTGCAGGCCGTCGCCGCCTATCCGATCGCCCCGCTCGTGCGGGTGCCGTCGAATGACGCCGTCGCGATCAAGCAGATCCTCGACCTCGGCGCACAGAACCTGATCGTGCCGATGGTGTCGTCGGCCGACGAGGCGCGCGCGGCCGTCGCCGCCACCCGCTACCCCCCGCAGGGCGTGCGCGGAGTGGGAAGCGCCCTGGCGCGCAGCGCCCGATGGAACCGCGTCGACAGCTACCTGCAGGAATCTGCACGGCACACCTCGCTCACGGTGCAGATCGAGACGGCCGCGGGCGTCGAGGCCGCGGCCGACATCGCCGCGGTCGACGGTGTCGATGCGGTGTTCGTCGGTCCGTCCGACCTGTCCGCGTCGATGGGGCTGCTGGGCCAGCAGACCCATCCCGAGGTCACGGCCGCCGTCGAGGAAGTCTTCGCCGCGGTCAAGGCTGCGGGCAAGGCCGTCGGCGTGAACGCGTTCGATCCCTCCGCGGCAGACGCCTATCTCGCCGCCGGCGCGGACTTCGTGGCCGTCGGGGCGGATGTCGCGCTGCTCGCGCGAGCATCCGAAGCTCTGGCTGCGCGCTTCATCCGCGCCGACGGAATCTCCCGCGCCAGCTACTGATCTTCCGAATCGCGCAACGGGCTGCATCCGGCCGTGGGAAGCGACCATTTGCGCGATTGGTTCTTCCTTGCACGCGCGATCACCTTGATCGTCGGGTCGATGTCGTCGATCGCCCTGGTCACGTTGCTGGCGCCGAGCGTGTGGCGGATGGGCCGTCCGGAAGCAGCGTCGACGGTCTCCGCCTGAACTAGCGGATTCATAGCATTTCCCGCGAGACTGTGGACATGACCTTCGCCGCGCTCCAGCCCCTCGCCGACCGTGCCGCCCTGTTCGTCGCACTCCGACAGGACGCCCTCTCCGCTGCCGCCGACGCTCTCGGCGAGCACCGCTGGGACGCCGACATGGCCGCGGGCACTCTCACCTTCACCGCGAACGCCGACCCGTCGCGGCAGCTCGTCACCCGCGCGCACCTGATCGCCACGATCGCGCCGGGGCCCCGCTCGCTGCTGTGGGCCTGGGCGCACCCGAGCGGTGACCCGCAGGGCGTCGCGGCGCAGCTGCGGGCCTATGGCAACGAGCACGGCATCGCCGAGCTGACCACGTCCGAGGTGCCGTTCCCGGTGGAGGCGGCGGCAGACGACGAATGGATCGCGCAGGCCGCGCACACCGTCGGCGGCGTCGCCGTCGAGCTCACCGGCCGCTCCCCCTACTACTCCGCACCCGTCGGCAACGGCACGCGTGCAGTGTTCCTGCTCGATGCTCCGCTCGCCGCCCTCACGGTCGCTGATGCGGTCGTCGCACTGCCCCGAGTGCTCTCCGGCACGGCCCTCGTCGATGCACGCACGGCCGTGTGGGACCTCGCGCGCCTCGCCGGATGGACCCTCACCTGGACCGACGAGGCGTTCTCGGGCGCCACGGTGTCGGATGCCTCCGGCTCGGCCACATTCCGTTTCGACGAGCAGGCGCGCATCAGCGGCATCGAGAGCACGCTGCACGCCCAGGGGTGACCGTATCGAGGCCCGCCATTAGCATGAGCGCATGAGCGACCTCGATCTCATCCCCGCTGGGCGCACTTTCACCGCGCAGGAGATCACGGCCTACGCCGACAGCGAGCATCGCACGCTCGACGAGGCGATCGCCGAGGCCGATGTGCTGGTGAGCTGTCCGCACGCCGGGGCCCGCATCCCGGAGGAGCTGGTGCCGTTCCTCTCCCCCGCGTTGACCAGGCGGCTGCAGTACGACTTCACCGACGTCGCCACCGCCGCGATCGTGCGGGAGTGGGCGCGCAATGACCGCCGCATCGTCGCCGTCATCAACCCGCACCCGCGTCTGGTGCGCGATCCCAACCGTGCACGCCCCGTGGACATCGCCGGCGACCTGACCGCGGCCATCGAGCGCACCCGCGCGGCCGGCCCCTGGCAGAGGGTCGATCTCTCGGGTGTGGATGCGATCCGCCCCGTGACGTTCTCGTTCTTCCCGATCCTCGAGGTCCCCACCGACGACGCCGAGCTCGATCGCCTCGTGCGCACCTTCGTCGAGGTCGGCGAGCGCGGGCTCGGTGTCTACGAGCGCACCAGGGACGAGCTCACCGAGCGTTTCGTGGCTGAGAAGCTCCGCACCGGCGGGCGGTTCACCCGGCTGTCGTTCCACGACACCATGAACACCACGACGACGCGCGAGGGCGCGGTCGATGTCCTGCGCGCTCCGGAGGATCGACTCCCCGCCGTCGTGGCACTCTCCAACCGCGGTGACGCCCGCGGCGATCAGCGCGATCCCGCCGATCCGCCGACGATGGATCCGGAAAGACTTCGCGCACTCGCCGACGTCCACCGTGCAGGCTTCCGCGTCGAGCAGCCCGATGCCGTGGCGCTGAACACGCCCTATCTGGGCAGCCAGGAGATCCGCGCCGCCGGTGCTCGATTCCGCGAACTCGCCGATCCGGCCGCCGAAGCCGCGCTCGAACTCGACGCCGTGCAGGCCGAGTTCCTGCGCGAGTACCTTCTCGGCGCGGACGCCGTCGACGAGCTGCATCGCCCGGGAACGGACTGGATCCACGAAGACCCCACCCACGTGCGCGAGGTCGCCACGGCGTGCCGACGTGCATGGGATCTGTATCGGGCGCTCTGAGTCCTCGTACTCGACCCTCCTTCGGTGATGTGGGATTCTGGTCGCATGAAGAACGGAATCGTGCGGTTCGTCGCGCTCTACGCGTTCAACGTCGCCGTCCTCTTGGTGATCGGGCTGCTGCTGCCCGGCGTCTCGGTCGGGTGGAACGCGCTGTGGGCCTCGGTCGTGCTGACCCTCGCCGCGCTTTTCGTGAAGCCGCTGCTGGCCGGTGCGTTCCGCAGATCGGCGGCGAAGTCGGCCGCCGATCGCACGAAGACCGGCGAGAAGGTCGTGCAGTACGTGCTCGTGTATCTCGTCGAGCTCGTCATCTGGGTGCTCACGGTGTGGCTCAGCGGCGTGCGCGCATCCGGTTTCTGGGCGTTCGTGCTGCCGCCGCTGGCACTGCTGTTCGGGTGGATGATCTACGACCAGATCGACGACAGGATGCGTGCCAAGGCCGGCGAGATCTACGACTCCGTGCAGGCCAGGGTGAAGGGCGGCGGGACGAAGACCGCTCCTGCTGCTGCTGCTCCCGCCGCGTCGGAGTCACCGGAGACTCGAGCCGCACGGGATGAGCTCCAGGACGGGCTCACGCCCGAACAGCGCCGCATGCTCGACGAGCTGGGCTGATCCGGGCGCGAGCCGCGGCACACAGGAAAGGCGCCCGTCTCCGAGGGAGACGGGCGCCTTTCGCCTGCAGGTCACAGTGTGCGGTCGTCAGACGAGCCGCTCGGCCGCTTCCACGACGTTCGTCATGAGCAGCGCGACCGTCATCGGGCCGACGCCTCCCGGGTTCGGGGAGAGGTACCCGGCGACGTCGGCGACGTCAGGGGCCACATCGCCGAACACGAGGCTCTTCCCCGTGTCCGGGTCGGTCTCACGCGTCACACCGACATCCAGCACGGCAGCACCGGGCTTGACGTCTTCCGCGCGGATCAGGTGCTTGACGCCTGCCGCGGCGACGATCACGTCCGCCTCGCGCAGATACCGGGGCATGTCGACCGTGCCGGTGTGCGTGAGCGTGACCGTGGCGTTGAGGTCGCGGCGGGTGAGCAGCAGACCGATCGAGCGACCGATCGTGACCCCGCGTCCGACCACGACCACGTGCTTGCCCTTGAGGTCGTAGTCATTGCGCAGCAGCAGCTCGATCACGCCGCGCGGCGTGCACGGCAGCGGGGTGTGGATCGGGCCGTTGACGTTGAGCACCAGCCGCCCGAGGTTCGTCGGGTGCAGACCGTCCGCGTCCTTCGCGGGGTCGATCCGCTCCAGGATCGCGTCGGTGTCGAGGTGCTTCGGCAGCGGCAGCTGCACGATGTAGCCGTGGCACGCGGGGTCGGCGTTGAGCTCGTCGATCAGCGCCTCGACGTCGGCCTGCGTCGCATCCGCCGGCAGCTCGCGCTGGATCGAGTTCATCCCGATCGCCTCTGACTGCCGGTGCTTCATGCCGACGTAGAGCTGGGACGCCGGGTCGGCGCCCACGAGCACCGTGGCGATGCCCGGGGTGATCCCCTTGCTCGTGAGCGCCGCGACGCGTTCCGTCAGCTCGGCCCGGATCGCCGCCGAAGCGGCCTTCCCATCGAGGATCTTCGCAGTCATGTGCTTCTTTCCTTCTTCCTTCCGTGCGTCCAACGTCCCGTCCCGCCCCGACCGCCTCGCCCCGCCGAGTGCACGGCTTCTCGTCGAGTGCACGGCGTGATCGCATCGACAAGCCGTGCGCTCGGCAGCATCTCGTGCACTCGGCGAGAGATGACTGCGCGGTGCACGGAGAAGTTACTGCTGCAGGTCCGGGTAGAGCGGGAACGCGGCGGCGAGAGCGTCGACGCGGGCACGCAGCGACTCGACGTCGGCCCCGGGCAGGAGCGCCAGCGCGATGATGTCGGCCACCTCTGTGAACTCGACGTCGCCGAAGCCGCGGGTCGCGAGCGCCGGCGTGCCGACACGCAGGCCCGACGTCACCATCGGCGGGCGCGGGTCGTTCGGGACGGCGTTGCGGTTGACCGTGATGTGGATGTCGTGCAGCAGGTCCTCGGCCTGCTTGCCGTCGATCTCGGCGTCGCGCAGGTCGACCAGCACCAGGTGCACGTCGGTGCCGCCGGAGCGCACCGCGATGCCGGCATCCTTCACATCCTGCTGCGACAGACGCTCGGCGATCAGCTTCGCCCCGCGCAGCACGCGCTCCTGGCGTTCCTTGAACTCGGGGGTGCCGGCGAGCTTGAACGCCGTCGCCTTCGCGGCGATCACGTGCATGAGCGGGCCGCCCTGCTGGCCGGGGAACACCGCGGTGTTGATCTTCTTGGCGAGCTCGGCGTCGTTGGTGAGGATGAAGCCCGAGCGAGGGCCGCCGATCGTCTTGTGCACGGTCGAGGAGACGACGTGGGCGTGGGGCACCGGGTTCGGGTGCAGGCCTGCAGCCACCAGCCCGGCGAAGTGCGCCATGTCGACCCAGAGGAGGGCACCGACCTCGTCGGCGATCTCGCGGAATGCCGCGAAGTCCATCGTGCGCGGGTAGGCCGACCAGCCGGCGATGATGACCTTCGGCTTGTGCTCGATCGCGAGGCGGCGAACCTCTGCCATGTCGATGGTCGAGGTCTCGGTGTCGACGCCGTAGGCGACGATGTCGTAGAGACGGCCGGAGAAGTTGATCTTCATGCCGTGCGTGAGGTGGCCGCCCTGGTCGAGCGACAGACCCAGCAGCGTGTCGCCGGGGCGGGCGATCGCGTGCAGCACGGCGGCGTTCGCGGACGCGCCGGAGTGCGGCTGGACGTTCGCGAACTCCGCGCCGAACAGGCTCTTCGCCCGCTCGATCGCGAGGGACTCCGCGACGTCGACCTCTTCGCAGCCGCCGTAGTAGCGACGGCCGGGGTAGCCCTCGGCGTACTTGTTCGTGAGCACGGAGCCCTGCGACTGCAGCACCGAGACGGGCACGAAGTTCTCGGACGCGATCATCTCGAGGAAGGTCTGCTGGCGCTTCAGCTCGCGATCCAGGACCTGAGCGATCTCGGGATCGACCTCGGACAGCGGGGCGTTGAAGTAACGGTCGGTCATGACGTGCTCCTTTGACAACGGATTCGAAAGGGGTGTTCCTATCGGCCCAGGCGCGCGGTCGAATTCCGTGGTCAGTCGCTCCCCGGTGGTAGTCCACCCAGACGCCAGTCGCGACGGTTACGAGCATAGCCGATGCGAGGGGCCGCGCAGGCTGCCGTCTCGACGATGGTCGCAGAATCGATTCGACTTCTGCCATTCCGCTGGGCGACGCCGCCAGGTAGGTTTTGTTCATGGTCCTTCCTCATCCTCTTCCGCTCGTTCCCGCGCCCGTGTCCTCCGTCGCACGTGAAGCCCGGATGCCGGTCACCGCGACGACGCGCGTGCTCGGCTCCTCCCCCGCCGCCGCCCAACTGATCGACGCGGTCGAACGCCGCACCGGCATCCGCCTCCCGCTCGTCGAGGACGCACCGGCGGACATCGAGCTGTTCATCGACCAGGACTCCTCCGGACCGGAGGGGTACACGCTCGAGGTCGGCGACCGTGCGGTGATCGTCGGCGCAGACGAGGCCGGACTCTTCTACGGCGTGCAGACGCTGCTGCAGTTGCTGCGGCAGGACGACTCCGGCTGGGCCCTGCTCGGGGCCGATGTCGCGGACTCCCCGCGCTTCCCGCGGCGCGGCGTCATGCTCGACGTGGCGCGACACTTCTTCGGGGTCGACGACGTGAAGAAGTTCATCGACAGCACGAGTGCGCTCAAGTTCAATCACCTGCACCTGCATCTCAGCGATGACCAGGGCTGGCGCGTGCACATCGACTCGTGGCCGCTGCTGACCGAGCTCGCGGCCGCCACCTCGGCGAACGGCGACCCCGGCGGCTTCTACACGAAGGACGACTATCGCGAGATCGTCGCCTACGCGGCCTCCCGGCACATGATCGTGATCCCCGAGATCGACCTACCGGGCCACACGCACGCGATCGGCGTCGCCTACCCGGAACTCGTCGAGGCGCCCGTCATGAACGACAATCTGATCACCGAGTCCGCTCGGCTCGGCCAGCCGTTGCCCGTGGCCGGCCAGAGCTACCTCGGCTGGGGCGTCGGGCATTCCAGCGTCCGCATCCACGAGGAGCGCACCTACGACTTCGTGCGCGACGTCGTCCGGGAGCTGGCCGAGATGACGCCCGGTCCGTACATCCACATCGGCGGTGACGAGTCTCTCGGCACCCCGCAGGCCGACTTCGACCTGTTCGCCGAGCGCGCGACCGCGATCGTCGTCGAAGCAGGCAAGATCCCGGTCGCCTGGCACGAGATGGGCTCCGCCGCCGACATCGCCGAGGGCACGGTCGGGCAGTACTGGGGCAAGACCACCCCCGAGGGCACGCACGCCGAGGAGGCCGTCCACTTCGTCGAGCGCGGAGGCGCCCTCCTCATGTCGGCGGCGAACGTCACCTACCTCGACATGAAGTACTCCGAGGACTTCCCCCTCGGGCTCACGTGGGCCGCGATCATCGACGTCCGCTCGGCCTACGAGTGGGAGCCGACCGCCGTCCTCGACGTACCCGATTCCGCGATCCTCGGTGTCGAGGCACCGATCTGGTCGGAGACGACGCGCACGCTCGGTGAGGTCGAGCAGCTGGTGTTCCCGCGCGCGGCGGCGCAGGCCGAGGTGGCTTGGTCGCCGCGACAGGCTCCGGAGCGCGTGTGGGACTCCTTCCGCGTGCGGGTCGGTGCGCTCGCGCCGCTGTGGAAGGCTGAGGGGATCGATTTCCATCCCGCCGAAGAGATCCCCTGGAGCGCACGTTGAGCACCCACTCCTCCGCGACCGGTTCGCTGGTCATCCACTCCGCCCGGATCGTCGACGGTGGAGAAATCGCAGACGACGGCTGGGTCCGTATCGAGGACGGCGTCGTCACGGCGCGCGGGACGGGAGCGGAGTGGGCTCCGGCCGATGAGGTCGTCGACGCGGCGGCCATCGCCGGTCACGGCGCCCTGCTCACCCCCGGCTTCATCGACATCCACGGGCACGGCGGCGCCGGCGCATCCTTCGATGACGGCGTGGACGCGATCCGCACCGGCCGCGACCTGCACCGCGCGCACGGCACCACCCGTGCCGTGGTGTCGCTCGTGACGGCGCCCGTGGAGTCGCTCGCCCGCAGCGTCGCGATCATCGCCGACCTGACCGAGACGGATCCCGATGTCCTGGGATCGCACCTCGAGGGCCCTTTCCTCGACCCCGGCCACCATGGCGCCCATGAGCCGTCCCTGCTGCGGCATCCGACGGCAGAAGCCGTCGCTCGTCTGCTCGACGCCGGCCGCGGCACGGTACGCCAGGTGACCATCGCCCCCGAGCTCCCCGGAGGGATCGACGCGATCCGACAGATCGTGGCAGCGGGCTCTGCGGCGGCCGTCGGCCACACGGACGCCGACGCCGCGACGGCGGTCGCCGCCTTCGACGCCGGCGCATCGATCCTCACGCATGCCTTCAACGCCATGCCCGGCATCCACCATCGCGCTCCCGGACCGGTGCTCGCCGCTGCGGCCGATCACCGAGTGGTCCTGGAGGCCATCGCCGACAACGTGCATCTCGACCCGCACGTCATCAAGCTCGTGTTCGATTCCGCCCCCGGACGGGTCGCGCTGATCACCGACGCGATGGCTGCGGCGGGGAGCGCCGACGGCCACTACGACCTCGGCGCCGTGAGCGTCACGGTCGACAACGGGGTGGCGAGGGCCGATGACACCGGCTCGATCGCCGGCTCCACCCTCACGCAGGATGTGGCGCTGCACCGCGCGGTGCAGGCGGGTGTACCGCTCGCGGAGGCCGTTCAGGCGCTCACGGAGACTCCGGCGCGCGCGATCGGTCGTGGCGCCGCACTCGGCGGTCTGCGCATCGGCATGCTCGGCGATGCCGTGCTGCTGGATGCGGAACTGCGCGTCGCGCGCGTGTGGTCAGGACCAGCGCTGGTCATCTGACGATCAGCGGGTCGCGCGACGCGCAGCTCTGCGCTCTCCGGTCGTTCAGGTGGTGAGGATGGGAGGCCGCCGTTCCCCAGATCGGCGGCCTCGTCCCCCTCGTGAGATGGGGGGCCGGGCACTCCTCCCCCGAGGTTCCCGACCCACCCGGCCGG
>NZ_PCOY01000033.1 GCF_002979475.1 Microbacterium sp. MYb62 | reverse complement strand
CGGGTGTCCCGTCCGTCGTCGCGGTGCTCCGGCGCACGGCACAGCGAATAGGAGCGCCGCACCTCGACGCCGTCGAGCGTGGTGCGCAGAGCGACGTACTGGCCGGGAAGGTGGTCGTACTCGTCGGCGAGTGCGGCCGGCACAGTGAACGTCACCTCGACGGCGTCGTCGGTGAGCGGACGCACATCCTCGACCGTCAGCGTGTGGAAGCGGGCGCGCGTGCGGGGAGCTGCCGCGCGCGGCGTCGGCTGGCGCGGCACGGAGGCGGGCGCCGAGGTGAAGAGCGACATGTCAGTGCACCTTGAAGTGGTCGAAGGGCTCGAGGCAGGCGCGGCACTCGAACAGCGCCTTGCACGAGGTGGAACCGAAGTGCGAGACCTCGCGCGTGTCGAGCGACCCGCATCGCGGGCAGCGCACGCTCAACGACAGGCGAATCGGGCCGGTCGACACGGCGGCGCGGCCGGAGGGCGGTGCGATGCCGTACTCCTCGAGCTTGGTCTTGCCGGCATCCGTCATCCAGTCCGTCGTCCAGGCGGGGGAGAGGACCAGGCGGACCTCGACGGCGTCGTAGCCTGCTGCGGTGAGCGCGAGGATCACGTCGTCGCGGATCGTGTCCATCGCGGGGCAGCCGCTGTACGTCGGGGTGATGTCGACCCGCACGCGCGCGCCGTCGACCTCGACCGCGCGGAGGACGCCGAGATCCTCGATCGTGAGCACGGGCACCTCGGGATCCGGCACGGACGCGGCGATGCGCCAGGCGTCCTGCGTCGGAGTCGTGGTCACCATGTCGCCCCCGGATGCCGCCGCGCGAGTACCTGCATCTCGGCGAGGATGTGTCCGAGCGGCGTCGCATGAGCGCCCTGCCGTCCCCCGGCGGATGACGACACGACTGCCGGCACCGACAGCTCCGCTTCGGCGAAGACGGTACCGACCACGCGGTCGAAACCCGGCCGCAGGCCGGACGGGCGAGCGGCGGCGTCGCCGAGCCGCTCGATCAGGTCATCGTCGCGGAACAGCTCGTCGACGTACGGCCAGACGTCGCCGGTCGCCCGGATGATCCTGGTGCGCGACTCCTCGGTGCCGCCGCCGAGGCGCAGCATCCACTGCACCGCGTGATCACGGTGGTAGTCGACCTCCTTGAGCGACTTCTCGGCGATCGCGGCGAAGGTCTCGTCGCTGCTGCCGCGCAACGCGGAGTACAACTCGAACATGTATGTGGCGACCACGAACTGCCGGGCGATGGTCTGGGCGAAGTCGCCGTTGGGCTGCTGCACGATCCAGGCGCAGCGGAACTCCGGCTCGTCGCGGAAGAACGCCAGGTCGTCTTCACTGCGGCCGTCGAACGAGCCCGCGTAGTGGAGGAACGACCGTGCGTGGCCGAGGAGATCGAGGGCGATGTTGCCCAGGGCGACATCTTCCTCCAACTCGGGAGCATTGGAGATCCAGGCGCCCAGCTGCTGCGAGAGGATGAGCGCGTCGTCGCCGAGGCGCAGCGCGTATTCGGCGATGTCGGCCGATGCGGCGACCGCGCCGGTGCCGGAGAGCTCCTGCGAGAGGCGGAGCTGGTCGACCGAGACGTCACCGTGGACGTCGATGTCCTCGTGCGCCGTGTTCTCGTGCGCCGTGTTCACAGGTGCGGCACCCCCTCGGATGCCGTGTAGTACACGGCGTGGCGGTAGTTCTTGCCCGCCGGGCTCTCGAAGTAGGCGCCCTTGGCATCGGGGTCGCTCGTGGTGATGGCATCAGCAGGGGCGACCCAGATCGAGACGCCCTCTCCCCGGCGCGTGTAGAGATCGCGCGCGTTGCGGATGGCCATCTCGGCGTCCGGCGCGTGCAGCGAGCCGACGTGCACGTGGCTCAGGCCGCGGTTCGCGCGCACGAAGACCTCCCACAGCGGCCAGGGCTCGCGCTCATCCGCTCCCGGCGTCGCCATCACGCCACCGCCTTCGTCTTGCGGGACTGCTTGCGGGCGTACTCCGCCGCAGCCTCGCGCACCCACGCGCCCTCTTCATGCGCGGTGCGGCGCCGTTCGAGGCGCTCGGCATTGCACGGCCCGTTGCCGCGCACCACTTCGAAGAACTCGTCCCAGTCGATCTCGCCGGTCACGTACTGGCCGGTCTCCTCGTCGAAGCGCAGGTCTGGATCGGGCAGCGTGACACCGAGGATCTCGGCCTGGGGAACGAGCATGCCGACGAAGCGCTGACGCAGTTCGTCGTTCGAGAACCGCTTGATCTTCCATTTCATCGACTGCGCCGAGTTGGGGGACTGGTCGTCGGGCGGGCCGAACATCGCCAGACTCGGCCAGTACCAGCGGTTCACGGCATCCTGCGCCATCTCGCGCTGTTCCTCGCTGCCCTGCATCAGCGTGAGCAGGATCTCGAAGCCCTGCCGCTGGTGGAACGACTCCTCTTTGCAGACGCGCACCATGGCGCGGCCGTAAGGACCGTACGATGCGCGGCACAGCGGCACCTGATTGCAGATCGCGGCGCCGTCGACGAGCCAGCCGATCGCGCCCATGTCGGCCCAGGTGGGGGTGGGGTAGTTGAAGATCGACGAGTACTTGGCCTTGCCGCTGATGAGCTGGTCCATCATCTCGTCGCGGGTGGTGCCGAGCGTCTGGGCGGCGGAGTAGAGGTAGAGGCCGTGCCCGGCTTCGTCCTGCACCTTCGCCATCAGGATCGCCTTGCGCTTGAGGCTCGGGGCGCGCGTGATCCAGTTGCCCTCCGGCTGCATGCCGATGATCTCGGAGTGGGCGTGCTGGGAGATCTGGCGGACCAGCGTCTTGCGGTACGCGTCGGGCATCCAGTCGCGCGGCTCGATGCGCTGCTCGTTCGCGATGAGTTCGTCGAAGAGACGCTCCTCATCGGAGATGTCGCCCACCAGGGACAGGTCTGCGGGACTGGTCATCGTCGACTCCTCGGAATCCGGCCTACTTTACTGACCGATCGTTAGGTAATTCTCACACAGGAGACCACGGGTTTCAAGGAGGCGCTCAGTGCGAGCGGGAGATCAGCTCCAGGAGGGCACGACCGTAGGCCTCAGCGGGATCCGGATGCTCGAAGGAGTGCGTGGCACTCGCGACGTCGATCTCGACGCGGAAGGAGTCGTCGAGACGGACCAGGGCGCGGAAGGTTCCGCGGAGGAGATCGCGCAGCTGATCCTCTCGCGGCAGCCACACGGCATCGGCGAGTGTCACGGCATCGAGTGCCCATTCGGTGGTGCCGTTGAACGCCAGGTCGGTACCGCTCGGCGTCTGACGAGCCTCGATCGTCATCCCGCTCACCGTGAAGACGTCGGCCTCGGCTTCGAGCTCCACCTCGTCCGGGAGGTCGAGCTGGAAGCGATCGCCTTCGGCGGGGTGCCAGACGAGCCCGGAGTCTCGCAGGGTGACGGCGAGCTCACGTGTGATCATGTCTTCACGCTAGAGGACCGGACGCGCCCAGGGGCCGCCGAACCTGTGGATCACGCCCCCGACGTGTCGGTGACGTGGGGCAGAGTGGGAGCATGACCTCCGCAGCCTCCACCGCCACCCGCGAGGCCGCACTCGCGGCGCTGCGCGAACTCGTCGGCCGCCCGGACGCCGACTTCCACGACGGGCAGTACGAGGCGATCGAGGCGCTGGTCGAGGGGCGCCGCCGCGCGCTCGTGGTGCAGCGCACCGGTTGGGGCAAGTCCGCGGTGTACTTCGTCGCGACCCTGCTGCTGCGACGGCAGGGGGCGGGGCCGACCGTACTCGTGTCGCCGCTGCTGGCGCTGATGCGGGATCAGATCGCCGCGGCGGAGCGCGCGGGGGTGCGCGCGGTCGCGATCAACTCCACGAACGCACACGAGTGGACCGATGTGCTCGCGCAGCTCGATCGCGACGAGGTCGACGTGCTGCTCGTCTCGCCCGAACGGCTCAACAACCCCGCGTTCCGCGAGCAGCAGCTGCCGGCGCTCGTCCGCCGCATCGGCATGCTCGTGGTCGATGAGGCGCACTGCATCAGCGACTGGGGCCACGACTTCCGGCCCGACTACCGACGGTTGCGTGATCTGATCGCGCAGATGCCGGCCGACGTGCCGGTGCTCGCGACGACGGCGACCGCCAACAGCCGTGTCGTGGCCGATGTCGCCGAACAGCTCGGCAGTCTTCACGCCGGCGGCGATGCCGGATCCGAGCCGGTTCTCACGATCCGCGGCCCGCTCGCCCGCACCTCGCTGCGGCTGGGTGTGCTGCGTCTGCGCGATTCGGCGAGTCGCCTCGCCTGGCTGCTGAGCCACATCGACGACCTTCCGGGTTCCGGAATCATCTACACGCTGACCGTCGCTGCCGCGGTCGACACCGCCCGACTGCTCCGCGACCACGGGCACGACGTGCGCGCCTACACCGGACAGACCGACACCGAGGAGCGTGCCGAATCCGAGGGGATGCTCAAGCGCAACGAGGTCAAGGCGCTGGTCGCCACGAGCGCACTGGGCATGGGGTTCGACAAGCCCGACCTGGGCTTCGTCCTGCATCTCGGTGCACCGTCGTCGCCCGTCGCGTACTACCAGCAGGTGGGCCGTGCCGGTCGTGCCAGCGAGAGCGCCGACGTGCTGCTGCTCCCCGGGGTCGAAGACCGCGACATCTGGCACTACTTCGCGACGGCCTCCATGCCCGATCGAGAGCGGGCGGAGCGGGTGATCGGCGCGCTCGGCGATGCGCCGATCTCGACCCCGGCGCTCGAGGCGATGGTCGACATCCGCCGCACGCCGCTCGAGCTGCTGCTGAAGGTGCTCGATGTCGATGGAGCGGTGCGACGCGTGCAGGGCGGATGGGTCGCGACCGGCGAGCCGTGGAGCTACGACGCCGAGCGCTATGAGCGCATCGCCGCGGAGCGTCTCGCCGAACAGCAGCACATGATCGAGTACGAGCAGACCGACGGATGTCGCATGGAGTTCCTGCAGCGATCGCTGGATGACGACACGGCGGCACCGTGCGGCAGGTGCGACAACTGCGCGGGCGGGTGGTTCCCGCGGGAGATCGGGGAGTCCGCGAGCAGTCAGGCTGCGGAGTCGCTCGACCGCGTCGGTGTGCCGATCGAGCCCCGTCGCGCATGGCCGACCGGTGCCGATCGCCTGGACGTGCCGGTGAAGGGACGCATCCCCGCGGACGAGCAGGCGGGTGAGGGGCGGGCGCTGGCGCGGCTCACCGATCTGGGGTGGGGTGGCGCGCTGCGCGAGCTCTTCGCCGCGGGGGCGCCCGACGCCGCCGTGACCCCGCAGTTGCTGCAAGCGTGCATCCGCGTGCTCGCCGGATGGGGATGGGGCGAGCGGCCGGTCGCCGTGGTCGCCCTGCCGTCGCGGTCGCACCCGCTGCTGGTCGACTCGCTCGCCCGAGGGCTCGCCGATGTCGGTCGCCTGCCGTATCTCGGAGCGCTGGAGCCTCTCGGCGGCGGCGGCGGTCCGTCCGGTGGGCCGGGCGGGAACAGCGTCTTCCGTCTCGCGGGCGTCTGGGAGCGTTTCGGCGCGCACCACCTCGATGTTCCGTCCGGGCCGGTGCTGCTGGTGGATGATCTGGTCGACAGTCGTTGGACGATGACGGTCGCCGCTCGCACGCTTCGTCAGGCCGGAGCGACCGACGTGCTGCCCTTCGCCCTGGCGCTGCGGGGCTGATCCGCCGAGAAGGACCGGGCCCGCCGGGTTCAGTCGTCGGCGGGCGCGACGCGCGGCGGCCAGGTGGTGGCGCCGAGCTCGCGTGAGATGTTCCGCGCGGTCTCGCGCAGGGCATTGAGGATCGCGTCCGACGCGGGCGTCTGCGATGTCGGCAGCACCACGGCGACCGCGGCGACGATGTCGTTCGAGGCGTCGGCGACGGGAGCGGCGATCGAGGATTCTCCGAGCACCGCCTCGTCGAACTCTCCGGCCGTGCCACGCTCGGCGATCGCCGGCAGTTCGAGGGTCAGTCGTGCGATGTCGGTGATCGTGTCACCGGTGAGGCTGCGCAGCGGCTGCTCGAACACGCTCTGCTGGAAGCCCAGGTCATAGGCGAGCAGGACCTTGCCCATCGCCGAGGCGTGCGCGGGGATCGCGACCCCCGTCTCCAGCATCTGCTGACTGTCATCGGGGCGCAGGTTGTGGTGGATGACGAGCACGTCGGTGAAGTGCGGTGCCCCCAGGCGTACCGAGAGGTTCGTGCGGCGTGCGAGCTCCTGCGTCCATCGCATCGCCCTGGCGCGCACGTCGAGGGTGTCGAGGTAGACGTTACTCAGACGCAGGAGGGTCGGGCCGAGCATGTAGCGCTGGCCGCCCCGCTCCTTCGCGACGAGCCCGTGCGAGCGCAGCGACTTCACGATCCCGTGCACCGTCGACGGCGGCAGGCTGAGCGCTGCGGCGAGGTCGGTGATGCCGAGGTGGCGTGCTCCCTGGAGTAGTTCGAGGATCTTCGCCGCGCGGTCGATCGCCTGGATCACGGGGAGCCCTCCTTCCGGTGCGTCGTCGATCCGGTGCTGGTGATGCCGGTCTTCCGGATTGATCTTGACAACCCGGCAGGCTCCGAGCATATTCGACATTAACGAATTGCTTTCCGATTTTTGCGAAAATCACGAAGGATCAAAGGAGATCGAATGATGAAGAAGCTCATCAACGCCCCCGAGGACGTTCTCGTCGAGTCCCTGAAGGGTGTCGCGCTCGCACATCCCGAGCTCTCCGTCGACCTCGAGACCCACGTCATCACCCGCGCCACTCCCAAGGCACAGGGCAAGGTCGCGATCGTCTCCGGCGGCGGCTCCGGCCACGAACCGCTGCACGGCGGATTCGTCGGCACCGGGATGCTGGACGCCGCCGTCGCAGGCGAGATCTTCACCTCCCCGACGCCTGACCGGGTGCAGGCCGCCACCAAGGCGGTGGACCGCGGCGCCGGGGTCCTGCACATCGTCAAGAACTACACCGGCGACGTGCTGAATTTCGAGATGGCCGCCGAGCTCGCCTCTCTGGAGGGCATCGAGGTGGGCAGCATCACCGTGGACGACGACGTCGCCGTGCAGGACTCCCTCTACACCGCCGGACGCCGCGGCGTGGGCCTCACCGTGCTGCTCGAGAAGATCGTCGGCGCCGCCGCGGAGGAGGGTCGCGACCTCGACGCCGTCGTCGAGCTGGCCAAGAAGGTGAACGGACAGGGGCGCTCGATGGGCATGGCGCTCACCAGCTGCACGGTTCCCGCGGCCGGCAAGCCCACGTTCGACCTCCCGGACGACCAGATGGAGATCGGCATCGGCATCCATGGCGAACCGGGCCGCCATCGCGAGCCCCTCGCGCCGGCATCCGACATCGCCCGGCAGCTCGTCGAGCCGATCCTGTCCGACATCGACGCCTCGGGGCCCGCGATCGTGATGCTCAACGGCATGGGCGCGACTCCGCTCATCGAGCTGTACCTCATGTACGGCGAGGTGGCGGCGATCCTCGAGAAGTCGGGTGTGCAGATCGTCAGGAACCTCGTCGGGAACTACATCACCTCGCTCGACATGGCCGGATGCTCGGTCACGCTGCTCAAGGCCGACGATGAGCTGCTGCGGCTGTGGGACGCCCCGGTGAACACCCCCGGTCTGCGGTGGGGCGTCTGATGGCCGCCGTCGACACCGCTGTGCTCGCCGACTGGGTCTCCCGATTCGGCACCGCCGTCACCGAGAAACGCGACTGGCTCACGGAACTCGACTCGGCGATCGGTGATGCCGATCACGGCGCCAACATGGCCCGCGGCATGAGTGCCGTCGGCGAGAAGCTCGCTGCGGGGACACCGGTCACGGCGGATGAGCTGCTGAAGACGGTCGGCATGACCCTGGTGAGCTCGGTCGGCGGAGCCAGCGGCCCGCTCTACGGCACCTTCTTCCTGCGGATGGGCATGGCCGCAGGGCCGGTCCCCGAACTCGACGGGCCCGGTCTGGCGGGCGCTCTGCGCGCGGGGCTCGACGGCATCGTCGCACGAGGCAAGGCCGAGGCCGACGACAAGACCATGTTCGATGCGATGGCGCCGGCCGTCGACGCGATGGATGCCGCGCTCGCTGCCGGTTCGTCGGTCGCGGAGGCCGCCCGGTCCGCCGCGGATGCCGCAGCGGCGGGCCGTGACGCCACGCTGCCGCTCGTCGCCCGCAAGGGCAGGGCGAGCTACCTCGGGGAGCGCAGCGCCGGGCACCTCGACCCGGGGGCCGCTTCGACCGCGATCCTCTTCGACACGCTCGCCGCGGCGGTCGCGGGCAGCGCCTGATGATCGGGATCGTCGCCGTCTCCCACAGCGCTCGGCTCGGGGAGGCGGCACTGGAGCTTGCCCTGCAGATGGTGCCGGGCGGGGGAGTGCGCGTGCAGGTCGCGGCCGGAGCGGGCGTGGATGCCGATGGCGCGCCGATCCTCGGCACGGATGCCGTCGCCGTGGCCTCGGCGATCGATGAGCTCGCCAAGGACTGCGACGGCGTACTGGTGCTGATGGATCTCGGCTCTGCGGTGCTCAGCGCGGAGCTCGCGCTCGAACTCCGGGCGAGCGACGTGCCCGTGCGGCTCGCCCCCGCGCCGTTCGTGGAAGGACTGCTCGCCGCTGTCGTGTCGGCCGCAGCAGGCGCCTCGCTGGACGCGGTGGCCGCGGAAGCCACGGCGGCCCTCGGAGCGAAGACCGGGGCCCTCGGCGTCGAGCAGGAGGCGGAATCGGAATCGGTGACGGCGACGCCCGACGCCCGGGCCGTGGATGACGATGTGCTCGTCCGCCGGGTGCGCGTGCGCAATCCCCTCGGAATCCACGCGCGACCGGCCGCCCTGATCGCCGAGGCCTCGGCGGGGATGGACGTGCGCCTGCGCCGTCTCCCGGAAGGACCGGATGCCGCCGCGGCGAGCCTGACGCGACTTCTGGTCCTCGGTGCCCGGCAGGGGGATGAGATCGAGCTCACCGCACGCGGTGACGCGGCATCGGAGGCGCTCGACCGCCTGGTCGCGCTCTTCGAAGACGGATTCGGCGAAGGGACGGAACAGGTCGCCTCGACGAACGGCGCCGTGTCGGCTGCCGCTGCGGATGCTCCCGCACCGCCGGTGGACCCGGCGCGGGTGATCACGCCCGGCACCGTGCTTCGCGGCCGTGGCGTGAGCCCCGGCCGGGTCGCCGCGCCAGCGGTCCCCCTCGCGCCGCCGCTCCCCGAACCCGATCCGACGACGGTCGTCGCCGAAGCCGACCGGGACTCCGAGGTCTCCGCCATCGAGTGGGCCGCGGTCGCCGTCGCCGATCAGCTCCGCTCGCGCACGGCGCAGGCGACGGGGGAGACCAGGGCGATCCTCGATGCCTCGCGTCTGCTGGCGTCCGACCCCGAACTGGTCGCCGAGGCCACGGCTCTCGTGAGGGCGAAGGGGCGCAGCGCCGCCCGAGCCGTCTGGGAGACGGCGGTCGCGCACGAGAAGGCCCTCGTCGCCCTCGGCGGCCGCATGGCCGAGCGCATCGCCGACATCCGCGACGTGCGGGACAGGATCATCGCCGAGATCCTCGAAGTCGACATGCCGGGCGTCCCGGAGCGCGATGAGCCTTTCGTGCTCGTCGCCATCGACCTCGCCCCGGCCGACACCGCACTCCTGGCCGGAGGACGATGCGTCGCCCTCGTCACCGAGCAGGGCGGACCGACGTCGCACACCGCCATCATCGCGCGGTCCCTCGGACTGCCCGCGGTGGTGGGAGTCGTGGGCGCCGCCGGGATCCCCTCCGAAGCCGTCGTGCTGGTCGACGGCGATCGCGGCACGGTCGAGGTCGACCCGCCGCAGTCGCGCGTCGCCGCAGCGGTCGCAGCGGCGACGGTGGTGGACTTCGACGGCACGGGGGTTCTCGCCGACGGGCACCGCATCGCCCTGTTGGCGAACGTCGGCGGGGCCGCGGATGCGGAGAAGGCCGCTGCGGCGCACGCGGAAGGGGTGGGCCTGTTCCGCACCGAGTTCTGCTTCCTCGATCGGATGGACGCCCCCTCGGTCGATGAGCAGACCGCGGCCTACCGTGGGGTGCTCTCCGCCTTCCCCGGACGCAAGGTGGTGGTGCGCACGCTGGATGCGGGAAGCGACAAGCCTCTCCCGTTCGCGAACGCCGACGCCGAGGACAACCCCGCCCTGGGGGTGCGCGGACTGCGGATCGCCCGTCGCCGCCCGCACCTCCTCGATGATCAGTTGCGAGCTCTCGTGCAGGCCGCCGAGGCGGAGTCGGCGCACGTCGAGGTGATGGCTCCGATGGTCGCGACGGTGGAAGAGGCGCGAGAGTTCGCCGAGCGGGCGCGGGCCATCGGGATCGAGCGCGTGGGCATCATGATCGAGACGCCTTCGGCTGCGCTGCTCGCGGCCGAGCTGTTCGAGGTCGTCGACTTCGTGAGTCTGGGCACGAACGACCTCGCCCAGTACACGCTCGCCGCAGATCGGCTCCTGAGCGATCTCGGCGATCTCAACGATCCCTGGCAGCCGGCTGTGCTCCGACTGATCGGCGCCGTCGGGGCAGCGGGGCGTGCGGCGGGGAAACCGGTGGGCGTCTGCGGCGAGGCCGGCGGCGATCCTGCCCTGGCCCCGGTGCTCGTCGGGCTCGGGGCGACCTCGCTGTCGATGACCCCGCGGTCGCTCGGACGCGTGGCAGAAGCCCTCGCCGAGGTGGGCGAGGACGAGTGCCGTCGTGCAGCGGAGGCGGTGCTCGGGGCAGCGACCACAGAAGAGGCCAGAGCTGCCGCGACGGCCGCTCTGGGACGCGAAGAACGGTCCTGACGTCGGGTTCATGCCGTCCGCGGCATGCTTCTCGTCTCGTTCGCGTATCGAGACGGCGCGACCGCTTCGACGCGCGGACCGCAGGCCGTAGGATCGCGGCAGGGGGCGTCGGATCCGACGCCGGAAGGCGATCGGAGGAGCCATGTCTCGCACGCTGTCGTTCGGGACGGGGATGATCGGTGTGCTGGCGGTCGGTGCCGTCATCGCGCTGTCGGGGTGCGCCCCGACTCCGCAGTCGACGCCGAAGCCCACTGCCGCACCTGAATCGCCGGCACCGGCTCCGTACGACGGGCCGATCGCCTTCGTCGGCGATGAGCTCGACTGGTTCCTGCTGAGCGCCGAAGAGATCGCCGGCGTTCTTCCCGACGTCGGCGAGGTCGGCCCCGCCGTGCCCTCCCTCGTGCAGGTGTCCGATGGCGGCGGCTATGAGCCGGTTCCCGCGATCTGCAACGCGCTCTACGCCGAGGTGTCGCTCGGCTCCATCGGCGCCCGATCCGTCACCTGGACGAGCGCGCTCGCCGAGGGACGGGACGGATGGCTCAACGTCCTCCAGTTCGCCGACGTCGAAGCGGCGACGGCACGCATGAATCAGTACGTCGCTGCGGCCGAACAGTGCGCCGAGTTCCAGTTCGGCGGCCCGTCTTCCTTCGCCTCGTCGACGGTGGACGGCGAAGGCGGGGTCCGGGCGGTCGCCGGCTCGCTGATCCTCACGTACCCGGAAGGCGGCGGTCACAGCCTGTACAAGGGCTACGCCTCCGTCGGCAATGTGATCGTGGAGATGTGGCAGCCCTTCACGGGCGACCCCGAATTCGACACGGACGCGGCAGCCGCTCTGCTGCGCGATCGGGTGAGCGAGGCGAGGGCGAAGCTCGTGGCCGAGCTGACCGCAGACCCGCCGGTGCCCGCGGAGACGGCCGCTCCGGCCGACCCCGCCGCTTCGTGGAGCGAGTGGCAGATCACGACAGCGGGTGTGGGGCCGGTGCGCCTCGGGGTCGAACTCGACGAGGCCATCGCCTCCGTTCCCGGCGCCGGCGTCGAGGAGGCCGGGTGGCCCGGTGGGCCGACGCGATTGATCTCGCCCGACGGATCCGCCTCACTGCTGCTGCGGACGCAGGAGGGCGGGACGGTCGTCGAGTCCGTCTCCGTCGGCGCCGCGAACGTCTCCGGTGACCGCACCCATGACGGCGCCGCTCTCCCGGCAGCTTCGGGGGTGAAGGTCGGGGACCCGGTCTCCGTCGCGGTCTCGGCGTTCCCGGAGGGGACGGCGCTGCGCGTCGTCTCGTCGGGGGAGTACTTCTACGAGTGGTCCACCCGCGAGGGCGTGGTGCTGCGATTCCGGCTCGATCGCGATTCGGCCCATGAGAGCGATGCCGTGATCACAGGCATCACGGTGGAAGACGCGACTCTGGCGAAGGTGCCCGTGTTCGGCTGACGCTCCTCCCCCTGATCTCCGCAGCGGGGTTCATTACTAACCGATCGTTCAGTTAGTATGAGCGGGTCGGGTGCCGCAGTGGCGACGCCGGACCCGCTCGACGAGGAGGTCGACGATGACAGAAGCGACGACGCAGGTGCCGGATGACGTGCGCCCGAATCGCGCCATGATGGAACGCGATCGCGCCTCGGCCTCGATGGGCCTCATCGTCGAACGCGACGATCCGGGACACGCCGTGGTGTCGATGCGCGTGCGCGATGACATGACGAACGGCTTCCACATCACGCACGGCGGCTTCGTTTTCGCTCTCGCCGACACCGCCTTCGCGATCGCGTGCAATGAAGACGACCGCGTCACCGTGGCCGCAGGGGCGGACATCAGCTTCCTGAAGTCGACCGTCTCCGGTCAGACGCTGACCGCCACCGCGGTGCGCCGCTCCCGCGTCGGCCGCTCCGGCATCTACGACGTCACAGTCGTCGATGAGCAGGGTGATGCCGTCGCCGAGTTCCGCGGGCGTTCCCGCACCACCAGCCAGACCTTCTGATCCACACTCCCGGAGCCCCTCGTGTCGACGACGACCGCAACAACCTCCCGTGTCCACCCTCCTGCCGCCGATGAACTCGATGCGGAGGAGCGCATGAGCCGTGAGGAGATCGCCGAGCTCCAGCTCCGCCGCCTCCAGCAGACCGTGCGCCACGCCTACCGGAACGTGCCGCTCTACACACGGAAGTTCGATGCGGCGGGCGTGCATCCCGATGACATCCGCACCATCGACGACGTGCAGCTGTTGCCCTTCACGACCAAGGACGATCTGCGCGAGACCTATCCGTTCGGCATGTTCGCCGTGCCGATGCAGGACGTCGCGCGGATCCATGCCTCGAGCGGCACCACCGGGCGCCCCACCGTCGTCGGCTACACGAAGGGCGACCTCGAAAGATGGGGCTCGCTGGTGGCGCGTTCGCTGCGCGCCAGCGGTATCCGTCGGGGGATGAAGGTGCACAACGCCTACGGCTACGGACTGTTCACGGGCGGGCTCGGCGCTCACGCGGGCATCGAGGCGCTCGGTGCCACCGTCATCCCGATGTCGGGCGGCCAGACCGCGCGGCAGGTGCAGCTCATCTGCGACTTCGAGCCGGACGCGATCCTGTGCACCCCGAGCTATCTGCTCACGATCGCGGATGCGATGGCGGCGCAGGGAATCGACCCGCGTTCGACCTCGTTGAAGGTCGCCGTCCTCGGGGCCGAGCCGTGGTCGAACGAGATGCGGCACGAGCTCGAGCAGCGTCTCGGGATCGACGCCCTCGACATCTACGGACTCAGCGAGGTCATGGGGCCGGGCGTGGGCAACGAATGTCTGGAGACGAAGGACGGTCCTCATCTGTGGGAGGACCACTTCCTGCCCGAGGTCATCGATGGGGAGACCGCGCAGGCGCTGCCGGACGGCGAACTCGGCGAGCTCGTCTTCACCTCGCTCTCGAAGGAGGCGTTCCCCGTCATCCGCTATCGCACCCGCGACCTCACCCGGCTGCTTCCGGGGACCGCGCGCCCCGGCATGCGGCGGATGGAGAAGATCACCGGCCGCAACGACGACATGATCATCCTGCGCGGGGTGAACCTGTTTCCCACGCAGATCGAGGAGCTGGTCCTGGGGATCGAGCAGCTGACACCGCACTTCATCCTCGAACTGTCGAAGGACGGACGGATGGACACGCTGAAAGTGCGGATCGAACGCCACCCCGACCTGTCGGTGGCGACCTGCGAGAGTGCCGCGAAGGTGCTCGCGCAGCGCATCAAGATCTTCGTCGGATCGACGGTCGCCGTCCAACTGGAGGAGCCGGGCACACTGCCCCGGAGCGAGGGCAAGTACAAGCGCGTGTACGACCTGCGCTGACGATGAGCGAAACCGGGCGCCGCGCCGCCTTCGCCTCGCGGTCTGCGCTCCGGGCCTCGTGCGTCATCGGGTGCGAGACTGTGGGGTGATGTCCGAGATGCAGAGCACACGACGAGGCCGCCCCGGTTACGACCAGCAGGGGATCCTCGGGGTCGCCGTCGCCGCCTTCAACGAGTACGGCTACGACGCCACGTCGATCGGCATGCTCGCCGAGCGGCTCGGGCTGTCGAAGTCGGCGATCTATCACCACTTCGGCTCGAAGGACGAGATCCTCGACCTCGCACTGGATGCCGCGCTGAGCGGCCTCGAAGCCGTCGTGGAGGATCCGCTTCCGGGCGGAACGGCGGAAGCCTCGAGCGCGACCGCTCGGCTCGAGCACGTGCTGCGCGGCGCCGTCCACGTCCTCGTCGATCAGCTGCCCGCTGTGACGCTGCTGCTGCGCGTGCGCGGGAACACGGAAGTGGAGCGCAAGGCGCTGGTCCGTCGCCGGGCGTTCGATCGACGGATCACCGCCCTCGTGTCCGAAGCGCAGAGCGAGGGCGCACTGCGTGCCGACATCGATGCCAGCGTCGTCGCCCGCCTGGCGTTCGGGATGATCAACTCGATCGTCGAGTGGTACCGGCCCGGTGGTCGCGAGGGCGCCGACCGGCTCGCCGACGACGTCGTCGCGATCGCCCTCGACGGGTTGCGCAAACCCGCCGACGCCGGAACCGCGGCCGTCTGACCCTGGCTCCGGCGCCGCCCTCTGCTCTGCGCCGCCGACTGCCTTATGCCGCGGCCTGCTGCTTCGCCACCAGGGTGAGCACGTCGTAGGTGGCCACGATGTCGTCGTGCTGGTTCTTCAGCATGGCGTCCCACCGCACCTCGCCGTACTCGTCGGTCTCTCGCGGGGTGATCTGCTTGGCGGTGAGCTCGACACGGATCTCATCGCCGGGGGAGACCGGTGTCACGAATCGCAGGTTCTCCAGCCCCGAGTTCGCGAGCACGGGGCCGGGGGCCGGATCCACGAAGAGGCCGGCCGCCCACGACACGAGCAGGTACCCGTGCGCGACGCGTCCGGGGAAGAACGGGTTGGCAGCGGCCGAGGTCTCGTCCATGTGCGCGTAGAAGGTGTCGCCGGTGAACGCCGCGAACGTCTCGATGTCGTCGAGCGTGACGGTGCGGGAGCCGCTTCTGACCTGATCGCCCACGTGGAGCTCGGCCAGCGACTTGCGGAAGGGGTGCACTCCGCCGTTCTGCTCGTACGGACGCGAGGCCGCGCCCTGATGCCAGACACCCGTGAGGGCGGTCATCATCTCGGGGGAGCCCTGCACGGCGGTGCGCTGCATGTGGTGCAGCACCGCGCGGATGCCGCCGAGCTCCTCGCCTCCGCCCGCGCGGCCGGGGCCGCCGTGCACGAGGTTCGGGAGCGGCGAGCCGTGCCCGGTCGAGCTGCGGGCGTCATCGCGGTCGAGGAAGAGCACGCGGCCGTTGTAGGCGGCCATACCGGTGGCGAGTGCGACGGCGACCTCGGGGTCGTGCGTGGCCACACTCGTCACGAGCGACCCTCCACCCCGGGCGACGAGAGCACTCGCTTCGTCGAGGGTGCGATAGCCGACGATGCTCGACACCGGGCCGAATGCCTCGATCTCGTTGACAGCGGCGCTCTCCGCGTCTTCGAAGCGCAGCAGCATCGGCGCCACGAACGCGCCATCGGGGGCGGGTCCTTCGCTGCCGTCGCCGTGACGCACGGTCGGGGCATCCGTCGTGCCGATCACGAGCTCTCCGCCGCCGGCCTGCAGGCGGTCGACCTGGCGCAGCACCTCCTCGCGCTGCGCGATCGAGGCGAGCGGGCCCATCGTGACGCCTTCGGCTCGTGGGTCGCCGAGGACCACGCGCGTCGACAGGCGCTCGCGGACCGCGGCGATGACGTCGTCGATGGCATCCGTCGGCACGATCGCCCGACGGATGGCGGTGCACTTCTGACCGGCCTTGGTCGTCATCTCAGCGACGAGCTGCTTGACGTACGCGTCGAACTCGGGTGTGCCGGCCACGGCATCCGTCCCGAGAACCGAGGCGTTGATGGAGTCGGTCTCGCTCGTGAAGCGCACGCCTCCCGTCTGCACGGAGTCGTGAGAGCGCAGGTGCTCGGCGGTGGAGGCCGAACCGGTGAAGGCGACGAGGTCTCCGAGCCGCAGCTCGTCGAAGAGGCCGGGCACGCTGCCGGAGACGAGCTGCAGCGAGCCGTCGGGGAGCAGCCCCGATTCCACCATCACGCGCACCATGGCCTCGGCGAGGTACCCGGTCGGGGTCGCGGGCTTGACCACGGTCGGGACACCGGCGAGGAAAGCCGGGGCGAACTTCTCGAGCGACCCCCACACCGGGAAGTTGAAGGCGTTGATCTGCACCGCGACGCCGCGGAGCCGGGTGTAGATATGACGGCCGAGGAAGGAGCCGTCTTTGGAGAGGTTCTCGATGCCGCCGTCGACGTACACCTTCGCGTTGGGCAGCTCGCGCCGTCCTTTGCTGGAGTAGGCGAACAGCACGCCGATGCCGCCGTCGATGTCGACCCAGGAATCCTGTGCGGTGGCGCCGGTGCGGCTGGAGAGCTCGTACAGCTCCGCCTTGCGCGCGGTGAGGGCGAGGGCGAGCTGCTTGAGCCGCACGGCGCGCTGATGGAACGTGAGCTCTCCCAACGATGCCTGCCCCACGGTGCGGGCATGGTCGAGCGCGGCACCCAGGTCGAGTCCGTCGGTCGAGACGCGGGCCACGACCTCGCCCGTCGATGCATCGCGGACGTCGGTGGCCGGCGCCTCGGACGACGGCGTCCACCACGCGCTCTCGACGTAGCTGGGGAGGATCTCGATCATCTGCGTTCCTTTCACGAGTGTTCCTTTCATGAGGGTTCCCTTCATGAGGCGTCCCATTCGTAGAAACCGCGTCCGCTCTTGCGGCCGAGGTTGCCCTCGGCGACGAGGCGGCGCAGCAGGGCCGGAGGTTCGAAGCGCGCGTCCAGATGGGCGGCGAGGTATTCGGAGATGCCGAGCCGCACGTCGAGCCCGACGATGTCGGTGAGTCGGAGCGGGCCGACCGGGTGCTTGTATCCGAGCGTCATCGCGGCGTCGATGTCCTCGGCGGAGGCGACGCCCTCCTCGAGCATGCGAATCGCCTCGAGACCGATCGCGACACCCAGTCGGGACGACGCGAATCCGGGCGCGTCGGCGACGACGATCGGTGTCTTGCCGAGCGCGGCCACCCATCCGCGGGCGGCGTCGACGAGCGGGAGAGTGGTGCTCGCCCCGCGCACGATCTCGACGAGAGTGGAGGCGGGTACGGGGTTGAAGAAGTGCATGCCCAGGAAGCGCGACGGTCGATCGAGCACCGCCGCCAGCTCATCGATCGAGATGGACGAGGTGTTCGAGGCGATCGCGGCCTCCGGGGCGATCTGCGCTTCGACGCGGCGGAGTGCATCGACCTTGAGTGTGAGATCTTCCGGCACGGCCTCGACGACGAGCGTGCACGGCGCGAACAGTGCGGCATCCGTGCCCGTGGTGAGGCGCTCCCGATACTCTTCGACGGATTCGAGGGCCGTGCCTCTGGCGATCGAGGCGTCGACCGATTCGAGCACGCGGGCGGCCGCCGCATCTGCCGCGTCGGTGTCGCGTTCGACGACGGTGACCTGTGAGCCGGCAAGCAGGAAGGCGTGCGCGATGCCGGCGCCCATTCGTCCGCCGCCGAGCACGCCCACGTGTGCGGGGGCGGGAGGGGCGCTGTCGGTCATCGGTCTCTCCGTTCCAGGAAGTCGGTCATCCGTCGGAACTTCTCCGGGCTCTCGAACAGCTCGGCCTGGGCTTCCAGATCGACGGTGGGATGCTGGTCGCGAGGCGCGCGGAACACGCGCTTGGTCGCGATCGTGGCTGCCCCGTCGTTGCGGGCGATGCGGTCGACGATGGCGTGCGCCGCCGGCAGCAGCTCGTCGGCGTCGTGGATCGCCGATACGAGCCCGATGCGCAGCGCCTCCTCGGCCTTCACCGTGCGACCGGTGAGCAGCAGCTCGATCGCCATGGCATCGCCGACGATCTCTTTCAGCCGCCATCCGGCTCCGGCCGCGGCGAGGATCCCCAGTCCGGTCTCCGGATTGCCGATGGCGAGCGTCGGTGTGGCGATGCGGATGTCCGCGGCGTAGGCGAGCTCGGCTCCTCCACCGAGGGCATAGCCGTCGATCGCGGCGATGACAGGCATGGGCAGTTCGGCGAGTCGGATGAACGCGTGGGCGTTGATGCCGCGCAGCGCGTCGGCGGCGCGTCGCTCGCGCAGTTCGGCGATGTCGGCGCCTGCCGCGAAGACGCCATCGGCGCCGGTGACGATCAGCGGGCGCGGTACGGCCTCGAGTTCGGCGCACAGCACGTGCAGCGCGTCGATCGTGGCCTGGTCGATCGCGTTGCGCTTGTGCGGACGGTTGAGAGTGGCGACCACGCGGTCGTCGTGTCTTTCGACGAGAAGAGGTTCGTCGCCGATGGGTGCTTCGGGCATCACACCTTCTCCACGATCAGGGCTGCGCCCTGTCCGACGCCGACGCACATGGTGGCGAGGCCGTATCGAGAGCCCTCGCGCTCCATGCGTCCGAGGAGAGTGACCAGCAGGCGGGAACCGGAGGAGCCGAGCGGGTGGCCGAGGGCGATGGCTCCGCCGTCGGCGTTCACGCGCGACTCGTCGAGGTCGAGTCTTCTGATGCAGGCGAGGGACTGCGTGGCGAACGCCTCGTTGAGCTCGATCGAGCCGATGTCATCGATGGAGAGCCCGGCCCGACGCAGCGCCTTCTGCGTGGCCGGGACCGGCCCCAGCCCCATGACCTCGGGAGCCAGACCCGCACTGGTGCCTGCCACGATGCGTGCCCGCGGCACCAGCCCGTAGCGCTCGACCGCTTCCGCGCTCGCCACGACGATCGCGGAGGCGCCGTCGTTGAGCGCGCTGGAGTTGCCGGCGGTGACCACCTGGCCGCCCGCCACGACGGAGCGCAGGCGCGCGAGCGCGTCGAGCGTCGTCTCCGGTCGGGGCCCCTCATCGACGAGGACCTCTCCGGAGCCGACGGGGACGCCGACGATCTCGGCCTCGAAGCGTCCTGCCGCGATCGCCGCCGCCGCCCGTTGCTGCGATCGCACGGCAAAGGCATCGGCCTCTTCACGGCTGATGCCGTCGATGCGGGCGACCTCCTCCGCCGTCTCCGGCATCGAGAACGTCGCCTTCTCGCGGGCCGAGAGGCGCGGGTTCGGGAATCGCCAGCCGATCGAGGTGTCGAACGCGGCGCCGGGCTTCGCCCAGGCCTTCTCCGGCTTGGCCTGCACCCAGGGGGCGCGCGTCATCGACTCCACTCCTCCGGCGACGATGATGTCGGCGTCACCGGCACGGATCGCCTGCGCCGCCATCGTGATCGCCGACATCCCCGAGGCGCACAGCCGGTTGACCGTGATGCCCGGGACGCTGTCGGGAAGTCCCGCGAGCAGGACGGCCATCCTGGCGACGTTGCGGTTGTCCTCGCCGGCCTGGTTGGCGGCGCCGAGGATGACCTCGTCGATCTCGACCCGCAGCGGATCGATTCCCGCACGCCGCACGGCTTCGCGGACGACGATCGATGCGAGGTCGTCCGGGCGCACGGAGGCGAGGGCGCCGCCGTAGCGTCCGACCGGGGTGCGTACGCCTCCGACGAGGTAGGCCTCGGTCATGCGGAACTCCTGACTGCGTTGTCTCGACGGTGGCCCGTTGTCCGGACGATCGATCCCGAATTACTGACCGATCGTCCGGTAATTATGTCACAGACGTGGGCGCGGCTGCGATCCCGGGTCGCCGATCCGCTCCTCACGTGAGCAGGTCGACCCCCTTCGTCTCCTTGACGAGGGAGACGCCGATGAGCGAGATCACGGCGGCCACGGCGATGTAGACGCCGATCGTCCACGCGGCGTGGAACTGATTCATCAGGGCCTCGGCGATCATGGGCGCGAACGCCCCGCCGAGGATCGCGCCGAGGGCGTATCCGATCGAGACGCCCGAGTAGCGCACGTTCGCGGGGAACATCTCCGCGTACAGAGCGGCTTGCGGGCCGTACGAGAGCCCGAGTGCGAACGTCATGACGAACAGGGCGACGAAGTACCAGAGGATGTTCGCGGTGTCGATCAGGAACCACATCGGCACGGCCCAGAGGGCGAGGGCGACGTATCCGATCTGGAATGTGCGGATGCGGCCGAGTCGATCGGAGAGGTGTCCGCCCCAGAGGGTGAAGATGAGCCAGCCGAACGAGGCGAGCGTCGTCGCCAGCAGCACCGGCGGACGCTCCATGCCCAGTGTCGTGACGGCGTAGGTCGCGAAGAACGCGATGAGCAGGTATCCCGCCGCGTTGTTCGCGATGAAGATGACGGCGGTGAGGATGACCTGCTTGGTGTTCTGGCGGAACAGGCGGGTCAGTGGCGCGGATGCCTCCTTGCGACGACGCCGCAGATCCTCGAAGACCGGGCTCTCGTCGACCGCACGGCGGATCACGTAGCCGACCGCGATGAGCACGATCGAGAACAGGAACGGGATGCGCCAGCCCCACTCGAGGAAGGCCTCCGGCGACATCGAGCTGGTGAGCACCCACAGCGTCGATGTGGCGAGGATCATGCCGACGGGGACGCCGATCTGGGGGAACGCTCCGAAGAGTCCTCGTCGGTTGCTCGGGGCATGCTCGACCGCCATCAGTGCGGCTCCGCCCCACTCGCCGCCCGCGGAGAATCCCTGCACGATGCGGAGCAGGATGAGCAGGATGGGTGCGGCGACGCCGATGGCTGCATACGTCGGCAGGAGGCCGATCAGCGACGTGGACAGGCCCATCATGATGAGCGTGAGAACGAGCATCTTCTTGCGCCCGAGCTTGTCGCCGAGATGGCCGGCGACGATCGCGCCGAGGGGGCGGAAGAGGAAGGAGATGCCGATCGTCGCGAAGGACAGCACCTGGGCGAAGCCGGGACTCTCTTCGGCGATCGGGGCCAGGAACAGTGGTGCGAGCACCAATCCCGCCGCCTGGGCGTAGATGAAGAAGTCGTACCACTCGATCGAGGTGCCGACGAGGGTGCCGGCGAGGACGCGCCGTTCTTCGGCGGGCATCCGTGCGGTCGGGGTGCGGTCAGAGACTGCTGACGTCATGCGAACTCCGTTGTTCTGCGATTCCGAGGGGTGAGCGCGGTGAAGCACTCCGGGGTCATTCATGACCGAATGGTCGGTCAGTAATTGCCGAGCGTAGCGCATCACACGATTCGGAATCGAGAATTCCGGTCTTCCGGTCAGACCCTCCCGAACGCACGCAGCGGATGCTCGATGAGCTCGGTCACCCGCCGCAGGAAGCCCGCGGCGTAGCCGCCGTCGCACACCCGGTGGTCGAAGGCGAGCGAGAGCTGGACGATCCGTCGCGCCACGATCGCGCCCTCCACGACCCATGGGCGCTCGATGATCCGGCCGATGCCGAGGATCGCCACATCGGGGTGGTTGATGATCGCGGCTGAGCCGTCGACGCCGAGGCCCCCGTAGTTGTTGAGCGTGAACGTCGATCCCTGCAGGCGCTCCGGCGGCATGGTCCCGGAGCGGGCCGTGGTGGTGAGCTCGCGCAACGCCGTGTCGAGCTGCGCGACGGTGAGCGCGTGTGCGCGGGGGACCACCGGAACCAGGAGCCCGCGTTCGGTGTCTGCCGCGATCCCGAGGTTCACGCCCTCGAAGGAGATGATCTCGTCTCCGCTCTCGCTCAGGCGCGAGGCCAGAACGGGGTAGTCCTCGAGGGCCAGGAGCACGAAGCGGGCGAGGAGCGCGGTCACCGACGGAGCCTTCTCTCCCTCCGGAGCCATCTGCGAACGCAGGTCCCACAGCGCGGTGGCATCGACGTCGACCCAGACGGTCGCTTCGGGGATCTCGGACCGGCTGCGGGTGAGCTTGGCGCTGACGGCTCTGCGCAGCGGCGACATCCGTTCGCGCGCGAGCACGGCGAGGCCGTCGACCGTGTCGCCGGAGGGGATTCCCTGTGCATCCTGGTGGGCGGTGACGCCGTCGACGGCGTTCTCGACGGCGGCGTGGAGAACGTCGGCGCGGGTGATGGCACCGTCGGCGCCGGTCGCGGTGATCGCGTGCACGTCGAGGCCGAGATCCCGAGCGAGCCTGCGAACGAGCGGGGAGCGGACGGCCACGGGACGGCGATCGGACGATCCCGGCGGCGGAGGAGTCGCGGAGGTGCTCTGAGCGGAACGGATCGCTGTCGGTGCGGGCGCCGGCGAGGCCGTCGGCACCCGAGGCACGGCCGCCGAGGCTGCGGCCGGACGGCGTCGCCCCTTCGACGTGCGTGCGGCGGTGCCGTAGCCGATGAGGACGTTCCCCGAACCGGCGCGCTCCTCTTCGCGGTACGCCTCGTGCTCGGGCTGAACCGGTGCAGCGGTGGGCGGGGTCGCCGCCGTCAGGGAGTCCGCCACCTCCAGCACCGGCGCCCCGACGTCGATCGTGTCGCCGGCGGTGCCGTGCAATGCGGTGACGATGCCGGCGAACGGCGACGGCAGCTCGACGATGCTCTTCGCGGTCTCGACCTCGGCGATGGGCTGGTCGGTCGTGATGGTGTCGCCCACGGCGACGAGCCACTGCACGAGTCCTGCCTCGGTCAGTCCCTCGCCGAGGTCGGGCAGGCGGAACACCTGGGTGCCGGCGTGCGGCTTCAGGGGAGTGCTCATGCGTCGTCCTCCCAGTGCAGCGTGTCGATCGCATCGAGCACGCGGTCGACGTCGGGCAGATACCAGTGCTCGAGCTTCGGGGGCGCGTAGGGGGTGTCGAAGCCGGTCACCCGTCGCACCGGCGCGGCCAGGTACTCGAAGCAGCGCTCGAACACCCGTGCCTGGATCTCGGACGCGACGCTCACATATCCCGGGGCTTCGGCGATGACGACGGCGCGACCGGTCGACTTCACGGCGGCCGTCACGGTCGCGTCATCGAACGGCGAGAGCGAACGCACGTCGACGACCTGCACGCTGCGGCCTTCCGCGGCGGCCACCTCTGCGGCCTCCAGCGCGAGCGGCACCGAAGCGCCGTAGGCGAGGAGTGTCACGTCCGTGCCCTCGCGGGCGATGCGGGCCGTTCCGAGCTCGGCGGTGATCGAGGTGTCGACCTCGCCCTTGGCCCAGTACAGCTTCTTGGGCTCGAGGAAGATCACCGGGTCGGGGGAGGCGATCGCCGCACGCAGCAGCGAGTACGCATCCTGCGGGGTGGACGGGCTGACGACCGTGAGCCCGGGCGTGTGCGCGTAGTAGGCCTCGGACGAATCGCAGTGGTGCTCGACGCCGCCGATCCCGCCACCGAACGGGATGCGGATCACGAGTGGCATCCGCATGCCTCCGCGGGTACGGTTGCCGAGCTTCGCGACATGACTGACGACCTGTTCGAACGCCGGGAGTGCGAACGCGTCGAACTGCATCTCGACCACGGAGTGCAGACCGTTCATGGCCATGCCGATGGCGGTGCCGATGATGCCGGATTCCGCGAGCGGGGTGTCGAAGCAGCGCTCTTCGCCGAAGCGCGCGGTGAGTCCGTCGGTGATGCGGAACACCCCGCCCAGTGCGCCGACGTCCTCGCCGAAGACGACGACATCCGGATCGGACTCGATGGCGTCGGCGAGGGCGCGGTTGAGGGCGGCGGCCATGGTCATCGTCGTCTTCGTGCCGGTCTCGGCCTCGGTGTGAGTGTCATCCTGTGCGATCGTCATCGCGGGCCTCCGTTCGGGGCGGCGCCGGCATCGGCGAGACGGGAGCGTTCGATCTCGTCTCGCAGCAGATGCCATTGCTCATCGAGCTGCGGGGATCGTGTCGCGGTCACGAAGCGGAACAGGTCTTCGGGGTCGAGGTCTGCATCGGTGTTCAGGGCGGACCGCATCGCGGTTGCGATCTCCTCGGCGCCTGCGGCGAAGCGCTCTTCGGCGTCGGCGTCGAGGACGCCGGTGGAGGTGAGGTATGTGCGCAGGCGCTGCAGCGGGTCGCGCGCGATCCAGGCCTGGACTTCTTCGCGTTCGCGGTATCGGGTGTCGTCGTCGGCGTTGGTGTGCGCCTGCATCCGATACGTGTGCGCCTCGATGAGGCTCGGTCCGCCGCCGGCTCGGGCACGGGATACGGCCTCGCCGAGCACTGTCAGGACGGCGGCGACGTCGTTGCCGTCGACGCGCTGTCCGGGCATCCCATACCCGATGGCCTTGTGGGCGAGCGAGGGTGCTGCGGTCTGCCGCGAGAGAGGGACGGAGATCGCGAACTCGTTGTTCTGCACGAAGAACACGACCGGGACGTGGAAGACGGCGGCGAAGTTCATGGCCTCGTGGAAGTCGCCCTCGCTGGTGGCGCCATCGCCGCAGAGTGCGAGCACCACGGTGTCCTCGCCACGGTGCTTGGCCGCCTGCGCGAAGCCGACCGCGTGCAGCAGCTGGGTGGCGAGCGGGGTTGCCTGCGGGGCGACGCGGTGTGCGCGCACGTCGTAGCCCGAGTGCCAGTCGCCCTTGAGGAGCACCATCGCGTCGGAAGGTTCGACGCCGCGTGCGATGACCGCGACCGAGTCGCGGTAGGTCGGGAACAGCCAATCCGTGGAGCCGAGCACCATCGAGGCACCGACCTGGCAGGCTTCCTGTCCATGCGACGACGGGTAGACGGCGAGGCGGCCCTGGCGCACCAGAGCCCCGGCCTGATCGTTGATGCGTCGCCCCTCGACGAGTCCGCGGTAGGCGGCAAGCAGCGTTTCGGGATCGGGGATCGCGTACTGCTCGTCCGCGACCGGTGTCCCGTTCTCGTCGATCAGTTGCACCGCGGTGTCTCGCGGGAGCAGGTCGGTGTGCAGCATGCGTTCGCCCTCCTTGCCGAACTCGATGAGGACAGCATGCCTCGGAGGCGACATTCATCCAAGATCTTTCGTCGGACCCTGGATGAAAGGGTTCCTCGTGGTGCATTCTTGATCGAAGTGTCAGAAATTCTGCACCGATGGAGGGGGCTCATGGTCGCGCTGGATGAGACGGATCACGCGATCCTCGAAGAGCTGCGCCGTGACGCGCGGGCGTCGATGACGGCGATCGCCGATGCCGTGCACATCTCCCGTGCCGGCGCGCACGCGAGGATCAAACGGCTGACCGACGCCGGCGTCATCACCGGCTACACGGTGCGCACCGACCCTGTGCTCCTCGGGCACCACGCCAGCGCGTACGTGACCCTCGCGATCGAGCAGGCGACGTGGCAGGCCGTGAGTGAACGACTGAGGTCCATTCCCGAGATCGAGCACATGGCCCTGGTCGGCGGCGACTTCGATGTGATCTTGCTGGTGCGCGCGAACGATGCCCGCGATCTGCGTCGCATCGTGTTGGAGGACATCCAGGCCATCCCGTCGATCCGCTCGACCAGAACGACCCTGATCTTCGAGGACTACCCGCGGAACTGAGCCGGTGCGTCGTCCTCGGGCGTCGGGTAGTCGAGTGGGTGTTCCTGTGCGGTGCCAGGGGCCACGCGGGTCGTGCGGAAGAATGCATGATTGCTCGTCCTCTTCGTGCCGGCGGGGTGCTTTTCGCGAGCCCTGCTGTGGATGTAGATGAGGCCAGTGTGCGGGGCTTCGTCGGACGTGATGAGGTCTAGACGCATCGTGCCCCGGGGGTTGTGGAGAAGTGTTTTGCGGATGGTTTTGTGGAGTGTTCAGGGTCGTGGCGCGTGTTCTGGAATATCACGTTGATCGGGGTTTTTCCGGGTGGGAATGTCGGTGGTCCCGGGTTGACT
>NZ_PCOY01000032.1 GCF_002979475.1 Microbacterium sp. MYb62 | reverse complement strand
GAATCAAAGACTCCACCGCAACCCCAGCCGGGAAATCTCGACCCGAAGAGCGGTGTCATCGCGGCGCCGGAGGATGGCGTCAACCTCTACGACCATGTCGACTACGACAGCCACGTCGAGCGGACCTTCGCAGCGCAGCTCGAGAACAACAGGGATCACGTCAAGCTCTTCACCAAGCTCCCGCGCCGTTTCCGCGTGCGGACCCCTGTCGGTGAGTATTCACCCGACTGGGCGATTGTCTACGACGAAGACGGCGTCCAGCTCCTCTACCTGGTTCGCGAAACCAAGGACACTCGCAACCTCGACGATCTCGACTGGGATGAGGCGATGCGCATCCGGTTCGCCAAGCATCACTTCGACGCCGCACCGATCGGACCGGTCGACTACGAGTACACCACCGACACGGCTGGTCTGCTCATCGGCAACACGCCAGGTGATGGCGAGGCAATCTGATGACGAAGGAGCCGGATCCCGCGGAGGACGGATGGAACCTCGAGCCACTGACCGCGGGGTACCTGCCGGACGCCCACGCTGGGTATGTCGATGCGCTCAAGTTGGCGCTCAAAGACGATCAGGTGCTCAACATCGCGCTCTCCGGCAACTACGGCGTCGGCAAGAGCAGTATCTTGCGTGGACTTGCCGAGGCGAAGGAGCTCGAAGGGCGAGTCGTGGAGCTGTCGCTTTCGACTCTCGCGCCAATCGAAACATCGAAACTTGATGACTCCATACCCAAGCAGGCCACCACTCCGACCAACCGGATCCAACAGGAGATCGTCAAACAACTGCTCTATCGCGAAGTGCCGGGCAGAATGCCAGGGTCGCGGTTCGAGCGGATCGAACGATTCAAGTGGAAGCGGGAGCTTGGGGCTGCTGGACTCGCTGGGTTCGTTGTCAGTGTCGTCTTCCTGCTTACCGGATGGTCCGCGCAGATTGCGTCAGTGTTCAAGCCGCTCCTCGACGTCGGCCTTTGGATTCACCTCATCATCCTGATTGCCGCCGCGGCGGCCGTATTCGGATTCCGCTGGCTCTCTTACGGGCGGATACACATCAAGCAATTCAGCGCTGGAGCGGCCACGGTCACGCTCGACGACAAGTCGGTGTCGTATTTCGATCAGTACCTCGACGAGATCGTTCACTTCTTCGAAGTGTCGAAGAAGCAGGACGTCGTCATCTTCGAGGACATCGATCGCTTCAACAACTCGCACATCTTCGAGACCCTTCGGTCGCTCAACACCCTGCTCAATGGCGCCCCGCAGATCAAGAAGAAGATCCGGTTCATCTACGCCATCAAGGACAGCATCTTCGACAAGATCGGTCTTGAAGAGCAAGGGCGGAAGCTGGACCAGAGCATCGTCGACGCCGATGATCCCGCGCTCGCTGAGACGATACGCGCCAACCGGACGAAGTTCTTTGACCTTGTCATTCCTGTCGTGCCGTTCATCACGCATCGAAGCGCTCGCAACCTCGCGACCCAGCTCCTTGGCAGGCTAGAGCACACCGTGAAGCCGGAGCTCCTCGACCTCGCCGCACAGTACGTGCCTGACATGCGGCTTCTCATCAATGTTCGCAACGAGTTCATCGTCTTCCGGGACCGAATCTTCTCAGGCGACGGCGCACAGCTGGACCTGGACGAAACAGCGCTTTTCGCGATGATGCTCTACAAGAGCACGCATCTGAGCGACTTCGAAGCGATCCGAATTGGCAAGAGCAAACTTGACGCCTTGTACGCCGTGGGGCGGGATCTCATCGGCGCGAACATCGAGCGCATCGAAACTGAGCGTCGCGGGCTCCAACGTAGACTTGCGCGCGTGGACGGCGCTGTCGCACGAAGTGACCTGCTCGGCCGTCGCTTGATCGCACACGCAAAACGGACCGCACGGTCCGCTGGGGCGCCACAACAGGCCAACGGGACTTTCACGTTTGGCGGTGCAAGTCGATCGGAGGTCGATTTGACGGGCGCTGAGTTCTGGCGTGAGTTTGCTTCCGCCGATGACGGGAACGCCTCGCTGCACTGGAGTGGAACCTACAACTACAACCGGTATTCACTCACCTTCTCTCGGAAGGATCTTGCCGTGTCGCTCGGTTATCCGATCAACGCCGAGGCCTGGGATGAAGCCGCCCGGGAGGAGCTGAGAGAAGAGATCGCCGAGAAGTCTGAGGCGATCAAGTTCCTGCGCAGTGCGGACATGGGTGCACTGATTCAAAGCCCCGACTATCTGGTGGACTTCGAGAACGTATCGCAGTCCCTCGACACGGTTACCCGCACCTTGCTCACACCCGGTCTTGCCTACCAGCTCGTTCGAGCGGGCTTCATCGATCGTGACTTCACGCTCTATACGTCGACCTTCCACGGCGACCGCGTGAGCACTGCCTCGACAAACTTCATCATCCATCACGTTGAGCGTGATGCGATGGATGTGCAGTTCGAACTGACGCCCGATGACGTCGACATGGTTGTCCGTGAGCGAGGCCGGGCAGCGCTCAGGGAATCGGCGTTGTATAACATCGCAATCCTCGATCGTCTGCTGGACTCTGACCCGAGCGCTGCTGACATCATGATCCACTCCCTCGTAAGCCTTGGCGACACCCAGAAGCAGTTCCTTCAGGCATACCTAGATTCGGGAAGCCGCCGAAAGCAGCTGGTTGAACGACTGACGCCGATGTCTTCGCGCGCACTGACCTATCTTGTGAGCGAAGCAGAGATGGATGACGCCCTGCGACTGGAGCTCGTCGACGCGACGCTCGCGACTCTCACTGTCGACACGAAGTATCGTGCGGACGAGGCGACTTCCGCGTATCTGCTCGAGCATTACACGGAGTTCCCGACAGTGTTCGCTGAGGAGACCACCGCGGCTCAGGCCACGCAAATCGCCGAGCTTTTCAAAGCCACTGGTGTTGTAGTTCCCACGCTCGCACCGAGCCGCGCGAACTTGCGGCGGGCACTAGTTGAGCGCAACTTGTACCAAATCTCGCTCGCCAACCTGATGACGGCCATGGGGCGTGGCATCGATCTCGGCCTGGACTCGCTCTCCGAGGGCAACCAGACGGTCTACTACTACTGCCTTGACAACCTGTCTACCTATCTCGAGGCAATCGATGAGAGTGAGGGGGCCTGTCGGACGATCGACGGCATTCGGCTATTCACTGGTGTGCTCATCGACGTGCTGGAGCATGCCGATGAGAAGCATCTCGATCGCGTTGTTGCTGGCGCTGCGGAGGCATGTGTCGTCGACGAATTGGATGAAGCCGTCCCCGCTGCATGGCCCGCCCTCGCCAAGCACCAACGCTTCTCGATGACGTTCAAGAACGTCACGCTCTACCTCGAGTCGGTTGGCACGGTTGATGACAACCTTGCGCCCCTGCTTGCCAACGCCGGTGCGATTTCCGACGTCGACGCGGCGGAGGAACACGCCAAAGAGGCGCTCGCGAAGACGGTCCTGAGCGCCAATGCTGCGCTCCCATCCGCTGATCTCCGCGCGCAACTGGTCGAGGGGCTATCGCTCACGAACTACCTTGACGTCGACGACATCCCGGCTGAGAAGGGCGACCTGTTTGCGTGCCTGCGGAGGCGCAACGTGATCGCCGATGACGCGGCGTCCTACGAACGCCTCGCTGCCACGGACTGGCCGACACGTGAGGCCTTCATCGACGTCTCCGTGAAGTTCCCGACCTATGTAGCACCCGAGCATGTTGGGAGTGACCTTGCTTCCCTTCTTCTCAGCACGAGGATCAGCGACATAGTGAAGCAAGCAGTCCTCGATCGGGCTGATGAATTTGCCGCTGGCGCTGGCACAGCTGGGTTGCGCCAGCTCGCCGGATTCGCCATCCAAAAGAAGAAGCCCCTGTCAGAAGCGCTCGTACTCACAATGGCGCAAGGCGGAGTGCCTGCACAGAGCGTCGTCGTCTTGCTGGGGGCTCACCTTGCCACGATCGCCACGGCTGAGTTGTTCTCAATTCTTCAATCGCTGAGCGGGTACTACCCGAAGCTGACTTCAGTTGGATATGACAAGCCGCGGATCCCAAACACGTCGGCAGATCGAGCGCTTCTTGATCGGCTGAAGCGGGACGGGATTGTCAACTCCTACGACCCGGCCGTATCGCCGATCAAGGTCAACAAGAAGCTCAAGTAGATCGAGCTGGGACTGCCGCCTCGGTGTTTGGCCAGTAGTGTCGTGAGCAGTACGGGGGCAGGGCGCATCCTCGGTGGCAGTGGAACGGAAGAAGCATGGGAATTATCCAGGTGGCCTTGGAAGTACCAGACGATATTTTGGCGGGGCTGATGCGTGGGGAACTGTCGCGGTTCGGAAGCGTCGTCCGGGACTCAACGGAGATCATTACGCATCTGAAAGAAGTGACGCCGCCAACCGATGAGGTCAGCGAGGTCGCTGAGGCCGCGGCAGGGGCAGCCGCAGCGGCACTCAAGAATCACAGGGTCCTGATCGGGCTGGGCATCGCGGTAGTCGCCGCCGCAGCTGCGACGGGCGTCGCGGTCTGGGCGTCCAAGCGGCGGAAGCGTTCGCAGGAGGTGCCCGAGGTCGTAGCGCCCGTCGACGAGTACAACGCAGCACTCGTGGAGTATCTCTCGGCCATTCAGGAGGGGCGCCTCGAGGCGGAGAATCTGGATCGGCTCATCGCCGCGCTGGACGCGGTCAAGGCCGAAGCGGACGAGGGCGAACTTTCCATCACGCTTGCGAGCGAGCAGGCTGATGCCCTGGTCGAGCTGGTGGCGGACTACTCACGAAAGCTCGCGGCAGCGAATGCAATCGAACTCACGGAGCCGGACGAAGCGCCAGACGCGAATCCCGTCGTGATCATGCGGGATTGGCTCGCGACTCAGAGGGAAACGCTGGACAAGGCAGCCTGACCGGCAGGCGGTGCAGCACCGACCCCATGACGCTCACTCAGCTTTTTGGGAGCAGTCGGCGGAGGCGCGGGGCCGGATTGGGCGCGACCGGGCCGCGGGCGAATCTCAACGCCCGCCGTGCGCAGAGTCTTGATCACGGTATGCGGCGCGAAGCCAAGGCGCTTGCCGATGGTCGCGGCGGAATCTCCGTCGAGATACGCGTCCGTCGCCAACTGAAGCTCAGTGCTCGACATTCGCCGCCGGGCAGTGTCGATGCCACGCTCCCCCAGCAGCTTCGCTGCGGTCATACGCGTGATGCCGAGCTCACGAGCGGCGTTTGTGAGATGACCCAACTCGTGGAATCGCTCCTCGAGGGCGTCAACTTCGTCAGGACGCAGCTGTCGCGCTCGTTGATTTTGCCTGTTCTGGCGCGGTTTCGGCCGCTTTGAGCGTTGCGACCGGAATACCAACCCCAGAGGTGCATTGCCTACTGCGACATGTTTTGAGTGTTGTTGCAAGAGCCCCACAACGAAACCCGCGAGAGATCGCGGGTTTTCTTGTTTTCGATGTGGTTCGTCATCGACCGGATGCGGGCAGGCGGCTGCGGTTCAGGGAGCGACTCCTCAGCGCGCACCCGACACGGTGATCCACACCGAATAGAGTGTCCCCATGGCGAGAACCGACCGCGCGAGCCTCCTCCTCCACCTCGGCGGACACGAGGTCTTCACTGCACTGACGACTCGCGACGCCCTGCTCGCCTGGTTGCCGCCCACGGGGATGCGCGGCGCTTTCGAGCGCTTCGACATGCGAGAGGGCGGGTCCTATCGGCTCGTGCTGACCTACGACGACGCTACGGAATCACCCGGCAAGACGTCGGCCGACGCGGACGTCTCCGAGGTCCGCGTGACTCGGATCGTGGCGGATGAACTCGTCGTGCAGGAGGTCGACTTCGAGTCCGATGACCCGGCGTTCCACGGAACGATGCGGATGGAATGGCGCGTCCGTCCTGTCGACGACGGCACGGAGGTCGAATTGACCGCCCGGAATGTCCCCGAAGGAGTTCGCGCCCGCGACCACGCGCAGGGGCTGACCTCGTCGCTCGCGAACCTCGCCGCCTATCTGGAGCCATGAGGGACGCGCGCCCCGGCTCCCGGCCTCAGGTGAGCAGGCGGCGCCGATAGCCCTCGGCCACCGCCGAGGCTCTGTCACGCACGCCGAGCTTGTCGTAGATGTGCTGCAGATGCGTCTTGATGCTCGCCTCGCCGATGAAGAGCACCGCGGCCGCCTCCCGATTGGAGCTGCCGTTCGCGACCAGCTGCAGAACCTCCTTCTCGCGATCGGTCAGCGAGCCGGCGCCGGGCTTGCGGATCTGCCCCATGAGGTGCTGGGTCGCCGACGGCGCCAATACCGACTCGCCGCGGGCCGCCGCCCGGACCGCTCTCATCAGCTCCTCGGGCCGAGCGTCCTTCAGGAGGTATCCGATCGCGCCGGCCTCGATCGCCGGCAGGACGTCGCTCTCACTGTCGAAGGTGGTCAGGATCAGCACGCGCGCACGCGGTGCTCGCTCGCGCAGGGCGGCGGCTGCCGCGACGCCGTCCATCACCGGCATCCGAAGATCCATGAGCACGACATCCGCCCCGAGGGCCTCCACGCGTTCGATGCCTTCGGCGCCGTCTCCGGCTTCCCCGACCACGATGATGTCCTCCGCATCGGCGAACGTATCGCGAAGACCACCGCGAACGATCGGGTGGTCGTCGACCACGACGAGTCGAATCATCGGCCGGTCTCTCCCTCTGTGCTCGCGCTTCCCGGGGCGATCGCCGGAACGCGCGCGCTGACCGACGTCCCTTCTCCCGGCGTGCTCTGCACTTCCACGTGACCGCCTACCCCTCGGATGCGCTGTCGAATGCTCGTGAGTCCGAATCCGGTGCCGGCCGCCTCGACGAAGCCCCGTCCATCATCCCGTATGTCCAACAGCACCTCCGCGCCCACGTAGGAGAGGGTGACTCCGACGCGCGAGGCCGCCGCGTGCTTCGCCACGTTGGTGAGCGACTCCTGCGTGACCCGGAAGAGCGACACCTCGATCGCCGGGCTCAGCGGCTCGGGCATCCCCGTGACCTCCATCCGCGCGGTGATCCCCCGCTCCGTCGACCACTGTTCGGTCAGGGTGCGCAGGGCCTCGGGAAGATGCGCGATCCCGAGCTCTCGCGGAGCCAGCGCCTGCACCGATCTTCTGGCCTCGGTCAGGCTGCTGCGCGCGAGTCGGAGCGCACGCACGACGTGCTCCTCCGCCTCGCCCCGCACGCGGGTGGACCGCTCGGCCGCCTGGAGCTGTGTGATGATGCCGGCGAGCCCCTGCGCCAACGTGTCGTGGATCTCGCCCGCCAATCGCTGTCGTTCATCCTGCGCTCCGGACTCCCGGGCTTGGACGACCAACTGAGCGTGAAGACCTGCGTTCTCGTGCAGAGCCGCCTCGAGACGGTCGACGAGTTCCTCCCGCTTGCGCTCCTCCGGTTCGGTGCGCGCGGTCAGCACGATGCCCACCCCGATCGCCGCGGTCTGCACCGCGACGATCAGGACGAACTCCTCGAGCTTGTCCGGGGACGGGTCCGCCCACACCCGCATCGCCGCGCCGTTGAGCGCGATCGAGGTCGCCAGGACTCCGAGCACGCCCAGCGGCCACGACCTCAGCAGGTAGGCATGGAAGAAGCCCGCAACCGTGAAGATCAGGAACGTCTCGGAATAGCTCATGAGGATGACACAGAGCACCAGCAGGCCGACGAAGAAGACGCCCGCGGGAACGGGTCGCAGCGCCCTCCGCCGGAGAGGCAGCGTATGCCCGAAGAGCACCCACACCGCGGAGACGGTGACCAGCCCGAGGACCGTGGCACCGTCAGGCCAGAAGCGCGCTGCCGAGACGGGGAGCACCCGTGAGAAGTAGATCACGGCGGAGATGGTGAGGAGCACCCACGGTGCGAGCAGCTGCAGAACATCCCAGATCCGCAGCTGCTCTCTCTTCCAGGCCAGCCGGGAGCGACTCGCATCCTGCGCGTGATCCACGATCGCGGAATCGCGCGTCGCGAACCGCGAACGTTCGCGACTCCCGGTATCCCGCATCATCGACACCTACTCCCAGCGGAAGAGCTTAGCGGCGACCGCGCTCGCGATCATCGCGATCCCCGCCATGATGGCGATCTGGAGCCAGAAGGGCTGGCCTCCCGCGGTGGCGGTGATCTCCCCCGCTTCGGCCGACCATGCCGTGGTGAGCGCCTGCAGCCCCGGGGGGATGAACTCGCCGACTTCCCGCAGGACATCCGGCATGACGACACGGGGCAGGAAGGCACCGCCGAAGAACATGAGGGCCACGAACAGAAGGGTCCCGATCTGGTTCGCGGCACTGCTCGTGCGCACCAGCGCCGCGGAGATCAATCCGAGTCCCAGCAGTGCCGCATAGCCGACGACGAACGCGACGACGAACTCGCCCGGTCGCTGCGGCGGCGCGATATCCAGCACGGCCCATCCGAAGAAGATCATGAGGGCTGCGGAGACGACCACGGAGACGAACGCGACGATCATCTGTGCGAGCAGCACGCTGCGCGGATGCACGGGAGTGGTCGACAGCCTGCGCAGGATCCCCCGTTCGCGATACGTCGCGATCACCGCAGGCACGTGCTGCACCGCGATCATCACCATCCCGAACACCAGTGCAGTCGGCGCCCAGATGTCGATGGACCGGAGTCCGCCGGTATCCGGTGTCGACTCCCTGAGCGCGGGGACGGCACCCAGCCCGAACAGCAACGCCGTCGGGAACAGCACACCGAACAGAACGGTGGCGCGGTCTCGGAGGAAGAGCTTCGCCTCGACCGCGACCAGCTTCCGAAGTGCACGCATCAGCCGGCCCTCCGCTCGGACTGGTCGGCGGATTCCGGGGCACGCCCGGTGAACGCCACGAACGCATCGTCGAGGTTGCGCTGATCGACGCGGAGATCCTCCGCCACGATCTGCGCTCTGGCGAGAGCGCCCGCCACGCTGCTCAACAGCTGCCCCGTTCCCGTGACCAGCCAGCGCTCGCCGGTGACGTCGATGCCGGTCACCTCGGGAAGAGTGGACAGGATCTCCCGATCCATCGGTTCCGACACGCGGAATCGCACTTGCTGGCCCGAGCTTGCCTGGGTGATCAGTCCGGCGGGAGTGTCCAGCGCGGCCACCCTGCCCCCGGCGATGACGGCGATCCGGTCGCAGAGCCGTTCCGCCTCGTCCATGAAGTGCGTGACGAGGAGAATCGTGACGCCCGCTTCGCGAACCTTCTCGATGAGGCTCCAGGTCTCGCGCCGCGCTTCGGGGTCGAGTCCGGTCGTGAGCTCGTCGAGAATCGCGATCCGCGGATTGCCGACGAGTGCAAGCGCGATCGAGAGTCGCTGCTTCTGCCCGCCCGAGAGAGCCTTGTACGGCGTGCTGCGCTTCTCGGCGAGTCCGAGCAGCGCCATGAGCTCGCGCCAATCGGCGGGATTCCGATAGAACGAGCTGTAGAGCTCGAGAGCTTCCGCAACCTTGATCGCGTCGGGGAAGCTGCTCTCCTGCAGCTGCACGCCGAGCCGCTCCCGAACCTCCGCGCGGTCCTTGATCGGATCGAAGCCCAGGACGGAGATCGACCCCGAGTCCGGCGTTCGGAGGCCGGCTATGCTCTCGACCGTCGTCGTCTTGCCGGCGCCGTTGGGCCCGATGATACCGAAGATCTCCCCCTCTTCCACGGCGAAGGACACGTCCTCGACGGCGACATGTCGCCCGTAGCGTTTCTGCAGATTTCGTACTTCCAGTGCGGTCATACTGCGAAACTACGGACGCGCCGGCGCCTCCACATCGACCGGAGCAGCCGCACGCGGGTTAATCCTGGAATCCACCGTTCGGGGGATACCCCTCCCGCCGTGCGGCCCCCGGTCAGTCCCCGGCACCGTCCTGGAGCACACCGCCGGCGAAAGTGGTGATGATGGCATCCACCACCTCGCGCCGTCCCATGGTTCCCGCCTTGACGGCTTCCCAACCCGAGTACAGGATCGCCCAGAACACGCTCGTCGCCCATTCCGGCGTCAGGCCGGGTCGGAAGCGTGCCTCTTCTCTGGCGAAGAGCCGGTCGAGGACGCTGTCCTCCTGTTCGTCGCCCTCTCCCCAGAACTCTTTGTCGGCGACGACGAGGGGATCCGAGTACAGGAACATGACGATCGGGCCGTACTCGAGCAACGCGTCCACCGTGCGGCGAACCGCTGCGAGGAAGGGGCCGCTGTCGGGTTCGGCGCGCTCGATGGACTGGTCGACCCTCTGCATCGCCTCCCGGGCGACGGCTCTCACGAGATCGGCTCGCTCCGGGAAGTACCGGTGCAGCGTGCTGCGCCCGACGGCGGCCCGCTGGGCGATATCACCCAGCGACGCTGCGGCGTCATCCGCGAGGGCGGCGATGGCAGCCTCGAGGATCGCCGTCCTGGTTCGCGACCTCGTTCCCGACTCGGTCGGCGCATCCGTGCTCTCCATGATCGCCACACTATCGATGACATGCCGTTATCGGATGGACATTGACTAAAATGAGACACGCATGTTTCACTTATGCACATGCCTGATCCACGCGTTTCCGTCTCCTCGCGGGAGAATCTGCGAACCCTCGCCTCCCTGGCCCGGCCACACCTGCGGGTACTCGTCCTCGGAGTCGCCCTCGGCCTGGCGACCACAGCCACGGCTCTCGCGACGCCGCTCGCCACCAAATGGGTGATCGACTCCCTCGGGGGCGACGACGCACTGCTGCAGCCCATCGGCCTGCTGCTCGGGTTGCTCGTCATCGGCTCGATCGCCGGTTTCGCTCAATGGATCCTCCTCGGCCGTCTGGCCGAGAACGTGGTCCTCGAGGCACGGAGCTCGCTCGTCGAGCGGTTCTTCCGCGCGAAGCTCGAGCAGATCCAGCGGTTCAAGGCCGGTGAGCTCGTCACGCGGGTGACCAGTGACACCGTGCTCCTGCGCGAAGCCGTGACGTCGAGCATCGTGCAGATCATCAACGGCGCCGTGTCCCTCGTCGGCACGGTCGTGCTGATGGCGGTACTCGACCTTCCCCTCCTCCTCGGCACACTCCTGGCACTCGTGACCGTCGGCGTGCTCATGGCGATCCTGATGCCGATGATCGGTGCGGCGGAGAAGCAGGCACAGCACGCGCTCGGCGAGCTCGGCGGCATCCTCGAAGGCGGACTCCGAGCCCTGCGAACGGTGAAGTCGAGCCGCGCCGAGTCCCGTGAGATCGACCGCGTGCAGGAGAAGGCCCGCGAATCCGCCCGGTTCTCGATCCGCTCGGTATGGGTTTCCGCGATCGCGTGGACCATCGCGGGCGGCGGGATCCAACTGGCGATCATCGCGATCCTCGGCTTCGGGGCGTGGCGGGTGAGTCTCGGCGAGCTCACCGTGTCGACGCTGATCGCCTTCCTGCTCTACGCCTTCAACATCCTCGAGCCCATCTCCGAGCTGACGATGGCCTTCAGCCAGCTGCAGTCGGGTCTCGCCGCCGCATCGCGGATCCGCGAGACGGAGCATCTCGATCTCGAAGACCTCCAGGCCGGCCGCACCGAGGTGCCGTCGGTCGACAGTGGCCCGCTCGTCTCGCTCCGCGACGTGGTCGTGCGCTACGACGGCGCGAGCGAACCGGCACTCGACGGTGTGACGCTGGACATCGCCCGGGTCGGACACACCGCCCTCGTCGGGCCGTCCGGGGCGGGCAAGACCACCGTCTTCTCCCTGCTGCTGCGTTTTCTCGACGCCGAGCGTGGCGTCATGCAGCTCGACGGCGCCCCCTTCACCGACTTCAGCATCGACGAGGTGCGCCGCCGCATCGCCTACGTCGAGCAGGAGACGCCGGTCGTGCCGGGCACCGTTCGCGAGAACGTCCTCTACCGATCCGCGGATGCGACGGACGAGGAGGCCTGGGCCGCGCTCGAGGCGGTGCATCTCGATGCCAAGGTCAGGGCGCTTCCCGACGGCCTGGACACGTCCGTCGCATCGACGACGCTGTCCGGAGGCGAGCGCCAGCGCCTCGCGGTCGCTCGGGCCCTCGTCCGCCCGCCGGGCATCCTGCTGCTCGACGAGGCGACCGCCCAGCTCGACGGCGTCACCGAAGCCGCCATCCACTCGGTGATCGCCGATGCGGCGCGAAGGGGAGCCGTCGTGACGATCGCGCACCGCCTGTCGACCGTCATCGACGCCGACCGGATCATCATCCTGGAGGACGGAAGGGTCAGGGACGCCGGAACCCACGCCGAGCTCCTCGACCGCGACGATCTCTATGGGGAGTTCATCGCGGCCCTGCGTATCGCGACCACCTGACCACCGGATGGGGCACGTAGACTTCCTGGTATGACACCGGTGGCCGCGATGCGAGCCGGAAGGGGCTCTCACAGCGTCTTCCGCCGCGTGCTCCTGGGTGTTCTGCTCGTCGCCGCGGTCATCGTCGGCCTGCTGGCGATGCACACCCTGAACCTGCACGGCACCCCCGCCGCCGATACGCCGTCGGCGATGTCGATGGCCGCTTCGGATCCCGCCCCGGCATCCCCCCACGCCGCCGACGGTCACGGTTCGGGGAGCAGCCAGGACGAGCGCAGCATGTCCTGCGCCGGATGCGGCACCGACGACCATTCGGGCATGGCGATGATGTGCGTCCTCGCTCTCCTCCTCGTCCTGCTCCTGCTGGTGCCGCCGCGCGTTCTGCGAGGAGGCGCGGGAACGGTCCCCCGCACCGCTCCCGCCGAGATCCTCATCGCACGGCTGCTGCCTCGCCCTCCCTCTCTGCACGTTCTCTGCATCAGTCGCACCTGAGCGGCAGTCGGGCCCGGCGCTCTCGCGCACCAGGGCTCCACTCCCGCAGATCCGCGCGCGGGATCGTCCGGCGCGCGCTCAGACGACGACACACCATTGGAGAACACCATGAAGATCCGTGCTGCGGCAACGGCCGCACTCACCCTTACCGCCATCCTCGCCCTGTCCGGCTGCGCAGCCGGTGCCGATCAGGATTCGATGCCCGGAATGGATCACGGCCCGTCCACAGAGGCCCCCGCGCCGGCCGATGCCGGCGTCAACGATGCGGACGTGATGTTTGCGTCGATGATGATCGTGCATCACGAACAGGCGATCGAGATGAGCGACATCGTGCTCGCGGCGGAAGGAGCCACCCCCGAGGTGACCGCGCTCGCCGCGCAGATCAAGGAGGCGCAGGGCCCCGAGATCGAGCAGCTCGAGGGCTGGCTGGACGACTGGGGTGTCAGCCCCGACGACCGGGACGCGACCGGGATGGACCACGGCGACGGGATGATGAGCGCGGACGACCTCGCCGCCCTCGATGCCGCGGAGGGTGCTGAAGCGTCCCGACTGTTCCTCGAGCAGATGATCGAGCACCATGAGGGCGCGGTCGACATGGCCCAGGCGCAGGTCGACGACGGGAGCGACCCGGATGCGATCGATCTCGCTCAGAGCATCATCGATGCGCAGACCGAGGAGATCCAGGAGATGAAGGACCTCCTCTCCGCTCTCTGATCTCTCCTCCGGATCGGCGCCGGACCTCTGCGGCCGGCGCCGATCCCCTCTGCTCGAAGGACACCACCATGAACCGCCCCACACGCCCCTCCTCCGTTGCCTCCCACACCGGATCCCGCCGGAGGAACCTGATCGCCCTCACCGCTGCTCTGATCGTCTCCGCCGTCGCCCTCGCCGGCTGCGCCGCACCCTCGCACGCTCCTTCCTCGGCCGCGGCCGGGGATACGGCAGGAGCAGAGGAGCTGCTGGCCGCCTACGACCTGACCGACCTCGACGTCGGCCAGGTGATCGAGCGGCTCGACACCATGTCCCTCGCCGAGCGACCTGCCGATCTGCTCGCCTCGGTGCAGCCCGAGGTCCTCACGTTGCGCGACAGCAGTGACCGCGAGGCGCGTCTGCCGATGCCGGAGGACGAGGTGTACGTCTCGGTCGCGCCCTTCCGCGACCGGACCCACGAGTGCCACTTCCACAGCCTCACCACCTGCGTCGGGGAGCTCGCCGACGCCGAGATCCGACTCACCCTCACCGGTGCCGACGTCGAGGTGCTGATCGATGAGACGCGGCGCACCTACGACAACGGATTCGTCGGTCTCTGGGTGCCCCGAGGCATCGACGCGACACTCGCGATCGCGCACGAGGGCCGCGCAGGCACCGTGCCCCTCTCGACGAAGACCAGCGATGACAGGACGTGCATCACCGATCTGCAGTTGCTCTGAGCTCCGCTGACTCCGCGACCCCGAGGACGCCGCGGGGAACGACGAAGCGCATCCCTCGCCGAGAGGGATGCGCTTCGTCCGCCGCACTCCGGCGGCTGCGGTGACGATCAGGTCGCCAGCAGCGGCGGGCGGTGCGGGATGGAGATCGGACGCGTCGCCCGGCTCAGGCCGCGCATCCGCTCGACCTCTTCGAGGACTTCGAAAGCAGTGCCGTACCGTGTGGCGAGCGGGAGATCCCGCAACCAGGTCACCTCGACCTCGGTCTCGGCGAGTTCGTACACGCACGCGACCACATGACGCGGATCGTTCGGCGAGTAGCGCAGGTCGTTGATCACCCACTCCGACGCCGTGATGCGATTCAGCATGAAACGCGGATCCGGAAGTTCAGACATGTGGGGCCCTCCAGGACTCTCTCTGGAGAGAGTGTGCGCCGCGGAGAGGGGCAGGGGAAGCCCCTTGACAGTGGGAAGCCATCCATGCCGCGAGCCGATCTCTCGGAACGCCGGCGCGCAGATGCCCTGCCGACGGCCCGACTCAGCGTCCTGGTCGCACCGTGAGGTCGGTGATCTCCGCGTCACGGGGAAGGTCGAGAGCGGTGAGGATGGTCGTGGCGACGGCATCCGGAGTGATGAAGCGGTCGGCGTCGTACTCCTGCCCCTCCTGCTGGTGCACGCGCTGCTGCATGGGCGTCGCCGTGCGCCCGGGGTAGATCGACGCCACACGCACACCGTACTGCGCCTCCTCTGCCCGCAGCGCGTCAGCGAGAGCTTTGAGCCCGTGCTTCGACGCGGCGTACGCCGACCATCCGGCGCTGGCACGGAGCCCTGCTCCCGAGTTCACGAACACCACCTGCCCCTGCGACACCCGCAGAACAGGCAGGAGCAGTCGAGTGAGCTCGGCGGGAGCGACGAGGTTGACTGCGAGCTGGTGCTCCCAGAGCGCGGCAGGCGCATCGGCCACGTCTCCGAGATCGATGACGCCGGCGACGTGCACCAGGGAATCGATGCGATCGGGCAGTTGCTGCTTCGACAGCGCCCAGGAGAGCCGTCCCGGCTGGGACAGATCCCCGACCACCACGGCGGCGCCGGGGAGGTCGGCGGCGATCTGTCGGGCGCGCCCGGCATCGCGCGCCAGCACGACCACATCATCGCCGCGATCGAGCAGTCGACGGGCGAGAACCGCGCCGATGCCCGAGCCCGCACCGGTGATCAGGTGCGTCGCCATGTCAGCTGGGGTCTGCCGCGGGCTCGGCCACGTCGATCGGAACGACGGGGCAATCCTTCCAGAGGCGCTCGAGCCCGTAGTAGACACGCTCTTCCTGATGGAAGACGTGGACGATCAGGTCGCCGAAGTCGAGCAGCACCCAGCGGGCTTCCGCGCGCCCTTCACGGCGCACGCGCTTGTGACCGGACTCGATGAGTCGATCTTCGATCTCGTCGGCGATCGCGGCGACGTTGCGCTCACTGTTTCCCGTGACGAGCAGGAAGATGTCGACGAGCGGCAGAGGCTCGGAGACATTGAGTGCGACGAGGTCCTCACCGCCCTTGTCGATCGCGGCTTGTGCGGCGAGACGCAGCATCTCTTCGGCAGTTTCAGGTGATTGCATCAGAACACATTCGTTGTGAAGGCGATGATGACGGCGACACCGACAGCGAGGGCGAGGCCTCCGGCGACGATCGCCAAGATGACCATCAACCGATTGCCCTTCTCGGGCGCCGGCGGACGGATCACCTCGCCGGCGGGCTTGATGGTGCTGACCGCCGAGCTCGCGGCGATCGGCGTGGGTGACGACGCGGGGGGAAGCTCGCCGTCGATCAGGACGGCATCGACGTCCTTGCCATCGGTCGTGCCGAGGGCGTGGCCCTGCGAACCCATGCCGTGCGGCAGTTCGTAGGACCCGGTGACGAGGATCTCACCGGTGGATGCGACGGGGCCCGAAAGCGACCCCTCCCCCGGAGACGGGGTGAAGATCAGTGCGTTCGGCGCGGAGTGCTGCGAACCGGTGGAGTCTCCCACGGTGAGGAGCTCATCGAACGAGGGACGGAACGGTGCACGCTCTTCGGGTGCCTCGAGGAGAGTCTCGCCGAAGGCCGGGTTCACCGTCGGCCGCTCTTCTGCGACATCGGTGACGTCGTCGTCCTGGACGTCGGCGAGCACATCGCCGTCGCCGGCATCCGCGTCCTCCGCGGCGATGCCGAGCACCGCCTCGACGTCGTCCTCGCCGTTCAGATCTCCGGCAGGTTCGTCGGTGGAGTCGAGAGGAACGTCCCCGATGGAATCGGACACATCGGATGCGCGGACCGGCACCACGTCGACGGCATCATCCATGTCATCATCGTCGCCGGGTTCGGGCGCAGCGGTCCGGGGCGGAGCCTCGACGGGTTCGGGCTCGGGTTCGGGCTCGCGCGTCGTCTCTTCGGTCGGCTGAGCGGTCGTGTCCTCGTCATCGGCGCCGATGACGGGCACCGATGCGGTCCTGACCTTCTCCAGTTCCCGTGCCTGGCGCCGGGTGAGAGGTGCGTCGCCCTGCGCGTCGTCGACCGGTTCCGGTGCGGGCGAGACCTCGACGGGCTCGGCGGCACGCGGCAACGGCGGTACAGGAGGTGCGGGAGGTGCCGCCTCGACCGCCGCAGCGGCCTCCTCGTTGGAGATGACCGGGGTGGACCCCGTCAGCCGGATCTCCCGCAGCTGCTTTCGCGTCAGCGGACCCTGCTCCTGCTGATCCGATGTACTCATGCCTTGCTCCGATACAGATGATGCTTCGCGATGTACTGAACGACCCCATCAGGGACCAGGTACCAGACCGGCTGATCGTCGCGAACACGTTCACGGCAGTCCGTCGACGAGATCGACAGCGCCGGCACTTCCAGTTGGCTGACGTTGTCGCTCGGGAGGCCGTCCGTGCTCAGGACATGTCCTGGCCGGGAGACCGCGACGAAGTGGGCCAACTCCCACAACTCATCATGGTCCCTCCAACTGAGAATTTGCGCTACGGCATCCGCGCCGGTGATGAAGAAGAGCTCCGCATCGGGGCGGTCGCGCTTCAGGTCGCGCAGCGTGTCGATCGTATAGGTGGGGCCCTCGCGGTCGATGTCGACACGACTCACCGTGAACTGCGGGTTGGAGGCCGTGGCGATCACCGTCATCAGGTAACGGTGCTCACTCGGTGAGACGCCCGACTTCTGCCACGGATGTCCGGTCGGGACGAACACGACCTCGTCGAGACCGAAGGAGTTCGCGACCTCGCTGGCTGCGACCAGGTGGCCGTGATGGATGGGGTCGAACGTACCGCCCATCACGCCGATGCGCGGGGTGCGCGTGGTCGCAGCGTCGTTCATGGGGGCCTAGTGGCCGTGTCCCGCCTCGTGGCCGTCCTTGCCATGCTTCGCGGCCCACGCCTCGGCCTTGGCCGAGTGACGGTTGGCGACGTTCTTGTACGAGAGCGTCACCAGCCCGAGGAAGCCGAACACGATCGCGGCGATGACTCCGAAGATCACCGTCTCGAGCGCGACGTTGCCGTGGTGCTCGGTTTCGGCAGCGGCCATCGCGATCTGTGCGACGAGGTTCATCCTGACTCCGTTTCGTGGCGTGCTGTTCGGGATCCTGTGAGGTACAGCGTCCCCCAGTCTAGCCCTCAGCCGCGCGTCTGCCCCGACCCACGCGCGAGCCATTTCGTGCTGGTCAGCTCGGAGAGGCCCATCGGCCCCCGAGCATGCAGCTTCTGGGTCGAGATGCCGACCTCCGCGCCGAATCCGAACTCGCGCCCGTCGGTGAATCTGGTGGAGGCGTTCACCATGACGACGGCCGAATCCACCTCGGCGAGGAAGCGCTCGGAATTGCGCGCGTCGTTCGTGATGATCGACTCGGTATGACCCGTGCTGTACCGGCGGATATGGTCGAGTGCCTCATCGAGGGACTCGACGACCTTCATCGCGATGTCGAGGCTCAGGTACTCGGTGCCCCAGTCGTCCTCGACGGCCGGGATCACGTTCGAGACGAGACCCGCGACCATGTCATCGCCGTGGATGGCCACCCCCTCGCTCTGCAGCGCACTGGCCACGAGCGGGATGAGGCGCGGTGCCGCCTGCCGGTGCACGAGCACGGTCTCCACCGCGTTGCACACGCTGGGCCGCTGGACCTTGGCGTTCACGACGATGTCTCGCGCCCAGTCGTCCGGTGCGCTCTCGTCGAGGAAGATGTGGACGTTCCCGGCTCCGGTCTCGATCACCGGCACGGTCGATTCGGTGACGACGGTCTCGATGAGGCCGGCGCTCCCCCTCGGGACGAGGACGTCGATGAAGCCGCGGCCGTGCATCATCGCCTTCGCCCCTTCGCGGCCGAAGTCGTCCACGGTCTGGATGGCCTCCGCGGTGAGCCCCGCACCCTCGATCGCCTGTCGCATGACGTCGACGAGGACCGTGTTGGATTCGCGAGCGGCACTCCCCCCGCGCAGCACCACGGCGTTACCCGACCGCAGGGCGAGCGCGGCGATGTCGACGGTCACGTTGGGACGGGCCTCGTAGATCGCCCCGACCACTCCGAACGGCACCCTCACCTGCTCGAGAGTCACGCCGTTGGGCATCCGGTGGCCGCCGACGACACGGCCGACGGGGTCAGCGAGCGCCGCGACCTCGCGCACCGCGGCGGCGAGGGCGCCGACGCGCTTCTCGTCGAGTCGGAGTCGATCGATCAGGGACTCCCCGATGCCGCCTTCACGGCCCCGGGCGATGTCCCGGCCGTTCGCCTCGATGATGCGCGGTGCGGCGCCGAGGAGGGCGAGGGCGATCGCCTCGAGCACGCGCACCTTGTCGTCGCTGGTGAGAGCGGCGGTGGCACGGGAGGCCTCTTTGGCGCGTTCGAGTCGCACCTGCGGGGTCTGGTCGGTCATCCGCCCAGTTTATGAGGTGGCCGGTTCGAACCAGGTCCCTATTTCACTGCCCGACAGCGCGTGATCGATCAGGTCGGCGCTGGTGACGAGCACACCGATGCCGGATGCCGCGGCCAGGCGCGCAGCCGAGACCTTGGTCGCCGCTCCCCCGGTACCGACGCTGTTGACGACGGCCGCCCCGAACTCCAGACCGCTGAGGTCGGCGTCGGGCGCCACGACGTCGATCGGCTCGGCGCCGGGATCCGTGGGGGGCTTCGTGTACAGCGACTCGATGTCGCTGAGCAGGATCAGCGCATCGGCTTCGATCAACTGCGCCACGAGGGCGCCGAGCCGATCGTTGTCGCCGAAGCGGATCTCCTGCGTCGCGACCGTGTCGTTCTCGTTGACGATCGGGAGCGTGCGCAGCCCGAGCAGGCGCTCCATCGCGCGACGGGCGTTGGAGCGCGATGTCGGGTGCTCCAGGTCACCGGTCGTGAGCAGCACCTGGCCAGCGACGATGTCGAACGGGCGCAGCGACTCCTGATACCGGTACATGAGGATGTTCTGCCCCACGGCCGCCGCCGCCTGTTGCGTCGCGAGGTCGTTCGGGCGGGCGTCCAGTCGCAGGAAGGGGATGCCGGAGGCGATCGCCCCGGACGACACCAGCACGACCTCGGCGCCGCGCGCGTGCGCTGCGGCCAGCGCCTCGACGATCACGGGGATGCGCCACGAGGACTCTCCGCTGATCGAGGAGGATCCCACCTTCACGACGATGCGGGACGCGGTCGCGAGATCCGCGCGGGTGCGTGCGGTCACTCGCCGTCCTCGCGGTACGCGGCCAGACGCTGCGTCTCGACTTCGGCGCGGGCCTCGGCCTTGGCATCCATGCGCTCGTAGTACTGCTCGCGGCGCTCCGACGTCGTCCGGCGTGCGTTGGGCGCGAGACGAGGATCGGTTCCACGGGGGGCGCTCATGAGCTCGGCGGCCGAGGTCATGGTGGGTTCCCAGTCGAAGACGATGCTGTCGCCCTCGCCGATCACGACGGTCGAGCCCTGCACCGCACCGAGGCGGAAGAGCTCATCCTCGACACCGAGCTTCTCGAGTCGGTCGGCGAGATAGCCGACGGCCTCTTCGTTCTGGAAGTCGGTCTGCTGCACCCAACGGACCGGCTTCTCACCCATGATGCGGTACACGTTGCCGTAGGTGCCGCCCTCGACCCGGATGGTGAAGCCCTTCTTGGATCCCCGCGGACGGATGACGACGCGCTCCGGCGGCGTCTCGAGCGCGGCTTCGGCACGGGCCTTCTCGACGAGCTCGCCCAGCGCGAAGGTGAGCGGGCGCAGGCCCTCGTGCGAGACCGTGGAGATCTCGAACACGCGGAATCCGCGAGCCTCGAGGTCGGGGCGCACGAGCTCGGCGAGGTCACGTGCTTCAGGGACGTCGATCTTGTTCAGAGCGACGAACTGCGGGCGCTCGAGGAGGGGGGTCTGTCCCTCCGGAACCTCGTAGGCGCCGAGCTCGGCGAGGATGACGTCGAGATCGGAGATCGGGTCGCGACCGGGCTCGAGAGTCGCGCAGTCGAGCACGTGCAGCAGTGCCGAGCAGCGTTCGACGTGGCGGAGGAACTCGAGGCCGAGTCCTCGCCCCTCGCTCGCACCCTCGATGAGACCGGGCACGTCGGCGACGGTGTAGCGGAAGTCGCCGACCTGCACCACACCGAGGTTCGGGTGCAGCGTCGTGAACGGGTAGTCGGCGATCTTGGGGCGCGCAGCGGAGATCGCGCCGATCAGGCTCGACTTGCCGGCGGACGGGTATCCCACGAGGGCGATGTCGGCGACGGTCTTCAGCTCGAGGACGACGTCGCCCTCGTGTCCCGGGGTGCCGAGCAGCGCGAAGCCGGGAGCCTTGCGCTTCGGGGTGGCGAGGGCGGCGTTGCCGAGCCCGCCCATGCCGCCCTTGGCGACGACGAATCGCTCACCGGGGATGATCATGTCGATCAGGACTTCGCCGGCGGTGTTCTTCACCACGGTGCCGACCGGGACGGGAAGCTCGAGCGTCTCGCCGAGGAATCCGGAGCGGTGGTCGCCCATGCCCGGGCCGCCGTTGCCCGAGGACCGGTGCGGCGAATGGTGGTACGAGAGCAGCGTGCCGGTCTGCGGGTCGGCGACGAGGACGACGTCGCCTCCGTCACCGCCGTTGCCGCCATCGGGGCCGCCGAGCGGCTTGAACTTCTCGCGGTGCACGGAGACGCAGCCGTTGCCGCCCTTACCCGCACGCAGGTGCAGTGTGACGGTGTCGACGAACGTGACCATGTACTGGTTCCCCTGAATTCCTGTGTTGTGACGTTGTGCAGATACACGGACGGGGCGAGCCGAAGCCCGCCCCGAACCGGATGTCTAGTGTCGCGCTGTGATCACTCAGCTGCGGCGACGATGTTGACGACCTTGCGGCCGCCCTTCGCGCCGAACTGGACCGCACCGGCGGCCAGAGCGAACAGCGTGTCGTCGCCGCCACGTCCGACGTTGACGCCGGGGTGGAAGTGCGTGCCACGCTGGCGGACGATGATCTCGCCGGCGAGGACCTGCTGACCGCCGAAGCGCTTCACGCCGAGGCGCTGAGCGTTGGAGTCACGACCGTTACGGGTTGAGCTTGCGCCCTTTTTATGTGCCATGTCCTAGTCCCCTCGGGCTTACTTGATGCCGGTGATCTTAACGCGCGTGAGCTCCTGACGGTGGCCCTGGCGCTTCTTGTAACCGGTCTTGTTCTTGTACTTCTGGATGATGATCTTCGGGCCGCGGAGGTTGCCGATGACCTCAGCCGTGACCTTGACCTTCGCCAGCGAATCAGCGTCGGTGGTCACCGTGGCGCCGTCGACGAGCAGCACTGCGGCCAGCTCGATCTTCTCGCCCTGGGCAGCCTTGACACGGTCGAGCTGAACGATCGTGCCGACCTCGACCTTCTCCTGCCGCCCACCGGCGCGCACTACTGCGTAAACCACTTCATACCTGTTTCGTTGGGGAGCTCGCGGCTCCGAGATCTCACGGGAAGACTGTTGCTTGCATGCGCCGCAGAACGACGGGCGCGAACGCAAGGCTCTCCGCTTCGGCCGACGAGGACGACGCGGCATACGCACCAAGGGACTACTTTACCGGATGCGGGTCGGTGTCGCAAAGCGAGCCCGCTCCGGAACCTCCGCCGCGCCTTCCACGGCCGACCCCGCCGGTGCGGTCGTAGGCTGAGGGAGTGACCGTACTCGTCGACGACCCCGTCTGGCCCGCCCACGGACGCCTGTGGGCGCACCTGGTCAGCGACGAGGATCTCGACGAGCTGCACGCCTTCGCGCAGGCCAACGGCGTCCCGGCCCGCGCGTTCGACGTCGACCATTACGACGTACCGGAGGAGAGCATCCCCCGGCTCATCGCAGCCGGCGCCCAGCCCGTGCCGGGCAAGGAGCTGGTGCGCCGTCTGATCGCGTCAGGACTCCGGGTCCGCGCCCGCGACCGGCGCTGACGGCTCGTTGTTGACCGAGACGGGCGTGCCGGTGAGTGCTGCGGTGCTCACGCGACGACGTCCTCGTCCCTGACCGGGCGCCTTCGGCTCCGGAAGAGCATCGAGAACCGAGTCCAGGAGCTGCTCGGCCGGCGACTTGGGCCCCTTGCGGTCGCCGCCGCGCTTCTTGCGCGCCTTCTTCGGACGCTCCGTCGCTGCGGGCGCTTCGACCGCGGCCTCGACCACGGACTCGGCTTCCGGAGCGCCCTCGGCAGCCGGAGCGATCGTGGAGGCCGCGATCTGGGCCAGCGCCGACTTGGCACCCTCGGTGATGCTGTGGGTGACGTTCGGGGCTGCCGGCGCGTTCTGGCTCTGGCCGTTTCCGCCGTTGTTGCCGCCGCCGCGCTGGCGACGGCCGCTCTGGCCGTTTCCGCCGTTGCTGCTGCCGCCGCTGTTGCTGGAGCGGTGCTTCACGACCGGGTCGTGGTGCACGATGACGCCGCGACCGGCGCAGACCTCGCACGCCTCGCTGAAGGTCTCCAGCAGGCCGAGGCCGAGCTTCTTACGCGTCATCTGCACGAGGCCGAGCGAGGTGACCTCCGCGACCTGGTGCTTCGTGCGGTCGCGGCTCAGGCACTCGATCAGGCGACGCAGCACGAGGTCGCGGTTCGACTCGAGCACCATGTCGATGAAGTCGACCACGATGATGCCGCCGATGTCGCGCAGACGCAGCTGGCGGACGATCTCCTCCGCCGCCTCGAGGTTGTTCTTGGTGACCGTCTCCTCGAGGTTTCCGCCGGAGCCGACGAACTTGCCGGTGTTGACGTCGACGACCGTCATGGCCTCGGTGCGGTCGATCACGAGCGATCCACCCGAGGGCAGCCACACCTTGCGGTCGAGAGCCTTCTCGATCTGCTCCGTGATGCGGAACGCGTCGAAGGGATCGGTCTCGTCCTCGTAGGCGTCGACGCGCTCGAGCAGGTCGGGCGCGACGCTCTCCAGGTAGGCGCGGATCGTCTGCTGCGCGTCCTCGCCCTGGATCAGCATCTTCGTGAAGTCCTCGTTGAAGACGTCACGCACGATCTTGACGAGCAGGTCGGGCTCGGCGTGCAGGAGCGCGGGCGCCTGCTGGTTCTCGACCTGCTTCTGGATGTGCTCCCACTGCGAGGTGAGACGCTGCACGTCGCGGGTGAGCTGGTCTTCGGTGGCACCCTCGGCCGCGGTGCGGACGATCACGCCGGAGGACTCCGGCAGCACCTCCTTGAGGATGCGCTTGAGGCGGGCGCGCTCGTTGTCCGGCAGCTTGCGGCTGATGCCGTTCATCGACCCGCCGGGGACGTACACCAGGTAGCGTCCGGGCAGGGAGATCTGGCTCGTGAGCCGGGCGCCCTTGTGACCGACGGGGTCCTTGGTCACCTGCACGAGAACGCGGTCGCCGGGCTTGAGCGCCAGCTCGATGCGGCGGGGCTGGTTGCCGGTCTCGACGCCGTCCCAGTCGACCTCGCCGGAGTACAGCACGGCGTTGCGGCCGCGACCGATGTCGACGAACGCGGCCTCCATGCTGGGGAGCACGTTCTGCACGCGTCCGAGATAGACGTTGCCGATGAGCGATGCGTCCTGGTTGCGCGCGACATAGTGCTCGACGAGCACGCCGTCCTCGAGGACGCCGATCTGGGTGCGGCCGTTCTTGGAGCGCACGACCATCTTGCGGTCGACGGATTCGCGGCGGGCGAGGAACTCGGCCTCGGTCACGACCGGGCGGCGACGACCGGCGTCCCGACCGTCACGGCGACGCTGCTTCTTCGCCTCGAGACGGGTCGATCCCTTGATCGCCTTCGGCTCGGTGATGTACTCGACGACGCGCTGACGCTGACGCGGCTCCTCGCGCTGGTCGTCACCCTCGGATCCGCCGCGCCGACGACGGCCACGACCACGACCGCCGGACTCCTCCTGCGGCTGCTCGCGCTCGGCGATCCGGTCGAAGATGCGCTCGCGACCGGGGCGCGCGGGAAGCGGCACGATCTCCGGCGCGTAGAAGTGCAACTGGGTGGAGACCTGGGAGACGAACACCTCGGGAAGCAGGCCGAGCGACACCGCGGTCACCGCGACCGGAGCCTCAGGGGCGACCGGCGTCTCCTCGACGACGGTCTCCTCCACGCTGGTCTCCTCGACCGGGCTCCCGCCCGCGGCCTCCTCGACGATCGCCTCTGCGACCACCTCCGCGTCGGCATCCGACGAGACAGAGGCCTGAGGCTCGCCCTCGGTCTGCGTCGCGCTCGCAACGGGGGCCGCAGCGTCGTCCGTCGTGGCATCGTCCGACGCCTCGGCTTCGGCGACGGCTTCAGCGACGGCGGCAGCAGCAGCGTCATCCGCCGCGGCCGCAGCGTCGTCCGCCGCGGCGTAGCCGGCTGCGACGTCGTCGGCCGCAGCATCCGCTGCCACCTCTGCCGCGTCGGACAGGTGGTCGGCGTCGTTCGACGGCTCCGCGACGTCGTCAGCCTCGGGAGCGATGGGCTCCGTCAGCTCTCCCGCGGCGTCAGCCGGGAAGTCGAGGGTCGGGGCGTTGTTGTCATTGTTCTCATCGGCCATCTCTGGCTTACTCCCTGCACGGGACACTCGGTGCCCCGTGAAATCTCATGCGGTACCCGCGGGTTCCGCGAACTCACTCGGTTTGCGACCGGCTCATGGCTCTGATCGCGTGGGGCATAGGACCCCGAAGTCTGCTCGATGCGTGTCGCGGCAACACCGTTCATCGCATCACAGGCCATTATCGCACCAAGTGGCCCCGTTCGCGGCATCCCTCGTCTGCGAGGCGTTTTTCCCCGGCGCGCTCTCGCCACATCCATAGCCGTCACTGGGATAATCCCCGGTATGAGCGAGCAGCGCACCCGCCCCGTCTTCTATGCCGTCTGGCTGATCATCGCGAGTGTGGTGGGCTGGTTCGCCGCTTTCCAGCTCACGGTCGAGAAGTTCGCGCTGCTGGAGAACCCCCAGGAGGCTCTGGCCTGCGATCTGAGCCCGTTCATCCAGTGCAGCACCAACCTCCAGTCGTGGCAGGGCTCGGTCTTCGGTTTCCCGAACCCGATCATCGGCATCGCCGGCTGGATGGCGCCGCTCATCGTCGGTGTCGCGCTCCTCGCGGGCGCTCGCTTCCCGCGCTGGTTCTGGGCCGCCTTCGGCGTCGGGGTCACCTTCGCGTTCGGCTTCGTGTGCTGGCTGATCGGCCAGAGCCTGTACGACCTCTTCGTGCTCTGCCCCTGGTGCATGGTCACGTGGGCGGTCACCATCCCCACATTCTTCGCGACGATGGTCCATCTGACGCGCAACGGCACGTTCACGAGCAACGAGAAGGTGCAGGCCCGCGCCGACAAGCTCATGCCCTGGGTTCCGCTCGCCACGATCGTGGCCTACGCGATCATCATCCTCCTGGCGCAGCTGCAGGGACTCGACTTCCTGGGCGAGATGGCGAAGATCCTCTTCTGATCCCGTCGTCCACGAAGAAGCCCGCCCGCCGAGAACGGCGGACGGGCTTCTCTCACTGGCGGGGTCTCAGTCGAACCAGATGCCGAGCTCGCGCGCGGCCGACTCGGGGCTGTCCGAGCCGTGCACGAGGTTCTGCTGCACCTTCAGGCCCCAGTCGCGACCGAAGTCGCCGCGGATCGTGCCGGGCGCTGCGGTCGTCGGGTCGGTGGTGCCCGCGAGCGAGCGGAAGCCCTCGATCACGCGGTTGCCCGCGAGACGGATGGCGACCGAGGGGCCGGAGAGCATGAACTCGAGCAGCGGCTCGTAGAACGGCTTGCCCTCGTGCTCGGCGTAGTGCTCGGCGAGCACGTCGCGGTCGGGCTCGACCAGGCGGATGTCGACGAGGGCGTATCCCTTCGCCTCGATGCGGGCGAGGATCGCGCCGGTGAGGCCGCGGGCGACACCATCGGGCTTGACGAGGACGAGGGTTTCTTCGGTGGCCATGTCATTCACTCTCTGTCTGAGTCTCGGTCGGGGGCTCGGCCGGGCGTCGTGCGTCCAATCGGGCCCCTCCGATGGTCGCATACGCCCACATGCCGCCGAAAATCAGGACGACGAGCAGGATGGCCGGAACGAAGAACGCCGACAGGGCGACGACGGCCTGGATGACCCACCCGGCGGTGAGTGCCCAGGGCTTCGTGATCATCCCCGCGACGGCGATGCACGCGAGTGCCAGGATCGCGCCACCCACGATGCCCCACCACTGCTCGATGCCGGCCGGGAGCTGGCGCAGCCCGAAGATCGTGAGACCGACGAGGAACACCACGATGGCCTCGAACCCGAGCACGACCGGGGCGAGCTTCTGCACGAGGGTGCGCGGCGGGCGCGGCCGTCGTGCGGGAGTCCCATCGGCGCTCATGCGCGCCACCCCGCCTTCCAGTCCTCTTCCTGAGCCAGAGCGATCGCCTCGCCGGCGAGGACGACGGAACCCGCGATGATGACGGCACGACGATCCGACGATGCGGCCCACTCGCGCGCGGCGTCGGCGGCGTCGGCGAGCGAGTGGTGCACGGTCGCCCGCTGGCCGTTCTGCTCGACGAGGTCGGCGATGACATCCGCGTCGCTCGCGCGATCGGAGTCCGGAGCGGTGGCGAACACATGCGCTGCCGCCGGCGCGAGCTGGGCGACGATACCGGCGGCGTCCTTGTCGGCGAGCACGCCGAGCACCAGACCCCACTCGTCGAAGTCGAAGCTGTCATCCAGCGCCTGAGCGAGCGCCGTCGCGCCGTGCGGGTTGTGCGCGGCGTCGACGATCACGGTCGGGGCGATGCCGAGCAGCTGCAGCCTTCCGGGCGACGTGCTCTCCTGCAGACCGGCGGTGACGATGTCCGCGGCGATGCGCTGCGTGGCACCGCCGATGAGCGACTCGACGGCGGCGACGGCGAGAGCCGCGTTGTGCCCCTGGTGCGCGCCGTAGAGCGGGAGGTATTCCTCGGTGTACTCCCCCGCGAGGCCGCGGATCGTCAGCAGCTGGCCGCCGACCGCGAGCTTCTGCTCGGTGAGACCGAATTCCTCGCCCTCGAAGGCGATGGTGGCGTTGCGCTCCGCGGCGACGCGGCGCAGCACCTCCGCCGCCTCCGCAGGCTGCTGAGCCGAGACGACGGCTGCGCCCTCCTTGATGATCCCGGCCTTGACCTGTGCGATCTCGGCGATCGTGCTGCCCAGCCGGTCGGCGTGGTCGATGTCGATCGGCGCGAACACCGCGACGTCGCCGTCTGCCGTGTTCGTGGAGTCCCACTCCCCGCCCATCCCGACCTCGAGCACCAGCACATCGATCGGTGCGTCCGCCACGGCGACGAAAGCCAGCACGGTCAGCAGTTCGAAGAAGGTCAGCGGCGCATCGCCCGCGGCCTCGAGCTCGGCGTCGACGATGTCGACGAACGGCTCGATCTCGTCCCAGGCATCCGCCACGGCCTCATCGGCGATGGGTTCGCCGTCGATCATGATGCGCTCGGTGAAGCGCTCCAGGTGCGGGCTCGTGAACAGTCCGGTGCGCAGATCGTGTGCCCGCAGCAGACTCTCGATCATCCGCGCGGTCGACGTCTTGCCGTTCGTGCCCGTGATGTGCACGACGCGATAGGTGCGCTGCGGGTCGTCGAGGAAGGCGAGGATGCGCGCGGTGCGCTCCTTGCGGGGCTGCACCCAGCGCTCTCCTGCTCGGCTCAGCAGGGCCTCGTAGACGGCATCCGCCCTGTCCTTGGCGCTCATGCTCCGACTCCCATCCTGGTGACGGCGATCGTGAAGTCGCCGGCGTTGGCGTAGGTACCTGCCGGGATGTCAGCTGAGAACTCGGGCGTCACTCCCCCGGCCGCGGCCAGGATCGCCCCGTGTCCGAAGATCGAGTCGCCGTGCGCGTCGATCACGAAATACTCCTCGGCCAGCGTCTCGGCGGCGATACCGGCCAGATCGAACGCGGAGACGACGGCCCTGGTGTCGGCATCGTCGTGGAAACGCAGGACCAGCGTGATGCGGTCGCTGACGTCGAAGTCGGCGTTCTTGCGGGTCTCCTGCACGGCGCGGATGACGTCGCGCGCGAGTCCCTCGGCCTCCAGCTCCGGGGTCGTCGTCGTGTCGAGCAGCACGAAGCCACCGGTCGGGACGATGGCCAGCGCCTCGCCCGCCGGGCGGCCCGTCGTCTCGAGCACGAGCTCGTACTCGGCCGGCTCGAGGGCGATGCCACCCGCCGTGACGACACCGTCGACCTCGCTCCAGTCTCCCGAGCGCGCGGCCTGGATCGCCTTCTGCACGTCCTTGCCCAGACGCGGACCTGCCGCGCGGGCGTTGACGCTCAGGCGGTGGGCGATGCCGTACTCCCCTGCCGTGTCATCGGCGAGCGGGACGAGTTCGACGGACTTCACGTTCAGCTCCTCACGGAGGATGTCCTCGAACTGTCCGAGCAGCGCCGCCGAGGGCGAGACAACCGTGAATCGGGCGAGAGGGAGCCGCACCCGCAGCTTCTCCTTCTTGCGCAGCGCGTTGCCGACGCTCGACAGCTCACGCACGGCATCCATCGCGTCACGGATCTCGTCCGCCGCGGGGAACGCCGCCTCGTCGGGCCAGTCGGTCAGGTGCACGCTTCGTCCGCCGGTCAGCCCCTGCCACACGCGCTCGCTGACCAGCGGCACGAGAGGAGCAGCCACGCGGGTGAGCGTCTCGAGCACCGTGTAGAGCGTGTCGAAGGCCTCGCGGCTCTTCGGGTCTTCCGTTACACCGGTCCAGAAGCGGTCGCGCGAACGCCGGATGTACCAGTTGGTGAGCACCTCGACGAAGTCGCGCAGTCGTGCGGACGCCGTGGTGGAGTCGAGTCCCTCCAGGTCGGCCCGCACCTCGCGGACGAGGTCGCCGAGACGGGCCAGGATGTAGCGGTCGAGCACATCGGTCGAGTCCGTGCGCCAGGAGGCCTCGTAGCCGTCGGAACCGGAGGCGTTGGCGTACGTCGCGAAGAAGTACCAGGAGCTCCACAGCGGCAGCAGGAATTCGCGGACGCCGGAGCGGATGCCCTCTTCGGTGACGGCGAGGTTGCCGCCGCGGAGCACCGAGCTCGACATCAGGAACCACCGCATCGCATCGGAGCCGTCGCGGTCGAGCACCTCCGACACGTCGGGGTAGTTGCGCAGCGACTTCGACATCTTGTAGCCGTCGCTGCCGAGCACGATGCCGTGGCAGCTCACGCCCGTGAACGCCGGACGGTCGAACAGCGCGGTCGACAGCACGTGCATCACGTAGAACCAGCCGCGGGTCTGGCCGATGTACTCGACGATGAAGTCGGCCGGCGAGTGCGAATCGAACCATTCCTGGTTCTCGAACGGGTAGTGCACCTGCGCGTACGGCATCGAGCCCGAGTCGAACCATACGTCGAAGACGTCTTCGATGCGGCGCATCGTGCTCTTGCCCGTGGGGTCGTCGGGGTTCGGGCGCGTCAGATCGTCGATGTACGGCCGGTGCAGGTCGATCTCACCCTCGGGGTTGCGCGGCAGCGTGCCGAAATCGCGCTCGAGATCCTCCAGGGAACCGTAGGCGTCGACACGCGGGTACTCCGGGTCGTCGCTCTTCCAGATCGGGATCGGCGAACCCCAGTAGCGGTTGCGGCTGATCGACCAGTCGCGTGCGCCCTCGAGCCACTTGCCGAACTGACCGTGCTTGACGTTCTCCGGCACCCAGGTGATCTGCTCGTTGTTCGCGAGCATGTCGTCCTTGATGTCCGTCACGCGGATGAACCAGCTCGACACGGCCTTGTAGATCAGCGGGTTCCGGCAGCGCCAGCAGTGCGGGTACGAGTGCTCGTAGCTCTGCAGGCGGACCAGCCGTCCGTTCTCGCGGATCAGCCGCACGAGCGGGGTGTTCGCGTCCATCCACAGCTCACCCGCGACATCGGTGACGCTCGGGAGGAACCGTCCGCCGTCGTCGAGCGACAGGATCGTGGGGATCCCGGCGGCGCCGGCGACGCGCTGGTCGTCCTCACCGTATGCGGGGGCCTGGTGCACGATGCCGGTGCCGTCGCTGACGGTGACGTAGTCGTCGACCAGGATGCGCCAGGCGTTCTCGGTCCCGTAGGTCTCGGTGTCGGCGTAGTAGTCGAAGAGACGGTCGTAGGTCACGTCCTGCAGCTCGGCACCGCGGATCGTGGCGTCGACGGCCGCGAGTGCGTCTTCGGTGCTCTCGTAACCGAGGTCCTTGGCGTATCCGCCGAGGAGCTGCCGGGCGAGCAGGTAGCGGTGCGCGGAGGACTCGATCGCGGCATCCGCGGTCCCTGCGGCCTGGTGCACGTCCGCCGCACCGTTCGGGCCCGCGGGGAGCACCACGTACTCGATGTCCGGGCCCACGGCGAGCGCGGCGTTGGTCGGCAGGGTCCAGGGCGTCGTCGTCCAGGCGAGGGCGCGCACACCGGTGAGCCCGAGCGCCTCGGCCTTGGCTCCGGTCAGCGGGAAGGTGACGGTGACGGAGGGGTCCTGACGCATCTGGTACACGTCGTCGTCCATGCGCAGCTCGTGCGCGCTGAGCGGGGTCTCGTCGCGCCAGCAGTACGGCAGCACCCGGTAGCCCTCATAGGCGAGACCCTTGTCGTACAGGGTCTTGAACGCCCACAGCACGCTCTCCATGTAGCCGAGGTCGAGGGTCTTGTAGCCGCGATCGAAGTCGACCCAGCGCGCCTGACGGGTGACGTAGTCCTGCCACTCGTGCGTGTAGGCCAGGACCGAGCTCTTCGCCTTCTCGTTGAAGACGTCGATTCCCATCTCCTCGATCTGGCTCTTCTCGGTGATGCCGAGCTGCTTCATGGCCTCGAGCTCGGCGGGAAGACCGTGCGTGTCCCAGCCGAAGACGCGATCGACCTTGTGGCCGGTCATCGTCTGGAAGCGCGGGAACACGTCCTTGGCGTACCCGGTGAGCAGGTGCCCGTAGTGCGGCAGTCCGTTGGCGAACGGAGGGCCGTCGTAGAACACCCATTCAGGCGATCCCTCGCGCTGCGCGATCGAGGCGCGGAAGGTGTCGTCGCTCTTCCAGAACGCGAGCACCTCCTCCTCGATCTGCGGGAAGCGGGGGCTGGGCGCGACGGAGTCGGCGGCGGGGCCGAAGGAGGAACGGGGGTAGGTCATCGTGTCTCGCAGTGGTCGTCGTGGCGGATGCTCCTGCGAGGACGACCCTCGCGGACCGCGGTACCACCTCGCGTGCCACGCCTCACGACGCGACCACTCTCACTGCGGCTGTGACGGGCCTGCCCCGCTCGGTTCTACTGAGCGCCTCCCGAGGGTGGCGCCGTTCTTCCGAGAGCTCCCCGGTGATGACCGGATCGATGCTCGTGCCTCCAGTGTACGCGTGCGCATCGCCTCCGGCGCCCGCTCCCCCGTCTCCCGCTCCGTGTCCCCCGCTCTTCTCCTCCTCCCGCGGATCTCCGGGACGGAAACCACGTGGCGAGCGGCGCGGTGTGGCGCCACGCGACGCGACGTCGGTGCCAGGCCCTAGCCTCAAAACATGGCCCGCACACCCGAGTCCCCCGCCCCGCC
>NZ_PCOY01000031.1 GCF_002979475.1 Microbacterium sp. MYb62 | reverse complement strand
CCTCCGCCGACGAGTACGGAGACTTCACCGCCAGCGGACTGGTCGAGATCTGCGTCGGCGCCACGAAGTCGGCATTCGCCAGCGATGTGCAGTTCGACACCACCGGCAGCCGCATCGAGCGACGCAACGTCGACCCCGAGTGGCTTGTACTCGTCCCCGCGCAGACAGCTGGATTCGCCGGGGAGGCGCAGTGCACGATCGGCGGCTCTCCGACGAGCCCGGACATCGGCCTGTCGTCCGCCTCGATCGAGCGCCTCCCCGAGGAACAGATTCAGAAGCTGATCGACGGGAAGAACGAGGGGGGTGATCGATAGTGTGCGGATCAGAGTCGACGGCGTCGCCGCCGACCTCGCAGACCCGCCCCGTCCTGTCACGTAGGTCGGCTCTGATCGCGTCCGGGGTCGTCTGCGGAACGGCGATCTTCGGCTGGAATGCCCTCTCCCCCCGAGAGGCGGCATCCGCAGCGGGTATGTACGTGCGTCCCTGCGGCTACGCTCCGATCTCGGATACCTGGCAGGGACACCGGAATCGCAATTCCGCTGAGCCGGGCACAGACTACTCCGTGCCGAGAGGCATGCCTGTCTGGGCGGCGACGAGCGGCATCATCGTGGACCGCAAGGACACACCTTCGACGGCCACGGGGCGCTATCTGGCCCTCCGCGCTGACGATGGCAACTACATCCGCTACCTCCACCTCGACGCCAGCACGGTCCAAGTGGGGACCCGAGTCGTGCAGGGTGCGCTCATCGCCTACTCGGGAGCTTCCGGTTTCGATAGCGAAACCGGATACGGCGCCCACGTTCATGTGTCCCTCTGGATCGGCGGGTCCCCGACCCAGCTCGGCTTCAAGAACACCGTCGACTTCGAGAACTACGTCATCGACACCACCCCCACTCAGCCTGCGAACCCGGAGGATCCCGTGCCTACCCATCAGTCCACGACCCATGCGTGGAACACCGTCATACCGGCGAACTCCTGGATCCCGGTCCGCGTCGGTGCAAACGAGAACTACCTCGCCGTACTCGGCGCCGGGAGGCGCGAGACAGGGGAAGCTGTCGTCAATCTGCGTGCTTCCGGCGTCGCTTCAGCGCTCCAGATCCGAGTCGTCGCGGAGACTCTGAACTCGGCTGGCGCGGTCGTGCAGACGCTCGCGCAACCCGCAGTCGAAATCCCGAAGACGGTGTCGAGCGACGGGATCACGCTTGCCCAGTACGTGATGCCGTACGCCCTGGTCGGTCCAGTGAGAATGTACGCCCACGTGAGGTCCATCGGTGGCACCGCGCGAATCGAAGAAGTCACCGTCAAGAAGAACTACTGGCCGTCGTGACGCTTCGCATGTGTTGACGTTCCCCCTGTCGAGCTGACGAGCGATCGATCGTCTGGTCCGTTCGAGACGGGCAAGTCGGCAACACTCGGGGCGGGTCGTCATCAACGATGACCTCGATCATACATACGTGTTAGCTTGTATGTATGAGAAGGACAGCAGAGGACGCAGAGCGCACGCGGGTCGGCCTGCTCGAAGCCGCGCTGCGGGAGTTCGAGTCCCAGGGCTGGGGCGGCGCGACGCTCGAGAGTGTCGCCGCCCGAGCGGGAGTGACTCGCGGGGCCTTGCATCATCACTTCCGTTCGAAACTGGCGCTTCTGGAGCAGGCGCTGGAGTGGGGGTGGGCGAGCTACGCCGACAAGCTCTTCTCCGGCGATACCTCACTCGCACATCTCCTCACGCAATACGTGAAGCTCCTGCAGGAAGACGCGACGTTCCGTGCACTCGCGAGCTGCAGCGTCCTCGTCGCGCCGCAGGCATCGACGGAACTCACCGAGAGAAACGCCGCACTCGACGTCTGGCACGATCACGTCACCGCACTCCTCGGCGAGGACACCGAAGGTTCAGCCGTCAAGCCTGCCGCAGACCTGTTCATGGCTCTCGTCAAGGGGCTCTCCGTGGCGGCGGCGATTCGCCCGGCAACGCTTCCCCGCGCGGATGCTCTCACCGTCGCGTTCGACACGCTGGCGCAGGCTCTCGGCAGCGCACAGCATCCCACCCAGAGCTCACCGCAACGAGACCGAGCATGAACGAGGCACGACCCCAGATCCTCGTCACCGGCGCAACGGGAAGACTCGGCCGAGCTGCCGTCTCCCATCTGCAGGCGGCCGGCCTGACGGTGCGAGCACTGTCGCGCGGTCCACGGGAACCCGAAGTCCGACTCGAGCGGGTCGTCGGCGACCTGAGCACCGGGGCAGGTCTCCGAGAAGCTGCTGAGGGCATCGATGCGATCATCCATCTCGCCTCGGCGCCATACCAGGGTCGGTACACCAAGGCGGTCGAACTCGATGGCACGCGGAACCTGCTGAAAGCCGCCGAGTCCGCTGGTGTCTCCCGACTCATCTACACATCGATCATCGGATGCGACCAGATCCCCTGGGCCTACTTCCAGATCAAACTCGCCACCGAACAGCTCGTTCACGCGTCGCCGATCAACACCACGGTGGTGCGGCTTGCGCAGTTCCATGAGTTCCTCGATCAGGCGTTCACCGGCATGTCCCGGCTGGGGGCCTTGATCAGCGACAGAAATGTCGTCGCGCAGCCCGTGGACACCGACGACATCGCTCCGGAACTACTCCGCGTCCTCCTCGAAGAGCCCTCGGTGGAGCGGGTCGAGTTCGCCGGGCCCGAGCGCCTCGGCCTGGACCAAGCGCTCACCGAGTGGACCGAAGCCACCAACCGCAGGCGACGAATCCTGCATCTGCGGATCCCCGGCAAGCTCGGCAGGGCATTCCGCTCAGGCGCGCTCACCACCCGGAACGGCGGTCGCGGCTCGCGAACCTGGAAGGACTACCTCGAAGCGAAGTACAACCCCCGCCGCGAGTAGCTGCATTCACGCTTCGGGGAGCGAGAAGGGTGACGCTCTGCTGTGGGATTTGGACGCGGGACCGTGGCTCATCAGCGATCGATGGTGAACCACGCCGTCGGGCCGTTGGTGAGCGACGGGGCCTCCTTCGCCCCGAAACCGGCTGCGGCATCCGGCCACGCGATGAAGTTCCTCTCCGCGCGATGCGCGATGTTCCTCGTCATCGGGTCGACCGCGAACACGCCCGTCCCGCCGGTGCGCGCCACACGCATCAGTTCGCGAACGTACTCCGCGGTGCGGCTGTCCTCTGCCGGCACCGATGCCCGCAGCTCGCCGTTCCACAAGCAGTCATCCTCGGAACGTGACCGCACGAGGCTCGCGAGGCCGGTGCCGACGATCGCGTACACCCACCCCCGACCGGACGGGTGACGCACCACATAGTCACGGTGGAACTTGCTCTCCGAGATGATGCTCGTGTCCACGAGGGTGACGTGAGGGCCTGCGCATTCACTCAGTGATGAGCGAAACGTCGGGGTGTGTGTCTCGGGTTGTTGAGTCGCATCGACGAACCTCACCGCGGGAAGGCTGGTTCGCACCGCGTCGCTGAACTCTGCTTCATCCGCGGGCGTCATGAAGAGGCAGAGCCGATGGAGCTTCGACGGTGTGCTCACGACACCAGTGGAGACGTGATCTTCGTCGCCCGGTAGGACTGCCCGTCTTTCGTGGCGCGCCACCGGCGCCAGTGCTTCGCCGACAGACGGAAGGGCAGGTGCTTCTGCACGTGAGCGGCCGCCTCATGCAACCGGTCGTCGGCGGGGAATCCGAGCCAGAGCGCGAGCGAGGAGGCCGTCGTGCCGAACGTGGCACGCACCCCGGACGCGCCGAGGAGGCGCCCATAACCATCCACCGCGAACCGACCGAACGCATCCGCGTCGATCCCCTCGTAGGGCGCTCCTGTCGAGGGATCGACCAGAGCCACTTGCGCGGTCCAGACCAGCGAGGCCAGCGGATGGCCGTGGCCGGTCACCGCTCCCGCATCAGCACTGCTCAGGGCCTCGAGCGTGGCATCGACGTCATCGGAGCGAACCCGCCACACGGTGTGCGTGCGCTGCCGGCTCTGCGGTCCGCCGAGGCGCGCTGCCGCGAAGTCTTCGAAGCGGCCTGCGACGTCGGGCGGACCTCCTGCCCAGAGCTGGAAGGACGTCTCCGGTGCACCGATCGTCACGCCGGTGGCATCCAGGAACGCCTGCACGCTCTCGTAGGCCGTGCGGGGCTTCTTGGTGCGAAGCGAGTGCGCGCCTCCCGCCGAGGTCGGCAATCCGTCGTAGGTCACGACCTCCTGAATCCACGTCACCCCTCCATTATCCCGACGACCAGGACGCGCGACGCGTGCGCAGGCGCTGCGGGACCGGCGCGGCGCGGCAGGGACGACGACAGCATGCGCCGGTAACCTGAGGTGCGGCGTCGACGACAGCCGTCGGATTCAGGGGTGAGCGGATGAGGGCGTCAACGGGCACGCGGACCATGGTGTTGCACAGCGCGCACCAGGACCAATTCGACGTGCCTGACCGAGACCTCGTCTTCTACGACCAGCCCTACGACGCCGAGCAGCTGTCGCGCATCACCGATGTGCACCTGTGGTCTCCCCTTGACGGGCCCATCGACCGTCTCCCTGAGATCATCACAGCGATGACGAGGTTGAAAGCCCTCAGCATCGGGCCGGGGCGCGTCCTCCCCACTGTCGTCACGCAACTGCGGCAGGGCGATCTCCCGGAGAGCCTGGAGGAGCTCTCCGTGCACGTCGGCGAACGGACCCTGGCGTGGCCGGATGTGGTGGTGCCGAACCTGAAGACCCTCTACGTCGGCGAACCCTTCCGATTCAGAAACGAGCACTTCCCCACGCTCCGGGCCCTCTCCCTCTACCCGCAGAGATCTCTGAGCAATGTGCGGCAGGCGCTCGAACTGCCGCTCGAAGAACTGAACCTGTTGAACGTGCCCACCGACGAGGAGATCTTCCGCCTCGTCGAACCGGTCGGGCTTCGCCGTCTCGGACTGATCGGTGGCCGCACGCTGACGAGCCTCACCGGGATCGGTGCGCTCCCCCAGTTGGAGTCGTTGCGGTTGAAGAACCTCACCGCTCTGGGCGACATCTCGGAGCTGGCTGCTCTCCAGCAACTCGAGATCGTGAACATCCAGTACTGCAAGAAGATCACCGGCATCGCCGCCCTCAACGACCTCCCCCGGCTGCGAAGGGTCACCCTGGTCGGCTGCGGGAACATCGGCCTCAAGAGCGTCGAGGCGACGTTGTCGACGCTGGAATGGGCCAACACAGGTGCGACCACGTGACCGCCTGCCCGGAGAGAATGTGCTCGGTGACGACGACATGACGAAGGGACTCCTCCGGCGCACGGCCAAATCCTTGCAGGAAGCCGGGTGGATGTATGAGCCGCCGCGGTCCGCGGAAGAGGGTGTTCCCTCCGCGCTGCACCCGGCGCCCGAACCGGTGATCCGCTGGGTGTCCTCGTTCTCGCTGCTGTCGGACTCAGACGAGTCCGTGTGGTTCTTGTCCCGCTCCGACTACTCGACCGGCGCGGAAGGTGCGTTCGCGTGGAACGAGTTCGAACAGCTGAGTGCCCAGGCTGCGACAACGGATGACGAGGCGATCGCGGTCTCCCGTTTCTGGGAACGTCACGTGCCCATCCTGCTTTCCGTTCGCGACGGTTACGAGTACCTGGCAGTGCGAGACGATGGAGCAGTCGTCCACGGAACGGAGCCGGAGTTCGAAGAGGCGGTGGTCGTGTTCTCCGACTTCGAGGATCTGCTGAGGTACATCATCGCGCGGCCGACAGCACGGAACAGGATCGTCGAGAGACTACTGTTCGACGGCACCCACGTCTCCGACGCGACGCTCAGCCCTTAGCCCGCGACGTCCGGGTCCAGGGGCAGATCGTCCGCACGCCCTGCAGCAGCGGCGCGCGCGTAGCGCCGCGCGTACGCTGCACGCGTGGCGTCGGCGTGCTCCTCGCCATCCCATTGGTCCGGCATCGGCTCGCCCTCCCGACGTGAGCATGTCACACGTGCGAGACCGAACGTGACGGACGTGTTCACGAATGCGCACCGGGTGAAGCTCGTGCTCGCGGAGAACGTCGCATCGACGAACGTGCAGTCTTCGAACGTGGCATCCGAGAAGTCTGCGCCGCTGAGGTCGGCGCCGTCGAACAGGCAGCGCTCGAATCGAGTGTTCGGCGACGACCTCATCGTGCGCAGATCCGCACCGGTGAAGTCGCACTCGGTGACCTTCGACCCGATCGCCAGTCCCTTCAGCGACGAAGCACGGAAACTGCATCGCACGAAGCTGCGGTCGAAACGGGGTTGCCCGGTGAGCGATGCAGAATCGAACAGACAGTCGGAGAGCTCTGACTCGAAGAACATCAGGCGGCCTCGAGCATGGCGGAAATCGGCGCGGGACAATGTGATGAACCGGAACTGCAGGCCGTCACGCCCCGCTTTCACGCCGCGCAGGTCGAGCCGACTCTCGTCCGTCTCCGGCCAGTCGGTGTCGAACCGATGCGGACCTTTCACGATGCGAGCCTGCTGCAGCACCTGCTCCTGCAGCGCAGCCAGCCGATCAGGTGTCCATCGGCGTGACAGCTCGGCGATGCCACGGTCTTTCACGGGCTCATCCTGTCGGCAGCGGCCGGATCTTCATCGATGAGGAACGCGATCTTCTGTTGCTCAGCGTCCGCGTCGAAGGCACGGTCACGAGCGGCGACCCGTCCGATGAGATCGGTGACTGCCCGGTGGATCGTCTGCCGCAGGAAGGCGACCGGATCAGAGGCGGCGCTGACCTCGTCGTCACTGATCCGGATCTCTCCGGTGACGGTTCGTCGCGACGGAGACACTCGCGGGTTCCGCAACCCCGACGGCCCTGGCACCGGCGTGATCTCGCCACCGACCGTCAGGAAGAGGTCGAAGTGATATGAGAATTCCACCGTGCGCAGGTGCTGCTTGATCCGCCCGAGCTCCTCGATGAAGCCCGCCTGCGGCGATGGACCACCCCACACCGTGCGGAACGTGAGCCGCCCCTGCGTCACGATTCCCACGGGATCAGCTTATCCACAGCGCTTCGAGGACTACGAGCTGCAAGCTCGGCCACCCCAGGTCGTCCCGCCCGCCACGCGGCGAGGGGTCTTGGACGATCGCCCGCATCGCCATGTCCGGATAGACGACATCCTCGTCTTCGATGCGGAAGCCGTCACGCAACACCACCGACACCTCACGGCTGCCTGCCCACGACGCAGAGCCCGCGGCGAGAGTCAGCAGATACCGATGCGCCTTCAGCAGTGGATGTGTCTCGATCACCGACGTCGGAGCACCGCCCAACCGCGCGCCATCCCCGCGATCCGGCAACGCGGGATACAAGGACACGGGCCTGTGCCAAGCCTATGTGCACCTCGGAGGCGGTAACCGGCAACCCGGTTCGGGAGGGGGTGGCGTGCCCGGGACATGCAGAAGGCCCGGAGACTCTTGCGAGTTTCCGGGCCTTATCTGGTCGGGCTGACAGGATTTGAACCTGCGACCCCTTGACCCCCAGTCAAGTGCGCTACCAAGCTGCGCCACAGCCCGTTGTCCTGTGCTCTCGCGCAGGCAACTCCCCTATCTTAGCCTCATCCCGGGCGCCTCTGCGAACCGGCGGCGTTGCGGGTGTCGGATGTCCGGCGTAGCGTCGCGGCATGGTGACGATCACGACCGAGGTGGCGACGACCGCCCGCTGGGATGATGTCCAGCACGCGCTCACGGGGGGCGGCGACGGCGCCAGCTGCCAGTGCATCTGGCCGGTGCTGAGCAACAAGGATTGGAACGCGACGACGACGCCGCAGCGCACCGAGATGCTCCGCGCCGAGATCGGCGAGGGCCCACCACCCGGACTCATCGCGTACGTCGACGGTGAGGCCGCCGGCTGGATCCGCATCGGCCCGCGCACGAGACAGGCACGCGTTCCGCGCACGAGGATCATCGCGGCGGCGACGACAGAGCCCTTCGATGACGAGTCGGTCTGGGCCGTCACGTGCTTCGTCGTGCGGCGGGAGCATCGCGGCGAAGGACTGAACCGTGAGCTCCTCACCGCGGCAGTCGACTACGCCCGCGAATCCGGAGCACGGTTGATCGAGGGCTACCCCGTCGACACCGGCGGGGAGAAGCAGCGCGCCAACGAACTGTTCCATGGCACGCTCGGCACCTTCCTCGCGGCCGGCTTCACCGAGAAGACCGAGCTCAAGCCCGGCCGCACCCTCGTCGCTCTCGACCTTGCCGCATGATCGTGGCGTCTTCCCGAGCCGCTAGCGTGAAGACATGAGCGACGAGAATGCGACCATCGACGATCCCGAACTCGGCGCCCTCACCCGCGCCACCTCCGAGCTCACCGACGGCAGCGTGCTGACGCACGACTGGTTCGTCGGCACCGTCTCGGTCGAGGGCACCGAGCTCGAGCTGATGCTCGAGGGCACGACGTCCGACGAGGTCGCCCCTCTCCTCCCCCGTATGCGCGACGCGGTGAAGCGTCTGCACACGCTGCGCCGGATCGCGACGGATGCCGTGGTCTCGAAATTCAGCACGAGCGATCCCGAGCCCCACGAGCTCGACGAGGCCGCCTCCGATCTCACGATCGAGGCACTCGAGGCCGCCGCCGACGGCACGGTCATCCTCCACCTGATCGACAGCTGCGGCGAACACTTCCCCGAGGGGTACTGGCCCGCCGTACACCTCGCCGTCGACGACAGCGTCGCGCAGGTCACCGTCGAGTCGTGAGCAACCGACATACGGCGAGCACGACGTCGGACACATCGACGCCTCGACCATACGATGAGAGAATGCAGCGACGCGCCCCGCTCACCTCACTCGTGTGGGCGTTCCTCCCCTTCGCCGTGGTGTCGATCCTGCACGTCGTCCTGCTGGCCACGGGCAGCCCGCTCGCCGGGCCGACCAAGCTTCTACTTATGCCGTTGTTGGCCGTTCCGGTGCTGCTCTCCGCTCGGCACCTGATTCCACGCTCGACGCTCCTCCTGCTGCTTGCAGCCGTGCTCTTCTCCTGGCTCGGCGACGGCGCGGGGGCCTTCTTCCCTGCCGCTCCCGAGCTGCCCCTGATGCTCCTGTTCTTCGGCATCGCGCACGTGGCGTACATCGTCCTGTTCGCCCGCCATCTCGCAGTACGGCGCATGCCCTGGTGGGCTCTCGTGTACGTCGCCTGGTGGATCGCGATGATCGTCTTCCTCGGTCCGCACACGGGCGGTCTGCTCATCGGCGTCGCGATCTACGGACTCGTCCTCGGCGGCACGGCCGCCTTCTCCGCGCGGTGTCACCCGCTGATCGCGGTCGGTGGTGCCTTCTTCCTCGCAAGCGACACGATCCTCGCATTCCGCCTGTTCCTGCCGGAGTCCCTGCCCGCGTGGAGCAGCCCGGCCGTCATGCTCACCTACACGCTCGGCCAGGGCCTCATCGTGGCGGGCGCTCTGCTCGCCCTCCGGAAGCAGAACCCCTGATGGACGCGGCGCGCGTGGACAGCTGGCTCTGGGCGATCCGTGTCTACAAGACGCGATCGGCCGCGACGACGGCGTGCCGCGCGGGGCACGTGCGCGTGAACGGCGACAAGGTCAAAGCCGCGCAGCAGATCCGCGTCGGCGACGAACTGCGAATCCGCATCGCCGGGTTCGACCGGATCCTCATCGTCCGCCAGCTCCTCGTCAAGCGGGTGGGCGCTCCTGTCGCCGCGCTCGCCTACGAGGACCGCACGCCGGAGCGCGAACCTCAGGCAGCCCTGGGTCTGCGCGACCGCGGCGCAGGCCGCCCCACCAAGCGGGAACGTCGCGACATCGACAAGCTGCGTGGACGGAACCATGATGCGATGGATTGATACTCCGGTATCTACCGTGCGATTCTTCGAACATTCATTCTAGAATCGAACCATGGAACACCGCACCGATCTCGACCTCGATCTCGAGGAGAGACGGCGCGTGCTGGACGCCTGGGTGGCGAAGCGCCGACAGATCGCCGCGTTCGAGGCCGAAGCCGCAGAGCTCCTGATCGAGCAGATCGCCCTGCATGATGCCGACGTCTCGGCGAGCCCGTTCCATCGCGATGCCATCCACCGCTCGATGGTCGCCGAGTTCTCCGCCGCCGCGCACGTTCCGAAGGGCTCGATGGAGTTCGCCTTCGCGGATGCGCACGCTCTGCAGGCTCACCTTCCCGCGATCCGCGCCGCATTCGCGAGTGGGTCGATCAGCTCCGGCCATGTCCGCGAGATCGCGAGGGCGAGCGCCCTCGTCGCCGAGGCTATCCGCAACAAGAAGGCGGATGCCTCTGTCATGGAGCTGTTCGAGACCGCGGTCCTCGTCGTCGCCGAACAGGACACGGCGGCACGCACCAGGGCACACGCACGACAGGTCGCTGCCGCCCTCGTCGGCGAGACGGTGGTCGATCGTCATCGTCGGGCGGCGGAAGAGCGGTGCGTCACGGTGAAGTCTCTCGACGACGGTCTGGCGCTGCTGACCGCGGTGCTCCCCGAATGGATCGCGACCGCGATCTCCGACCGCCTGAGCCGGATGACGAAGGAGGTCGTGCGTGCCAGGGCCGACCGCGAATTCGTCCCGCTGCCGTGGTGGTGGGACGGCGACCACGACGGCCTCTCCCCCGAGGACTTCGCGCTCGACGACCCGTCATTCGATCCCTACGCCGGCGGGATGATCCCTTGTGCAGAGGGCGTGATCCCGGGCGCCGACGGAGACACGTTCGCGACCGATCCCGAGATCGAGCACTTCTCGCCCGACACGCGCACCTGGGCACAGGTTCAGGCCGACCTCTTCAGCGACCTGCTGCTCACCGCAGACCCGAGCGCCGCTCACGGCGACGGCCTTGACGACATCCAGGCGCGGGTACAGGTCACGGTCGCCGCGAACACACTCCTCGGCGCCGACAACCGGCTTGCAGAGCTCGACGGGCACGGACCTCTCGACCCCGACATCGCCCGCGACCTCGCTGGACGCAACAACGGCTGGACCCGCCTGTTCCTCGATGCGGCCGGGATGGTGATCGAGACCGATACCTACACACCGACCGAGGGCATGCGGCGATTCCTCCGCGCTCGCGATCAGCACTGCCGCTTCCCCGGGTGCCGCATGCCGGTGCACCGATGCGATGTCGATCACAACCGCGATCATGCCAAGGGTGGCAGAACCCGACTCGACAACCTCGGCCACCTCTGCCGAGCGCACCACACGCTCAAGCATCCGGACGTCCCCGATCCGCATCGGTGGAATGCGCAGCAGGAGAAAGACGGAACCATCACCTGGCACAGTCCCCTCGGACGCGACTATGCCGATTCGCCACCCCGGCGAGTGATGTTCGTCTGAGGAGGACTCAGTCCGTGCTGTCGAGCAGGTCTCGCAGCCATCCCGCCGACCGCACGTGAGAAGCCCCCGCGCGCTCCACTCGCTCACGAAGCTCCCGGTCGCTCGTCACCGCGATCACGGTCCGTCGGGCGGCGACACGACGCTCGACCTCCGCCACGATCGCATCATCGCCCGCGGCATCCGCTCTGACGATCGACACGGCCGCCGGGCCTGCCGCCGCCACGGGCTCGATGGCACGGGCCTTCCCCTCCACCACCATCGACACCTCGGGGAACCAGTCGTCACCGGCAAGCTCCAGAGCGCTCGCGGGCACTTCCAGCCCTTCCAAGCGCGCACGCAGGCGAGACGCTGCCCCGGCCCGGTCCTTCCACCATCCGTCGGGCACCGACCCCACGACGTTCGCGGCATCGACCACGATCGCGGGCCTCACCTCGAGCAGCGCCCTCAGCGCCGACCAGGCCGCACCGAATCCCGGATGCAGCGGTCGCGCGTCGACCTCATCGACGGGAACCCATTCCAGCGCCACGCTCTCCGGGTCGCTGATCACGGGGTCGAACCGCTCCTGCACATCGGCGATGACGGTCGTGTATGACCAGATGCCCAGATCGAGGACGCTCGTGAACCGCGCGCGCACCGCGCCGTCCGGCACGCCGGCTTCCTCCTGCGCTTCCCGGATCGCGCCGTCGATCGCACTCTCCCCCTCGTGCAGCGCTCCCCCCGGCAGGCCCCAGGTGCCACCGAAGTGACTCCACGAGACCCGGTGCTGCAAGAGGATGCCGCGAGCCGGATCGAACGCGAGAAGTCCGGCAGCGCCGAAGCGCCCCCAGTACTTCTCCCCCGTCTCCGCGACCACCCAGGCATCGCCGGGATTCCGCGCCCCCTCGGGACGGCGCGGCTCACCGGGTGCAGGAGGTACGACGCTCACCCCCTCAGCCTTTCACAGCATCGGGGGTCACAGCACCACGCGCGACATGCGCCGGAACAGATCAGCGCTGACGCTTCTCGCGCACCCGCATGTTGATCACGATCGGCGTGCCATCGAACGCGTAGAGCTCGCGCAGGCGGCGCTGGATGAACCGGCGATACCCCGGGTCGAGGAACCCGGTCGTGAACAGCACGAACGTCGGCGGACGGGTGGACGCCTGCGTGCCGAACAGGATGCGCGGCTGCTTGCCGCCACGAAGCGGGTGCGGGTGCTCGGCGACGAGCTCCGCGAGGAACGCGTTGAACTTGCCCGTCGGAATGCGACGGTCCCAGTTCTCCAGCGCCGTCTCCAGCGCGGGCACGAGCTTGTCGAGGTGTCGCCCGGTCTTCGCCGAGATGTTCACGCGCGGCGCCCAGGCCACATGCGCCAGGTCCTGCTCGATCTCGCGCTCGAGGTAGCGACGGCGGTCGGCGTTCTCGAGGTCGTCGTCGTTCAGACGATCCCACTTGTTGAAGGCGAGCACGAGCGCGCGGCCCGACTCCAGCACGAGGTCGATGATGCGCACGTCCTGCTCGCTGATCGTCTCCGAGACGTCCAGCACGACGACGGCGACCTCCGCCTTCTCCAACGCGGCCGAGGTGCGCAACGAGGCATAGAAGTCCGCACCCTGCGCCATGTGCACGCGTCGACGGATGCCGGCGGTGTCGACCAGGCGCCACATCTTGCCGCCGAGCTCCACGACCTCGTCGACCGGGTCACGGGTGGTGCCGGCCAGATCGTTGACGACCACACGCTCTTCGCCCGCGGCCTTGTTCAGCAGCGACGACTTGCCGACGTTCGGGCGACCGAGGATGGCCACCCGGCGCGGTCCGCCGATCTCCTGCTTCGCGACGGCCGACACCTCGGGGAGCTTCTTCAGCACGGCGTCCAGAAGGTCGGCGACGCCGCGCCCGTGGATGGCCGACACGGGCCACGGCTCGCCGAGGCCCAGGCTCCACAGCGCAGCGGTCTCGGGTTCCTGACGGGCGTCATCGATCTTGTTGGCGACCAGGAACACCGGCTTGCCGCTCTTGCGCAGCAGCTTCACGACGTGCTCGTCGGTCGACGTCGCACCCACCATCGCATCGACGACGAACAGCACCATGTCGGCGAGATCGATCGCGACCTCCGCCTGCATCGCGACCGAACGGTCGATGCCGCGGGCGTCGGGCTCCCACCCACCGGTGTCGACGAGGGAGAACCGACGGTCCGCCCACTCGGCCTTGTACGTCACGCGGTCGCGGGTCACACCGGGGGTGTCCTCCACGACGGCCTCGCGGCGGCCGAGAATGCGGTTCACGAGCGCGGACTTGCCCACGTTCGGGCGTCCGACGATCGCCACCACCGGCAGCGCGGGGCTGTACTGGATGCCGTCCTCGCCGAGCGTGATACCCGCGAGCAGCGCGGCATCCTCATCGTCGAGCTCGTAGTCGGAGAGGCCCGCGCGCAGGGTCTCCGCCCGCTGCTCGGCGAGATGCTCGTCGATCTGTTCCATCTTCTCGGCGAGCTGGTCGGGGCCGCCTTCGTATTCTTCGTCAGCCACGGTGTGCTCCTCGGAGTCGTTCGATCACCGTGAGCACGGCGTCGATGGTCTGGGGGAAATCGAGTTCCGTCGAATCGACGACCTCGACGCCTTCTGCGGCGTTGAGGAAATCGACGACGGCGCTGTCGGAGGCGTCGCGCTTGTGCAGCGCCGCGGCGACAGCGGCCGCGTTCTCGCCGGCGAGTTCGCCGGCGCGTCGTGCAGCCCGCACTTCGGGGGCTGCGGTGAGCAGGATCCGTACGGGCGCATCCGGTGCGACGACGGTCGTGATGTCACGGCCCTCGACGACGACGGCAGGATAGGACGACTCGGAGACGAGCCGACGGAACAGCTCGTTCACCTGGGCCCGCACCTCGGGGACACGGGCCACTCCGCTCACGGCTCCGGAGACGCGCAGATCGCGGATCGCCTCGGTGACGTCGACGTCGCCCACGAGCACCGTCCTCTCGTCGGGGTCGAGACCCAGCCGGACGGGGAAATCGGATGCGACGGCGCGCACGGCCTCGGCGTCGTAAGTGTCGGCACCACGGTCGAGCACATGCCACGCGAGCGCGCGGTATGCCGAGCCGGTGTCGAGATAGCCGAAACCGAGCCTGCGGGCGACCGCCTTCGAGACGCTGGACTTCCCGGAGCCCGCCGGACCATCGATCGCGATGAACTTGTCGGCATCGCTCACGGAGGTGTCCGCGGCGGAGGTCGAGATATCAGTCATTGGTGCTCCCTGCGATCCGCCAGCCGCGTTCCTGGAGTCCGGTGATCGCACCGTGCAGCGCTGCCGGGTCCACGCTGATCTCCGCGAGGCCGAACTGCGCGCCCGGCGAGTGCTCGAGGCGGAGGTCCTCGACGTTGACGCCGAGTTCGCCGAGTTCGCCGAAGAGGCGTCCCAGCTGCCCCGCGGTGTCGTCGACCATGACCACGAGCGTCTCGAAGCGCTGGTTCTGCCCGTGCTTTCCGGGAAGCCGCTCGACGCCATCATTGCCCTGGCGGATGGTCTCGGCGACGATGCGGCGGGCGCCGGGCGCCCCGGGGTCGCGGAGCGCATCCGAGATCTCGCCGAGGTCGGACGCCAACGCGTCGAGGATCTCGACGACGGGGGCGGCGTTCGCCCCGAGGATCTGCACCCAGAGTTCGGGAGCGGACGCCGCGATACGCGTGGTGTCGCGGATGCCCTGCCCGGCGAGGCGGAGTGACCCCTCCTCGGCTCCGGCGAGACGTGCGGCGAGCAGGCTCGCGATCACCTGCGGCACGTGCGAAGTGAGCGCGACCGAGCGATCATGCTCCTCCGGCGTCATCTCGAGAGGCATCGCCCCGACGTCGAGCGCGAGCGCTTCGACGAGAGCCAGGTCTGCGACCTTCGTCTCCTCATCCCGGCACACCACCCAGGGTCGGCCGATGAAGAGGTCGGCACGCGCCGAGATCGCACCGCCGCGCTCGCGACCGGCCAACGGATGCGAGCCGATGTAGCGGGTGAGATCGACACCACGCGCCTGCAGAGCACGGAAGGGCTCGAGCTTCACACTGGCGACATCGGTGACGACGGCGTCGGGGTAGCGGGCGAGTTCGGCCTGGATGACGTCGGCGGTGACGTCGGGTGGGACGGCCACGACGATCAAGGACGGCGCGTCGTCATCGGCCGCGATCCGGCCGGCGCCGTAGTCGACGGCGAGTCGAAGCTGGGCGGGTGAGGCGTCCGTCAGGACGACATCGATCCCCTTGGCGCGGAGCGCGTGACCGATGCTGGCCCCGAGCAGACCGGCGCCGACGACGCGGACGGTGCCGGAGAGCCGCGGCGCGACGAAGCCCGCTCTCCGCCCCGTGGGCGCACTCGTCGTATCGGTCATTCGTTCTCCTGCTCGCCTGGCGCCTCGGCGACACCGGAATCCCGGCGCGACAGGGTCAAAAGCGCGCCGAGTTCGATTTTACTCAGTTCCCGCGTCTTCCCCGCCGGGAGGGTTCCCAGGTGGAGCGGGCCGAACTGTCGGCGGACGAGCTCGGTCACGGGGTGACCGACCGCGGCGAGCATGCGACGCACGATGCGGTTGCGTCCTGAATGCAGAGTCAGCTCGACCAGGCTCGACCCGCGGGAGGTGTCGAGCAGACGTGCCTTGTCGGCGGCGATCGGACCGTCATCGAGCTCGATGCCCTTGGTGAGCTTCGAGATCGTCTGAGGAAGCACGGTCCCCTCGACCTTCGCGATGTAGACCTTGGTCACACCGAACGACGGGTGCGCGAGCACATGGGCGAGCGCGCCATCGTTGGTGAGGATGAGCAGGCCGCTGGTCTCGGCATCGAGACGGCCGACGTTGTACAGGCGCTCCTCGTAGTCGGCGGTGAACCGGCGGAGGTCGGGGCGTCCACTCTCGTCCTTCATGCTGCTGACCACACCGGTCGGCTTGTTGAGCATGACGTAACGCTTCGAGACGTCGAGCTGCACGGCTGTGCCGTCCACGTCGACGAGGTCGTTCTCGGGATCGATCCGCCTGCCGAGCTCGGACACGACGACGCCGTTGACGCGGATGCGCCCCTCTGTGATGTACTGCTCGACCACGCGGCGCGAGGCCACGCCGGCGGCGGCCAGCACCTTCTGAAGACGCACGCCCTCAGGTGCGGCCTCGGAGTCTGTCGAGGCGTCGAAGCCGGTCATCGGATGGTCCCTTCGTCGAATCCGTCTGCACCGTCGTCGAGCAGCGGAGAGATTGGAGGCAGCTCGTCGAGCGAGTTGATGCCCAGATGCTGCAGGAGAGCATCGGTGGTGCCGTAGTTGATCGCGCCCGTCTCGGAATCGGCGAACAGTTCGGTGATCAGACCGCGAGCGAGGAGCGTGCGGACGACGGAGTCCACGTTCACCGCACGGATGGAGGCGACCTGGCTGCGCGTCACGGGCTGCTTGTACGCGATCACGGCCAGAGTCTCGAGCGCCGCCTGCGACAGGCGCGCGGGAGCCTGCCCTCCGACGAACGCGGCGACGACGTCGTCGAGATCCTCCCGCACGTACAGCCGCCAACCGCCGCCGACCTCGCGCAGCTCGAAGCCGCGCCGCGGTCCCTTCCCGAGACCGTCGTAGTCCTCGACCAGCGACTCGAGCGTCTGACGCACGGCGGGCACGGGCGACCCGACGGCCGCGGCCAGCGCGATGAGGCCGATCGGCTCGTCCACGATGAAGAGGATCGCCTCGATGCGTTCGGCGAGCGGGAGCTCGGTCGCCACCTCGTCGATGCGCTCGCCCCGCGTCGGGTCCGTCAGATCTTCTGCTGTCAGGTCATCGGTCATAGTCGGCTCCCAGGGTCGCCAGCGTCTCATCCGACCAGGAGTCGGCTGCCCAGCGGAGTGTGAGCTCCCCGAGCGGTTCCAATTGTTCGAAGGACAGTGCCGCCTGCCGATAGAGCTCGAGCACCGAGATGAAGCGCGCGACGACGATGCCCGGCTCGGTCACCCCGGCGACGAGCTCACGGAAGCTCACCGACTCGGTGGCGCGGAGCAGCGTCACGACGATCGCCGCCTGTTCCCGGATGCTGACCAGCGGAGCGTGCAGGTGATCGAGTCCGACGTGCGGGATCTCCTTCGGGGCGAACGCGAGCAGTGCCAGCGCGGCGAAGTCGTCGGCGCTCAACGACCACACGAGCTCCGGGGTCTGCCGCCGATGCTTCTCCTCGAGACGCACTGCTCGGACATGCCGACGGTCCTCGCGCTGCAGACAGCGGGAGAACCAGGCAGAGACCTCTTTGAAGGCGCGGTATTGCAGCAGCCGCGCGAACAGCAGATCGCGTGCCTCGAGGAGAGCCACGGCTTCGGCATCCACCAGCTCGCCTTGCGGCAGGAGTCCCGCCACCTTCATGTCGAGCAGCGTCGCTGCCACGACCAGGAACTCGGAGGCCTGGTCGAGATCCTCATCGTCTTCGAGCGCCCCCAGGTAGGCGATGAACTCGTTGGTGACCGCGCTCAACGAGACCTCGGTGATGTCCATCTCGTGCTTCGAGATGAGATTCAGCAGCAGGTCGAACGGTCCGTCGAAATTCGACAACGAGACACGGAATCCGACGTTCTCGGCGTGCGCCGCATCGTCTGCGCTCTCGGCGAGCGATGCCTCGACAGGTTCCTCGCTAGGCGACGGCGCCACGGGCGACCAGCTCCCGCGCCAGCCGCAGGTAGGCCTGAGCGGCGGCGTGCTCGGGGGCGAACTCGGTGATGGGCACACCCGAGACCGAGGCATCCGGGAACTTCACGGTGCGTCCGATCACGGTCTCCAGCACGTCGTCGCCGAATGCCTCGACGACCCGCTCGAGGACCTCGCGCGAGTGCAGCGTGCGCGGGTCGTACATCGTCGCCAGCAGACCGTCCATCGTGATCGACGGGTTCAAGCGGTCGCGGACCTTGTCGATCGTCTCGATCAACAGCGCCACACCGCGCAGCGCGAAGAACTCGCACTCGAGCGGGATGATCACACCGTGCGCCGCGGTCAGCGCGTTCACGGTGAGGATGCCGAGCGACGGCTGGCAGTCGATGAGGATGACGTCGTACTCCCCTGCCACCTGGCGCAGGACGCGAGCGAGGATCGTCTCACGCGCCACCTCGTTGACGAGATGCACCTCGGCGGCGGAGAGGTCGATGTTGGCCGGCATGACGTCGAGGCCCTCGACGCTCGAGTGCACGATCGCGTCGTGCGCATCGCGCTTGGTGTCCAGCAGCAGGTCGTAGATCGTCGGCACGTCGTGCGTCGGGATGCCGAGACCGGCCGACAGCGCGCCCTGCGGGTCGAAGTCGACCGCGAGCACCTTGCGACCGTACTCAGCGAGAGCCGCGGCCAGGTTGATCGAGGTCGTCGTCTTGCCGACGCCGCCCTTCTGGTTGCACAGCGCGATGATGCGCGCGGGGCCATGGGACTTCAACGGTTCGGGCGTCGGGAACCCGTGGTACGGACGGCCCGTGGGTCCCATGGGGGTCTCGTCGGCCTTCTGCGCCTTCGCCCTGGACTTCGCCACTTTCTCAGCCACCCGTTCTCCTGCTCCTTCGTGCTTGGTCGATTGTACCGGCAGGGCCCCCGCTCACACGCCGCGCAACGCGGCGACCGGCTCGATACGGGCCGCACGACGTGCGGGATACCACCCCGACGCCCATCCCACGAGCGCGCCGAGGGCGGCACCCGCGACCGCGACCACGGGATCGGTCACGGGCGACCATCCCTGCACGGCGGCGACGACGATCACGGCGGCGACACCGAGCGCGGAACCGATGATCCCGCCGATGAAGCCGATCACGATGGACTCGACCATGAACTGCGCGCCGATCTGACGCCTGGTGGCTCCGAGCGCACGGCGCAGCCCGATCTCGCCGATGCGCTCCATCACCGACAGCAGCGTGACGTTGGCGATGCCGAGCCCACCGGCGAGCAGCGCGATGACGCCGAGGATGAGGAAGACGACGTTCACATCCGCCTGCACGTTCTGACTCAGATCGGACGACGCCGCCGGCGATCGTGCCTCGAGCGAGTCCGGATCGTCCGGCTGGAGGGCGATCACCGACTGCTCGGCGACCTGCGGCCCCGCCCCGAGGGCGATGTGGATCGCCAGCTCGGTGGGGGCGGCGAGCCCGAAGTCCGCACGTGCGGATCCCTGGGGGATGATCACCCCGTCCACGAACTCCGTACGGCGATCCATCCCGTCGATGATGCCGATGACGGAATATGAGACTCCCGCGATGAAGATCGAGGGTTGCGAGTCGACGCGATTGATGCCCATCCGCTCCGCTGCACGCTGTCCCAGCACGGCCACGCGGTCGGCGCGCGCGTCGTGTCCGTCATCGAAGAAGCGGCCCGTCACGAGGTCGCCGTCGACGGTCACCGGGAGATCCTGTGTGGTGGCGAACAGCTTCGGGGATGCCGTGATCGGCGCCGAGGGATCGTTCACCGGAACAGCCGTGATGGTCTCGCCGTCGGCCAGTTCGACCTCGGCGATCAGGGCGGCACTGTCGACTCCGGCCAGGAGTTTCACGCGTTCCGGGGAGTCCCACGGCAGGCGACCGGCGGCCACCGTCGTGTTCTCTTTGCCGGACTGTGCCTTGGCGGGTGTGACCACCACCTGCGTCGCGGCCACGCCGTCGAACTGCCGCGCGATCTGCGCGGCGGCGGTCTGGGCGAATCCGAGCGTCGCGACCAGCGATGCGATGCCCAGCACCGTTCCGAGGATCGTCATGACGAGTCGGGCGGGGCGCGAGCCGATGTCGGCGGTGGCCTCTGCGACGAGATCCTGGAATGTGAACCGATCGGCATGCTTCACGGCCGGCAGCAGGGCGCCCGCCGAGGCGCCGGCCTCGACGACGGCGTCGCCCGTGCTCTCGTCGCTCTCCTCGGCGGCCTTCCTCCGCCGCCAGGGGACGCGCATCACAGCTCGGTCAATCGGCCGTCGGCGATGCGGATGCTCCGCCCGGCGCGCCGCGCCACCGCATCGTCATGGGTGATGACGATGAGGGTGAGGCCGTCGGCGTTCAACTCTTCGAACAGCTCCATCACCTCGCCGGAGGTGCGCTGGTCGAGGTTGCCCGTCGGCTCGTCGGCGAGCAGCAGCTGAGGACTGCTGACGACCGCACGCGCCACCGCGACCCGCTGACGTTCACCGCCGGAGAGCGAGTTCGGGAAGAAGTCGATGCGGTGTCCGAGGCCCACCCGCGTCAACGCGTCTCTGGCGCGGGTCTCGCGCTCCCGACGCGGGACGCCGCTGTACAGCATCGGCATCAACACGTTGTCGAGCACGGTGCGCCGAGGCAGCAGGTGGAAGGACTGGAACACGAAGCCGATGAAGCGCGCACGGACCGCGGCACGCTCATCCTCGGAGAGGTCTCCGGTGAGCGAACCCGCGAGTCGATACTCCCCCACACTCGGACGATCGAGGAGACCGAGGAGGTTGAGCATGGTCGACTTGCCCGACCCACTGGGACCGACGATCGAGATGTAGTCCCCTGCCGCCACGGTCAACGTCGCAGCTTTGAGCGCCTGCACCTCGGGTGGCCCGGGGAAGGAGCGTGTGACATCGCGGAATTCGACGAGCGGAGGCGCCAGCGTCACCGGCCCACCACCACCAGGTCGTTCTCCTCGAGATCGCCGTCGACCGCGGTCACCTCGACGGCGCCCTTCGCGGCGAGTCCGGGCTCGACGACCACCAGGCGGGTCTTCGCGTCCTTCCCGTCACGCGGATCGGAGTCGACGACCTCCACCCGTGATTCCCCGCCGGGGCCGGCCGTGAGGGCGGCGAGCGGGACGGAGAGGACATCGCCGTCCGTCGCGCCGATCGCGAGCTTGACGCGAACGTTCTGCCCCTGCAGCTGAGAGATCTGCTCCGGAGTGAGCGGGTCGGGGTCGAGGAGCACCTCCCACCGGGACTTGTTCTCCTTGCCGGCCTTCAGCTCCGAGATCACCGCACGATGCGCGGTGCCGTCCGGGAGCTCGAACGACCCTTCGGCACCCGCGGCGAGCAGTCCGGCGTCGGCCTCGGCGGCCGCTCCGGTGAGACGCACGGTGGCGCCGGAGACGGTCATCGCCGCTCCGGAGAGCACCGAACCGCGCTCGACGCTCACCGCATCCACGCGGCGCGGGAGCTCGGTGAGGTAGAGCACCTCGCTCGCCGGCAGATACGGCAGTACCTTCTGACGCGCCTCCTCGAGCGCCTCGTTCGCAGACGTCACCTGGGCGCGAGCCGAATCGAGCATCGACCGCTGCGCGCTCGTGTCCTTCGCCTTGCCCAGCTGTTCGCGCTCGAGGTGAGCCGTCTGCAGGTCCCACTGCGCCTGCTGCACGCCCTCCCCCGTCGTCTGCGCGTCGGCGAGAGCCTGCTGTGCCGCCGCCACCTTCACGTCCGCCTGCCAGGTCTCGACGGCGCTGGGTCCGGCACCCGCCTCATTGAGCGCCTTCTGGGCATCGGCGACGCCGGTCTGCGCAGAGCGAACGGCCTCCTCGGCAGCGCGCACGCCATCCGACGACCCCTCCTCGGGCGCCGGTGCGGGGTATCCCGCCTGCGCGTACAGCTGACCGACGGCATCCGCCGTCGCCCGGTCGAACACGTCGGAGTTCACGTCGCCGACGCCGATCCCCACGCTCGCGAGAGCCTGCTTCAGCTGGAGCACGTCCGGCCCCGAGACGCCGTACCGCAGCGAGCGGTACGACGGGAGCTCGCCGGGAAGGACGATGACGGGACGACCGACCACTTCGAGCGCGATCGAGAGAGGGGTGAGGGTCGCCCCCACCTCGGGGACCTGCCCGGTGACGACCGCGGCACCGGAGAACGCCGACGTGTCGAGCTTCACCTCGACGGCATCCGCGTATCCGACATCGGCCCGCAGCGTCACGTCGTTGCTGAGTGGGCCGAACTCGACCGGAGCGGTCACGAGACCCGGCTCGGGAGCATCCGCGCTCGAGGCGTCCGGCGACATCAGGAAGCGCCCGACGAGCAACCCTGCGACCAGGCAGACCACGGCGATCAGCGCCACGATCCACAGGGTGCGGTTTCCGCGGAGCACGCGTCCCCACCCGCTCACGCGGGACGTGTCGGTCTCGGCTTCCGTGTCGGTGTCGCCGTCTGCTGCTGTGCCGCGTCCCTCGCCGTCGGGTCCGTCGATCAGCTCCGAGAACGGCGTCGTCCCGGTATCGGCGGGGTCTGCAGGGATCTTCGTCGTCGGGGTATCGTCCTCGCGCATCACTTGCTCTGCTCTGCAGCAGCCTTGAACGCGTCGAGGTCGGCCTTGTTCGCGGCGATGAACTTCTCCTCGATGGCGAACTGGATCTCGAGGGACTTCTTCGTGAAGGAGGTCTTGTCGCGGCACTCGAGGTCCACGAGCGCCAACTCGATCTCCCGCTCGGTCAGCGCCTTCATCTCCGGGCTCTCGTTGGGGTCCTCGAAATCAGCGGACTCGGTGTCGACCGGCTCCGAACCGTCGCCGTAGGCCTGCTCGTAGATCTTGTTCTGCTCATCCATGATCGACTGGCCGGCGTCCATCTGCTTCGTGAATCCGGGCTCGCCCTTGTCCGCCATGCACGACGCCCACTCGGCGTTGAGGTCGGCCAGCTCGGGAGAATCCTGCGCCGTGGAGTAGAGCTCCTCGATCTTCGTGCGCAGCTCGCTGAACTCCTCCCCCTGCGTCGGGTCGTCCCCCTCGAGCTCGTGCTGGGCCCACCCCTGGCACCCGGCGTCTTCCCAGTTGTACTCGTAGCTGCCGTCTTCCGACATCTCCTCTTCCGACGGCGTCGGACCGTAGAGGGTCTCATAGAACGCGGTCTGCTCGGACTCCGAGAGCGACGTGACGTACTCGCCGTTCGGGTCGGAGCTCTCTTCGGACGGGTTCTCCTCGACCTGCTCCGCGAACGGGCTGTTCACATACCCGTAGCCGTACTTCTCGACCCACTCGCGCTTGTCGGGCTCCCACTCGCCGCCGTCGGACATGATCGTTCCGCTCTCGGTGTTCGGCGTGTACTCGAACCCCTCGTCCGACATGCACTGCGCGACCAGTGCCTCGACCTTGGCCTGCTGCTCTTCCATCTTCTTCTGCTGCTCCTCGGGAGAGAGGTCTCCGCCCCAGGCAGCCGACAGGTACTCGTTCAGCGGCGAGTCCTCGTAGCTGAGTTCGTCGCCGGATGGCGAGCCCCCGCAGCCCGTGAGGATGAACACCATGGCGGACGCCGCGAGCGCGGCGAGAGGAACGGTGGAACGCATGTGAAGAACTCCTTTTGCACAGCCGAAGATGGCCGGAACTTCCACCGTAAAATGTCAAGAGTGAGTGCCGCGTCCACCTGGAGGATGATAAATCACTCATTGTGACGAACGGAAGGCTCATCGCCGAAACGGTCGAGATCCGACCGTCGCGGGTCAGCGGGCGCGAGGGTGCGAGGTCGCGTAGATGTCGCGAAGAGCATCGACGGAGACGTGCGTGTAGATCTGGGTCGTCGCGACCGACGAGTGCCCGAGAAGCTCCTGCACGACCCGCACGTCGGCGCCGCCCTGCAGTAGATGCGTCGCGAACGAATGCCGCAGGGTGTGCGGCGACACCGGCACCGTGATCTGTGCGCGCTCCGCAGCCTCGCGGATGACGAGCCAGGCACTCTGCCGGGAGAGCGGAGCACCGCGCGCACCGAGGAACAGACGGGACGACGAGCGGCCCTTCGCCGCGAGCCCCGGACGGACGCGCGTCAGGTAGGCGTCGACAGCCGTACGTGCATACGACCCCACCGGCACGATGCGCTCCTTCGAGCCCTTTCCCCGGAGGCGGAGCACATCGCCGTGCGCGAGATCATCGACGTCGAGGTCGATCGCTTCGGAGACGCGTGCTCCGGTGGCGTAGAGCAGTTCCAGCAGGGCACGGTCGCGGATGCCGAGCGGTTCGTCCGCAGAGGGTGCGGCGAGCAGACGCTCGACCTGATCGATGGTCAGCGCCTTGGGGAGCCTCCGCGGTGCCTTGGGCGGCCGGAGCCTTCCACTCGGGTCGTCGGATTCGATGCCCTCCCGAGCGAGGAACCGGTGCCATCCCCGCACGGACGACTGCAGCCGCGCGAGGCTCGTCGATGCCGGAGGTGGCTCGGCCGAAGACCGCTCAGCGATGAAGCGATCGATCACCGCCGGCGTCACCTCCGCGGTGTCGGTCACACCGTGACCTGCCAGCCATTCCCGGTATCCCCCGAGGTCACGTCGATACGCGGCGATCGTGTGGGCGCTCAGCCCGCGCTCGACCGTGACGTGACGCAGATAGGCATCGAGTGCGCGATCGAGCAGCATGCTCAGCCCCGATCGCGCAGCCTCTGAGACGCCGCGAATGCGCCGATCGCCAGGATGCCGTTGCGCATCCGTCCGTCCAGCACCGCAGCGACGACGTCGGCCAGCGCCACCCACTCCACCCGGATGTCGGCTTCCTCGTCCTCGCGTTCGTGGGTCGCTCCCGCCGGGCCCACCCCCGTGGCCAGGAAGACATGGATCATCTCGTCGTTCCCGCCCGGAGTCGTCCACGAGGAGACCAGGGGCTCCCAGTGCGCCGCCACGAGATCCGCCTCTTCGGCGAGTTCCCGCCGGGCGGCGTCGAGCGGTGGCTCACCGTCGACGTCGAGCAGTCCGGCCGGCAGCTCCCAGTCGCGGTGACGGATCGGATGCCGGTACTGCTGGATGAGCAGCACACGCCCCTCGTCGTCGAGTGCGACGATCGCCACCGCGCCAGGATGGGCGACGTATTGGCGGACGAACTCGCCCTCGCCGTAGCGCACCCGATCGGAGCGCACGTCCCACACCCGGCCCTCGTAGACGAGGTCGCTCTGGAGAACCTCCGGTGCGAACTCCTCGTCCCGGAGGTTCTCCATCGGCTCAGTCATCGGCGCTGACGTCGAACAGCTCGCTCGCCCGGTGGCGTTCGATCGCGGCGCCGACCAGTCCGCGGAACAGCGGGTGCGGGGCGGTCGGACGCGAACGCAGCTCCGGGTGTGCCTGCGTGGCGATGTAGTACGGGTGCACGTCACGCGGCAGCTCGACGTACTCGACCAGGTCGAGCTCCGGGTTGAGACCGGAGAACACGAGTCCCGCCGCCGAGAGACGATCGCGGTAGGCGTTGTTGACCTCGTAGCGGTGACGGTGGCGCTCGGAGGCCTCCGGGGCGTCGTAGAGCTCACGGGCGAGCGATCCTTCGGCCAGAGCCGCCTGGTACAGGCCGAGGCGCATGGTGCCGCCGAGGTCGCCGCCGTCGAGGATGTCGACCTGCTCCGCCATCGTCGCGATGACGGGCTCTGCGGTCTCCGGGTCGAACTCGCTGGAGGAAGCTCCGACGATGCCCGCGACGTCACGCGCGTACTCGATGACCATGCACTGCAGGCCGAGGCACAGGCCGAGCGTCGGGATGCCCTGCTCACGTGCGAACTTCAACGCACCGAGCTTTCCCTCGATGCCGCGGATGCCGAAGCCCCCGGGAACGCAGATGCCGTCGAGTTCGGCCAGCTGCTCCTGCGCGCCTTCCGGCGTCTCGCAGAGATCGGAGGGGATCCAGCGGATGTTGACCTTGGTCTCCTGCGCGAAACCACCGGCCTTGAGCGCCTCGGTCACGGACAGGTAGGCGTCCGGCAGGTCGATGTACTTGCCGACCAGACCGATCGTGACCTCGTGCTTGGGGTTGTGGACCGCGTGAAGCACCTTGCTCCAGCGCGTCCAGTCGACGTCGGCCGCGGCCTTCTGGTCGAGACCGAGACGACGCACGATGTACGAGTCGAGCCCCTGATCGTTCAGCGTCGAGGGGATGTCGTAGATGCTCGGCAGGTCGACCGTGTTGATGACGCCCTCGGCGTCGACGTCGCACATCAGCGCGATCTTGTTGCGGTTGCTCTCGCTGACCGGACGGTCGCTGCGGAGTACGAGCGCGTCGGGCTGGATGCCGACCTGGCGGAGCGCTGCGACGGAGTGCTGCGTGGGCTTGGTCTTCTGCTCCCCGGATGCGCCCATGAACGGCACGAGCGACACGTGCACGAAGAACACGCTGTCGCGTCCGAGCTCGTGGCGCAGCTGGCGCGCGGACTCGAGGAACGGCTGCGACTCGATGTCACCCACCGTGCCGCCGACCTCGGTGATGATCACGTCGGGGCGCGGGTCCTCGCTCGCCTGCAGGCGCATGCGGCGCTTGATCTCATCGGTGATGTGCGGGATGACCTGCACCGTGTCGCCGAGGTACTCGCCCCGGCGCTCGCGGGCGATCACCTGCGAGTAGATCTGGCCGGTGGTGACGTTGGCCGCCTCGGACAGGTTGATGTCGAGGAAGCGCTCGTAGTGCCCGATGTCGAGATCGGTCTCGGCACCGTCGTCCGTGACGAAGACCTCGCCGTGCTGGAACGGGTTCATGGTGCCCGGATCGACGTTCAGATACGGGTCGAGCTTCTGCATCACGACGCGCAGACCGCGAGCCGTGAGGAGGTTGCCGAGGCTGGCCGCCGTCAGTCCCTTGCCCAAAGACGAAACGACACCACCAGTCACGAAGATGTGCTTGGTCGTGTCGTTCTTGGGTCCCGCAGAAGAAGAGTTCATCACGGGCTTCGATCCTATCAGGCGGCGGGGACGCGGAGGCTGAGAAGTTCGCGTGCGTGGGTCAGGGCAGCATCCGAATCGGCGAGTCCGGACAGCAGGCGCGCCATCTCGGCTTCCCGCTCCTCGCCCTCCAGACGCCGCACGCTCGAGGCCGTGACCGCGCCATCGTGGGCTTTCACGACCGAGAGGTGGTTGTTCGCGAAGGCTGCAACCTGAGCCAGATGCGTCACTGCGATGACCTGAGACTTCTCGGCGAGTCGGGCGAGTCGCCGACCGACCTCGATGGCCGCCGCCCCGCCGATGCCCGCATCGACCTCATCGAAGACGAACGTCGGGACCGGATCCGTCGCGGCGATCACGACCTCGATGGCCAACATCACACGCGACAGCTCACCCCCGGAGGCGCCTTTGGAGACCGACCGCGGCTCGGCTCCGGGATGCGGGGCGAGCAGGATCGCGACGTCGTCACGGCCATGGGCGGTCTCGGCGCCGGCGGAGACCGCGACCTCGAGGCGCGCATCCGGCATCGCGAGTGCGTGCAGTTCTTCTGTCACGGCGTCGCCGAGCCGTGCAGCCGCCTCCGTCCGCACGGCCGTCAACGCGTCGGCGTGAGCGTCGAGCTCCGTCCGTGCGGTGTCGCGCTCGGCGATCAGCCGTTGGATGCGATCGTCATCGTCGTCGAGCTCCGCCAGTCGAGCCGACCCGGTCTGCCACAGAGTCAGGGCCTCGTCCAGAGATCCGTGCGCGCGGATCAGAGTGCCCAATGCGGCGCGACGCTCTTCGACGGCCGCGAGCTCGTGCGGACCCGACTCGTCGAGGTCGGCGAGATAGGCGGAGAGGAGGCCCGCGGTGTCGGCGATCCGGTAGCCGATGTCGGCGAGGCTCTCGCCGATCTCCGTCAGTTTGCCGTCGGAGGCCCGCTCGAGCACCCGACGCGCCTCCGCCACGAGCGCGGAGGCATCGGGCTCCCCCTCCTCGCTCGAGAGCGCTCCATGGGCGAGGGATGCCGCGAGTCGCAGCTCTTCGGCGTTCGCGAGGCGCTCGGCGCGCTCGGTGAGCGCCTGGTCCTCCCCCGGCTCCGGCGCTGTCGATTCGATCAGCGCGAGAGCCTCCCGGAGGCGAGCGGCCTCTTCGGCTCGGCGGTCGCGGTTCTCGGTGATCTCGGAGATCTCGGTATCGAGGGCTCGCCACCGGGCGAAGGCCTCGGCGTATCGGGCGACGGCGTCCGTGATCGGAGCGCCGCCGAAGCGGTCGAGCGCATCGCGCTGGGCGACGGCCGAGCGCAGACGCAGCTGCTCGGACTGCCCGTGCACCACGACGAGTTCCTCGGCGAGCGAGGAGAGCACACCGGCCGGGGCCGCGCGTCCCCCGACACTCGCGCGACTGCGCCCTTCGGCGCTCAGCGTGCGCGACACGTAGAGCTCGGCGCTGCCGGCACCGACGGGTTCCAGCTCGCCACCGGCATCCGCGACGATATCGGCGACGCTTCCGCCCTCGGGGACGACCCAGACACCCGCCACCGACGCCTGCGCCGCACCGGCGCGCACGGCCCCGGAGTCGGCACGCTGACCCAGCAGCAGTCCGAGACCGGTGACGACCATCGTCTTGCCCGCGCCGGTCTCACCGGTGATCGCGGTGAATCCCGGGCCCAACGGCAACACGGCGTCGGCGATGACGCCGAGCCCCTGCATCCGCATCTCCTCGATCATGACGGTGCCCCCTGCGCTTGGCCGCGCCATCCTTCGACGGGAAGCTGGAACTTGCGCACGAGACGGTCCGTGAAGGCCGTAGGATGCAGGCGTGCGAGGCGCACCGGACGCGATGACCGGCGGACCACGACGCGAGCCCCTGGCGGGAGGTCGTGCGAGCGGCGTCCGTCGCACCACAGGATCCCGGAGCCGTCGGTGCGTTCGAGCATCTCGATCGCGACAGACGCGTCGGGGCTGACGACGAGCGGCTTGGCGAACAGCGCATGGGCCGACAGCGGCACGACGGCGATCGCCTCGACGCTCGGCCAGATGACCGGCCCCCCGGCGGAGAAGTTGTAGGCGGTCGAGCCGGTGGGGGTGGAGACCACCATGCCATCGCACCCGAAGCTCGACAGCGGCCGGCCGTCGATCTCCAGCACGACCTCGATCATCCGCTCACGGCTGGCCTTCTCGACCGTGGCTTCGTTGAGCGCCCAGGTCTCGTAGACGACGGTGCCGTCGGCATCCTTCACCCGCACCGACAGTGCGAGGCGCTCCTCGACCTCGTAGTCGCGATCGATCACACGGCGCACTGCCTTGTCCATGTCGTCGCGATCGATCTCGGCGAGGAATCCGACATGGCCCATGTTGATGCCGAGCACCGGCGCACCGCTGTCTCGTACGAGTTCCGCCGCGCGCAGGATGGTCCCGTCGCCACCCAGCACGATCGCCAGCTCGAGGTCGGCCGGATCCACGGAGACGCCGAGCACGGCGACGTCGGCGAAGAAGGGGTCGACGGACAGGAGGGCCTCGTGATCGTCGGCCGCCAGGACCGGTCGTGCCCCCGCCTCCCGCAGGGCGTCGATCACCCGGCGAGCCGCTTCGACGGTGTCCACACGGCCCGCGTGAGCGACGACCAGGATGCTGCGCTCGTTCATCGTCCTCCTGCCAGTCGGTTGATGCTGTCCAGCCATTCTGTCGGATTGCTGCCCCGTCCTGGAGCGAGGTGCACCAGATACTCGGCATTGCCGTGCGTACCGAGGATCGGGGAGGGAAGGATGCCGAGCATCCCGAGCCCCACGTCCCACGCACTCCACACCGTGCGCGCCACGGCATCGGCGCGCGTCGCCGGATCCGTCACCAGGCCGCCGCGCACCGCGGTGCGCCCGACTTCGAACTGGGGTTTCACGAGCAGGAGGATGTCGGCATCGGGCGTCCCGATCACCGCCACGGCAGGCAGCACGAGCTCGAGGGAGATGAAGGAGAGATCGCCGACGATCAGATCCGGGGCGTCGGCCTCCCCCGTGGCCTCCGCGAGATTCTCGCGGGTCATGTGCCGCACGTTGTAGCCCTCGACCGCGGCGACTCCCGGATCGGCGGCGACAGACGGCGCCAGCTGTCCGTGTCCGACGTCGACCGCGAGCACCTTGCGGGCGCCGCGCTCGCGCAGCACCTGGGTGAAGCCGCCGGTGGAGGCGCCCATGTCGAGCGCGAGCCGCTCTCGGACGGGGATGTCGAAGCCGTCGAGCCCGGCGATGAGCTTGTGCGCGGCGCGTCCGACATAGTGGTCGGCTCCGGCGATCGTGATCTCCGCCCTGTCGGGGACAGCGGTCGAGGCCTTCACCACCGGTCGGCCGTCGACGCTCACGAGGCCCTCGGAGATGAGGGTGGCCGCGTGGCTGCGCGAGCGGGCGAGTCCTCGAGCGGCGAGGGCAGCGTCGAGTCGCGTCATCGGGATCCCGAGGTCTCCCGCTGTTCGAGCTTCGCACCGCTCTCGAGGCGTCGGGAGAGGTCGTCGTGAAGAGCCGAATAGGCGTCGGCTCGTGCCGGGAGAGGTTGCCCTTCGATCAGGCGCAGTCGGCTCCACAGGCCGTCCGTCGGCGCGCTCGTCGTCTCTTCGCTCACGGTTCTACTGTACGCGGCCCCTCTGACGCGGGCCGGAGCCACGCGCGATGCTCAGGGGCGGTGGAAGGGATCGTCGTAGAGCCGTTCGGGAACCCTCAACACGAACACCGGGGTCCCGGATGCCCAGATGGCGGCAGCACCCGCGCGCAGCAGGTCGATCTGCGCTCCGGACTCCGCCACGATCTCGACATCCGCTCCGGAGACGCGCACGGCGGCACCGTTCACCTCGAACACGCCGTCCTGCTCCGTGATCTCCGGATAGGGAAGGTGGAGTTCACGCAGATCGCCGAGGATGTACGTCGGCCGCGAGCCCTCCGGCGCTGCGAGCACATGTTTGGGGCGGTCGATCCCAGTGAGAACGAGCACCGAGTCGATGCCGACTCGACTCGCACCCATGATGTCCGTGTCGAGCCGGTCGCCGATGAAGAGAGCCTTGTTCGCGCCGAATCGGGCGAGAGCCTCCTCGAAGATGGGCGCCTCCGGCTTTCCTGCCACCGTCGCCAGCCGGCCGACGGCGGTGTGCACCGCGGAGACCAGCGTGCCGTTGCCCGGGGCGACCCCGCGCTCCCGAGGAATCGTCCAATCGGTGTTGGTGGCGACCCAGGGGATGCCGCCCTCGTCCTCCGGAAGCTTGAGGGCGAACGCCGCCTCGGCGAGGTCCGTCCAAGCCACCTCAGGCGCGAAGCCCTGCACGACCGCACGCGGCGCGTCTTCTGCGCTGCGCGTGACGGTGTAGCCCGCCTTCTGCACCTCGTCGACGAGACCGTCGCCGCCGATCACGAGAATCGTCGCCGGCGCGGGCACGATCTGCGCCATCAGCCGCATCGCCGCCTGCGGGCTCGTGACGACATCCGACGCCTCGACCCGAAGACCGAGACTGCTCAGGTGCTCCGCCACGGACGCGTCGGTTCGCGCCGCGTTGTTCGTGATGTACCCGAGCCTGGCGGACTTCGCCGCCGCGTTGAGGCTGTCCACCGCGAACGGCAGAGCCCCCGGCCCGGCATAGACCACGCCGTCGAGATCGGCGAGGATCGTGTCGACGCCATCGATCGGCGTGCGCGGGGCGCGCTTCCGAGAGAACAGCGCCACTACGCCTCCGGGTCCGTGTCTTCGTCCGCGTCGTCGGTCTCGTCTTCACCCAGGAGCTCGCGCACCTCGTCCTCGACGGTCGGCTCCTCAGCGATCGCAGGTTCCTCGTCCGCGGACACGTCCTCGACCGACGCTTCGGAATCGACAACATCAGAAACGACAACATCAGAATCGACAACATCAGAAACCCCGGTCGTACCCACCTGGGATTCGTCATCATCGTCGGGGAACTCGCCCTCGATGAGGCTGTCCTCGATGAAGATCTCCTCGTCGCCGGCTTCATCCACCCCCAACGCCTCTGCTGCGACCTCGGCGCGGTGGGACCAGAACTCGGCCTCCTCCGTGCGCCCGAGATCTTCGAGCACGGCCGCACGAGCGGCGAACAGGGCGGGGCTCCACTCGAATGCGCGATCGGGATCGAGCTCGGGGATCTCGAGCTCGCCGAGTGTGAGCTCGAGATCGCCCTGGTCGAGTCGAGCACCCGACATCGCGATCGCGAGTGCGACGCGGACGGGGGTCTCGAGCGCGGAGCGGTCGACGGCGCGACCGGTCTCGAGAGCACGATCGGAACGTCCGATCCCCCGTTCGCTGTCGACCATCAGAGCAATCTGATCGTCCTTGCCGGAGATACGACGGTACGTGCGGAGTTCACGCAGTGCCAAGGCGAAGTCCTCGGTGGCATAGGCCGTGATGCCGAGGGTCTCACGAACGATCGCGATTCGGCCGGCACGACGAGAAGCCGCCAGTGCATGCTCATGAGCCAGCGCCGGATCCTCGTCGATGAGACGCGAGGCCATCGCGAGATGACGTGCGACGTGTTCGGCATTCTCCTTGCTCAGAGTCTTGAGCTCGTTGCGAGCGGCCCCATTGAGGTCGCGGGCCGTGACGTCGTCGGGAATGCTCGGCTCATCGAACCGCGGACGCTCGTTGGCTGCCTGAGCGGGACGCTCCCGGCCCGCTCCCCCACGCTGCGGGAAGGAGCGCGACTTGTCCCTATCGTTTCCTTCGCGGCGGGGCGCGGCACCATCACGGTTGTACCCGCCACCTTCACGACGCGGGGCACCACCATCGCGGTTGTAGCCACCTTCACGACGCGGAGCACCACTGTCTCGGCTGTAGCCGCCACCCTCGCGACGAGGAGCGGCACCGTCTCGACGTGGAGCGGCACCATCGCGGTTGTAGCCACCTTCACGACGCGGAGCACCACCATCACGGTTGTACCCGCCACCCTCGCGACGCGGAGCACCACCATCACGGTTGTACCCACCTTCACGACGCGGAGCACCACCATCACGACGGGGCGCGGCACCATCGCGGTTGTACCCACCTTCACGACGCGGAGCACCACCATCACGGTTGTACCCACCTTCACGACGCGGGGCACCACCGTCACGGTTGTACCCACCCTCGCGACGGGGCGCGCCACCATCACGACGGGGCGCGGCACCATCACGACGGGGCGCGGCACCATCACGACGGGGCGCGGCACCATCACGGTTGTAGCCGCCACCCTCGCGACGAGGCGCGGCACCATCTCGGTTGTAGCCGCCTTCGCGGCGCGGTGCGCTGCCATCACGGCTGCGATCGGGGCGTCCACCGGAAGCGCGGTTCCCGCGCGATCCACTGTCGTCGTTGCGACGCGGACGGCGCTCTTCCTCTTCCGGCATGATGATGCTCCCTGTTCTTTTCGTGTAAACGCAAAATGGCCACCCAACGATGGGTGGCCATTTTGTCTAAAAGGAGTCCGGCGGTGTCCTACTCTCCCACAGGGTCCCCCCTGCAGTACCATCGGCGCTGTGAGGCTTA
>NZ_PCOY01000030.1 GCF_002979475.1 Microbacterium sp. MYb62 | reverse complement strand
TGCTGTCCGGAGGGATGCCGTCTCGGGTCGGCATCGTTGTCCCGAGTGTAGAGCGCTCCTGGCTACGCTGAGGGACATGCTCCGCATCGCCTTCTTCGTCGTCTGGCTGCTGCTGTCCGCGTGGCTCGTCATCTGGGTCGGGGAGGGGTTGTTCGGCGTCGACCAGCGGCGGTCGATCCTCCCGTTCGCCGGTGAGGACACGCTCGGGGGTCCGATCATCATCGGCGTCGCCTGGGGCCTGCTGCTGACATTCGGCGGGATGATGACGCGTCTCGGGCGCCGCAGGACCCCACGCGGTGAGGTGCTGATCGGTGTCGGGACGATCGTCGAGGTCATCCGCACGGGGATCACCGTCGAGGACATCCCGCAGTACGACGTGTTCGTCCGGGTGACGCCTCGCAGCGCGGAGGAGTTCATCGCGGAGTTGCGGATGCCGGTCGGGACCGCGGATCCGGCCGCCCTCCAGGTCGGGCTCCCGGTGCCGGTGCGGTACAGCCTGACCGATCGGGACACGGTCGAACTCGCGGATCTGAACGACCCGGCGGTGCGGGACGCGATGCTGCAATGGCGGATCGAGCGGGGACTCATCGACCCCGCACAGGTGCGAGCGCGCACGACGGGCATCCAGGTGCCGGCATCCGTGCTCGAAGTCCGGCCGACCGGTCGCCGCCTCGACGGGCAGAGCGAGCTCGCCCTGCGGGTGCTGATGGCGCCGGAAGGTGCCGCGACCTGGGAGACCGACACCCGCGTCTTCGTCTATCCGCAGGCCGTCCCTCATCTGCAGGTGGGGGCGCCCGTGTGGGCGTTCTATCGGCGGGAGGATCCGCAGACCGTCGCGGTGACCATCGAGAAGGAGGCAGGACGATGAATCCGATGGACACGCTCATCTGGCTCCTGAACTTCCCGGCCGCACACGCGTACGCCGTGGTCTTCATCGCGGGCTTCTCGACACTGGGCCTGTTCGCGCTCTCGGTGCGAGGGGGTGCGCCGCGGGAAAGACTTCGGGCGATCCGCGAGCGCGAGGGACTGCTGCACACGGAGGATCGTCCGCGGGGTCAGGGGTGGGGACGGGTCGTCCGCGTCGGTTCCCGCGTGCTGGCTTTCCTGATGCTCGGGTCGCTGGTGGTCGGCATCCTCAGTCTGACCGGCGTGCCGGTGACCCGCGCCTACATCTACGACAACGGTCGGCCGACGACCGCGACGATCGACGGCGACTGGGTGACCTTCACGACCGCGGAGGGGGTCGAGTACACCCTGGAGAGCAACTTCTTCTCCCCGGCCGTGTATCCGGACCGCGACGCGTACTTCCCGAGCGGAGCGCCGGTCGTGGTGCGCTATCTTCCGAGCCACCCGCAGGCATTCGTGATCGACAGCGACCAGACCCCGCGCTGACGTCGGAACGGGCGCGTAGGGTGAAGGCATGTCGCGAATCATCGTCTTCGGCGGCCACGGCCGCATCGCCCTCCTGCTCGCGCCGCTGCTCGTCGAACGCGGAGACGAGGTGACCGGGGTGATCCGCAATCCCGCGCACACGTCCGACGTCGAAGCCGGCGGGGCGACGGCGCTGGTCGCCGACGTCGAGAGCATGGACGTCGAGGCGCTCGCGGAGATCATCCGCGGGCATGATGCCGTCGTCTGGTCCGCGGGAGCGGGAGGGGGCTCTGCAGAGCGCACGTATGCGGTCGACCGCGACGCGGCACAGCGGTCGATGGATGCGGCCGAGCGCGCGGGAGTCCGGCGCTACGTGATGGTGTCGTGGCTCGGCTCGACCGCCGACCACGGCGTGCCGCAGGGCGACTCGTTCTTCCCGTACGCGGACGCCAAATGGGCTGCGGACGAGCATCTGCGCGGCACCGGGCTCGAGGGCACGATCCTCGCACCCGGAACGCTCACCTTCGACGACCCGAGCTCCCGCATCCAGATCGATCCCGCGGGGCGAGGCGCCGTCTCGCGAGCCGATGTCGCGGCCGTGATCGCCGCCTCCCTCCACGAGCCCTGCACGATCGGTCGGACCATCCGCTTCGGGAACGGCGACGCGGATTCGGCCGTCTCCATCGCCGACGCGCTCGCCTGCTGACAGGCCGCGCCGCACCGGATCCCGTCATGTCCCGACACCGCGGATGGGCCGCCGGAGCGCTGGCGGTCGCCGCCCTGTCCACTCTGTGCATCCCGTCGGTCGCCTCGGCGTCGACGGCGACGGCGAACACCGCCTCGAGCGTCGCGCCATCCGCTGCCGACGCCGTCGTGTCGTCGACCGCCGATCCGACGGGCCCTGCCGAGCACGCCACGGCGCTGGTGGGGGAGATGACCGTCGCCGCGCAAGCCGCGACGGTGGTCATGGGGCACGTGGCGGGGACGGATCCCGCGGCACTCCGCGCCTACATGGAGTCCGGGTTGGGAGGATTCATCCTCATGGGCGCGAACATCCCGGAGTCCGAATCCGAGCTGCAGGCGCTCACCTCCGCGCTGACTGTCGATCCCGCCCTGCCTCCCCTCATCGCTGTCGATCAGGAGGGCGGTTTGGTCTCCCGTCTGCACGACGACGGGTACCCGTCCTCCACCTCGTTGAAGGGCCTGCCCGTCGCCGACACCTCCTCGGCGTTCCTCGCTCGCGGTTCGGTGGTCGCCCGCGCGGGAATCACCGTGAACTTCGGCACCGTGGCGGACTTCACCGGAGACCCCGGCACCTTCATCTACGGCCGCGCGCTCGGCACCGACGCGGCGAGCGCCGCCGAACGCGTGTCGGCGGCGACCACCGCGCAGGAGCGTTTCGTCGCCTCGACGCTCAAGCACTTCCCCGGGCACGGCGCGGCGCCGGGCGACTCGCATCACGCGATCCCGAGCACGGCGATGGGACTCGAGGAGTGGCGCGCCACGGAGGCGGTGCCGTTCGCGGCGGGTATCGACGCGGGGGCGTCCCTGCTGATGTACGGGCATCTCGCCTACACGGCCGTCGATCCACTGCCGGCATCCCTCTCCCCGACGTGGCATGAGATCGCCAGAGACGAGCTCGGGTTCGAGGGGGTGGCGGTGACCGACGATCTCGGAATGCTGCTGTCCTCCGGCGACCCGGCCTATGCCGACCCCGTGGCGAACGGGGTGGCCGCGATCGCCGCGGGGAACGACCTCGTCCTGATGATCGCGGGTTCCGATGCGCGCACCGCGGGCGACATGGCGGTGGGCATCGCATCCGCGGTGGAGGCGGGGACGCTTTCCGCCGAACGCCTGGAGGAGGCGGCGACCAGGGTCATGACCCTGCGTGTGCAGCTCGCCGGGGACACGGCCGACTGGCAGGTCTGCGCCGATTGCGAGCCGGTGGACTGAGGGTCAGGCGGCCTCGCGCGCACTTTCGCCGAGCCAGGCGTTCAACAGAGCGCCGCGGAGCGCGGTGCCTCGCTCGGCGAAGACGCGTTGGCGTCGGACGTATTCGGCCTTGCCCTCCGGCGTCTCGATCGGGACGGGGGTGATATCCCACGCAGACAGGTCGTAGGGCGCGGCTTCCATGTCGAGCAAGCGGATATCGCGCGCCAGCTCGAATGTGTCGAGGAGGAGTTCGCCGGGGATGAGCGGCCCGAGTTTCGTCGCCCACTTGTAGAGATCCATGCCGGCGTGCAGGCATCCCGGCTGTTCGAACAGGGGCTGGTCGTCGCGATGCAGCGGGGTGCGGTTGCGGGGGACGGCCTCCGGCGTGAAGAAGCGGAAAGCGTCGAAGTGCGTACAGCGCAGATCGTGGTTCTCGACGACGGCATCGGTGCCCGCCTGTCCCAACCGGAGCGGTACGGCGTGACGGTGCTCGTCCGCCCGGTAGACCATCGCCCATTCGTGCAGACCGAAGCATCCGAACTGCCCCGGGCGCGATGCCGTGCGGCGCAGCATCCGCTCGATCAGTGCGGCGAGCTCCTGCTTCTCCCGTCCGAAGGCGTCGGCATCGGGAACAGCGCTGCCCGCGGAACCGCCGGGTGCGTACCAGCGCCACTCCACGCGTTCGCCGGCATCCGCCAGCTCCACTCCCGCACCCGGATGCCAGCGACGCAGCTGTGCGGGCTTGTACGAGTAGTACGTGAACAGGAAGTCCCACACCGGGTGCTTCTCCGCGCGGGTCGCCCGATCGCGGTGGGCGGCGGTGAGTGCGTCGGCGCGTTCGCGATGCGCCTCCTCGCGGAGGAGCCAGTCCGGACGGTCGAGGGACATGTCAGTGCAGGATGCCGGCTTCGCCGAGGAGGTCGCGAAGGCCCGCGCCGTCCTCGGCGCTCACCCACGGTGCGGCATCTTCGGAATGCGCCTCATGGCCGGTGCGGCCACCGGCGAGCACAGCCTCGGCGGGGAGCAGACGACGGATGGCGACACCTGCGACGGAATCGGGGTACTCCTCCATGAACTGGCTGTAGATCGATTCGTCGTGCTGACCGTCATCTCCGATCAGCAGCCACTTCACCTGGGGGAACTCGGTGGCCAGGCGGCGCAGGTTGGTGAGCTTGTGCTCGCGGCCGCTGCGGAACCAGCGTTCGTGGGTCGGGCCCCAGTCGGTGAGGAGCATGGAGCCGGCAGGGAAGAGATGCCGACCGAGGAAGCGCCAGAGCGTGGGGGCGACGTTCCAGGCACCCGTGGACAGGTAGACCATCGGTGCTCCCGGGTGCTGTCGCAGCAGCTGGTCGAGCAGTACCGCCATCCCGGGGACGGGCAGTCGCGCGTGCTCATCGAGCACGAAGGAATTCCAGAAGGCGATGAAGGGGCGGGGGAGCGCCGTCACCATCACGGTGTCGTCGACGTCCGACACCACGCCGAAGGTCGTGCCCTCGGCGACGATGAAGGCCCGCGCCTCGACGGGCTCCTGTCCCTCGACCGAGAAGGTGAAGGTCTGCCAGCCGGGCTCCAGGTCGACGCGGATCATCGCGTCGATCACGCCGCCACGGTCTGCCGCCACCTGGTGGGTCGTGTCGCCCAGGTGCACGCTCACTGCAGCGAACCCCACGGGGATGCCGACGAAGCTGCGCCAGCCGCGGACGCTCGCCGGTTCGCCGTCACGGGTGCTGCGCTGCGGAGGCACGATCAGCACGCGACCGACGACCCGCACCCAGCCGGGACCGCCGTATCCGGGGAACGGAAGAATCGTCGCGACGCGGCCGCGACGGCGCGCACGACCTTCACGCCAGACGTGAAGGCGATGTTCGAGTCGGGCGAACCAGTGGATCCGGGGGGCTGGGGGAGCGGATGCCATTGGCTCAGTCTTTCATGTCGGCGTCGACCTCTGCCTCCGGAGCCTCCAGGTGGCGCGCTTCGAGACGCTGCAGCAGCTTCTTGCCGAGGAAGGCGAGGAGCAGGAACAGGGCGATCACACCGACGAAGATGTACCCCGCGAAGTGCACGCGGTCGACGAGCTCGCGGAAGCTCCCTGCGGCGAGCGACGTGACGCTCACATACGCGGTGGCCCAGAGGATGCAGGCCGGTGCCGTCCACGCGAGGAACTTGCGATACGGGTACTCGCTCATCCCGACCGTGAGCGGGACGAGCGAATGCAATACGGGAAGGAAGCGCGACAGGAAGATCGCGATGCCTCCCCGGCGCTCGAGGTAGTTCTCGGCACGCACCCAGTTGTGCTCGCCGATCCTGCGGCCCAACCACGACGCCCGGATGTGCGGGCCGAGCCAGCGCCCGAGCCAGAAGCCGATGCTCTCGCCGATCAGAGCCCCGATCACCACCGCGATGCCCATCGCGATGCCTTCCAGGGGCGTCGCGACGCCCATCGAGGCGATGATGACGATCGTGTCGCCCGGGATGATCAGGCCGATCAGGATGCTCGTCTCCAGCATGACGGCGAGTCCGGCGATCAGCGTGCGGGCGACCGGGTCGATCGACTGCACGGTGTCGAGGAGCCAGATCAGGAGGTCGTCCACCCCCTGAGGATACGGGAGCCGTCCGGTCCTAGGCTGGAAAGGTGCCTGAACCTCTGAGTCGCCGCCTGCTGCCGCAGTGGGTGGAGCCGTCGACGGTGTTCCGGATGCTCGAATCTCGCTCGTCCGACGTGTTCTGGCTCGATGCGGGCGCACAGGCCACCGAGGGCTGGAGCTTCGTCGGGACAGGGCGGCGATCCTCGCTCCCTGCACACGTGCGCCTCGACGTGGCGCCGGTCGATCCGTCCGCACCTCTCGATCCGTCGACACCTCCGTTCGCCGGAGGGTGGGTGGGCTGGCTGGACTACGAGAGCGGCGCGGCCGCCGTCGGCGCACCGGTGGTCGGCGTCGTGGATCCGAACCCCGGTTCCTGGCTGCACGCGACCCGCGTCGTCGCCTTCGACCACAGCCTGCGGCGGACCTGGGCGCTCGGCATCGATGACGACCTGGAGAGCTGGGCGGCTGAGGTCATCTCGCTGTCCGGGGCCCGCGGAGACGCCGTCACCGTCGGAGCGGCTGTCGGCGTCGAGGGCGTGTCCCGCGTCGCCGAGGCTCGACACGATCCCCGCGAGTACGCCGCCCTGATCGAGCGCTGCCGAGACCTCATCCGTGCGGGCATCGCCTATCAGCTGTGCCTGACGACACGCTTCACCGTGTCCGGCCCACAGGACGCGGTCGACGTCTACGACCGCTTGCGGTCGGCGACGCCCGCCCACCACGGCGGATTCGTGCGCATCGGCGACCGCACCCTGCTGAGCGCCAGCCCCGAGCAGTTCCTCCACGCCGCAGGGGGCATCATCCGCACCCGGCCCATCAAGGGCACTCGGCCCCGGAGCGCCGACCCGCGTGAAGACGCGGCGCTGGCGGCCGAGCTCGCGGTCGATCGCAAGGAACGCGCCGAGAACGTCATGATCGTCGATCTGATGCGCAACGACCTCTCCCGGGTGAGCGTGCCGGGAACCATCCGGGTCGAAGGGCTCTGGATCGTGGAGAGCTATCCCGCCGTCCATCAGTTGGTGAGCACCGTGAGCGGTGCGGCGGCGGAGGGCATCACGGTCGGTGCGCTGCTCGCTGCGGCTTTTCCCGCGGGCAGCATGACGGGGGCGCCGAAGCTCTCGGCGATGACGCGGCTGCAGGAGCTGGAGGGCGGGTCGCGGGGTGTCTACGCGGGATGTTTCGGCTACATCGGCGACGACGGGGCGCTGGATCTCGCGATGGTGATCCGCAGCATCGTGATCGAAGGGGACCGGGCCGTGGTCGGTGCCGGGGGAGGGATCACGTGGGGGTCGGTCGCGGCCTCGGAGGTCGCGGAGGTCGCTATGAAGGCGCGTGCGCCTCTCGCGGCGCTCGGCGCGGAAATGCCGGGGCACTGGCGTTCCGATATCCTGAACTGATCCCGCTTTTTCCCCCAGATTGGTCGTGCGTTCGTTGTCTGAGAACCTGTCCACCGCTCCTGCCGAGGACGAGACCCCGTCGGCGCACGCCATCCAGAACAAGTGGCAGAAGTATTGGGCGGAGAACGGCACGTTCCTCACGGGCGGCGATGACGACACCCGCCCGCGGCGCTACGTGCTCGCGATGTTCCCGTACCCCTCGGGCGATCTGCACATGGGGCACGCCGAGAACTACCTGTACTCCGACATCGTGGCGCGTTTCTGGCGCCATCGTGGGCACAACGTGCTCAACCCCATCGGTTGGGATTCCTTCGGTCTGCCGGCGGAGAACGCGGCGATCCGCCGAGGTGCCGACCCGCGGGAGTGGACCTATCAGAACATCGCTCAGCAGAAGGAGGGGTTCCAGGCGTACGGCGTCTCATTCGACTGGACCCGTGTGCTGCACACCTCCGACCCCGAGTACTACCGCTGGAACCAATGGCTGTTCCTGAAGCTGTACGAGCGTGGACTGGCGTACCGCAAGAAGAGCCCGGTCAACTGGTGCCCGAACGACCAGACGGTGCTGGCGAACGAGCAGGTCGTCGACGGTCGGTGCGAGCGCTGCGGCGCCGAGGTGATCAAGAAGAAGCTCACGCAGTGGTACTTCCGCATCACCGACTACGCAGACCGTCTGCTGGACGATCTGAACCAGCTCGAGGGCTTCTGGCCGCACAAGGTGCTGCAGATGCAGCGCAACTGGATCGGCCGCTCCATCGGCGCCGACGTCGACTTCGTCATCGAGGGGCGGACCGAGCCGGTGACGGTCTTCTCGACGCGCCCTGACACTCTGCACGGCGCGACCTTCTTCGTCGTGGCTCCGGATTCCGACCTGGCATCCGAGCTCGCGGCGGATGCTCCCGACGAGGTCCGCCAGCGGTTCCAGACGTACCTGGAACAGGTGCAGAAGGAGACCGACATCGACCGGCAGTCCACGGACCGCCCGAAGACCGGTGTCTTCCTCGAGCGCTACGCGATCAACCCCGTGAACGGCGAGAAGCTCCCCGTCTGGGCGGCGGACTACGTGCTGGCCGACTACGGACACGGTGCGGTCATGGCTGTTCCCGCACACGACCAGCGCGACCTCGACTTCGCCCGCGCCTTCGATCTGCCCGTCAAGGTCGTCGTCGACACCACGGCCCCCGTCACCGGTGCGATGCCCGTGATCGAGGTCGACGAAGACGGCGTGCCGATCGATACCGGTGCCGCGCTGGACGAGCAGAATCCGGCATCGACCGGTATCGCGCTGACCGGTGAAGGCCGCATGATCAACTCCGGCGCGCTGAACGGGCTCTCCAAGCGGAATGCGATCGCCCGCGCGATCGAGCAGCTGGAGGCCTCGGGCACGGGTCGCGCTGCGAAGAACTACCGTCTGCGTGACTGGCTGATCTCCCGCCAGCGCTTCTGGGGTACACCGATCCCCATGCTGCACACCGACGACGGCCGGATCATCCCCGTGCCCGAAGACCAGTTGCCGGTGAAGCTGCCCAGCATCGAGGGTCTCGATCTGTCCCCGAAGGGCACATCGCCCCTCGGGGGTGCGGAGAGTTGGGTGCGCACGACCGACCCCGAGACGGGCGACCCGGTGCTGCGCGACCCGGACACCATGGACACCTTCGTGGACAGCTCGTGGTATTTCCTGCGGTTCCTGTCGCCGACCAGCGACACCGTGGCATTCGATCCGGCTCAGGCCGATCGCTGGGCACCGGTCGACTCCTACATCGGTGGTGTCGAGCACGCGATCCTGCACCTGCTGTACGCCCGTTTCATCACCAAGGTGCTGTTCGACATGGGCCTGATCGACTTCACGGAGCCGTTCTCGAATCTGATCAATCAGGGCATGGTCATCCTCAACGGCACCAAGATGTCGAAGAGCAAGGGCAATCTGGTGCTCTTCCAGGATGAGCTGGATGCCCACGGTGCAGACGCGCTGCGCGTCGGGCTGGCGTTCGCGGGTCCCGTCGAGGACGACAAGGACTGGGCGGACGTCTCGACGACCGGTGCGCAGAAGTTCCTGGCGCGCGCCCTGCGCGTCGCCGGGGAGGTCTCGAGTCCGGTCGACGTGGTCTTCGACGGCGGGAACTCCGCGTTGCGCCGCGCGACGCACAAACTGCTCGCCGAAGCACCCGCACTCGTCGAGCAGACGAAGTTCAACGTCCTCGTCGCGCGCCTGATGGAGCTCGTGAACATCACCCGCAAGACGATCGACGGGCCCGCGGGTGCCGCGGATCCTGCCGTGCGCGAGGCCGCCGAGACCGTCGCCGTCATGCTCGACCTCATCGCCCCGCACACCGCGGAGGAGATGTGGGAGACGCTCGGTCATGAGCCGTCCGTCGGCCTCGTCACGTGGCGTTCGGCCGACCCGGCGCTGCTGGTCGAGGACACGATCACGGCTGTGGTGCAGGTGGGCGGCAAGGTGCGTGCGCAGCTCGAGGTTCCGGCACGCATCGGTGAGGCCGAGCTCGAAGCGCTGGCACGCGCCGACGAGCGCGTGATCCGCTCGATCGGCGACCGGGAGATCGTGAAGGTCGTCGTGCGCGCTCCGAAGATCGTCAGCTTCGTCGTCAAGGGCTGATCCGCTCGTCGCACACCCCGAACCGCTCCGATCGGGCGGTGCTGGGCTTCCTCCCGATCGGCCGAGCAGCGTCGTCTCGGGGTCCGCTTCGTCGACCGCATCGCTACCGGTGCGCGGGCGAAGGTAACGGTTGAGCCACGAAACCGCTCGCGGACGGCCGCCCCTGGTTGACGCGGAGCGTGAATTTCCCTAACGTTCCGGCTAAGCCAATTACACGACCTCGCTTGCTCGGCATATCCTCTCGCCGACCCTGCGTCGACTCTCCGGCCCCGAACCTGCAGCGATCCGACGAAGGTGACACCGCGATGATGAAACCTCTCCCGACGACCTCCACTCTGTTCACTGGCGCGACTGTCCTCACCAACCGCGTGGCAGGCACGGTGGAGCGGAACGTCGACGTGTTGATCGAGGAGGGGGTGATCGCCAGGATCGGCGAGGGCATCGTCGCCGCCGACGCGCGGGTCATCGACGCGCAGCGAGCGATCCTCGCTCCCGGCCTCGTCGATACGCACATGCACGCGTGGCAGTACCCGTGGCGCGGTGCGGCGCAGCGCAAGTGGGGATTCGATCCGTACTTCGCGCTCCTGCAGAAGATGCGGCATGCCTACTCCCCGGAAGACACCCGTATCGCCGTGAGTGCTGCCTCGCTGGCTCTGCTCCGCCAGGGGGTGACGGGGATCATCGACTTCGTGCACGGTGCTCATTCCACCTCCGATCACGTCGCCTCCGTGCTTGCCGCCCACCGGGCGACCGGCCTTCGCGCTGTCGTCCACCCCAGCACCGGTGCGACATCCGATCACACGCCGACGGAGATCGCCGAGGCGCAGAAGCGTCGATTCGACGACATCGACACCCTGGCGGCGGGGATCGGTCCGGGCGACAGGGTGCAGGTCGGACTCGCGCTGATGATGCCGACGCCCGAGGTGTGGGAGGACGTCGCCGCGGAGATCGAGTTCGCCAGGGATCGGGGGCTGCGGATGACCTTCCACCAGAACCGGCCCGGTGACGTGACGGACATGATGCGACTCGGAGTGGTCGGATCGGACATCGTCGCGGCGCATGCGAACTCGCTCGCAGACGAGGAGATGCGGGCGATGGCCGAGTGCGGGATGCCGGTGGCATTCACGCCGAGGACCGAGGTCTCGGACGTCCGCCGGACGGATGTGATCCTGCGGGCGTTCGAACTCGGGGTCACGGTCGGCTTCGGGGTCGACACTCCCGTCTATCTGCCGCTCGACCTGCGCGGCGAACTCGAGACCGCCTTCAACCTCATGCAGCTGGCCCTCGGGCAGCGTGTGCGGTACGCAGCGCGTGTGCCGCTCGACGTCGGTCTCGATCCGCAGAGGTTCGGCATCGATGACATCGCTCGCGCCGCGACGGTCGGAGGGAACAGGGCTCTCGGTCGTGGGGGTGCGGCCGGCGAGGTGACGGTGGGGGCGCCGGCGGATCTGGTGCTCTACCGTCCCTTCGACCCGGACCCGGCCCTCTCCGACCCGGCCGCGTTCCTCGTGCTCGGCGCCGGGCATGCCAGTGAAGTCGACACGGTCATGGTCGACGGTGACGTCGTGATCGAAGGTGGGCGGTTCCAGGGCGACCTCGACGTGGAGGAACTGGCGGCCCGCGGTGCCGAACTGCGTCGCCGGTGCCTGTCCACTCTCGGTTCCTCCCTCGACTCCCTCCTGCCGGCCTGAGCCGATCAAAGCAACCTGAGTGGCATTGCCAGTAAGGCCGTGTTCGACCGCTATTCCAATCTGGCAAAGCCGGAAAGCAGTTCCCGTACCCCGACGACGAAGTGGGAGTCACCATGAACAGCACTGCCCGATCCAGCCGGCGGCGCGGCGTCCTCTGGACGTTCGCCGTCCTCGCGACAGCGGCCCTCACGGGCTGCGTCGGCGCGGAGCCACCGTCCGACGTGTCCCCGGCACCGGAGGCGCAGACCCTCACGGACGGAGGGACGTTCCGTGTGGGCATGCACGCCGATCCCGGACCGCTGGACCCCGCGCTCGGGATGACTCTCGGCAGCGTGCTGATCTTCGAGGCCATGTGCGAGAAGCTCTACAACGCCGACGCGGGAGGAACGGTCTTCCCGCAGCTCGCTGACGACATGCCCGTCTTCGACGAGGAGGGGACGAGTGCCACGGTGACGCTGCGTCCGGACATGAGATTCCAGGACGGCACTCCGGTGAATGCCGACGCGGTGATCGCGACGCTCGACCGCTTCCAGAATGGGGAGGGTTCGCAGCGGGCGACCAAACTCAAGAACGTCCAGAACATCGAGAAGGTGGATGACCTCACGGTCGTCTACAGGTTCTCGAGCCCGATGCCCGAGGGGCTGTTCTTCGACATCTTCGCCCACCGCGAGGGGATTCTGATCTCACCGACGGCGTTCGCGGCCTCAGGTCCTGCCGACTTCGGCAACGCGCCGGTATGCGCAGGCCCCTTCGAGTTCGCCAGTCGGGTCGCGCAGAACAGCGTGACGCTCGTGAAGGACGAGGACTACCACCTCGCCGACCAGGTCCACTTCGACGAGATCGTGTACTCGGTGATCCCGGACTCGAGCGTGCGCGCCACGAACCTCCGCGCCGGGGATCTCGATGCGATCACGCGCGTCTCGACCACGGATCTGCAGGGTTTGCGCGACGACACCTCGATCGTCGTCGAGGAGTACGGTGGCGTCGGTTTCGACTTCATCGAGTTCAACATCGGGAACACCGATGGCGCGATGGCTCCGGCGGGGAAAATCGACACTCCGTGGGCGCAGTCCGCTGACGTGCGCCGTGCCCTGGAACTCTCCATCGATCGTGCGGCGATCAACGACGTGGTCTACGGTGGGGCATTCGCCCCCGCCTGCGGGTTCATGCCGCCGAACTCGCCGTTGGCGAGTGACGCGATGCTCGAGTGCTCGGCGCGCGATGTCGAGGAGGCCAGGACGCTGCTAGAGAAATCGGGATACGAGCTCCCGGTGAAGGGCACGCTCCTGTTCTCGAACCTCCCCGATTTCCGCCGCATGGCCGAAGTCGTCCAGCGCATGGCCGGAGAAGCCGGCTTCGAGCTGACACTCATGCCGCAGGACTCGACGGCCGCACTGACGGCGATCCAGGACGGCGACTTCGAGCTGTACCTGTCGACGTGGACCGGCTTCGTCGACGTCGACCCCACGATCGCCCGTTTCGTGGAGAGCAGCGACTTGAGCAACTGGGGCAAGTTCTCGAACCCCGACGTGGATCGCCTGCTCGCCGCGACGGGATCCGAGCTCGACCCGGCAGAACGCAGCGATCGCTTCGCAGAGCTCGACGAGGTGTTGCGGGACGAGATGCCGCTGGTGTTCCTGACCCGTCCTGGGCAGGTGGTCGCGTACAGCGACCGAGTGGCCGGTCTGGCGTTCCGTCCGGAGGGGACGATCTCGCCGGTGTCGGCAGGATTCCTCGAGGAGTGACCGGTTCCGTCGTGGCCGGGTGGCTCGGCTCCCCGACCACGACGCCGGCGGCAGGGAGGTCACGGGCACCCCGGCGGGCTCTCGCTGAGGGCGGGGGATCGAGTGCTGCGCATCCCGCCGGATGGCCTCGCCGTCCACGACGAGGAGCAGGTGTGCGTGTCTGGTCGACGTCAGCGCAGGAGCAGCAGTTTCCCGCCGGGCGCGTTCTCGGAGCCCATCAGCTCGTGAGCACGCTCGGCGTCCGCGAGCGGCAACCGAGCCCCGATCACGGGCCGTAGTGCCGCTGCGGCGAGGGCGGGCCAGATGTGCTCGCGGACTTCGTCGACCACCTGTGCTTTGGAACCCCGCCCGGTGCGTGGCCGGGCCCGCAACGTCATCGCTCGCAGTGTCGTCCGTCGTTTCATCAGTGTGCGCAGATCGACTTCGGCGATGCTTCCGCCTTGCACGGCGATGACGGTCACGGTGCCGTCGAGGGAAAGCGCCTCCAGGTTTCGCTGGAGGTAACTGCCGCCGACGATGTCGAGGATCGCCGTGGCGCCACGTCCGCTCGTGGCGTCCTTGACGACCGTGACGAAGTCCTCGGAGCGGTAGTCGATCACGATCTCCGCGCCGAGAGCGTGGCAGAGATCATGATGTCGCGCGCTGGCTGTGGCCGCCACTCGCCAACCGGCTGCACGCAGCATCTGGATCGCCATCGTGCCGATGCCCCCACTGCCCCCGTGGACGAGGGCGAGATCACCCGGTTCCGGTGTCCGAAGCTCGCGGAGGGCAGTCCACACCGTGCACACGGCTTCGGGAAGTGCGGCCGCGTCCGTGAGCGGGACCCCTGGGGGCAGCGGCAGCAGCTGGCCGACGGGCACGGCGACGCGCTCCGCATAGCCTCCGCCTCCGAGCAGTGCACAGACCTCTTCACCGACCGCCCAGCCCACGACCTCGTCGCCGATCTCCACGATGGTGCCGGAGCACTCGAGACCGAGGATCTCGGATTCTCCGAAAGGGGGCGGGTACCCGCCCGCCCGTTGCAGGAGATCAGCACGATTCACGGCCGTCGCGGCGATCTCGACGAGCACTTCATCTGCTGCGGCCCTGGCATCGGGAACGTCGGTCCATGTCATCGGGCCGTCGATCTCGTACTGCATCGCTTTCACGGGAAGTCGACCTCTCATCGGAGTGCTTTCGCCGTCGATCGGCGGGGTGAGGAACGGGCGTTCAGGTGCGCAAGCCGGGGAAGAGCGGCTCGATCTGGGCGGCGAGGCGCGCCCGCATGCGGTCCCACAGGCTTTCGGGCTGATAGTCCCTGACCGGCGTGCGCAGTACCTCGTGGATGTAGATCCCGTTGCAGTTCGTCGCCGCGGCTTGGGTGCTGACGCCCGGCAGCAGGAGTCCTGCGTCGTCGGCCGTGTCGAGGACGGCCTTCGTGATGGCGATGACCTCGTCGCCCTGGCGGATGCTCTCGAGCCCGAGCGTGCTGCCTGCGGTCAATCCGAACTGGAGGTATCGGAGCACGTTGTCGGGGTCGGTGAGGTAGAACTCCGCTCGCGCCTGATGGATCGCGTAGACCCGATCCACGAAGTCCTGTGGCGTCGCGCACGATGGTGCACGGCGTGCATCCTCGTCGCGAATCATGCGCAGCGTCTGGTCGAGGCCGTCGCCGAGCATGAGGAGCAAGAGCTCCCGTTTGTTCGAGACATAGCGGAAGAGCGTGGCTTCGCCCACCTCAGCCTCTTCGGCGATCTGCTTGGTGGTGGTGTTCTCGTAGCCCTGTTCGGCGAAGAGCCGCTCCGCTGCTGCGCGAATCCGGTCCCGCCTCTCGGACATGGCCCGGTCCCGCAGCCCCGGCTTCGCGTCGCGCTGCATCTCCTGCACTGAATGACGCTCCGTCCGTGTGGCGACGAGGCCGACTCATCCGGCCTCGTCTGCCGTTCATTATTGCAGCCGTCATTGCGATCTTCTTCGGATCCGTCATTGTCAGACCTGCGTCTTCATGCTCTAATGATAGTGCACTCCGCTCGGAGTGCACTATCACCAACGATCGTCGTGGCTTGTTGGTCCGGCACTCCGGTCTGCGCACACGGCGATCTCCACTGCACCGAAAGGCAGGGCGGATGACGCTCTCTTCTGCTGTCGACGGGGTCCCGATCCGGGACGTCGATCGTGAGACGGTCGGTCAGCGTGAGGCACTGCTCACCCTGATGGACATCAGCAAGACGTACAGATCCCGAAAGGGGAGCGAGGACGATGCGGTCCTGGCCGTGAGTGACGTGAGCTTCACCCTCGCCAAGGGGGAGGTCGTCGCACTTCTCGGGACGAGCGGGTGCGGTAAATCGACCGTACTGAAGATGGTTGCAGGCCTGATGCGGCCGACAGCCGGGACCATTCGCCTCGGCGACGAGGAGATCGTCCGGCCGAGCCGTCGCATCGGCATCATGTTCCAGCAGCCCACGCTTCTGCCGTGGCGGACCATCCTGGACAACATCCTCATTCAGCCGGAGATCCGTCAGGGCAGACGTGCCGCGCTCCGTCACCGGTCGAAAGCGAAGGAACTGATCGCGCTCACTGGCCTCTCCGGCTTCGAGAACGCCTTGCCGAGCCAGCTGTCCGGCGGAATGGCGCAGCGCGCGGCGCTCTGCCGCATGTTGGTGTCCGAGCCCGAGCTGTTGCTGCTCGATGAGCCCTTCGGCGCGCTGGACGAGTTCACGCGCGAGCAGATGAACGTCGAATTCCAACGGATCTGCGCGGAGCGGGATGCCGCGGCCATCGTCGTGACGCACTCGATCCAGGAGGCGGTGTTCCTGGCGGATCGCGTGCTCGTGATGACCCCGAGGCCAGGCAAGGTGGCCAAGAGCGTCGACATCGACCTCCCTCGACCGAGAAAGCCCGAGATCATGACAGGTTCTGCGTTCAACAGCTACGTCGCCGAGATCCATTCGACGCTCTTCGACCGGCAGGTGCACGCATGACGGGGCCGCAGCTCCTGGCCTCAGCGCGTCCGAATCATGCGGGCCGCCCTCGGCCGCTCGCGCCCCGGGGATCGTGGTCGTCTCGGATGCCACGTCCCGTGCTCGTCGTCGGTTTCGGGCTGGCCGTGCTTTCGTTCTGGCAGCTTTCGATCGTCGTGTTCGACATCCCCTCGCTCATCCTTCCGACCCCGGCAGAAGTCGCGTCGGACCTCGTGTTCGTCATCGGCAGCATCTTCACCGGCGGCTCGTTCCTCTCCGCGACGACGGTCACGATCATCGAGGTCATCCTCGGCTTCGCGATCGCTGCGGCAGTCGGACTCGCACTCGGTGTCATCGTCGGGAGCACGGACTTCGGAAATCGTGCCGTCATGCCGTATGTCGTCGCCCTCGACACCATGCCGAAGGTCGCATTCGCGCCCTTGTTCGTGGCATGGTTCGGCTTCGACCTGGAATCGAAGTACCTCATGGCCGCATTCATCGCGTTCTTCCCCATCACGGTGAACACGGCGACCGGACTCGCCGCGACGGATCAGGGGATGAAGATGCTGTTCCGCTCGCTCGAGGCGAGCAGATGGCAGACGCTGACGAAGCTCCAGCTGCCGCACGCACTGCCGTACATCTTCGCCGGGCTCAAGCTCGCCTCGGTCGCCAGCGTGACCGGTGTGGTCTTCGCCGAGTACATGGGTGGCGGCGAGGGGCTCGGGGAACTCGTCCGGGTCGCCGCTTCGCAGCTCATGGTCGACCGGGTCTTCTCGCTCATCGTCATCCTGAGCCTGATGGGTCTTCTGCTCTTCGGTCTGATGGTGCTGCTGGAGCGCAGGTTCGCCTCGTGGGATCGGAGTGATTCATGACCATCGACTCTTCCTGGATCGAGCCCGGCTACGAGGGCCCGTGGGGCCCACAGACGCTGCCGTACGGGGTGTTCAGCAGGGCAGGGCGTCGGCCCTCCGTGTTCACTCGGGTCGGAGCAACGGCGCTCGATCTGGATGCCGCGTTCCGCGTCCTCGCTCCCGAACACGCACCGCTGTTCGGCCAGGAGTCGCTGAACACCTTCATGGCGTCGGGGCGCGGCACCTGGGAGGCGGTGCGCGCACGGCTGACGGAGTGGGTGACGGACCCCGCATTCGCGAAGGTGCTGCGGCCGCACCTCTATCCGCTCTCCTCGTTGCGAGCCACCCTTCCGATCCAGGTCGCCGACTGGGTCGACTTCTACGGATCGATCGATCACGCGCGGATCATGGCCTCGATCTTCCGTCCAGGGCAGCCTTCGCTGCCGCCGGCGTGGCCGCACATGCCTATGGGATACCACGGTCGGGCAGGCACGGTCATCGTCAGCGGCGAGGACATCCCGCGCCCTGACGGACAGCGACTCGCCGTGGGGGAGGAGCGTCCCCGATACGGGCCCAGTCGCAAGCTCGACATCGAGGCGGAGATCGGTTTCGTGGTGGGCGCAGGATCGGAGCGGAACGAGCCGATCCCTCCAGAGCGTCTGGCGGATCACATCTTCGGCGTCGTCCTCGTCAACGACTGGTCCGCGCGCGACATCCAGTCGTTCGAATCCGTACCGCTGGGTCCTTTCCTCGGGAAGTCGTTCGCGACATCCATCTCCGAATGGGTCACGCCGCTCGCGGCGTTCACCCACGCCTGGTGCGAACCGCCGGTTCGCCTTGAGCCCCTGCAGGCGTACCTGGGCGATGCTGCGACGGAACGAGGGCTCGATATCGCCGTCGAGGTCCGTGTCAACGACTCGATCATCGCGCGACCTCCTTACTCGACGATGTACTGGACGCCGGGTCAGATGTTGGCGCACGTGACGGGAAACGGCGCCTCCGCGCGGACAGGAGACCTGCTCGGCTCCGGAACGATCTCGGGGCCGGTCAGACATCAGCGTGGTTCTCTCATGGAGCTCACGGAGAACGGCGTGGTCCCGGTCCATCTCGATGACGGCTCGACCCGCACCTTCTTGGAGGACGGCGACGAGATCGTGTTCCGCGCGGACGCGCCGGGTCCTCGCGGCACGCGCATCGGCATCGGCGACGTCGTAGGGCGAGTCGTCCCGTCCACGTCGATGCCGGAGGAACTGTCGGCCACCGCATCCGTCGCGCGTGCGTAGCGACGGCGTATCGCACCACTCACCACACAACCAGGAAGGTCAATAATGAAGTTGAGCACCAGGAAGAATCGCACGGGCATTCAGGCGTGGGCCATCGCGGGCGCGGCGGTGCTGATCCTCGCCGGTTGCTCGACCGTCGCCGAGGACAGTGAGGTGGCCGAGCTCACGGAGATCACCGTGGCTGTCCCCGGGCAGTCGGGAATCGCCTACTATCCGGTCACCGTCGCCGATCACCTCGGCTACTTCGAAGAAGAGGGCCTCGACGTCACGGTCGAGAGCCTCGACGGTTCGGCTGCCGTGCTGCAGGCCATGCAGGCGGATCGGGCCGATTTCGGGATCCCGGGTGCAGGGCCGCTGTTCAGCTCCCTCCTCGGCGGGGGCGACGCCGCGTACATCTACAATCTGTACCCTCGCGGCTTCTTCTCGATCGCCGGAGATGCAGGACAGGTGAAGTCCATCGACGATCTCCGTGGTGCGACGATCGGCGTCTCCACGGCGAACGGCGGTGAGGTGGCGTGGGCGCGTGCCGTCCTGCAGGAGGCCGGCCTCGCTCCTGACGAGTATGAGTTCGCGACGGTCGGGTCCGAAGGCATTGCGGTGTCATCGTTCGAGCGGGGAGACATCCAGGCCTACGCCGCATCGATGACGGGAGTCGCCACACTCGACGTCCGAGGTGTCGATCTGGTCAACCTCACCCCGGAGTCGGCGCAGTTGTTCGGCAACGGAATCGCCGCATCCGGTGCCATTCTGGAGAAGAGCCCGGAGACCGTCGAAGCATTCCTGCGAGCCGTGGCGCGGGCGCAGCTCCACGGCTTCGACAATGCGGAGGACGTGCTCGAGGCGGGGGCGGAGTACAACGAGCAGGAGGCGGAAGACCCGGAGTACGCCACAGCGATCTACGACGCCGTCATCGAACTGATGAAACCGAATGATGCTCAGGAAGGCCCCGGGTATTTCACCGACCAGGCGGTGGCAGCGTGGCATGCCGTGCTCGTCGAGACGGGTGACATCGAGGCGCCGCTCGCGGACCCCTCCGTCGTGTACACGAATGAGTTCGTGAGCAAGGCGTCCGACGGGTAGGGGCGGCGGGCGCGCTGGAGGGGGTATCTGTCGCGGCCTTCGTTGCACCGGCCGCCTCTATCGGGGTGGTCGGTGCAGCGGTCGGTGAGAGGAGCGGCGGATCAACGGTTCTGCACGACGCGCGAAATGCAGACAGTTGTCCCCTTCTCCCGTGTCCGGGTCTCCTGCGGGAGGCAGGACGCTTCTAGCGTGGCGTGATGACATCCTCGCCGACACCGCTTCCGCCACGACGTCGGCTGCGCCTCAGCATCGGCGCGGCCGTCGTCCTGGCGCTCATCGTTCTGTCGGGAGCCGTAGGGCTCGGAATCCTGCGAGGCCAGGCGGCACCTGCCGAATCGTTGCCGTTGGCGGATGTCGGCTCCACCGCCGAGCCGACGGGCGAGCTCTACGTGCATGTGCTGGGAGCCGTCGCCGCGCCCGGGCTCTACGTGCTCGACGTGGATGCGCGACTCGTCGATGCCCTGGCGGCGGCAGGGGGAACGAATCAGGACGCTAATCTGGCCGCGATCAACCTCGCCCGAGTGCTCGAAGACGGTGAGCAGATCATCGTGCCGACGGTCGGCGCCGCGCCGGATGCCTCGGGCGCGGCGCCACCGGGCGACGACAGGGTCGACCTCAACACCGCGGATCAGGCCGCTCTGGAGACTCTGCCGCGCATCGGGCCGGCGATCGCTCAGCGGATCGTCTCATGGCGTGAGGAGAACGGTCGCTTCCGATCGGTGGACGACCTTCTTGCCGTTCCCGGCATCGGAGAGAAGCTGCTCGCCGGAATGCGCGACGGCGTCAGGGTGTGAGGGCCGGCCGGGGTGCGAGGGCCGGGGTGCGAGGGCCGCGATCGATCCGCCGCCCCCGGTATCCCCGGGCGCGGCGGGACGTTGGCGGCTATGCGGGGGTGCGGCGCGTCGCTTTGCCCAGGCCCCAGGCGAGGAGTCCGGTGATCGCTCCGACGATGACGCCGGTGAACAGGCTGCTGACCACGGCGAAGAAGCGAAGGATGAGGGACTGCGCGGTCGTGTCGAGACCAGCGAGGTTGCCTCCGAGTCTCGGTGGGCTGTCACCCCAGGCGATGTCCCAGAGCAGTTGATGGCCGAGCGCCAGGAACACCCCGTAGAACGCTCCGACGACGAGCAGAGTGAGAAAGGGCGCGCGCACCCGGAACACGAGGACGACGCCTATCCAGATGAGGGGCGGCACGAAGACGAGCACCGCGTTGACGACGGTTCGCTCCTGGACGAGCCCGAGGTCGTGCAGCACGACGCGAGGGACGGCGAGGAGTGCGAGCCCGATGAGCGAGCAGGATCATGTGCGGTCATGGTTCCACGCTAGGAACGGCGATGCAGACCGCGCATCGGCCGCCCGGCACCGATTCGCGCCGCTCCCCGGGGACACCCGATGTCGCCTGAAGGCGACTGTGCGCGGTCCCGGGTGACGCATACGCTCGAGTGATGGAAGACCTGCACCGTGAGAAGTGGTTCCGGCGCTGGCCGCCGTGGATGCTGGATGCGCTGCTGGGAGTCTCCGTCGCAGCGATCGTCTCGGTGACGATCACCGCCGATATCGGGGGCCGGCAGAGTCCGGACCTCCTCGCCTACCTGTGGGCCGTGGGCCTGGGAGCGCTCATGCTCGCGCGCCGCAATCACGCGCTCGTGGTCCTTGCCGTGACTGCTCTCGGTCTGTTCGCCTACTATGCCGCGGGCTACCCGGCGATCGGGTTGGCTGTGCCGGTCGTCGCTGCGCTCTTCTCCGCCGCCGAGGTCGGAAAGCTGGGTGCGTCGATCGTCACGGCCGTCGTGGTGGCGACCGTGTCCGTGGGGTTCCGCCTGATCGAAGGGCAATCCGTGGCCGTCGTCGTCGGGTACGAGCTTTCGGGTCATGTCATCCTGATGGCTGCGGCGATCGCGTTCGGGGACAGCCTGCGGAGTCGTCGGGCCGTTCATGCGGGCGCCGGCCGGATCGCCGGACTCATGGCCGCGGAGGCCCGTCGGCAGGCGGAGGTGCGACTGGCCGACGAACGTCTCTCGATCGCTCGCGACCTCCATGATTCCTTCGGTCACAGCTCCTCGGTGATCTCGCTGTACACGGAGGTCGCTCGCGAGGCGATCGGTCGACAGGATTCGGCTGCCGCACGACAGGCGCTCGACCAGGTCGCGTCGACCGCCGGGGAGTCGATGGTCGAGCTGCGACGCACGGTGTCGCTGTTGCGGGCACCGGGCGAGCGCGACAGCACCGTCGCCTCGCTCTCCGACATCACCGCTCTCCGAGAGACGGCCCAGGCGGCGGGCTTCGTCGTCGAGATGCGCGTCGACATCGACGCTGCGCGACCGCTCCCTCCGATCGTCGACCGTACGGCATTCCGTATCGTCCAGGAGGCGTTGACGAACATCGTCAGGCACTCCGCAGGCGCGCACGTCGCCGTCGTGATCGCGAGCGGCCTCCGCCGACTGGAGATCGTCGTCCTCGACGACGGCGCGCCGCCGCCGAAGAACACGGGAAGCGACGGGAATGGGATCCGCGGCATGCGAGAGCGCGTCGAATCGCTCGGAGGAGAAATCCGCGCCGGGTTCGAGAGTCGTGGGTTCGCGGTGCGCGCCACTCTCCCGATCGGAGGTCAGGCATGATCAGCGTGCTCATCGTCGACGATCAGTCGCTCGTGAGGGCCGGCATCCGCATCCTGCTCGAGAACGACCCCGAGATCGTCGTGGTGGGCGAGGCAGCGGACGGTCGCACGGCGATCTCGCAAGCCGCGGTGCTGCGGCCCGATGTGATCCTCATGGACATCCGCATGCCACGCGTGGACGGACTCCAGGCGACGGCGGCGATCCGTGGGAACGCGGAGCTCACCGGAACGCGGATCATCATGCTGACGACGTTCGATGAAGACGACGACGTCATCGGAGCGATCACGAACGGCGCAGCGGGGTATCTGCTCAAGGACACGTCGGCGGACGCGCTTCGGGAAGGCGTGCGAGAAGCGGCAGAGGGAGGAAACCTCCTCTGCCGAGAATCGCGCGTCAGGTCATGGAGCACATCGCGCGGACGCCCGCCCCGACCGCCTCGGATCCGCGCATCGACCTGCTCAGCGAGCGCGAACGGGCAGTCCTGCTCCGCGTCTCCCTCGGAGAGACGAACGAGGAGATCGGCGAGGCGCTGTTCATCAGCACCGCCACGGCGCGGACCTATGTGAGCCGCGTGCTCACGAAGCTGGGCGTGCGCGACCGCACGGCGCTCGCGATCCTCGCCCATCGGTCAGGGTTCGCCGCAGGACTGAGGTGACGCCCGTGCGACATGTCCGCAGGAAGATCACCGTACGACCGTAGGAGGAAGAACATGTCCGCCCGTCCCCACCGCTTCAGCATCAGTCTGCCGACCGGCGACCGCCACCGCGCGATGAGCTTCTATCGTGCCGTCTTCGATCTCGAGCTCATCGGAGAACCCGATGCGGAGGGCATCCCTGAGCCCCTGCAGTTCCGGCTCGGTGAGGGACTGCTGCTCACGCTGATCCCTCGCGGTGGCCTCGCCGGAGTTCTCGGGGAACGAGACCTCGCACCGTCTGACAGGAGCGAATGCGTGTTCGGCCACACCGTCAGCACCCGCGCCGAGGTCGATCAGCTCGTCGCGCGGATCTGCGATGCGGGCGGCTCGGTACTCACCGAAGCCGCGCTCGAGGACTGGGGCTACACCGTCCTCTGCGCCGACCCCGACGGGCACGCCTGGCAGATCACCGCCGAGGCGTCTTTCCCGCGCTGACACCTCGGCGCATCTTCATGCGTGCGCGAGCTGATCCTTTCGCTCAGCACCCTGACGGGTTCTCGAGAGGTCTGCCGTTCTCGTCGGTGGTCTCCTCCGTCCGCACCTTCCCTTCGGCGATGTTCACGACGACGACTCCTCTGCACAGAACGCGAGAGGCAGCAGTTGTCCGCGGGCGTCGGGTTCTGGGCGCGGACGCGCGGTGGCGCGCTCGTAGCGTGGCGGAATGCCCCACCGAGAGATGCCTGAGCCGGAAAGAGACCCCGGCGTGGCCCGCCGGGATCTCCGCCTGCTGCCTGTGGTGGGCGGAGTGTGGGCGGTAGCACTGCTGTGCGTTTTCGTCCCGGCCTCGACCTGGTGGGTGGCGGGTGGTTGCGCGGTCGCGGCGGCGGTCGTGACGGTGCTCGTGCTCGTCGTGGCGCGCGGGTGGACGGTGAGGCGAGCCGCCGAGTTCGGTGGCCTCGTCGTGGTGCTGCTCGCGGCGATGTCAGCGACCGCGGTGACGGCGGGGCTGGCGCTTCCGGCGCGGGAACAGGCCGCGCAGTGGTCGGGGCGCGTGGCGGAGGTGACGGCCGTCGTGACGTCGTCCGCGTCGATCGGGCAGGACGAGCGGCTGTGGTTCGATGCGCAGACGGTCAGCGTCGGAATCAGAGGCGATCCGAGCGCGATGTCGGTTCCCGTGCGCATCGGTGTCGAACCGGGCGCGGGGTTCGATCTCGGTGCCGAGGTCCGAGCCGTCGGTCAGGCGCTGGCCACGGATGCGGGGGAGCGGTCCGTTCTGATCGTCTTCGCGACGGAAGCCGAGATCCGGCGTCCGGCCGGCGGGATGTTCGGGATCGCCGCGGGCGCCCGGCAGGCGTTCATCGACCGCGCGGGCCGATTGCCGGATCCGGGGGCGGGACTGCTTCCGGGACTCGCGGTCGGGGACACGCGCGCGGTGTCGACCGCGCTGAACGACGACATGCGCACGAGTGGGCTCAGCCACCTCACCGCCGTCAGCGGAGCGAACTGTGCGATCGTCGTCGGCGCGATCTTCTGGCTCACGGGGCTGTGCGGAGGCGGACGTGCGGCGCGGGTCGTACTGTCGCTCGTCGGTCTCGCCGGCTTCGTCGTCTTGGTGACTCCGGAGCCGAGCGTGATCCGCGCGGCGGTGATGGCGGCGGTCGGCATGCTCACCGTGCTGCTGGGCAGGCCGAGCGCCGGCGCCGGAATCCTCTCGCTGGCCGCCTCCGTGATCCTCCTCCTGGATCCCTGGCTGGCGGCGACGCCGGGCTTCGCGCTCTCCGTCGCCGCGTCCGGTGCGCTGATCCTGCTCGCGCCGCCGCTGGCGCGGGGACTCGGAAGGGCGCTCCCCGCACTCGTGGCACTGGCGATCGCGGTCCCTCTCGCCGCGCAACTGGCGTGCGGGCCGATCATCGCGCTGTTCGCGGAGCAGCAGTCGCTCATCGGCGTCGCCGCGAACCTCATCGCCGCGCCGGCCGCGCCGGTCGCGACCGTGATCGGGCTGCTCGCCTGCCTCTCCGCGCCCCTGCCCGCCCTCGCCGATCTGCTGGCGGCCACCGCGTGGCTTCCAGCGGCCTGGATCGCGACGACGGCCACCATCACGGCCGGGCTGCCGGGGGCGCAGATCGTGCTGTCCGCCGGCATCGGCAGCGCTGCTCTGGTGGCTGTTGTGAGTGGAGCCGTCGCCGTCGTCCTGATCGGCAGGTCGGCGCACCACGGAGGTCCGACAGCGGCGCGGATGACCGGGCTTCTGCGGGCAGGAGCGGCGGCGGTCCTCATCGTCGTCCTGTCGCTGGGCGGCTCCCGAATGCTCCTCGAAGGCCCCCTGGCCACGGCGACGGCGCCCGACGGCTGGGCGATCGCCGCATGCGACGTGGGGCAGGGAGACGCGGTACTCGTCCGTTCCGCGACGAAGGTCGCGCTGATCGACGCTGGCCCCGACCCGGAGCCGCTGGCAGCGTGTCTGCGGTCGCTCGGGATCGAGCGCATCGATCTTCTCGTCCTCACGCATTTCGACCTCGATCATGTCGGTGGAGTCGCCGCCGTCCGAGGGCGCGTTGCAGCGGTTCTGCACGGTCCCGTCGCAGACGACGCCGATCAGCGTCTCCTCGACGATCTCGCCGAGGCCGGAGCGCGGGTCGACGAGGCAGCGGCGGGGCAGCAGGGCGAGTTGGGATCGGCGGCGTGGCGGGTGCTCTGGCCGCAGCGGGGGTCGGCGGCCTTCCCCGAAGGCAACGACGCGAGCGTCGTGATGGAGTTCGACGGGGGAGAGGTGCCGCGATCGATCTTCCTCGGCGATCTCTCGGCGGCGCCCCAACGCATGCTGCTGCGCACGCATCGGGTGGGACGATACGCGGTGGTCAAGGTCGCCCATCACGGCAGCGCCGATCAGGAGCCCAGCCTGTACGAGGCGATCCGGGCTCAGGCGGCCCTGTTCAGTGCGGGAGCCGACAACGACTACGGTCATCCCCGCTCCGAGACGGTCGACCTGCTGACGTCGACGGGCGCGCATGTGCTGCGCACGGACGAGAGGGGGCGCATCCTGCTCGGCCTCCGCGAGGGTGAGCTCCAGGTCTGGACCGAGACACCACCGCGGTGAGGGAGCGGTGTCGGCGCCCGCCGGTAGGCTGGATCCATGGCAGCTTCGCGTCCCCCTTCCCGCGGTGGCGCGAAGCCCACCAAGATCCCTCAGGTGTCGTGGCGTGAGCCGCATCCTGCACCGCTCGTTCTCGTGTCCGGGCCGGAGGAGGTCTGCGCCGAGCGCGCGATCGCCGGTGTTCGCGAGTACCTCCGTGCCGAGGATCCGGCGCTCGAGGTCAGCGACGTCCGCGCAGACGACTACGCGCCGGGCACGCTGCTGTCGCTCACCTCGCCCTCTCTCTTCGGAGAGCCGCGCCTGGTGCGCGTCTCGGGTGTCGAGAAGTGTTCCGACGCGTTCATCCAGGAGGCGGTGTCGTACCTGGACAACCCTCAGGAGGGGGCGACGGTCGTCCTCCGTCACACGGGCGCGAGCGTTCGGGGCAAGAAGTTGCTCGACGCGCTTCGTGCCGGCACAGGTGGCGGCATCGAGATCGCGTGCCCCGCGATCAAGCGCGACGGCGACCGTGTCGATTTCGCAGCGGGGGAGTTGCGTGCGGCCAAGAAGCGCATCGCGCCTCCCGCGCTGCGCGCACTGGTCTCCGCCTTCGCCGACGATCTGACGGAGCTCGCCGCGGCCTGCCAGCAGCTCATCGGCGATGTCGAGGGCGACATCTCGGAAGAGATCGTCACCAAGTACTACGGCGGCCGCGTCGAGGTGTCGGCGTTCGTGGTCGCAGACACGGCCATCGCCGGTCGCTACGGCGAGGCGCTGATCGCCCTCCGCCACGCGCTGGCATCCGGCGCCGACCCTGTGCCGATGGTCGCGGCCTTCGCGATGAAGCTCCGCACCATGGCCCGTGTCGCCGGCAATCGAGAGCCCAGTCGACAGCTCGCGCAGCGGCTGGGTATGAAGGACTGGCAGGTCGATCGGGCCCGCCGTGATCTGGCCGGCTGGAACGAGCGTTCGCTCGGAATGGCGATCCAGGCCACCGCCAGAGCCGATGGCGAGGTCAAGGGCGCGGCTCGCGACCCCATCTTCGCTCTGGAGCGCATGGTCACCGTGATCGCCACGCGCCAACCGTTCGGCGAGTAGCCACCGCGTCCGGCTTCGAGCCGTCTTCCGGCTTCGAGCCGTCTTCCGGCGACGAAGAAGGCCCGCCCCGATGACGGGACGGGCCTTTCTCAGATGCTTCAGCTCAGAGAGAAGCGACCTGCTTGGCGAGAGCCGACTTGCGGTTCGACGCCTGGTTCTTGTGCAGGACACCCTTGCTGACGGCCTTGTCGAGCTTGACGGCGGCCTTCTTCAGGCCGGCCTCTGCCGCTGCCTTGTCGCCGGCGGTGACAGCCGTGCGGGTCGTGCGGATGACGGTCTTGAGCTCGCTCTTCACGGCCTTGTTGCGCTCGCGCGCCTTCTCGTTGGTCTTGTTGCGCTTGATCTGCGACTTGATGTTTGCCACGTGTGGACGCTTTCTGTACAGGAGTGTTCGGAATGCCGGCAGCAGAAGAGGGCTGCTGCACAGCGGTCGTGAGGGAAGAACCCACACGCAAGCCAAGAGTCGAGTCTACCAGCAGACGGGCCGCTGACGCGAAACGGCGAGGAGAATGCGAGACTCGGTCGCGGATTCGATGGAACCGGGTGCAGAATCATCACTATCCCGACATCGCTGTCAAGGAGCCACATGACCCCCGAGTCCGTTCGTCCGTCCGCGCCCTCCGGAATCCGCTGGTCTGCGGCGACCTCCGCCTTCCAGATCGAGGGGTCTCGACCCGCCGGTGAGTCCGGACGATCCATCTGGGACGACTTCCTCGAGAACCCCGGCGCGATCATCGACGGATCGACGGCGGAACCCGCGTGCGACAGCTACCGACGTCCCGACGCCGATGTGGCGCTGGCCGCGGGGCTGGGACTCGACCGTTACCGATTCTCGATCCCTTGGGCCCGCGTGCAGCCGGACGGAGTCGGACGCGGAGACACCTCAGCACTCGACCACTACTCGCGTCTGGTCGACCTTCTTCTCGACGCAGGCGTGGCCCCGTTCCCCACGCTCTTCCATTGGGAGATGCCGAGCAGCGTCGAAGCCGACGGCGGATGGCTCGAGCGGGACACGGCGGAGCGCTTCGCCGACTATGCGGCGATCGTCGCTGATCGTCTCGGCGACCGCGTGCAGCACTGGTACACGCTGAACGAACCGGCGATGACCACACTCCAGGGCTATGCGGTCGGTGCGCTCGCGCCCGGGAAGCAGCTTCTCTTCGGGGCGCTGCCGACCGCGCACCATCAGCTTCTCGCGCACGCGCGGGCGGCGGCGGTGCTGCGCGCGCATGGCGCCTCCGCCGTCGGACTGGTCAACAACCACACGTGGGTACTGCCACTGCGCGACACGGCGGATGATCATCAGGCAGCCGCGGTCTACGACCTGATCCACAACCGGATCTTCAGCGAACCGCTCCTCGCCGGCGCGTACCCCGATCTCGCCGGCCTCGGCCTGCCGCCGATGCCCGTCCAGGACGGGGATCTCGAGGCGATCCGCAGTTCGATCGACTTCTACGGAATCAACTTCTACAATCCGACGACCGTCTCGGCCGCTGCCGACGACAGCCCGATCCCGTTCGACTTCGTGCCCACTCCGGGAGTTCCGGTCACCGGATTCGGTCCGGAATGGCCGATCATGCCCGGGGCGCTGCGAGAGCTCCTGATCGACCTGCACACCCGGCATCCGCACCTGCCTCCCGTGATCATCGGCGAGAACGGAGCTTCCTTCCCGGAGCCGGAGCGCGCCACGCGCGTGGAAGACACCGAGCGGATCGAGTACCTGGCCGGGCACATCGCCGCCGTCGGTGCTGCCATCGATGCCGGGGTGCCCGTGGAGGAGTTCACGGTGTGGTCCCTCCTGGACAACTGGGAGTGGGCGGACGGCTACACGCAGCGCTTCGGACTCGTGCACGTCGACTTCGAGACGGGGGAGCGAACGCCCAAAGCATCGTACGAGTGGTACCGCGACGTCATATCCGGCTCCCGCGCCACGACGATCGCGGCGGAGGAGGCACGATGAGCGAGGCGACGGGCGCCCGTACGGTGCGGGCGGGAGCGCGATGGATGTCGCTGTTCACGCTGGCGTGGCTCGCGATCTGGACGGTGCAGCTCACTCCGGTGCAGCTGCTCCTGCCCCTGCAGCTGGATACGCCGGAAGACGATTGGATCCGGGGCGTGGTGTCGTCGGGACTCGTGCTCGGCATCGGTGGCCTGGCCGGGATCATCGCCGGTCCTGCTGCCGGGGCGCTCTCGGACCGCGGTGCAGCGGGACGCCATCGTCGGCGTCCGTGGGCGATCGGCGGAGTGCTGTTCACCGCTCTGTGCCTCGTCCTCACCGGTGGGGCGCAGGGCCCCTGGGCCGTCGGTGCGGGCTGGGTGGGGGTGTCGATCGGAGTCGCCGTCTCGTCGGCCGCGTTCACGGCGCTCATCGCCGATCAGCTGCCTTCGACGCAGCGCGGTGCCGCCTCCGCCGCGGTCGGCTCGAGTCAGGCGGTCGGCATCGTGCTCGGCGTCGGACTGGTGGTGCTGCTCGGTCTCGGTATCGGCGACGGCTACCTGCTCCTGGCGGCGATCATCGCGGTGATCGGCTCGGCAGCGGCACTGCTGCTGCCCGATCCGCCGAGCACGGAGGCGATGCGGCCCCGGACGGTCGGCCGGCGCCCGCTCGCCTCGCTCCGCGACCGGGACTTCGCCTGGATGCTCTCGGGCCGTCTGGTGACGAATGTGGGCAACGCGCTCGGGACGGCCCTGTTCCTGTTCTTCCTCCTGCACGGTCTCGGACAACCGAGCGCCGTGGCTCAGGACAACCTGCTGCTGCTCATCGTCGTCTACACCGTGTTCGTCGTGATCGCGTCCGTGGTGACGGGCATCGTGTCCGACCGCACCGGGAACCGGCGGACGCTCGCCGTCGCCGCGACGGTGGTCCAGGCGGCGTCCGGTGTGGCGATCGCGCTCGTGCCGACGTTCGAGATGACGATGGTGGCCGCGGCGCTGATGGGACTCGGCTACGGCGCGTTCTCGACCGTGGGGCTCGCCTTCGCCGCTGATCTGCTGCCGGACGAACAGGACCACGCGCGGGATCTGGGGATCGTGAATGTCACGGCTGCCCTGGGACAGTTGATCGGACCGGTGCTCGGTGCCGGGCTGGTCGCCCTGGTCGGCGGCTTCTGGCTGGTGTTCGTCGCGGCCGCGGTGCTCTCGCTCGTCGGGGGTCTCCTGACCGCCTTCGCGCGACAGCCGGCCAGGGCGTCATGAGGTCGACGTTCCCTGCTCCACCGTCACGATGGCCAGCTGCAGCACGGCGTTGAAGATCTGCGGCCGCATCGCGGTGACCAGGTGCGTCGTTCGGGGCACGATGATCAGCTCCGCGTGCGGGGCGAGACGTCGGAACAGCGACTCGTTGAGCCGCAGCTGGTCGTACTGTCCGTTGACGAACCACAGCGGGATCGTGATGCGGGGGAGCGCCGCAGCGATGTCGAGGGCCGCGAGGCTCCGCAGAGCCGCATCCTGGGTGTCCAGCGCATAGCCGCCGGCGGCGAAGTCCGATCGGGTCTCGAGCGGGATGGTCGCCTCGAGCATCCGGAGGGTGAGCCACATCCCGCGGTCGGGGAGGGCATCGACGGCCCGCGCGAAGAGCCGATACGCCCGCAGCCCGGCGCCGCGGGGGAGAGAGGTGCACGAGGCGGCGATCAGACCGGCAACCGGCGGCTGCTGGGCGCCGCCGACGTAGGCGAGGCAGAGCAGACCCCCCATCGAGTGCCCGACCAGCACGACAGGGCCCCGGACCGCCGCCTCTCGCACCGCCACGTCGATCGTGTGCAGTGCCTCGTGGAGCGTGAAATCCTCGCGCATCCGCGAGCCGTGACCGGGGAGGTCGATGGTGGTGCAGCCGTAGCCGCGCTCCTCGAGGAAGGCCACCTGCGACCGCCACATGGTGGCGGACGTGCGGATGCCGTGCACGAAGACGATCTGTGCGCTCACGCGTTCAGCATAAGGAAAGCGGGGCCGGTGGATGAACCACCGACCCCGCCATCGACACGATGTGTGTCAGAGAGTTACTTCTCCCAGCCGACGTTCTCGACCGGAGTGACCCCGAAGAGGTCCAGACCCACGTAGGGCTCCGGGGTGAGGTTCGCCAGGCCGTTCTTGACCACGTAGATCGAGGGGCCGCTGTAGAGCGGGATGATGCCCCACGTCTGCTCGATGATCTTCGGCTCGAGCTCCATCGCGGCAGTCGTCCACGACTCGGCGTCCTTCTTGGACTCGACGTCGTCGGCGATCTGCTTGTCGATCTCGGCCGTACCGGTGCCGGAGAGGTTCAGACCGCTGTCCGAGCAGTACAGCTGGCAGAACCAGGCCGGACCGAACGGGTCGGAGTCGGTGAACCGCAGCGAGACGACGTCCCAGTTCTTCGAGGTGAAGTCGTTCGAGAAGTCAGCCGACGGGCGGACATCGATCTGCAGATCGATGCCGATCTCCTTCTGCTGCGCCTGGAGCGACTTCGCAAGGGCCTCGAGGGTGGGGTCCTCACCGAAGACCGGGAAGGTGACGGTCAGCTTCTCGCCGTCCTTCTCGCGGATGCCGTCTTCGCCGGCCTTCCAGCCCGCGTCGTCGAGGAGCTTGTTGGCTGCCTCGGGGTCGTACTTCAGACCCGCGGTGGCGAAGGAGTCCTCGTAGCCGTCCTGGAACGAGTACAGGTTCAGCGAACCCGCGACCGGCTCTTCGTAGCCGAGGCCGTTCCAGGCGATCTGCTTCTGCTGATCGATGTTCACGCCGAGGAAGAACGCCTTGCGAACGTCCATGTCCTCGAACTGCGGCTTGTCGGCGTCGACGAGCAGGACCGTCTTGGCGGTCTGCTGCGCGCGGCGGACGACGGTGTCATCCACATCCTCGACCTGCTTCAGGCGATCGTTGGTGTTGGTGTTCACCATGTCGATCTCGCCGTTCTTGAACGCGTTGATCGCCGCATCCGGCTCCATCGCGGTGAAGGTCACCGAGTCGAGCAGCGGAGCGTCGCCCCACCACTCGGGGTTCGGCTTGAAGGAGACGAATCCGCCGTTGGCGTCGAACGTGTCGACCGTGTACGGACCTGCGCCCCACTCGGGGTGCATGTTGCCGATGAAGCCCTCGTTGAAGACGGCCGGGTCGTTGATCGCGGGGTGCAGGACACCACCGGTCAGGAACGCCATGGACGGCCAGGCATAGATGCCGTCGAAGGTCACGACCGCGGTCTTCGGGGTGTCACCCTGCTCGACGGACGTGATCTGCTTGTAGCCGTCGGTCGCGTTCGGGTTGAAGCCCTCGTCGTACGAGCGGTTCGCCTTCCAGGTCGCGTCGATGGCCGTCCAGTCCATGTCCGTGCCGTCGTTGAAGTGCGCCTCGTCCTTGAACGTGAAGGTGATGGTCGTGTTGCCATCCGCCTCACCGATGTCGTACGCGTCGAGGTAGGAGTCGTTCTTGGTGACCTCACCCTCGGCGGACACGAGGAGGACCTGCGGCATGTACCACGACCACAGGCGCTGCGTGTCGGCGCTGCCGTCGCTGTTGAACGCGTTCAGCTGCTCGGGGACCTCGTTGACGGCGAAGGCGACTTCGCCTCCCTCCTGGAGGTTGGCCCGATCCTGGGGGTTGTAGTCGGCCGTCTTGGTCTCGACGGACTCGCCGCCGCCGTCCCCGCCACCGGTGTTCCCGGAACCACTCGCGCAACCCGCGAGGGCGAGTGCGAGGACGCCGCTGATCGCGATCGCCCCCAACAACTTCTTGTTCTTCATGGTGCTCCTTTCGCCTTTCGGCGTTTCATAAGGGGAAGAATAGTTCGCGCATCATGCCGGTACACCGCTTGACAGTGAATCCCGCCTAACTGTTACCGGACAGTGATCAGAGATCGTGCGCGTTCGACGGTCAGACCGTGGCGGGCCGCGTGCTCATCGTCTCCGGATCGAAGACGACCCGCTGGCGGGTGCGCTCGATGTCCGGGTCCGGCACCGGGATCGCCGAGAGGAGCGCCCGCGTGTACGGATGCTGCGGGTTCTCGAACACGTCGTCGACGTCACCGTGCTCGACGAACTCGCCGAGGTACATCACGGCGACGCGGTCGGCGATGTGTCGCACCACGGACAGGTCGTGCGCGACGAACAGGTAGGAGAGACCGAGCTTCACCTTCAGCTCGTCGAGGAGGTTGATCACACCCGCCTGGATCGACACGTCGAGCGCGGAGACCGGCTCGTCGAGGACGACGATCTTCGGGTTGGTCGACAGGGCACGGGCGATGCCGATGCGCTGACGCTGTCCTCCGGAGAACGCCTGCGGGAAACGGTCGCTGTGGGCCGGGTTCAGACCGACGAGGTCCATCAGCTCGTCCACCCGACGATGTGCTTCCGCCTTCGGGGTGCCGATCGCGAGCAGCGGCTCCGAGATGATGTCGGCGACCGTCATGCGCGGGTCGAGGGCACCCATCGGGTCCTGGAACACGATCTGGATGTCGCGGCGCAGATGGCGCTCCACCTTGTGGCTGCGGATGTCGTTGACGCTCGTCCCGGCGATGACGATGTCGCCCTCGGACTGCTTGACCATGTCCATGATCTGCAGCAGCGTCGTGGTCTTGCCGCTGCCGGACTCGCCGACGATGGCCATCGTCTCGCCCTGGCGCACATCGAAGCTCACGCCCTTGATCGCATGGACTTCGCCGACCTTGCGCTTGAGGAAGGCGCCCTTCAGGAGCGGGAACGTCTTGGTCAGGTTCGTCACCTGCAGCGTGATCGGACGCTCCTCGCGGGGCGTCTTCGTCAGCGCGCTCTCCGGCACCACACGGACCGGGTAAACGGGCAGGCCGCCCAGGAGGCCGCCGTCCTCGATCTCACCGGAGCGGATGCAGGCCGCGCGGTGCTCGGTTCCCGAACCGGTCGCGACCGGAAGCAGCTCCGGCTCTCTCGTGCGGCACGCGTCCATCACGATCGGGCAGCGATCGGCGAAGGGGCATGCGTCCGGGAGGTTGATCAGCAGCGGCGGGTTGCCCTTGATCGGGGTGAGCGCCTCCTTCTCCGACTTGTCGACGCGGGGGATCGCGCCCAGGAGGCCGATCGAGTAGGGCATGCGCGTGCGGTGGAAGAGCTCGTGCACGGGGGCGTGCTCCACCGGCTTGCCCGCGTACATCACCATCACGTCGTCGGCGGTGCGGGCCACCACTCCCATGTCGTGCGTGATCATCATCACCGCGGCGCCGGTCTCATCCTGCGCCTTCTCGATCAGGTCGAGGATCTGCGCCTGGATGGTCACGTCGAGAGCCGTCGTGGGCTCGTCGCAGATGATGAGCTTGGGGTTGTTGGCCATCGCGATCGCGATGACGACGCGCTGGCGCATGCCGCCCGAGAACTCATGGGGGAACGACTTCATGCGCCGCTCCGGCTCGGTGATGCCGACGAGCTTCAACAACTCGACCGAGCGGTCCCACGCCTCCTTCTTCGACAGGCTGCGATGCACGGTCAGAGCCTCGATGAGCTGGTCGCCCACGGTGAAGACCGGAGTGAGCGAGGTCAGCGGATCCTGGAAGACCATGGACATGCCGTTGCCGCGGATCACCGACAGCTGCTTGTCGCTCATGCCGACGAGCTCTTTGCCGTCGTACATGATCGATCCGGTGACCTTGGCGTTCTCGTCGAGGAGTCCCATGATGGCCAGCGACGTCACGGACTTGCCGGAACCGGATTCGCCGACGATGCCGAGCGTCTTCCCGGCCTCGAGGTCGAATGAGACGCCGCGGACGGCATCGACGCGGCCGGCTTCGGAAGCGAAGCTGACCTTCAGGTCGCGGACGGAAAGTACGGCGCTCATGCGCGGCCTCCTGCAGCAGAGGTGGGATCGAGGGCGTCGCGCAGTCCGTCGGCGACGAGTGCCATGGACACGGTGAGGAGCGTCAGCGCCGCCGCGGGGAAGTAGAACAGCCAGGGTGCCGTGGTCAACGAGCTGGACCCGGCGCCGATGAGGGCACCGAGCGACACATCCGGGATCTTGACGCCGAAGCCGAGGAACGAGAGTCCGGTCTCGGTGACGACGGCCGTGACGACGCCGAGGGTGAAGTTGATCACGAGCAGGGAGCCGATGTTCGGCAGCAGATGACGCAGGACGATGCGCATCCCGCCGACGCCCATGTATCGTGCGGCACTGACGTACTCGCGCTCTCGCAGGGAGAGCGCCATCGTCCAGATGACACGGGCGGGGAAGTACCAGCCGATCACGAAGATCATGATGAGCGCGATGATGCGCCAATCGCCGCCGGACTTGTTCGAGATCATCGCGAGGATGAGGAAGGCCGGGATGACCATCATGAAGTGGATGATCAGCAGCGAGATGCGCTCGGTCCACCCGCCGAAGTAGGCGGCCGCAGTGCCCACGAGCGCGGAGACGATCGTCACACCGACCGAGACGCTCACGGCGATCATCAGGGAGCGCTGCAGACCGACGGCGACCTGGGCGAACAGGTCGTTGCCGGCGTTGTTGGTACCGAACCAGTGGTCGGACGACGGACCCATGCTGAGGGCGAGGAAGTCGAGCTCGGTGTGGTCGTACTGCGCGATCAGCGGTCCGAAGATCGCGAACAGGACCAGGAGCACGAAGATCACGAGGCCCGCGAGTGCACCGCGGTTGCGCGCGAAGCGCCGCCAGTAGAGCTCCCACTTCGAGAGGCGCTTGGTCGCGACCTGCGTGGTCTCGGGACCGGGGGTGCCGCCCGTCGGGTGCTGGACAGTGGGGTCGATCATGTCGGTGGTCATGTCAGCTCACTCTCACTCGCGGGTCGAGCACCACGACGGCGATGTCGGCGAGGATGGCGCCGATGGCCGTCAGCACGGCGCCGAAGGCCGCGATCGCGACCGTGCCGTGGATGTCGTTCTTCGAGATCGTGTCGATGAAGTACTTGCCCATGCCGTTCCACGCGAAAATCGTCTCGGTCAGGACCGCGCCGGTGAAGATCGCCGGGATCGTGAACGCGACCTGGGTGGCCACCGGGATGAGCGAGGTGCGCAGCGCGTGCTTGCGGATCGCCTGCTGCTTGGTGAGACCCTTCGCGCGAGCGGTGCGCACGTAGTCCGCGTTGATGTTGTCGAGCAGCAGCGAGCGCTGCAGGAAGTGGATGCTGGCGTACCCGGTGAGCACCAGGGCTA